>NZ_DASTMA010000014.1:0-141058 GCF_035714405.1 Sphingomonas sp. | reverse complement strand
GCAAGATCGACGACGAACACGCCGGCGGCACCGACACGCTGGTCGAGACCGCGCTGAGCGCGGTGGAGGGGTTTGCTCCGCCGCTTGCCCCTCCACCACCCTGCGGGTGGTCCCCCTGCCCGAGCGAGCTCGGGGAGGAGTTTTAGGATCCGTCTGCCAGCCCTTCAGCTCTTTCGCGCTCTTGCCGGCGGCGATCTCCTGCATCGTTCGGCCGGTCTTGATCGACGAGAGATACCGCTCAGTCAGCCCCATTGAGGCGCCGACATGCTGGTCGGTGACCTTCTTCAGCGTCCAATTCTCGGCGCGGCTCCGCGTGCCCGGCTTGGGCTTCATGCGGAACATGATCCATTCGCCCTTCATCCGGTGCCCGTCGACGCTGAAATGGAGGTGGCCCTCCTCGATCGTCTTCCTGGGGTCCTTTCGCGGATCGGGCGTCCAGCTTCCCCAATCCCAGAGCATCACCGTGCCGCCGCCATATTCGCCCTTGGGGATCGTGCCCTCGAAGGTCGCGTAGGAGAGCGGATGGTCCTCGGTCCTGACCGCCAGCCGCTTTTCGCCCGGGTCGAGGCTGGGGCCTCGGGTGACGGCCCAGCTCTTGAGCACACCGTCGAGTTCGAGGCGGAAGTCCCAGTGCAGCCGCGTCGCGTCATGCTTCTGGACCATGAAGCTGTTGCCGTGCCCCGGCGCCAGCGAGCCCGCGGGCTCCGCGGTCTTCGCGAAGTCGCGCTTGGCGTTGTATTTTGCGAGCAGATCGTCAGCCATTCTCCCCTCCCTGGAAGGGAGGCGTCGGGGGTGGGTGGAAGCCGGGCGGCACCGTCCTGAGTCTCAGGACCCACCCCCAGCCCCTCCCTTTCAGGGAGGGGAGCCTCACGCCCGTTTCCTCGCCGCCGGCTTCTTGGCCGGTGCCGGGGCAGGTTTGGCGCCGGGCTTCTTCGCGGGCGGCTTCTTCGCGACAGGCTTCTTGGCGGGCGGATCGGTGTCGTTGGCCGCGCCGCTCTTTTCCATCGACTTCTTGAGCGCGGCCATCAGGTCGACGACGTTGCTCCCGGACTTGGCGCCGGGCTTGTCGGCATCCTCGATGATCTTCTCGCCATGGGCCTTGCGCTTGCGCTCGACCAGCGCCTTCAGCGCATCGACATAGCGGTCGTGGAACACCTGCGGATCGAAAGCCGCGGTCTTGCGGTCGATCAGCGCGCTGGCGAGGTCGAGCAGCTCGGGGTCCGGCGTCGCATCGGGGATCTCGCGGAAATAGTTCTGCGCCTTGTTGACCTCGTCGGCATAGCGCAGCGTCTCCAGCACCATGCCGCGCCCGCACGGCTTCAGGCTGACGACATATTCGCGCCCGCGCATCGCCAGCTGGCCAAGCCCGACCTTCTTCGACCGCCTGAGCGCCTCGCGCAGGACGATGAACGCCTCTTCCGCCAGATCGTCCGCGGGGACGACGAAATACGGCTTCTCGTAATAGAGCACGTCGATCTCGGACTGGTCGACGAACTGGGTCAGCTCCAGCGTCTTCTTCGACTCGAGCTTGACCGCGTCGATCTCGTCCTGGTCGAGCAGAACGTATTCGCCCTTGGACACCTCATAGCCCTTGACGATCTCGTCCACGTCGATCGGGCCGACGCCCGTCACCACCTTCTCGTAATGGATCGGCTTGCCGGTCGGCTCGTGGATCTGCTTGAAGCTGATCTGCGCGCCGGATTTGGTCGCGGAATAGATCTCGACCGGAATCGAGACCAGCGCGAGCCGGATCTGTCCCTGCCAGTACGCGCGCGCCGCCATCGTCGAGCCTTTCGTTGCCCCAGTCGTTTCAGAAGCGATTCAATCATCGGGGGGCGGACTCGTTCCGTTCGCAGGCGAGATGCGCTAGAGGCTCGGGCGAAATGACCGACCCCTTCGCCCTGTTCGATGCCTGGTTCGCGGAAGCGCGGGCGAGCGAGCCCAACGATCCCAACGCGATGGCGCTGGCGACCGCGGATGCGGACGGGCGACCTTCGGTGCGGATGGTGCTGTTGAAGGGCCACGGCGCCGACGGCTTCGTGTTCTACACCAACCGCGAGGGGCGCAAGGCGGCGGAGCTCGCGGCGAACCCGCAGGCCGCGCTACTGTTCCACTGGAAGTCGCTGCGCCGGCAGGTGCGTATCGAGGGGCCGGTGACTCACGCCACCGATGCCGAGTCCGACGCCTATTTCGCCTCGCGCGGCCGCGACTCGCAGCTCGGCGCCTGGGCGTCGGATCAGTCGCGGCCGCTCGATGCGCGCGAAACGTTCGAGGCAAGGGTCGCGGACGCCGCGGCACGGTTCGAGGGCCAGCCGGTGCCGCGGCCACCGCACTGGGGCGGCTACCGTGTCACCCCCCGCACCATCGAGTTCTGGCAGGATCGCGCCGCCCGCCTACATGAGCGTCGCTTCTTCACCCGTTCGGGCGGAGGGTGGACCGAAGGACTGTTGTTCCCGTGACCCCAGAACATGACTAGCGACGAACGCCGCCGCGTCATACCGCTCGCGATCCGCGCGGCGCTGGCGAGCGTCGCGGTGGCGGTGTTCCTGCTCGTGCTCAAGGGCTATGCCGCCTGGGCGACCGGCTCGATCGCGATGCTGGGCAGCCTGGCGGACACCGGCCTCGACCTGCTCGCCAGCCTCGTCACGCTGTACGGCGTCAAGCTCGCCGCCGAGCCCGCCGACCACGACCACCGCTTCGGCCACGGCAAGGCGGAGGCGCTGGCGGCGCTGTTCCAGGTCGCGCTGATCACCGCCTCGGCGGTCGGGATCGGCTGGCGCGCGGTGCGGGCACTGGGCGCCGAGACGCGGCCGCAGGACGCGGAATTCGGGATCGGCGTGTCGATCGCCGCAATCGCCGCCACCGGGCTGCTGCTCTGGTATCAGCGTCAGGTCATCCGCCGCACCGGATCGGTCGCGATCCTGGCCGACAACGTCCACTATCAGTCGGACATCCTGCTCAACGGCGCGGTCATCGCGGCGCTGGCGCTCGACCAGTTCCTCGGCTGGCGCTGGGCGGACCCGGTGTTCGGTATCGCCATCGCACTATGGCTCGCCTGGGGCGCGATCCGGGCGTCGTCCAACGCGGTCGACCAGCTGATGGACAAGGAATGGCCCGAGGCACAGCGCGCCGCCTTTCTCGACGTCGCGGCGCGGCAGCCCGGCCTGCGCGGTATCCACGATTTCCGCACCCGCCGTTCCGGTTCGCTGGACTTTGCGCAATTCCACATGGAGGTGTCCCGCCAGCTGACGGTCCATGACGCGCATGAGATCGTCGAGGATGTCGAGGCGGCGTTGAAGCGCGCCTTTCCCAAGGTCGAGGTCCTGATCCACCTCGACCCCGAAGGCCATGTCGACACCGACAATCCGCTCGTGGAGGCCGACGTCACCCCGCATTGGTTCGGCAAGCGCATCTGATGCGCCTTGGGAGCGAAGGGCGCATATGAGAATTCCGTTCGCGCAAATCGACGCGTTCGCCGACGCGCCGTTCACGGGCAACCCGGCGGCGGTGATGCCGCTGTCGGCATGGCTGGCGGACGACATCCTTCAGGCGATCGCGGCGGAGAACAACCTCAGCGAGACCGCCTTTCTGGTCCCGGACGAGAGCGATGTGGCGGACTTCGAGCTGCGTTGGTTCACGCCGACCAACGAAGTCGTGCTGTGCGGCCACGCGACGCTGGCCAGCGGGCATTTCGTGCTGTCCTCGGAGCAGGACGCCACCCGCTCCGGCGTCCGGTTCCGGACGCGCAAGGCGGGCATCCTGTCGGTCGAGCGGCAGGATGCCGGCTATGCCCTGGCGCTGCCCGCCTGGAAGCCCACGCCGCGGCCCCTGCCGGTGATCGTCGCCGCGCTGGGGCTGGACGGTGCGGTCGCGACGCTGTGGCACCCGCATCGCTATGCGCTGATCGTGGTCGAGGACGAGGGCGTGGTGCGCGGCCTCGACCCCGACTTCCGCGCGCTGGGGCGGCTGTCCGGCGCCGATCCGGCGGCGGGCGCCAACGCCGAGCCCGACGTGCTGACGATCGTCACCGCGCCCGGCGAAGGGACCGACATCGTCAGCCGGGTCTTCGCGCCCGGCGCGGGGATCGACGAGGATCCGGTGACCGGCTCCGCCCATGCGGTAAGCGTGCCCTATTGGGCCGAGCGGCTCGGGCGTGACCGCTTCACCGCGTTTCAGGCGAGCGCACGAGGCGGCCGACTGACCTGTTCGCTCCAAGCGGACCGCGTGGTGCTGGGCGGCGGTTGCGTGACGGTGATCGAGGGGACGTTCCTGCTGCCCTGATCCTCCCCGTTTACGGTGAGGGGGACCGCTCGCCCGATTGGGCGAGTGGTGGCGGGGGCAAGCCACGAGCGATTTCCTTAGAGGAGAGCCCCCTCCGTCAGCCGCCAAGGCGGCTGCCACCTCCCCGTGAACGGGGAGGATTTCATCACCTGTCGAACCCCGCAACCACCTCGCCCAGCGTCCGCACCAGCGGCCCACGGTCGCCGTCCGGCGTGTGTCCCAGCCGCACCACGACCACACCGCGGCCCGGGCCGCTGTCCGGGCTGGCGATGACGTATTGGCCGAGATGGCCGACCATCGACACCGCGCTCGCCGGACCGGTGCCGGGGAACAGCGTCGGCGACGGGTCGCCGGCGCGGTTGAGCCAGGTCTGCGCGCCATATTCCGGGTTGGGGGACGGCGCCTTCATGAAGGCGAGCCAGTCGGGCGCGATCACCGGCCGGCCGTCGCGGCTGCGGCCGTCGAGCAGCAGCATGCCCAGCCGGCCCCAGTCGCCGAGGGTCATGTACATCAGCGAACCGCCGATCTGCGTTCCCGCGCCGTCGAACTCGAGCACCGCGCTGGTCACCCCGGCAGGACCGAACAGCCGCGTTTCAGCGAACTGCTTATAGGCTTGCGCACGCACGCGGGGGTCGCGCGACGGCGTGAGCGTGCGCGCGACGATCTCCGCCAGGATGACCGTGGTGAGCGAGCTGTATTTGAACGTTTCGCCCGGCCGCACCTCGAGCGGCTGCGCGATCGCATAGGCGGCCATCGCGTCGCTGCCGTGGACGAACAATGCCTGGTTGGTGTCCGAGTTCTCGACCGGATCGCCGACCTCGACATGACGCAGGCCCGAGCGCATCTGGAGGAGCTGGCGCAGCGTGATCGCCGCCTTGGGCGTCCCCCGCCACTCCGCGATCGGCGCGGGCGCGTCGAGCTGCAGCCGGCCGTCGCTGACGAGCGCGCCGACCAGCATGGCGGTGACCGTTTTGGCCATCGACCAGCTGATAAAGCGGGTGCGGTCGGAATAGCCCGGCGCATAGGCCTTGAGCGCGGGACAGCCGTCGGCGAGGATCAGCACCGCGCGCGTCTCCGGACGGTCCCGGAAAAGGGAACCGACCGCCTCGGGGCCGGTCAGATTGCCGCCAAGCCCCAGGTCAGCGCGGGGGCAGGGCCGCAGATGGTAGACTTCGCCGAGCTGACGAAAGGTCATGTCGTCGCTGGTGCCGAGCAGCAGCGGCAGGACGGCGGCGAGGGCGAGGGCGAGCTTGCGCGGCATCGGCGGTACGATACGATGCGCGGCCATGCTGGCAAGACGTAACGTCCTCTTCGCGCTCGCCGCGCTCCTGCTCGCCGCGGTGCTCGGCGCATGGCTGTACGTCCGCGCGATTACGCCGCAGCTGCAGCTGGGCGTCGGCTATGCGGCGCGGGTCGCGTGCGGGTGCCGGTTCATCGGCAACCGGCCGCTCGACCAGTGCCGCAGCGACTTCGAGGCGGGGATGGAGCCGATCCGGCTGGAGGAGGACGCAGCCCGCAAGAGCGTGCGCGCCTATGTGCCGCTGATCGCCAGCCGCACCGCGACCTATGATCCGGTGCTGGGCTGCCAGCCGGAGCATTTCCGGGGGACGCCGCTGAAGGTGAAGTAAGTTCCCGTCCCGCTTGCGGAAGGGGTTAGGGGAGGGCTTGTTCGCAGGCGGCGGGGCTGGTGACAGCCCCTCCCCCAACCCCTCCCGCAAGCGGGAGGGGAGAAGAAGGTGCCCCTCCCGCAAGCGGGAGGGGAGAAGACGGCCCCCCTGCCGCAAGCGGGAGGGCAGATGGCACCGTCTCCGCGATCCAGCCGCCGCCGAGCACGCGGTCGCCGGCGTAGAGCACCGCCGCCTGGCCGGGGGCGACGCCGTATTCGGGCTGGTCGAACACCAGCAGGTCGCCCTCCACCCGCGCCGGCACCGGCTTCGCCAGCGAGCGGACCTTGGCGGTGATCGGTCCGTCCCAGCTGCCGAGTCGGTTGACATCTATAAGCCGGGCCGCGTCGACCGCGAGGGCGCGGCGCGGGCCGACGACGACGCGCCGGCTCTCCGGTTCCAGACGGATGACGTACAGCGGCTCGCCGCCGCCCCCGCCGAGCGTCAGGCCGCGGCGCTGGCCGACGGTGTAGTGGATCAGCCCGGGGTGCTCGCCGAGCGTCCGGCCCTCCAAATCCACGATCGAGCCGGCGGTGTCCGCGTCGGGCCGCAGCTTGCGCACCAGGCTGGCGTAATCGCCGTCGGGCACGAAGCAGATGTCCTGGCTGTCCGCCTTACCCGCCACGCCCAGCCCCAGTTCGGCCGCGATCTCGCGCACCCGCGCCTTGGGCAGGCCGCCCAGCGGGAAGCGGAGAAAGTTGAGCTGCGCGGTCGTGGTGGCGAACAGGAAATAGCTCTGGTCGCGCGCGGGATCGGCGCCGCGGTGCAGCTCCGGCCCGGCCGCGCCTTCGACGCGGCGGACGTAATGGCCGGTCGCCAGGCAGTCGGCGCCGAGCTCCTGCGCCAGCCCGAACAGGTCGGTGAACTTCGGTCCCATGTTGCACTGCACGCAAGGGATCGGCGTCCGGCCGGCGAGATACTCGTCGGCGAAGCGGTCGATCACCGTCTCGCGAAAGCGCGACTCGTGATCGAAGACATAATGCGCGATGCCCAGCCGGTCGCACACCGCGCGCGCGTCGCGGATGTCACGGCCGGCGCAGCACGATCCGGCGCGGCCGACGGCCTCGCCATGGTCGTAGAGCTGCAGGGTCACACCAATCGTCTCCGCCCCGGTCCGCGCCGCCAACGCGGCGACCACCGACGAATCGACCCCGCCGGACATCGCGACGACGATGCGCTTGCCCTGAAGATCGGGGCCGAGCTGGAAATCCACGCCGTCCATCGTGGTCAGATAACCCGTTCTGACCGTTAGGGAAGGTTCACGAGACCTTGATCCAGGTTTTACCCGGCCTTCATGACGTGGCGGCTACCGCGACGGTCCCTGCTCTCCCAAGGACTCGCGAACCTCATTGGATCTGCATTTCGCCCCTTTCGACCGCGCCTACGAGGTTACGGTCTTGCCGCACGACCTGGCGGTGCTGATGGTCGGCATCGCCGAGCGGCAGGCGGCGAGCCCGACCGCCCAGGCGCAGGCGCGCTGGACCGTCGCGGCCGACCCGTTGTTGTTCCGGCCCCTCCATGGTGCGTTCAACGGACCGATGGCTGCGACGATCTGCCGATGGAGGCAGGAATGAAGACCCTGTTTACCGTGGCGTTTCAGCCGATCTTCAAGCGGCCGGGTTATCGGTCGCCCCTGACGAACAAGGATGGGGGCCAGTCCCTCCGAGGTCTAAATCAATGATGGAAAATCAGAAGATCCGCCCCGCCAAGGTGATCGGGCCGCTCGGCGAGCCGCTGACGCTCGACACGCTGCCGCCGCCGTCGACCACCCGCTGGGTGGTGCGCCGCAAGGCGGAGGTGGTCGCGGCTGTCAATGGCGGGCTGCTGTCGGTCGACGAGGTGTGCGAACGCTATAGCCTGACGGTGGAGGAGTTCGCCGGCTGGCAGCGCGCGATCGACCGCTCCGGCATGCCGGGGCTGCGCGTGACGCGCATCCAGCACTACAAGTCGTTGTACGAGCGCCAGCACAAGTACTGAGCCGCAACCTAGATTGATCGTTGTTAACGCGGAACAAGAAACGTCGGTCGCGAGTCTTGCCCAACATCACCGGCGCGTTTGGCCGGGTTCATGGAGGGCAAGGCAATGGGCTTCATCATCTGGCTGATCGTCGGCGGCATCATTGGCTGGGTCGCCAGCATCATCATGAAGACGGATGCGCAGCAGGGCATCTTCCTCAACATCATCGTCGGCATCGTCGGCGCGTTCATCGGCGCGCTGCTGACCCCTGGCACGTCGGGCTCGATCAACGACTTTCCGACCAGCCCGACCGCGTGGATCTTCTCGCTGCTCGGCGCGATCATCCTGCTGGCGATCGTCAACTTGGTGCGGCGCGGCCGCGTCCGCTGATCGACTGACCTCAACCCAGAGGCCCGCGTCGGCATCCCGGCGCGGGCCTTTTCGCGTCAATCGAGCAGGAACCGGACCTGCACGGTGACGCCGAGGTCACGTTCCCCGGCCACCACTTCGGTCTTGGCGTCAGCAGAGGCCATGCGGGCGTAGGCGATCGGTGGTCGTGGGCTGCCCGCGTCGACACCCGCTTCGACGATCGAAACGATGCGACGGACTCGCAGCCCGGCGGCGCGGGCGTAGAGTTCGGCGCGCGCGCGGGCGGTCTTCACCGCCTCCAGGCGCGCCTCGTCGAGCGCCGCGTCGGGTTGGTCGATCGCCAGCTCTGGCCCGTCGATTTGGTTCGCCCCCGCCGCGACCAGCGCATCGAGGATGCCGCCCGCCTTGGCGATCTCGCGGAAGCGGATCGCGACGGTATTGGTCGCCTGATAGCCGGTGATCGCCGGCGGCTGATTTTCGACATAGCGATATTGCGGGCTGAGCCCGACATTGGCGGTGGCGATGTCCCGCGGCTGGACGCCGGCTCGCCGGAGCGCCGCCAGAACGCGGCTCATGCGCGCCGCCTGGTCGGCGAGCGCCGCGGCGGCGGTCGGCGCCTGGGTGACGACACCGGCGCGGATCGTCGCGACGTCAGGCACGCGCGACACGCGCCCCTGCGCGCTGATATCGAGCACGGTGCCGGACGCCTGCACCATCGGCACGACGCTCGGCTCGGTCTGCGCGACGGCCGCGGCGGGCAGCAGCGCCAGCGCGAACATGGTGGGGGTGGGTCGCATCGCATACTTCTCCTGTTGCTCATCGGTCACGCTGCGCTTGCGTTTCGCAATCGCAACGGTAGCTGAACGGCCCGCGCGCTTGTCTCCGACCCCCCTTGAAGCGCATGACGGCGGGGCTCGCTCGCGAGGGCTTGAGCCAGGTGCTATATTCTTCTAATACACGGGCGCAACAGGGGTCGCGGAGTTCGGCGCGACGGGGACACGAGACTGGCATGAACTACGAGTCCGGATCGTTCGACAAAGAGCCGCTGGCTTTGCCGGGCGAGCAGCCGCGCCCGTCGCGGCGCCGCCGGATCGCGGTCGTCGCGGGCGTCCTCGCCATCCTCGCCGCGTTATATGTGATCTTCGGGCGCGGCGGCGGCGAGGACAAGCCGCGCGGGCCGGTCGCCGAGCAGGCGCCGCCGGTGACGGTGGTGGCACCTGGCCGCCAGACCGTGGATCGGCTGATCTCCGCCAACGGCTCACTCGCCGCGCGCCGCGAAATGCCGGTGGGCGTCGCCGGCGAGGGCGGGCGGGTGACGCGCGTGCTGGTCGAGCCCGGCCAGTGGGTCGGCGCCGGCCAGGTGCTCGCGACCATCGACCGCAGCGTCCAGGCGCAGACCGCCGAAAGCCTCGCCGCCCAGATCCGCGTCGCCGAGGCGGACGCCAACCTCGCCCAGGCGCAGCTCAACCGCGCCCAGGCACTGGTCGCCAACGGTTTCGTCAGCCGCGCCGATATCGAGACGCGGACCGCCAACCGCGATGCCGCCGCCGCGCGCGTCCGCGTCGCCCGTGCGCAGCTCGGCCAGCAGCGCGCCGCCACCAGTCGGCTCGACATCCGCGCCCCCGCCGCCGGGCTGGTGCTGACCCGCCAGGTGGAGCCGGGCCAGATCGTCAGCGCCGGTTCGGGCGTGCTGTTCCGGATGGCGCAGGGTGGCGAGATGGAGATGCGGGCGGCCTTGTCCGAAGGCGATCTCGCCGGCTTGCGGGCGGGGGTGCGCGCGTCGGTGACCCCGGTCGGCACCCAGGCGAAGTTCGCGGGCACGGTATGGCAGGTCTCGCCCGTGATCGACCCGCAGACCCGCCAGGGCATCGCGCGCATCGCCTTGAAGTACGACCCGGCGCTCAAGCCCGGCGGCTTCGCCACGGCCTCGATCGTCGGCGGCGCGAGCACCGTGCCGCAGCTGCCGGAAACGGCGGTGCAGACCGACCGGACTGGCAACTACGTCTATATCGTCGACGGCCAGAACCGCGCGGTCAAGCGCCCGGTCAAGACCGGCGGCGTGACTGACGAGGGCGTCTCCATCGTCGAGGGGCTGAACGGCACCGAGCGCGTGGTGGTCGCCGCCGGCGCCTTCCTGTCGCCTGGGCAGAAGGTGAAACCGTTGCTGCAGACCCCCGCGGCCGCCGCGGCGCAAAAGGCGAGCTGAACCCATGGGCTTTCGCAACATGTCCGCCTGGGCGATCCGTAACCCGGTCGTTCCCATCGTCCTGTTCCTGGCGCTGACCGTCGCCGGGATCATCAGCTTCATGCGCCTGGACGTGAACCAGGATCCCGATATCGACTTCCCGGTCGCCTATGTGTCGATCAGCCAGCCGGGCGCTTCACCCAGCGAGCTGGAGACGCAGGTCACCAAGCGGATCGAGGCGGCGGCGCGCAACATCCAAGGCGTGGATGAGCTCCGCAGCCAGGTGCGCGAAGGCAGCACCAGCACCTCCATCCAGCTCAAGATCGGCGCCAATATCGACCGCGCGGTGGCCGATCTGCGCGACGCGGTGACGCAGGTCCGCTCGCAGCTGCCCGACGGCATCCTCGAGCCCCAGATCGGCCGCGTCGACACGACCGAGAACGAGATCGCGAACTTCACCGCGATCACCACCGACATGACCGTCGAGCAGCTCAGCTGGTACATCGACGACACGGTGACCAAGGAGCTGCTGTCGATCCCCGGCATGGGCGGAGTGGAGCGCAGCGGCGGCGTCAATCGAGAGATCCGCGTCATCCTCGACCCGGTCAAGTTGCAGGCGCTGGGGCTGACCGCGCCGCAGATCAACGCCCAGCTGCGCCAGACCAACCTCAACGCGACGGGCGGCCGCGCCCGCATCGCCGGCGCCGAACAGTCGGTGCGCGTGCTGGGCAACGCAGACGACGTGTTCACGCTGTCGAACACGCTGGTGAATGTCGGACCCGGGCGCACCGTCCGCCTGCGCGACATCGCCGAAGTCCGCGACTCCTTCGCCGACCAGCGCAGTCGCGCGGCGGTGGACGGCAAGCAGGTCGTCTCGTTCGATTTCAAGCGTTCCAAGGGCGCATCGGACGTCACCGTTTTCAAAGAAGCGGAGAAGGCGCTCGCCAAGCTCGAGGAGCGCAACCCCAAGGTCCGGTTCCAGCTGCTCTCGACCAGCGTCAAGGACACCGAGATCGCCTATCACGGCGCGATCGAGGCGATGATCGAGGGCTCTGTGCTCGCGGTGCTCGTCGTGTTCCTGTTCCTGCGCGACTGGCGCGCCACTGCCATCTCCGCGCTGGCGATCCCGCTGTCGGCGATCCCGACCTTTTTCTTCATGGAGCTGCTGGGTTTCTCGCTCAACCAGATGACGCTGCTGGCGCTCAGCCTGGTCGCGGGCGTGCTGGTCGACGACGCGATCGTCGAGATCGAGAACATCGTCAGGCACATGAAGATGGGCAAATCAGCCTATCAGGCGTCGATCGATGCCGCCGACGAGATCGGATTGGCGGTGCTCGCCACCACCATGTCGATCGTCGCGGTGTTCATGCCGGTCAGTGTCATGCCTGGCATCTCCGGCCAGTTCTTCAAGAATTTCGGCCTGACCGTGGTCGCGGCCGTGCTGATGAGCCTGGCGGTGGCGCGTCTCATCACGCCGATGGTCGCGGCCTATTTCCTCAAGGCCGGCGGCCACGCCGAGCCCGTCGACGGGCCGATCATGCGCTTCTACATGCGCTGCCTGCGCTGGACGGTGGACATCAGCCGGTTCCGGGCCGCCAAGGCGAGTGCGAAGAGCTGGATCGGCAGGCGGCTGGCGCGGTTCCTGGATCATCGCGTCTGGGTGATGGGTATCGCCTTTCTGGCGCTCGCCGCGACCGTTGCCATCTTCATGATCTTGCCGCAGCAGTTCCAGCCGCCGATGGACAAGGATCGCTCGGTCGTGACCGTCACCATGCCGCCGGGCTCGACGCTGGAGCAGACCGATGTGGTGGTCGGGCGCGTTGCCGCGCTGTTGGCGCAGCAAAAGGAGATCGTGACCTCCGTCTATCAGCGCGCGTTCACCGGCAGCGGCCGCGTCACCGCGACGCTCGCCGAAGACCGCAAGATGACCAGCGTCGAGTTCGAGCGCTCGGTGGCACCGTTGCTGGCCGCGATCCCCGATGCGCGCGTGTCGTTCCAGAACACGTCGGGTTGGGGCGGGCCGAGCCGTGATCTTAGCATCGTGCTGGGCGGCGACGATCCGCTCCAACTGCAGAACACCGCCGACAAGATCGTCGCCGAGATGCAGGCGCTGCGCTCCTTGCAGAGCCCGCGCACCGAAGGTGGGCTGCAGCGGCCCGAGATCGTGATCCGGCCACGGATGGACCTCGCCGCCGACCTGGGCATCACCACCTCGGCGCTCTCCAACGCGATCCGCGTCGCGACGATCGGCGAGGTCGACCAGAACTCCGCGCGCTACTCGCTGTCGGACCGGCAGATCCCGATCCGCGTCGGCTTTGCCCAGAGCGCGGGCGAGCGGCTGTCGAACATCGAGAACCTCGCCGTGCCGACGCAGAACGGCGGTTCCGTGCCGCTGAAGGTGGTCGCCGACATCGGCTTCGGCGCCGGCGCGACGCAGATCGACCGGATCAGCCAGCAGCGCCAGCTGACGATCGGCGCCGACCTCGCGCCCGGCGTGATCGAGGGCGAGGCGATGAAGCAGATCGAGAAGCTGCCGACCATGGCCAACCTGCCGATCGGGGTGTCGCGGCTGACGGTCGGACAGTCCAAGGCGCAGGCGGAGCTGGTGACCAACATCATCGTCGCGGTGTTCGCGGGCTTCTTCCTGCTCTTTGCGGTGCTGGTGCTGCTCTACCGGCGGTTCCTGCCGCCCTTCGTCAACCTCGGCTCGCTGTTCCTGGCGCCGTTGGGCGCGTGCATCGCGCTGTGGATCGCCGGGATGCCGGTGTCGCTGCCGGTCTATATCGGGCTGCTGATGCTGCTCGGCATCGTCGCCAAGAACTCGATCCTGCTGGTCGACTTCGCGCTGGAGGAGATGAGCAAGGGCGTGCGTCGCTTCGACGCGATCCTCGACGCAGGCCACAAGCGCGCGCAGCCGATCGTCATGACCACCGTCGCGATGGTCGCGGGCATGATCCCGACCGCCTTGTCGCTGACCGGCGACGGGTCGTTCCGCGCGCCGATGAGCGTGACGGTGATGGGCGGGCTGATCCTGTCGACCGTGCTGACGCTGCTGATCGTGCCGTCCAGCTTCAGCCTGGCGCTGGGTGTCGAGCGCGCGATCGGGGCGAAGCTCGGACGGCGCTTGCTCACTTATCGGCCGGGCGACGACGGCCTGCCGGTGATCGACGGCGGGCCGCCGCGGCCGGCGCTGGGCGCAACCTCGGGGCGGCTGGGCTTCGATCCGGACGCGCCACGGCCGGCGGAGTAGGTTGCCGCCGCTCGGGCTGCCGGGGACGCTCTCCATCGGGAGGCGTCCCCGCGTCCGATGTGCGCAGCGCCGACATCGCGTGAACCAACTCACCCTTCGCCCATTGTCCTGCCCATGAGGGTCCCTGCACGCGCCGGTTTCGACATCGCCCCGCCCGGCCTGACGCGGATGCGCATGATCGCGACCGGGCTGCTGCTGTTCATGGTCGCGCTGTTCTTCGTCAGCCGGACGCTGGTCGACGTGCATCCTGCCTGGGGTTTCGTCCGCGCCTTTGCCGAAGCCGGGATGGTCGGCGGCGTCGCCGACTGGTTCGCTGTGACCGCGCTGTTCCGTCACCCGCTCGGCCTGCCCATCCCGCACACGGCGATCGTGCCGCGCAACAAGGACCGGATCGGCGACCAGCTCGCCCAGTTCCTGCGCGAGAATTTCCTCGTCACGGGGGTGATCGCGCGGCGGATGCGGCAGCTCGACGTGGCGGGAGCGGTGGCGCACTGGCTGACCGACCCGCCCGAAGCCGCCGGTGGCCGCTTCCGCGCCGGCGCGTCGAAGCTGGTGGCGCAGGTGCTGGAGGCGCTCGACCCGCAGCGGCTGGGCGGGATGGTCAAGGCCGCCGCCGCCAACCGGCTGCGCGAGACGCAGGTCGCGCCGGTCGCGGGCCAGCTGCTCAAGGCGGCGATGGCGGAGAACCGGCACAAGCCGCTGCTCGACGCCGCGATCACCTGGGCGGGCAAGGCGCTGGCCGACAACGATCACCTCATCCGCCAGATTGTCCACGACAAGGCCGGCGCGCTGTTGCGCTGGACGGGGCTGGACGAGACCGTCGCCAACAAGCTGATCGACGGGCTCGACCGGCTGCTGAGCGAAATGCGCGACAATCCGCAGCATCCGCTGCGGCTGCGGGCGGAGAACGGGCTGGAGATCCTCGCCTGGGACCTGCGCTTCGACCCCGACATGGGCGCGCGGGTGGAGCGGCTGAAGGGCGAGCTGATCGACAATCCGGCGATGCAACGTTTCCTTGACGGCCTGTGGGAAGCGGCGCGCGAGGGGCTGCTGGAGATCGCGCGCGACCCCGAGCGGGCGATGCGCGGACGGCTCGGCGACGTGCTGCGCCAGCTCGGCGAGACGCTGCACAGCGACCGCCGCCTGTCGCGCACCATCAACCGCTTCGTGCGTCGCGCCGCGATCGGCGTCGCGGTCGATTACGGCGACAACATCGTCCGGCTGGTGTCGGAGACGGTGCAGAGCTGGGATACGCAGACGATCACGCGGCGGCTGGAGAACGCGGTCGGCAAGGACCTGCAATATATCCGCGTCAACGGCACGCTGGTCGGTGGGCTGGTCGGCCTCATCATCCACACGGTGCACGTCGCCCTTGGCTGAGCTTGCCGCCCGTGGCCGGATGGCCCAAGAGGGGCGGGCATGACCGCCACCGCCGATTTCGAGCAGACCAGCGCCGACGGCGGCACGTTGCGCTTCCGCGGCGACCTGTCGCTGGCGCGGCTGCGCGATCTGCCCGACCGGCTCGACGCTGTCCAGGGCGGGGTCAAGCGGATCGACCTGTCGGGGATCGACCGGATCGACACGGTCGGCGCGTGGCTGGTCCACCGCTTCGCCGCGCGCAACGGCGCCACCGTCGAGGGACTGGACGAGGACAGCCAGCAGCTGTTCGACCAGGTCGTCGGCTCCGAACAGCCGGTCGCGCTGCCGGTCAAGCGCGCGGGCGGTTTCTTGCGCGTGCTGGGCGAGATCGGCGACGCGACGGCGGTCGCCGGCCGGACGATGCTGGGGCTGCTCGCCTTTCTAGGCGCGACCACCCTCGCCTTTGTCAACGTCATCCGTCACCCCAGCCGCTTCCGCTTCAACGCGACGGTGCAGCGTTTCGAGGTCGTCGGCGTGTCCGCGCTCGGCATCATCGGGCTGATGAGCTTCCTGATCGGCATGGTCATCGCGCAGCAGGGCGCGGTCCAGCTGGCGCAGTTCGGCGCGGAGGTGTTCACGATCAACCTGGTCGGCCGCCTCACCTTTCGCGAGATGGGGCCGCTGATGACCGCGATCATGGTCGCGGGCCGCTCGGGCAGCGCCTTTGCGGCGCAGCTCGGCACCATGAAGTTGACCGAGGAGATCGACGCGATGCGCACCATCGGCGTGTCGCCGATGGAAGCGCTGGTGGTACCGCGCACACTGGCGGCGGTCCTGATGATGCCGCTGCTCGGCTTCTATTCCTGCATCGTCGCGCTGATCGGCGGCGGGCTGCTGGTCTGGATCGACCAGGGCATCCCGCCCGCCACCTTCATCCAGCGCATCCGCGAGGTGGTGCCGATCACCGACCTGTATATCGGCCTGATCAAGGCACCGGTGTTCGGCGCGATCATCGCGGTGGCGGGCTGCTTCCAGGGGATGCTGGTCGAATCCGACGCCGAACAGGTCGGCAGCCGCACCACCGCGGCGGTCGTGCAGGCGATCTTCCTGGTGATCGTCATCGACGCCTTCTTCGCGGTGTTCTTCACCTGGGTGGGGTGGAACTGATGGCGCGCCGGAAAATCGAGGACTCGATCATCTCGGTGCGCGGCCTGAAGAACGGGTTCGGCGAGCAGGTCGTCCATGAGGGCCTCGATCTGGAGGTCCGGCGCGGCGAGATCCTGGGCGTCGTCGGCGGCTCGGGCACCGGCAAGTCGGTGCTGATGCGATCGATCATCGGATTGCAGACGCCGCTGGCGGGCGACATCAGCGTGTTCGGCGAGGAGACGGTCGGCCGCGACGAGACCGAGGCGGTCGACATCCGCAAGCGCTGGGGCGTGCTGTTCCAGGGCGGCGCGCTGTTCTCCACTCTGACGGTCGCCGAGAATGTCGAAGTACCGCTGCGTGAATTCTATCCGGAGCTAAAGCAGTCGCTGCTCGACGAGATCGCCTCCTACAAGGTGGTGATGACCGGCCTGCCCGCCGACGCCGGGCCGAAATTTCCCGCCGAGCTGTCGGGCGGCATGAAGAAGCGCGCCGGCCTCGCCCGTGCGCTGGCGCTCGACCCCGAGCTGCTGTTCCTCGACGAGCCAACCGCGGGCCTCGACCCGATCGGTGCGGCGGCGTTCGACGACCTCATCGCCTCCTTACAGAACACGCTGGGGCTGACCGTCTTCCTGATCACCCACGATCTCGACACGCTATATGCGATCTGTGATCGGGTGGCGGTGCTGGCGGACAAGCGCGTGATCGCGGTCGGCACGATCGACGAGCTGCTGGCGACCGACCACCCGTGGATCCAGGAATATTTCCGGGGTCCGCGCGGCCGCGCGGCGGTGGCGAGCGTCGAGGGCAACAAGGGCGCGAGCGCGCAGGCGGCGGCGCACCCGACCGAGGTCCGCGACGAGCAGGACCGGCAGGCGGGCGTCAGCTCCGCGACAATGAGGGCACATTAGATGGAAACCCGCTCCAACCACGTCCTGGTCGGCGCCGTGGTGCTGATCCTCCTCGCCGTGCTGGCGCTGTTCACCGTCTGGCTGGCGCGGCTCGGCGGCAAGTCGGAGAAGGAGTTCGACATCTTCTTCGGCCAATCCGTCGAGGGCCTCGCCAAGGGTTCGGCGGTCTCCTACGCCGGCGTGCCGTCGGGCACGGTCAAGGAGATCGCGCTGTGGAAGCCCGATCCCAGCCTGGTCCGCGTCCGCATCGCGGTCGATCCGGACACGCCGGTGCTGCGCGGCACCACCGCGTCCGCCTCGTGCAGCTTCACCGGCACCTGCACCGTCCAGCTCGACGGCGCCCAGCGCAACGCGGCGGCTATCGTATGCCCCGGCGACGAACCGGGGCCGGGCTGCCGCTTTGGCGTACCCGAAATTCCACCTAGAACCGGCGGCATCGGCGCGCTGCTCGCGTCCGCGCCGCGGCTGCTGGAGAACGTATCCAACCTCACCGATCGGCTGACCAAATTGCTCGGCGATCAGAACCAGACCTCGATCCAGGGCATCCTCGCCAACACCAACCGGTTGTCCGACGCGCTCGCCGATCGCGGGCCGGAGATCGCGGCGACGCTGGCGCAGACGCGCGTCGCGATTCAGCAAGCGGGCGACGCCAGTCAGCGGATCGGCGAGCTCGCGGCGACCACCAACGGTGTGCTGGCCGAGGACGTCCGCCCGACCATCCGCAACCTCAACCGCACCATCGACTCGGCGCGGCAGAGCGCACAGACGCTGAACGAGACGATCGCGGAGGCCAAGCCGGGGCTGCAGACCTTCTCGCGCCAGACCATCCCGGAGGCGAACCAGCTCGTCTACGACCTGCGCCAGACCGCGTCGGCGCTGTCGGCGGTGGCGCAACGGGTGGAGCAGGGCGGCGCCACGTCGCTGATCGGCTCGCAGAAGCTCCCGGATTATAAGGGCAAGTGACCATGACCCGCACCCTTCCCCGCGCCGCTCTGGCACTTACGTTCCTACCGCTGGCGGGTTGCATCAGCTTTGGTGCCAAGCCGCCAGCCTCGCTGCTGACGCTGACCGCCGCGACGCCGATCGCGGTCGGGCCGGTGCAGAGTTCCGCGCAGGCGCGTGCGATCCTGCTCCAGCTGCCGACCACGCCGGCGTCGCTGGCGACGCAACGGGTGCCGGTACAGGCGACGGCGACGACGCTCGCCTATGTGCCCGACGCGCTGTGGGCAGAGCCCCCTGCCCGACTGTTCGCCCGACTGCTCGCCGACACGCTGACCGCGGGCGGCGCGGTGGTGATCTCTGGCGTGCAGCCGGTGGACAGCCCGGCGGGCAAGCTCAGTGGCGAACTGCGCGCATTCGGCTTCGACGCGACCGAGCGCAGCGCTGTGGTCACCTTCGACGCCACCTTGACCCGGAGCGGCAGCACAGCGCTGGAAAAGCGCCGCTTCGAGGCGCGTGTGCCGGTCGCGGCAATCGACGCGGCGACGGCGGGCACCGCGATCAACGATGCGGCGAACCAGGTGGCGGCGCAGGTCGCGCAATGGGCCGCGCAATAAGGTAAGTTGGCGTGAGGAGGCGCGGAGTCGCGTAGATCGCCCGCTCAAGCATAGCGCCTTCGTATCCTTCTTATACCCCGGCAAAAGGCGAGCTAAACGCCCTGCAATATTATTCTGTCCTACAAGCGGGCGCCGCTCATAAACCGCGCCATCGGCGGAGATGTGCCGTTAGGATCGTCGCTCGTTGGTCCCAGAGTGCCGGTGCGGATCACCGCACATAGTGTGAACTTAGTGTGACCTTTCGCAGCGTCAGGGCGCGCGACGGATCGGCACTGGCACGTTGCAGATGTCCGTCCCACCCGCCGGGCGGATGAAGAACGGGTCGCGCCGATTGGCCCGCGCGTTCGCGTAGGCGGCAAAGCTGGCGCTTTCGGTCGACAGATACTGGAGTCGCGGCCGGGACGCCGCCGGCAGGTCGGACGCAAGCCTCACGGAGCGGATCGCAGTGCGCTCGGCCGGGGTCTTGTAGAACCCCAGCGCCTCCGTCCCGCGCGGCAGGGAGGAGAGATGCTCGATTCCGTCGACTACCCGCCCGACCAGCGCGATGTTGCGGTCCAGGTGGCGCGGGGCATGGCCGATCACGGCGTAAAGCTCCGCGCCCGAGCCGGTGTCGGGCGACAGCCCGCGCCCGACCCCGACCATCGCATAGCAGTGGATCGGCCAGACCTGTGACTGGTGCGGGTTCATGGACCCTGCGAACGCCCAGCCGTTCTTGAAAGCCGCGTAGTTCCACGGCTCGATATCCCGGAACACCAGCTGGCCGTCGAACACCGTCGGCGATGAGGCCCCGGCCCGCCCCTGGTAGGTCAGAGGAAGCCCGGGACGACTGAAGCCAACCGGTTCGCTCGCCGCGTATTCGCGTTCGGGTACCCGGGTGAGACCCGCCGGAAGGGCGCGTGCCTTCGCCTTGTCCTCGGCGTCCGCGTCGCCCCATTGCGCGACGTAATTGTCCTGGACCCGGTTGACGCTCAGCCCATCCCACCACCGCGCCCGCGCGAGGGTACGGACATTGGCGAGCCAGCTTTGGCTGAACGGCGCCGGGATCAGCTGGATGAGGACGCGGCGCCGGGCACCTGTCGTGGTGGGCGCGAGCTCCATCACCAACAGGTCTTCAGGTGCGATCGCCACCCACTCCGCCGATGGCGCTGCGGCGACGATCTCGCTCGGCGCGGGCGGCACCGGCATAGCCTGCACGGCGAGCGGCATGGCGACGCGCGCCAGTGCCCCGGCAAGGACGCTCAGGATCACTCCGCCGCCTCATGTGCTTGGGCATCTGGGGGCGGCATGTTGTGGCCGAGCAGACGCAGCACCTCTTCGGCGGCGGCGATCAGGTTGGTGCCGGGGCCGAAGATCGCCTGCACGCCGGCGTCACGCAGTGTCTGGTAGTCCTGCGCCGGGATGACCCCGCCGGCGATGACCTTGATGTCGGCGCGGCCGGCGTCGCGAAGGTGGCCGATCAGTTCGGGGATTAGTGTCTTATGCCCTGCCGCAAGCGACGACGCGCCGACCACGTCGACTTGGCTATCGATGGCTAGCGTCGCGGCTTCCGACGGCGTCTGGAACAGCGGGCCGGGGACGATGTCAAAGCCGAGGTCGCCGAACATGGACGATACCAGGTTGGCGCCGCGATCATGGCCGTCCTGCCCCATCTTGGCGACCAGCATCCGCGGCTTGCGGCCCAGCCGTCGCTCGGTCGCGGCGACACCGTCGGTGAGCCGCTCCCATCGCGCGTCTGCGTCATAGGCGCCGCCATAGATGCCGCTGACCGGCGTCGGCTGCGTGCCGTAGCGGCCGAACACGTCCTCCAGCGCCTGGCTGATCTCGCCCAGCGTCGCACGCGCGCGGGCGGCATCGACGGCGAGCGCGAGGAGGTTGCCGCCCCCGCGCGCACCTTCGCGCAAGGCGTCCAGCGCCGCCCGGCACGCCGCCTCGTCGCGGGCCGCGCGAACCTGCGCCAGCCGCGTCACCTGCGCCTCGCGCACCGCGTGGTTGTCGACGTCCAGGATCTCCAGCGCGTCGTCAGCAGCCGGCCGGTACTTGTTGACGCCGACGATCACGTCCTCGCCCCGGTCGACCCGCGCCTGCTTGGCGGCGGCGGCCTCCTCGATCATCGCCTTGGGCCAGCCGGCGGCAACCGCGTTCGCCATGCCGCCCTCCGCGTCCGCGCGCTCGATGATCGCCCAGGCCTTGTCGGTGAGTTCGGCGGTCAGCGCCTCGACATAATAGCTGCCGCCGAGCGGATCGACGACGCGGGTGATGCCGGTCTCCTCCTGGATCACCAGCTGCGTGTTGCGGGCGATGCGCGCGGAGAAGTCGGTTGGCAGCGCGATCGCCTCGTCGAGCGCATTGGTGTGGAGCGACTGGGTGCCGCCCAGTGCCGCAGCCATCGCCTCGATCGTGGTGCGGATGACGTTGTTGTACGGATCGCTCTCCTGCAGCGACACGCCCGACGTCTGGCAGTGGGTGCGCAGCATCTTCGACCGCTCGTCCTTGGCGCCCAGCTCCGTCATCACCCGGTGCCACAGCAGACGCGCGGCGCGCAGCTTGGCCGCTTCCATGAAAAAGTTCATGCCGATCGCGAAGAAGAACGATAGGCGCCCGGCGAACTTGTCGATGTCGAGCCCGGCCGCCATCGCCGCCTTCACATATTCGCGGCCGTCCGCGATCGTGAACGCCAGCTCCTGCACCTGCGTCGCACCCGCTTCCTGCATGTGATAGCCCGAGATCGAGATGCTGTTGAACTTCGGCATCTCGGCCGAGGTGAAGGCGATGATGTCCGACACGATCCGCATGCTTGGCGCCGGCGGGTAGATGTAGGTGTTGCGGACCATGAACTCCTTGAGGATATCGTTCTGGATCGTGCCGTCGAGCTTGGCGCGCGGCACGCCCTGTTCCTCGCCGGCGACGATGAAGAAGGCGAGGATCGGGATCACCGCGCCGTTCATGGTCATGGACACCGACATCTGATCGAGCGGGATGCCGTCGAACAGGATCTTCATGTCCTCGACGCTGTCGATCGCGACGCCCGCCTTGCCGACGTCACCCACGACGCGGGGGTGGTCGCTGTCGTAACCGCGATGGGTGGCAAGGTCGAAGGCGACGCTCAGCCCCTTCTGCCCGGCGGCGAGGTTGCGGCGGTAGAAGGCGTTGCTCTGCTCCGCCGTGGAGAAGCCGGCATATTGGCGGATCGTCCACGGCCGGCCGGCATACATCGAGGCGCGGACGCCGCGGGTGAAGGGGGCGAAACCGGGCAGGCCGGGATCGTGCCGCACGTCCTCGGCGGTGTAGAGCGGCTTGACGGCGATCCCCTCGGGCGTGCGCCAGGTCAGGTCCGCGCCCTTGACCTCCTTGGCCGCGAGCGCCTGCCAATGCTCCAGCGTCGGCTCGCTTGCAGGCGGCACCGGCTCAGCGCGCGCCGGGGTGGAGCCGGCGTCCTCGCCTACATTCTGTTCGATGATCGGTTCTTGAGGCGCTGGCATCAGGCTCCCCTGAACGCCGGCTTTCGCTTCTGCAAGAAGGCCGTGGCGCCCTCCATCGCGTCGCCCGTGCCGCCGGCAGTACGCTGCCCCGCCGCCTCGCGTTGCAGCGCCTGGGCGTAGGTGCCGTCCATGCCTTCGGCGATGTTGCGCCGCATGACGCCCAGCGCCACGGTCGGACCACCCGCCAGCCGCTCCGCCAGCGCTGTCGCCTCCGCCAGCAGCTCCCCGTCACCCACCGCCTTGTGGACCAGGCCCCACTCCGCCGCCCTGGCCGCGCCGATCTTCTCGCCCAGCATCATCATCTCAGTCGCGCGCGCCTTGCCGATCAAGCGGGTCAGCATCCACGAGGCCCCGCCGTCGGGCACCAGGCCGATATTGACGAACGCCTGCAGGAAATAGGCCGACGCGCCTGCCAGCACGAAATCACAGGCCAGCGCGATCGAGCACCCGATCCCCGCCGCCGGGCCGTTGACCGCCGCCACCGCGGGCACGTCGAGCTCGGCGAGCTTCATCATCAGCGGGTTGTAGTGCTGGGTCAGCGCGGCGTAGCTCCCCTGCCCGACGCTCACCTGCCGCTCGCCACGCCCTTGCAGGTCCGCGCCCGAGCAGAAGGCCCGGCCGGCGCCGGTGATCAGCACCGCCCGCGCCCCGTCGATCCGGTCGAGCGCGGCGTTGAGTTCGTCGGCCATCTCTAGCGAGGCGGCGTTGAGCCGGTCGGGCCGGTTGAGGGTGAGCTGGAGCACATCGCCGCGACGTTCGGCGAGGATGGTCTGATAGTCGGGCATGGGGCCTCCCCTTGTTTTCAGTGCCCGGTCTTAGGCGTCTCCATCAGTTCCACCAACACCCCGCCCATGTCGCGCGGGTGGACGAAGACGATCGGCGTGCCGTGCGCGCCGATGCGCGGCTCGCCCAGCACGGTCGCACCGTTGACCTTGAGCTCGGCGATGGCGGCGGCGATATCGGGCACCTCGAAACAGACATGATGCTGCCCGCCGGCGGGGTTCTTGCGCAGAAAGCCGGCGATCGGCGAGCTGTCGTCATAGGGTTCGATCAACTCGATCTGCGTGTTGGGCGCATCGATGAAGCACACCCGCACGCCCTGCGCAGGCAGGTCGAACGGCGCGCCGATCACCGTGGCGCCGAGCAGCGTGCGATAAGTTTCGATCGCGCGCACGATCGAGGGCGTCGCGACGCCGATGTGGTTGAGGCGGCCGAGGATGGTGGCTGGTGCGGACTCCGCGTTCATCGCGCAGCGACCGTGAGCGGCGCAAATGTCTGAGCGACAACCGGAGCGCTACCGTTTTCCACGAATCGACCGTCCTTCCCGCAGAACCAGGCAACGACGTGCGGTAATTTCCCAGGCCGAAACTCAGAGCTAAATCGCAGCTTCCGGCATCCAGGCCGATCGCTTTTCTCTTCGCCGAAGCCGGCGATCTTAAAGCGATCGATCAAGTCGGCATCCGTGTCGCCAGGTCGGGAGAGCACCTCATTCATCAGGACGATTTTCTCGAAGCTCGGTGTTGATCCATACACAATTCGGGCGATATCGTTCATGGGTACGGCGCTATTGGCCGCTTCCCTGCATCCAGTAAGCAAGATCAGGCAGGGCAGTATCAGCCTGCTAGAGCGGAATATTATCATGCTTCTTCCACGGGTTCTCCAGCTGCTTGCCCCGTAGCTTTCGCAAGCCAAGCGCGATCCGCCGCCGCGTCGAGTGCGGCTGGATGACCTCGTCGATGAACCCCTTGCTCGCCGCCACGAACGGATTGGCGAACCGCGCCTCGTACTCCGCCGTCCGCTCGGCGATCTCGTCCGTGGTTCGCCCGCGGAAGATGATCTCGACCGCGCCTTTCGCGCCCATCACGGCGATCTCGGCGGTGGGCCAAGCGTAGTTGAGGTCGCCGCGCAGGTGCTTGGACGCCATCACGTCATAGGCGCCGCCATAGGCCTTTCGGGTGATGACGGTGATCTTGGGCACGGTCGCCTCGGCATAGGCGAAGAGCAGCTTGGCGCCGTGCTTGATGATGCCGTTATGCTCCTGGGCGGTGCCGGGCAGGAAGCCGGGGACGTCGACGAAGGTCACGATCGGAATCTCGAACGCGTCGCAGAAGCGCACGAAGCGCGCCGCCTTCTTGGACGAGTTGATGTCGAGCACGCCCGCGAGCACGAAGGGCTGGTTCGCGACGATGCCGACCGTGCGGCCCTCGATGCGGCCGAAGCCGGTGAGGATGTTGGCGGCGTGGGTCGGCTGGATCTCGAAGAAGTCGCCCTCGTCCACCACCTTCGCGATCAGCTCGTGCATATCATAGGGCTGATTGGCCGACGCGGGGATCAGCGTGTCGAGACTGTCCTCGATCCGGTCCCAAGGATCGGCGGTCGGGCGCTCGGGCACGCCCTCCCGGTTCGACAGCGGCAGGAAGTCGATGAAGTCGCGCGCGGCGAGCAGCGCCTCGACGTCGTTCTCGAACGCGACATCGGCGACGCTGGTCTTGGTGGTGTGCGTCACCGCGCCGCCGAGCTGTTCCTGCGTCACCACCTCGTTGGTCACCGTCTTGACCACGTCGGGGCCGGTGACGAACATGTAGCTCGAGTCCTTCACCATGAAGATGAAGTCGGTCATCGCCGGCGAATAGACCGCCCCGCCCGCGCACGGGCCCATTATGAGGGAAATCTGCGGCACCACGCCGGACGCCAGCACGTTGCGCTGGAACACCTCGGCATAGCCGCCCAGCGACGCCACGCCCTCCTGGATGCGTGCGCCGCCGGAGTCGTTGAGGCCAATCACGGGGGCACCGACCTTCAGCGCCATGTCCATGATCTTGCAGATCTTCTGGGCGTGGCGTTCGGAGAGGCTGCCGCCGAACACCGTGAAGTCCTGGCTGAACACGAACACCAGCCGGCCGTTGATCGTGCCTGAGCCGGTGACGACGCCGTCGCCGGGCACGACCTGTTCCGCCATGCCGAAGTCGGTGGCGTTGTGCTCGACGAACATGTCGAGCTCCTCGAAAGAGCCTCCGTCGAGCAGCACGTCCAGCCGCTCTCGTGCCGTGAGCTTGCCCTTGGCGTGTTGCGCATCGATCCGCTTCTGACCCCCGCCCAGGCGGGCGGCGGCACGGCGGCGGTCCAGTTCGGTGAGGGTCGAGCTCATCGCTGCGTCATTCGCCAACCGCTATCCGATTGCAACCTAACCCAGCACTGCGCGCAACCGCTCACGGTCGAGCGCCCCCTCCCAGCGCGCCACCACGATTGTCGCGACGGCGTTGCCGATGAAGTTGGTGATGCTCCGGCATTCGCTCATGAACCGGTCGACGCCCAGGATCAGCGCGATCCCTGCGACCGGCACCGTCGGCAGAATCGACAGCGTCGCGGCCAGCGTGATGAAGCCCGCGCCCGTCACGCCTGCCGCGCCCTTCGACGATAGCATGGCGACACCGAGCAGCGTCAGCTCCTGCCCCCAGCTCAGCTCGATACCCGTCGCCTGGGCGATGAACAGCACCGCCAGCGTCATGTAGATGTTGGTGCCGTCGAGGTTGAAGGAATAGCCGGTCGGCACCACCAGACCGACCACCGACTTGGCGCAACCGGCATGCTCGAGCTTGCCGATCAGCGCCGGTAGCGCGGCTTCGGAGGACGAGGTGCCGAGCACCAGCAGCAGCTCGGTCCTGAGATAACGCAGCAGCTTCCACAGCGAAAAACCGGCCGCCCGCGCGACGAGCCCGAGGACGACGAACACGAACAGCGCGGCGGTGATGTAGAAGGTCGCGACCAGCGAGGCCAGGTTGGCGAGGCTGGCCAGCCCGTATTTGCCGACGGTAAACGCGATCGCGCCGAAGGCGCCGATCGGGGCGGCGCGCATGACGATCGCGACGAGCCGGAACACGATCAGGCTGAGCCGCTCGAGCAGCTCGACGACCGGCTGGGCGGGTTCGCCGACAAGGCTGAGCGCGACGCCGAACAGGATGGCGAGCAGCAGCACGGGGAGGACGCTGGTGCCGGTGAAGGCGCCGACCATCGTGTCGGGGATGATCGCGAGCAGGAAGCCGGTGATGCTCGCATCGTGCGCCTGCGCGACATAAGTATTGACCGCGCCGGCATCGAGCGAGGCCGGATCCACCCCCATCCCCGCGCCCGGTTGCACCAGCTCGCCGACCACCAGCCCGACGATCAGCGCCAGCGTCGAGAAGGTGAAGAAATAGGCGAAGGCCTTGGCCGCGACGCGCCCGAGCCGGCCGAGCTCCGCGATGCCCGCGATGCCGGTCGCCAGCGTCAGGAAGATCACGGGCGCGATCACCATCTTCACGAGCTTGATGAACGCATCGCCAAGCGGCTTCAGCGCCTCGCCGGTGGTGGGCGCGAGCGCGCCGACTAGGATGCCGAGCGCGATGGCGACGAGAACCTGGAGGTAGAGGTGGGAGGCCCAATGGGGGCGGTGCAGCGGCGGTTGGGCGGCGGATTGGGCGTCCGGGATCACGCGCGCACTCCCAAGCAAAAAGGGCAGCGCCGTGGCGCTGCCCTTATCTGGTGCGTACTGACACTTGTTAACCGCCAGACCGCGATCTCTGAGGCCGGTAGATTAGCAATCCGGCACGGCGCGTCAAGGCACAAGAAATTGGCTGGCAAGCTGCCCACCGATGTGGATGTTTCGGGTGGTTCAACACCGCGGCGAATCGGCGATGCTGGACACAGGGGAGCGCGCATGACGGACTGGCGTTTGGGGATCGATCTTGGGACGAACTCGCTGGGCTGGGCAGCGCTGAGCCTCATACCTCGCGATGATCGATGGGAGCCAACTGGCATCCTCGCCGCCGGGTCGCGTATTTTTGGCGGGGGAGCCAGCGGCGCCGGGCGCGACTCAAAGTCTGGAGAGTCTCTGGCCGTTGCACGGCGCGATGCGCGCGCGATGCGGCGGCGGCGTGACCGCCTGCAGCAACGCCAGCGATCACTAATGAAATATCTGGTCGCCGACGGGCTGTTCCCCGCCGACCCGGCGGAGCGGAAGAAGCTGGAGCTGCTCGACCCGTTCGCGCTGCGCGCGCGCGCGCTCGACGAGGCGCTGCCCCTGCCGCATCTCGGCCGCGCGATCTGGCACCTGAACCAGCGGCGCGGGTTCAAGTCGAACCGCAAGACCGACAAGCCCGACGACGACAGCGGCAAGATCAAGGTCGGCGTGGGCCGGCTGCGCGAGCAGATGGCCGAGGCCGACGCGCGCACCTTTGGCGAGTGGCTGCACATCCGGCGGCAGCCGACGCCCGACCACCCGGACGGCCTGTCCGTCCGCACCCGGCTACGCCCCGAGCAGGAGGAAGATGCCAAGGGATGGGCTATGACTTCTACCCAGGCCGCGATCTGCTCGAGGATGAGTTCGACGCGATCATGGACGAGCAGGTCGGCCACCATCCCGACGTGCTGACACCCGAGGTCCGCGCACGGCTGTACGAGATCGTGTTCCACCAACGGCCGCTGAAGCAGCCGCAGATCGGCACCTGCACCTTCGGCAGCGGCGAACAGCGACTCGCCAAGGCCCACCCGCTGTTCCAGCGCCGCCGGTTGCTGGAGGAGGTCAACGCGCTCAAGATCGTGCGCGCGGGCCAGGTAGCGGAGCGGCTGACGCCCGAGCAGCGCGACAACATATTGCGAATTAAGCCCGATGCCAAAGCGAAGATCAGCTTCGCTAACATGCGCAAGGCGCTGAAGCTTGACCCTGAGGCTCGCTTCAACAAAGAAAGCGAAAACCGCGACGGTATTCTGGGCGATGTGGTCGCCGTCGTGATGAACGACAAGACACGGTTCAATGGTCTTTGGGTTCATCTTACGTCCGAAGAGCAATGGGAACTGATCAACGAGCTGGAAACCGTGCAGACCGATGCGGAGGTCGCGGCCTTCCGTGACTGGGTCGCCGTGAAACACAAGCTGACGCAGCAACAGGCGATTGCCGTAACGAACGCACGACTGCCGCAGGGGTATGGCCGGTTCGGTGACACCGTCACGCGTGGGCTGAGCGACGCGCTGCTCAACGAGCGGGACGTCGATGGGCGGGTGATCGTCTATAGCGAGGCCCTGGAGCGGCTAGGGCTGCACCACAGCGACTTTCGCACCGGCGAGGTCCTCGACGAGCTGCCCTATTATGGCGAGGTGCTGGACCGGCACATCATGCCCGGCAGCGGAGATGCCTCCGAAACGGACCTGATCAAGCGAGTCGGCCGGCTGACCAATCCGACCGTGCATATCGGCCTCAACCAGTTACGCCGCACCGTCAACACGCTGATCGCACGCTATGGCCCGCCCAAGGAGATCGCCATCGAGCTCGCGCGCGAGTTGAAGCTGACCGACGAGGAGAAGAAGAAGCGCAATCGCGAGAACAACGAGAACAGGGTGGCGGCGGAGAAGCGATCACGAAAGCTGCTCGGGTTAGACGCTGAGGGAAACCAGATTGGGCGCAAGATTGCCGACGATACAGGTGCGAACAGGGCGCTGCTGAAGCTTTGGGAAGAACTCAACCCAGGCAACTGCCTCGACCGCCGCTGCGTCTATACGGGCAAGCAGATCGGCATCGACATGCTGTTCAACGGTGAAGCGGAGGTTGATCATATCCTGCCCTTCACCGCGACGCTGGACGACAGCAACGGCAACAAGATCGTCTGCACCCGCGAGGCGAACCGCTTCAAGCGCAAGCGGTCCCCGTTCGAAGCCTATGGCCACACCGAAGATTGGGACGAGATCGCCGGCCGCGCCGCCCAGCTGCCGCGCAACAAGCGGTGGCGGTTCGAGCCCGACGCGATGGCCAAGCAGCAGGAGGACGGCGGCTTCCTCGCGCGCCAGCTCGTCGACACCCAGTATCTCGCCCGGCTGGCGCGCGAGTACATGGCGTCGCTCTACCCGGACAAGGGCGAGGGCAGCAGCAACGTCTGGGTCTCGCCCGGCAGAATGACGGCGATGGTCAGACGCAAGCTCGGGCTCGATCGCGGCATACTCGAAAACGATAATCTGACCGGCAGCGATCGCGATAAAAACCGGCTGGATCACCGACATCATGTCATCGATGCGGTCGTTATCGCCGTCGTCGACCGATCCCTGCTTCAGGAGATCGCCCGAACCTCGGGAACCGAAGGCGAGGACGGTCTCAACCGCATCCATGTGCCCGAGCCGTGGGACGGCTTTCGCGAGGAGGTGCGCGAGCAGGTCCGCAGCATCGTCGTCAGCCATCGGGCGGATCACGGCACGGCGGGCCACGGCACCGGATCGACCGCCGGGCGCCTGCACAACGACACGGCTTACGGCTTCACCGGCCTCACCGACGCCAAGGGCAACACCATCGTGGTGCGCCGCAAGCCGCTCGGCAGCCTCAAGCCCGCCGATATCGGATGCGTACGTGACCCGGACCTGCGGGCCGCGCTGGCGACGCACGTGAAAGGGCTCGACGGCAAGGCATTCGAGCAGGCGCTGGCGAGCTTTCACAGGCTCGGACCGCTCCAGTTTCGGGGTGTCCGGCGTGTGCGCGTCACCGAGCCGCTCAGCGTCATCCCGATCCGCGACCGCGACGGTCGCGCCTACAAGGGCTACAAGGGCGATTCCAATTACCGCTACGACATCTGGGAGATGCCGGACGGCAAGTGGCGCTCGCAGGTCGTGTCGATGTTCGATGCGCACCAGCCTGACGCCGGGGAAAGGCCTCACCCGGCCGCAAAGCGCCTCATGCGCCTGTTCCGCGACGACATCCTAGCCATCGAGCGGGGCGGGGAGCGCGAGCTGGTGCGTGTGGTCAAGTTCTCGGACAATCAGTTTGCCGTCGCACCCCCGCACGAGGCGGGCGCACTCAAGGCGCGCGACGCCGACAAGGGCGATCCGTTCAAATACATTTATCCGTCGCCTAACACGCTGAAGAGTTGGCGCGCGCGCAAGGCCGAGGTCGACGAGATCGGCCGCGTCCGCGATCCTGGCTTCGGCGCCCGCACGCGTGTGCGCCGCACCCGACCCAGGCCGGCCGCCTGAAGCGATGTATCCGATGGGGAGCAATCTCGACCGGCGACGGCCCTGACTTAGCGCCGCCCCTCCCCTAGCCTGAGCGCCAGGAGGGCTTGCTTGGAACGGATCGTCGACATCGCCACCGACGGCCGGCACCTGTCGGCGCATCGCGGCTTCCTGATCGTCAGCGAAGGGCGCGAGGAGGTCGGCCGTGTGCCGCTCGCCGATGTCGCGGCGGTGATTGTTCATGCCCACGGAGTCACCTGGACGACCAACCTCGCGGTCGCGCTGGCGGAGCGCGGCGCGGTGCTGTTGCTCTGCGGCGCCAACCATTCGCCGGTCGCCGTCTGCCTGCCGATCGCCGGCCACCATGCGCAGAACGGCCGCATGCGCGCGCAATGGGAGGCGGGGCGGCCGCTCGCCAAGCAGTTGTGGCGCCAGGTGGTGATCGCCAAGATCCGCTGGCAGGCGGCCGCGCTGGAGGCGGCAGGCGGGCGGCCTGAACCGCTGCTGTTCCTCGCCCGCCGGGTGCGCTCGGGCGATCCCGACAATCTCGAGGCGCAGGCGGCACGGCGCTATTGGTCCGAACTGATGGGCACGGGCTTTCGCCGCGATCGCGACGCGGGCGGTGCCAATGCGATGCTCAACTATGGCTATGCCGTCATGCGCGCGACGTGTGCGCGCGCGGTGGCGGCGGCGGGGCTGCACCCGTCGGTCGGCATCCACCATGCCAATCGCGGCAATCCGCTGGCGCTCGCCGACGACCTGATCGAGCCGTTCCGCCCGCTGGTCGACACGCTGACGCTGCGGCTGCGCGCGGCGGGACACAAGGAGGTCACGCCGGAGGCCAAGCGCGCCTATGCTGGGCTGATCGCGCTCGACCTGCCCGGCGGCGACGGCGTCACCACCGTATGGCTCGCGGCCGAGCGCGCGGCGGCGACGCTGGCGCGCGCCTTCCAGAGCGGAAACGCGGGCGACCTGGTGCTACCGTCGCCACCTTCGGCGCTCGAGCTGGCAAGGCTCGATGGGCTGGCGCCGGCCGGAACCGCGTGAGTGCGACGCAGCTTTCCGGCTATCGGCTGATGTGGATCTTCGTCATGTTCGATCTGCCGGTCGGCACCAAGACCGAGTCGCGCGCGGCGACCAAGTTCCGCGAGTTCCTGTTGGACGAGGGATTCGAGAAGAGTCAGTTTTCGATCTACGCGCGGTTCTGCAACGGCAAGGAGCAGTATGAGGCGTATCTCAGGCGAATCGAGGCGCACCTGCCGGACAAGGGGGACATCCACATCCTGAGTTTCACCGACCGCCAGTACGAGAACATCGTCCGATTTGCGGGTCAAAGGAAGCGGCGGCCGCGGAAGAATCCCGATCAGCTGGCGCTGTTCTGATGGTTCGGGGCATGTTTCGGAAGAGCGGAGGGGCCGCTATGCGCTGTAGTTTCAGCAACATAGCGGCCCAACCGTCATAGCCGCTCAGAGATCGCGGTCCAACGACAACACGTGTCGCCGTCCAGCCTCGTCACCATCGGTCATAGCCGCTCAGAGATCGCGGTCCAACGACAACCCAACACGAAACGAGCCACCATTGGCAAAGGTCATAGCCGCTCAGAGATCGCGGTCCAACGACAACTGATGCCAACCGCACCCATCTTCTTGTCGGGTCATAGCCGCTCAGAGATCGCGGTCCAACGACAACCGAAGGCGTGGGCCGGTACGAGGCGCTGTTGTCATAGCCGCTCAGAGATCGCGGTCCAACGACAACCTTGGCTCAAGCCTGCACGCTTGCGGGCATGTCATAGCCGCTCAGAGATCGCGGTCCAACGACAACTCCTGGGCACGCTGGCAAACGACGACACCGGTCATAGCCGCTCAGAGATCGCGGTCCAACGACAACTGGCTGGTCATTTCCGCGTCTGCCGTCGTGGTCATAGCCGCTCAGAGATCGCGGTCCAACGACAACGGGGGAGCGGTCCGCCGCGGGGTCGCGCGGTCATAGCCGCTCAGAGATCGCGGTCCAACGACAACCATCCACTCATTTGGTAGCGCGTCGCGGGCGTCATAGCCGCTCAGAGATCTACACCCCCGTCGGCCTCATCATTTCGCAACCGCCTGCCGCGAACATTGCAAGATTGCAATGTTCGTCAGCGTCGTCGCATGTTCGCGGGCGTGATCCGTACAACCTTGCAATCTTGCCGTGCCATCCGCCCGATCTGCATAGGGCGGGAAGAGTGACCGAGCGACAAATGGGGGGTGGCTAGCGCTCTGCGCGCAGGCGACACTGCGGCCGTGCGGCGGTCAATTCGTTCTTTGGGGCAGGCTTTGATCCGCACCGAAGCGTCCATCCGGTACGGGATAGTGGCGACTGGAGGATGGTCCGAACCAGGATCACGGGGGTTGCGAGGTGAACACGCGCGCGCGGCTTTTCCTTCGCGATGGGACGTGGCAGCACGACGCGCACCCGGAAAATCTCGCCGGAAAATCTCGGTTGTAAGGCGTTCGGGGCCGAGAACAGCGGGGTAGATAAGCGCCTAGGCGTTCACACGCGGGCGCAATCGATGCTCACTCGAGCCGTGACTGAACCCGGCAGCAGCGAAGCTAGGAGCGACCGATCAGGACCGAAGGACGATCCCGCACAACGACATCGTGCGCGCGCAATGCTAATCGAGGACGACATCCACCGTCGGCCGGGCCGATGCTTCGCGCTGACGGCGCAGCGTGTCGGTGCGTTCGGCGCGCGACGCCATCGCTTCCCAGGAGGAGGCGGCCCGTTCGCAGCGCTCGCGGACATTGGCGAGCACCGCCGCGTCCGCATTGGCACGCTCGGTATCGGCCTGCTTGCGATAGAACAGTGCATTGTCGCTCAAGGTGCGCTCCTCTTTCACGAAAAAGGGCGCCCTCCGGGTGGAGGGCGCCCGGTTCGGCGCCTATTCGGCGGCCTGCAGGTTGACCGCGGCCATCTTGCCGCGACGATCCTCTTCCAGATCGTAGCTGACGCGCTGATTGTCCTTGAGCGAGATCATGCCCGCGCGCTCGACGGCGCTGATGTGGACAAAGGCGTCCTTGCCGCCGTCATCGGGGGTGATGAAGCCGAAGCCCTTGGTCGAGTCGAAAAATTTGACGGTGCCGGTAATCATGTTCGTTCCTTCGTTCGCGCGCCCTGAACAGCAGGGCCGCCGCTAGGAAGCAGGGAAGGACCGAAGTAGGAGCCGCAAAGCACCGAAGACTGTCGATATGCGACTGGTAGCAGGCCCTTATGTAAGCCGATCGGCGCTCAACACAAGCGCGCACCCGATTTCGGACGGCTTTACCAGCGAGATCACAGCGTGGCTTGCGGCTCGTCGCCCGTATCGAGCATCGCCCGGAGGGTCAGCGCGTCGGCAGCTGCGGCACCTGATGCGGTGTTGTCGAAGATGCACCAGATCGGGGTGCCCGTGGCGGCCGCTGCCGCCAAGCCGGTGGCGCGGTCGCGGAGCCATGCTTCGTTGTAGGAGGAGTGGTAGATCCGCGGCGACCCGTGCAGCCGGTGATAGTGCAGCCCTCGCCAGCCGCCGGGACGTTCGGCACCCGGGACCAACGCCGGATCAGCGGCGACACGCGCTACCCCAAGGCTGTCGAGCAGCGCGTCGGGCTCCAGGTCGAACCAGCTCGGGTGGCGCGGTTCGCAGGCGATCGTCGCCGGACTGCGCTGTCGCAGCAGCGTGAAGAATGCCCGCGCGGTGGCCCCGTCGAACGCGAAGCTCGGCGGCAATTGTAGCAGCCAGACGGCAAGCTTCTCCCCCAAAGCGGACGCTTCGGCGAGGAACGTGTCCAGCAAGCCTTCGACATCGATCAGCCGCTGCTTGTGCGAGATCGTCTTGGGCAGCTTGACCGAGAACCGAAAGTCTTCCGGTACGCTGTCGGCCCAGCGCCGATATGTGCCCGCGCGGTGCGGCCGGTGGAAGGAGGAGTTGATCTCCGCCACCCGCAACACGCGGCCATAACGATGCAGGTGCGCGCCGTCGCCGCCGAAGCGACCGGCCAGGGCGGTGGGGATCGACCAGCCCGCGGTCCCGATCAGGACCGGGCCGGCCCTCATCCTTCCCCGGCCATCCCCGTCTCGCGCGCGATATAGACGGTGCTGACGCATTGCTCGGCGGCGATCGCCAGCCCGGCCGCTTCCGCCGCGTCATAGCTGGGATAGGGCTGACTGCCGATCACCGCCGTCGATTCCGCGTCATCGCCGGTGTCGCAGGCGCCGAGCGCACTGGTGTTCAGCTGAAAGCTGCCGTCGGGGGCCTTGTCGATGCTGATGCAGTCGCTCTCCTCCGGCGCGATCTCGCCGAGCGGCAGCTTGATGATCTCCATGTCTGGAACTCCTTTCGTCTGCGTAACGCACGAAACGGATCTTCGTTGTCGTGGCATGCAAACGAGCGGTGACATCAGCGGTGGAGCCATGACGCAACCGGCCCCGTCGGGTTCAGCCCGGGTGTTCTGCACGCGCTTGGCCGCCAGCTGCGCGCGCCTGCTCGTATCCACCCCGCAACGCCTGACGATCCTCGTCGAGGAGCGGCGCGGCGAACGGGTCCGGGCCCGTCGTCCGCGAGAATTTGATCGAGCGGGTGACGCCGCGATAGCTGCCGAGGCCAGCATGGGGGATGACCGCCATCAGCTCCTCGGCGACGACTTGCGGGTGCTCGAACATGTCCTCGACCGAACGCACCACCGAGCACGGCACAGCGTCGGCGAGCAGGTCTTCCCACGCCTCGGCCGATCGCGTCAGCAGGACAGATCGCAGCCGAGGGACCAGCTCGTCGGCATGGACCGCGCGTTTCTTGACGGTGTCATAGCGTGGTTCGGCCGCCAGCGCGGCAAGGCCGGTGCGCTCGCACAAAGCGGCCCAGAAGCGGGCGGTGTTGGCCGACAGGTAAAGCCACCCCTCCGCCGTCGGGTGCAGACCGGTGATACCGCCGGAGCGCATGTCGCGGGCGACATCGTGGCGCTCGCCGTCGCCTTGGACCATCCGCGCCGACTGCATGGTCATCGCGCTGCGCAACAGCGACACGCCGACATATTGGCCGACGCCGCTCCGCTCACGCTCGAACAGTGCCGACGCGACGCCGCCCGCGACCAGCGCCGCCGCATAGTAATCGACCGGCGAGCCGTAGGTCAGCTCGGGCGGCCCACCGGCCTTACCTTGCAGCCGCGACATGCCCGTCATCGCCTGCAGCACCTGATCGTAACCCGCACGCCCCGCGAGCGGCCCGGTCTCGCCATAGCCGGTGACGACGCAATAGATCAGCCGCGGGTTCAGCGCTTCGAGCGTGGCGTGGCCGATCCCAAGCCGCTCGGCGACCCCGGGCCGAAAATTGTGGACCAGGACATCGGCCTCGGCGGCGAGATCGAGCAGGATGCGCCGGTCGCCATCCTGCTTCAGGTCGAGCACGATGCCGCGCTTGGACCGGTTCACGCCCAAAAAGGCGCGGTTCTCGCCCTCCAGCGTCGATGGATATTGGCGAAGATTGTCCCCGGTCGGGGGTTCCACCTTGATGACGTCGGCGCCCTGGTCGGCGAGCAACGTGCAGCCATAGGGGCCCGCGATATAGGCGCTGAGATCGAGCACCTTGATGCCGGTGAGCGGCCCGGCGGGGCCGGTGCGCTTGGGGCTGCGGAACGCGGTCACGCGCCGGCCTCCGGTGCAACGCGGAGCCAGGTCAGACGCCACGCGCCGTCGCGGCGGCCATCGGCGCGGTAATAGGGCTCGAACGCGATCGGCGCGCGGTCGCGCGGCATCAGGAGCAGCGTTCGGTCGTCGCCGGCCCGCACCGCGTCATCGCCCAGCCGCACGGTCTCCTCGGCCTTGAACCCGTCGATCAGTTGGGTGGCGTAGACCAGCGGCCCGGCGGTGAGCCCGACATAGTCGCGGCGCAGCACCTCCTGCGCGACGCGCGATCCGTCAGGTGCCAGCGATTCCTGCACGTTGCGCGCGACCGCGTGGTGGAGGCGGGGCGGCATCGGCAGGGTGAGGGTCACCGTGCCGGCGGTCAGCACCCGGGCGTAGGTGTCGGGCGTGAGCGCGCCATCCATGCCCGTCAGCGTCGCGCCGTCGGCCCAGTCGGGGATGCGGACCAGCAGCGGCACCTCCGCCCCGCCAGCGTCGACGACGATCTCGATCGTCTCGGCCAGGGGATAATCGGTGACCTGCGAAACGCTGACGGCACCGATGCCGGGCACGTCGAGCGTGGCGGCCGACGGGCCGAGCAGGTTGATCGCGATCTCGCCCCCCGCGGTCACGCCATAGGCGAGCTCCGGCAGTTCCTCGACCGCGATCGAGCCGCTCGACTTGCAGCAGCGCCAATAGGTGGTGTGGACGCGCTTGCCGTTGGGGAAGCTGTAATAGCACCAATCCTCGCCGTCAGCGGACTGGGCGCCGAGTAGGTCATTGTACGCGCTGCGCTCGATCGCCTGCGCGAACTTCGCCTCGCCCAGGATGGTCAGCAGCTCGCGGTTGAGCTGAATCCAGGCCATGGTCGAGCAGGTCTCGACATAGGCATGGGGATCGAACACGCCGGCCGGGTTGAACACCTCTCGCGAACGGTGCGCGACCCCGCCCCACGGCCCGCCGCCGAGCGTCAGATGGTGTTGGCGGACCTTCTCCCACAGCAGGTGGACCGCCGTCAGATAGCGCCGCTCGCCGGTCGCGCGGTGCAGCTTCGCCAGGCCGACCAGATTCCAGAGCAGCTGATACGCCTTGCCGGTGGCGATCTCGGACGGATCCGCGCCGGCCAGCGCGGCCGTCAGAAAGGCGCTGTGCGGATCGGCCTCCGCCTGTTCGAGCACCAGCAGGGCGAGGTTGAGGTAGCGTCGTTCCCCGGTCGCAAAATATAGCGCGCAGGCGGGGTCGAGCAGCACGGTCGCCGACAGGCCGAAATGATTGCCGAGGTCGGTGATCCGCACGTCGCTTCCGGACAGCGTACGCCACGCCAGGTCGCCGATCGCGCAGGCCGCCGCGCCGTAACGGTCGTCGCCGGTGGCACCCGCGACCTCAAGCAGGCCGAGGATCAGATAGGCATGGGTCCAGATATCCCAGGTCCGCAGCGCCGGCTCGCCGTTCCAGCTGACCGGCTTGGGCGGCTGCTTGACGGTGAAGCGGCGGTGCGGCGGGTAGTTGCCGAGATAGCCTTCGGCGTCCTGCAACCCGACGAGGTGATCGGCGACCGCGCGGACGCGAGCGAGCAACGCGGTGTCGTCGGCGCGGACCGCTGCGCGCGCGGCGGCGTAGAGCCATTTGCCGGCATGTTCGCCATACCAGTCGCCGCCCTCGTTGGCCGCGACGGTGGCGGGGTCGAAGATCGTGATCGGTGGGCTGTCGGGCCCGGTGATGAAAGTCGACAGCCGGCCGCGGCGGTTCGCCTCCACCGCGTCGCCGAGCAGTCCGCCCAGCGTCACCGCGCCGGGCGCGGCCAGCGTCATCGCCACGCTAGAGGTCAACGGCACAACGAAATCCGATCCCGCCCGAGCGGTCCTTGGACGGGGCCATCAGCAGGTATTTGCCATGGCTGTCGAGCGTATAGCCTTGCGGGAAGTACCAGTGCGAGCTTTGCGGCTGATAGGGGCTGCCGCCGCGCAGCACACCCGCACGGACATGGCGGTCCAGATACTCGTCGGTCCACTGCCAGACATGGCCGGTGGTCGCCATGACGCCGAACGGGCTCGCGCCCTCCGGATAGGCGTCGACGTCGGCCAGGGCCGGCATCGTGCGGGCAAGCGACGGCGCGGGCACGGCGTCGGGGCGCCAGTCGTCTCCCCAAGGATACCGCCGCCCGTCGAGCCCTTGCGCGGCATATTGCCACTCCCACTCATGCGGCAGGCGCTTGCCCGCCCAGCCGGCATAGGCGCGCGCGTCCTCGATCCCGACCCAGACCACCGGCTGTCGCTCGCCGCCGACGGCGGGCGCGCCGTCGATCCAATGGCGCAGGAAATTGTGCGGGTCGGCGGGGGCGTAGCCGGTAGCGTCTAGGAAGGCCTTGAAGCCGGCGTTGGTGACGGGAAAGCGGTCTATCGCGAAGGCGGCGATGTCGATCCGGTGCCGGTGGAAGCGGCGGGGGCTCGGCTCCCAGGGGTATTGCACGTCGACGCCCTCGGCGGCGTAGCCCTCGATCACCCTGCCGTGCACCGCGAAGTCGAAGGTGGCGGCGGGGATCGCCATCATGTCCTCCGGCGGGGCGCCATAGGCGGGGGTCGGGGCGATCGGGACCAAGACTTGTGGTTCTGGAGACCAGGTCGCCGAACGGTCTGCCAATGGGGTGGCGTGTTCGCGCATGGCGGCCAGCAACGGGGCAAGCCCCTCCCCCTCGCCGCCGGGTGCGACCTGCAGCAGCGCGGCGAACCCTCGGGGTTCGAGTTCGACATCGAAGAAGGCGCGACCGTCGGCGATGCGCGGTTCGATCGCGTGGCCGTGCCAGACATCATAATACTGGGCACCGTCAACATGAGCGACCGCGATCTGCTCGCCCGCGACGCCATATTCCTGGCGGTTGATGAGCGTCCAAAGGGTCCGGCCGGCGCCCGGAAAGCGGCTGGCGAAGACGCCGGCCTGGAGCGTCCGGTCGTATGGCACCCACTCATCGGTCGACAGCAGCGCCGCGAAGGCGCGCTGGATCATCGCCACCCGCCGCAGCGCCGCCGCGTCGCGGTCGGTCAGCCGGTTGACGAAGCCGAACACATTCTCCCACGCGACATAGCCGATGCCGTTGAAGAAAGCGTGTTGCAGGTCGCTCCAGCGCTCGCGGCTCCAGCGGTTCTCGATCTGGACGATATGGCGCGGCTCGACCCATTTCAGCTTCACCACGCGCGGGATCGACTCGTCGGGCACCCGCTTGGTCCAGCTCTGCAGGTTCCAGCTGAGGATGTGATCGCCCGCCTGCGCAGTCGACTCCGGCTGCAGCACGACCGCGCGCCCGCGCTTCTCGCAGGCGAGGTGAAAGGCGCGCGGTACGCCCGAATAGGTGTCCCCGTTGATGCCGTCGGCGCCGACGCGGGCGACGATGTCGGCCATCCGCTCCCAATCGGGCGCATCGCCCTCCCGCGTGCCATGATCCCACGGCATGGTCGGCAGGAAGACCTTGACGCCGCGCCGGTGGAAGTCGGCAACGGCCAGCTTCAGCCCGTCTAGGCCGCCGGGCAGGTCGTGGACAAGGTCGAACTGGCTGCGGTCGTCGACGCCGATGTTGGGGTAGATGTACCACAGTAGCACGCTGTCGACGCCGCCGAAGCGCGCCTCCAGATCGTCCAGATAGCGGTCCACGGTGTAGCGGCCCGTCCCCGGATCGAAGAAATACCGGTCCTCCACCATCGTCAACGCATGGACGAAGTTCGCCTGCGACCAGGCGAGATCGGGATGGCGGTACAGGCTGTCGTCCAGGCCGATGCGCAGGCGATGCTCGCGCCGCCATTCGCGCAATCCCGTCAGCCATTCCTCGGCCGCGCCGGCGACGTCGATGGTCCAGCGGCCCATCTCCTGGAACGGCCAGCCGGGCACCTTGCCGGGCGCGGGAAGGTACGGACCGGTCAGCGCGTGGCTGAACTTGACGTCGCTGGTGGTATGATGGGGAGAGTCCGTCATCGTTCGCCCGTCTGCTCGATCCAAGCGATGGGAAGGCCGCAGAAACGCGCGAGTTCCGCGACGTCACCGGCGCTGTCGCCATCGGTCGCGAGCAGCGCATCGACTTCGGCGCGGGTGGGGATGCTCACCTGCGCGCCCGGCCGCGTCGTCGCGAGCGCGGCCGCGGCGCTGGCGGTGCGCAGCGCCAGCGGCAGCGCGTCGCCGCGCGCGAACGCCGCCACCAGCGCACCGCAAAAGGTGTCGCCCGCCGCCGTGGTGTCCACGGCCTCGACCCGGAACGCGGGCTGCACGATCATGCCGGCGCTGTGCCACGCACAACACCCGCGCGCGCCGAGCGTGACGATCGCGATCGGCACGTCCAGCGACGCCAGTCGATCGACGATCGAAAGCTCGCTGCCGGCGATGATCGCCAGCTCCTCCTCGTTGGCGACGAGCACGTCGGTCGCGGCGAGCAGCGCGTCGGGCACCGCGCGCGCCGGGGCGACGTTGAGCATCACGCCGACCCCCGCCGCCTGCGCCGCCTGTGCGTAAGCCGTGACCGTCTCGATCGGCGTTTCGAGTTGCATCACCAGCCACTCCACCTTCGCGAGTTCCGGCAGGTGCTCGCGCGCGAGCGTCGCATTGGCACCCGGCGCCACGGTGATCGCGTTCTCGGCCGTATCCGACACGGTGATGAGCGCCGCGCCGGTCGGACGTGTGCTGCGGACGACGTGCAGCGTCACGCCCGCCTCGGTCAGCGATCGCTGGAGCAGGTCCGCCGCCGGATCCTGCCCCAGCGCCAGCAGCATCGCGGTCCGCGCGCCCCCCGCCCGCGCGGCGGCGACTGCCTGGTTGGCGCCCTTGCCGCCCGGGTTGACGGTCAGATCGCCGCCGAGCACCGTTTCCCCCGGCGCGGGGATGCGCGCGGCGCGCACCACCATGTCGGCATTGGCGGAGCCGGCGACCAGCACCTGACCGCCGGATCGCGGGTCGACCACGTTTTCGCTCCCCGACCCGCGATCGGCCCCGCTCAGAAGTCGCTACGCAGCGACAGCGTCACGGTACGACCGCGACCGGCGAAATAGTTCTGGAAGAAGTCGATCTGCGAGAAGGCGAGGAAGTAGAACTTGTTGAACAGGTTCTCCGCGCCCAGCGACACGGTGCCGAGATCGTCGATCTTGTAGCGCACGGTGGCGTCGAACAGGGTGCGGCCCTTGGTGCGCTCGGTCACCACCGCCCCGGTGCGCACGGTGCGATCCATGGTTTGATCCATGCCGAGAGAGAAGGCCAACGCCGGCGTCGGCATCACCGTCGCCGTCAGGTTCAACTTGTCCGGCGCAATGTTGGTGATGCCGAGCTGGACGTTGAGGGGCTCGGTGATGTTGTTGGCCGCACTCGTCATGCCCTTCACATGACTGTACAGCGCGTTGAGGCGCAGCCAGGAGACCGGCCGGAGTTCCGCCGTCGCATCGACGCCGGTGATCCGCACCGGCCGCCGGTTGAGCACGAAGTCGAGCGTCGCCGGATCGACCGACAGGTTGGCGCCGAGCCGCGAGTAGGACCGGTAATAGGACGCGCCGAAGCTGCCCCAGCTGCCGCGCCAGTTCGCACCGATTTCCTTGTTCTCGAAGATCACCGCTTGCAGGTCGACGATGCCCTCTACCGACTGATTCGGCGTGCTGATGTTGCGCAGCGGGATGCCGACATTGGGCAGCGTGAACCCTTCACTGTACGATGCGAAGGCGGAGAAGCCGCCGCCGAACCGGGCAATGATGCCGCCGTTCAGCAGGTCGTTGGTATATTTAAGCGTGCCGCCGGTGACGAAGGCACGGTTGCGGCGGAACAGCGTGTTGTAGTCGTCGACCTTGACCCGGCCGTCCTCGTGCCGGACGCCGCCGGTGATCGTCACCGGACCGATGTCGTAGGACAGCTGCGCGTAGGGACCGAAGCTGGTGTATTTCAGCGGCGGCACCAGCACGCGGTCGGTGAGCGCCAGGCGCTGTTCGGTGTTGTCGTACACCGCGTCGATGCCGACCCGGACCTCCAGCCCCGTCAGGAACTCAGGCAACGTGTACGAGGTGCGCAGGCCGTATTTCTTGGAGTTGATCTCCGACTGGTCGACCAGCGTGCCGATCGGCGCGATCAGCGGATCCTGGCGATCGTCGGTATTCTCGCCGCCGAAGCGCATCGCCTGCCGCGCGTAATAAGCGGTGGCGAGGAGGCTGCCGCCGAACAGATCGGTGTTGCTGTAGTTGAGCGCCGCCTGCTTGAACTCGTTGAATTCGGTGCGCAGCACGTCGCCGCCATTGACCAGCTGCGGCCCGCGCTCGGACGTGTCCGGAAGCCCGGTGGTCTGGTCGGTGCCGGCCGGAGGGCGGATACCCGCGACATAGCGGTAATTGCCCTTGCTCGCGAGCCGGAAGAAGTTGCCGGTCAGCTCGAGCCGCTGGCTTTCGCCGAAGTTGAAGCCGGTCTTCAGGAAGAAGTTCTTCTGCTCGGTGTCGGCGAGCGAGCTCGACGCGCTGAGCCCGATGCGACGGCCGCGCGCGTCATAGGTGGCGCCGCGATCTACATAAGCGGCGGCGGCGAACACGTCGAAGCCGCCGCTCTTGTAGGCGATATCGCCCTTGATGCCCCAAATGCCGCTGTCGTCGCGGAACTGCGTGCCCAGCCGGCCGCCGACATTGGCGTGGAAGCCCTCACGCGTGGCGCGCTTGGTGATGTAGTTGATCACGCCACCCGCCGCGCCGATGCCTTCGGACGCGGACGCGCCGCTGATGACCTCGATCCGCTCGACGATCGACATGTCGGTGAAGGTCGCGTTGCGGCTGCCGTCGCGCAGCGGCGTCGACTGCGGGATGCCGTCGAACAGATACAGCGAGGCACGGCCGCGCAGCGTCTCGCCGAGCGTATTGAGCGTCTGGTTCGATTCCGAATAGCCGGGGACGGTCTTTGCCAGGATGGCGGTGTTGTCCTCGGTGATCGCCAGCGACCGCTGCACCTCCGCCGGCGTCACCACCGTGACCGCGCCGGGGATCTTGTCCACGGCCTTGGGCGTACGGCTGCCGGTGATGATGACGTCGCGGCCGCTGGTGTCGTCCTCCGGGGGAACGTCGCCGGTGGTGGCGGCCTCCTGGGCTACGGTCGGTTCGGCGGGCTGCGGGCCGGCTTGCTGGGCGGCTGCGCCCGACCATGCGGTCGACGCCAGAAGCGTGGCGAGCGCCACGCGAGCGAAATCCTTCATTATCCCCTCCCTCGTATTTTGCCGCTGTGTACCGGGCGCGGGCGCCCCAATAAAACCATGGTCGGCTGCGTTCACACCGTCGGTTTCGCGCGGTGTCCGTGTGCGACCTTGCCTATCCAGCCAAGTACACGGTAGCTTTTCCGTGGTCCGCAACGCAATCGCGTGCCGACTGGGGGAGGAAGCGTTGCGTAGCAAGTTGTTCGTCCCCGCCACGCGTCCCGACTTCTTCGCCAAGGCGCTTGGCAGCGATGCCGACGCGATTTCCTTCGATCTCGAAGATGCCGTGCCCGCTGACGCCAAGACGACAGCGCGGATGCGGCTGGCCGAGTTTCTCGCCGGCGACGCGATCCGCGCGACCGGCAAGACGATCATCGTCCGCATTAACGCGGTGGACAGCGGGCATTTTCAAGACGATCTGATCGCTCTGGCCCATGCCCGGATTGACCTGATCAACCTTCCCAAAGGCGAGAGCGCCAAGGCGGTGCGGGCGGCGGCGGAGGCGATCCTGCAGTGCCGTGCCCAGGCCGCCCCGGCGCGGCTGCTGGTCAACATCGAGACGGCGCGCGGCCTCATCCGTGCCGGCGATATCGCGGTGGCGCACCCGATGGTCGCCGGCCTGCAGGTCGGGCTCAACGACCTATTCGCCCAACTCGGCATCGGGCGGCGCCGGGAGCATGTCCATGCGGCGCTGTGGACGGTCCGCGTGGCGGCGGGTGCCGCCGGCTGCTTCGCCTATGACGGCGCTTGGCCGGACCTGACGGATGCCGCGGGGTTCCGGGGCGAGGCGGAGCTTGCGCGCAGCCTGGGGTTCCTCGGCAAGAGCTGCATCCACCCGAGCCAGATCGCCATCGCGAACACGGTGTTCGGGATTGGAGCCGTCACTATGGAACGCGCCCGCCGCATCGTCGCCGGAGCGCGGGGCGCGGCAGCGGCGGGACGCGGCGCGTTCGCGCTGGACGGCGAGATGATCGACGCTCCCATGATCCGCCAGGCCGAAGCGATGCTGGCGGCGAACGACCCGGAGGAAGACGCATGACGATGGCCGTGACCCGCTGGCTGATCGCATGCCTGACGATCCTGTGCGCCTGTTGGTCGGTGCCCGCGCTGGCGAGCGGCGGCGTGACGGCGGTGAAGGCGCGCGCCCTCCCCGCGCTGACCACCCTCCCCGGCACCGGCAAGCCCGTCCTGGTGTCGCTCGAAGGCCAACCGGTCCTGGTGCGTGGCGGTGGTGCGGCGATGTTGCGCGCTGGCGGCTCGGCCTGGACACCGCTTCGTGCGGCGGGATTGGGAGGCGTGACCGGCGGCGTCAGCGACGGCCGACGCGCCGCGTTGCTGTTCGGAGCGGGCGGGCAGATCGAGCGGGTGGCGATGATCGGGACGGCGGACGCGGCGCTGCAACTCCGCGCGCTGCCGCCGCTGCCGGTTCCGCTGCGTTCGGCGCAGGCGACGCTGCTGGCCGAGACGCTGGTGGTGGTCGGGCGCGACGCCGGCGGTCGGCCGCGGATGCTGCGGGTTCCCGTTGCCGGCGGCGGCTGGACCGCGACCGCGCCCTGGCCCGGCGCCGGCGAGCCTGTCGCGTTGGCGGCGCGCGGCCCGACCCTGTTCCTGACGCTCGCGACCGCGGGCGGCGACCGCCAGCTACGCTGGACGGGTAAGGAGGGATGGGTCGCCCGTTCCGCCGCGCCCGGACCCGTGGTCGCCGGCTCGCCGCGCGCCATCGGCCAGGCTTATCTCCTCTACCTGGTCGGCGCGGGGCGGGACGCGGAGTGGTACAGCTACAGCGCGGTCACCGACGCTTGGGCGCCGCTCGGTCACCGGGTGGCGGCAAGTGCCGCGATCACGCCGTTCGGCAACGGCATCGTCTCGGTCAGCCCCACCGGCGGCGGCCTGACCGTTGCCGCCGCGGAGTTGGAGCTGCAGCGTCGTCCGCTCGGCTGGCTCGACTGGTCGATCATCGGCACCTACCTGGCGGCGATGCTCGGGATCGGCTTCTATTTCTGGAGCCGTTCGCGGATGGGATCGACCAGCGAATTCTTCCTCGGCTCGCGCACCATCCCGTTCTGGGCGGCGGGCATCAGCATGTTCGCGACCAATACCAGCTCGATCAGCTACCTGGCGGTGCCGGCCAAGGCGTTCGACACCGACTGGCAGTACATGATGTCCAAGATCGTCACGGTGTTCGCGCTGGTGGCGGTCGCCTATTGGGTGATCCCGCTGTTCCGGCGGCTCAACCTGGTGTCGGTGTTCGGCTATCTGGAGACGCGCTTCCACCCGATCATCCGCATGCTGTCGTCGGCGCTGGCGATCCTGATGCATGTCGGCGGGCGGATGGGGATCGTCCTGTTCCTGCCGGCGCTGGCGATCGGCACGATCACCGGCATGAACGTGGTCGGCTGCATCCTGGTGATCGGGCTGTGCACCATCGTCTACACAGCACTCGGCGGCATGAAGGCGGTGGTGTGGACCGACGTCTTTCAGGTCGTGGTGCTGATGGCGGGCGCGATCTTCGCGATCGGGTTCATTATCAACGCCGTCGGGCTGAGCCAGATCGTGTCCACGGCGGCGGAGTTCGACAAGACCAAGCTGGTCAATGTCAGCTTCGATTTCACCACCCCGACGATCTGGGGTTTCCTGATCCTCTACACCTTCGACACCATCCTGACCTTTCCCAAGGACCAGGTGCTGATGCAGCGCGTCCTGTCGACCTCCTCGGAGAAGGAGGCGAGCCGCTCGGTGTGGTTCTTCGCCGCTGTCCTGTTCCCGGCCGGGCTGCTGTTCTACATCATCGGCACGACGCTGTTCGCCTATTACCGCGCCAATCCCGGGCGGCTCGACCCGTTGTTGCCGGTCGACGCGGTGTTCCCCAGCTTCATCGGCACCGAGCTGCCGCACGGCGTCACCGGCATCATCATCGCCGGCCTGTTCGCGGCCGCGATGGGAACGCTCAGCGGCACGATCAACTCGGTGGCGACGCTGCTGTCGGTCGATTTCTACGAGAAGTTCAAGCGCGTGCCGCCGACCCAGAAGCAGGCGGTACGCTTCGCCGAGTGGATGACGGTGCTGGTCGGGCTGGTCGGCGTCGCCATCGCCGTGGTGCTGTCGCGGCTCGACATCCACTCGCTGCTCGACCTGACGATCGAGCTGTTCGGGCTGCTGGGCGGCAGCTGCGCCGGCGCCTATACGCTCGGCATGTTCACGACGCGCGCGAACTGGCAGGGCACCGCGATCGGCATCGTCGCGGCGTCGGTGATCACGCTGATCGCGTGGATCTTCGCGTTGGTTCACCCCTATTTCTACCTGGCGATCGCGATCGTCATGTCGATCGTGATCGGCTACCTCGCCAGCCTCTTCTTCCCGCCGCCGACGCGTGAGCAGCTCGATGGCATGACGGTCTTCACGGGCGGCGGCCGCAAGGGCAGGCCAGACATCGAACCGGAGCGGCTGGCATCGACGTCCACGTCCTGAGAACCTTCGTCGCCGTCGTCGATCAGGGTTCGATGGCCGCCGCCGCGCGCGCGCTCGACATCAGCCCGTCCGCGATCGCGCAGCAGCTCCAGTCGCTCGAGCGCGAGCTGGGCGCATCGCTGATCGTCCGGGTCGGGCGGACGGTGCGCATGACGGAACAGGGCGGCCGCATCCTGCCCCATGCCCGCCAGCTGCTGCGCGACGCCGCCGATCTGAAGAGCATCGCCAATGACGACGCGCTCAGCGGCGAGCTTCATCTCGGCGCCTGCACGACGCCGCTGATGGGGATGCTGCCCGAGATCCTGGCGCGGGTCAGCGCGCGCTTTCCGGACATCAAGGTCCACATCGAGTCCGGCAACTCCGCCCAGCTCTATGCTCAGGTGGAAGGGGGCACCCTGGACGCCGCATTCGTGCTGGAGGCGCCGTATCCGCTGCCTAAAACCAGCGGCTGGATGGTATTGCGCGAGGAGCCGCTGATCGTGCTCGCGCCGGCGCGGCTGGCGCACCGCAGCGCGCACGACCTGCTCGCGAACGAACCGCTGATCCGCTACGACCGCAACCAGTGGGGCGGCCGGCATGCGGAGGAGTATCTGCGCAAGGCGGACATCCGGCCGCACGAGCGTTTCGAGCTCAATGCGCTCAACGCCATCGCGGTGATGGTCGACCGGGGCTTGGGCGTCTCGCTCGTTCCCGATTGGTCGCCACCCTGGCCCGAGGGGATCGAGGTCGTGCGGCTGCCGTTGCCGACGCCGGAGATCGGCCGCCGGGTGGGCGTGGTGTGGTCGCGCAGCACCATCCGGATGCGGCAGGTCGACGTGCTGCTCGCCGAGGCCCGGGCGGTGACGCATGGCTGAGCCCGACCGGCCGACGCGGCGCACGGTGATGGCCGGCGCCACGGCGCTGGTCGCCGCCGGCGCGGCATTCGGCCGCACCGGGGCGGCGGAGGTGGCATGCCCGGCCGGACGGTTCGCCGGCGAGCGGCTGGACAATGGCGTGACCCGCTTTCTCGGCATCCGCTATGGCCGGGCCGAGCGCTTCCGGGCGCCGACCGCCGAGCCCCAGGCGCGGGACGTGCAACCCGCGCGAGCATTCGGGCCGGTCTGCCCACAGCGCGGCAAGCGACAGCCGCAGTCCGAGGACTGCCTGTTCCTCAACATCTGGACGCCCGAGGCACGATCGGGCGCGCGGCTGCCGGTGATGGTCTACATCCATGGCGGCGCCTATGCGTTCGGCAGCGGCTCCGACCCGGTCAGCGACGGGCGGCACCTGGCCGGGCGCGAGGTCGTGGTGGTGACGATCAACCACCGGTTGAACGCGCTCGGCTATCTCTATCTCGCGCGGCTGGACCCGCGCTTCCCGGACAGCGGCAACGCCGGCCAGCTCGACCTGGTGCTGGCCCTGCGCTGGGTGCGCGACAACATCGCCGCGTTCGGCGGCGACCCCGCCCGCGTGATGGCGTTCGGCGACTCGGGTGGCGGCGGCAAGGTGACGACGCTGCTCGCCATGCCCGCCGCCCAAGGGCTGATCCACCGCGCCGCGACGATGAGCGGCCAGCAGGTGACGGCGAGCGGGCCCCGCAATGCGACCCGCCGGGCGCAAGCGTTCCTGACGAAGCTGGGGGTCGGCGTCAGCGAAGCGGCGGCGCTGCCGGTGGAGCGGCTGATCGCCGCGCTGGACGCCGAGGATCCGGTGCTGGGTGGCCCGGTCTATATGGGGCCGGTGCTCGACCTGCGGTCGCTCCCGCGCCATCCCTTCTGGCCCGACGCGCCGGCGATGTCGCGCCACGTTCCGATGATGACCGGCAACGCGCGCGACGAGATGCGGGCGTTCGTCGATCCCGACGCGCCGTTCGTGTCGACGATGAGCTGGAGCAACGTCGCGCCGCGCATCGCCGACGAGCTGCCGGTCGATGTCGCGCCCGAGCGGATCGTCGCGGAGTATCGCCGCCGCCTGCCGACCGCGTCGCCCGCGGACGTCTATTTCCTCGCGACCACCGCCGGACGCAGCTGGCGCGGTCAGCTGGAGGTGGCCGAGGCCCGCGCGCGCGCCGACGCGCCGGTCTGGTTCTACCAGGTCGATTTCACCTCGCGTGCCGATCCACGGCGCGGCGCGTTTCACTGCATCGACGTGCCCCTTGTCTTCGGCACGGCGAACGCGCCTGGAGCCGGGACCGGCGAAGGGCCGGACGTGCGCGCTGCGTCGCGCGCGATGCAGGACCGCTTCGTCGCCTTTGCCCGCACCGGCGCGCCGGACCTGCCGGGCGCGTCACCCTGGCCGCGTTATACGCTGGAGCGGCGGGCGACGATGGTGTTCGACGTAGGCGGCCGCATCGTGGACGACCCGCGCGGCTGGCAGCGCGAGCTGTTCGCGGTCGCCCCCTATACCCAGCCCGGAAGCTGACCGGCCGCGCGCTGCCGCCGGGTGGCCTTCGCCGCTGCCGGCGCAAAGGCGCACCTCGACCCGCGACCATATATGCCCGAGCTGACGGAAAAGGCGCCAAGCGCGATCGAAACCTCTAAGGCGCTTTCGACAAAGTCAAAGCGCAAGCAGGAGCAGGCATGAACGGCGCGGAACATCTGGTGGAAACGCTGACCGATCAGGGGGTGGAGGTCTGCTTCGCCAACCCCGGCACGTCGGAGATGCACTTTCTCGCGGCGCTGGAGAATCCGCGTATCAAGCCGGTGCTGTGCCTGTTCGAAGGCGTGGCGACCGGCGCCGCCGACGGCTGGTACCGGATGAAGGACGCGCCCGCCGCGACGCTGCTGCATCTCGGTCCGGGCCTGTCGAACGGCCTCGCCAACATCCACAATGCCCGGCGCGCGTCGTCGGGCATGGTCAACGTCGTCGGCGAGCATTCGTCGAGCCACCTGAAATACGACGCGCCGCTAACCAGTGACATCGAGGGTCTGGCGCGGCCGCTCAGCCACTGGGTCCGGCGCATCGACGGCGCCGCCTCGGTTGCCACCGACGTCGCAGCCGGCGTCGCCAAGGCGAGCGAGCACCCCGGCCGTATCGCGACGCTGATCCTGCCAGGCGACGCAAGCTGGCAGGACGCGGGCGAGATCGTCCGCCTGCCCAAACCCAGCCGCACCCGGCGCGCGCCGGACCGGCAGCGGGTCGAGCAGGTCGCCAAGGTTTTGCGTTCTGGCGAGCCGGCGCTCATCATCCTCGCCAACAAGGCCACGCGCGGCGAGGCGCTGTCGCTCGCCGGCCAGGTCGCGGGCAAGGCCGGCGCGCGGCTGGGATCGCAGTTCTTCACCGCCCGGATGGAGCGGGGCGCGGGCCGCACGCCGCTGGAGCGCATCCCCTATTCGGTGGCGCCGGCGCTCGCTTTCCTGAAGCCGTTCAAGCATCTCATCACCGTCGAGACGACCGAGCCGGTCGCCTTCTTCTCCTATCCCGATCAGCCCAGCCTGCTGAAGGCGCCGGGTACGCAAGTCCATGCGCTCGCCGAGGCGGACGAGGACAGCGCGGCGGCGCTGGCGATGCTGCTCGACCTGCTCGGGCCCGCCGGCGGCGCAGCGCTGGTCCAGCAGCGGGTGGAGACACCGGTGCCCACAGGGCCGCTCAACCCGATCTCGATCGCGCATGCGCTCGCCGCCGCGATCCCGGAAGGCGCGATCATCGTCGACGAATCACTCACCACGGGGCGCGAGACGATGGGCTACACCGCCGGCGCGCGGCCGCACGACCTGATCAACAACATGGGCGGCTCGATCGGCTACTCGCCCCCGGTGGCGACCGGCGCGGCGCTGGCCTGCCCGGATCGGCGGACCATCTGCATGACCGGCGACGGCAGCGCGATGTACACGATCCAGGCGCTGTGGACGCAGGCGCGCGAGGGGCTGCCGATCACGACGATCATCTTCGCCAACAACAGCTATGCGATCCTGAAAGCGGAGTTTTCCAACATGGGCGCGGGCAGCGCGCCGGGCCCGCGCGCGCTGTCGATGATCGACCTCGACCGGCCCAAGATCGATTGGCCCGCGATGGCCAAGTCGATGGGCGTTCCCGCGGTATCGGTGGAGACGGCCGAGGACTTCCACAAGCAGCTGGTGAACTCGCTGCGGGCCGATGGTCCCGTGCTGATCGAGGTGAAGCTATAGGCTTCGGGGTGCAGGCCTTCCGGCTTCGTTAGCCAGCGGCAGGGTGGTGCGGCCGGAACAGCCTGCCCTGCTCCACCACATAGATGACCGCGAGCACGGCGAGGCCGATCAGCAGGTTGCCGACCGCCAGCGGCAAGGTCGTGCCGTCATAGGATTGGCCGATCCATGACCCGACGATGACGCCGCAGATGCTGGTGATGAAGCCTTGCACCGATGACGCGCTGCCGGCGATGTGGCCGACCGGCTCCATCGCCATCGCGCCGAAGTTCGACCCGCACAGGCCGATGCAGGTCATGCTGAGCGCCTGGAAGAGGATGAAGCTCCACAGCGTCTCGGCGCCTGCGGCAATGGTGAGGATGTGCGCGATCGACAGCGCGATGAAGGCGAACACCCCGGTCTGCGAGATCAGCCGTGTTCCGAGCCGCTCGACCAGCCTGCTGTTGGCGAAGGACGCACAGCCCATCGAGAACGCGCACAGGCCGAACAGCAGCGCGAACCGGTCACCCGCCCCGAACCGCTCCACGAAGATCTGCTGGCAGCAGGCGACGAAGCCGATGATGCCGCCAAAGGTCAGCGACGACGCGATCGCATAGCCCAGCGAGTGGCGGTTGGTGAGCGTAGCGCGATAGCCCTCGACCACCGTCGACACGGATAGCGCGACCCGGCGGGTGGTGGGCAACGTCTCGGGCAGCCGCAGCAGCGACCAGGCGAGCACGGCCGCCGCGAAGGCGCCGAGCGCATAGAAGATGATCCGCCAAGGTCCAAACGACAGCAGCAGCTCGCCGATGCTGGGCGCGATAATCGGCACCACAAAGAAGATCATCTGCGCCAGCGACATGGTGCGCGCCATGCGCCGACCCGAAAAGTTGTCGCGCACCATCGCCACCGCGACGACGCGGGTGGAGGCCGACATGAAGCCTTGCAGCAAGCGCGCGCCGAGCAAGGCCGGGAAGGTCGTCGCCTCGGCGGCGAACAGGCTGGCCGCCACGAACCCGGCCAGGGTGATCGCGAGAACAGGCTTGCGTCCGAAGCGATCCGCCAACGGCCCATAAACGAGCTGCCCGAGTCCGAAACCCAGGATGTAGGCGGTCACCACCCACTGGCGATCGTTGGCGTCGGCGATCCTCAGCTCGGCGCCGATGTCGGCCAGAGCCGGCAGCATCATGTCGATGCCTAATGCGTTCACCGCCATCAGCGCCGCGATCACCACGACGAATTCGCGGCGCCCCATGCGGCCGAGCGGCGTCACTGCGCCATCCGCGGTCGCGGCGGAAAGATCCGCGCGCGTGCTCACCGGCACCGGCCCGCCACGGGCTGCGCGGCCCGACGACGCCGGGCGGAACATCCGCTACTTCGTATCACCATTATTCGCCGATCCGTTGCCCGCTGTCTTCGCTGCAGTGCAGCATGTGGCACTTTCGGGACCAGGCACAAGGACGATCGTCTCAATCGGTACAAGCAACACAAGCCTGGCCGTCGAACGAGCGTTGGCACCTGGGGCACAATCGCGCTTTGCCGGCCACGAGTTCCGCCGTGACGGTGACGCGCTGGTCGAAGACGAAGCACTCGCCCTGCCAGCGGCTCGCGCCGGGCGGTGTACCCTCCAGGTAAGCAAGGATGCCGCCCTTCAGATGATAGACCCGGTCGAGCCCTTCGGCCTTGAGGAACGCGGTCGCCTTTTCGCACCGGATGCCGCCGGTGCAGAACATCGCGATCGGCGGCATCACACCGTCTCGCTCGCGTTCGGCGCGGAAAGACCGGAACCATTGGGGAAACTCGCTGAAGCTCCTCGTCCCGGGGTTGATCGCGCCATCGAAGCTTCCCAGCGCCACTTCATAGGCGTTGCGGGTGTCGATCACGATCGTATCCGGATCGTCGACCATCGCGTTCCAGTCCTCAACCTCGACATATCGGCCCGCGTCGGTGAGCGGATCGAGGCCGGGCTCGCCCATGGTCACGATTTCCCGCTTCACGCGCACCTTCATGCGATCGAACGGCGCGGCAGGGGCTCGGGCCAGCTTGACCTCGACCGCCGCGCAACCGGGCAAGGCGCGGATATGGATGAGCACCGCGTCGATCGCGGAGCGCGAGCCGGCGATGGTCCCGTTCAATCCTTCCGGCGCGATCAGCAGCGTGCCCCTCAATGCCAGTTGGTCGCAGAGCTCCGCCAGCGAGCGCCGGATGGCGCCAGGATCCTCGAACCGCGCGAATTGATACAGCGCGGCCACGCAAATCGATGGAGCTTCGTCGTTCACCGGGACGAAAGTCGCGCTTTCCAGTCAAGCTTCAATAGGGCCCGCACCTAGTCCGTCAGCCGCTGGTCAGGCGATAGCCGATGCCCGGTTCGTTTCTCAGCAGCACCGGCGATGCAGGGTCTTCTTCGAGCTTGAGCCGCAGCCCGCGCATGGTGACGCGCAGATACTCGACATCCTCCGCATGCGCCTGACCCCATACCGCGCGGAGCAGATGGGCATGGATGACGACGCGGTCCGGGTGCCGGGCCAGCTCGGCCAGCACCGCATATTCCTTGCGCGTCAGCTTCACCTCCGCCCCCTCCCGCGACACGCGGCGGGCGGGCAAGTCGATGACGATGGTGCCCACCGTCACGACAGCTGCGTCGCCCGCCCCACCCGAACGGTGCCGGAGTCCGGTCCGGATGCGGGCGAGCAGTTCGTCGGTATCGAACGGCTTGACGACATAATCGTCGGCGCCGAGGTCCAGGGCGGCGACCTTTTCGGCGGTCTCGTCGCGTGCGGTCAGGACGATCACGGCCCGACCCAGCGCCTTAAGCAGCGGCACCAGCTCCAGGCCGTCCCGGTCGGGGAGGCCGAGATCGAGCAGCACCAGTTCGCAGCCTTCCCGCCGCGCCGCCGTCACGCCTTCGGCCGCGGTCGCCGCCTCGTCGACCGAGTAGCCGGCGCGTTCGACCGCACCGCGCACCAGGCGGCGGATCGCGGGTTCGTCGTCGACGATCAGGATCGTACCGGTCATCGCCGCTCGACCTGCTGCAAGGTCCGGCGGATCGCCACCTCGGGCCAGACCACCTCGAACACCGCCCCGCCCTCGTCGCGATTGCGCGCCTTGACCCCCAGCCCCATGGCGTCGGCGAAACCCTTCACGATCGCCAGCCCCAGCCCGGTGCCGCCGCTCATATCGTCGCCGTCGACGCGGGTGAAGCGATCGAACAGCGTCGTCTCGCGGCCCTGCGGCAGACCCGGGCCTTGGTCGAGCACCGCCAGCGTCAGCCCGTCGGGGGCGCGTCGCCCCCTGACCGTGATCGGCGTCTGCGCGGGTGCGAACTTGGCGGCGTTGCCCAGCAGGTTGATGAGGACATGGTGGAGCATGCGCGGGTCCGCCTCGACCAGCGGCAGCGTCGGCGGCACGTCGAGCACCAGCCGGTGGCGGGCGAGCTCGGCGCGCAGGTCCTGCGCGGCGGCGGCAACGGCGTCGGTCAGGTCGGTCGCCTCGCGCCGCACCACCAGCGCGCCCGCCTCGATCCGCGTCATCTCGACCAGGTCGTCGAAGACGCGGCGGAGCCGTCGCGCCTCCCCCTTCAGCGTCGCGGTCGTCGGCGACGCGCCATGTTCGGCGGCCAGCGCGTCGGCGGCGGCGACGACCGCGGTGAGCGGCGTCTTCAGATCGTGGCCGATCGAGGACAACAGCGTTGCGCGCAGGTCGTCGCGCTGCTGCAGCGCGCTGACCTCGCGCGCATTCGCCTCCAGCTTCAGGCGTTCATGCGCCAGCGCGGCCTGGCCGATCAGCGTAGTAAAAAGGACACGTTTGTCCGCCGGCACCGGATCGCCGCGACCGTGGCGCGCGATCCCCAGGACGCCGAGCACCCCCAGCGCCGTCTCCAGCGGATGGAACTGCCAGTCGCTGGCGGTGAGCGTGCCGCTGTCGCGCCCCGACACCTCACCACGGTCGAACGCCCACTCGCCTGCGGCAATGTCGATCGGCCCCATCGACGGACCTTGCGGGCATGCGCCGATCACGGTCAGCCTGTTGCCCTCGCGCGCGAACAGGACGGTGGAGACGTCGAGCAGCTGCGCCACCTCCTCGCACACCGCCGCCGCCGTGCCCGCCTCGTCGGAAACCGCCGCCAGCCGCTGTCCGAAGGCGGCGAGTGCCGCGTTCTCCGTCGCGGTGCGCGCGCCGATCGTCGCCTCGCGCCGCAGGCCGCCGGCGAGGTGGCTCGCCACGACCGCGACGATGGTCAGCACGAGCAGGGTCACGACATTCTGCGGATCGGCGATGGTGAAGGTGTAGAGCGGCGGCAGGAAGAAGAAGTTGTACGCCAGCGCCGCCGCGACGCTGGCGGCCAGGGACGGCCTGAGGCCGAACAGCGTCGCGGTGGCGATCACCGGCAGCAGATAGAGGAGGTCGACCGACTTGGGTCCGATCAGCGGCTGGATGCCGATCGCCGCCGCCGTGGTCAGCGCGATCAGTCCGAGCCCGAGCAGGACGCCGCGCGTCGCCGGCGGGCGGACGGAGCGTGGCTCGGCGTCCGCCGGCACCACCCCGGCGACGGGGACGACATGCACCGCGACGCCGTCGAGCACCCGCACCAGCCGGTCCACGACGGAGCCGTGGCGCAGCTCGAACCACCAGCTCCGGCGCGACTTGCCGACCACCACCGCGGTCGCACGCGTCTCGATGATATGCGCGCACAGCCCGTCGAACACGGAGCGCGCCGGCACGGTGGCGATGGTGGCGCCCAGTCCGGTCGCGAGCTTCAGCGCGTGCGCCATGCGCTCGCGCGCCGCAGCACTCAGCGTGGCGCTGCGCGGCGTCTCAACGCTGACCGCCGTCCACGGCGCGTGCAGGGCGTCGGCCAGCCGCTTGGTGGCGCGAATCAGCGCGTCGCCGCCGGGCTGGTCGCCGATCGCGACGACGACCCGCTCCCCCGCCGCCCAGGTGCCGCGCTCGCCGACGCTGGCGACATGATCGAGCAGGTGCCGATCCACCGTCTGCGCGGCGCGGCGCAGCGCCAGCTCGCGCAGCGCCGATAGGTTCGACTTCGAGAAGAAATGGCCCAGCGCGCGCGTCGCCTCGTGCGGGACATAGACCTTGCCCGCCTTTAGCCGCTCGATCAGCTCGTCGGGCGGCAGGTCCACGATCTCGATCTCGGCGTCGTCGAGGATCGCGTCCGGCACCGTCTCGCGCACCCGGACGCGCGTGAACCCGGCGACGACATCGTTGAGGCTCTCGACATGCTGGATGTTGAGCGTCGTCAGCACGTCGATGCCGGCGTCGCGCAGCTCCTCAATATCCTGCCAGCGCTTGGGATGGCGGCTGCCCGGCGCGTTGGTGTGCGCGAACTCGTCGATCAGCGCGACCCGGGGTTTGCGCGCGAGCATGCCGTCGAGGTCGAACTCGGCGAGCGTATGCGCGCCGTGCTCGATGGTACGACGAGGCAGCACCTCAAAGGGCGCTACCAGCGTCTCGGTCTCGGCGCGGCCGTGGGTCTCGACCACGCCGGCGACAACATCGAGCCCGTTGCGCAGCAGGTCCGCGCCTTCGCGCAGCATCTCGAAGGTCTTGCCGACGCCCGGTGCCGCGCCGAGGAAGATCTTGAGCCGCCCCCGCGCTTCCCGCCGCGCCGCCTTCAGCAGCGCCTCTGGCGACGGACGGGCGGCATCGTTCATCGCGACGTGTTAGACGCCATCCGGTCGAGCTGTCGATTGAGCAGCAGCACGTTGACCCGGCGCTCGCCGACCATGCCGAGCAGCGGATATTCGATGCGGCTATCGACCAGCGCACGGACCCGCGCCTCGCCCAGGCCTCTGGCGCGAGCAATCCGAGGCGCTTGCGAAAAGGCCGCCTCGGGGCTGAGATCGGGATCCAGCCCCGAGGCGCTAGTGGTGACCAGGTCGGCGGGAACGATCCCCCCGGTCATGCCTTGCGCGCGAGCGTCCGCCACGCGGGTGGCGATCGCGTCGCGCAGGTCCTTGGAGCCGGGCGCGAGGTTGGTCGCGGCCGTCGACGATGCGTCATAGCCCTTGCCGGCCGCCGACGGGCGCGGCTGGAAGTAGCGTTGACTGGTGAAGCCCTGCGCGATCAGCTCCGATCCGACGACGCGCTCGCCATCCCGGACCAGGCTGCCGTTTGCCTGGAAGGGCATCGCGAGCTGGCCGACGCCGGTGATGAGCGCCGGGTAGGCGAGGCCGGTGACGGCGGCGAGCAGGAGCAGCAGGACAAACGCCGGGCGCAGCGCGCGGGTGACTTCGGTAAACATGGGATTGTCCTCAGACGAGCCGGAGGCCGGTAACGGCCATATCGATGAGCTTGATGCCGACGAACGGCGCGATTAGGCCGCCCGCGCCATAGACGGCGAGGTTGCGGGCAAGCAGCGTCCCCGCCGGTGCGGGTCGATATTTCACACCTTTAAGCGCCAGCGGGACCAGCGCCGGGATGATCAGCGCGTTGAAGATGATCGCCGACAGGATCGCGCTTTCCGGGCTGCCCAGCCCCATCACGTTGAGCACGCCCAGCCCCGGATAGAGCACGACGAAGATCGCCGGCAGGATCGCGAAGTACTTGGCCACATCATTGGAGATCGAGAAGGTGGTCAGCGCGCCCCGCGTCATCAGCAGCTGCTTGCCGAGCCCGACGATCTCGATCAGCTTGGTGGGGTCGCTGTCGAGGTCGACCATGTTGCCCGCCTCGCGCGCGGCTTGCGTGCCGGTGTTCATCGCCACGCCGACGTCGGACTGGGCGAGCGCGGGGGCGTCGTTGGTGCCGTCGCCGCACATCGCCACGAGTTTGCCGCCCTGCTGCTCCTTACGGATCAGCTCGAGCTTGTCCTCCGGCGTCGCCTCGGCGAGGAAATCGTCGACCCCGCTCTCGGCGGCGATACTGGCGGCGGTGAGCGGGTTGTCGCCGGTGATCATCACCGTGCGGATGCCCATCCGCCGCAGCTCGCCGAAGCGCTCGCGGATGCCCGCCTTGACGATGTCCTTGAGCTGGACGACGCCGAGCAGACGGTTGCCGTCGGCGACTGCGAGCGGGGTCGCACCCTGCCGCGCGACCCCGTCCGAGATCGCACGCAACGCGTCGGCGTTGGCGACCGGGCCCAGCCGGTTGAGCACGGCGTCGACCGCGCCCTTGACCAGCTCGCGCTCGCCGATCTTGAGACCGGAGACCCGCGTCTGCGAGGTGAAGGCGATCGGCTCGGCATGGGCCGGCATCGCCTCGCCGGCACCGGCGAGCACCACGATTGAGCGGCCCTCTGGTGTCTCGTCGGCCAGGCTCGCCAGCCGCGCGGCTGCGGTCAGCTCTTCCACGGTGATCCCGGCGACCGGCAGGAAGGCGGTCGCCTGACGGTCGCCAATCGTGATCGTGCCGGTCTTGTCGAGCAGCAGCGTGTCGATGTCGCCGGCGGCCTCGACCGCGCGGCCCGACTTGGCGAGCACGTTGAAGCGCACCAGCCGATCCATCCCGGCGATGCCGATCGCCGACAACAAGGCGGAGATCGTGGTCGGGATCAGCGTCACGAACAGCGCCACCAGCACCGGCACGGCGAGCGACCCGCCTGCATACGCGGCGAAGGCGGGCAGCGTCCCCACCGCGATCAGGAAGATCAGCGTCAGCCCGGCGAGCAGGATCGTCAGCGCGATCTCGTTGGGCGTCTTTTGCCGGCTCGCGCCTTCGACCAGCGCGATCATGCGGTCGAGGAAACCCTGTCCGGCCGCCGCCGTCACGCGCACCTTGATGCTGTCGGAAATGACGCGCGTTCCCGCGGTCACCGCCGAACGGTCGCCACCTGCTTCGCGGATGACGGGGGCCGACTCTCCGGTGATCGCGGCCTCGTTGACGCTCGCGACGCCGGCCACGACCTCGCCGTCCGCCGGAATCAGATCGCCGGTCTCGACCAGCACGATCTCGCCGATCATCAGCTGCGCCGCAGGCACCGTGGACCAGGCCTCGCCGACGCCGATCAGGCGCTTTGCCGAAAGATCGGCCTTGGTGGAGCGCAGCGACGCGGCCTGCGCCTTGCCGCGCCCCTCGGCGAGCGCTTCGGCGAAATTACCGAACAGCACCGTCAGCCACAGCCAGAAGACGAGCTGCGCCTCGAAACCGGAGTCCCCCGTTCCGGTCGCAATCCCCTTGACGAGCAGCACGGTCGACAGCGCCGCCACGATCGCGGTCACGAACATGACCGGGTTGCGGATCAGCGCGCGCGGATCGAGCTTGAGCACGGCGTCGCGGGTCGCCGCCACCATCAGCGGGCCCGTGAAGAGAGAGGTTTGATCGGACATTTCAGCAGACTCTCTAAAGAAGTACGCCGGCGGCGATCTGGGCCTGATCGGCGATCGGCCCGAGCGCGAGGCTGGGCAAAAAGGTCAGTCCGCCGACGATCAGGATGATCGCGACCAGCAGCCCGACCCACAGCACACCGGTGGTCGGGAACGACCCGGCGCCGGGCGGGACATGGCGCTTCGCCGCGAGACCGCCGGCGATGGCCAGAACCGGCAGGATCACGCCGAACCGACCGACGAACATGCCGAGCGCCAGCAGCAGATTGTAGAAGGGCGTGTTGCCGGTCAGCCCGCCGAACGCGGAGCCGTTGTTCCCGACCGCGCTCGTGAACGCGTAGAGGATCTCGCTGAAGCCGTGCGGCCCCTTGGCGAGCGGCCCGGCCAGCCCGGCCGGGGTGACGGCCGCGATCGCGGTCAGCCCCAGGATCATCAGTGGCAGGATGGCGATGGCGATCACCGCCAGCTTCATCTCGCGCGCCTCGATCTTCTTGCCGACATATTCCGGCGTGCGGCCGACCATCAGCCCGGCGATGAACACCGCCAGGATTGCGTAGATCAGCATGCCGTAGAGGCCCGCGCCGACGCCGCCGATGACGATCTCGCCGAGCTGGATGTTGAACATCGTCACCAGCCCGCCGAGCGGCATGAAGCTGTCGTGCATGCCGATCACCGCGCCGCACGACGCGGCCGTGGTGACCACCGCGAACAGCGCGGTCGCGGCGATTCCGAAGCGGACCTCCTTGCCCTCCATGTTGCCGCCGGCGAGGCCGAGCGCCTGGTGGATGGGGTTGCCGGCGGCCTCCGCCCAATAGGTCACCACCACGCCCATCAGGAACAGCGCGACCATCGCAGCGAGCAGCGCCCAACCCTGCCGGACATTGCCCACCGCCCGGCCGAAGGTCAGCGTCAGCCCGGCGCCGAGCACGAAGATCGACAGCATCTGGATCATGTTGACCAGCGCCGACGGATTCTCGAACGGGTGCGCGGAGTTGACGTTGAAGAAGCCGCCGCCATTGGTGCCGAGCATCTTGATCGCCAGCTGCGACGCGACCGGCCCGAGCGCGATGACCTGCTGCGCGCCTTCGACCGTCGTGGCCGTGGCCGAAGCGACGAAGGTCTGCGGTACGCCGAGCGCGACGTAGACGATCGCCAGCACGACGCAGGCGGGCAGCAGCAGATAGAGCGTGACCCGGGTCATATCGACCCAGAAGTTTCCGATCCCGCTGACCTGCCGCCGGGCAAAGCCGCGGATGAACGCGAAGGCGACGGCGATCCCGGTCGCGGCCGAAAGGAAGTTCTGTACGGTCAGGCCGAGCATCTGCGACAGGTGCGACAGCGTCGCCTCACCACCGTAGTTCTGCCAGTTGGTGTTGGTCACGAAGCTGACCGCCGTGTTGAACGCCAGCAGCGTCTCCACGCCCGTGAACCCCTGCGGGTTGAGCGGCAACCCGCCCTGCAGCTTCAGGACGGCGAACAGGAAGACGATGCCCGCCAGGTTGAAGACGAGCAGCGAGGCGGCATAGCCGACCCAGCCCTGCTCGACGCGCGGATCGACGCCCGCCAGTCGATACAGGCCGCGCTCGACTCCGCCGAGCGGCAGCGTCTCGCGCGCATAGAGCGCATACAGCCATGCGCCGGCGGGCTTCGCGAGCGCCACGAACAATGCGGTGAAGAGGAGGATCATCCCCCATCCGGCGAGCGTCATGTCCCCGCCCCCTCAATACCGCTCGGGCCGTGCGAGCACGGCGAGCAGGTAGACGAGGACAAAGGACGCGACGATGGCGCCAAGCAACAGGTCGAAGGGCATGCGGGCGCCTTTGATGAAACGAACCCGGCACTTGCCTCTGATCTACGTTAAGCCGCGATGGGTAAAACCGTGCCGGTGCGTAAGCGCAGCATAAGGTCCGCCGGGGGCCCAGCCCGCAATGGCATGTTCGCGCACATCGGCTATGGGAGCGCGCCTGACGGCGCGGTTACCGCACCAGCGAACGGGGATCACAATGACGCACATTGTCGGGATCGGCGGCACCACCAAACCCGCTTCGTCCACCGAGCTGGCGCTGCGGCTGGCGTTGGATTCGGCCCGGCAGGCAGGCGCCGAGGTCACGTTGTTCGACGGCGCCTTTCTGGTCGCCCTCCCGCATTACGGTACCGGCGACTGTGCCGCGCCCGACATTGCCCGCTTCGTTGATACGATCCGCTCCGCCGACGGGGTGATCATCGCCAGCCCCGGCTATCACGGGTCGGTGTCCGGGCTCGTCAAAAACGCGATCGACTATATCGAGCAGACCGCCACCGATCCGCGCGTCTACCTCGACGGCGTACCGGTCGGGCTGATCGCGACGGCATATGGCTGGGCGGCGACCGGCAGCACGATGAGCACGATGCGCGCGATCGTCCATGCCCTGCGCGGCTGGCCGACGCCGCTGGGCGCCGGGATCAAGTCCACCCCCGGCCTGTTCACCGAGGATGGCTGCACGGACCCGAAGGTCGCGGCCCAGCTGTTGCTGGTCGGGCGTCAGGTGCAGGAGTTCGCCCAGCTGCGCCGCGATCGGCCCAACATCATCGACACGGGCCCGCAATGATCTGCGCCTTGAGGCGGGGCGAGGCCGCGCCTATCGCCCAGGCGATGCAGGGTGCGGCGATTTGGTGATGGCTAGCGACGACGGCGCGACGCCCCGACTGGGCGTGCTGGACGAACTGGTCGGCTATCACATGCGGCGCGCGTCGGCGGTCATCGCCACCGACTTCAGCCGTGCGACGGCTGGAACGGGCATGCGGCAGGTGCTGTTCGGGGTGCTCTCGATCATCGAAGCCAATCCCGGCATCAATCAGGGTGCGGTGGGCCGTGCGCTCGGCATCCAGCGCGCCAACATGGTCAGCTTGGTCAACGAACTGGATGAGCGCGGGCTGATCGCACGCAGGACCGCCAGCGACGATCGGCGCGCCTTTTCCCTGACGCTGACTCCGGCTGGCCAGCGCATCCTGGCCGACTCGCTGGCGCGTCTGCGTCAGCACGAAGACGACGTGTTATCCAATCTTTCAGGCACCGAACGCGCCACCCTGATCCTGCTGCTCAGCCGCATCGAGGCGCGGTCGAACTAGGCGATAAAGCGTTTGCCGCGCGTTGCGGTATCCGCTATGTCGCATAACAATAAACGGAGAGGGTGGATGGCGAGCTTGGTTGAGCCCCGTGTGACCGCAACGACGTTCGAGCGCCTCGACCCGGTAACCGGCAGGGTGGCCAGCACGACGCCTGCTGCCACCGTCGCCGACGCCCATGCCGCGGTGGCGGCGGCGGCGGGCGCCTTCCCCATCTGGTCGGCCTTCGGGCCCAACGCGCGGCGCGCGCTGCTCAACAAGGCGGCCGACGCGCTTGCCGCAAAGGCGGACGAACTCATCGCCGCGATGATGGGGGAGATCGGCGCGACGGAGGGTTGGGCGCGGTTCAACTTGATGCTTGGCGTCGGCATCATTCGCGAAGCCGCGGCGCTGACCACCCAGATCGGCGGCGAGGTAATCCCGTCGGACAAGCCCGGCTGCATCGCCATGGCGCTGCGTGAGCCCGTCGGCGTGATGCTCGGCATCGCGCCGTGGAACGCGCCGATCATCCTGGCGGTGCGCGCGGTCGCGGTGCCGTTGGCTTGCGGCAACACGGTGGTACTCAAGGCTAGCGAGCAATGCCCGCGCACCCACCAGCTGATCGCGCAGGCCTTTGCCGATGCAGGGCTGCCCGAAGGCGCGGTCAGCATCGTCACCAACGCTCCCGCCGACGCCGGTGAGATCGTCGGCGCGCTGATCGACCATCCGCAGGTGAAGCGAATCAACTTCACCGGCTCCACGCACGTCGGCAAGATCATCGCCAAGCGCGCGGCCGAGCATCTGAAGCCCTGCCTGCTGGAGCTCGGCGGCAAGGCGCCGCTGATCGTCCTCGACGACGCCGACCTCGACGAGGCGGTCAAGGCGGCGGCGTTCGGCGCGTTCATGAACTCGGGCCAGATCTGCATGTCCACCGAGCGGATCATCGTGGTCGACGCCGTCGCCGACGCCTTTGTGGAGAAGTTCGCCGCCAAGGTTGCCGCCATGCCGGCCGGCGATCCGCGCGAGGGCAAGACGCCGCTGGGGGCGGTGGTGGATCGCAAGACCGTCGATTGCGTCCGCGGGCTGATCGCCGATGCCCTGGCGAACGGCGCCACCCAGGTCGCCGGCGGCGAGGGTGACGGCGTGTTGATGCCCGCCCATGTCATCGACCGGGTCACGCCGGAGATGAAGCTCTTTCGCGACGAGAGCTTCGGCCCGGTGGTCGGCATCATCCGCGCCCGCGACGAAGCCCATGCGGTCGAGCTCGCCAACGATACCGAATACGGACTGTCGGCGGCGGTCTTCACGCGCGACACCGCGCGGGGCCTGCGCGTCGCCCGGCGGATCAAGTCGGGCATCTGCCACGTCAACGGTCCGACCGTCCATGACGAGGCGCAGATGCCGTTCGGCGGCACCAAGGCCTCGGGCTATGGCCGCTTCGGCGGCAAGGCCGGGATCGACGCCTTCACCGAACTGCGCTGGATCACCATCGAGACCCAGCCGGGCCATTACCCGATCTGACCCCTTCGCCTTCACAGGATACGTTTCATGACCGAACTGAGCAGCAACGGCGTCGTCAGCTATGCGGTCGAGGATCGCATCGCCTGGGTCAACTTCAACCGGCCCGACAAGCGCAACTGCATGTCGCCGACGCTCAATCGCGACATGATGGAGGTTCTCGACAGCCTCGAATATCGTGACGATGTCGGTGTGCTGGTGCTGTCGGGCGAGGGCACCGCCTGGTCGGCAGGCATGGACCTGAAGGAGTATTTCCGCGAGACGGAGGCCAAGGGTCTCGGTGCGACGCGGGCGGCGCAGCGCGAAAGCTATGGCTGGTGGCGGCGGCTGCGCTGGTATCAGAAACCCACCATCGCGATGGTCAACGGCTGGTGCTTCGGCGGTGGCTATGGGCCGTTGTTCGCCTGCGATCTCGCCTTTGCAGCCGACGAGGCGCAGTTCGGGCTGTCCGAGATCAATTGGGGTATCCTGCCCGGCGGCGGCGCGACCAAGGTGGCCGTGGAGTTGCTGCCGTTCCGCAAGGCCATGTACCATGCGATGATGGGCGAGAATATCGACGGTCCGACCGCCGCCGCCTGGGGCCTGGTCAACGAGTCCTTGCCGCTGGCCGAATTGAAAGGCCGCGTGATGGAGGTCGCCAAGGTGCTGCTCGCCAAAAATCCGGTGGCGTTGAAGGCGACCAAGGACGCCGTACGCCGCGTCGGCGTTCTCAGCTATGACGATGCGGAGGACTATCTGATCCGCGCGCAGGAAGCCGCCAACAGCTTCGACAATGAGGGCCGCAAGGAGGGCATCCGGCAGTTCATCGACGCGAAGAGCTTCAAGCCCGGGCTCGGCGCCTACGATCTGGCAGCCCCGCGGGCTTAGCGCAGCGGTGGCGACGCCGGTCGACGCGATCGCGCTACAGGCTTGGCTCGGCGCCGATCGGCTGGCCGCCGCGGACCTGACCAGCGGCCAGCAATGGAGCTATGCCGCGCTCGACCGCGATGTCGCGGCCTGCGCGGGGGTGTTGCGCGCCCGCGGCATCGGTGCGGGTGACCGGGTCGCGGCGTTGGCGCGAAATCGGGTGACGTTGATCGTCCTCCATCATGCCTGCGCCCGGATCGGCGCGATCTATGTGCCGCTCAACTGGCGGCTCGCCGAAGCGGAGCTGGACTGGCTGATCGGAGACGCCGATCCCGCGCTACTTATCCATGACGATGATGTGATGCGAGGCACCCGAAGCCTGGCAATCGAGACCCTCGAGGCCGCGATCACCGCGACCGATCCGATAGAAACCGAGCCAATCAACCCCGACGCGACTTCGCTGATCTTATATACGTCCGGCACCTCGGGGCGTCCAAAAGGCGCTATGCTCAGCGAGCGCGCGATCGGCGAGACGGCGATCAGCCTCGCCCTTTACGGCGGCGTGACACAGGCCAGCCGCTTCCTTTGCGATGGCCCCATGTTCCACGTCATCGGCATCGTCAGCACCGTGCGGACGCCTTTGATGTGGGGTGGCGCCGTCCTCGTCTCCGACGGGTTCCAGCCGGCGCGGACGCTGGCGCGTTTTACCGACCGCGCGCTCGGTATCAGCCACTATTTCGGGGTGCCGCAGATGGCGGCGATGCTGCGCGCGACGGCCGGTTTCGATCCGGCCATGCTGCACGGGCTGCGCGGCTTCTTCACCGGTGGCGCGCCGCATGCCTCCGCCGACGTGATGCGCTGGGTCGTTGACGGCGTGCGCGTTTCCAATGGGTTCGGGATGAGTGAGTGCGGGACGGTCTGCCACACCCCACTCGACCCCGCGCTCGTCGCCGAACATGCCGGATCGGTTGGGATGCCGACACCACGGACACAGGCCCGCGTGGTCGACGAGGACGAACGCCCGCTTCCGCCCGGCACACCCGGAGACCTGCAGATCCGCGGCGATAATCTGTTCTCCGGCTATTGGCGACGACCCGAAGCCACGGCCGCGGCCTTCACCGTGGATGGCTGGTTCCGGACCGGTGATGTCGCCCGCATCGACGCCAGGGGCTTCATGTGGATCGTCGACCGCCGCAAGGACATGTACATTTCCGGCGGGGAAAACGTCTATCCGGCCGAGATCGAGGCCGCCGTGGCCGGGCTGACCGGTCTGGCCGAAGCCGCCGTGGTCGGCGTACCCGATGACCGATGGGGGGAGGTCGGGCATCTCGCCATCGTCACCTTGCCCGGCGCGGCGATCACGCGCGACGCCGTGATGGCACACCTCGACGGCCGGCTGGCGCGCTACAAACTGCCGAGACATGTCAGCATGATCGACGCCCTGCCGCGGAACGGCGCCGGCAAGGTCGTCAAGACGCTGCTGCGAGACCTACTCGCCGGCGCCGGGTCGCGGCCAGACTAGCGCGCCAGCTGGCCATGATCGAGGTGCGGGAGCACATGCCGCGCGAACAGATCGGCTTCGGCAGCATGCGGATAGCCGGACAGGATGAACGCCTCGATGCCCATGTCGCGATAGCGGTTCAGCTTGGCCAGCACCTGATCGGGGTCACCGACGATCGCGGCCCCGCAACCTGACCGCGCCCGGCCGACGCCGGTCCACAGGTTCGCCTCCGCATAGCCGTCGTCACCCGCGGTGTCGCGCAGCGTCGCCTGCGCGGCGACGCCGGCCGATTTAGAATCGAGCGATTTGGCGCGGATCGCGGCACCTGCTTGCGCGTCGAGTTTGGACAGCAACCGGTCGGCATAGGTGCGCGCCTCCGCTTCGGTATCGCGGACGATGACGTGCGCGCGATAGCCGAACCGAAGCTTGCGGCCATGCTTCTCGGCCCGGGTGCGCATGTCGGCGATGATCTCGGCGACGACCTCCTCGCGGTCGGGCCACATCAGGAACACATCGCAGCCCTTCGCCGCCGCCTCGCGCGCATCGGGGGACAAGCCGCCGAAATACAGCAGCGGCGCGCGTCCGGAGACCGTGCCGACGCGCGGCGGGTCCACCCTCAGGTTCCAGAACTCGCCTTGGTGATCGAGCGGCTCGCCGTTGAGCAGGGTCTTTAGGATGCTCATCGCCTCGACCGTGCGGGCGTAGCGGGGCGCGCTGCCGAGCGTCTCGCCCGGCATGTCGGACGAGATGATGTTGATCGTTAGGCGGCCGCCGAGCAGCCGATCGATGGTGGCGATCTGGCGCGCGAGCTGCGGCGGCCAGCTCTCGCCGATCCGCACCGCCATCAGCAGCGCCATGCGCCGCAGCATCGGCGCGATCGCGGCGGCGAAGGCGGTGGTGTCGATGCCGAGCTGATAGCCCGACGGGAGCAGGATGTTGTCGAAACCGTTCGTCTCGGCCTGCAGGACGATATCGCGGCAATGCTCCCAGCTGGACGCCAGCATCGGATCGGGAACGCCAAGGAACTCGTAGTCGTCGTCGCACAGCGCCGAGAACCAGCTCACCTCGCACGGCGCGCGTCCGGTCACGGCAGCGCCTCGCCGCGTGCGGCGACCAGCACCGCGTACCAGCTCTGCCGCGTCCACCGCACCTTGAAGGCGTCGGCCAGCGCGGCGATGCGGCCGATATTCTGCGTACCGACGATCGGGATCGCGCGCACCGGATGCGCCATGATCCAGCTATATGCCACGGCCGCCCGGTCGACACCGTTGGCTTGCGCAACCGCATCGAGCGCATCGGCGACCGCCTGCTCGCGCGGGCTGGTCGGCCGGGCGATGCGGCCACCGCCGAGCGGCGACCAGGCGAGCACGGCGACATCGTCCCTCATCGCCTGATCGAACAAGCCGTTGGTCAGCGGCTCCAGGTGCAATGGCGAGAATTCGGGCTGCTGCGAGGTGAGCGGCACCGACAGGAACGCCGCCAGCGCGCGGCTCTGTTCGGGCGTGTAGTTGGAGACGCCGACCGCGCGCACCTTCCCGCTCGCCACCATCGCATCGAGCGTGGCGGCCAGCTCTTCGGGGTGGGTAAGGATATCGGGCCGATGGATCTGGTACAGATCGACATGATCGACCCCCATCCGCCGCAGCGACGCGTCGAGCGCCGCCATCAGGTAATCGCGGCTCGAGTCGTACGGCACCGGCGGGGTGATCCCCCCCTTGGTCGCCAGCACCATGCGGTCGCGTAGCCCCGGCGCCTGCGCGAACACCCGGCCGAGTAGCGCCTCGGAATCGCCGAACCCGACCTCGACCGACTGGAAGCCATAGATATCGGCGGTGTCGAACAGTGTCACGCCGGCGTCGAACGCCGCCTCGATCAGCCGCTGGCCCTCGTCCACGGTTGAGTGACCGAAGCGCCACATCCCCCAGGCGATCGGGCCGACCTGTAATCCGCTCTTGCCTAGGGGCCGCGGTTCGGGCGAAAGTGCGATTTCAGACATCGCTGTCATATTAGAGGCAATCGGATTGATCGAGCAAGTGCGATATGGGCTGGTCGGCACCGGGATGATGGGGATCGAGCACCTCAGCAACCTGGCGATCACACCCGGCGCAGTCGTCACCGCGCTTGCCGATCCAACCACGGCATCGCTGGCATGGGCCAGGGGCGCGCTCAAGGATCGCGCTGCCGGCGTCGCGGTGTTCGAGGACGCCGCCGCGCTTGCCGCGTGCGGCCTGGTCGACGCGGTGATCGTCGCCTCGCCCAACCATACGCATCGCGCGGTGTTGGAGCCGCTGTTCGACGCCGGCCTGCACATCCTGTGCGAAAAGCCGCTGGCGACGACGATCGAGGACGCCCGCTGGGTCGTCGCGCGCGCCGCGGCATCGCCGGGGGTGTTCTGGACGGCGATGGAGTATCGCTACATGCCGCCGGCGAAGGCGTTCATCGATGCGGTGCATGCCGGCGACGTCGGGGCTTTGCGGATGCTGTCGATCCGCGAGCACCGTTTCCCCTTCCTGCCCAAAGTCGGCGACTGGAACCGCTTCAGCCGCAACACCGGCGGCACGATGGTGGAGAAATGCTGCCATTTCTTTGACCTGATGCGGCTGATCGTCCGCAGCGAAGCGGTGCGCGTCTATTGCTCGGGCGCGATGGACGTGAACCATCGCGATGAGCGATACGGCGGCGAAACGCCCGACATCATCGACAACAGCTACACCGTGGTCGATTTCGCCAACGGCGTCCGCGCGATGCTCGACTTGTCGATGTTCGCGGAAGGCGCGGAGAATCAGGAGGAGATCGCGGCCGTGGGTGACGCCGCGCGGCTGGAGGTCTTCATCCCGTCGGGCGAACTCGTCACGAGCCCGCGCACCGGTTTCCGCCGGCCCAAGGCGGTTGAACGGCGCGTGATTCATACCGACCCAGTCGCGCTGCAGGCGGGCAGCCACCACGGCTCCACCTTTTACGAGCACCAGAAATTCAATGCCGCCGTCCGCGGCGAAGGCCCGGTAGAGGTCACCGCCGAAGATGGACTGCGCGCGGTCGCGATCGGCGCGGCGGCGGAGATCAGCGCGCGCGAGCACCGCGTGGTGGCAATGGCCGAACTCGGCTTCTGAAGGTTTAGGGGAGGGACATATGACCAAGCAGCTTCTTCTGGCGGGCGCCGCGGCGACCGCCCTGTTCGCCGCGCCGGCCTGGGCGCAGGACATGACGACCGCCGGCACGAACGCGCAGGCGAGCACCGGTCAGGACGCGCCGCCCGCCGGCGATCAGACCTCGATCGATCAGACCGCCCCCGGCGACATCATCGTCACCGCGCAGAAGCGGTCGGAGCGGTTGCAGGACGTGCCGGTCGCCGTGACGGTGCTGTCGGGCGATCAGATCGCCGCGTCCGGCGCCACCAACATCGAGGGTGCGCAGTACCAGGTGCCGAGCCTCAACTTTCGCAAGTCCGGGACCGCGATCAACCAGTCGCTGTTCCTCCGCGGCGTCGGCACCTCGACATTCTCGATCGCGGGCGAGCCGTCGATCTCCACCGTCGTCGACGGGGTCGTCTACAGCCGCGCCGGCGAGGCGTTCAGCGACCTGGTCGACATCGACCGGCTCGAGGTGCTGCGCGGGCCGCAGGGCACGCTGTTCGGCAAGAACACGTCGGCCGGGGTCATCAACATCGTCAGCAAGCGGCCGGGCAAGGATTTCGGCGGCTATGTCGAGGGCGGGTACTTCTTCGGCAACGGCAACGAGTATCGCGTCCGTGGCGCGCTCGACCTGCCGTTCGGCGAGGTCGCGGCGCTGCGCCTGACCGGCTTCTACGGCACCTACGAGGGCAATGTCCGCAACACGGTCTATGACACCCGCGTCAACGGCTTCGAGCGGTACGGGGTGCGCGGCGTGTTCGTCGCCGACCCGACGCCCAACCTGACGATCACGATCATCGGCGACTGGCGCAAGTCGGACGACGACTGCTGCGCCGAGCTGATCGGCACCACGCCGGCCAACTTCACCGCCGGGGTGCTGCCGCCGCAGCGCGGCAACGAGACGCGCCAGGCGCGGCAGAACCTCGTCACCTCGACGCTGGAGGAAAGCTGGGGCGGCTCGTTCCAGGCCGACTGGAGCCTGGGCACGCAGACCGTCACCTACATCGGCTCCTATCGCGAGTACGACAACACCGAGATCCGCGACGGCGACTGGCTGCCGCAGCCCTATGTCGGCGCGGTGCAGCTCCACGACTTCGGGCCGCAGACCAGCGACACGCTGACGCAGGAGCTGCGGCTGACGAGCCCGGCCGATCAGTTCTTCGCCTATGTCATCGGCGCCTTCTACTCGCGCGCCTATACGGAGCGGACCTTCACACGCAACGTGATCGGCTGCAACCTGACGCCTGCACCCGCGGCGTCGGTGGCGGTGCCCTGCACCACCCCGGGCGTGACGCCGTTCACCGGCACGGGCACGGCAAACTTCGGCTCGACGTTCAAGAACCTCGCCTTTTTCGGGCAGGGCACCCTGAACTTTACCGACCGTTTCCGCGGCATCGTCGGCCTGCGGTACACCACCGATCAGCTCGATGTGTTCCTCAACCGCGTGACCACCGGCACCGGCGTGGCGGGCTCGTTCGGGCCGTTCCGCGGCAAGACGACGAACGACAACCTGTCCGGCCGCGCCGGTCTGCAGTTCGACCTGGCACCTTCGTCCACGCTCTACGGCACCTATTCGCGCGGCTATAAGGGGCCGGCGTTCAATGTCTTCTTCGGCCTGGGCGCGACCGGCACCAACGTCATCGAGCCGGAGACCGCGGACAGCTTCGAGGCCGGCCTGAAGAACACTCTGTTCGCCGGCCGCCTCGTCCTCAACCTCGCCGCTTTCTATGCCAAGTATAGCAACTTCCAGGCGAACAATCCGGACACGCTTGTCGCGGGTGGGTCACGACGGTGGTCACGCGCTTCACCAATGCCGGTGAGATCTCAACGCGAGGTGTCGAGCTCGACCTGATCTTCCGGCCTACGGACGCACTCAATATTTCGGGCGGGTTCGCGTACACGGACGCGCATATCGACCAGTTCAAGGTGCCGACCAACGGCGTCGTGACCGGCGTTGTCCCGTCCGGCACCACCCTGCCCTTCGCGCCGAAGTGGAAGGCGTCACTCGACGCCAATTACCGGGTCCGCACCGGCGGCGCGCTCGATTTCGAGTTCGGCGCGCGGGGTTCGATCCAGTCGAGCCAGGTGACGCAGCTCGACGCCAGCGCCGCGGTGCGCGAGGCGACCCGCGTCAGGGGCTATGGCCTGATCGATCTATCCGCGTCGGTGCTCGACAGCGACGAGCGGTTCAAGCTGACCGCGCTGGTCCGCAACGTCCTCGACCAGAGCTTCGCAGGCCAGATCGCGACCGGCGGTCCCGGCGGCAGCTATCGTTATCTCATCCCGCGCGAGGCGGATCGCTATTACGGAGTGACGGGCCGGGTGAACTTCTAATGCCCGGTGCGGCCCCGCCCGGATCGGGAGTGACGCCCTTCGTCTCCCCTTCCCGTGCGTGGCTGTTGTTCGGTCTGTTGTGCGTCGCGGGCGTGTTCAACGCGATGGACCGGCCGATTATCGCCATCCTGAAGCCGGACATGTCCGCCGACTTCGGCTGGACCGATGCCGATTTCGGCCGGCTGGCGGCGGTGACGCAGTTCGCCGCGGCGCTGTCGTTCCTGCTCACCGGCTGGCTGGTCGACCGGCTGGGCGTCCGCCGCGCGATGATCGTCGGGGTGTCCGCCTGGAGCCTGGCGGCACTCCTTCACGGCTGGGCCCGCACGGGGTCGCAGGTGGTCGCCGCGCGGATCGGCTTGGGTGCCACCGAAGCGGTGCAGACGCCGTTGACGATCAAGACGGTGGCGACGCTGTTCGCACCCAACCGGCGCTCGCTGGCGATCGGCATCGGCACCGCGCTGGCGAGTGCCGGCACCATCTCCATGCCGTTCTTCATCCCACCGATGGCGGCCGCCTTCGGGTGGCGCGGGGCACTGGCGTTCGCGGGGCTGGCGGGCTTCATCGTGCTGGCATTGTGGCTGTTGGCGGCGCGCGGGGTCCGGTTCGACGCGGCGGACGAGGACGCGCGATCCGAGACACCGGCAGCGACCGAAATCTGGCCGATCCGCCGCATCCTGGCGCAGCGCGCGACCTGGGCGATCCTGGGCGCCAAGGCGCTGTCGGACGCGACCTGGTGGCTGCTGAATTTCTGGCTGCCCGACTTCTATCGGCGCGAGTTCGACCTGACGACCACCCAGCTGGCGATCCCGCTTGCCATCGCCTTTGCCGGCTCTGCGCTCGGCGCGCTGGCAGCAGGCTCGATCTCCACCCGGCTGCTGGAGCGCGGCGTTCCGGTCGACCGCGTCCGCAAGGGCATGCTGATCGTATCGGCGCTGGTCGTCCTCCCGGTACCCGTCGTGCTCGCGCTCGACAGCTTCTGGCCGGTGGCGGTCATGATGGGCGTGGTGCTCGCCGGGCACCAGGGGTTCTCGCTGACGCTGTTCTCGATCATCACCGATGTCTTCCCGCGCGCCGCGATCGGCCGGGTCACCGCATTGGGCGCGTTTTGCGGCAACATCGGCGGCATGGCGATCGTTTGGATCACGGGCGTGACGCTGACCGCGGGCATCGGCTACATGCCGTTGTTCAGCTTCGCGGCAGTGTCCTACCTCCTCGCCTTCGCCTGGCTGCGCCTGTTGCTGCCCCGGATCGTCCGCGCGGCGGAGTGAGGCGATGACCACCCGCCCGGTCGCGCCCCGGTCAGACGCGATGATGGCCGCCGACCTGTATGGCGACCTCCTCTATGCCGAGCCGGTCGTCACGCGCGGCTGGCGTGCCTACCTGCCAGGGCTGACGATCGTGGTGCTGGGCACGCTGGCGGCGGGGTTCCTGTCCGATCGCTACGGCGCGCCGCTGACGCTGATGGCCCTGCTGATCGGATTGTCGCTCAACTTCCTGTCCGCCGATGGACGCCTGACCGCCGGATTGGCCTTTGCGTCCCGATCGCTGCTGCGCTGGGGGATCGTGCTGGTCGGGGTCCGCGTCACCGGCGCGCAGGTGCTCGCGCTGGGGCCGGTGGCGTTGGTGAGCGTGATCGCGATCGTCGCGCTGACGATCGGTGCCGCCGTGCTCGTGTCGCGACGGCTGGGTTCGGGGGGAGCATTCGGGGTGCTGGCCGGGGGCGCGGTCGCGATCTGCGGCGCATCGGCGGCGATGGCGCTGGCCACGACGCTGGGCGAGAAGCGGGTCGGCCAGGCGCAGCTGACGCTGGTGCTGGTCGGCATTTCGGCGATGAGTGCAGCCGCGATGGTGCTGTACCCCCTGGTCGCGCACGCGCTGCGCTTCACCGATCTGCAGGCCGGGTTCCTGCTCGGTGCCTCGATCCACGACGTCGCGCAGGCGCTGGGCGCGGGTTACGCCTATTCGCCCGCGGCAGGACAGATCGCGGCGATCGTCAAGCTGACGCGGGTCGCCCTGCTCGCGCCGGTATTGGCGATCGTCGCGGCGATGCTGCCCCGCGCCGAGCGCGGCAAGGGTATCGGCGTCCCTTGGTTCGTGATCGGTTTTTTCGCGATGGCCGGGCTCAACTCGACCGGCGTCGTCCCGGTGGTCGTCGCGAGCACGGCGGAGCAGACGGCGGCGGCGCTGCTGGCGGCGGCGGTAACCGCGACCGCGATCCGCTCGCCGCTGGCGCAGCTGCTGGAAACGGGCGGGCGGCCGCTGCTCGTCATCGCCGCCGCCACCGTGACGGCGTTGCTGCTCGCAGGGTTCGCGGCGGGCGTCCTCCTCTAGGGCGCCGGCCCCGTCGAATCGCGCACGACCAATGTCCAGGGCAGCTCGCGGTGCCGCGCGCCGCCGGGATCGAGCAGGATATCGGCGGCCTGGTAGCCGAGCGCGCGGGTCGGCTGCCGGACGGTGGTGAGCTGCGGCCAGACCACGCCTGCCACCGCGTCGTCGCCGAACCCGGCGACCGACAATGCGCCCGGCACGGCTACCCCCAACCGGTGCGCGGCCGACAGGATGCCGGCCGCCATCTCGTCGTTGGCGGCGACGATCGCGGTCGGGGGCTCCGGCAGCGCGAGCAGCTCGGCACCGGCCGCCAGCCCCGCGGCAAAGGTGAAGTCGCCGTCGCGCAGCAACCGCGGATCATCACCGGCGACCGCGACGAAGCCTGCGCGACGCCTAGCGCTGGCGGCGAAGCTCGGGTCGCCGCCGACATGGCCGATGCGCCTGTGACCGAGCTCGCGAAGGTGGCGCACCACCGCGCCCGCCGCCGCCGCGTTGTCGATGAAGACCGACGGCGACACGTCGGGGCCGATGCCGGGCGCGACGCGGACGAACGCGATGCCGCGCTCTACCAGCCGGTCGAGCAACACCGGATCGTCGGTGATCGGCGGCGTCAGGACCAGCGCGTCCACCCGGGTGGTATCTATCAGCTGCGCGATCTCCTCGATCGCATCGGCGCCGTGCCGATCATAGGGCTGGGCGATCATGCGTACGCCCGCTTCGGAGCAGCGGTCGCGCACCCCCAGCTGCATCTGATGGACATAGAAGGCGGACGGATTGTCGCACATCAGCCCGATCTGGTGCGAGCGCCCGCCGGCGAGGGACCGTGCCGCCGTGCTGGGACGAAAGCGCAGCGCCGCCACCGCCGCCTCGACCTTCGCGCGGGTGTCCGCGCCGACATAGCGTTCGTTGTTAAGGACGCGGCTGACCGTCTTGATCGACACGCCGGCCGCGCGCGAGACGTCGCTGATGGTGGTCCGCGCCATGTCGGCAGGATGTAGCCGTACCGGAACGCGCGGGCCAGACGGGCGCTGGCGAGGTTCGCGTCACGTGCAGCGGTCGCCTTCTGGCCGGCGTGACGCGCAAAGCCGGATGCGGCATGGAAGCCCGATGTCCGCGACCGCCACCCTGCAATCACGCACGGCCGCCCTCCACGGCCGGGTGGATGCTGCGTTCGGCGGATACCGATTGGATGACGCGGGCTCCTACCGTCGGTTCCTCCTCGCGCATGCTCAGGCGCTGGCGGCCGCGGAGTCGCTTCGTTCGCGCGACGGAACCGGCCCGGATGGACGATCACGCATGGCGCTGCTCACCCGCGATCTGAGCGACTTGGGCAGCGCGGTCCCGCCTCCCGTGGCGACCGAGCCCACCCCCCACCCTGCTTATGCCTGGGGCGTCCACTATGTGCTTGAAGGGTCGCGGCTGGGCGGCGCGTTGCTGGCGAGGCGGGTGGGCCCCGATTTGCCGACGCGATATCTGGGGGCGGGCCATGAAGCGGGCGAGTGGCGCGAAACGCGCGTGCGCATCGACGCGGAAGCCGCGGGCGGCGGTGCGCAATGGCTTGAAGACGCCGTCGTCGGTGCCGAGGCTTGCTTTGATCTCTATCTCCGCGCCGCGGCCACCTATCCGCCCTAGCGGGGCGGATCCTCGATCGGCGCGGCCAGGGCGACCCGCAGCCCCGGATCGTTGTCGCCGTATTCGATGCTGCCGGCCAGGCTCGCGACCATCGCCACCAGCATTCGGCTGCCGAAGCCCTGGCCGTCGCCGGACTTCCCCCGCCCCCGGTCGGCGACGACGAAGCGGAACCGGTCGCGATGCTGCTCCAGCGAGATGTCCAGCGGGCCCGCATCGCCGCCATAGGCGTATTTCGTGGCGTTGATGACCAGCTCGGTGCTGATCAGCCCGATCCGGACCGCGCGGTCGGTGGGAACCAGCACCGGCGCCAGATCGAGGTGCATCTGCCGAGCCCAATGGGGACCGAGCGTCGTCCGGAGATCGCCGATCAGCTCTTCCAGATAGCGCGACAGGTCGATCGTCGCGATCTGGTCGCCCTGATAGAGTCGCTTCTGCACCAGCGCCACCGCGGCGATCCGCGACTGGGCTTCCGCCAGCTGATCGGAGACCGGGCCCGGCCCGGCCTCCCGTGCCTGGATCGAAAGAAAGGCGCCCACCAGCTGCAGGCTGTTCTGCACGCGGTGATCGACCTCCTTCATCAGGATGTCCTTTTGCACGAGCAACGCGTCGCGGTCGGCGAGCGTGGTCTGCAACGCTTTGTTGAGGGCGACGAGCTGGCGGCTGAGATGCGCCTCATGGAAGACCCGGCGGATGCGCCGCGCGGCATCCATTTCCTCCAGGGTCCAGCGTCGCGCCCGGCCGCGTACCGTCTGCGTCCAGGACTCGAACGACGTCCGCGGCGTCAATACAGCGTTTGGATCGAGCCCCACCGCCTTGTGCGGGTTACCGGCCCACTCGACTTCCTCCACCTGCTCCGCCCGGAACCACAGCAAGGTTGCGTTGTCATCGGCCAGTGGGATCGACAGCAGCCCGCTGGCCATCGCGGCGTGACCCGCCGCGGCGGGGTAGACGGTCGGTAGATGGGAGGTGGCGAAGGGCTCGCCGCGCTTGCTGGCGCGTGACCACGCCGCCACCGCCGCCACGAACGCCTCGGGCGGGCAGACGCCATATAGGCTGACCTGATTGTTCTCGACCATGGCGAACCCGTCGGCGCCGAACATCGTTTGCAGGTCGCGGCTCACGGCGCGCACCGCCTCATGGAGCGGCTGACCACGCGCGGTGCGCGGGATCACCGCATCCTCCGCCGCGCGGAGGCGCAGCCGCTCGCGATAGGTTTCGGCCTCCTCCTTTGCGCGAATCTGCCTGGCGAGGCCACCCGCCAGCGCGCTCGCCGCCGCGCGAATGTCCCGCGGGATCCGCTTGGGCGCGTGATGGTGGCAGGCGATCAGGCCCCACAGCGTCCCGTCTTTGACGATGGAGATCGACGCGGAGGCTTCCACGCCCATGTTGCGCAGGTACTGGAGATGGATCGGCGACACGCTGCGGAGCGCGGCGTCGCTCAGATCGAGCTGTTCGAACCCGGCGGGCCGCAACGGCGCCGGCGTGTAGCTGATCGCCGGGATCACGCGCGAACGGTTGCGGATGTACAGCGCGCGCGCCTGCTTGGGGATGTCCGTTGCGGGGAAGTGATGGTGCATGAACGTGCCGAGCGCCGGATCGCGGTCTTCGGCGACCACCCGGCCCGCCTCGTCGTCGACGAAGCGATAGACCATGACCCGATCATAACCGGTCAGCGCCCGAAACGCGGTAGCGGCGCGGGCGCACAGGGCCAGAAGGTCGCCCGCCCGCTCGAAATTGCTTGCGATCCCATCCAGCCAGGCCAGCAACGCGCCACCGGTCCATGGTGCCTCCGACACCGGCTCCAGCTCGGCGATGAGCATGCCTTCGGCCCGGTGCAACGCGACGTCGTAGGATCCGGATGCGCCCTTCACCGGCTCTCCGACGAGCGTGCCTCCCGGTCCCGGGGGCATGTTCCCGATCAGTGCCGGTACGTCCTGTCCCAACAGCGCGGACAGGTCGCGCCCCAGCCAGTCCGCGGCCAACTCCCGCTCGAGCGCGCCCGCACCGGCGACCACGCGCAGCGTGTCCGCGTCGGACACCAGCAGCAGCCCATGGGGCTGGATGGAGCCGGGTATGTGGATCGGCTCGCGGTCGCACGCATCGAGGTCGAAGCCGATATCCGGCCGGGGTGTGGAAACAGCCACGCTCACGCTACTCCTGATCGCCCCGCCCGGACCAAGCCCATCAACACGGCGGGACTTAAGCTTTGTCTTCCCACACGACCAGCGGCTTCGCTCACCGACCGATCCCATTGTGAACGGGGTTGCCGCCCGCTCAGCGGGTGTGAAAGCCTGCCGTACCGTGCTCCCCATCGTCCGTCCGATCGCGCCCGGCGAGTAGGTTCTCCAGTTCGTCAAGCGTGTGCGGCACGTCGACATGCTGCGCGCCGAGAAACAGCCTTGTGCCCGTTTCCTGGGGAACCGCGTGGGTAAGCTTGTCGATATCGACCAGCGCCTTGCCCGTGGGCGATAACTCGACCTGTACGAAACGCATCAACGTCTTCCCTTCCGGTTTCAGCCCTCGCCTACACCCAGAGGGCATGGATTATCCACCCGCCAGCAGGGTCGGCGCTGGACGCGTCGGCCCGCTCGCCGTACCGATCCCATTGAGAGCTAGGAGGTCGCATGGCGGTTCTGAAGTGGTTGGGTCTGTCGGCGGCACTCACGCTGGCCGCATGCGCCGGGACGGACGAGCGGCCCCGCACCGCATCGTCGCAGCCTGCCCAGCCCAAGAAGGGCGACGATGCCGCTCCCGGCCGGAACAAGGGCTATGCCCACGATCCCTTCCCCTCCACTTACCGCGCCTATCCCGGCGCGCCGACGCTGGTGCGCAACGTCACCGTCTATGACGGCGAAGGCGGGCGGATCGAGCGAGGCGCGGTGCTGTTCGCGGACGGCAAGGTGGTCGCGGTCGGCGCCGACCTCACCGCGCCGGCGGGAGCGACGGTGATCGACGGCGCCGGCAAATGGGTGACGCCAGGCGTGATCGACATCCACAGCCACCTCGGCAACGGCCCAAGCCCGTCGGTGCAGGCGCATTCCGACGTCAACGAGGCGACCGATCCGGTCACTGCGGATGTCTGGGCCGAGCATGGCGTCTGGCCGCAGGACCCGGGTTTCGGCCGCGCGCTGACCAATGGCGGTGTCACCACGCTGCAGATCCTGCCCGGCTCCGCCAATCTGTTCGGCGGTCGCTCGGTCGTGCTCAAGAACGTCTATGCCCGCACGGTGCAGGCGATGAAATTCCCCGGCGCGCCTTATGGCCTGAAGATGGCCTGCGGCGAGAACCCCAAGCGCGTCTATGGCGGCCGCAACCGCAAACCCTCGACCCGAATGGGCAACATCGCAGTCGACCGCGCCACCTGGGTGCAGGCCGCCAAGTACAAGCGCGACTGGGACGCGTTCGAGGCCGACGGCGGCAAGCGCCCCGACCGCAACATCGCGATGGACACTCTGCGCGGCGTGCTCGCCGGCGAGATCCTGATCCAGAACCACTGCTACCGCGCCGACGAGATGGCCGTCGTTCTCGATATGGCCAAGGAGTTCGGGTACAAGGTCACCGCCTTCCACCACGCGGTCGAGGCCTACAAGATCGGCGATCTGCTCAAGGCGAACGGCACCTGCGCGGCGGTGTGGGCCGACTGGTACGGTTTCAAGATGGAGTCCTATGACGGGATCGGCGAGAACCTGGCCCTGCTCCACAAGGCGGGCGCCTGCGCGATGATCCATTCCGACGACGAGAACGGCATCCAGCGGCTCAACCAGGAGGTGGCCAAGGCACTCGCCGCCGGCAGGCGGGCGGGCATCGACGTGCCGGACGCGCAGGCCTGGACCTGGCTCTCGCTCGCCCCTGCCAGGGCGCTGGGCATCGCCGACCGGACCGGCAGCCTCAAGCCCGGCAAGATGGCGGATGTCGTGCTGTGGAACGGCGATCCGTTCAGCGTCTATACCCGCCCTGAAAAGGTGTGGGTGGACGGCGCGCTGCTCTATGACGCGCTCGACCCGCGGCGACGCCCGGTGAGCGATTTCGAATTGGGCCAGCCGGGCCGGGAGAGTGTGAAGTGAAGGCGCTCCTCCTTTCATCGCTGCTGCTCGGCGCCACGCTGGTCGCCGCGCCCGCCGCGGCGCAGGTTGTCGCGGTCGTCGGCGGCACCGTGGCGCTGGGCGACGGGTCGCAGCCGATCCCCAACGGCACCGTCGTCTTCTCCGGCGAGCGCATCGTCGCCGCCGGCGCGAACGTCACCGTCCCGGCCGGGGCGCAGGTGATCGACGCGCGCGGCAAGTGGGTCGCGGCCGGCATCATCACCGGGCCGAACGAGCTGGGCCTGGTCGATGCCGACGGCGTGGACGAGAGCAACGACGTGGTCGCGCGCCAGTCGCCCTTCTCCGCGGCGATCGACGTCGCGCCCGCGATCAACCCCGCCTCGGTGCCGATCGCCAACGAACGGCTGGGCGGCGTCACCCGGGCGCTGGTGGCGCCGAACGCCGGTGGTTCGATCTTCGCGGGCCAGGGTGCGGTGATCGATCTGGGCGAGGACGCCCTGCCGATCATGCGCGCGCGGGCGTTCCAGTATGTCGAGCTCGGCGAGGATGGCGGGCGGATCGCCGGGGGCAGCCGCACCGCCTCGTTCGCGATGCTGCGCGATGCGCTGGCGCAGGCGGCGGACTATCGGCGCAACCCGGCGGCGTTCGACGGGCGTAGCCGTGACGCGCTGGTCAAGCGGGCCGACGTCCAGCCGCTGCTCGACGTGCTTGATGGCCGCACGCCGCTGATGGTGCATGTCGAACGCGCGAGCGACATCCGCGCGGTGCTGGCGCTGCCGCGCGACTATCCGCGGCTCAAGCTGGTGCTGGTCGGCGCCACCGAGGGCTGGATGGTGGCGCGCGAGATCGCCGCCGCGCGCGTGCCGGTGATCGCCACAGCACTCGCCGACCTGCCCGCCTCGTTCGAACAGGTCGCCGCCACCGAGTCGAACGTCGGCCGCCTGACCGCCGCGGGCGTGGTGACGGCGATCTCGACGATCGGCGCCAACGATGCACCGGGCGAGCACGTCATCAAGCAATATGCCGGTAATCTGGTCGCGATCACCCGAGTGCCCGGCGCCACCGGGCTGAACTGGGGTCAGGCGTTCGCCACCATCACCTCGCGTCCGGCAGAGGCGCTGGGCCTCGACGGCGAGATCGGCTCGCTGCGTCCCGGTCGGCGCGCCGATGTCGTGCTGTGGAGCGGCGATCCGCTGGAGCTGTCGTCGCTGCCGATCCAGGTGTGGATTGACGGTCGGCTGCAGCCGACCTCCTCACGCCAGACCAGGCTGCGCGACCGCTACAGCACACCGCAGGAGGATGGGCTGCCCAAGGCGTACCGTTATTAGGGCTGCTTCCAGGCCTGATTTGTTCGTTCGTGCTGAGCGAAGTCGAAGCATCTTGCGGGGTGTGACTACGACTTCGCTCAGGGCGAACGGATGGTGAGTTCACCCACCTTGACGCGGCCCTAAAGCCCCGCCTTCTCCAGCGCGGACGCCAACTCCGCGTCCATCTCGTCCTTCCCGGCTGGGGTGAGCCGGTTCAACGCGGTCCGCACCCGCGTCTGCGCGACCTGCAGCGTCTTGTGGCGCACCGCGCGGATGCCGTTGGTGCGCCACGAGTCGCTCTCGCCGAGCAGCGCCTCCCACTTCGCCTCCTCACCCGCCAGGATCGCAAGCGCCAAGCGCAGGCCGTCGCGCCGGCCGTGCGCAAAGTCGTCGGACCCGCTCACCTCTGGGCGATCAGCGCCGGGCTGCCGAGGTCGAGCGCGTCGGCGCGGATCACCTCCAGGTCGGGACGGAGCGCGCGCAGCTTGTCGAGGAACAGCTTGGCGTCGCCCACTACCACGACGCTGGCGTTGGCGCTCGACACACCCGCCGACGCCGCCGCCGTTGCGCCCGCGGGCGTCACCGCATCAAGCGTATTCGCCAGCCGCGCGGCTTGCGCCGCGGGAACGCCCTGCTGGATCAGCCCCGCGACGATGGCGCCGAAGCCGCGGCTGGTCTCCGCCTGCCGGCCGAGGCTGCCGGACAGGAACGCCTTGCGCCTGGCGACCGTGGCGGCGTCCAGCGGCTCGCGCCCGAGCCGGTCGAACTCGGCCAGAATCACTTGCACGACGTCCGCCGCACTTTCGTTCTTGGTTTGCGTGGTGGCCGTCAACAAGCCGTCGTCGGCGCGCGCCGCGACTTGGCTATTGGCACCATAGGAGAGCGCGCGTTTGACGCGGATCTCCTGAAACAGCCGGCCGTTCGAGCCGGCGCCCAGCACCGCATTGGCGACCTGCAGGTCGAACCAGCGCGGGTCGGCGCGATCGACGCCGCGCACCGCCGCCGCGATCGCCGCCTGCCCGGCGCCTGGCATGTCGATGACCACCAGCCGAGGCTTCGCGGTCGCCCCTGCGCGTGCGGTCGGTAGTACCGGCGCAGTGCCAGCGGCCCGCCAATTGCCGAACAGTTGCTCGCCGAGCAGCCGTGCCGCCGCCGGATCGATGCCGCCGGTCACCACCAGCGTTGCCAGGTCTGGCCGCCACAATTGCGCGTGCGCCGCGGCGAGCTCGGGCTGCGTGATCGCGGCGATGCTGGCGGGCGTTACCACTGCACCATAGGGCGCGGTGCCATAGCTGATCGGCTGCAAGGCGAGGCTCGCCAACGTGCCGGGGTTCTTCAGCGCCACCGACAGGGCGTCCAACGCCTGACGGCGGCGCAGCTCGACCTCGCTCGCGGGGAAGGCGGCGTTGCGCACCACGTCGGCCAGCACCGCGCCCGCGCGCGCCAGCGTCGCCACCGGCGCGGTGATCGAGACGACCGTGCCGTCCGGCCCCGCGAACGCATCGAGCTGCGCGCCCAGTGCCTCGACCTCGGCGGCAATCTGCTCGGCGCTGCGCGTGCGCGTGCCCTGCGTCGCCACATCGGCGACCATCGCCGCCAGCCCTGCGCGGTTGCGTGGGTCGGTCGCCGCGCCGCCCCGGAATACGACGGACAGCGTCGCGACCGGCACCGGCCCGGTTCGCGCGGCAACGAAATTCATGCCATTGGCGATGCGTCCCTCGACAATCGTCGGCGGCGTCACCGCAACCGCGGTGGCAGGTCGGGGCGGCGCCTGGCGGCTGCCCTCCGGCGCCAAGGCGAGCGGCGCGCGCCGCGCGGGCGGCACGTTCGCCCAGCGTGGCATCGGCGTCGGGTTGGTCCAGGCGTCGGCCGCGCCCGCGGGCCGCTGCTGCTCATCGAGATAGCGGAAGTCGACCCGCGTCTCCGGCCGCAGGTAGGTGCGCGCGACGCGCTGCACGTCGGCGGCGGTCACCTTACCCACCCGGGCGAGGCGTTCGTCGAGAGCACGCGGGTTGCCGGTGCGGACCAGCGCCTCGCCGAGCGCAAAGGCACGACCGTCGAACGTCTCGCGCGAACGCAGCGCCTGCGCCGCGATCTCGTTCTTCGCTTCGACTAGCTCGCCCGCGGTGACCGGCGTCTCGCGCAGCCGCGCGATTTCGGCCGCGAGCGCCGGCTCCGCCTCCGCCACCGTGCGCCCGCTCGCCAGCGTCACCTGCGGGGCGAAGAAGCCGCCATCCTCGACGTCCTGCAATTGCACCCCGACGTTGGCGGCGACCTGCTGCTCGCGCACCAGCGCCCGGCGCAGGCGCGAATTCTCGCCGCCCGCCAAGATCGCGTCGAGCACTTCCAGCGCGGCAAGGTCCGCATGCCGCGAGCCGGGAATGCGCCAGCTCGACACGATCGTCGGCAGCGGCACATTGGGGGCATAGGTGGTGACGGTGCGCGGCGCGGTGCGCAGCGCCTCCTTGGTGGCGGCGGCGAGCGGGATCGCATTGGCGCGGCGCGGAATGGCGCCGAAATACCTGTCTACCCAGGCGTTCAGCTGCGCTGGGTCGAAATTTCCGGACACGATCAGCGTTGCGGTGTCGGGTCCATAGAACGCCTCGTGGAACGCGCGCGCATCTTCCAGCGTCGCCGCGTCGAGCTGCTCCAGGCTGCCGATTCCCGAGCGACGCATCGGCAGCGTGTCATAGCTGTTCTCGTCCATCACCAGCCGCAGCCGGCCATAGGGCGGCGACAGGACGCGCTGGCGGAACTCCTCCTTCACGACGTTGCGCTCGGTCTCGAACACCTGCGCGTCCACCACCGGCCGCGCCATGCGCTCGGCATGAGTCCACAGCATCGTCTCCAGATACTGGGCGGGGACGATCTCGTAATAGTTGGTGCGATCGAACCAGGTCGAGGCGTTTCGCTGGCCGCCGACATCCTCGGTAAGCTGGTTGATCGCATTGTACGGCATGTTCACCGTCTTTCGCGACAGGATGTGCTCAAACAGGTGCGCGAAGCCGGAGCGGCCCTCGGGATCGTGCTTCGACCCGACATCGTACCACAGCTGGGTGGTGACGTTGGGCGTGCTGGTGTCGCGGATGGCGATCACCTTCAGCCCGTTGGCGAGCGTCCGCTCGGTGAACGCAATCGGCGGCACCACGATCGCAGTTGCGGCGGCGCGCTCCTGCGCCACAGCGGGCGAAAGGACCGAGCCGGCGAGCAGCGCCACGATGGCGGTGGCGAGGCGTGGACGGAGGGACATGGACTTGCTCCTGGATTCAACTTCTTGCCCAGTGCAACCGTGCCCCGCACCGATGGTCAAGTGCAATCGTGGCGTTGCTGACCCACCAAGCAATTCTTCATCGCGAGATGCCGACGAAGGCCGCTAAGCCTCGATGGGAAGGGGTGAACCATGTCCGCCATCCACGAAACATGCGCGGAACCCCTCCCGCCCGAACTGAGCCACCTCGGCGTGTTCCTGCGCTTCCTGCGCTTCGGCGCGATGGCGTTCGGCGGGCCGGTGGCGCAGATCGCGATGATCCGCCGCGAGCTGGTCGAGGAGGAGCGCTGGATCGCGCCCGACCGGTTCAACAAACTAATCGCCGTGATGCAGGTGCTGCCCGGACCGGAGGCGCACGAGCTGTGCGTCCATCTCGGCATCCGCGCCAAGGGGCGGCTGGGTGGCGTACTTGCCGGGCTCGGCTTCATGCTGCCGGGTCTGCTGCTGATGCTCGCGCTCGCCTGGGCCTATACAAGGCTACCGATCGCCGGGACGACGCTGGGTGCGATGTTTCTCGGCGTGCAGGCGGCGGTGATCGCGGTGATCCTACGCGCGGTCCACCGCATCGGCGAGCACATCCTGCTCGATCGCTGGTCGTGGACGGCGGCAATCGGGGCGGCGGCGGCATCGTTCGTGGGGATCAGTTTCTGGATCATACTGCCGGCCGCGGGAGCCGCTTTTGCCCTGGCGGTCACCGGCCGGCGTGGCGCGGCCGCGGCCGTCACGGCGCTGGCCCTCGCCATCGCTGCGGTCACATGGGACGGCGGCGAAGCGGCGTTTAGCCCGGTAGCGACCGCAGGCGCGGCCGCGCCAACCGCGGCGATGCTGTTCTGGTCTGGGCTGAAGGGCGGGCTGCTCACCTTCGGCGGCGCCTATACCGCGATCCCCTTCATCCGCGCCGATACGGTCGACCGCGGCTGGATGAGCGACGCGCAGTTCCTCGACGGGCTCGGGCTGGCGGGGATCCTGCCGGCGCCGTTGGTGATCTTCGCCACCTTTGCGGGCTGGATCAGCGGCGGGCTCGCCGGCGCGCTGGCGATCACGGCGGGGATGTTCCTGCCCGCCTTCGCTTTTTCGCTGCTGTTCTACGAGCGGCTCGAGGCGGTGGTCGAGCACCGGCGCCTTCAGCACGTCCTCGCCGGCGTCGCCGCCGCGGTCGTCGGACTGATCGTGGTGACCCTGATCGACCTCACCCGCACCACTGCGGCGCAGACGCCCGAGGCGGTCGCGAGCCTGCTGATCTTCCTTGTCGCGTTGGCGATCCTATACCGGTGGAAAAGCAAGTGGAGCACACCCGCCGTACTGGCGATCGGCGCGGTGGCAGGCGCGGCGGCGCTGTGACGCGGCAGCTTTCGGGCCGCAGGCAACCACTTAACCGGCTCCTCACTATTCGCGGTTAGGCCGAGCGGGTGTTTGGTCTCGCCTACCTTCGTGACGCATGGCGTTCGAGCGCGGTTGCGCCCGCGCGCGCTGCGTCCGTCGAGGCGCCGCAGCCCGAGTCGCTGGCGCACAGGCTTTTGCCTTTCCACCCGGTCAGCGGCCTGCCGACGCGCGAAACCCTGCTGGCGCACATCGCCGCCGATCGCGCAGGCATGCTGGGGGCGATCGCCTTTGCCGATTTCGAACGGCTGACCGCCTTCGACCCGGCGCTGGGCGAACGCGTGTTCGCCACCGCGATCGAGCGTCTGCGACGGATGCTCCCACCCGATCGCGTCGTCGCACAGGTCGATCGCGGCCAGGTATGTCTGTGGTTCACGAACCGCACCAGCGACGAGGTGCGCGCCGAACTCGACGCGATATCCTATGCGCTCAGCGACGCGATCGAGGATGGCGAGACGCGCGTGGTGCCCGAGATCAAATTGCGGGTCGGACGCTATGATGCGGCTGACGGCATGGTGCCGACCGCGTTCCTGGCGCGTACCTTGGCCTCCTTCGCCCTTCCCGAGGGCGTGTCCGCCACCCCCAGCCGCCAGAGCGACTATGCCGAACTGGCGCGCGAGCGCTACGCCATGGAGCAGGACCTGCGCCAAGCGATCGACCGGCGCGAGTTGCGGCTCGAATATCAGCCACTGGTCGACGCCGGGCTCGGCTGCGTCGGCGGGGCCGAGGCGTTGATGCGCTGGACCCATCCCGAACGAGGGCCGGTGCCGCCGTCGCGTTTCATTCCGATCGTCGAGTCGATGGGCCTGGCGAACGAGATCGGGCTGTGGGCGCTGAACGCGGCGCTGCGCGAGGCGCGTTGCTGGCAGATCGGCGGCCTGGGCAAGCTGCGTGTCGCGGTCAACGTATCGGGGCTTCAGCTCGAACGCGACGATCTGCCCGTGCTCGTGCAACGAACGCTGCAACGCCACGAACTGCCCGCCAGCGCGCTCGAGATCGAACTCACCGAAAGTGTCGCGACCAGCGACGCCGAACATTGCCGCCGCATCTTCCAGGAGCTGCGCGCCATGGGCGTCAAGCTCGCGGTTGACGATTTCGGCACCGGCTATTCCGGCTTCAGCACGCTGCGGACGCTGGCGTTCGACAAGATCAAGATCGACCGCGAGTTCGTCACCGATGTCGACACCCGCCGCGACAGTCAGGCGATCTGCCAGAGCATCATCGCGCTCGGCCGGGGTCTCGGCATTCGCGTCCTGGCGGAAGGGGTCGAACGGCAGGGCGAGTACCAGTGGCTTCGCCGCCACGGCTGCCAGCATTTCCAGGGTTACTACTTCGCACCGCCGCTCAGCCCCGACGCTTTCACCGCCTATGTCCGCGACACCGCCGCGTTCAAAGCGCAATTGAAGGTGGATGTCGGTCCCGACCAAATCTCCGAAAGATTGAGAGCATGATCCGCACCCGCACCCTCGCCGCCACCGTTGCTCTAGCGGCACTCGCCGCCTGTTCGAGCGGGCCGAAGCGCGTCAGGAACGCGCCCCCACCCCCCGCCATCGTCGCGGTCACCGCGGCCGAGACCGACGCTGTCTTTTCCCTGCTGATGACCGGCCGGGACAAAGAGGCGCGCGAACAGCTCAAGAAGCTGCTGAAACGCGACCCACAGTCCGCCACCGCCGGACTGCTCAGGGACTCGGTCGAGCGCGACCCCAAGGATTTGCTGGGACCACAGAGCTTCCCGTACACCGTACGCGCCGGCGACACGGCCGAGGGTGTGGCGCAGCGGCTGCTCGGCAACCGGTTGAAGGCGTATCAGCTGATCCGCTACAATGAGCTCAGGCCTCCGGTGATCCTGACACCTGGTCAGGTGCTGCGCATCCCCGGCGAGCTGCCCAGGGTCGAGCCGATCCGGCGACCCGAGCCCACCACGCCACGCCCGTCGGCGAGCACACCGGCCCCCGCGACCAAGCCGAAGCCCGCTGCGCCCAAGGCCGTCGCCCCGGCTGCCCCCGCGGCGAACCCGGCCGGCGCGCGCAGCGCCCGCGCCGCGGGGCTCGCGGCACTGAATGGCGGTGACGTCAATCGCGCTGTCGGGCTGCTCCGCCGCGCCGCCGCGCTTGACCGCGGCAACCCGCTGATCGCGCGTGACCTCGCGCGCGCGGAGCGGATCGCAGCCACCGTGCGTGCGCGCAAGTGACGGGCAAGCAATGCTTAACGCCTCTGCGCTATTGACGTCATGATATGTCCGCTCCGCCCCCCGCAATGAAGACCTTAGGCCGTTACCGGATCGAGGGGCGCCTCGGCGAAGGTGCCATGGCCGATGTCTATCGCGCCCACGACCCCGACATCGGACGCACCGTCGCGATCAAGGTTCTCAAGCCCGATTTCGGCCGCGACCCTGATCTCGGCGCGCGCTTCGTCCGCGAGGCGCGTGCCGCCGGCGCGCTCAACCACCCCAACATCGCGACGATCTATGACGTCGGCGAAGTCGACGGAGTCGCCTATATCGCGATGGAACTGGTCGACGGCCAGCCGCTCGACGTGGCGCTGCAGGCGGTTGGACGCATGCCCTATGAGCGCGTGCTGTCGCTCGGCCAGCAACTCGCCGCGGCGCTCGGCTATGCTCATCGCGCCGGCGTCGTGCATCGCGACGTCAAGCCGTCGAACATCCTCCTCTCCGCCGACGGCCGGACCGCCAAGCTGCTCGACTTCGGCGTCGCGCGGATCGGCGAGGGCGACCCTGGCCAGCTGGCCCGTACGCAGGTCGGGACACTGGTCGGCACACCGCGCTACATGAGCCCCGAACAGGCGCTGGGGCTGCCGGTCGACGCCCGCGCCGATCTCTTCTCGCTGGGCGTCGTGCTGTACGAGATGGTCACCGGCAAGGTCGCGTTTCCCGGCACCGCGCTGGCGACGCTGGCGATCCAGATCGCGCAGGAAAAAGTCGAGCCGATCGACCGCTCCACGCAGGACTGCCCGCCAGGCCTACGCTTCATCATCGACAAGCTGCTCGCCAAGAAGCCCGAGCAGCGTTTCGCCGACGGCGACGCCTTGGCCGCCGCGCTGGGCCGCGAAATCGCGGCGGCGGGCGAAAAACCCTCCGGCCGGCGCGGTCTGTCGCTGCGCTTCAAGCTGCCGCTCACCTTGGCGCTGGTCACCGCCAGCGCGCTCGCCGCCTGCTTCACCTGGAGCCTGGCGGGCGAACGGCGCACCCTGGAGCACATGGCGATCAGCTCCGGCGCCACTACCGCTTCCTTTGTCACCAACAACGCCGCCGTGCTCGCGGCGGACAATGCCGGCCTGCCGCCCGAGCAGCAGGACTGGTCGGCACTGCAGGCGTTCGCCGTCACCGCCAGCCGGGACCCCTCGGTCCGCGACCTGGTGGTCGCGGACTCGACCGGCATCGTCCGCGCTGCCGGCGATGCCCGGCTGGTCGGCCGTCCCTGGCGACGGGCCGGGGGCGAAACGAAGATGGATTATGCGGGGGAGGCTATCGTCAGTGCCGCCGGCGATGCCGGGCGGGGCGCTGGCATTCGCTTCGTCCATCCGATCCGCTATGCCGGCGCCAGCTTCGGCACCGTCGATCTGGTGGTCAAGCGCACCGCCCTCGACGCGGCGCTCGACCGCGCGCGCGCATCCCTGCTGCTGCTCTCCGCAATCGTCATGCTGGCGGTGCTCGGGGTGGGATATCTCAGCGGTGCGATGGTGGCCAGGCCGCTGCGCCGGCTGCGCGAAGCACTCGATCAGGCGCCCGACAACGGGTTCGCGATCAGGCTCTCGCATCGCAGGCGGGACGAATTCGGCGCGGTGTTCGACGCCTTCAACGCCGCCGCCGCCGCGGTCGAGCCGCAGCTCGCGACCGGGCAGAAGCCGGCGGAAGCCAAGGCGGCCGTGCTCGCCACCCGCATCGCCATACCGCGCATCGCCGCCTGACGCATGTACATGCTCCAGCTCTTTGACGCCGCCGACGAGCTCCAGCCGCTCGACGCGCGTCTGCTGCGCGAAGGCGCGATGAGGATCGGGCGTGACGCGGGAGCCGACTGGCCGATTGCCGACCCCGATTGCGAGCTGTCGCGCGCGCATTGCGAGATCACGGCCACCCCCGACGGCCTGGCCCTGCGCGCGCTCGGCGCCAACGGCGTGTTCGACGACCAGACCGGCGAGCGTTATCCGGACGCTACGCAGATTCCCGTACCGCTCCCTTCGACACTCCGCTTCGGCCGCTTCCGTCTGCGCGCCAGCCGTGCTCCGCATGGCGACGAACCGGTGGATGCCGATCGGACCATGGTGCTGACCCCGCCGCTCGGCGCGTCGGCGTCGGTGCCGGAAAATTGGAGCGACGCGGGGGCCGTGTCCACACCCAGCGGTGGCGGCTCGCTGCTGGAGGCGTTCTGCGAGGGCGCGGGCCTCGATGCGTCGCTGCTGTCGAGCGAGGAACCCGAAGAGATCATGCGCCGTGCCGGTGCGGTCTATCGTCAGATGGTGCTCGGCGTCGGCGACCTGATGACCGAACGCGATCGTGCCCGTGAGCGGCACAAGCTGTCGCGCACGACGATCGGCGGATCGCGCAACAATCCATTCAAATGGGCGCCGACTCAGCGGCTGGCGATCGATCTGCTCTTAGCCGGCTCCGGCGGCTTCCTGTCCGGGCCGGCCGCCCTGCAAGCGTCCTTCAGCGATGTGAAGCGCCACCTGATCGCCACTTTCGCCGGGCTGCACGGCAGCCTGCGCGCCGCGGTCGGCGCCTTTGAGCCATCGTCGGTGGACGAGGGCGCGGCCAAACGCGGCGCGCTGCTGAAAAGCCGCGCCGCCGCGCAGGTGGAGGAGGTCGCGGCGCGGCATGCAGACCTGATCGCGCAACTGGAAGACGGCGCCAGCGGCTCGCTGGAGCGTGCGTTCGTCACCGCTTATGACGCAGCGGAAGCCCAGGTGCTGAGCGGCAACGCGTCGTGAGCGCCTCGCCTCGAACACTCGACATCACCCCGGGACTGGAAGGCCGCGCCTTGTGCTCTGTGTCCCGCAGCCACGTCGGCCGGGTGCGCGCGATCAACGAGGACCGCGTCTTCGACGATGCCGAGGCCGGGGTATGGGCGGTGGCGGACGGCATGGGCGGGCACAGCGGCGGCGACCTCGCTGCGCAACAGGTCGTGACCTGCCTGCGCCGTGCGACCGAAATCACGCCGCTCACGCAACACGCGATCCGGAATGCGTTGCTGGCCGCGAACGGCGACATCCACGCAAGGAACAAGCGTCTGGGGCTCGACGCGGGAACGACGGTCGTGACCGCGGTGCTGGCGGACGGTTGGCTGGAGATCAGCTGGGCAGGCGACAGCCGCGCCTATCGCCTGCGCGATGGCCGGGCCGAGCTGCTCACGCACGACCACAGCCTGGTGCAACAATTCGTCGACGCCGGGCTGCTGACGCCCGCTCAGGCTGAAACCCACCCTCACGCCAACATCGTCACTCGCGCTCTGGGCGTGGACGCCAACCCCGCGCTGGACACGGTGCGGGTGGAGGTCGGCGCCGACCGTTTCCTGCTTTGCTCCGACGGTCTCAGCCGATCGCTGCGCATCGATGATTTTCCGGCGGAGCTGCCGCTGGCCGCGCTCGGCGATCGGATGATCGCCAACGCGCTGGAGCGCGACGGCAGCGACAATGTCTCGCTGGTGCTGATCGAGATCGCGGCGGCCGGTTAGGCTCAGCTCACGCGGCGGAGCGGCACCACGGTGGCGGGACGTTGCACTTCGGTCAGCTTGCGCGCCAGCGCCGCCTGATCGAAGGGCTTGGACAGCATGGGAAATTGACCGGCTTCGCTTTCGCCGAGCTCCGCAAAGCCGCTGACGATCAGGATCGGCATGTCCGGCGCGCCACGCCGGATGCGGCGGGCGAGTTGCGAGCCGGTCATGCGGGGCATCAACTGGTCGGTCACGACAAGCTCGATCTGCGGCTCGCGTCCCAGCTGCTCCAGCGCTTCTTCACCCGACGCCGCCAGCCGCACGGCATGACCCAGATCCTCAAGCATCGCGGCGGTGTTCGCGAGCACCAGCGGGTCGTCGTCCACCACCAGCACCTCCATCGGCGCGGTCCTGCGGGCATGCTCCGGACGCTCGGCCTCTAGCCGAGCCGGACGCACCCTGACCGTTCCGGGCAGATAAAGGTCGACCGTGGTGCCCTGACCGAGCTGGCTGCGGACCATCAGCTTGCCACCGGATTGCGCGGCGAGACCGTGCACCATCGAGAGGCCGAGGCCCGTCCCCTTGCCGACGCCCTTGGTCGTGAAGAACGGCTCGGTCGCGCGCGCCAGCGTGGCCGCGTCCATACCCTCGCCATGATCGACCATGCTGAGCCGCACATAGGGACCCGGCGGCAGACCGGCCGCGTTGCGCTCGCCCAGATGCTCCGCCACCGCGCTCACTTCCAGCTTGCCGCCGTCGGGCATCGCATCGCGGGCGTTGACGGCAAGATTGAGCAGCGCCAGCTCGAGCTGATGCGCATCCGCATGCACCGGCGGCAGGTCGAGCGGAAAGCGCGTCTCGACCCGCACCAGCGGTCCCAGCGAGCGCTGCAGCATGTCGGTCATGCCATGAACCAGCTGCGGCAGGTCGAGGGGTTCGGGTCGCAAATCCTGTTTGCGCGCGAACGCCAGCAGCCGCTGGGTCAGCGAAGCGCCGCGCTGCGCGCCTTCCATCGCGCTGTCCGCCAGACGGATCAACTTGGGATCGTCGGGCATCTTGCGGCGCAACAGGTCCAGATTGCCGACGATCACCGCCAGCAGATTGTTGAAATCGTGCGCCACACCCCCCGTCAGGTGGCCGATCGCCTCGATCTTCTGCGCCCGACGCAGCGCATCCTCGGCGCGCTTGCGCTCGGTGACGTCGGTCAGGCCGCCGACGAGATGGACGAATGTGCCCTCCGCGTCGCGCTCGATCCGCGCTGCCGAGACGACGTCGAGCATGTCGCCAGCCTTGGTCACCACCCGGTATTCGCGCGGCTCTAGCTCGTCCTGCGCGATCAGGGCCGGCCAGTCCTGCGTTCGGAACTGGCGCGCGGACTCCTCGGTCAGGAAGTTGATCAGCGGCCGGCCGATCACCTCGTCGCGTGGATAACCCAGCAATGCCAGCCAGGTGTCGCTGACCTGCTCGATGCGCCCTTCCTGGTCGAGCGAGTGGAGCGGCAGCGGCGTACCGCGATACAGCGAGCGGAACCGCTCCTCGCTGGCGCGCAGGGCGTCGGCCTCGCGTTGCGCGAGCAGCGCGAAGCGGCGGTCGAACATGGCAGCGGTCAAGGCCAGGAAAAGGATCAGGAAGGTCGCGGCGAACACCCCGACCGCAAGCGCGGTCTGGCCGTTGCCGACCGCGCCGCCGCCGATGTCGTGATGGGCGATAAAGGTCGCGGCCTTCATGCCGGCAAAGTGCATGCCCGCGATCGCGCCGCCCATCACCAGCGCCGCCGCCGCTTTCTCCAGGGATCTGGCGTTGCGCGATGCGAGCCACAGCGCCGCGGTGGCGGCCACGATCGCGATCAGCACCGAAGCCGCGAACCAGGGCCGGTCATAGCTGATCGCACCCGGCATGCGCATCGCGGCCATGCCCATATAGTGCATGGTGACGACGCCGAGTCCCATGAACAGCCCCGCCGCGGCCAGCCGTCCCCATGACGCGGACGCGGGCGCCATCACGGCAAAGGCGATGCCGGTGACCACTATCGCAATAAGCAAGGATAGCAGCGTCAGGATGGGGTCGTAGGCGAACGCCATGCTGGGCATGGAAAAGGCCAGCATGGCAACGAAATGCATCGCCCAGATGCCCCCGCCCATGGCGACGGCGGCGGTACCCAGCCACACCCGTCGCATCCAGCCGGCCGACGCGCGGACCCGCGCGGCGAGGTCGAGAGCGGTGTAGGAGGCGAGGATCGCGATGGCGATCGACATGACCACCAGCGTTGTGTCGTGCGTTCCGGAAGCCGTCATCAAGTACCTCAAATCAGCCGGCACCCTGGGGTCAGGTGATTACCATGTTCTGAATCAAACCCGGGCGCCTAGCAATCGCCGTGCTGCGTTGACTCTGAGCGCCGACCGGAACAAATCACGAACAATACTGTTGCGAGTCGCGCTGTGTCATTGCCTATCCCAACCCTGGCCGAACTGCGCGAGACCTTGCGGGCGATCGAGGGCGACGGCCATCGCCGGCGGCCGATGCTGCCCTTCGGCGTCGGCGCGATCGACGCGCGGCTGGGCGATGGCGGGTTGCGGCTCGATGCGCTGCACGAGGTGGCGGGTCAGGGATCGGGCTGGGGCGACGATGCGGCGGCGACCCTGTTCATCGCCGGCGTCGCGGCGCGCGCCTGGGGGCCGGTGTTGTGGGTGGTGCGCACCCGCGACCTGTTCGCGCCGGGCCTCTATCAAGCTGGGCTCGACCCTTCCCGCGTCCTCTATGCCCAGGCGCGGGACGATGCGGAAATGCTGGCGCTGATGGAGGAGGGCTTGCGGCATCGCGCACTGGGCGCGGTGATCGGCGAGGCCGCCCGTGTCGCCACCGCGCAGGCCCGCCGGCTGCAACTGGCGGCGGAGGGCGGGCGCACGATCGCGCTGCTGCTCAAACGGCCCCCACGTGGCGGCGGCGATCCGTTCGCGGTGCCCTCCACCGCCGTCACCCGCTGGCGGGTGGCGGGCACCCCATCCGCGCCGGTGCCCTGGGACGGGCTCGGCCGCGCCTGCTGGCGGGTCGAGTGCGTCCGTCAGCGCGGCGGCGATCCTTTCGAACTCACCGTGGAGGCTCCCGATGAAACGGGTCGCATCGCTCTACCTGCCCGACTGGTCGATCGACCGGCTGCGGCGGATCGAGCACCGCAACACGCCGCCGGCTGAGCCGCCTGAGGCGGACGGCCGCGCCGCGTACGATGCCATCGGCGCGGACGCTGCGGCCGAGCGGACGACGCATTGCTCCGTCCCCAAGGAGGGCGGCTGGCGTCCCGGCGCGCGCTGGGCGAAGTCGGACGGCAGCGGTCTGGCGGACTCGCGTGCGGCGGTCGAGGTGGCGATCGAAGCGCTGCCCGCGCACCGCCGCCCGTCCCAGCGCGAGCTCGGCCGTACCAGCCAGGCGGCGGACAATCCCTTCCGCAAGCCTGTCCTGAGCGGCGCCGCAGGCGGCGTCGAAGGGAACCTGTCACGGCCACCCGAGGAGCGGGTCGCCGCCCCCGCCCCCTTGCGCGCGCTGTCCCGTCGCACCGAGGCGGCCGAGCCGCTGTTTCGGCCGGGTACGCGCGGCTGGCACGGCGAGGATCCGCAAACCGCCATCGACGCGCTGCCGATCCACCAGCGGCCGCGCTCGGGCGAGCTGTCGCGCAGGACCGAGGTGATCGACCACCCCTTCCGGCCGATGCCGCCGGACGAGTTCGGTTCGACGCTGGCAGGCCGCGTGCCGATGCCCTCGCTCCAATTTCCCGGCGAGGACGCTCCCGCCAAAGCCGGACGCGGGGCGGCGCTGCGTGATGAAAACCGCGATCGTTACCGCAACGAGGCGCCGTCGGCATCGCTCTCGCTTGCCCGCGCCGCGTCGCTGCCACCGGTGCAAGGCCCCGGCGAGGACGTGGTGACGCGTCGCGAGATGCGTAAGCCCCGGCGCAGCGCGCGCGACGGCCATGGCGGCGAGGCCGGGTACATCGCTCCCCCAAACCTCAAGCAGCTCGCCGCCCCTTCGACGCCGCCTTCGGCGTTGCTCAGGACAGGCATGCCCGCCGTCCAGTATCCGGGCGAAGGGCCGCACCCCGACAATCACGGCAAGAGCGCTGCCCCAATGACCGCTGGCGCACCGACCTATGGCCAGGGCCGCTTCTTTCAGACCGGACGCACCCTCGGCAGTGTTGTCGCACGGGTGTGCCGCGACGATCTGTCCGATATGCCCGTCCGCGGGTCCGCCGAGCCGCCGCTGGTGACGGTCCACAAGGTCGGCTCGCGCGTCGAACTCGCCGCCGTCAACGCCGCCGCGCGCGCGCTCGGCCTCACACCTGGCACTGCGCTGACCATGGCGCGTGCGCAGGCGCCTGGATTGGAGGTGCGCAAGGCCGAGCCCGAACGTGACGCCGCCGATCTTGTCGCGCTGGCCGAACTGCTGGCGCGGCGCTGGGCGCCGATCGTCGCGGTCGACGGCGCGGACGGGCTGTTGATCGACCTGACCGGCGTCGCGCACCTGCATGGCGGCGAGGCCGGCTTCGCCCGGCGCCTGGTGCGCCTGCTCACGCGTCACGGCATCACCGCGCGGGTGGCGGTGGCGGACACGCCGGGCGCCGCCTGGGCCTTGGCGCGGTTCGGGGCCGCGACACCGGTGCAGCTGTCGGAAGCCGGCGCGAAGGCGCTTGCGCCGCTGCCCGTCGCCGCGTTGCGGCTGAACGCGCCCTCGCTCGAACTGCTCGCCCGCCTCGGCATCGACCGCATCGGCCAGCTGCTGGCGATGCCCCGTGCGCCGCTGGTCCGCCGTTTCGGTCGCGCTATCGTCGACCGACTCGACCAGGCGGCAGGCCACGCACCCGAGCCGCTCGTCCCCGTCGCGCCGCCCACCCGCATCGCCGTCGAACAGCGCTTCGCCGAGCCGATCGCGACGCCCGAGGCGATCGAACACTGGCTGTGCGCACTCATGGCCCGGCTCTGCGTCGCCCTGGCGCAGGCGGGACAGGGCGCCCGTGCGCTCGAACTGGTCGCTGCGCGCGTCGATGGCGTACCGCAGCGGCTGCGGCTCGGCTTTGCGCGCGCCACCCGCGATCCAGCCCACATGCTGCGCCTGACGCTCCGCCGGATCGAGGAGATCGAGCCCGGCTATGGCCTCGACGCGCTGGCGCTCCACATCCGCCGCGCCGATCCGCTGGGACCGGAGTCGCTCGCGCCGGCGCTGGCGGAAGACGCGCCGCCGGACCTGGCGCTGCTGATCGACACGCTTGCCAACCGCATCGGTCTTTCCCGGCTGTGGCGCGTGGTGCCGGTCGAAAGCGACGTGCCCGAACGTGCCGTTGCCTTCGCATCGCCGCTCGATCCTCCGTCGCAACGATCGGGCAAGCTCAAAGCCGACGATGTTCGCCGGCTCGACGGCCGTCCATCCGACCATCCCTGGCACCCGCGCTGGCCCCGTCCGGTACGGCTGCTGCGTCGTCCCGAACAGGTGGATCATGTCCTTGCCGAGCTCCCCGACCAGCCGCCCCGCCGCTTCACCTGGCGCGGCATCTCGCATCGCGTCGTCCGCGCCGAAGGGCCCGAGCGCATCGCCGGCGAATGGTGGCGCCGCGCCGGCGAGCGCCAAGCGGTACGCGACTATTTCCGCGTCGAGGACGAGGCGGGCGAACGCTTCTGGCTATACCGCCGCGGCGACGGCGTGCGTCCAGAGACCGGCGACCTCAGCTGGTTCCTTCATGCCCGGTAGATCAGCGCCGCGCGTCGATCGCCTGGACGTGACCGGCATTGGCGTAGTCCAGCATACGCTTGTCCGACGTGATCACCGGACAATTCAGCTCGATCGCCGTTGCCAGTACAATCCTGTCACTCGGATCGCCATGTGGGTAGTGCGGCAGCAGGCCGGCCTCGAACGCTATGTCTGGCGAGACAGGGTGGATGGTGGCCCGCCCGTTCTGCGTCGCCACCTCCAACCAGCGTCGGTACGGCCTGCTCAGCTTCATCCTCCCACGGCTGACCAGCAGTCCGATCTCCCAAAGGCTGATGGCCGACACGAACACCTGATCGCTTTCCGCTTCGATCCGCCGTGCCGCCGTGCCGAGACGATCATTATTCTCGGCCAGCCAGACGAACGACTGCGTGTCGAGCAGGATCACCGATTAGCCGTGCCGTCATCTCGGACCGGAAAACCACGTGCATTCCACTTCGCTTCCCATTCCTTTTCCCATTTGGGATCAAGCGGTTCGTCCAAGTCGCCTTGGATCGTTACAGTGCCGGCCAGGACGCCAAGCAGGGATTGTCTTTTCGGCTTGTCGGAGGCCGTCGACACGGTTGCGATCGGTTTCCCACGACTGGTCACGGTGATCGGTTCGCCGCCCTCCTGCACCTCGCGCAGCAGGCGGGTGCAGTTCGCCTTGAACTCGGCCATGCCCACCATCTTGCCCATCGCGCGTCTCCGATCTGACCAGATCATCTAGTCATCTCGGCCACTCCTGTCGATGACCTACTCCGAGCTTCAGGTCGCCACGCATTTCTGCTTCCTGCGCGGCGCGTCGTCCTGCGAAGAGCTGTTCACGACGGCAGCGCTGATGGGCATGGGTGCGCTTGGCGTAACGGATCGCAATTCGGTGGCCGGACTGGTCCGGTCCATGGTCGCGGCCGAACAGGTATCGGCGCAGCACGCGCCGATCCGTCTGGTGGGGGGATGCCGGCTCGACCTCGTCAGCGGCTCATCTCTTCTCGTCTGGCCGGAGGATCTCGCCGCCTGGAGCGGGCTTACTCAGCTGCTCACCTTGGGCAAAGGCCGCGCAGACGCCCAACGTGGCGAAAAGGGCCGATGCTTCCTGCACTGGGAGGATGTTGCCACCTATGCGCCCGGTCTTGTCGGGTCACTGGTCAGCGATGTCGATCGACCCGCCGCGACGGACCTCGATTGGATGTCGGACATCTTCGGCGACCGTGGTCATGTCTGCCTGACCCAGCAGCGCCGTCCCAACGATGCCAAGCGCCTCCACGGCCTTGTCGAACAGGCCCGCCGCCATGGGCTCAAGCCGCTCGCCACGGGTGACGTGCTGTATCACCACCCCGAACGCCGCCGGCTACAGGACGTCGTCACCGCGATCCGGGAAAAGCGCACGATCGATGCCTTGGGACTGAAGCGCGAGCGCTCCGCCGACCGCTGTCTGCATCCGCCCCAAGAGATGATGCGCCGCTTCGCCGCCTTTCCCGATGCCGTGGCGGCCGGCCAGGCCATCGTCGAGCGCTGCACTTTCTCGCTGCGCGATCTCAAGGATCAGTATGTCTACCCTGAAGAGGTCGTGATGCGCGGCCAGACGCCGCACAAGGCGCTGGAGAAGCTCGCCTGGCGCGCGCTCAATCAGCAGCATGGTGGACGACCCGCCGGGGCGTACCGCCGTCTACTGACCAAGGAGTTGCGGCTGGTCCGCAAGTTCAATTATGCGGCCTATTTCCTGACCGTGCATTCGATCGTGCGGTACGCACAAAGCCAGCGCATCCTATGTCAGGGGCGCGGCAGCGCGGCCAATTCGGTGATCTGCTTCGTGCTCGGCATCACTTCGATCGATCCCGTCATTCATCAGCTCCTGTTCGAGCGCTTCCTGTCCGAGAACCGCGCCGAGCCGCCCGACATCGACATCGATTTCGAGCACGAGCGGCGTGAGGAGGTGATCCAATGGATCTACGAAACTTATGGCCACCAGCATGCCGCCCTGACCGCCGTGGTTAGCCGCTTCCGCGCACGCGGCGCGGTGCGTGAGGTGGGCAAGGTGCTGGGCCTTCCCGAGGATATGACGGCGGCACTGGCGGGACAAGTATGGGGCTGGTCGGAAGAAGGCGTCGCCGACCGCCACGTCAATGCCCTCAATCTCGACCGCGGCGACCCGCGGCTCGCGCTGACGCTGGAACTGGCGCGCGAACTGATCGGCACGCCGCGCCACTTGTCGCAGCATCCCGGCGGCTTCGTCCTGACCCGCGACCCGTTGCATCACCTCGTCCCCATCGAGCCCGCCTCGATGCCTGACCGACGCGTCGTCGAATGGGAAAAGGAGGATGTCGAGGAAGTGGGGATGATGAAGGTCGACATCCTCGGGCTCGGCATGCTCGGCTGCATGCGGCGCGCGTTCGCGCTGCTGGACACGCATAAGGGCATCCGCCTGACGCTCGCCTCGCCCGAGCTGCAGACCGACGACACCGCGACGTTCGCGATGATCCAGCAGGCGGACACGCTCGGCACCTTTCAGATCGAGAGCCGCGCGCAGATGGCGATGCTGCCGCGCATGCTGCCGACCTGCTTTTACGACATCGCGATCCAGGTCGCGATCGTCCGCCCAGGGCCCATCCAAGGCGACATGGTCCACCCCTACCTCAAACGCCGCGAGCAGCTGCGCGCCGATCCTAACGTCCAGTTCGATTACCCCAGCCCCAAGCTGAAGGCGGTGCTGGAGAAGACGCTGGGTGTGCCGCTGTTCCAGGAACAGGCGATGCGCGTCGCGATCGAGGGTGCCGGCTTCACGCCGGCGCGGGCCGATGAGCTGCGCAAGGCGATGGCTACGTTTAAGTACACTCAAGGCGTCGGTCAGTTCAAAGAGGAGCTGATGGCCGGCATGGCCAGGAACGGCATCAACCCCGAATTCGCCGAGCGGCTGGTCAAGCAGATCGAGGGCTTCGGCTCCTATGGTTTTCCGGAGAGCCACGCGGCGAGCTTCGCCAAGATCGCCTACGCCTCGTCCTGGATGAAGTGTCACCATCCGGACGTGTTCTGCGCCGCGCTGTTGAACGCACAGCCGATGGGCTTCTACGCGCCCGCGCAGATCGTCCGCGACGCGCGCGACCATGGGGTGGAGGTGCGGCCGGTGTGCGTCAACGACAGCAACTGGGACACGCGGCTTATTTCTCCCTCTCCCGTTTGGGGAGAGGGAAACCAGCTCCTCCCCCTCCGCCTGGGCCTGAAGATCGTCCACGGCATTGCCGAGCTCCACGCCGTCCGCATCCTCGCGGCGCGCGCGGAAAAGCCTTTCACCTCGGTCGAGGATCTCTGGCGCCGCTCCGGCGTCCCGCTGGCGACGCTGGAGAAGCTCGCCAAGGCGGACGCGTTCCACGGCCTCGGGCTCGACCGCCGGCAGGCGCTGTGGGCCATCCGCGGCCTGGGCGAGTCGCGCCTGCCGCTGCTCGACGGACTGGAACGCCATGAGGAGCCGGTCAGCCTCGTGCCGCTCACCGCCGGCCGCGAGGTGGTGGAGGATTACCGCTCGACCCAGCTCTCGCTCCGCCAGCATCCGCTGTTCTTCCTGCGCGACGAGCTTGCGCGGCGCCGCATCATCCCGTGCGCGCAGCTGAGGACCACCAAGGACGGTCGACGCGTCGAGATCGCCGGTATCATCCTGGTCCGCCAGAAGCCGGGCAGCGCCAAGGGCGTGTTGTTCATCACCATCGAGGACGAGACCGGCGTCGCCAACATCATCCTCTGGCCCGACCGGTTCGAGGCGCACCGCACCGTCGTCATGTCGTCGGCGATGATCGGCGTGACCGGCGTGGTGCAGCGCGAGGGCGAGGTCATCCACGTCATCGCCGACCGCATCCACGACTATACCGGCCTGTTGCGCCAGGTCGGCGACATCGACATGCCGAGGCTGTCACGCCCCGGCAGCGGTGGCTCGCCCGACCGCGGCGAGCCGGGCTGGAAGCCCAGCCCGCGCAGCTTGTATCACCCACCCTTCCGCACCGGCTGCGACGCCGAGGACGTGATCCCGATCAAGAGCCACGACTTCCACTGAACTTCCGCGGTCCTGCGCGGTTCGGCAACCATGCCCTTGTCCGCACCCGCGCCGATGGAGGCGAAGCTGGTCGACGCGCTGCCGACCGAGCCCGGCTGGCAGTTCGAGCCCAAATGGGACGGCTTCCGCGCGCTGGTGGTGCGCGACGGCGATCACGTCGAGATCATGTCCAAATCGGGCAAGCCGCTCGGGCGATACTTTCCGGAGGTGGTCGCGCTGGTCGAAAGCCTGGCCGAACAGCGCTTCGTTCTAGACGGCGAGCTGATCCTGCCGGTCGGCGAGGTGCTGTCGTTCGACGCGCTCCAGCAGCGACTGCACCCCGCCGCCAGCCGCATCGCGAAGCTGTCGCGCGAGACGCCGGCACAGCTGATGCTGTTCGACTGCCTGCATCTCGATGACCGCGACCTCCTAGCCGAACCACTGCACAGCCGCCGCAAGGCGCTGGAGACGTTCTACAAGACCGCGCGCAGGCCCGACCTGCTGTTGTCGCCATGCAGCGAAAACCTGGCCGAGGCGACCGGGTGGCTGAACCGCAGCGGCGGAGCGCTTGACGGCGTCGTTGCCAAGCGGCTGGACGAACCCTATCGCGCCGGCGAGCGCGCAATGCTCAAGGTCAAGCAGCACCGCTCCGCCGATTGCGTCGTCGGCGGCATCCGGCGGGTGAAGGGCGGTCACGACGTGGCCTCGCTGCTGCTCGGCCTCCATGACGAGGACGGCCTGCTTCACCATGTCGGCTTCACCTCCGCGATCACCGCCGCCGATCGCGCCGCGGTCACCGCCAAGGTCGAGCCCCTGCTCGGCGGCTCAGGCTTCACCGGCAAGGCGCCCGGCGGGCCCAGCCGCTGGAACCGTGGCGAGGAAAGCCCGTGGGAGCCGCTCGCGCCCGAACTGGTGGTCGAAGTCCTCTATGACCAGGTCACCGCCAACCGCTTCCGCCACGGCACCGCCATCCTGCGCTGGCGCCCGGACAAGGCGGCGGCGCAATGCACGACCGATCAGCTGATCCACGAGCTCCGCCCCAGCGAACTGGCGGCGCTGGTCTGACGTAGAAAAGCCACCTTTCGCTTCCTAAGGCTCGCGCGAACAATCGGTGACACGCATGCGTCTTCTCCTGCCCATCCTCATCCTCGCCGCCGGTGGCGCCTCGGCCGCGGAACCGATCACCGGCCGCTGGGTGACGGAGAATGGCCGCGCGGTCGTGACGGTGGCGCCGTGCGGACCGGCGCTGTGCGGCCGCATCAGCCGCATCCTGGTGCCCGGCCAGGCGCCGCCGGACACGCGCAACCCCGACCCCAAGCTGCGCGCCCGGCCGATGCTGGGCCTGCCGATCCTCACCGGCTTCACCGACGCCGGCAAGGATTGGCGCGGGCGCATCTATGACCCTGAGTCGGGCAAGTCGTACAAGTCCATCGTCGCGCGCGACACGAACGGGCTGAAGGTGCGCGGCTGCATTGCCATATTCTGTCAGACGCAGCGCTGGAAGCCGGCGGGCTAGGGCTGCCCCTCGCCTTCCAGCTTGTCCTGCGTCCGCAGTTCGAAGTCACTCGCATCGTGCCGTTCGCGCAACTGCGAGACGGGATCGCCCATCACCCGGTTGACCATCCGCCCGCGCCTGACCGCCGGCCGCGACCCGATCTCGTCGGTCCAGCGGATGACGTGGGTGTATTCGTGCACCGACAGGAACGCGCCGGCGTCGTAGACCAGCCCTTTCACCAGCGCGCCGTACCACGGCCATACCGCAATATCGGCGATCGTGTAGTCGTCGCCGGTGAGGAAGCGGTGCTCGGCGAGGCGGCGGTCGAGCACGTCGAGCTGTCGCTTCACCTCCATCGCATAGCGGTCAATCGCATATTCGATCTTGCTCGGCGCATAGGCGTAGAAATGACCAAAGCCGCCGCCGAGCATCGGCGCACTGCCCATCTGCCAGAACAGCCAGCTCAATACCTCCGCGCGCGCCGGATAGTCGGCTGGCAAGAACGCGCCGAACTTCTCCGCCAGGTACATCAGGATCGCGCCGGACTCGAACACCCGCACCGGCTCCGGCCCGCTGCGGTCGAGCAACGCCGGGATCTTGCTGTTCGGGTTGATGCTCACGAAGCCGCTGCCGAACTGGTCGCCCTCGTTGATGCGGATCAGCCACGCGTCATACTCGGCGCCGGCGCGGCCGGCGGCGAGCAGCTCCTCCAGCATCACCGTCACCTTGACGCCGTTGGGCGTACCCAGCGAATATAGCTGCAGCGGGTGCTCGCCGACCGGCAATTCCTTGTCGTGCGTGGGCCCCGCAATCGGCCGGTTGATCGCGGCGAAGCGCCCGCCGGACTCCTTGTTCCAGCTCCAGACCTTGGGCGGCTCATAGTCGGTCATGTCATGGCTCCTCGGCCCATCGGGTGAGCAGGGTATGGGCGATCGCGAACGGCGGCGGCGCCAGAAAGGCGCCCGTTCCGCCCGCCAGCACCGCGCGAACCTCCTCGCGTGGCACCCAGATCGCATCCTCCAGCTCGTTGCGGTCGAGCGTCAGCGAGTCGTCCTCGGCCTTCGCGACGCAGGCGATCATCAGCTGCGACGGGAACGGCCAGGGCTGGCTGGCGACATAGCGGGTGTCACGCACACGGATGCCCGCCTCCTCGTGCAGCTCGCGCGCGACCGCTTCCTCGATCGACTCGCCCGGCTCCAGGAACCCGGCAAGCGCCGAGTAGCGCCCGTGCGGCCACGCCGCCTGCCGCCCGAGCAGCGCGCGGCCGTCATGCTCGGCGATCATGATGACGACCGGGTCGGTGCGCGGGAAATGCTCGGTCGAACATGCCCCGCACTTGCGGCCCCAACCGGCGCGGAACGGCGCCGTCGCCGCGCCGCAATTCGCGCAGAAGCGATGCCGCGCATGCCAGTCGAGCACCGAGCGCGCCGCGCCCCAGGTCGCCGCCTCGCCCGGCGCCATCTCGGCCAGCGCGGTCATGACGCGTGGCGAGCGGAAGGCGGCGGTGCCCGGTTCATGCGTGATCGCGGCGACATGCGCGCGGCCCTCCGCCAGCCCCAGCAACACCAGCTCGGCATCGTCGGGGGCCTGGGCCAGCGTCGTCCAGCCCAGCCGCCCCGCCCCGTCCACCTGCGGCTCGTAGCCCGGCCCGAGCACCAGCAGCCGGGTCCGCCAGTCGAGCGCCGCCGCCAGCCCATCGACGTCGTGGCGCAGCCGGTCGGCGCGATCCAGATAGCCGCCGGTGAAGCCCGGCGGGATCACGGGTGCAGCCGCGCCGCGTCCTTGGCCAGTGCCGCGGTCAGCTCGGTGCGTACCGGGAAGCGATCGGCGGGCATGTAGTTGACCATCAGCGTTCCGCGCAGCCGCCGCACGGGATCGACGAACGCGACCGTCCCCGCCGCTCCGCCCCAGCCATAGGTGCCCTTGGAGAACCCGCCCGGCGCATCGGCCAGATAGACCGAACCGCCGGCGCCATAGCCCAGCGCCGACCCTTGCGTGCCACCGGTCATTCCGCCGATGCCGCCGAACGTCACGCCGGCGGGCAGCAGGTTCGACATCATGGTGGCGACCGTCTCCGCCTTTGCCACACGCACCCCGCCCAGCGTGCCGCGATTGGCGAGCATGTGGAGGAAACGGTCATAATCCCGCGCCGACATCACCAGCCCGGCGCCGCCATAGGGAAAACTCGGCGGCTGCAGCCACACCGAGGTCGCGCCGGGATCGACCGGGATGCGATTGGCGCCCGCGTACAGATAGTTGGTCGCGAACCGCCCGGTCTCGCCCCGCGGCACCGTCCAATAGCTCGACTGCATCCCCAGCGGCGTGAACACCCGCCGCTGCACGAACTGCTCGAACGACATGCCCGACGCCTTCTCGATTACCGCCCCCATCACGTCGAGGCCGATCGAATAGCTCCACTTCGTGCCCGGATCGGCGATCAGCGGCAGCGTCGCGACGCGGCTGGCGAATTCCTGCAGCGATTTCGGTCGGACCAGCTTCGCCTGCGCCTCGACCTGGGCGCTGACCTGACCGGGCACGATGCCGAGCCGCTCATATTCCTTGAGCAGCGGCCCCTTGGTGATGATATTGTAGCCGAGACCCGCGGTGTGGGTGACGAGATGACGCACGGTGATCGGACGCGCGGCGGGGCGCGAAGCGAGGCTGTTCGCCGGGTCGGTCAGCACCCTTATGTTCTTGAAGCCGGGGATGAAATCGCTGATCGGCTGGTCGAGCCGCAGCTTGCCGTCCTCGACCAGCAGCATGGCGGCGAAGCCGGTTACCGGCTTGGTCATCGAATAGACCCGCCACAGCGTGTCCGGCCCCGCCGCCGGGGCCGTCGCCTCTTGCGCGATGCGGCCCGACGTCACGAACAGCGGCGGCATGTCGCCGATCCCGAACGCTCCCACGACGCCCGGCATCTTGCCGTCGCGGACATAGCCGTCGAACAACGCCTGCGTGTTGGGGAGCAGCATGCCGCCGGGCGCCGGCGCAGCTTGCGGCGCGCGCGGGGCGGGCTGCGGCGCCGGTTGCATCTGCGCCAACGCGGCGCCGGCGACCGTCGCCAGCAGGCCTGCGGACAGGGCGAATCTCACGAACATGCAAGTCTCTCCAGCACCCGGGCCGCTTTGGCGAATACGGTCGGCAATCCCGCCGCGCCGAGCTCCGCCACCGGCCACCATTCTCCTGGCGGCCCATGCCCTTCGACCGTACCGACGGCAAGCGCCAGTTGCAGATCGAAATGGGTAAAGGCGTGGGAGACCTGTGCGTCGAGCAGCCGCCAGTCGGCTTCGGCCGGCGCGTTCTCAAAGCCATGCGGCGCGTCCGCCCAGGGCCCGGTCGGCAGCGCCCGCATCCCGCCGAGCAGGCCGGCGGCGGGGCGGGTCACCAGCAAGACCTCACGCAACGCGATCGGCTCTTCCATCTTCAGGGGAAGAGGTGGTGGCGTACGCTCCAGCCAGAAGATGGTGCCGAAACGCTGCGGCTTGACAGGCTTCGCGGCCTTGATCGGGAATCGCTCGGGCACCCCGCTCGCATATCCAGCGCAATCCTGCCGCAACGGGCACAGCAGGCATCGGGGTCCGCGCGGCGTACAGATCGTCGCGCCCAGGTCCATCATCCCTTGCGCGAAGTCCCCCGCCCGCAGCGCCGGCGTGATCGCATCCGCAGCGACGCGGATCGCCGGCCGTGCGGCGGGCAACGGCGTGTCGATCGCGCGCAGCCGGGCGACGACGCGCTCGACATTGGCGTCCACCACCACCGCGCGCGCGCCGAACGCGATCGCTGCCACCGATGCGGCGGTGTACGCGCCGAGCCCCGGCAATCGCCGCAGCTCCACCTCCGTGCGCGGGAACACGCCGTCATGCTCCAGCATCACGGCTCTTGCCGCGCGCATCAGGTTGCGGGCGCGGGCATAATAGCCCAGCCCCGCCCAGGCAGCCATCACGTCGGCCTCGTCCGCCGCCGCCAGGCTCGCGATATCGGGCCACCGCGCGACCCACGCTGCAAAGCGCGGCCGCACCGCCGCGACGGTGGTCTGCTGCAGCATCACCTCCGACAGCCAGACGCGGTACGGGTCCGCCGCCTCGCCCGGCTTCGCCCGCCACGGCAGGTCACGGGCGTGGCGGTCGTACCAGCCGAGTAGCCGGTCGGTCACGGATAGCGGCTTGGCGCGCACCGGCCGGCTATGGCATGGAAGCGCCCGTGAGCAAGCGCCCCCGCCCCCCACAGCCCGAGCAGCCCCGCGCGAATCGCTCGCGCGCGGTCGCCGAGCTGCTGCCGGCGATCGGCGGCGCGGCGTTTCGCAGGTTCGGTTTCGTGCAGTCGTCGATCGTCAGCCGCTGGCCCGATATCGTCGGCGAACGCTGGGCCAATGTCAGCGCGCCCGAATCGCTGCGCTTTCCGCCGGGCGAGAAGCGCGACGGTACGCTCAACCTGCTGGTCAAGGGTGCCCACGCGCCGATGATGCAGCACATCACGCCCGAGATCATGGAGCGGGTGAACCGCTTTTTCGGCTATGCGGCGGTGGCGCGCGTCCAGATCCGTCAGGGTGAAATCGCCGCGCGCGAGCCGCGCCGCGCACCCCCGTCTTTGAAGACCATGCCGGTCGAGATGGGTCAGGGGCTGAAAGGCATCGTCGATCCCGAGCTGCGCGCGGTGCTCGAATCTCTCGCCGCCGGCGTTGCCGCCTCTACCGGTGTTCCCAGGATCAGCTGATGCGTATCGTAGCCGTTCTCCTGCCTGTGCTAGCGCTTACTGCCGCGGCACCCGCCCGCGACTGGGCGGCGGTCGCCAGCAAGACGGCGACTGGCGCCTATGTGATCGGCAACCCGCAGGCGCGTGTGAAGCTGATCGAATATGCCAGCTACACCTGCTCGCACTGCGCCGACTTCGCCAATCAGTCCGGGCCGGTGCTCAAGGATCGGATGATCCGCTCCGGGCAGGTCAGCCTGGAGTTCCGCCACGTCGTCTTCAACGCGGTCGATCTCGGCGCGGCGGTGCTGGCGCGGTGCGCGGGGCCGCGCAACTTCGCCGCCACGACCGCGCGCTTCTACCAGACCCAGGATCAGTGGCTCGCCCGCGCGTCGGCGTTCGGCCAGGCCAACGGGCCTCGTCTGTCGGCGCTGCCGCCGGCGAAGCTGCTGCGCGCGCTGGTCGACGGCGCCGGGCTGACGCCCCTCGTCCGCCTGACCCCCGCCGCGATCGACGCCTGCTTCGCCGACAAGGCGGAGATCGACCGCATCACCGCCATGCAGGGCGATGTCGGCTCGACCCCCACCTTCTTCCTCAACGGCAAGCGCCTGCCCCCCCAGACCTGGGCGACGCTGGAGCCGCAACTGCGTAGCCTCGGCGCGCGCTGAACCCCACCGGAGTATCGTTTATGAAGTACGTCGCCCCGATCGCTTTGGTTCTGTCGCTCGCCGCCTGCGGGGGCGGCACCGACGCGAACAGCACCGCGCCCGCCGCACCGGTGGCAGGCGCCGCCGCACCGGCCGGGCAGGACTGGACGCAGGTCGTTTCCAAGACCGCCGAGGGTTTCGTGATGGGCAACCCCAACGCACCCATCAAGCTGGTCGAATACGGCTCGCGCCTGTGCCCGACCTGCAAGGCGTTCGCCGACGAAGGCTATCAGCCGCTCACCGAGAATTACGTCAAGTCGGGCAAGGCGTCGTTCGAATTCCGCGAGTTCCTCGTCCACGGCATGCAGGATGTGCCGCCGGCGGCATTGGGTGCTTGCGTCGGCGAGGCGGCCTTCTTCCCATTGATGGAGGAGATGTTCCGCAACCAGCCGCAGTTCATCGAGACGCTGCAGAAGAGCGATCCGGCCGCGTTGCAGCGCATCGACGCGGCGCCACCCGCGCAGAAGTTCGTGTTGCTCGCACAAGCCATGGGACTGATCGACTTCGTCAAGCAGCGCGGCCTGCCAGAGGACAAAGCGCGCGCCTGCCTGTCGGACATGACGCAGATCGATCGCCTGACCAAGATCACGCAGGATCGGGGCCCCGGCGGCGACAAGACGGTCGCAGGGACGCCGACCTTCCTCATCAACGGCAAAGTCGCCGAAGGCGCGATCGGCTGGAGCCAGGTGGAACAGGCGCTAAAGGCAGCCGGCGCCTGACCCGAAGTCAGGCGGCCATCCGCTGCAGCAGCATCTCGATCTCGCCTCGCTCCCGCGCGACGTGCGCGCGTAACCGGGCGATCATCGCCAGCGCGGCGGGCTGGTAACTCGACCATTCGCCGGTGACGTCGCTGCCGCTCCACTTGGCGACGTGTCCGCGAAAATCCTCGCCGATCGCCAAGCACGCGTGCTTGAGCCGCTCGGCGCGCGCGTTGTCGCCCAGCACCTGTCGTGCAATCGCGGGATCAAAGATCTCGCCATGTTTGAAAAGCTGATAGGCGGTCAGCGCACGCATCAACGCCCAGCGTGACCGCGCCAGTGCCGCAACGTCACGCAGGGCTGGGTCGGCAAGAAGCGGCTCCGCACCGCGCATGATCGCCAGAATGCCGTCTTGATGCTGATGGAGACGCCCCAGCAGGGCAGATGAATTCACAACGTGGTCAAATGCAACATACGTTAGCAGTAGCGCGATAAGATACTGGGGTACAATGACTTTTCCTCCAGGACGGGACGAAGATTACGCGTTGGCGCTTGTGTCCGAGCTGCGTGAACGTATATCGAACATCGATGGCGCAGCTCGATACCCGCGAAAAGCTGGCGATCCTCGCTGACGCTGCGAAATACGATGCGTCCTGTGCGTCCTCGGGCACGGTCAAGCGCAACAGCCGCGACGGCAAGGGTCTGGGTTCGACCGAGGGGATGGGCATCTGCCACGCCTATGCGCCCGATGGCCGCTGCATCTCGCTGCTCAAGATCCTGCTGACCAACAGCTGCATCTTCGACTGTCACTATTGCATCAACCGCAAAAGCTCGAATGTCCGCCGGGCGCGCTTTACCGCAGACGAGGTCGTCCAGCTCACGCTGTCCTTCTACAGGCGCAACTACATCGAGGGGCTGTTCCTCTCCTCCGGGATCATCAAAAGCTCCAACTACACGATGGAGCAGTTGGTCGAGGTCGCCAGGTCGCTGCGCGAGGACCATCATTTCCGCGGCTACATCCACCTCAAGACGATACCGGACGCTGATCCGGAGCTGGTCCATCAGGCCGGGCTTCATGCCGATCGCGTATCGATCAATGTCGAACTGCCCACGGTTGCCGGTCTGACCCGCCTCGCCCCCGAAAAGGACGCAGACCGGATCGAAGGCGCGATGGCTGATGTAAAATCCGCGATTCTCGACGCGCGCGACGCCACCAAACGCTACAAGTCCGCACCCCGGTTCGCGGCGGGTCAGTCGACGCAGATGATCGTCGGCGCGGACGCAGCGACCGATGGCGACATCATCGCCCGCGCCTCCGGTCTTTATGAGCGCTTCAACCTGCGCCGCGTCTATTACTCCGCGTTCAGCCCGATTCCCGACGCCAGCGCCGTTCTGCCGCTCAGCCGTCCGCCGCTGATGCGCGAGCACCGGCTGTATCAGTCCGACTGGCTGATGCGCTTCTACGACTATCGCCCCGACGAGGTCGCCGCCGCCGCCGATCCCGCGACGGGGATGCTGCCGCTCGACATCGACCCCAAGCTTGCCTGGGCGCTCAAGCACCGCGCCCGCTTCCCCGTCGACGTCAATCGCGCGCCGCGTGAGGAGCTGCTGCGCGTACCCGGGCTCGGCGTGAAGGCGGTCAATTCGATCCTTACCAGCCGCCGCTGGCGCCGGCTGCGGCTCGACGACATCGCCCGCCTCACCGTTTCGATCGCCAAGCTGCGACCGTTCATCGTTGCCGAAGACTGGCGGCCCGTGGCATTGAGCGACAAGGCCGAACTGCGGCCACTGGTCGCGCCGAAGAAACAACAGCTGGAGCTGTTCGCGGCGTAAACGGGAGAGAATGATGAAGGCCGTATTCGCGCTCGCGCTGTTGTATCTCGCCACGCCCGCCACCGCGAAGACCCTCATCGTCGCCGCCGGCCCGAACGCGCAGGAGCGGCTGCAGGAGGCGCTGCTGGACGCCAAGCCCGGCGACACGGTCCGCATCGGCGCGGGCCGGTTCGAGCTCACCGACGGTCTGTCGCTCGCGGTCGACCGCGTCACCGTGCGCGGCGCCGGGATGAAGGCGACGATCCTCTCGTTCAAGGGTCAGCAGGGCTCGGGCGAAGGGCTGCTGGTCACCGGCGACGACGTGGTGCTGCGCGACTTCGGCGTCGAGGACGCCAAGGGCGACGGCATCAAGTCCAAGGGCGCCGACCGCATCGTCTACAAGGCGGTGTCGGTGCGCTGGACCGGCGGGCCGAAGGCGACCAACGGCGCGTATGGTGTTTACCCGGTCGAGAGCCGCGACGTGCTGATCGACGGCGTGTTCGTCGAGGGCGCATCGGACGCGGGCATCTATGTCGGCCAGTCGGAGAACATCGTCGTCCGCAATTCCACCGCGGTGCGCAACGTCGCCGGCATCGAGATCGAGAACTCGCGCCGCGCCGACGTCCACGGCAATCTCGCCCACCACAATACCGGCGGCATCCTGATCTTCGATCTGCCCAACCTGCCGCGTGGGTCAGGCGGCGACGTACGGGTGTTCGGCAATCGCGTCATCGACAACGACACGCCGAATTTCGCCCCGCCGGGCAACATCGTCGCGAGCGTCCGCAAGGGCACGGGTGTGCTGGTGATGGCGAACGACGGCGTCTGGGTGCGCGGCAACACGCTGGCGGGCAACGCCACCGCCGACGTGATGATCGTCAGCTATCGCGAGAAGCACACCGACGCGAAGTACAACCCGCTGCCGCGCCGCGTGCAGGTGTCGGGAAACACGCATGGCCGCTCCGGCTTCGCGCCGCAGCTGCCGGGGGGAGCGCAGCTCGCGGCGGCGTTCGGTGGCACCATCCCTGCGGTGCTGTGGGACGGTGCCGGTACCGATCTCGGCCTGCGCGTCGCCGGCGCCAAGGTGCTGAGCCTGGGCCTTGCGCAGGGTGCGGCATTGGCGACCGCGAGGCCGGCTCCGGTCGAACTGAACGCGCCTGCCCTGCCCGAGCGCACGGCGGTGGTGCTGCCGGCGAGCATGGAGCGTGCGGCGCGGTGAGTTGCCTTCTTCTATCTCCCCCGGCGAAGGCCGGAGCCCAGTTGCCTCGGGCTTGGTTTTGAAGCGCCGCGCCCGCCAATCCACTTCCGCGCGACTGGACCCCGGCCTTCGCCGGGGAGGAGCAGTGCTGGGCGCGCTTTCGGTCCTCGCCTTCCTCACCGGCGCGCTGCAACGGCCCGCACCCGTGAACGACGCCGTTATCGCCGCGGACAGCTATCCCGCGGCCCTCAGCGCCTACGGCTTCTTCACCGACCTACGCACCCGCACCCCGGCGCAGCGCGTCACCCCCTACACGCTCAACACACCCCTGTTCTCCGACTACGCCGACAAGCAGCGCTACCTGTACCTGCCCGCCGGTACCCGGGCGAAGTACGACGCCACCGCCACCCTGAACCTCCCCGTCGGCGCGGCGCTGATCAAGACCTTCGGCTATGGGTCCGGTGCCGCCTTCAAGCCGCTCGAAACGCGCCTGCTCCTTCGCCGCGCGGGCGGCTGGGTGGCGCTGCCTTATGTCTGGAACGCCGACGGCACCGACGCGGTGCTCAAGCGCGCGGGCACGCGCCTGCCCGTGACCTTCATCGACCCGGCCGGACAGGTCCGCACGATCAGCTACGCCGTGCCCAATCAGAACCAGTGCAAGGACTGCCACGCCCTTTCCGGCGCGATCACGCCGATCGGCCCGACCGCGCGCAACCTCAACGACGGTCACCAGCTGCAAGCGCTGCTGGCGGCAGGATTGCTCGACCGGCTGCCCGCCGACGCGCCGCGCCTCGCCCGTTGGGACGACGGCAAGCTGCCCTTGCCGGAACGCGCCGCCGCCTATCTGGAGGTCAATTGCGCCCATTGTCACAACCCCAAGGGCGGCGCCTCCAACTCCGGCCTCTTCCTCGACTGGCGTCAGCCCGATGCCACCGCGCGGGGCCTCAACAAGCACCCGGTCGCCGCCGGACGCGGCTCGGGCGGGCGGCTGGTGGCGATCGCGCCGGGCCAGCCGGACGCGTCGATCCTGGTCCATCGCATGGAGTCGACCGAGCCGGGCATCGCCATGCCGGAGCTTGGGCGTGCGACGGTGCATGCCGAGGGGGTACGGGTGGTCCGCGATTACATCGCTGCGCTGCCGGCGAGCGCGCAATGACCATCCTATCTACCCTCGCGCAGGCGGGGGTCCAGTTCCAGTGCCCTCCGCGACCGGATCCTGACCTCACCAAGTCAGACCGTGGCACCTGGACCCCCGCCTGCGCGGGGGTGGGTAGGCTCAATGGGCTCCCCGTCCCGTGAGAACCGTCACCCTCCCCGCCCCCGACGACTTCGACTCCTGGCGTGACGCCGCGCGGCCGCTCGCCGCCGCCGAGGTGCCGCCCGACGATGTTGTCTGGCAGGTCGGCGAGGCACCCACCGACCTGTTCGCGGGCGAGAGCGTCGCCCACGAGGCGCCGGCGGGCGCCGGCTTCACCGTCCCGCGCCCCTTCATCGACCTCGCCCGCAACGTCGTGCTGGCGAACGACCCCGAACGGTTCGCACTGCTCTACACGCTGTTGTTCCGTCTCCGCCGCGAGCCCAAGCTGGTGGAGGATCGCGCCGATCCGCTGGTACGCCGCTTGGACGGCTTGGCGAGGCAGGTCCGCCGCGACATCCACAAGATGCGTGCGTTTCTCCGCTTCCGCGAGGTGGACGAAGGCGGCACGCCCCGCTTCGTCGCCTGGTTCGAGCCTGAACACCACATCGTCCGCGCCAACGCCGCCTTCTTCGTCAACCGCTTCGCGTCGATGCGCTGGTCGATCCTGACGCCGGAGGTTTCGCTGCATTGGGACGGCAAGGGCTTAAGCGAAGGACCGGGCGCGAGCAAGGCGGACGCGCCGGAGGGCGATCCGATCGAAGCGGTATGGAAGACCTATTATGCCTCCATCTTCAATCCGGCGCGGGTCAAGATCGGCGCGATGCTCAAGGAGATGCCGCGCAAATACTGGAAAAACATGCCCGAAACCGCGTTGGTGCCGCAGTTGATCGCGGGCGCCCAGGCGCGGGAGGCAAGCATGATCCAGACCGCGCAGACCCGCCAAGACATCGGCGGTAACAGCCAGGTGGCTTGGGAGGCGCTGCGCGAGGAGGCCGCGCACTGTACCCGCTGCCACCTCTACAAGCACGCGACGCAGACCGTGTTCGGCGAAGGTCCGGTCGACGCGCGCCTGATGTTCGTCGGCGAGCAGCCCGGCGACCAGGAGGATCTGGCGGGCAAGCCCTTCATCGGCCCCGCCGGTCAGGTCTTCAACCGCGCGCTGGCGACCGCCGAGATCGACCGCGACACGGTCTACGTCACCAACGCAGTCAAGCATTTCAAGTTCGAACAACGCGGTAAGCGGCGCATCCATGCCAAGCCCGGCGCCGGCGAGATCGACGCCTGCCGCTGGTGGATCGAACAGGAACAGATGCTGATCCGCCCCGACGTGACGGTCGCGCTAGGGGCCACCGCCGCTCGCTCGCTGCTGGGCAAGGTCGTGACCATCGGCAAGGAACGCGGCCGCGCCTTGACGCTCCCGGATGGCGGCCAGGCCTGGATCACCGTCCATCCTTCCTACCTCCTGCGCATGGATGACAAGGCGCGCGCCGAGGACGAGTTCGGGCAATTCGTCGATGACCTGCGCAAGGTGAAGGCGGCCCTGGGTTAATCTGCCTTTGCCGCAGCGGGTATTGCGGATAGAGTGGAGCGTTGTTGACAGGGGAGCGCGGTGCGCGAGCAGGCTTGGCGTGTCGTTGGTTACGGCCTGTTCATGGCGCTGGCTGCCGGCTGTTCGCCGACGAGCTCCGGAAAGGCCAACCCATATGGAGCGTCGGAAAGGAAATCGGGGATGACGTTCGATCCTCAAATTTGGGCCGATCAGGCCGCCGTATATGCCCCTCCTTACCCGCGCCGTCAGATGGTGGCAGACATCCGGCGCACACACCTGAAGGCAGGGGCTACGCGTGCCGAGGTGATCGCTCTCCTGGGTGCACCGACCGAGACCGACAAGTTCGCCGATCACGACCTGGTCTATTGGCTGGGGCCGGAGGAGGGCGCGATCAGCGTCGACTCGCAATGGCTGCTGATCGACTTGGACGCGGCCGCGCGCGTGAACACCGTTGCGGTCGCGACCGACTGAGGAGAGGCTGAATGCCGGACGGCATTGTCATAAAGGGGCTGCTGACCAACCTGACGCCGGCGGAAAAGGTCTACCTGCTGCTGCATCCTCAGCATATCTCGATCATCCGGCAGGCGGCAGACAAGGCGTTGGCCGAGGCGATGAGGCGCTTCGCTGGCCCGGGTCTCCACAACGGGGCGGGCGACGCGTTCCGCCACTGCTATTGGTCCGCCCTATTGGCGCGGGACATCGGTCCGGACAATGCGCGTTCCTTCACGACCGCGCACGAAGGCTACTCCGACAATCCGGCCGGGGAGCGGGCCATGGACCTGCACAACAATGCGCAGGGTATCGCGATCGGATCCTTGCATCCCACCATGACGGATGAACAACTGGCGGAAACCTGCGCGCAACGGCTTGCGATCGGACGGTTGGCGACATCGACACCTCAGTCCGGCAGGCCCTATCCGCGCTAGGGCCCGCGCCACCGCCGCGCTCGCATTTGATCTGCGCAAGTTGAAGCTGGCGTTCGGGTGAAGGGGCTGATCGCCTACGCCAGTTACCCGTGAAGCCCGAGCCGCTCGCCCTGAGATCGCAGCCGGACCCCGCCCCCGACGGGGAAGAGCTTGCACTTATTGCTGTCCTACAGACCCGCTCCTTGTGCAGCGTATGGCTGCGTCGGCCGCGCCGCCGGCACTGCTCTTTCTCAGCTCAGCCCTTTGCGGCGTCGCCGCGGCATCGCGAACTCGTGCTGACCGCGACAAGTTCGACAACTTCGCCCCCCTACGACCCGGGCGTGTTTATCCCTCAACTTTCCCTCAACTTCCGCGGGAGCGATCCGCCGAGCCGTGGCCAGAGCAGCCTGACCCCGATCAGCGCCGCGGCGACGTAGTCGGTCGTCCCCAGCTCGGTTCCCCACAGGGGCGTGCCGCGGAACAAGTCGGGTCCGCCGATCTCGCCGGCGACGGACAGCAGCAGGTCCGGCCCGACGAGCAGCAGGAAGGCGATCTCGAACCAGCGCGGCAGGACCAGCGGCGACCGCGCCGGTGCCTCACAAGGTTCGCCGGCGGCAAGCTGCCCGTCGACCTCGGCCGCAATGCGCTGCACCGCGCGCGAATGGGCGAGGTAGATCAGCAGCGGCCCGCCGAACATCGCCGCCAGGATCATCACGCCCGCGAACGGCACCACCTGCCCGATCGTCATCCCGAAGACGAGGATGCCGGGGAACAGCGCGATGCTCAGCCATCGCGTCCGTCGCTTGATGGGCTTGAGCCGGGCGTCATACGACGCGAGCTGCGCGTGCCACTCACGCTGCGAGGCGAGGACATGGCCGGACCCGTCCGCGCACCGATAGGAAACCTGACCGTCCGGCCGCACCGAGGCGCGGCGAGCGAGATCGGAGCGATGCAGCGCATCGGCGAAGCCTGGGCTCAACATGCCACTATTCTGGGACGCAGGGGTCAATACATCCTTACCCGCGGCACCCTTGACGGCTTCGGTTGACGCCCGCGCGGCGCTGCCCCAATCGGCGACCCCATGATCGAAGCCATCATCTCCGCCCTTGTCACCTTCTGCGTCGAGGTGATCCGCTGGGGCGGCTATTGGGGCGTCGTCATCCTGATGGCGATCGAGAGCGCGTGCATCCCGCTACCGTCGGAGATCATCATGCCGCTCGCCGGCTATCTGGTCTCGACCGGCGAGTTCAACATCTACTTGGCGGCGACCGCCGGCGCGTTCGGGTGCAATGTCGGCTCGGTGTTCGCGTACGAGGCGGGTAAGCGCGGCGGCCGGCCGTTCGTGGCGGCTTACGGCAAGTACTTCCTCGTCGGGCTGGACGAGGTCGATGCGGCCGAACGCTTCTTCGCGCGCTGGGGCAGCATCTCGATCCTGATCGGGCGGCTGCTGCCGGTGATCCGCACCTTTATCGCCTTTCCGGCCGGTGTCGCGCGGATGCCGCTGGTGCCGTTCCATCTCTACACCTTTATCGGCTCGTGGCCGTTCTGCTTCGCGCTCGCCTGGGTCGGCCGCGAGCTGGGCGAGAAGTGGAACGACGACCCCCGCCTCAAGGCCGCGTTCCACCAGGCGCATATCGTCATCGGCGTGATCGGCGTCGCGGTGATCGCCTTTTACATCTGGCACCGCGTCAACGGCATCAGGAAGAACCGGGCGATCCTGGCGCAGCCCGACCCCGTCGACCCGCGCCAGCCCTAAAAGCCGAGCCTCTCCGCCAGCGCCTTGAGCTCGGCGTCGCGGTTCGGGACCAGCTTGGCGACGCGGCGGCGATAGGCATCGACCGTCGCCGGATCGGCCTGCGCCGGCGATCCGGAGGCAAAGGGCGGCTGCGGATCGTATTCGAGGCTGAGCTGCACCAACCGTGCATGATCCTCGCCGCGCAGCATCGCGGTCAGGTGCAGCGCGAAGTCGATTCCCGCGGTGACGCCCCCGCCGGTCACCCGGTTGCGGTCCACCACCGTGCGCTCCGATACCGGCTCGGCACCGAACAGCCGCAGCTGCTCGATCTGCCCCCAATGGCAACCCGCGCGATACCCCTTCAACAGTCCGGCCGCGCCCAGGATCAGCGAGCCGGTGCAGACGCTCGTCACCCACTGCGCCCCCTCGCCGACGCGCCGCACCCAGCCGAGCGCGTCCGCATCGGCGATGACGCTGTTGATGCCGAGCCCGCCCGGCACGCACAGGATGTCCGCGGCGGGCACATCGGCGAACGTCGCGGTCGGCAGGATCGAGAAGCCGGCGTCCGTCGGTACCGGGTCGAGCGTCTTCCACACCAGGTCGAGCCGCGCGCCGCCGAGGCGCGACAGCACCTGCGCGGGCCCGGCGAGGTCGAGCTGCGTCAGGTTGGGGAAGAGCAGAAAGGCGATGTTCATGGGCATGCTCCGTCGTCAGAGAATGCCCAGGCGCGCGGCTCGGCCCGAGCGGGCTCGGGGTCGCGCTCCCTCGTGGTGGCCCACCTGGCGCCAGTCACGCGACTAGAGCAGGCTAACCGCCGGGCCGTGCCGGTGCAAGCGCGCCACGCGCGCCAGCCAGGCGAGCGCCGGCAGCGCCACCGCCGCCCAGACGACGAGCCCGGTCGATTCCGGCCAGCCCCACCAGTCGCCTGCGATCGAGGTGACGTCACCCAGCAGCAGGTGCTGCGTCATCACCCAGTGCAAAGGCCAGGGGTCGATCGGCGGGGCGAAGATGTCGCAGGCGGCGATGACGAGGTTGATCCCGATCGACAGCGCCAGCGCCACCGCCGCCGCGATCCGGCTCGCCTTGGTCGTCAGGCCGGCCCATAAAGGCGCCAGCCCTAGGGCGAGCAGCCCGATCGCCGGCGTCGCGTGGCGCGGCCCTGTGGAGTTGCCGCCGTCCCAGTAGAAATAGGCGGCATTGACCAGCAGGACGATCGCCGCCGCAGTTCCGATCGTCCACGCCAGCATCCGGTGCCGCTCGCCCATCTGCGTCAGCCCGAAGGCTCCGAGCGCCAGCACCGGCGCCACCCAGAGCAGCCCGCGCATCGTGCCGAAGGTGATCGCCCACAGCACCGCCGGTGACGGCCAACCAAGGCCGAACAGCCCGCGGTTCATGCCCTCAAACCCGACCACGCCCTGATAGCCGAGCTTGAACATCGTCCCGAACGCGACGAGGTTATAGCCGATCATCGGCAGCATCGCCACGACGCCACCGGCCACAGCGGCGCCGAGCAGCCGCCAACGTTCGGGCCGACTCCACACCTGCCAAGCCCCGAACAGCGCCAGCACAGCGCCCGCAAGCACCGCCTGATACTCGATCACGACCGCCCAGCCGAGCGCCGCGCCCGCCAGCGCCATCACCCCTGGCCCGCTCGCCCGCCACAGCGCCCAGAGTGCCACCATGTACAAGGCCGCGACGGGCGCATGGCCGAAGATCGTCGTCGACCATCCCCACACCGGCGATCCGATCGAGAAGGCCAGACTGGCCGCCAATGCCGCGGCGGCGCTCCCCGTCAGCCCGAGCGCAAGGTCGAACAACAGCACCGCCGCCAATGCCGTCAGCAGCGCCGGCCCGGTCGCCGCCGCCAGCCGCAGCCGCAGCCGCAGGAACCGCGCCATATCAGGCGAGCCCGGCAGCTTCGAGACGGAAGCCGACCGCTCGCCCGTCCACTTATTGGCGATCGCTACCGCCGGCAGCGCCATCAGCGTCATGCCCGGCGCCTTGTCGAGATAGAAATGGCCGCCGAACTGGGCCTTGTCGATCGTCAGGGGGGCGAACTCGTCGATCGTGGCATCGCCATCTTCGACCAGGCTGATCGCCGCGAACAGCCTCGTCGCGTTATTGGGGTTGCCCTCCCACGACCCGAACCAGGCGCAGGAGAACCATATCAGCAGCGCCAGCACCCAGCGCATCCATGTCACCCGGTCAGACAATCCCGCACCCCCCGGGCGGTCCTTAAACGAAAGAACCGGCGACCGGGTAGCCGCTTAAGGCACGTTGCGCGCTTCCTTGGCGCGAGCCTTGTTCTCGGCCCGGTTGGCCCGCGCCGACTGGAGGAAGCAGCCGGACTGACCGCCAGGGCCGACGACCGAGCAGCTGCCGATGCTGTTGACGCCTTCGCCGGATGCCAGCGTGCCCTGCGCCTTGGCGGCCCAGGCGGCGTTCTCCGGCGTCACCTCGAACTCGCGCAGCTCCTTGGGGACGCGGAACTGCTCGGCGGCGCTGCGGCGGACGCAGACCACCACCTCGTTGCCATCCGTGTCGGTCGGGCAGCGCTCGTTACCGTATAGGGTGAGGACGCCGTTGATCGGCGCGCGCTTGGGCACGGCGCCGGAACCCTCCTCAACCGCCGCGGGGCGCGAGACTCCCGGCCCGGCGACCTGTGCGTAACCAGGCGCGGCCAGTACCAGCGCCGCCATCAACACCATCCGCATCGTCATCGTCCCTTCAGATCCTCTTCGACGCCGCTATCGCCACTTTGCACCCAAAACGGATGAATGCCGACAGAACGGGGTAAGCGAACGCACTTTCCGCCCCGGCGGAGATAGCGTGCTCCTTGTGCTCCAGCTCTTCCGCCTGGAACTCGCGGATCGCGTCGCCCAGTTCGGGATCGGACGTACCGAGCGCGTCGAGCTGCTCCTGATAGTGCTTGTCGATCTCGGTCTCGACTGCGGCGGTGCACGCCATCGCCGCCTCCGGCCCGATCGCCGCCGTCGCCGCGCCGAGCGCGAAGCCGGCGACGTTCCAGAACGGCTGTAGCAAGGTGGGCCGCACGCCGCGCTCGGCGATCAGCCGATCGAAGAAGGCGCGGTGCCGCTCCTCCTGATGCGCCATATGACTGATCGCGCGCGCGGCAGGATGGCGGTCGCCGAGCACCGCCAGCTGGCCGGCATAGATGCGCGTCGCGCCATATTCGCCCGCCTGATCGACGCGGATCATGGCGGCGGTACTCTCGCGGCGGTCACCCGGTTGGACGTTCATCGCGCTCTCCTCACCAGCCCCAAGATGGCGAGCGCGCCGCCGATCGAAAAGAGGGCATTGAAGCCGGCCAGCGAGATGCCGAACAGCGACCATTGCGGCGCGTCGCAGCGCACCACCGGCGCCTTAAGCAACGCGTCCAGCCGCTCCGCCGCCGTCGCACCGGTGATCGGCACCGGGGCGGTACAGGCGGTAAAGCCTTGCCACCAGTGATATTCGACACCGGCATGCATCACGCCGATCACCCCGGACGCCGCGATCAGCAGCGCCGCCAGCACCACCAGCACCAGCCGATTTCTTTCGGGGGCGACGAAGGCGAATGCCGCCACCACAACAGCAGCATAGTGCGGCCACCGCTGCCAATGACACATCTCGCACGGGACCAATCCGGCGATCAGCTGCGAGCCCCAGGCCCCGGCAAGCAGGGCGGCCGGCAGCAGCAGCGCGAGCCAGTTGGCGCGGGCGACAGCGCTCACTTCTTTGGCACGACCCGAGTCGCGGCGGCAACCTGCGCCGGGCCACCCAGCCGCGCCACGGTCTTCAGCGCATAATGGAGCTGGAAGTCCTCGATACCCTGCTTCTTCAGGCTGTCGGCCGTCGCGGCGAAGCGCGGATCCTCCTTGCTGTCCTCCTCCAGAACCGCATTGTCGGCCTTGATCTCGTTGATAAGATGACGGCGCAGATCGGCCTCGCGAAACACGGGACGGCTCTTGTAATCGGGATCGGAGATCTGCGGCACAGCGATATCGGGTTCGATCCCGCCCTCCTGCACCGAGCGGCCAGCGGGCGTGTAGTAGCGCGCGGTGGTGAGCCGCAGCTGGGTGCGCTCGCCCATCGGAATCAGCGTCTGCACCGATCCCTTGCCGAACGAGCGCGTCCCCATGACGATGCCGCGGTGATGATCCTGCAGCGCGCCCGCGACGATTTCGCTAGCGGATGCGGTGCCGGCGTTGGTCAGCACCACGATCGGCAGGCCATGCGCGTCGTCGCCGGCGCGGGCGTAGTAGCGTTCGATGTCGCCCTTCTCACGGCCGCGCTGCGACACGATCTCGCCCGATGACAGGAAGGCGTCGGACACCTCGATCGCCTGGCTCAGCAACCCGCCGCCATTGTCGCGCAGGTCGACGACATAGCCGAGCGGGCGGCGGCCGAGCGACTTCTCGATCGCCATGATCGCCGCGCGCGTGTCGGCGCCGGTCTGTTCGGAGAAGGTGTTGATGTTGATGTAGCCAACTTGGCCGCGGACCTCCCATTTGACGGGGCGCTGGATGATGACCTCGCGGTTCATCGCCACGTCGACCGGCTTGTCGCGGCCAGGGCGCACCAGCGTCAGTGCCACGCGGGTACCCGGCTTGCCACGCATCTGCCCGATCGCCTCGTCCAGCGTCTGGCCGAAGATCAGCTTGCCGTCGATATGGGTGATGTAGTCGCCCGCCTTGACCCCGGCGCGGAACGCCGGCGTGTCCTCCTGCGGCGCGATCACCTTCACCGCATTGTCCTCCATCGAGACGGTCAGGCCGAGCCCGCCGTAATTGCCCTCGGTCAGGATGCGCAGATTGTCGTAATCGATCGCGTCGACATAGCCGGAATGCGGGTCGAGGCTGGACAGCATCCCCTCGATCGCGCCCTTGATCAGCGTCTTGTCGTCGACCTTGTCGACGTAATTGGCCTTCACCCGATTGAAGACCTCCATGAACTGGTCGAACTCGCGGTACGAACTCGTATCCGCGGCCGCCATCGCGGACGTAGCGAGAGGGACGATGCACAAGGCGCCGGCAAGGGCGGTGGCGGTCAGGAGAGGACGAGACATCGGGCGGGGTCCTGGGATAGCGGCTCGGGCGATATGTAGCGGCTATGCGGCCGCGATCAAAGCGGTGCGCGGCTGAACGGTGGCTGACGCTCAGCCGATCAGCCCGGCGATGTCGATCGGGCGTCCTCGCCGGCGAAGCTCGACCGTTACCTGCGGTTCCTCTCCCAACGCCGCGTGGCCCAGCGTATCGCCGGTGACGACGGGCTGCCCCGACCTGACGGCGGCACCAGACAGTCCGGTGACCAGCGTGGTCCAGCCGTCGGCATGGTCTATGACGATGATCGTGCCATAGCCGCGAAATGGCTGGGCGTACCGCACGACCCCGGTCGCCGGGCTCGTCACGGGAGTGTCCGGTGCGACCTGGAAAGTCAGACCGCGTGACCGTACGCCGGCGTCCGACACCTCGCCGAAGCCGGTCACCAGCCTGCCCGTGACGGGCAGACGATAGGCTTCGGGCGGCTGGGTCGGCCAGACACCCGGCGCGAGTGGGCGCGGCAATGGCCCGGGCAGGCCCTCCAGTTCGGCGACGGTTACCTTCGCCTGCCCTTCGACAGCCAGCCGATCGACGAGATCGCGGGCGCGCTCGCCCAGCGCCAGCGCGCGGTCGGCTTCGGACAGTGCACGCTGCGTAAAGGCCGTCGCCTGCGCCCGGTGGCGAGCTTCGAGTTGCGCGAGCGCCACCCGATCGCGCTCGAGCTGCGCACGACTGTCGCGCAGCGCCTGGGCGGCGAGTTCCGCCTGGGCCTGGAGCCGGCGGACCTCGTTCAGCTCGATCCTGACGCTTGCCGACCGTTCGCGCACCACGGGCAAGGCGGCCCCGAGCACGGCCCGGACATGGACCAGATCGTCGACCGACCCCGGCTGCGCGACCGCGGCGATCGTCGGACGGCGCGCGAGCCCCGTCAACGCCGCCAGCAGTCTGGCCGCGGGAGCCTGGGATTGGGCGAGCCGAGCCTGTGCTTGCGCCTGAGCCTGGGCCACCAGCTCGACCCGAGCCTCCGCCCCGCGCACCCGCGCCTCGGCGCCTGCTACCGTAGTCGCCAGTGCCGCTTCGCGCACCTGCGCCTGCCGCGCTGCGTCCTGCTCGCGCGCGGCGGCGGCCTCGAGTTCGGCGGCGCGCGTGGCGGCGACGGCCGCGTCGCGCTTGGCGTCGGCGAGCCGGCGCTGAACGTCGGGCAGGGGTGTCGCACCGATCAGCGCGCCTATCGCGACGAGAAGGAGCAGGCGCCGCATCACCCCTCGCGATGATAGGGGTGGCCGGCGAGGATGCTGGTGGCGCGGAACAGCTGCTCGGCGAGCATCGCGCGCGCCAGGAGGTGCGGCCAGGTGGCGCGGCCCAGCGACAGCAACAGGTCGGCCTCGGCGCGCTCGACTTCGGAGAAGCCGTCCGCCGCGCCCAATTCGAACCGCGCCTCGCGCACCCCGTCGTCACGCCAACGCCCCAGCCGCTCCGCGAAGGCCCGCGACGGCAGCGCATCACCCGTCTCGTCAAGCATCACGCGCCGAGCATGGCCCCCGAGCGGCGGCACCCGTCCACCCCGATCCGGCAGTTCGGTCACCCTGGTCGGCCAGGCGATACGCCCGAGGTAACGGTCCACCAGCTCCGCCTCCGGCGATCGCCCGATCCGTCCTCTAGCTACGATGTGCAGAAGGATCAGGCCTGTCCCGCCGACGGCACCACCGTCGCGTCGGGCGCGTCGCCGAATGCCCACATCCGCTCCAGATTGTAGAACGAGCGCACCTCGGGACGGAACAGATGGACGATCACGTCGCCGGCGTCGATCAGCACCCAATCCGCCGCCGGGAGCCCCTCGATGCGGGGAATACGGCCGCACTCCGCCTTGATCTTCTCCGACAGCTTCTGCGCCATCGATGCCACCTGGCGCGTCGAGCGACCCGACGCGATCACCATGTGATCGGCGATCGATGTCTTGCCGGCGAGCGGGATGGAGACGGTCTCCACCGCCTGATCGTCGTCCAGGCTTTGCAGCACCAGCCGGTGCAGCGCCTCGGCTTCGGCAGGGTCGGACGGACGGACGGCGGGGGAAGCGGGCAAATACTACTCCTGTGGCTGGTCAGCGGGGTGAAAGCGGCGAGCCCAGTCGGGATCGGCCGCGCGCAAGGCGGTCGCGGAGGTCGGGTCGGGGCGGAAGCGCAGCAGCACCAGGGCCGGCAAACTCCACATCGTCCAGCGCGTCGCCTGGTCCGGACGCCGCTGATAGCGCCTGAGCCAACCCATCGCCGGGCCTGCGAGGGCATCCCCATTATAGGGCGGCCGGGCGATCACCGCAATCGGCACAATCCGCGCGATTCGACGCCAGCCGCGCCAACGGTGGAACTGGGCAAGGTTGTCGGCGCCCATCAACCAGACGAAATGCTTGGCGGGGTAGCGGCGCCGGAGCGCACGCAGCGTGTCGACGGTGTAGCGCGTGCCCAGCTGCGCCTCGATTGCCGTCGCCCGGATCGGCGCGCGGCGTGCCATGTGCCTGGCCGACGCAAGCCGCACCGCGAGCGGCGCCATGCCCGCCTCCGGCTTCAGCGGATTGCCCGGCGACACCAGCCACCAGACCTCGTCAAGCCCGAGCTTGCGGATCGCGGCGAGCGTGATCCGCCGATGCCCGCGATGCGCCGGGTTGAACGAGCCGCCGAGCAGGCCGATGCGGCGGGTCAAGACCCGATCAGCCAGTCCTCGCGCTCATGATGGACGCGAAGCACTTCGACCAAGTCGTCCACCAGACGGTAACGGATGAGGTACGGCGTTTGCAGCACCCGCAGGACTCGCGTGCCGTCCTTCAGCGGCCTTGCTCCTCGCGGGAAATCCTCCAGGAATTTCGCCCGAAACCGGATGTGCGCGAGCGTCTGAAGAGCAAATCTGGGCGTGGTCTCTTGCGTGAGCCACTCGTTGATCTTGCGCAGATCAGCGGAAGCCGGCTTGGTCCAACTTACGCGACCTTTTGGCATTGCGCCCTGTGCTCCGCGATCATCGCGTCCAGCTCGGCCATCACCTCTTCATGCGGTATCAACTCACCCCGGTCGGCGGCGTCGATGCCTTCCTGGATAAACGCGCGGAAATCCTGATCGCTCTCGACCACACGCCGGAGCGCCTCAGCCGCATACTCCTCGCTGCTCAAGCCCCGTTCCGCGGCGAGAGTTTCAAGCGCAACACGAAGGGACGCGTCGATCGGAGTTGCGAGCGCTGTGTCTGTCATCCCAGGAAGCTATGCTCGCTCGTCGGGTTCATCAACCCCGCACCTGCCCGCTCCCCCGCCCCACCCACTTGTACGTCGTCAGCCCCTCCAGCGCGACGGGGCCGCGCGCGTGGAGCCGGCCGGTGGCGATGCCGATCTCCGCGCCAAGACCGAACTCGCCGCCGTCGGCGAACTGGGTGGAGGCGTTCCAGAGGACGATCGCGGAATCGACTTCGGCCAGGAAGAGCTCCGCCACGCCGACGTCCTCCGTGACGATCGCATCGGTATGGTGCGAGCCGTAGCGGGCGATGTGGGCGATCGCGCCCTCGACCCCGTCGACCAGATCGGCGGCGGCGACCGCGTCGAGATATTCGCGGCCCCAGTCGCTCCCCCGCGCCTGGGACAGTTCCGGCGCGAGTTCCCGCAACGCTGCGCCCGCGCGGACTTCGCAGCCCGCGTCGGCGAGGCCACGAACCAAGCTGGCGGGATCCGGATAGGCCCGGTCGATCAGCAGGCATTCCATCGCCCCGCACACGCCGGTGCGGCGCAGCTTGGCGTCGCGCACGATCCGCGCGGCCATGGCGGGATTCGCGGACGCATCGACATAGACGTGGTTGACCCCGTCGAGATGCGCCAACACCGGTACCCGCGCCTCTGCCTGCACCCGCGCGACCAACCCCTTGCCACCGCGGGGGATGATGAGGTCGAGCGTGTCGGCCGCGGCGAGCATCGCGCCGACCGCCGCACGGTCCTGGGTCGGGACGAGTTGCACCGCGTCCGCAGGCAGACCTGCCGCCACCAGCCCGGTGACGAACGCGGCGTGGAGCGCGTGGTTGCTGTGCACCGCCTCGCTGCCGCCGCGCAGGATCGCGACGTTGCCGGCCATCACGCACAGCGCGGCGGCGTCGGCGGTGACGTTGGGGCGGCTCTCATAGATAATGCCGATCACCCCGATCGGTACCCGGATGCGGGCAAGCTTCAGCCCGTTCGGGCGTTCCGTCGCGTCGATCGTCCGGCCGACCGGATCGGGCAGCCCCGCCACCGCCTCCAGCGCGGCGGCGACGCTCTCCAGTCGTACCGGATCGAGCAGCAGCCGGTCGCGCATCGCCGGCGAAAGATGCGCGGCCGCGGCCATGTCCTGGGCGTTGGCGGCGAGGATGGCCGGCGCGGCGGCCCGCATCGCCGTCGCCGCCCGCGTCAGGGCATCCGCCTTTTGCGCGGTCGGCGCTCTCGCCAGCATGCGCGCGGCGCCGCGCGCGCGTTGGCCGAGCGCGGCGACTACCGTGTCCACGGTGGCGAAGTTGTCGAAGTTGTCGAGGTTCGCATCGTTCGACACGGCCGTGATCCTGAAGCTGCGGCGACGCTGACCAGCCTCATGGCAGCTTCCGAGCTTGTAGGACAGAGGCGCTCGACCACTCCGTCGGAATAGGGCTAAGCCATTGCGACGAACGGCGGGGACGATGGGGATGGACGAGGCGATCGACGCCGCTGCGACGATCGGGACGGGAGCGCTGCTGGCGCGCGAGGCGGAGCGTACTCATGCGCCTGGCCACGACCGTTCGGACCGGTGCGCGAATTGCGGCACCGCGCTGAACGGTCCCTATTGTTCGACCTGCGGCCAGCATGGCCATGTCCACCGGACGGTGGGCGCGCTGTTCCACGACCTGTTGCACGGGGTGCTCCATTTCGACGGCAAGTTCTGGGCGACGCTGCCGCTGCTCGCCTGGCGACCAGGCGAGCTGACGCGGCGTTACATCCACGGGGAGCGGGCGAAGTTCGTCTCGCCGGTCGCGCTGTTCCTGTTCTCCGTCTTTCTGCTGTTCGCCGTCATGTCAAACCTGCCGGGCAAGGGCTTCGGCCAAGGCATGATCGACGGCCTGACCGATAGCGGGAGCGGGAAGGTCAGGGGCGCGCGCGCGAGGCTGCTGGAGCAATCGCAAAACGCCACCGCCGCCGTTGTCGCGGCGGAACGCAGCCTCGCGGCGGAGCGAATGACGCAGCCTCCGCGCCCCGCGCAGGTCGCACAGTCGCAGGCGCGGCTGGAGACCGCGCGCGCGGAACAACGCGAGGTGCAACTGGCGCTCGGATTGATGCCCGGCAAGGATACCGCCGAGACCGCAGCGGCGACAAAGACGAAACAGAACTGGCTTTTCCGGCGATATCAGGCCGCCAAACAGGATCCCAAGCTCTTGCTCTACAAGATCAAGACCTCGGCCTATAAATGGAGCTGGGCGCTGATCCCGCTGTCGCTGCCCTTCATCTGGCTGCTGTTTCCCATGCGGCGCAGCGTCGGCATGTACGACCACGCGATCTTCGCGACCTACTCGCTCAGCTTCATGTCGTTGCTGATGGTCGTCCTCGGCCTGCTCAATTGGATCGGTGTGCCGGCCGCGCCGCTCATCCTAGTCGCGCTCATAGTGCCGATCGTCCATATCTATCGCCAATTGCGGGGCGCCTATCAGCTGTCCCGGCTTGGCGCGATCTGGCGGGCCTGGCTGATGCTGTGGTTCATCAGCCTCATCGTGCCGCTATTCGCGATGCTGCTACTCTATCTGGGCGTCGCCGATTAGCGGCAGGGGAAGCGTTTCGCGATCACCTTGGCATAGCCGTGCTTGAGCGGCAGCTTGCGGTCGGCGGGCGGCAGCGCGGCGAGGCCGTCGAGCATCTCCAGGATGCCGATCGACTGGCCTTCGGGTGGACAGGCGATCGGCGGCTTGCCTGCCGCCTTGCGCGCGTCGCGATCCGCCTTCAGCGCACGCGTCGCCGCCTGCGCTTCGTTCTTGAGCACGGGCAGATCGGGCGAAGCGAGGGCCGCCAGCGGGTTGGCGCGGAGCGCACCGGCCCTGGCGACGAAGGTGCCGACGGTCATCTCCGCCGATGCGGGCGCTGCCATCGCCAACACCGCCATACCCATAAACGCGAACCGCCGACCCATCACAAGCTCCTTGGAATACAGGAGCTTATAACAGGCCGGCGGCTGAACCGATCCTGAAAGGGATCAGGCGCCCAGCGGCGAAGGCGTCCCGAACGGACCGGCCGGACGCCGCGTCTTGGGGATCGACGTCCCCGCCTTGGCGACCGCAGGCGCCTTGGGGCCCTGCTCGTCGAGGCGGATGCTCTCGCCCGCGACGATGCGCTTGATCTCGTCGCCGGTGATCGTCTCGAACTCCAGCAGCGCGCCGGCAATGGCGTGGAGCTGGTCGAGATGTTCGCCAATGACGACACGCGCCCGCTTCAGCCCGTCCTCGACCAGCCGCTTTATCTCCTTGTCGATCAGCAGCGCCGTCTCGTTCGACATGTTGTGCCGCTGCGTCTGCGAGTAGCCGAGGAAGGTCTCGCCCTGCTTCTCCTCGAGCTCCAGCGGGCCGATCGCGTCGGACATGCCCCATTGCGTCACCATCGCACGCGCCAGCTTGGTCGCCTGTTTGATGTCTCCGCTCGCACCCGACGAAACCTTGTCGTAGCCGAAGATCACCTCTTCGGCGACGCGCCCGCCCATCACGGTCGACAGGTCCGCGAACATCTTGTCGCGATGGTAGGAGTAGTTGTCGCGCTCCGGCATCGACACCACCATGCCCAGCGCGCCGCCGCGCGGGATGATCGTCGCCTTGTGGATCGGATCGGACGCGGGCTCGTGCGCACGGACCAGCGCATGGCCGGCCTCGTGATACGCGGTCATCCGCTTCTCGTCGTCGGTCATCACCAGCGACTTCCACTCGGTGCCCATGATGACGCGGTCCTTGGCGAGCTCGAACTGCTCCATCGAGACCAGCCGCTTGCCGCGCCGCGCCGCCATCAGCGCCGCCTCATTGACCAGATTGGCGAGGTCCGCGCCGGCCATGCCCGGGCAGCCGCGCGCGATCACGCGCGCGTCGACGTCGGGTGCCAGTGGTACCTTTTTCATGTGGACTTCGAGAATCTTCACGCGGCCCTCGATGTCGGGCAGCGGCACCGTCACGCGGCGGTCGAACCGGCCCGGCCGCAGCAGCGCCGGATCGAGCACGTCGGGCCGGTTGGTCGCGGCGACAATGATGATGCCCTCATTCGCATCGAAGCCGTCCATCTCGACCAGCAGCTGGTTCAACGTCTGCTCACGCTCGTCATTGCCGTTGCCGAGGCCCGCGCCGCGGTGGCGACCGACCGCGTCGATCTCGTCGATGAAGACGATGCACGGCGCGGACTTCTTGGCCTGTTCGAACATGTCGCGGACGCGGGATGCGCCGACGCCGACGAACATCTCGACGAAATCGGAGCCCGAGATGGTGAAGAACGGCACACCCGCCTCACCCGCGATCGCGCGCGCGAGCAGCGTCTTGCCGGTGCCGGGCGAGCCGACCAGCAGCGCGCCCTTGGGGATCTTGCCACCGAGCCGGGCGAAACGGGTCGGGTCCTTCAGGAACTCGACGATCTCCTCCAGCTCCTCGCGCGCTTCGTCGATGCCTGCGACGTCGGAAAAGGTGACCTTGCCTTCCTTCTGCGTCAGCATCCTGGCGCGGCTCTTGCCGAAGCCCATCGCGCCGCCACCCGAATTCTTCTGCATCTGCTTCAGCACGAAGAACGCGATGCCGAGGAACAGCAGGAACGGCAGAGACTGGTACAGCAGCACCATCCACATCGAGGTGCCCTCTTCGGGCTTCGCCGCGATCAGCACGTTCTTCTCGCGCAGCTTGGTGACGAGCGTGGGATCCTGGATCGGATAGGCGCGGAACTTCTCGCCCGAGGACAGCGTCCCCGAGATGATGTCGCGCGAGATGTTGACGTCCTTGACCGTGCCCTCGTCGACCTTGTCGAGGAAGGTCGAGTACGCGATCGTGTTGCCCGATCCGGCTGCGGGGCGCCCGTCGAACATCGTCACGAACAGCGCCAGCGCGAGCAGGATGCCGACCCAAATCAGCAGGCTCTTCATCCAGGGGTTGGGACCATTGCCGCCCTCATCCTGACCGGGCCGCTTGTCGTTATCGCTCATGCACAAGACCTTTCACGCCCAAGATAAGCGCAGGGAGGTTAATGGCAATGGAACAAGTCGCGAGGAATGACGACGGAAGTTCGTCGATCAGTGTGATCGCCGCGGCGGTGCGGGGCGAAAACGCCAGCTTTCGCCTTGCGGCGCGGCGATCACCCCCGCCTGCGTCGCGCGGCGCCCTACGGCGAGCGAATCGAGCAGGGCTTCGACATTGGCCGATTCGCTCCACACCGGGGACGCGATCCCGGCGGTGTCGCGCACCGCGGCGATCGCGCGTCGCACGAGCCGCCGGCGCAGTTCGCGCGGCAGATCGGCGGGGCTGATCCGCACCGCGCCACCGTCGACCACGGCATGCGACGCCCACAGCCAGTCGACGGTGGCGCGGACATCGGCGTCGACGTCCGCCAGCGCCGCCGCGGCGCGCGCGAGATTGGGCGGATCGAGCCACTCGTTAGCACCTAGCAACTGCCGGAAGCGGGTGCGATCGTGGCGCGGATCGGCATTGGCGGGATCGTCGACGAAGCGCATGTCGAGCCGCCGCACGATCGCGCGCAGCTCCGCCCGGCGCCAGTCGAGCAACGGGCGGACGATCGTCGCGCCGGCGATGATCGTCCGCGCGCGGACCCCGGCCAGGCCCGCCAGCCCCGATCCACGCGCGGCGCGCATCAGGAAGGTCTCGGCCTGGTCGTCGACATGATGCGCGGTCGCGACGCACGCCGCGCCGATCGCGCGCGCATGCTCGGCGAGCAGCGCGTAGCGCGCGGTCCGCGCACGCGCCTGGAGGCTTGCGCCGGCGACGGGGGCGGCGGGATGCAGCGTGGCGTGCGCGACGTGGTGCGCGGCGCACCAGTCGGCGACCAGCTTCGCCTCGGCCGCGGCATCTTCGCGCAGCCCGTGATCGACCGTCGCTACCGTTATCCCGTCGGGCATGGCTGCGTGCGCCAGCGCGAGCATCGCCATGCTGTCCGGCCCGCCCGACACCGCGAGCAATACCGGCGCATCCGCAACCCGCCCGAGCGCGCGGGTCAGGTCGTCCGCGAACCGCGCCGCCTCGCCGTCGAGCGGGTTACTGGCACTTGGCGCTGGTGCGGCCCTTTTCGACATCGGCCTTCATGCTGCTGGAGATCTTGGTACCGTAGACGTCGGTCAGCTCGCCATAGACCTTGCAGGCGTCGGCCGGCTTGTTGAGCTTCACCAGCGCCTGGGCGAGGTAATAGAGGCTGTCGGGAGCGCGCTCGCCATCGGGCATCTTCTTGTAATTGTCGTAGAACGCCATCGACGCGAGGCTCGGCTTGCCGTCGTCGAGATAGGCGCGGCCGAGCAGGTTCTGCGCGAAGCTGGCGCGGCGATGCTTGGGATAGGTGGCGACGACCTTCTTCAGCTGCGCGGTCGCCTCGGGGTAGAGCTTGGCGAGCCACAGCCGGTAGCCGTAGAGATAATCGTCCTCGGGCGCATCGCCGCTCGACGGGCGCTCGATTGCGGCAACGAGGCGCACCCGGTCGGGCTCGGTCGACGGGCGCGACGCGGCTTCCGGCCGCGTCGTCGGACGCGACGGCGTCGCCAAGGTGGTGCCGGTGGGCTCCGCGTCGCCGCCGCCCACCGCGGGCGTGGCAGCGGCGGGCGCGTCGGTCGCGGGCCCCTGCAGCCGCGCATCGGTCGCGCGCTTGTACGCGTTGAACGCTTCCTCGAGCTGACGGGTCTTGAAGCTGGTCTGTTCGATCTGCCCGGTCAGCGACGCGATCTGCTGTTCGAGCGAGCTGACCCGCTGGGTGAGATCCTCGAGCGCGCCGGTCGAGGGCGAGCCCGGCGCGTTGGTGGTCGGGGTCGCGGGCTGGATGTCGGGCTGGACGAGCGCGCCGGCGCCGCCCGGGAACACCTTGCGCTGCACCGCGCGCATCTCGCTCTCGAGCTTGCCGACGCGGCCCTCGACATTGCCCTGCGCCGACGCCGCACCGGGCAGCGCGATCGCGCCCGCGGCAAGGAGGATCAGAAATCTACGCATGTTACTCACCCCGAAACTCATCGATATGCCGCGCGCGGCGGATCAGTCCGCTGCGCTGCCATTGCCCTGCTGGATCGAAGGCGCGAGCGGATCGAGCGCGACCCGCGCCGGCACCGCCTGGCTGGTCTGCGCCGCGCCACCCGCGGCACCCGCGTCCGCCAGCCGCGCCGCGACCGCGGCGCCGCTGACCCGGACATCCTTGATCGGGCGTTCCCCGGTGCCGAGCGGCGGCATCGCCGAGCCGTTGAGCGTGACCTGGAGCTTGTCCGGGCGACCGACATTGATCATCGGATCCCTGGCGGTGGCAGGCACCTCGAACCGGTCGCCGGCCTTCATCGTGCCGATGAACAGCGTCTTGTCGTCGGCATCATAGACCCGCAGCCACACCTCGTCGTTGGCGGCGAGGATCACCTGCCCCCCGGTCGGCGCCACGGGGGCGGCAGGCGCGACGACCGGCGCCGCACCCGGCACGCTGGCGTCGGCGACCTGCGCCTGCTCGGCGCCCGCCCCCTCGCTCGCGCCGCCGCCGCGGAACAGCGTCGTGCCGTACCACAGCACCGCGAGGATCAGCACCGCGAGCGCGATCCCGAGCCCGGCGATCGCCACCCCGCGCGAGGGCACGCGCGACGGATCGGCGGTCTCGTACGGGACATAGGCTGCGGCGCGGCCGAGCCGGGCCACCTCCTCGCGCACCTGCGCCGCGATCGCGACTTCGTCCGCCCCGACCGCGCGGGCATAGCCCTTCGCGAAACCGACCGCGTAGGTCGACGACGGCAGCCCCGCGTAATCGCCCTCCTCGATCGCTTCGAGATGGCGGGTCGGTATCCGGGTGCGCGCGACGATGTCGGCGATCGTCAACCCATGCGCCTCGCGTGCAGCGCGCAGCGTTTCGCCGGCGCTCGCAGGCGCAGCGGTGCTGGTCGTCTGGCCGGGCGCGACCTCGTCCATTGCCGTCTCCTGCGGTCTCTCGTTCGCGTCCACGTGTTTCAGAGCGCCCATGCCCTGTCAACGCGGCGGACCACCGAAAACCGCCGGGTCACGCGAGTTCCACGCCGGCCTGCGCCGCCCAGCCCGCCAGCGCGCCGCGCATGTCGCGTGGCGGCGCCTTCAGCAGCTCGGCGAGATACGCGGTCACCGCGGCGCGGTCGAGCGATCGCACCATCGCCTTGATCGGCCCGACCGCGGCGGGGGTGATCGACAAGCGGTCGATGCCGAGCCCGATCAGCGCCATCGCCTCGAGCGGGCGTCCGCCCATCTCGCCGCAAACCGCGAGCTGAACGCCCGCGTCGCGGCACGGCCCGACCACCCGCGCGAGGAAGCGCAGGATCGACGGGCTCAGCCAGTCGTAGCGCTCGGCGAGCTTCGGATTGGCGCGGTCGGCGGCGAACAGGAACTGGGTCAGGTCGTTGGTACCGACCGACAGGAACTGCAGCTTGGGCAGGAGCAGGTCGAGCTGTTCGGCGAGCGCGGGCACCTCGAGCATCGCGCCGTAGCGGATCTCGTGCGGCAGCTTGCGGCCGCGCCCCTGGAGCCAGCTACGCTGCGCCTCGAACAAGGCCTTGGCCTCGTCGAACTCCCATGCTTCGGACACCATCGGGAACATCACGTTGAGCGTGCGCCCCGCCGCCGCCTCGATCAGCGCGCGCGCCTGTGCCTTCATCAGGCCGTCGCGTTCGAGCGCGAGCCGCAACGCGCGCCAGCCCATCGCCGGGTTCTCCTCCTCGGCATCCTCCTTGTTGAGATAGGGGAGCGCCTTGTCGCCGCCGATATCGACGGTGCGGAAGATCACCGGCCGCTCGCCCGCGACGTCGAGCACTTCGCGGTAGAGCCGCAGCTGGCGCTCGCGCTGCGGCAGGGTTGCCGAAACCAGGAACTGGAATTCGGTGCGGAACAGCCCGATGCCGTCCGCGCCGGTGATGTCGAGCGCGGCGACGTCGTCGCGCAGCCCGGCATTGACCATCACCGTCACTCGGTGCCCGTCCGCAGTCACCGGCGGGACGTCGCGCAACGCCGCAAACGCCGCCTTGCGCTTCTGGCGCATCACCAGCTTGGCCTCGAACGCTTCCTCCATCGCCAGCGACGGGCGCACGAAGACATTGCCCTCGACGACGTCGAGCAGCAGCTGGTCGCCCTCGGCGATCAGGCGCCGCACGTCGCGGACCCGGCCCAGCACCGGCACCCCCATCGCCCGGGCGACGATGGTGACATGCGCGGTCAGCGACCCTTCCTCGAGCACCACGCCCTTCAGCCGGCGCTTGTCATATTCGAGCAGCTCGGCGGGCCCGAGATTGCGCGCGATCAGGATCGTGTCCTGCCGCAGCCCCATCTGCGCCGCGGTGCCCATCTGCCCCGACACGATCCTCAGCAGCCGGTTCGACAGATCCTCGAGATCGTGCATCCGATCCGCGAGCAGCGGATCGTCGATCTGCCGCATCCGCTGGCGCGTGCGTTGCTGCACCCGCTCGATCGCTGCCTCTGCGGTCAGCCCGCTGTCGATCGCCTCGTTGATCCGCCGCGACCAGCCCTCGTCATACGCGAACATCTTATAGGTCGCGAGTACCTCGACATGCTCGCCGCCGACCCCGAATTCGGCGTCGCGGGTCATCCGGTCGATGCCCTCGCGCATCTTGTCGAACGCAGCATAGACGCGGTGGCGCTCGGCGTCGGTATCCTCGGCGACGGTATGCTCGATATGGATCCGCGGCTGATGGAACACCGCGAAGCCCGAGCCCATCCCCTCGACCAGCTTCTGCCCCGGGATCCGGACCGCGGCGGTCGATTGCGGCCGGTTCGATCCGCTCGCGGTGGCATCGATCAGCCCGGCGTTGGCGATCAGTTCGGACAGCACCATCGCGACCGTCTGCAACGCCTCGATCTCGACGTCCTGGTAGCGACGCTGCTCGCTATGCTGGACCGCGAGCACCCCGACCGAGCGCTCGCGACGGATGATCGGCACGCCCGCGAAGCTGTGGAACCGCTCCTCGCCGGTTTCGGGCTTGTACGCAAAATCGGGATGCGAGGCGGCTTCGTCGAGGTTGAGGACCTCGACATCCTCCGCGATGGTCCCGACCAGCCCTTCGCCCAGCGCGAGCTTGGTGACGTGCACCGCCTCCTGCGCCAGCCCGCGGGTGGCGAACAACTCGAGCACCCCCTCGCGCAGCAGGTAGATCGAACAGACCTCGCTATCCATCGCCTCGGCGATGATCCCGACGACTGCGTTGAGCTTCGCCTGCGCCGGATTGCGCCCGGCCATGACGTCGTGAAGACGGGTGAGGATCTCGCGGGCGGAGGCGGCGGCCGAGGGCATGACGAGGGGCTAACAGATCGATCGTCCCGGGGCCACGGGGCTTGTGTCTCAGCGATGCTGGGGCAGGTCGTCCGCGATGTCGTAATAATCGCCCTGGTTCGCGACGAAGATGTGCATCGCCAGCCGCGTGTTGGTCGGCGCGTCGATCGCGCCCATCCCGACGGCGACGCGATCCTGTCCGGTCGGCTCCCAGAACAGGAACGACCCGCAGGTGGCACAGAACCCGCGCCGCGCCTGCGCCGAGGCGTTGAACCAGCGGAGATTGTCCTCGCCCTCGATCGTCAGCGCCGCGCGCTTGACGTCGGTCGAGGCCCAGAAATGCCCCGATTGCTTCCTGCACTGTCCGCAGTGGCACGCATCGGGGGCGTGAAGATCGCCCTTGATGGTGAAGCGGATCGCACCGCACAGGCAGGATCCCTGGTGTACCGCGTCGCTCATGTCGTCCTCCCTCAGCTCTCGAACAAGCCTTCCTGGCTGCCCGCAGGCGGGTTGAGCCCGAGATGCTTCCAGCCCCCCGCGTTCAGGCACCGACCCCGCGCGGTCCGCGCGACGAGCCCGAGCTGGATGAGATAGGGCTCGATCACTTCCTCGATCGTGTCCCGCGGCTCGCTCAGCCCCGCGGCGAGCGTTTCCACCCCGACCGGCCCGCCGCGATAGATGTCCGCGATCATCGTCAGGTAGCGACGATCCATCGCGTCGAGCCCGAGTGCATCAACCTCGAGCCGGTTGAGCGCCGAATCGGCCGCGGCGCGATCGACGATCGCGTGCCCCGCGACATCGGCGAAGTCGCGCACCCGGCGCAGCAAGCGACCGGCGATCCGCGGCGTGCCCCGCGCCCGCCGCGCGATCTCGGTCGCGCCGTCGGGCGAGATCGCGAGACCGAGCAGCCCGGCCGCGCGGGTCACCACGCGTTCGAGCTCGTCGACGGTATAGAATTGCAGCCGCACCGGGATCCCGAAGCGGTCGCGCAGCGGCGTGGTCAGCAGCCCCTGCCGCGTCGTCGCACCGACCAGCGTAAAGCGCGGCAGGTCGATCCGCACGCTGCGCGCCGACGGTCCCTCGCCGATCATCAGGTCGAGCGCGCGATCCTCCATCGCCGGGTAGAGCACCTCCTCGACCGCCGGCTGCAAGCGGTGGATCTCGTCGATGAACAGCACGTCGCCATCCTCGAGATTGGTCAGCAGCGCCGCGAGATCGCCCGACTTGGCGATCACCGGCCCCGACGTGGCGCGGAACCCGACCCCCATCTCGCGCGCGACGATCTGCGCGAGCGTCGTCTTGCCGAGCCCCGGCGGACCGAAGAACAGCACATGGTCGAGCGCATCCCCCCGCGCCTTCGCCGCCTGGATGAACACCCGCAGATTCTCGCGCGCGGCACGCTGTCCGACGAAGTCGTCGAGCGACTTCGGCCTTAGCGCGGCATCGATATCCTCGGGCTTGCGCGCGGGCGTGATCAGGCGATCGGTATCGGTCACGTCTTCATGAAGTTCGTGAAGTCGCTCCAATGCTCGACCTTGAAGGCGCGCACGTCACGAACGCAGGTCGAGAACCAAGGCAGGGCTTTCAGCGCATTCATCGCCAGCGTGACGTCGACCAGACTGTCGCCCTGCGACACATAGACACTGCCTTGGACCCGCGTGAAACCGTAGCGATTGAGCACCGCGCCGATATCCGCATAGGCCTGGCTGACGCCCTTCGGGTGCGTCGCCTTGGTTTGCTGCCATAGAAGGTCGAAGCCGATCGCGAACACTAGTCTTCCGTCGGATCGTTCAGGATGGCGCTCACCGCATGGTCCACGTCCTCGTCGGACTCGATCAGGTGAATGCGCATCTGCGGCGCGCCATCGGCAAGCGCCTCGGCGAACCCGATGACCTCGTATGGCGGCCCGGCTATCCCCAGACGGCGTACGGTGCCCAGCAACATTCCCATATCGACCATCACGCCCTCGCGTTCTACACGTGTTCTCTACCGCGAAGCCTTGCGCAGCGCCAGCCTCACCAGCGCGTCGAGCGTCGCCGCGGCACCGAGCTCCTCCTCCGCCAGCGCCACCGCATTCGCGGCTTCAGCAGGACGGAAGCCGAGGTTGAGCATTGCCGAGACCGCGTCTGCACCCGCCCCCGCGGGCGCGTTGACCGCCGCCGGGCCGAGCGCTGCCGCGATCCCGCCGACCTTGTCCTTCAGCTCGCGGACGATCCGTTCGGCGAGCTTGGGGCCGACCCCGTTGGCGCGCGCGACCATCGTCTTGTCCTGCGACGCGATCGCACGGCTGAGATCGACCGGCTCGAACGCCGACAGGATCGCCAGCGCCACCCGCGCCCCGACCCCCTGGACGCCGGTCAGCAACCGGAACCAGTCGCGCTCGTCGACCCGCGCGAACCCGACCAGGCGGATGAAGTCCTCGCCCACCAGCATCTCGGTATGCAGCGTACACGCCTCGCCCACCGGACCGATTGCGGCGAGCGTGCGCGACGACGCGCCGACCAGATAGCCGACCCCGCCGACATCGATCACCGCATGGTCGATCCCCGTAGCGTCCAGCCTGCCTTTGAGATGCGCGATCACGTCGGTCGCCTACGCCAAGACCGAGGCGCCGTCACGCCTTCGCATCGCTGCGTCAGAAGCGGATCCGGCGCGCGACGAACGGAGGCAGCAGATCGTTCTTGAGTTCGCGCAGCTTGATCTGCCAGTCGGTCTTGTCCTCCGACCCCGGCCTGACCTGGAACTGCGTGGTGTGCGAGCGCTTCTTTCCGTCCCAGGTCGCGGTGTAATAATACAGCGCGATCGACTTGCGCGAGATCCCCTGGGGATGGTTGATCGGCTCGGGATTGCCGTGCTGGCTGTTCGAGGTGGTGTTGAAGATCACGCAGCGATTGAAGGCGGGCACGATGTCGTGTTCGCGGGTCGTCATCTGCTCGTCCCAGAGCTCGAGCGAGCCGCCATATTCTTTCTTCCAGTCCTTGTTCAGGTAGATCAGCACGTTGATCCGCCGTTCCAGGTTCATCGGCTTGTGATGGTTGAAGTCGGCGTGCACCGAGAGGTGGCCGCCCTGCTTGATCTCGTGGATGCCCGCGCCGAGGAAATAGGGGTCGGGGATGAGCCCCTTGATGCCCGTGATGTTCTCCATCAGCTTGATGAACGGCTTGGAATTGAACGAATAGAAGATCTGGCGTAGCGCGTCGTCCATCCCGTCGGGCTGGTAGCTGGTCTTGAACTTCTCCTGCGGCCGCTCGAACGTCGCGGCATCTTCGTTGGCGCGCAGGCGCTCGCAATGATCGAGCACCTTGTCGAGCAACGACGCGGGCAGGAAATCGTCGATTACGATGTGCGGGAAGGGCGACGCGGCGTTGTACTGCTCGGTCAATTCGGTACCCAGCTTCTGCCCACCCATCGGCGCCATGAACCCGGTCTGCGCATCGATCAGGTCAACATAGCTCATCGTCGCAGTCCTTCGCCGGCATCGTTCGCTAGTGAACTAATGCCGTGCGCGCAGTTGCGCCAACCAATTTCGTGTCCCGCGACGTGACATCACGCGCCGAGGCCGCGCCGCCGTTCCATCGCCGCGGCGCTAGCGACGTGGTGCGCGTGGCAGACCGCGACCGCCAGCGCGTCGGCGGCGTCGGCGCCGGCGAGCTTCGCGCCGGGGAGCAGCACCGCCATCATCGCCTGGATCTGGCGCTTCTCGGCGCCGCCGGTGCCGACCACCGCCTTCTTGACCGTCGAGGGGTGATATTCGCCGATGTGCAGCCCCGCGCCCGCGGCGGCGAGCAGGACGACGCCGCGGGCCTGGCCGAGCTTCAGCGTCGATTGCGCGTTGCTGTTGCCGAGCACCTCCTCGACCGCCGCGCCATCGGGGCGTTCGGTGCGGATCACGTCGATCAGCGCGCTGTACAGCGCGGTCAGCCGGCGTGGCAGCGCCATCGACGGATCGGTGCGGATCTGGCCGTTGGCGACGTGGCTCAACCGGTTGCCCTCGGCGCGGATCACGCCCCAGCCGGTGGTGCCGAGCCCGGGATCGAGGCCGAGGATGATCATGACGCCGTTACGCCAGCTTCTCCATGACCTCGTCGGAGACCTCGTAATTGCCCCAGACGGTCTGCACGTCGTCGTCGTCGTCGAGCGTGTCGATCAGCTTGAACAGCGTCGCGGCATCGTTCTCGTCGACCGCGACCATGGTCTGCGGACGCCACGCGAGCTTGGCGCCCTCGGCCTCGCCCAGCACCGCCTCGAGCGCCTTGGCGACGCCGTGCAGATCGCCCTGCGCGGTCCAGATCTCGTGACCTTCTTCGCTCGACTGGACGTCCTCGGCGCCGGCGTCGAGCGCTGCCTCGAACACCGCGTCGGCGCCACCCGCGCTCGCGGGGTAGCTGATCAGCCCCATCCGGTCGAACGCGTGGCTCACCGATCCGCTCGCGCCGAGATTGCCGCCGTTCTTGGCGACCGCGGTGCGGACGTTGGTCGCGGTGCGGTTGCGGTTGTCGGTCAGCGCCTCGATGATCAGGCTGACGCCACCGGGGCCGAACCCCTCGTAGCGGATCTCCTCGTACATCTCGGCGTCGCCGCGGCTCGCCTTGTCGATCGAGCGCTGGATATTGTCCTTGGGCAGCGAGGCCGCCTTCGCCGCCGCCACCGCCGCGCGAAGCCGCGGGTTCATGTCGGGATCGGGCAGCCCCATCTTGGCGGCGACGGTGATCTCGCGGCTCAGCTTGGAGAAGAGCGAGCTGCGCTTCTTATCCTGCGCGCCCTTGCGGTGCATGATGTTCTTGAACTTGGAATGGCCTGCCATCGGTGCCTCTGTCGGGTGGGTTGCGCGCGTCTTAGGCCGCGCCCGCGAATTCCGCCAGACCGGGCGCGCCCAGCCGCAAATGGCTTGCCGGGGCGGCGCTCGATCGGCCAAACGCGCGCTCATGACCGTTCGCGTAGACATGGGCACCGACGACCGCGGCGCGCCCGTGAGCATGGATCTGGAGGAACTGCTCGCCACCAGGTTGCTCGTCCAGGGCAATTCGGGATCGGGAAAGTCGCACCTGCTGCGCCGCTTGCTCGAACGATGCGCTGGACAGGTCCAGCAGGTGGTGATCGATCCCGAGGGCGACTTCGTGACTTTGGGGCCACATTACGGGCACGTGGTGATCGAGGCGGGCGACTATTCGCAACCCGAGATCGCGCGGATCGCCGGCCGGCTCCGCGAGCACCGCGCATCGGTGGTGCTGAGCCTCGAGGGGCTCGAGATGGAGGGGCAGATGCGCTGCGCCGCGGCGTTCCTGTCGGCGATGTTCGACGCCCCGCGCGAGCATTGGTATCCGGCGCTGGTCGTGGTCGACGAAGCCCAGCTGTTCGCGCCGACCACCGGTGGCGAGGTCGCCGAGGAGGTGCGCCGCGCGTCGCTGTCGGCGATGACCAACCTGATGTGCCGTGGGCGCAAGCGCGGGCTGGCGGGAGTGATCGCCACCCAGCGGCTGGCCAAGCTCGCCAAGAACGTCGCCGCGGAAGCGTCGAACTTCCTGATGGGGCGGACCTTTCTCGATATCGACATGGCGCGCGCGGCGGATCTGCTCGGGATGGAACGTCGCCAGGCCGAGGCGATCCGCGATCTGCCGCGCGGCAGCTTCCTCGCCTTGGGGCCGGCGGTGTCGCGGCGGCCGCTGACCGTCAAGATCGGCGCGGTCGAGACGTCGGCGCGGAGCGGCAGCCCCAAGCTGGTGCCGCTACCCAGCGCCGCGCCTGCCGATCTGCACGAACTGGTGTTCGCGCCGGTGCCGCTCGCGCCGACCTTCGCCTTTGCCGAGCCGGTCCAGCGACGGATCCCCGCCGAGGAATTGCTGGCGGAGCTCGCGCGTCCTGCACCCGTTGCCGAGCCACTGCCCGACATGCCCGCGGCCGAGGTCGAGGCGATCTACACCGCGGTGATGCGCGCGATCGTCGAGGATCCGGAGGCGGCGATGCGGCCCGCCGCGGTGCTGTTCCAGGATTTCCAGGTACGCTGCCGGATGGCGGGGCTGGCCCGTCCCGCGCTCGACCTGCCGGGGTTCGCCAAGCGGCTGAGTT
>NZ_DASTMA010000013.1:0-9387 GCF_035714405.1 Sphingomonas sp. | reverse complement strand
TCGTAGCGCCGCAGCTGGCCGCATAGCGGCGTCACGGTGACGACCAGGCCATGCTGCTGCCGCAGCCGCTGCGCCACGGCATGGTTCATCTCGGACGGCGCCGACACGCCCATCTCCGCGGCGATGGCTTCCGCCGCGGCTTCCAGCTGGGCGAAGTGGTTGGACCGGTCGTGGAAGAAGTCGCGCGCCTCCTCGGTCGGCAGCAGGATCCGCCGGCCCGTGGGCAAGGCGATGCCGCCCGAATCCTCCCGCGCCACGCGCCAGGCGCGGTACAGCGCCAGCATGGCGCGCGCCGCGTTCGGCGCGCTGCCGGCCAGCGTCGAGACCTCCTCCTCCGGCACCTGGTCGAGGCCGAGCAGCGGGTCGGACATGACCTCGCGCAGCCCGGTCTCGATCGCCTTCTCCCGCATGCCGGACAGCGCTGCGATGTCGACCTGCAGCGCCTCGGTCAGCTTGATCAGCAGGGTGGCGGTGACCGCCCGCTGGTCATGCTCGATCAGGTTCAGGTAGCTGGCCGAGATGCCGAGCCGAGCGGCCAGGGCCTGCTGCGCCAGCCCCTTTTCCTGCCGCAACCGGCGCACGGTCCGGCCGATCAGCGCACGCGCCATGCTTCACTGCCTTTACGAAATTCACAAGCGTACTGTTAAAGCGGCAACCTCTTTGCCGGTTTTCACAGCATTAGGAGCTCAACTTCGGCGCTGCAATGTGAATTATTGACCCTGCGAGCCGGGACTTGCCGGCCCAGGAGAACACGTGATGCGCCAGACACCCGCCCCGACCCATTCGCCCGATGGCAGCTTCGGCGGTGGCCGCCCCGAGCCCGGCCGCTTCGACGGCATCCGCCGCGACTATACCCCAGCGGATGTGGCGAAGCTGTCCGGCAGCTTCCGGATCGAGCACACCCTGGCCGATATGGGCGCCCGCCGGCTCTGGCAGCTGCTGAAGACCGAGCCGCAGGTGACCACGCTCGGCGCGCTGACGGGGATGCAGGCGCTGCAGCAGGTGAAGGCCGGGCTGAAGGCGATCTACCTCTCGGGCTGGCAGGTCGCCGCCGACGCCAACACCGCCGGGGCCATGTACCCCGACCAGTCGCTCTACCCCGCCAATGCCGGGCCGGAGCTGTGCAAGCGCATCAACAATGCGCTCCAGCGCGCCGACCAGATCGAGCATTCGGAAGGCGGCGCGCAGCGCGACTGGTTCGCGCCGATCGTCGCCGACGCCGAGGCCGGCTTTGGCGGCCCGCTCAACTGCTTCGAGATCATGAAGGCGTACATCGCGGCGGGTGCCGCCGGCGTGCACTATGAGGACCAGCTCGCGTCCGAGAAGAAGTGCGGCCATCTCGGCGGCAAGGTGCTGATCCCGACCCAGGCACACATTCGCAACCTCGACGCCGCGCGCCTCGCTGCGGACGTGTCGGGTGTGCCGACGATCATCTGCGCGCGCACCGATGCCGAGTCGGCGAAGCTCATCACCTCCGACGTCGACGAGCGCGATCACGAGTTCCTGACCGGCGAGCGCACCGCCGAGGGCTTCTTCCGGCTGAAGGACGGCACCGGCGTGGATCATTGCATCAAACGCGGCCTCGCCTTTGCCGAACATGCCGACCTGCTGTGGTGGGAGACGAGCTACCCCAATCTCGACGACGCGCGCCGCTTCGCCGAGGCGATCAAGAAGCGGTTCCCCAACAAGATGCTCGCCTATAACTGCTCGCCGTCGTTCAACTGGGCGGCCAAGCTCGACGCCGAGACGATCGCCAAGTTCCAGCGCGAGATCGGCGCGATGGGGTACAAGTACCAGTTCGTGACGCTGGCGGGCTTCCATCAGCTCAACCACGGGATGTTCGAGCTCGCTTCCGGCTATCGCGATCGCGGCATGGCGGCCTACTCCGAGCTGCAGCAGGCGGAGTTCGCCAGCGAGGCGACCGGCTACACCGCGACGCGTCACCAGCGCGAGGTCGGCACCGGCTATTTCGACCTGATCGCTCAGGCGGTCGCGGGCGGCGAGAGCTCGACCACCGCGCTCGCGGAGTCTACCGAGGCCGCGCAGTTCAAGAAGGAAGCCGCATAGTGAGCGACGACATCGACATGCGCGAGCGCCCCAGCGATGGCGGACGCCCGCGCGCCGTCCTCTCGCCGATGGACTTCGACCTGCTCAAGGAAGCGGTCGGCGAATACATCCGCAATCTGCCGGACGACGACACCCGCTCTCGCCAGTTCACCCAACTCTATCACCGGCTCGGAAGGGCCGGCTAGCGACCGCGAGGCAGGCGCAGCCTGCCGACCCGGCGGCGCGGCAACAAAACAACGTCTTCCTGGGGAGGAAGGATGCCCGTCGGAGCCGTCAGGCCCCCGGCGGGCATTTCCGTGCACCCGGTCTCGCCGTCGCGCGTTGGGGCGCCATGGCCGACAGCCTGATCGCCCGCGTCCGCAAGGACATCGTGCTCTACGGCGCCCTGGCGGCAAACCTGGGCATCGCCATCGCCAAGTTCGTCGCCGCCGGCATCACCGGTTCGTCCTCGATGCTGTCAGAGGGCTTCCACTCCTGCGTCGACAGCTTCAACCAGGTGCTGCTGCTCTATGGCCAGCACCGGGCCAAGCGACCGCCCGACGCGGTCCACCCCTTCGGCTATGGCCGGGAGCTGTATTTCTGGGCTTTCGTCGTGGCGCTCCTCATCTTCGCGATCGGCGCGGGCGTATCGGTATACGAGGGCGTCCACCACATCCATAACCCGGAGCCGTTGCGCGATCCGACCATCAACTATGTCGTCCTGGCGGTGGCGGTGGTGATGGAGGGGACCAGCTGGTTCATCGCGCGGCGCGAGTTCGACACGGCGCGCGGCGAACTCGGGTGGTGGCAAGCGGTGCGGCAGTCGAAGGACCCGGCCGGCTTCATGGTGCTGTTCGAGGACTCGGCCGCGCTCGCCGGGCTGGTCATCGCGGGCGTCGGGGTGTGGGCAAGCCACCGGTTCGACCGCCCCGAGCTCGACGGCTATGCCTCGATCGCAATCGGCGCCGTGCTGGCGATCGTGGCGGTGTTCCTGGCACGCGAAGCCAAGGGCTTGCTGATCGGAGAACCCGCCGACGCCACCATCATCGCGCAGGTCCATGCCTTGGTCGACGGCCATCCGGCGATCGCCAGCGTCAACCACATCCGCACGATCCACACCGCGCCCGACCGGGTGTTCGTCGCGATCAGTGCAGATTTCCACGACGCGGTCACGATGGGCGAGGGCGAGGCGATCCTCAAGGATCTGGAGGGGCGGCTGAAGGCCGCGGTGCCGGTCCTGTCGTCAATTTACATTCGCCCCGAGAAGCGCGAGGATGCCGTCGTGGTTCCGCCACCCGGGGCCTAGCCGCATTCGGATGCAGCCGGTAAGTAGCGCCGATGCCCAGACTGTTCCGCCCGCTGCTCGTTCTCCTCCTGTGGCTCGGCGTCGCGGTGCCCGCCCAGGCGGCGGTGACCGTCACTTTCTGGAGCCACGAGTTCGGCAACAGCTTCCCGCACGCCTTCATCACCCTGCGCGGGACGCCGGATGCGGGTGGTCCGCCGATCGAGAAGGATTATGGCTTCACCGCCAAGACCGTCTCGCCGGCGATCCTGTTCGGCTCGGTTCCAGGCCGCATCATGCAGAACCCGCGATCCTATATGGGATCGAGCGACGCTCAGTTCGCCGTCGTCCTCACCGACGCGCAATATGCGGCGATGCTGAAGCTGGTCGCTGCCTGGGACGAGAAGACCGGCAACGGCACCTATAGTCTCAACAGCCGCAACTGCGTCCACTTCGTGAAGGAAGCGGCGCGCGTCGCGGGGCTGACCGGCCTCGACCATCCCAAGCTGATGAAAAAGCCGCGCTCGTACCTGCTCGCCGTCCAGGCGGCGAACGACCGCCGCGTCACCAAGATCAACCAGGAGGGCAAGGTGTATCTGGCGACGCTACCGCCGCTGACCGTGTCGGCCCCGGTGCCGACGGGCTCGGCGCTGGTTCCTGCCCGCTAGGCCGCCGTCCAGCCGCCGTCCACCGACAGGTTGGCGCCGGTGATCGAGCGCGCCTCCTCTCGGCACAGGAACAGCGCCAGCGCCGCCACCTCTTCCGGCGTCACGAAGCGCTTGGTCGGCTGGGCGGCGAGCAGCACGTCGTTCATCACCTGCTCGCGCGTCAGTCCGCGCGCCTTCATCGTGTCGGGGATCTGGTTCTCGACCAGCGGGGTCCAGACATAGCCGGGCGACACCATGTTGACCGTCACGCCGTCGGTCGCCGCCTCCAGCGCCAGCGTCTTGGTCAGCCCGACCAGTCCGTGCTTGGCCATCACATAGGCGGACTTGTTTGGGCTCGCGACCAGGCTGTGCGCGGAGCCGGTGGAGATCATCCGCCCCCATCCCGCCTTGCGCATGTGCGGCAGCGCCGCGCGCGACAGGTGCCAGGCCGACGACATGATGATAGCGATGATCGCGTCATAGCGCTCGACCGGGAAGTCGGCGATCGGCGCGACATGCTGGATGCCGGCGTTGTTGACGACGATGTCGACCGAACCGGTGGCCGCCACCGTCCGCTCCACCATGGCCGCGATCTGCTCGGGCTTGGTCATGTCCGCGGCGTCGTACAGCGCCTGCGCCCCGCTCGCGGTCGCCAGTTCGCCCCGCGCCGCCTCGATCGCCTCTGCGTCGGCGAAGCCGTTGACGACGACGCTCGCCCCTTCCCCCGCCAGCCCGCGCGCGATCGCCAGGCCGATGCCGCTGGTGGAGCCCGTCACGATTGCCGTCTTGCCGCTCAGGAACATGGGTCTTGGTCCTCTTCTACCAACCTGGCTGTGGCAAGCCGTGCGGCGGCGTGCAACCCGGGAGCCGCCCGAAGCATTACACCGCCGTAACGGCTAGGATCCGCGCATGCGCCTCGACGATTTCGACCCCAACATCAATGTCGGCTCGCAGAGCAATCGCGGTGGCGGGTTCGGCGGCGGCGGTGGGTTGCTGATGGGCCTCCTGCCGATGGTTGCCAGCCGGTTCGGCTGCGGCGGGGTCGTCGTGCTGTTGATCCTGATGGCGGTGTTCAGCGGCGGCCTGGGCGGCATCGGCTCGATGCTCGGCGGCGGCACCACCGCGCCGACGTCGCGATCGGCCCCGGCCGAGACCACCGGCGCCACGGCGATCTGCTCCGCCGATCCGGCGCGCAAGGCGACCTGCAACGCGTTCAGCAGCGCCGAGAACACCTGGGAGGCACTGTTCGCGCAGAGCGGCGCCCGGTTCGAGCCGCCATCGCTCCAGTTCTTCGACCAGAACGGCCAGTCGGGCTGCGGCGCCGCGCAGGCGGCGATGGGACCCTTCTACTGCCCGCTCGATCGCGGCATCTATATCGACACGACCTTCTTCAACGAGCTCTCCACGAAGTTCGGCGCGCAGGGCGATTTTGCCCAATATTACGTCGTCGCGCATGAGTTCGGCCACCATATCCAGACGCTGACCGGCGCGTCCGCCAAGGTCCAGCAGATCCAGCGTTCGGCGAGCCGCGAAGAGGGCAACGCCGCCTCTGTGCGTCTAGAGCTGCAGGCCGATTGCTACGCCGGCGTTTGGGCCGCGCAGAACAAGCAGCGGCTGGACCCTGGCGATGTCGAGGAGGGCATGACCGCCGCGCAGGCGATCGGCGACGACACGTTGCAGAAGAAGAGCTCGGGGACGGTGAACCAGGAAAGCTTTACCCATGGCAGCAGCGCCCAGCGCCAACGCTGGCTCCAGCGCGGCTTGCAGTCCGGCGACCCGGCGCAGTGCGACACGTTCAGCGGCGCGATCTGAGGTAGAGCTCAACCGCACGAGGAAAGGGCCCGGACGTCACCGTCCGGGCCCATCTTGTTCAGCCAGCCAGACTGTCAGTACGTCCCCGAGAAGCTCCGGTTGAGGTTGGTCGGATGCTCCCTCAGCCCTCATCCAATTGCCGTTCATCGCGATCACCGAACAACCCCTTGTCGCCCTGCTCCTCGCGCTCTTCGTCGGGCCAGTGCTGCTGCGCCTCCGACGCGGTCTTGCGCAGCACCACCTTGCCGCCGTCCGCCGACTGCAGCCAGCGTGAGGGGATCGAGTGGTGCCGGCCACCGGCATCGGCATCGTTCTTGGTTAGGACGATGCGGTCGCCGCGAACCTTGTCCACCGTGCCGACATGCTGGCCATCCGATCCGACCACCTCGGCATGCTCCGTGACCTGCGCGAGCAGATCGCGCTGCCCCTGACGTTCGCTGCGAAAGACGGCGAACTCGCTGTGGAACTTGGCCTGATTCTCCTGCCGGTATTCGTGATAGTCACGATCGAAGGCGGACAGCTGCTGCGCCCGCCAGCTATGGTAATGCTCGTCGCGGCCATAGCTGCTGCGGCCGGTTTCATGGTCGCTGTGGCGCGCATCCGCTTCGCGACGCCGCTCCGCCTCCTCGTCGCCGTACCATGACCTGACCTCGTCGCCGGCGCGGGCGAGAAATCCGCGATCGTCGTCATGGTCCTGCGGCTGGCGGCTGTAGCTGCCGCGCTGCTGGCGATAGGCATCGCGACCGTCGCCACGATCCTCATCGCGGGCCGCGCCGTAGACGCCGACCCGTCGCCAACGGTCGCCGGCTGGCAGGTCACGCGCGCCGTGGGATCGCTCATAGGAACCACGATCGCCCGCGCTGCCGTCGTAACCGCGACGGCGATCCTCGCTGTTCCACCCGCGCTGACCGTCCCGGTCGCCGGCGCGCGGACGGTCGCCCTGCTCGTACCCCTCGCCACCGAATTCCTGACGGCCATAAGCCTGCCGACCATAGTCGCGCCCATAGCCATCGCGGCCGGCGCCATAGTGTTCCGCCGCGGTGCCGCCGTAAAAGTCGTCGCGGTCGCCCCCGCGCGTGTTGCGTTCGTAGGCCATCGTGACCTCCTGGATCATTGGTCCTGCGGCACGCGCGCGGCGTTGTTGGGCCGTTGCGCGGCACCGTCTCGACCAAGGCGCGACGCCAGATATTGTTCCAGGTTAAGCCGGTCGCCGGGATAAGCCGGCACCGCTCTGCAATTGTGCGTGGTGGAGCTGAGCGGAATCGAACCGCTGGCCTCTGCAGTGCGATTGCAGCGCTCTCCCATCTGAGCTACAGCCCCGCGCACACCCGTTGGCAGGCCTCGCCGCCACGGGAGCGACGCCTTTACCGGCACTCTCCGGCGTATGCAACACAGCTAACGATGCCTCGAGGGCGCAAAGCCTCTCCCGCGATGCACAGGAATCGCGCTACAACCGTTCCATGGCCGACCAGCAAACTCCCATCCCCGCCGCCACTCTGGTCGTCTTCCGCGACCGTTCCGACGCCGCAGCCGAGCTCCTGATGGTCGAGCGCGCCAAGGCGATGGTCTTCGCCGGCGGCGCGCTGGTCTTCCCCGGCGGCCGTATCGACGCGGGCGACTACGCCATGGCCGAACAGCTCGGCGGCGACCGCGAAGACACCGCCGCACGCATCGCCGCGATCCGCGAGACAATCGAGGAAGCCGGCCTGCCGATCGGCCTTTCGCCCGCTCCGGACCCCGCTACGCTGATTGCGCTGCGAGAAGCGCTCCACGCCAACACGCCATTCGCGCAGGCGCTGGCAGCGACCGACACGCGGCTCGACCTCGACCAGCTGGTACCCTTCGCGCGCTGGCTCCCCGCGCACGCGCACATGCGCATCTTCGACACCCGCTTCTATCTCGCGCGCCTCCCCGCCGATGCGCCGGTCGCAAGCGTCGACGAGACCGAGAATGTGCGCCTGCTCTGGGCGACGGCTGCGCAGGTGCTCGCCGACGCCGATGCCGGCCGAGTGGCGATCATCTATCCCACTCGCCGCAACCTCGAACGCCTCGCGCAGTTCGCCAGCTTCGACGAAGCCGCCGCGCAGGCCCGCGCGATCCCGGTCCGCACCATCACCCCCTATGCCGAGGAGCGCGACGGCCGCACGCACCTCTGCATCCCCGGCGATGCCGGCTATCCGGTCACGTCGGAGGCGATGAACAGCGCCATGCGCGGCTGATGCGCCATCTGCGCCGCCTGGTCCGCGCGGCGGCGGTGGCGATGCTGATCGGACTGGCGCTGTTCCTGTTCTGGGTGGCGTTGCGGGGGCGGCCGCAGGACCTGCCATGGACGGCACTCGATCTGGGGGAACGGCCGGGGGCCTTCACCGGCCGCAAGCTCGTGGCGTTGGGCAACGATCCCTCCGCCTGCCAGGCGCTGCTGCGCCGCGCCGGCGTCCGCTTCGAGCGCATGGCGGCGCGACGCGATGGACCATCCTGCGGCTACGACAGCGCGGTGCGGCTGGCGGGAGGGTCACGTCGCATCCCTCTCTCCCCGAACGAACCCCAGCTCAGCTGCCCGGTCGCGGCCGCGGCGGCGATGTGGGAATGGTCGGTGGTGCAACCCGCCGCGCGCAGATATCTCGGCACGTCGGTGATCGGCATCGACCATCTCGGCAGCTATAACTGCCGCCGCATCGCCGGCCGCGACAATTGGAGCGAGCACGCCACCGCAAACGCGCTCGACGTCGCCGGCTTCCGTCTCGCCGATGGCCGCAGGGTCAGCATCCTCGCCGACTGGCGCGGCGACGGACCCGAAGCCACCTTCCTGAAGCAGGTCCGCACCGGCGCCTGCGACCTCTACGCCACCGTGCTCAGCCCCGACTACAACGCCGCCCACCGCGACCACCTCCACCTCGACCAGGCCAGCCGCGGCGGCTGGGGGTGGCGGGCGTGTCGATGACAGGGCGTGAACGTCCGCTTGTGGTGGAAAGCCGACCTACAAGCCGGTGTAGGCAATATCGCCAGTCGCCCAAATCAGAAGACCGACCGCATCCTGCTTCCAATACACTGTCCCAAAAAAACGCCGCCTGATAATTCGCAACGCCGTTGGACCAGCGCTGCCGGAACTCAGCCCAGCTTACGCTTTTGTCAGCCGAGCAACCGTTGTGAATGATGAACCCCTGCCGTGAAAGGCTCGTCCTAAGTTTCGAGGCTGGTGATCCGGGTGGATAGTCAACCCGAAGCCGCTCGACAATTTCAGGCGAGCGGGAGGCAGATTCAGGCGACGAACCCTGCTCGATACCGCCTTCACAAAGAGAGTTGCTACCGCCGGTCGTCGTGGCACCGATGAGGATCGGGGGCATTTCGTCCAACGCCTGTCCGCACCCGCTAAGAATAAGGCAGGTGACGGCGATCGCAAGAGAGTTTCGCAATGCCATGCGCTTGTTTTGCCCGGTGTGTCGAATGTCCGCAATTGGGGGTGGGTTCAACCGGTGGTCGCAACGGCTTGGGCGAACTTCTCAGCTGGCGTCTGGTACATCAAGGTTTTTCTCGGCCTCTCGTTGAGTTGCCTGGCGATGGTGCTGAGCTGGGCCTGACTGAAGGTCGACAGATCGACGC
>NZ_DASTMA010000012.1:0-50056 GCF_035714405.1 Sphingomonas sp. | reverse complement strand
ATCGTCACGCGGCTCGGCACGCGCATCGCGAACGTCGAGGCGGTCGCGTGGCAGGACGATCGCGCAAAACCGATCGCCTCGGCGCGGATGAACTACCTCATCGTGCGGTGAGCTTGATCATCCGCCCCGCCGAGCCACGCTGCCCGTCCTCGAGCAGATAGATCGCGCCCTCGGGGCCTTGCTCCACCTCGCGGATGCGCGCGCCCATGTCCCACTGATCGCCCTTGCGCGCATTGGTGCCGTCGAGATCGACGCGCACGAGCGCCTGCGACGACAGTCCGCCGATGAACGCATCGCCCTTCCACTGCGGGAACATGGCGCCCGAATAGATCATCAGACCGCCGGGCGAGATCACCGGATTCCACCACACCATCGGGGGCTCGAAGCCGTCACCCGGCGCATGATCGGGGATGTCGCGGCCGTCATAATGGCTGCCGTTCGACGCCTTGGGCCAGCCGTAGTTCCGTCCCGGCTGGATCAGGTTCACTTCGTCGCCGCCCTTGGGACCCATCTCCTGTTCCCACAGATCGCCCGACGCGTCGAAGGCGATGCCGAGCAGGTTGCGATGGCCATAACTCCACACGGCTGGGTGGAAGCCCTTCGCGGCAAGCGGATTGCCCGGCGCCGGCTTGCCGTCGAGCGTCAGCCGCAGCACCTTGCCCAGCGTCGCCTTTGGGTCTTGCGCCGGATCGAACTTCTGCCGATCCCCGTTGGTGAAGAACAGGAAGCGGCGGTCGGGCGAAAAGGCGATCCGTCCCGAATAATGCCCGTCGCCCGCGACGAACGGCATCGCGCGGAACAGCGTCTCGACGTTGCCGAGCCGCTCGGCACCCGCCGCACCCGCTAAGGTGCCGCGCGCGAGCACGACACCATTGCCGCCTTGCCCCGCCTCCGACCAGCTCAGATAAACCCGCTTCGATGCCGCGAAGTCTGGTGCGAGCACGACGTCCATCAGCCCGCCCTGCCCCGCCGACGCCACCTTGAACGTGGCGATCGTCGCGCGGCTCTTGCCATCCGCAGACACGAGCAGCAGCCGCCCGTCCTTTTCGGTCACCAACATGCGGCGATCCGGCAGGAACGTCATCGCCCACGGTGAATCGAAGTCCGCGACTATCGTCTCGACGAACGGCTTGCCCCCCGACGCGGCGCCTTGCTGCCCGGCTTGCGGATCGGCGGAACAGGCGGTGGCGGCGAGCATGCTGGCCGCGAACAGGCTACGAAGGATCACGGTCACTCCCGACGACGATTGTGCCACCTATACCGCCCGACCGACCGCCTGGTTCCGCGCGTCAGTCCACCGGGCGCGCCGCATCGTTGGCCCACAGGCCCGGCGTCGCAAGTTCGAGCACGTGGCCATCGGGATCGTTGAAGTAGAGGCTGCGGCCACCCGCGGGCCAGGTCACCTCGTGCGTCACCGCCACGCCGCTGCCCGCCAGGTGATCGCGCCAGGCGTCATAGGCATCAGCGGCGATCGCGAACGCCATGTGCAGCGGGCCGCTGCCGTCATGCCCCGGGATGATGCCGCCCGGGATCGCGACATCGTCGCCCGATTGCCCGCGCGCGAACACCAGCAGCACGCCGCCATGCCCCGCATCGAACGCCGTCAGGCGATCGCTCGCGATCATCGCCGTCAGCCCGAGCACGTCGCGGAAGAAGCCGATCGAACGCGCCATGTCATCGACATAAAGCGCGGTCTCGAGCAGTCCCGATATGCGCGGCCGGCTCACCGCCCGACGGCGGTATAGGCGAAGCCCAGGCGCTCGGCCTCGGCGCGATCGTAGATGTTGCGCAGATCGACGAGCACCGGGGCGTTCATGATCTGCTTCAGCCGCACCAGATCGAGCGCGCGGAACGCGTCCCATTCGGTGACGATCGCGACCGCATCGGCCCCCGTCGCCGCCTCATACGGGTCGGCACAATAGATCAGCGATGCGGGCATCACCGCCTTGGCGGCCTCGGTGCCCTCGGGATCGAACGCCTTCACCGTCACGCCGGCATCGGTCAGCGTCTGGATCACCGCGATCGACGGCGCGTCGCGCATGTCGTCGGTGTTCGGCTTGAACGTCAGCCCCAGCACCGCGACGGTCTTGCCGCGCGGATCGTTGCCGAGCGCCGCGAGCACCTTGCGCCCCATCGCCCGCTTGCGCGCATCGTTCACCTTCACCACCGCCTCGACGACGCGCACCGGCGTGTCGTAATCCTCGGCGGTCTTGAGCAGCGCCAGCGTGTCCTTGGGAAAGCACGATCCGCCATAGCCCGGCCCGGCGTGCAGGAACTTGCGCCCGATGCGATTGTCGAGCCCGATGCCGCGGCTGACGTCCTGCACGTCCGCGCCGACCGCCTCGCACAGATCGGCGATCTCGTTGATGAAGGTGATCTTGGTCGCGAGGAACGCATTCGCGGCGTATTTGATCAGCTCCGACGTGCGCCGACCGACGAACAGTAGGGGGTTCTCATTGAGGTACAGCGGCCGATAGATCGCCCGCATCACCGCGCGCGCGCGCGGACCGCTGTTCGAATCCTCGGAACCGACGACGATGCGGTCGGGGTGTTTGAAGTCGCCGATCGCGGCGCCCTCGCGCAGGAATTCGGGGTTGGAGACGACGGCGGCATCCATGTCGGGCCGCCGCTCGCGCAGGAGCGCCTCCACCCGGTCGCCGGTCCCCACCGGCACCGTCGACTTGTTGACCACGACCGTCGGCCCGGTCAGCGCGTCCGCGATCTCCTCGGTCGCGGCGAAGACATAGGACAGGTCGGCATGGCCGTCCGCCCGCGTCGGCGTCCCCACCGCGATGAACACCGCGTCCGCGCCGTCCACCGCCGGCGCGAGGTCGGTCGTGAACGACAGCCGTCCGGCTGCGACGTTGGCGGCGACGAGCTGGTCGAGACCGGGCTCATAGATCGGCATCCGCCCCGCCTTCAGCGCGTCGATCTTGTCCGCGTCCTTGTCGACGCACACCACCTCGTGACCGAAATCCGAGAAACAGGCCCCGGAGACGAGCCCGACATAGCCCGACCCGATCATCGTGATGCGCATGGAAGGTGACAGTCCTATGGTACAAAGCGCCTCCCTTAACGGAGCCGGCCGCGATTGCCACACCGGGCGCGGTGGCGCGCCGGCACAACGGTACGAGTTTGGAACAGACACGGCGCACCCTGGGCTGCGGAGCATCAGGACGCTGCGAAGGCGTGAATGTGGGGGGTCAAAGGCCGGCGACGAAACGCTCCAGCGCAGCATTGACCTCGGCCGGCGCCTCCTGCTGCACCCAATGACCAGCGCCTTCGATCAGCGTCGTGCCGCGGAAATCGTCGCAGGCAGCACCTGCCGCCGCGAAGCTGTCATGGCCGGGCACGAAGCCGCGCACCGGGTCGAGCGTACCGGCGATGAAGCAGGCGGGCTGCTCGATGTGCCGCCCTTTCACAGCCTCGCGTGTCGCGAAATCCAGATCCTGCGCGCGGTAGCGGTTGAGCGGGCCATGCCAACCGCCCCGCGCAAACGCCTTGCGATAGGTTTCCATATCGGCCTCGCCCATCCACGCGGGATAGTGTTCCGGCGCGGCCATGCCGGTAAGGAACCGATCTTCGGGCCCCTTCGGAGCATAGGCTTGCACGCGCAGCCCCTCGCCCGAAATGCCCCAGAATATCTTGTCGAGCGTCAGCGGATCGTCGGAAAACTCGGCTTCCGCGACGCCGGGCTCCTGAAAGTAGAGCTGGTAGAAGAACCGGCCGGCATGCACCCGCCGCATCGCCTCCAGAAAGTTGACGTCGCCTGCGGGAATGTAGGGGACGCTCAGGCCGGCGACCGCCGCGACCTTGTCGGCATGCCTTAGAGCCGTGTTCCACACGATCGGCGCACCCCAGTCATGCCCGAACAGGATCGCCCGCCCGCCTAGCGCGTCGATCACCGCCGCGACGTCGCCGCACAGTTCGGCCATGGTGTAGGCGGCGATCTCGGCTGGCTTGTCGCTCTCGCCATAGCCGCGCACGTCGAGCGCCGCGATCCGCCGGCCGAGACGCGCGAAATGCGCGATCTGGTAGCGCCAGCTGTGGCTCAGCTCGGGCCAGCCATGCACACACAGGATCGGCAGACCGGCCGGGTCATGCGGCCCGTCGGCGATCACGCTCAGCGTCACGTTGCCGTTGCGAACTTCGAACCGTTCCATGCGCGTACTCCTATACCGCCGAGCATGGGCAAGCATACGCACTGAGACAAGGTCGAGCCGCTCTGCGCCCGCCGGAACGGTGCCGCGAGCAAGGGCTGGAAGCAGGGAGAGGGCCTAGGGATTGGCGCGTTCCGTTACCAGCTTCGCGAGCCGATCCGCACGTCGTCAGCCAGCTTCATGGCCAGCGACCGTGGGACGTAACCCCCGGCACGCCTGATCGCGTGAGCGGGAACCGCGTCGTCGAGCCGGTGCACGGTAGCGCGCCAACGGACCGGCAGGCGATGCGCATGCGTGTCCGGAGCGGGCGATGGGCGATACTCGGGCGTTGCGCCGGTCGCCTCGGCCACCGCGACCGCGCCGAAGCCGGGCGCATAGACGATGATGCGATCGCCCGCCCGATACTTCAGCAGCTTGTCCCGACCGGGCCCAGTGGGTTGGTTGCCATAGCCCACAGTGACAACTGCATCGGCGCGCTCCTCGTGCCAGATGCGATGCACCCGGTCGGTTCCGAAGCGCTTCGTGCTCTTGAGGATGTGCCAGTAACTCGCCACCGCGACGCCCCCATTTCCGCCTGATGCCCGCTCGTGCCACAAAGAAAAAGGGAGGCCGGTTGCCCGACCTCCCCTCTTCATCTCAGCCGAGAGGCTGTGACTTACTGGCCCGAACCCGGGCCGTAGGTCACTTCCACGCGGCGGTTCTGCACTTCGCGCACGCCATCGGCGGTGTCGACGCGCGGACGGCTCTCGCCGAACGCTTCGGTCGCGATCACCGTGTCGGGGATCGAACGCGAGGACAGGTAAGCCTTCACCGCATCGGCACGACGCTGCGAGAGACCGACGTTGTACGACGCGGAACCCGACTTGTCGGCGTGGCCTGCCAGCATGACCTGAGCGTTGCCGCAGGTCTGGTACTGGGTGACGGCGTTGTCGAGGATCGACGAAGCCTCAGGCGTGATGTCCGACTTGTCCCACTCGAAGAACACGATGAACGGTCCCGGCGAGCAGACTGCGGCCGGCGCAACCTCGACGGGCGGCGGCGGCGGCGGGGGGGGCGGAGGCGGCGGGGGCGGCGGTGCCGGCGGCTCCGGCGTGAAGAAGTTGTAGGTCAGGCCACCCAGGATGCTGTGCGACCGGAAACGCCCCTCGGAGGTGCGGTTCGTGACGTCGATCAGCTGGACGTTATCGGCGTTGAAGAAGCGATACTTCAGCGACACGTCGATATTGTCGGAGAGCGGCGCACGGACGCCCGCCAGACCCTGCCACGCAAAGACCGTGTCCGAGTCGTCGATGAAGTTGCCGTTGGTGTTCAGGCCATAATTGGCCTTGACCCGCGCCACGCCGACACCGCCGCCGACGAAGCCCTGGACACCATCGTCCGGACCGAAGTCGAGCAGGCCGTTCAGCATGAAGCTGAGCGCGCTGGTCTTGCCGCCGGCAAAGGCGAAGGAGTTCGCAGGAACGTTGGCGATCGCGCCACCGGCCGTGAACGCCGAGGTGCCCGTGGTCGAGCTGAAGCCCTCGACGACGGCGCGGCGATAGCTCACCTCCGTCTCGACGCGGAAGCCACCGAAGTCGTAGCCGATCTGGCCACCGACGTCCCAGCCATAGTCGTGATCGACCGTCGACGTCCCGGAGGTCGCGGCGGTGGTCCCGGTGATGTCATAGTCGATATCCTCGACGATCATCGCCCCACCTTCAACGCCCACGTACCACGACTTGTCGCGGGCGAGGGCAGGCGTGGCGAGGGCCGTGGAGGCTAGTGCCAGAATAGTGGCAAGCTTCCGCATGGTAATCCCCTTTCACAGTGTCATTTCTGACAGCGCAAACTCAGTACCGAATGGTTGGTTTCCGTGCAAGATGACATTGCCCGGCAACCGTTGTATTTGCGCCACAGGTTTATGCCTTAGGGGCCGACCCGTTAAAGGTCTCTGACCTGGATCAATTCGCGATCAGACCATGCGCCCGCATGGCGGTTAGAACCTGGTCGAGCACGGCGCGTACTTCCCCATCGACCACGGTGCCGCCGGTCGGCGCCGCGATCGCCGGCCGCTGGGCACCCACCACGCGGACGCCGCCGATCACCAGCTCCGCGCCCGCGATCCGTCCGGTTCGCCACGCGCCATCGGCATGGGTCGCGATGCAGCCGTCCGCCATGCTCCATACCTGCATCCCCTCCCGCGGCGCCGCGAACCGCCAGCCGCCCGCGGTCCATCCGGCCAGCGCGCCGGCCTGGCCCGACCACGCACCCGTCGGCGCCGCACCGACCACCCAGCATTGTCCCGGCGCGGCGTCGGCGGGCGGCACGTTCTGCGCCACCGCCACGACGTTCGCCTGGGTCAGCAGGTCGAGCCGCGCCAGCGCCTCGTTGTGCGTCATCTCCTTTTGCGCCTGTCCCACCTCCAGCAGCGGCAGCGCCCATCGACTCGTCTCGCTCATAAGCCCTCCACTTCGATCATCACCGTTGCCGATTCGCCATGCGTGCCGCGCTGCCGCACCATTACGACCACCGGCCCGGCCGACCGCTCGTCCGGGGTGACGCGGATGGTTGGCGCGGTGACCAGCACCTCGCGCGCGCCGACCGACACCCGATAGCCTTCGCTCTCCTCGGCGAGCGGCGCCTCGACCCGGTCGAGCCAGCGCCCGCCGGCCCGGCTCCGCCGTGTCCAGGTCACCGTCGCGCCGCCATCGTCCTCGGCCGTCCAGCGCAGGTGCACGGGCGGCGGCGGCAGCACGGACGCGCCGCTCACCGTCGCGACCGCGACCGGCGGGTCGTCCCCGTCGCCGATGCCGGCCGCCATCACCTGCACGTCTCCACCCAGCGCCGTCAGCGGCAAGTCGACCGTGCGCACCGTCGCGGCGGTGAGCAGCGCGAAGCGGTCGCCCGCCGCGCCGGCGGAGACCTGCGTCGCGCGTCGGCCGCGCCATAATCGGCTCAGCCGCCAGCGTGCCCCGCCCAGCGGCTCGGCACGCCCGAACTGGATCAGCTCGTTCCCCACCAAGGCCAGGTTCGCGCCGGCATTGAGCGCGGCCGCGGCCGCATCGCCCAGCGCCATGTCCGCGCGCGTCAACGCCACCACGATCATCCCGGCTTCGTCCACCAGCGTCGCCGTGGCCGCCGCGAACGGCGCCTCGATCGTGCCGATCACGGCCGGCGCGGCGGTCGCGCCGATCTCCGTCCAGGTCGCGCCGCCGTCGAGGCTGAGCAGCAGCGGTGCCGCACGCCACCCCGCCCCCTCGCCGCAGGCGACCACCGACAGGCGCGGCTGGGTCGGCACCCCATCATCGAGCCCCGGCAGCTCGACGGCGTGCAGCAGCGTCCGTCCCACCACCAGGTCCGGCTGCGGCAGCATCCGCCCGGAACTCGCGCTCGCCGCGAGCGCCGAAGCGGCCAGCGGCGACAGCGTCAGCGACGTCGCCATGCCCTCCAGCGCCACCGCGTCCACCCGCCAAGTCCCGGTCTCCCCCGCAACCGCGATCACCGCCCCCGGCGCGAGCGTCAGCGCCGCCAGGCCGACAGGCAAGGTCCGCCGCACCCGTGCCGCCTCCGCGCGCCCGAGCGCCGCCTCCGCGATCCCCTTCGCCATGCCCGCCGAGATCGCCGCCGGCACCTCCAGATGCGATGTCGTGCGGCCCGCGCCGGGGCGCCGCGCCCGCTGCAGGCCGGGCCTGCCAGTCACGCTGGGGATCATGGTGGCTGACCGTCACCACGCCCGGCGCGGCATCCGCCGCCGCGACCTCGCGCGACCCCTCGCGCCCATCCCGCTCGGCCACGGTTCCCGCAACCGCGCCATCGTCCCGCATCACCAGCCCGGCACCGGCAGGCGCGAACCACGCCCCACTCGCCGCCGCCAGCGTCTCCAGCACCGCCCCCACCGACCCTCCGCTCGCGGCGAAGCCGTCGAGCCGCAAGGCCGGCGCGCCCGTCACCTCATGCGCCAGGGTGGCCGCGATTGCCCCCACGCCGACCGGCTCGACATCGGCGATCACCTCGAAGGTCAGGCTCGGCAGCCGGTTGCCGAAGCTCTCCAACGCCATGTCCTCGAACACCGCATAGGCGAAGCCGCGATGCGCCGGCGTCAGCCCCACTCCCTCGGCCGACGCGATCAGCGGATCCGCCGCCTGGTCTTCCGCGCCGGTATGCAGCCGAAACCCGGTCTTGACCTTCCAGTCGCCCGCGGCGCCGCGGATCAACTGCCCGTCCGCCCACACCCGGCCGATGTCGAGCACAGCGCGCGCGGACAGCAGCACCGCAAAGGATGCGGAATAATTGTAATGGGTCACGCTCGGCTGCCCCTTGCCGGCACGAGTCGTCGAGCGGCCGATCAGGTCGGTCGACCAGATCACCGTGCCCGCCACCCGCATCCGCCCGAACAGCTGCGGGATCGCCGTCCCATAGGAGGAGGTCTGGATGCGCAGCTCGGTCAGCCGCGGTCCCTCGCGCCCCTTGGGCCTGAACAACACGCCATGATCGACGCTCTGTCCGACCAGCGCGCCCAGCGCCGCCCCCACCGGCCCGCCCAGCGCCCCGCCGACGGCGGTCAGTACCAGCGTCGCCATCAGCCCTCTCCCATCCGCCAAATGCCGAGGACCGGCCACGGCACGACCCCAGGCCGCACCACTACCCGCCGTAAACCCGCATCCGCATGGACCAGCCCCGCATCGGTCCGGATGCCGAGGTGCAGCTGCCCGGGGCCGGTGCGCATCAGCAACACGTCGCCCGCATGCGCGTCGTCGCTCCGCACCAGCACCCGGTCGAGCAACGCCGCTACCGCGCCCGCATCCCCGCCACGCAAGGCGTATCCCGTCGGCACCTCGCCCCTGAACCCGCCCGCCCGCAGCGCCCACGCCGCCAGCCCGACGCAATCGAGCCCGGTATCGGGCACCCGCCCGTGCAACCGGAACCGCGCGCCCACCGCCGCCAGCGCAGCGTCCGCGACGGCGCTCATGCGCCCGGATACCGCGTCAACAGGTCCAGCCCCGGCAGATATGGCTCGCCCCGGAAGTTCGCCGCATTGCCGAACCGCCCCGCGCACGTCGCCAGACTCTTGTCGCACCCCTCGATCAGCTCGACGAGCGTGCCGACCTCGACCGCGAACGCCGGCTCCGCCCGCAGCGTCAGCGTCATGCCGGAGGACGCCGCGATCCACCCCTCCAACCCGCCATTGGCCCCGCCGAACCACCGCAGCCGCCCGCCTGCATAAGCGCCGGGGGCGAGCACCGCGTCGACCGTCATCACCCGCTGTGTGCAAGCGACCACCCGCGCGAACACCCGCCGCCCCGCCATCGCCACCCGGCAGCGCCGGTCGCCCAGTTCGGCCCGGCACTCGGGTGAGGTCTCCTCCACTACCGGCCGCGCCAGGCTCGCGCTCGCCCCCTGCAGCTCGGCGGTGAACGCGCCGCCCTTGACCGACACCGCCCCGATCCGCCCCTCGCCCAGCTCCACCCGGTCCGGAAAGTCTTGGGGCCCGCCCGTCCAGTCCACCGCGAACAGGGTGACGCGCGCGCCGTCCCAGCGACCCGCGAGCAGGTCCGCCTCGCCGATCGCCGCACTCGCCAGCGCGCCGGCGACATCCATCGTGTCCGCCTCCAGCCCCAGCCCGCGCCGGATCGCCGACGGCGCCATCCCCGGCGCCGCGCGATGCAGCAGCCCGTCGATCAGCAGGTCGCGGTCATGCCCGGTCAACCCGATCGTCACCCCATCGCGCCGCTCCACCCGCCAGCACAAGGCGAGCGTCGTCAGCTCGTCCGACAACATGTCCATAACTTCTCCCCCCCGCTTGCGGGAGGGGACGGGGGAGGGCATGTCACCCCTCCAACATCCCCTCCCCTAGCCCCTCCCGCGAGCGGACCTATTCCCGCACCTCCACCAGCGGCACCGACACCGCCTCCCCCGCCGCCCAGGTCGCCAGACTCACCTCCAGCCGATCCTCAGCGAACCGCACCGGCACGTCGAACGCAAAGCCCGCCCGCACCATCGCGCCCGCCGCCGGCGCGACATCGAACACCACGAACCCGCCCGGTTCGACCACGAATGCAGCCGTCGTCGCTCCATCGACCGTGAGCGAGACACTCCCGGCCACCGGCCGCGTGATCCGCCGCGCCGTCTCGCCGTAGTGCTTTACCAGTGCGTAGCGCCGCCTCACCCCGTCCCCGGTCCCGAGCACGACGTTCGCAGCCGACGAATCGAACGGATCGCGCAAGCGGAACCCCCGCGCCGGCCCCATCCTCGCCCGAAAGAACCCCAGCAGCGCCGCGATGTCCGCCTCCGACCGCACGCCTGGCCCGACATCATAACTGGTCCGCGCCGCCGCCCAGTTCGCCTGCCGCTGCTCCGCCCCGCCGCTGCCTGCGATCACCGCCGTCGAGAAGGCCGGCGCCACCGCCGCCTCGCGCCCCAGCGCCAGCGGAAACAGCACATCGTCGAATGCCTGCACGTCGCTCTCTCCTTCCCAATATACAAAGCCGTCGCGCAGCACCTGCGGCAGCGCCCACAGGAACACCGCCGCCACCCCGCGCGCCCGCGCCGCTTGCGCGGCCGCAACGATCGCGTCCCACTGCCCCGCGTCCTCGGGCCGCAGCACGAACCCGCTCAGATAATGCTGGTCCGCCACCGGATAGCCGAGCCGCGCCTGAACCGCCGCCACGCCCGCGCGCGTCGCCGCCGTGTCACCGGCGGTCACCCAGTCATAATCCTCCAGCTGCAGCACATCGAACGCCGGCCCAGAGTCACTTTGGGCCCACCCCACCGGCATGTTCGCCCGCCGCAGCTCCGGCGCGGCGCGGTCGAGCACTGTCGGCAGATACGCCAGCAGGTGCGTCACGCATCCGGGCGCAGCGGCCTTTGCTGCCGCCGCCAGCGCCGCGGTCGAGCCCGCCAAACACGCGCCCGCCGCATCCAGCGTCGCTTTCTGCGCGGTGTTCAGGCTCGCCCGCACGCTCGGGATCGCCACCGGCGCGAACGCCGCCACCGCCGCGTCATCGTAAAGACACGGCCGCAAGCTTCCGTCCGGGGCGGGCATCGTCCACCACCACGGCTCTCCGACCTGGAACTTCGGCTCCAGCCCGGCCGCGAGCGCGATCGCCATGAACGCCGCCGCGACTGTCCGCAGATATGCCATCGCCTCGGCGTTCGCCGGCGACAGCAAGGTCGAGGGCGGCACCCACCCGGTCAGTGCCGGCGATCCATCCGCCGCCCGCTGCTTCCACGCTTCGGGGCAATGCGCGTCGAACAGCTCATAGCTGAGCGACCAGATCACCCCGTAGCCGAGCACTCCGGCCTTCGCGGCAAAATCCGCATGCCACGCTGCGCAGGCCACGTTCAGCACCCCGCCGGCGGCGGTCGCCAGCCCTGCGGAGAGCCGGAAATAATGGCTCATCCCGACATAATGGTTGATCGTCCCGCGATAGCCGAGCTGCAGCGCGTTGCGCAGCAACCGCGCCGGCGTCAGGTGATAGCTGTCGTCATAGCCGCTCGCGATCTGCAGCCCATGCGGCGGCACCACCACGTCGCCGATCGCCAGCACCGCGCCGGGTCCGTCGCAGACCAGCCCGGACAGCTCCACCCAGCCTTGCGCCGGCGCGGGCAGATCGGCCGTGCTCGCCGCGACGTAACCGGGCGGCACCAGCGACACGAACATCCGGTCGACATCGCCCATCCACACCGGCGCGCCGCCCGGCTCGAAGCCGCCGCGCACCGCCGCGAAGTCGAACGCGACCAGCGCGTCCTCGCCGGTGCCGGCGGCGTAATTCCACAACCGCACATAGGCGGTGAACGCCGCGCCGCCCGCGTCGCGCCCCTCGATCGTCAACACCGGTCCATCGACCGCGTCGAGCGCCACCACGCCCCCCGACCGCCAGCGGAAGCGTAGCCGGCATCCCCGGAAGTCGCGGCTGGTCTCGTACGCCAGCAGCGGGTGATCGAACCGGTCCGCCGCCTCCCAGATCAACCCGACCAGGTCGCCCTCGCGATAGAACACCGCATCCACCCGCAACCCGTCCCCCGCGCCGGTGACGACCGAAGCCATCGCCGGCCGCGGAAAGTTCACCGTCCAGAACCGCGGATCGAACCGTGTGATGAAGTCCGACGCCTGCTCGCGCCGCTCGGACGCCAACCAATGTGGCATAGTGAGATCCTCCCCTGCAAGGGGAGGGGGACCGCCGCGCATCGCGCGCTGGAGGGGTGTCACCATCAATGTGGCGCCCCTCCAGCCGGTTACACCCCTCCGACCGGCTGCGCCGGCCACCTCCCCTTGCAGGGGAGGATTTGATTGCGGAACCTCGGCTGCGCCTACCCCTCGAGCGCTGCCCGTACCGCCCGGGCCACCTGCCGGCTCGACTGCCGCATCGCCGCGCGCCGCACGCGAGCAGCGCAGCTGGTCTCGAGGCGGCGAAGGCCGGCCGGGCTCGGCGCAGCCGAGCTTCGACGTCACGGGATTTACTCCCGTGACCGCCCTTGCCTACCCCTCCAGCGCTGCCCGCACCGCCCGCGCGACCTGCCGGCTCGACTGCCGCATCGCCTCCGCCCCCTCGCCCGGCCGCGCATTCACCGTGATGCTCACCCGCACATCGCGCGCGCCACCCGCAACGCCGGCCTCCACCCGCCCGGCGGACGCCGGCACGAACAGCTCGGGCCCGCGCTCGCCGACCAGATAGGGCCGCCCGCCGACCACCGGTCCGCCCGTCGCCCGCCCCGGCAACCCGCCGATCAGTCCCGCAAGCGTCCCCAGCAACCCCCCGCCGCCGGTCACCGATTGCAGCCCGCTCTTCAGCGCCGCCGCCGCGATCGCGTCGAGCGACCGCAACGCCGTCGCCTTGAGGTCGTCGAACCCCAGCTTGCCCGATCTGACCGCGCGCAACAGCGACCCTTCGATCGCCCGCCCCGCCCGGTTCGCGCCCGCGCCCAGCGTTCCTTCCAGGCTCGCCCGCATCGCCGCCACGTCGCTGGCGAAGCCGCGCGTATCCAGCCGCACGCCCGCGACCAGCCGATCCACCTCATCCACAGCACTTCTCCAATTCTCCGAGCAACGACCGCGTCACCGGCGCTTCTTCCCGCGGCGCCAGCACATCGACGACACACCGCAGCTCCGCCGGCGTCGCCCGCCAGAACTGATCCGGCGCCCAGCCCAGCACGACGGCGCAGAAGCCGGCGAGCCGGATGGCGGCACTGCCAAAATCCTCCCCTGCAAGGGGAGGGGGACCATTCGCCCACTTGGGCGGATGGTGGAGGGGTATCCCCTCCTCGATAGCGTGACACCCCTCCGTCCCGCGGCCAGGGCCGCGCGCCACCTCCCCCTCCGGGGGAGGATTCAAGGCGGACACCTACCGCCCCGTCAAAATCTGCTGCAGCAACACCCGCAGCACCGGCATCGCCGCGCTCAGCCCCGCGTCGGCCACCGCCTCGCCCAGCCCTTCGCGGGTCAGCCCACCCGGACCATCGCGCAGGCGATGCCAGAACAGCACCACCATCTCCGCCAACGCCAGCCGCCCGTCCACCGCCCGCTCCACCAGCGCGAACAGCGGCCCCAGCTCCTGCTCGGCCGCGACCAACGCCTGGAACGACGGCCGCAGCACCAGCACCTCACCCGCCACCCGCAACGCAGCCTCGCCGCGCAGTTCATTTGCTTGGGTCATATGACTTCTCCTTCCCTTCTCCCCTCGCGGGAGAAGGTGGCTCGGCAATGCCGAGACGGATGAGGGGGCGGCCGCAAGGCGGCCGTGCGTGCGGTGCAAGCAACCCCTCATCCTTCCGCCGGCTGCGGCGGTTCCGCCCTCTCCCACAAGGGGAGAGGGGACTAGGCCGCCACCACCTGCCCGGAACTCTCCAGCGACAGCGTGTACGTCCGCTCCCCGTTGAAATCGCCGGCATAGTCCAGCCGCGTCACTAGGAAGCGCCCGGTCATCGTCTCGCCCCCTTCGAAGCTCAGCCGGTAATCGTCGAGCACGCCACTGAGCGCACTCGCCCTCACCCGCGCTTCCGCCGCCGAGCCGGTGAACACGCCCGCCCCCGACACGCTCACCGAACGCACGCCCGCGCCCGACAACAGCTGCCGCCAGCCGCCCGAATCCTTGGTGGTCACCACCACCGCCTCGCCATTGACCGACAGCTGCGTGGTCCTGAGCCCCGCTACCGTCGCGAACACCGGCGTCACCGCGCCATCGCCGACCTTCAACAAGAAGGCCGAACCCTTTTCGATTGCCATGATGTGTCTCCTGATTTGATCCTCCCCGTTCACGGGGAGGGGGTGTGCAGGCGAGATCGTGTCCCCCGGACACGATCTTGGCCGTCCGGGGGACGGCCAAAGCCTGCGCACTCGCCCACTTGGGCGAGGGGTGGAGGGGCCGGGCCGCGAAGGCAGTTATGGGAGTACATCCCATGACGACGGGCGGGTTCGTTTCACGACCCGCCGCCCGGCCTTGCTGAGTCCGCGGCTAGCTTGCGCTAGTCACGGCTCGGCTACGGCCCGAAACATCCGCACCGACCACTCGCTGCGCGCCGTCCAACCCTCCTTCGTCCGCGTGAGCCGGCTCCGCGCCAGCGCCAATCCGCCGATCCGCCACCCCTCGCCGATCTCGGTCGGCAGCAGCGCGATCAGCTCGTCCGCGAACGCCACCATCCCGCGCAACGGCAGCGGCCGCTCGCCATCGTCGTGAAAGCTGATCGCCAGCATCCCCGTCCGACCCTGCACCCCCGCCGCGTTCTCCGACTTGAGCACCGGCTCCTCGATCACCGCATAGGGCAGGCCCGCGCGCACCGGCGGCGCGTCGAACACCACCAGCGGCTGCAATTCCTCGTGCCGCAGCTCGGCCAGCACCGCTTCGACCAACGCCGAACCCGCGCTCATCGCACTGCCGTCATGAGCTTCATCCGCCGGAACGGCCGCCACAGCGCCGCTACCGCCGCCGGCGGCTGCGCGATCCCGTCGCGGTGCTCGAACAGATGCGCGACCAGCATCACCAGCCCTTGCGCCACCGGCATCGGCACCGCCGCCCAGTCCGCCGCCAGCCCGGCCGTATAATCCACCGCCACCCGGCCCGCGCCGCCCGCATCGGCGACCTGCAACCAGCCGTCGCCGTCCGCGTCGATGTCGATCGCGTAAGCATCGACCGCGAGCACGAACGGCGCGGCGGCGACCGGCAGCGCCGTCACCCCGGCGATCGCGGTCACCGGCCGCGCCCGCAGCCGCTGCCAGCCACCCGTCGCCGGCAGCACGTCCTCGTGCAGCCGCCGCACCACCGCCACCCCGCAAAACGCCTCCGCCAACCCGAATGCCGCGGCCGCCGCCCGCGTCAGCAGCGCCGCCTCGACGCCTCCTTGCAGACGCAAATACTCCCGCGCCGCGACGACCAGCTCGGCCACCACGGACGCCGGCACCGCCGACTGAGCCATATATTGTCCTTCTCAAATCCTCCCCCGCAGGGGGAGGGGACCGCCGGCCCGCTTGGGCCGGTGGTGGAGGGGGGCGGCCGCCCCGTCAGACGGGACGGGCTATGCCCGCCCGCTGCCCGGGGCGGCCGTGTCCTCGATTAGCCGTGCTAATCGAGGCACTCTCCGCTCATGAAATTCAGCTCGCGCTGAACTTCATGAGCTTCACCGCTTCCCCATTCACCACGCACCCGCCGATCCGCTTGGTCGCATAGAACCCGACGAACGGCTTGTTCGAGTACGGGTCGCGCAGGATCGCCGTCTCGCTGCGCTCCGCGATCAGATAGCCGAGCCGGAAATTGCCAAACGCGATCGCCAGCGCGTTCGCCGCAATGTCGGGCATGTCCTCGGCTTCCACCACCGGATAGCCGAGCAGCGTCGCCGGCTGCCCCGCCAACAGCCCCGGCTGCCAGATGAAAGCGCCGTCGCTGGTCTTGAACTTGCGCAGCCGCGCCACTGTCGCGGCGTTCATCACGAAGGCCGCCCCCTGCCGGTACGGCGCGCGCAGCGACTGCACCAGGTCGATCAGCCGCTCCTGCGGGTTCGCCGCGAAGTCCCCCGCCGCCCCGCTCGGCAGATATTGCAGCGCCCCGAACGCCCGCGCCGCATCTCCCGCCGCGCTCACCGGATTGGTGAGGAACCCCTTGGGCCGGTTCACCCCGGAGCCGTTGACGAACGCCGCCCCCTCGGCGCGAGCGAACTCGGTCGCGATCTCGTCCGCCAGCCACGCCTCGACGTCGAACGCCGCGTCGTCCAGCATCGCCTGACTGGCGCTCGGGTTGGCATAGAGCTCGCCACTCGGCGGCGCGACCTCCGCGAACACCGGCGTCGCCGTCCCCGGCCGGGCGTCGGTCTCCGCCGCCCAGCCCGACGGCGTGCCGCCGGTGGTCACCAGCTTGCGATAGCCGGCCGACCCCACCTTCACCACCTGCGCGATGCGCCGGATCGGCGAGATGGACGCCAACATCCGGTCGATCGCCGCATCGATCTCGCGCGGCACCGCATAGCCGCCCGCGTCCCCCGTCACGCCGGTAAACGCCTTCAACTCCAGCGTCTGCCCGGTCCTGACGAACCCCTGGAACGCAGACGCGCGCTCCCCTTCCGATGCTCCCGCGAGCACCGGCCTGTCGATCACATCCATGGTCTTCTCCTGCTGAAATCCTCCCCGCTCACGGGGAGGGGGACCATTCGGCCAGTTGGCCGAATGGTGGAGGGGGCTCACCGCGAGCCCCGAACTCAGTAAACCGCCTCTACCCGCGCACCCGGCTGCATCGGGATCGCCACCAGGCTCACCTCCACGAGCTCGGCCGCCAGGATCTCGCGCCGCGCGCCCTGCCGCGTCCGCGTCGCGCGGAACCCGACGGACAGTCCGTCGCCTAGGCGAACGCAGTCCGCCGCACCCTCGACATGCAAGCCCTCCGCGTCCTCGCGCACAGTGACGGTGCCGATCGCCGGCCCACGATGATCGCGCAGCAGCGCCACCTTGCCGGCCGCGAAAGCCCCGCGCCGGAACACGTCGCCTGCCCGGTCCACCCGGTCGAACAGCGCCGCATGGCCGCTGAAGCCGCTCACTTGATCCACTCCCCGAAGCCCAGCCGCACCGCCAGCACGGCGAGCAGCAACGCGAACACGATCCGCAGCACCCAGGCGATGGCCGCCTTCCACGCCGACCGTTTCGCGTCCCGCCACGCCCGCAACAGCTCGCGCAGCTCCGCCAGGTCCGCCGACGCGCCGGCATCGGTGAGCCCCAGCCGGCTCAGCGCCCGTGTCGCGCCCAGCTCCCCCGCCTCCTCCGCGATCGCGCGCAGCGTCACCAGGTCGGCTCCACGCTCAGCCCCCTGCGCCAGCAATTGCGCCAACACCGTCCCGCTCATGACCCATCCTCCTCAAAGCCGAGCATCGCCCGCTTCTCCGCACGCGTGATGAAGTCCGCCGCCGTGACGCTCGCCCACAGCGCGGCGCGGTCGTCGGCCAGCGCGGGCACGCCATCCAGATCGACCCGCAGCCACGGATCCGGGAACCACCCGCTTAAGCCCTGTGCCAGCCCGTCGAGCACCGCGCCCGCGAGCGGCAGCACCGCCAGCCGCCACAACGCCCGGTTCGCCTCGCGATAATTGGCATGCGTCGAGTCGCCGGGCAGCCCCAGCAGCATCGGCGGCACACCGAAGGCGAGCGCGATCTCCCGCGCCGCCGCCGCCTTCAGCCCGACAAAGTCCATATCGGCAGGCGTCAGCGACAGCGGCTGCCAACGCAACCCGCCTTCCAGCAGCATCGGCCGCCCCGCCTGCGCCGCGCCCGCGAACCCCTGTTCCATCTCGCTGCGCAGCCGCGCGAACTGCTCCGGCGACAGCGCCGACCCGTCGCCGGGCTCGTACACCAGCGCGCCGGACGGCCTTGCCGCATTGTCGAGCAGCGCCTTGTTCCAGACGCCCGCCGCATTGTGCACCGCGATCGCGTTCGCCGCCCCGCCCAGGCAGCCCAGCCCATAATGGTCGTCGAGCGGATGAAAGCCGCGCAGGTGGATCACATCGGGCCGCGGCCCGTCCGCCGCCAGCCGCGCCACCCGTCCACCGACGGTGTAGCGGTACGCCGCCGGCCACCCGCCCGCATCCGCCTCCACGCTCACCCGCTCCGGCCGCAAGGGGTACAAGGCGGCCGGGTCGTCCTCGGGCGAACGCAGCACCTGGACGAAAGCATTGCCATGCAGCTGCAACTGCGCCGCGACGCTCTCCAGCAACCCCGCGCCTCCCGTTCGCCCCTGCACCAGCGCCAGCAACGCCGGCGAGGACGCCTCCAGCGGCGCGCCCCCGACCGCTTCGGCCACCAGCCGCACCGCCCGCTGCGCGATCGCGTTCCCGCAATAGCCGCTGCGCACCTGCGCCTCGTACGAAGGCGGCCACTCCCCCACGCTCACCGCGCCGGCACGCGACCCAGATGTGGAGAGGGCCGGCCGCGACGCCTCGCGCCGCCACCCGAAAAGTTTCATGTGATTGTCCTTTCATACCCTCTCCCGCTTGCGGGAGAGGGACAGGCGCCGTCAGGCGCCAGGGTGAGGGCCGGCGCGACGGACAATCCGTACAGCCAGCCCGTCAGACGGGTCGGCTATGCCGCCCGCTGCCCGGGCCGGCCGAGTCCTCGGCCAGCTTGCGCTGCCCGAGGCTCTACATCGCGCGCACTTGCGCCCGCTTTGCCGGCCGCAGCAACAGCTCCGTCACCGCCCACACCAGCGCATCCGCGCGATCCGGCGAGCGGCTCGGCCCCGCATAGACGCCGCCGACCACCATCCCACACAGCTCGTCCTCCAGTGCGCCGAACCCCGAACCATCAGGCCCGCGCACATGCTTCACCCGCCCGCGCTCATATTCCGCCGCCACCGGCTCCGCGCGCGCCAGCTTGCCGCGGCTGGCACGGACGAGCCGCACCGGCAGCGTTCCTTCGGCCCCGCGCAGCACGGTCTCGACCATGTCGCCGCCCTGGTTCGCCTCCGCGATCACCCGGTCCGCGCCATGCCGGCCCGCGCACGCCGCCACCGCGCGCGCCCAGCCGTCCGGGGACAGTCCGGCGACGCTGGCATCCTCCAGCACATAGGCGACACCGTCGGCCAGCCCCACCGCGACGATTCCGCACGCGTCGCCTCCGGCGCTCGCCGGCGGATCGACCCCGACCACCACGCGCGTCAGCACCGGCACCGTATCGACCGATGCCGCGTCGAGCATCGCCCGTGTCCACAATGCACCTTCGCGATCCTGGATCAGCTCGCCATCCAGCTCCTGCCGTCCGAGCGCGGTGCCGGCGTACAGCCCCTCCATCGCCTCCCGGAAGCTCACCGCCAGATGCGGATTGTCTCGCGTGCGGCCGCCGGTCACCACCGCGTCGCGCAGGCTCAGGACGTGGCGCACCAGCGGCACGGGGAGCGGTGTCGTCGTCACCACGGTCCTGGGCGCCGTGCCCAGCCGCAATCCCAGTTCCAGATTGCGCCAGGCGGCCTCGCCATAACGCCATTTGGCCAGTTCGTCGCACCAGGCCACGTCGTGCTGCGGTCCGCGCAGGCTTTCGGGCGCCTCGGCGGAGTAGATATAGGCCTTGGCGTCGGACGCAAAGGTGATCTCGTTGCGGTCACGCACCCACCGAACGGGTTCGTGGCCGTGCGCCACCGCCAGGATGCCGCTGTCGCCCTCCACCATGACGCGTCGCACTTCGCTCAGCGTCGCGCCGACCAGCGCGATCCGAGCGCCGGGACGAGCCCGCGCCACCGCGCTGACCCACTCGGCGCCCGCGCGCGTCTTGCCGAAACCGCGCCCGGCCATCATCATCCACACCCGCCACGCACCCGGCGGCGGCATCTGGCCCGGCAGCGCCCACATCCCCCACATCTCGTCCAGGCCACGGCGCTCCACATGGGTTAGCCGCGACAGGAGCGTCGCCCGCGCGTCGGCGTCGAGCGCCACCAGCTTTTCCAGCAAATGGCACGAATCAATCGCGCTCACCGCTCGCCCTCGCTCTGCCGCTTCCCCTCGATCTGCCGCTTCTCCTCGATCTGCTGCTTCCCCTCGACTTGCCGCTTCAGCGCGTCGAGCTTGCGGTTGACCGAGGCGAGTACCGTCTGCGCATCGGGTTGCTTCAGCCGGGTCGGCACCCGTCTGCCCTGAGGGTCGGCCCGCCGGCGCTGGTCCAGCATTCGGAGCGCCAGGTTCTCGTCGAAGGGCCGCGGTGCGTCGCCCGCGTCCTCTTCGCCGTCGCCGAGTGAACTGCCGGGCGCGCGCCGCACGAGCTCGCACTCGAGGTTGACATAGCCCTGCTGCAGCGCTTCTTCCCATCGCTCGGCGAACTCAGGGTCGTTCGCGCGTGCCGTATAGGTCCAGCTCAGGCCGACTCCGGCGGTTTCGCACGCCAGCCTGACGTTGCACGTCGCCGCCAATGTCGCCAGAAAGCGTTCGCGACGAACCCGCGTGACCCCGCTCGGCCCGCGCGGCTTGCCCTTCTTGTCCTTCCCGTTCGAGCCCATTCTACCCCCCTCTCGCTTGACCGGCGCGCGCGGCGCTGCTGCCGGCGAAGCCATCGCCACCCCGCCGCGCCCACCGCCTTGATCCCTGAACACCCAGACGGGCCGACGCCGAGCCCATCGCCCGACGCCGACCCGTCCCTCGCGCCGCCCCAGCCGCGCGTCCGCCGAAGCAGCGTCGCGCGTCACCCCCCGGGCACCCCTCCCGGCAAGCGACCCGCCCGACTCACAATTCTTCAGCGTTCCTGATATGTGCCACAACAGCGTGACGCTGTCAAGCCATTTTATCCGATCTGGTTCGTGATAAGTTGGAGCAGCCGGCGTTCAGCCGCCGCTTCCGGTCCAGATCGTCTTCCACCCGGCACTGGTCAGCGCCAGGCAGGCGGAGGGATCGCGCACCGCCAGCATCTCGCGTTGCGGCCGCAGCGCGCGGCCCAGCGAGGCGATCCAGGTCAGCTCCAGCCGCACCGTCTCGCCGGCGACCGCGAGGCGCGACGGCGCGCGCTCCTGCAGGTCGCCATAGACATATTGCACCGACCCGCCCTCGCTCTCGGCCCCGCTCTCGGCCCCGCCGATCGGCGCCATCAACGCCACCGGCGTGACCGTGATCGCCTGCCCGCAATCGGGGTGCCGCGCGATCCGCGACGGGGTTCCCTTGCTCGCCATTCCTCCACGACGGCGTGTGCGCGGCGACGCGGAAGCCGGACCGCATCAGCACACCGTCCACCCGCGCGATGAACTGCTCGGACGTCGGCGCGGCGTTGCCGGCGAACTTGAACGCGGCCCCACCCAGGATCAGCGTGACGAACAGCCCGCGTTGCGCCCAGATCCTCACGCCACGCTCAGGCCCGGTCGGCGGCCCAGCGCGCGCCAACGCTGCAGGCACTGACCGTGACCACCGTCAACACCAGGCCGAAGATCGTCGAGCCCTCCCCTTCGTGCCAGTAGACGAAGCCCTCCAGCGACCGCGCCGTGAACACCAGCCGAGCGGTGTTCAGCGCAATGATGCCGACGCAGATCGCCGCCAGCGCCAGCGAGGCACGCCGCGACCAGCGGCCGGTGTCGAGCGCGTACAGGCTTACGAAGCAGAGGATGGTATAGGACAGATTGGAGAAGGACGAACACGCCATGTACACCGTCACCCCGACATCGCCGGGCGGCTTCAGGATGTTGTCCGACCAGGTCGTGCCCGGCACGACCAGCTGCATCAGCATGCCCGCCGCGGCGGTATCGAGCCGGAGGAGCACGTCGCCGGCGAGCACGGGGATCGCGGTGCCGAGCAGCCGCTGAAGGCCGATCGCGACGAACACCGCGCCGGCACGGCGCTGTCCCTCCGACCAGCCGCCGCCGAACAGGATCAGCAGCCCCAACGGCGCCAGCGCGATCACCCCCGACCGCCCCGGACCCAGCAGCGCGCACCCCGCCAGCACGGCGACCGCGCCGATCTGAAATCCGGTCGCGGCGGCGCCGCGCTCGGGATCGCGCAGGATCAGCAGCAGCGCGCAGCCCCAGGCGATCAGCTCGATGGCGTTGAACACGCCTGCGATCTGGGCGGGCGCCGCCCACCACAGCTTGGCGACCGAGCTCAGCGACACCGCCGCGAACATCGCCACCGCCCAGCACAGCAGCTCGCGGGTGGAGAGCATCCTCGCCGCCGCCCGGCCTTCGCGGGGCATCACCGCCTCGCTCACGGGGTCTCGCCCATCCGCACGTCCGCCTTGCGCCGCAGCGCCGCCAGCGCGGTGCGGAGCTGCGCCTCCTGCTTCGCCGCGATCGCCGCGTCGCGCGCCGCCGCCAGTTGCGCAGGGAGCGGCGCGGCGGCGGATTGTCGGCCGGTCACCACCCCCATCAGCACGGTGGCGCCCATCGGCAGGCGGAACAGCCGCCCGGACTCGAACCGCGCCATCTGCCGCGCGATCTCCGGCGGCAGCGTGGCGCTGTCGAAGCGCCGCTCGCGGCGCTCGAACGGCAGGCGCACCCGGTCCAACGTCGACGCCACGTCCTTGAGTGAGTCGGCATTGTCGAGCAACCCCTCGGGCAACCCGCGCGCGCCGACCTCGATCGCGTCGACCACCAGGATCTGGCGGCCGGCGAAGCGCAACGGATTGGCGGCCATGTAACGCCGCGCCTCGGCCACGCTCGCCGGCGCCGGCCGCCCGACCAGCCGCTGCGCCATCACGCTCGCCGTCACCATCTCGCCCGCGCGCTGTACCGCGGCGCGCAGCACCGGGTCGCGCTCGATCTCCGCCGCGCGCGCCGCGCCGACCAGCAGCCGGCGGTCGATCACCTGCGCCAGCAGCGTCTTGCGCGTGGCGGCGTCGATCGCGTCGGCGGGCAGGCCGGCACTCCGCGCCTCCGCCTGCAGGTCGTCCTCGGTAACCGGCACACTATCGATCACCCAGCACCGGCCCGGTCACGGCCGGCGGCGCGAACAGCACCGGGCGCGCCAGCAGCGCCGCCGCGACCAGCACCGCGATCACGGCCAGGTGCCACCAGCGCACAGCGCTCAGCCACGGCATCCGTCGCACCAGCCGCGCGCGCGGCGTCTTGGCGCGGACGCGCAGGTACACCCCGTCGTCGGACGGCGGAGGACCGAACACCCGCCCCTGCATCAGCCGCCCGATCATCAGGCGAAGGTGACGGTCACCTGGGGGGCCGCCAGCCCTGCCGGAAAGCGCGGCAGGGCGGCCATGAACCTCGCGCGCGGACCCGCACCGATCTTGTGCCGCCGCACCCGCATCGCTGCCAGCGCGCCGAACGCGGCGATCGCGGGCACCAACCCGCCGCCGGCCAGCGGCCCTGGCGCGCCTGGGCCCTGGGCGATGACCACCTGATCGAACGACGACCCATTCGACGCCGGTGCGAAGAAGAACGTCCCGGTCTTGAAGGTCGGGTTGCCTTCCGAGCCGGTGTACAGCTGCCCCTTGGGTGAGAGGAAGTTGAAGAAGGTCTCGGCATCAGCGCCGTCGCCCAGTCCGAACGACACGCTGCTGTTGCTGTCCTGGATGTCGGCGTTGTTGAAGTACAGCGTCTGCACCGAGGCCGGGGTTCCGCCCGATGTCGCGTTGGTCGCGGTGGTCGAGAAGTAATAGCCTTCGAAAACATCGGCGGTCGGCACCGGGTCGGCGACCAGGAACCGCAGCGTCGGCCGCTGGCCGGTAAAGGTGAAGCTATAGGGCTCGGCCGCCGCCCCGGTCGCGCCAAGCGCCAACGCCAGCGCCGCGCCCATTCCGATCACGCGCATCCGCCGCGCGGCCAGCGACCGCTTCATCCCGCTCATCACGACCCCCGTCTGCGGCCCACCCCGCCCCCGCGGCGATAGAGAAAGGCGTAAGCGAGTCAACGGCTTGCCGATCATGGCCGGAATGATCGCCGCCGGCGGAGGACGGGGCCGCTCCTGCTTGCCTGTTTCTGTCAGCCGCCCGAGAAAGCTCCTCCGGGCTTGCGCATGCGCGCCATCATCAGCGCCGCGCCCGCCGCCAGCGCGGAGAGCAAGCCCATCCCGACCTCGGGTGCCGGCACACCGGGTCCGCCGACACCCACCGCCGACACCCTGAAGCCGCTCGGCGCGCCACTGGTCGGGTCACCCGTTAAGCCGTTGGTGTAGAGGAAGCTGAGGGTATAGCTCTGCCCCGGGGTCGTGCCGATATCCTGGGCCAGGCCGTCATATCTTCCCACGGTCACGCCGTAGAAGTTCAGGTCGTTGACGCCGTTGGCTCCCGGGCCCTGACCTGCGCGGCTGGGGGACGAGCCTGGCGTATAGGACCAGGTCTCGGCAAGCAGGTTCTGGCCGCCGTTCAGCCCGAAGAAACTGTTGCGGGAAATTTCTTCCGACGGTTGTTGATAGCCGGCAAAGACGATCCGCGTGATCGTGGTGGTCGGCGTATAGGTGAACACATACGGCGTGTCCCGTTGCGCCGGCGCGTCCTTCAGGTCCAACAGCACCTGCGCCGCCGCCGGCGTCGCCCCCAGCGCCACCGCCAGCGCCGCGCCAACCCCGACCACGCGCAACCGCGCCGCCACCGACCCATTCCTGCTCATCACGACCCCCCGTTCGCGGCCCCTCCCGCTAGCCTGCAGCGCCTAGGGTAAGAGGCCGGAGAGCCAACGCCTTACCGATCATGATCGGATTGCCTCGGCGTCGGGCCCTCACGCCGCGAGCGGGAACCGCAACAGCCGGTTCTCGACCGGCACCAGCGCCTCCGCCCCGCGCCCGACCGCCCGCACGATCGCCGGGTGGCCGGGGTCGAGCCCGCCGGTCAGCGCCCCGAACGCCGGCAGCACCAGCTTGGTCGCGGTCGCCACGAAGCAGCGCCGCGCCACCGCCCGCCCCCGCACCGTGAGGCGAAGCTTGGGGTGGAAATGCCCGCTCAGTTCCGGCCGCGTCTCGCCGGGCTCGGCCTCGTGGCGCAGCACCAGCCCGTCGACCACCGCCGCCGGTGCGAGCTCGCCGCCGCAGCGGTCGGCGATCACCGGATCGTGATTGCCCGTGATCCAGGTCCAGCGCGTGCCGGCCGTCAGCCCCGTCAGCGTCGCCCGCGCGCGCGGCGACAGCCGCTCGCAACCCTCGCCGTCATGGAAGCTGTCGCCCAGGCACCAGACCTCTTCCGCGCCGCACGCCGCGACCAGCGCCTCCAGGTCGGCCAGCGTGGCTTGGCTGTCGTACGGCGGCAGCATCTGCCCCCGCATCGCGAACCAGCTCCCCTTCTCCAGATGCAGGTCCGCGACCAGCAGCGCGCGCCTGGTCGGCCAGAACAGCGCGCCCTGCGGAAGCGCAAACAGCGCCTGCCCACCAAAACAAAACGGGACCATGACCAGCCCTTACGCACGCCAACTCCCGCCACGCAAGGATGATGAACAGGATGGGGCAGGCCGCGTGCCCCAACCTCCGTTCGCCCTGAGTCCTTCCACGGCCTGCCAAGGCAGGCGCGCCCAGGCCAGGCCTAGGCCGCGTCCTGCTGGAACAGTGTGCTGCTCAGCACATGACGGTTCCTGCCGCTCCGCTTTGCCGCATACAGCGCCGCGTCGGCGTCGGCGAGCCAGCGGCTGACGGTGGAGATCGCGCCATCCAGCGGCGCCACCCCGAAGCTCGCGGTGACGCGCAGCCCCGGCGCCGCGGCGATCGTCGTCTGCGCCAGCGTCGCCCGCAGCCGCTCGGCACAGCGCAGCGCATCGGTCGCCGGGGTCTCGGGCAGCAGCACCGCGAACTCCTCGCCGCCCAGCCGACCCAGAATGTCCGTCGGCCGCAGCGCGTCTTCGCAGACCCGCACCACCGTTTTCAGGACTTCGTCCCCGATCGGGTGACCATAGGTGTCGTTCACCGACTTGAAATGGTCGACGTCGAACGAGATCAGCGAGCACGGTCGGCTATAGCGGCGGTGCCGCGCCAGCTCCTGCTCGGCGCGTTCGGTGAACGCGCGCCGGGTCATGGCGCCGGTCAGGTAATCGTTGTTGGCGATGGCGCGCAGCTCGAACTCATCGATCACCAGCCGTGCGAAATTGCCGAGGATCGTGACCTCCGCGGGCGTGAAGTCGCGCGGCCGGGTGTCGATCACGCACAGCGCACCCAGATTGTAGCCGTCGCTCGTCTCCAGCGGCACACCGGCATAGCTGACGATCCTGGGCGCGCCGGTGACGAGCGGATTGGCGGCGAAACGCGCGTCGATCCGCGCGTCGGGCACCACCATCGCCTCGCGCTTGCGGATGGTATGGTCGCAGAACGCCACGTCGCGCGGGGTTTCCCGCTCGGCCAGGCCCTGGATCGACTTGAACAGCTGCCGGTCCTTGCCGATGATCGACACCGCACAGATCGGCACGTCGATCACCGACTTCACCAGCGTCGTGATCTTCTCGAACGCGGGCTCCGGCTCGGTGTCCAGCGCGCAATAGCGCTCCAGCGCGGCCAGCCGCCCCGCCTCGTCGGCAAGCTTGGGGTCAGACATCGGCTTTCTCCCCGGAGAGGATGGTCAAGGTGGCGGACAGCTCGGCGCGATAGGATTCGACCAGCTGGTCGACATGCTCCTGGATCTTCGCCGTGCCCAATCCGGCGCTGCACAGGTTCTCGATCAGCTGCGACAGGTTGCGGTGATGACGCAGCACCGGATCGCGCAGCTCCATCGGCAGCTCAAGCCCGAGATAGGCCAGGTGCGGCGCGGACGGGCCGTCGGATTGAACTGGTTTAAGGCGTACGATCGTGGACGACATGGGCGAGCTTCCTCTCGATCCGAACCTGCCGGAACGAGGTGAAGATTCCGTATGCGCGCCGTCGGCGCGCGCTATCGCCGCCGCGTCGAGGGTTCAGCCGGCAAAGGCCTTCACCAGGTCGAACAGATAGTCCCGCCCCTCGTACAGCGACCGCACCCGGATGCGCTCGTTCAAGCCATGCGTACCGCTGCCGTCGCGGTCGACGAACATGCCGGGCACGCCATAGACCGGCATGCCGATCGCCCCCAGAAACACGGCGTCGGTGGCGCCGGTCGACATCAGCGGCAGGATCGGCAGGCCGGGGAAGTGCTTGGCCGCGGTGGCGCGGATCGGGCCCATGATCTTGGGATCCAGCGTCGGCGGGATCGCGGTCGGGCGCTGCGGCTGGTTGGCGGTGACCGTCACCTTGTCGCCCGCCAGTTCCTGCAGCTTGGCGAGCGTGCCCTCGACGGTTTCGCCCGGAAAGATGCGGCAGTTGACGTTGGCGGTGGCGCGCTGCGGCAGCGCGTTCTCCGCATGGCCGGCGCTCACCCGCGTCGCGACGCAGGTCGTGCGCAGCGTCGAATGCATCGCCTTGTCGCGGCTGACGATCGCATTCGCCGCCGCGTCGTTCGGATCGGCGAGCAGCCGGGTGATCGCCGCGCCGGTCTCCCCGCCCAGCGTCTTCGCGGTCTGGCCGAAGAAGGCGCGCGTGGTATCGGTGAAGCGCACCGGAAAGCTGTATCCTTGTACGCCGCGGATCGCGTCGCCGAGCCGATAGATCGCGTTCTCGGGCACCGGCTGCGAGCTGTGGCCGCCGGGGTTGGTGGCGGTGAAGGTATAGTTCTGCGCCGCCTTCTCGCCGACCTGCACCGCCAGCAACTGCTTGTTTCCCGCGTCGTCCAGCCGCCCGCCGCCGCCCTCGTTCAGGACGAATTCGGCCGCGATCAGCTCCGGCCTGTTCTTGGCCAGCCATTCCGCGCCGTTCCAGGCAAAGGTCGTCTCCTCGCCACAGGTCAGCGCCATCTTGATCGTGCGCTTCGGCTTGTACCCGTCGCGCTTGAAGCGGATCAGCGTGTCCGCCCAGATCGCCACCATCGCCTTCATGTCGACGGTGCCGCGCGCGTAGTAATAGCCGTTCTCTTCGATCAGCGTGAACGGATCGCGCGTCCAGTCCTTGGGATCGGCCTCGACCACGTCGAGATGCCCGAGCAGCAACATCGGCTTGAGCTTCGCGTCGGCGCCGGGCAGCACCGCCACCAGCCCGCCCTCCTTGGGGTGCTCGGGCACGGAGAAATAGGAGAGGTCAGCGTCGGCAAAGCCCGCTGCCTTCAACCGCACGCCGATCTGCGCCGCGGCCTGTGTGCAACTCCCCTGCGACAGCGTCGTGTTGGTCTCGACCAGCTCCTTGTAAAGCCCGAAGAACTCGCGCTGATCCGGCCGCGTCTGCCCGACTGCCGGAGATGCCACCAACGCCGCCGCGATCATCAACCCGAGCTTCATCGCCGTTCCTCCTCAGATAGCTCACCCCCATCCCGTTCGTCCTGAGGAGCCGCTGAGCGAAGCCGAAGCGGCGTCTCGAAGGACATGATCGGGGCTGACGGAGGGAATAGAGCGTGTTTGCCCCGCCCGCGCAACGCCTTACCCAATCGGAGCCACACCCTTTCCCGTTCGTCCTGAGGGCCCACCAGGTCTTGCTGGCGAAGGTGAAGCAATCCGAGCCGCACCCTTTCCCGTTCGTCCTGAGGAAAGGCTGAGCGAAGTCGAAGCCTCGTCTCGAAGGATAGGCGATTCAGCCCGGCAGGAAATCTCGCGGCGGCGCGAAGCGGATCTCGCGGTTGGCGAAATCGATATGGACCTGTTTAAACAGCCGCAGCGCGTCCATGCCGAGCAACAGCGCCGGCGTCTTGCCCACCCCGAACCGCTCGAACGGCGGCACGTCCGAAAATGCGACGGTCAGCCATTTGAACCCGACCCCGCCGATATGCAGCCGGTCGATCGCGAACGCGGTGGTCTTCAGCGTCTCGCCGGTCGCCGACTTCATCTCCATCGGGCCGATCAGCCTGGGGGCTTGCATGATCGCCGCCAGCAGTGCCGAATTGCCGACGCTCACCGCCGATCCGGTATCGATGATCACCGACACACGGACGTCGCGCCAGAATGCCTGGGTGACGATCAGCTGCCCGAACAGCGAGCGTGCCTCGACCACGATCTCGCCCGGCGCGGCGGCGGCGCGACGATTGCGCTTCTTGGCCCGCTTCAGCGTCATTCGCTGCCGGTCGAAGTCGATCGACACCGCGTGGTCCTGCAGCGCGTCGATCCCCAGCATCCCCACCGCCCCCAGGTCGCGCGCGCCCAGCGCGGGCGCGAGGGTCCGCGCGCGCGTGATCGTGCTGACCGCGAGATTGGGCACGATCACGGAGCCGACCCGCGCCGGCCCGGTCATCGCGATCACCCGCACCGGCGGTCCGGCCGCCAGTCCCAACAGGCCCGCCAGCTCGCGGCTCACCACCGTCCGCTCCGCGCCGGTATCGATGATGAACGGCCACGGACCACGCCGGTCGATGGTGACCGGCACCGTCATCCGCCCCGCCTCCGCCCCCAGCGCGAGAACTTCCTCCTCCGACAGCGGCGCCGGCGGTGTAACGGCCTGCGTCGGGTCGGCTGCCACCAGCAAAAGGAGCAGGCTCATCATCGTTTCGATGCTGCGCCCGTCGCGACCCGTTCGCAAGAACCTCAATCCGCCCGCATCGCGTCCGCGATCATCCCCTCCGCCTCGATCAGCAGCGCGTCCTCGGCGCCGCCGCCGGTCGCCACCCGCTCGCGCCCGATCAGCGTCAGCACCGGCACCGCCAGCGGTGTGACGCGCGGCAGATCGACATGCACCATCGTCGCCGCCGCGCGATCGAGCAGCCCCGCGAGCCGTCCGACATCGGTCATCCGCGCCCGCGCATCGTCCCACGCCGCCTGCAACAGCAGGTGCGTCGGCTCGTATTTGCGCAGCACGTCATAGATCAGGTCGGTCGAAAAGGTGACCTGCCGCCCGGTCTTGCGCTTGCCCGGATGCTGGCGCTCGACCAAGCCCCCGATGACGGCCACCTCGCGAAACGCGCGCTTGAGCAGGTGCGATCGCTCCACCCATTCGACGAACTCATGCTCCAGGATGTCGGCGGAGAACAACGCCGCCGGATCGGTCACCCGCTCCAGCCCGAAGCACGCGATCGCATAATCGTTGGCGACGAAGCCCAGCGGCTTCAGCCCGAGATTCTCCATCCGCCGCGTCAGCAGCATGCCCAGCGACTGGTGCGCGTTCCACCCCTCGAAACCATAGGCGACCATATAGTGCCGCCCCTCGCGCGGGAAGGTCTCGACCAGCAGCTGGCCCGGCTCCGGCAGCACCGAGCGGCGCAGCTGCATCTCCAGCCACTCGCGCACGTCGTCGGGAAACCGCCCCCACTCCGCCGGGGTCGCCAGATAGGCGCGCACCCGGTCGGCGAGGCTGGTCGACAGCGGCATCCGCGCGCCGCCATAGGTCGGAATGCGCGCCGGCCGGCTCGACGCGCGCACCACCAGATCCTCCGTGTCGATCCGCTCGACCTCGCAACTCAGCCCGGCGAAGAAGAACGTGTCGCCCGACGTCAGCGTCGCGGCGAAACTCTCCTCCACCTTGCCCAGCGCGCGTCCGTTCTTGAAGCGCACCGTCAGCATCGTCGCCTCGACGATGATGCCGGCGTTGAGCCGATGCTGCGCCACGAACCGGGGATGTGACACCCGCCACAGCCCGTCCTCCTCAGTCAGCCGCTTGAACCGGTCGTACGCCTTCAACGAATAGCCCCCGTCCCGAATGAAGCCGAGCACGCGGTCGAACAATTCGTCGGTCAGCCCCGAATAGGGCAGCGCCCCGCGCAACTCGTCCAACAGATCGTCGCGCCGGAACGGCGCCGCACACGCGCACGCCATGACATGCTGCGCCAGCACGTCGAGCGCGCCGGGGCGGAAGATGTCGGGGTCGAGCTCGCCCGCCTCCACCGCATCGAGCGCCGCGCGGGCCTCCAGATACTCGAACCGGTTGCCCGGCACGACGATCGCCTCCGACGATTCGTCCAGCCGGTGGTTCGCGCGCCCGATCCGCTGCAACAGCCGGCTCGACCCCTTGGGCGCGCCCATCTGGATCACGCAGTCGACATCGCCCCAGTCGACGCCGAGGTCCAGCGAAGCGGTCGCGACCAGCGCGCGCAGCTTGCCGTCCGCCATCGCCTGCTCGACCTTGCGCCGCGCCTCGCGCGCGAGGCTGCCGTGATGGACGCCGATCGGCAGCGACAGCGTGTTCACCTTCCACAGATCCTGGAAGATCAGCTCGGCGAGGCTGCGCGTGTTGCAGAAGATGATGGAGGTGCGATGCGTCTCGATCTCCGCCATCACCTGCTCGGCCGCATAGCGTCCCGAATGCCCCATCCACGGCACCCGCCCCTCGGGCAGCAGGATCGCGATGTCGGGCGCCGCACCCGGCTCGCCGATCACCAGGTCGACCGCGTCGATATCGCCGTCGGGCGCCAGCCAGGCGCGATAGCCGTCGGGGTCCGCCACCGTCGCCGACAGCGCCACCCGCCGCATCGCCGGCGCCAGCCGCTGCAGCCGCGCCATGCACAGCGAGAGGAGGTCGCCGCGCTTGCCGGTCGCGAACGCATGCACCTCGTCGACGACGATCGTCCTGAGACTGGCGAAGATCAGGTCGCTGTCTGGATAGCTGAGCAGCAGCGACAGCGATTCGGGCGTGGTCAGCAGGATGTGCGGCGGCTTCACCCGCTGCCGCGCCTTGCGGTCGGACGGCGTGTCGCCGGTGCGCGTCTCGACCCGTATCGGCAGCCCCAGCTCCTCGATCGGCCCCAACAGGTTGCGCTGGATGTCGATCGCCAGCGCCTTCAGCGGCGACACATACAGCGTGTGCAGCCCATCGGCGGGACACTCCACGAGTTCGGCTAATGTCGGCAGGAACCCCGACAAGGTCTTCCCCGCCCCAGTCGTCGCCACCAGCAAAGCATGGCGCCCGGCGCGAGCGCGGACGAGCATGTCGAGCTGATGCCGGCGAGGCTGCCAGCCGCGCTTGGCGAACCAGTCGGGAAGGGGATCCGGGAGGTCCAAGACCTCTATCTAGTGTCTGCGTCGGCTACGATGAAGCACCTCCCCGGCGGAAGCCGGGGCCCAGTCGGCCGCGCCGGACACAGACATCGCACTTTGTCGGGTGATCGCATCTGGGCCCCGGCTTCCGCCGGGGAGGGATGATCGCCTGCCTCCTCTCGCCTTCTTCCCTGCAAGGGGAGGACCGAACCTCTACCGCTTGTCCGTCGTCTCGTGATCCAGCGGGTCCTTGTACAGCTCGCGCGTCGCCTGTTCGGTGCGCTCGTTCTGCCGCTTGGACCGCTTGTTGTGCAGCATCGCCCAGGCGAGCGCGAAGGCGAGGATCAGCGGTCCGATGACGACCAGGATTTCCCAACCAAAACTACCAGCGCCCATGATGTCCCACTCCGATCCAGTTGGCCCCCCAACGCGACCACAACCGTTTCGCTCCCGCAACCCCCCGTAACCCCCGCGCGTATTCCCCCGATGACGCAACTCGGCGACTGGATCGAACCGCATCCGCACGGCATCTACGTCCGCCCCGCCGACGCCTGGATCGACCCGTCAGAGCCGGCGTCCCGCGCGCTCGTCACCCACGGCCATGCCGATCACGCCCGCGGCGGCCACGGCCAGGTCTGGGCGACCCCGGCGACGCTGGCGATCATGGCCGCACGTTACGGCGAGCAGAACGGCGTACCCGTCGCCTGTGGCGAAACCATCCGGATGGGAGAAGTGGAGGTCGGCTTCGTCCCCGCCGGCCATTGCCTCGGCTCGGCGCAGATCGTGCTCGACTATCGCGGCGAGCGCGTCGTCGTGTCGGGCGACTATAAGCGCCGCCCCGACCCGACCTGCGCACCGTTCGAGCCGGTCCAGTGCGACGTGTTCGTCACCGAGGCGACCTTCGGGCTCCCGGTCTTCCGCCACCCCGACGCCGGTGACGAGATCGACAAGCTGATCCACCGCCTCCACGCCAATCCCGACCGCTGTGTGCTGGTCGGCGCCTATGCGCTCGGCAAGGCGCAGCGCGTCATCGCCGAACTCCGCGCGCGCGGACACGCGGCGCCGATCTACATCCACGGCGCGTTGCAGCGGCTGTGCGACCTCTACGAGGAGCATGGCGTCCGGCTCGGCGAGCTGCTCCCCGCCACCGGCGCTGCGAAGAAGGACGTGGCCGGCCACGTCGTCCTCTGCCCGCCCGGCGCGCTCAACGACCGCTGGTCGCGCCGCCTGCCCGACCCGATCACCGCCATGGCGAGCGGCTGGATGCGCATCCGCCAGCGCGCGCGGCAGAAGAACGTCGAGCTGCCGCTGATCCTCTCCGATCACGCCGACTGGGACGAGCTGACCGACACGCTGCTCGAGATCGCGCCCAGGGAGGTGTGGGTCACCCACGGCCGCGACGACGCGCTGGTCCACTGGTGCATGACGCGGCAGATCAAGGCGCGGCCGCTGCATTTATCCGGGTTTGAGGATGAGGATGATTAACGCAGCCGGCACGCCCGTAGCGTAGCTACGGACGAGACCGGCAAGGCCGGCCGGCGGGTCGCGGAGCGACCCTGTCCGACGTCACGGGATTAACTCCCGTGACGGCCCCGCGACATTGTTCGTTGCGCCACTAGAGCCGTCTGGGCGTGGGGTAACGCACCCACCTCCGTTCGCCCTGAGCGAAGTCGAAGGGCACGTCCGACCAATGTGCTTCGACTTCGCTCAGCACGAACCGCGGTGGTGTTTCCTGACACCGCGGCGAAAGCCGGCCAGCCGACCTCATTTGGCTAAGGCCGGAAACCCCGCGCGAAACCCCGCCACCTTCGGCGCATCCCAGCGCACGATATACGGATGCCCCGGGTTCCGCCGCGCGAAATCCTGATGATACCCCTCGGCCGGAAAGAACTGCCCCGTCTCCACCCGCGTCACGATCGGCGCCCCGAACGTCCGCGCGGCGCCCAGCTGCGCGATATACGCCCGCGCGACCTTCGCCTGCGCCGGCGTCTGCGGGAACACGGCGGAGCGATAGCTCGGCCCGGTATCCGGCCCCTGCCGGTTCAGCTGCGTCGGGTCATGGGCGATCGAGAAGAACACGCGCAGCAGCGTCGCATAGCTGACCTGACGCGGATCATAGACGATCTTGACGACCTCGGCATGGCGCGTCGTCTCGCTCGACACCAGGTCATAGGTTGCGGTCGCACGCGTACCCCCGGCATAGCCCGACTGCACGTCGCGCACGCCCTTGATGCCCTCGAACACCGCTTCCAGGCCCCAGAAACAGCCGCCCGCGAGCACCGCCGTCTGCAACCCGGCGGCGGGCGGAACGTCGACCTTCGCCGCGGGGATCACCCGCGCGCGCTCCGCCTCCGCCGGACCGGTGGACAATGCCGCCGCGGTCAACACCGCGCCGGCGAGCAGCAGCGACCACCCGGCCCTCATCGCGCGGCGATCTCCGTGCGCGCGGGCTCGGCCTTCGGCTCGGTGGCATGCGCCGCCGCCAGCCCGATCGCGCCGAGCGCGAAGCCGGCCACGAACTGCCACAGGAAACTGGATCGGAGACGATGGGCCATGATGTTGCTCGGTTCTTGTTGGCGTACCGACAGCTACGTCCGCCCGGTGCCAAAGGTTGCAGTCGCAAGTCGGCATCGAAAATGCCCCGCGACAATCGATGATATAAAGCGCCGGCGCTTAACGCAGCTTGCGCGCCCCGTTCATCGCCCGTCCGGGTTCGCGCCGCCTCTCGCGCGGGCGGATCAACGAAGTGCCGCGCAGGCTTCCTGAATCCGCTCGCACGCGGTGCGCAGCAGTTCCTCCGATGTCGCGTATGAGATCCGCATCGCCGGCGACAGGCCGAACGCGGCGCCATGCACCGCCGCCACCCGCGCCTCGTCCAATAGATAGCCGACGAACGCTTCGTCGCTGTCGATCACAACGCCCTTGGGTGTCCGCTTGCCGATCAAGGCCGGGAACGAGGGATAGACATAGAAGGCCCCTTCCGGCCGCGGACAGCTCATCCCTGTCGTCTGGTTGAGCATCGACACCACCAGATCGCGACGCGACTGGAACGCCGCCGCCCGCTCCTTCAGGAATCCTTGCGGCCCGGTCAGCGCCGCCACCGCCGCCGCTTGTGCGATCGAGCACGGATTGCTGGTCGACTGCGACTGCAGCTTCGCCATCGCCTTGATCAGCCACGCCGGCCCGCCCGCAAAGCCGATCCGCCAGCCGGTCATCGAATAGGCCTTGGAACAGCCGTTGACCGTCAGCGTCCGCGCGTACAGCTCCGGACACACCTCTGCGATCGTCGCGAACTTGAAATCGTCATAGACGATGTGCTCGTACATATCGTCGGCGAACACCCAGACACGCGGGTGCCGCGCGAACACCTCGCCGAGCGCGCGCAGCTCGGCGACCGTGTAGGCCGCCCCCGTGGGGTTCGACGGCGAGTTTAGGATCACCCACTTGGTGCGCGGCGTGATCGCGGCGTCGAGGACCGCCGGCGACAGCTTGTAGTCCTGCTCCGGTCCCGCCGCGACGACCACCGGCGTCCCGCCCGCGAACTGGACCACATCCGGGTAGCTGACCCAATAAGGCGCCGGTATCACCACCTCGTCGCCCGGACCGACGGTCGCCACGATCGCGTTGAACAGCGTGTGCTTGCCGCCGACATTGACGCTGATCTGCGACGGGTCATAGGTCAGCGCATTGTCGCGCGCGAACTTGGCGGCGATCGCGGCCTTCAGCTCGGGCGTGCCGTCGACATTGGTGTATCTCGTCCGGTTCTCTCGAATGGCGCGGATGCCGGCGTCCTTGATGTGCTCGGGCGTGTCGAAGTCGGGCTCGCCCGCGCCCAGCCCGATCACGTCGATGCCTTGGCGCTGCAGCTCCTGTACCCGCGTCGTCACCGCCAGCGTCGGCGAAGGGCTGATGCGCGCGAGTGCGGCGGACGGCTGCATGAGTTTTGCCCCTGTCGATAGACCCGGCGCCTATAGCGGCGCGGCCGATCCGTTCGCAACCGCAACAAATCGCGGGATCAACCCGCGCGCGATCCGATGGTCGCGGGCAGGAGCCCCCGCAGGGCATTGCCGAGCAGGAATCCGTGGCGCAGGTCGCTGCCCGTCAGCTCGCCCTCCACCGCACGGCTCTGCTCGATCAGTTCGCCGCGCAACACCCCCGGCAACAGCCCGCGCGCGAGCGGCGGCGTCACCAGCACACCGTCGCGTTCGACGAAGATGCTGGTGAAGCTGCCCTCCGTCAGGAACCCGTCACCGTCCTCGAACACCACCTCCGCGGTTCCGGCGCGCGCGCGCGCATCGTCGTAGAAGCGGCGATCGCTGCTCTTGTGCCGCAACCGCCAATCGGTGGACGCGACCGGCAGCGGCACGATGGCGGCCTCCATTCCTGCGACCTTGGCGGGCATCGGCGCGACCTCGATCGCGATCCGCCCCGCCTCCGACAACAACAGCCGCACCCGCCGCGCCTCCCGCAAGCGGAAGGTCGCGGCCTGCAGCTCGTTGCGCGCATGGTGGCGATCGAAGTCAAACCCCAGCGCCGCCGCGCTTGCCCGCATCCGCTCCAGATGGCGCTCGAGCAGCGCGATCCCCTCCAGCGGATCGAATCGCATCGTCTCGATCAGGTCTACCCGCCGCTGCCCCGCCGTCAGGAAGGCGCCCTTGGCCAGCGCCTCGTCCCACTCCTCGTCGGCGCGGCTGTCCGCGATGATGCCGCCGCCCAGTCCCATTGTCGCCGCGCCGTCGTGCACGGTGAGGGTGCGGATCGCCACGTTGAACTGCGCCGATCCACCCAACGCCCCTGGCGCATCGATCCGCCCGATCGAGCCGGTATAGACGCCGCGCGGCAGACCTTCGATCTCGCGCAATGCTGCGATCGCCCGCAGCTTGGGCGCGCCCGTGATCGACCCGCAGGGAAAGGCGGCGGCGAGCAGGTCGACCGCGTCCATCCCCTCCGCCAGCCGCGACGTGACGGTGGAGGTCATCTGCAGCACGGTCGGATAGCGCTCGACCGTGAACAGCTCGGGCACCTTCACGCTGCCCGGCGCCGCGACGCGCGACAGGTCGTTGCGCAGCAGGTCCACGATCATCAGATTTTCGGCGCGCTGCTTGGGGTCGGCGGCCAGCTCTTCGGCCGCGCGCGCATCCGCCGCCGCCGTCGCGCCGCGCCGCGCCGTCCCCTTCATCGGCCGACAGGTGATTGCGCCCGCATCGAGCGCGAAGAACAGCTCGGGCGAAAAGGACAGGATCAGCGCCGCCCCCGTCCACACGATTCCGCCCCACCCCGCCGCCGCCCGCGCGCGCACCGCCGCATACAGCGCCAGCGGATCGCCCAGGAACTTGACCGCCGCCTGAAAGGTCAGGTTGGCCTGGTACATGTCCCCGGCGGCGATCAGGTCGAGCACCGCCGCGATCCGCCGGTCATACGCGTCGCGCGCGATCAGCGGCTCCGGCGCCAGCACCCGCGCGCCCGCCGGATCGGGCAGCAGCGTCGCCACCTCGACCGACTCCCAGCCGTCGAACAGCCCGAACCACAGCAGCGGCGTCGTGCCCGATGCGGGCTCCAGCGACGGCTCGAACGCCGCCGCCGCCTCGTACGACAGGAACCCCGCCGCCGATCGCCCTCGCGCCACGCCCGCCCGTACCGCGTCGAGTGCCGGCCCGACGCCGGCGCTCTCATGGGTCGCCATCACCTCCGCCGGCCGCCGGTACAAACGCGCCGCCGCCCCGCCGTCGCGCGCGTCGTCGAGCAACACGAAGGGTTCGGTCAGGTCGAGCACCGCGCAAGCGTTGCACCGCCGCCCATCGAGGGCAACCCGGACCGTATCGCTCTCCCGTCAGCGGCCACCTGTCCACCTCGCCGGAAGCCGGGCCCGGTTACATGTCGCCAGCAAGAGCAAATCAGCTCCTGGCCCGCCCCAGGACCGCATCCGGATCAAGCAAGGTCAGCCTCGCCCCCTCACCCTCACCTTCCGCGTCGCGCCACCGCCACAGCACCAGGTTCGTGCCCCCCCGGTTCTGCACCGACGGCACCAGCGCCCCTTCCGCCCCCGCCGCGATCAGCTCGTGGGCGAGCTGCCAGCTTGGAGGGGTGCCCTTTTTCAAAGCGAAGATGGTGCGCCAATCGCATGCCACGATCGCAGGCTCCGCTTGCGTCAGGTCGGCTATGGCAGTTGCCTCAACCTCAAAGGCGACCAGCGTACCGGGGCGCACCAGGTCTCGATGCGCCTCCTCGATCGCCGTGGTGTAATCAGCCGATAGGTAGAGTGCGGGCGTACCCATCGGGTTCCAGCGCCCGCCCGTTACATGCGACCCGCTCTCGAACGGGCGGCGCTGCCAACGAACGCCGAGCATCCGCCAATAGCGGCCCGACAGCCGCCGCAGCGCGTCAGGCATAAACGCCCTGTTCCATGCTCTCCAGCGTCCACATCACCGCATCGGCATGACCCTCCTCGACCAGCTCCTCTGCAGTCTTTCCGAACCCGACGATCGGCACGTGCTTGAACCAGATGATCGCCCTTCCCTCATCCCCGGACAATTCCGCCGCACGCGCGATCACGGCGGCGATCTGCCCCAGCTTGGCCTGGATCGCGGGACTCTGCGGCTTGGCCGTCATGGTGTTGCGATTGACGTGCGCCAGCTTGGCGAGCCCCGACATGGGCAGGCGCAGTCGCGCGGCCAGGCGGCGCGGAACGATCAGGTCATGGTCGCGGATGTCATCGAAGAAAGCAGCAAGCATGGGTGCACTCCTTGCCTGATATATGCACTTGCTGCTGCGAGAACACAATCGGTCGCGTTGACGCCGCCACGCGGCCGCGCCATCCCACCGCGATGATCCGACCTCCCTTGCGCGCCGCGATCGTGCCCGTGACGCCGATCCAGCAGAACTGCACGCTGATCTGGTGCACCGCGACCATGCAGGCCGCGGTCGTCGATCCCGGCGGCGACCTGCCGCGCATCCTGGAGGCGGTCGCGCAAGCCGGGGTGACGGTGGAGAAGATCCTGCTCACCCACGGCCATATCGACCATGCCGGCGAGGCAAAGCCGCTCGCCGACCAGCTCGGCGTGCCGATCGAAGGCCCGCACGAGGCCGACCGCTTCTGGCTCGCGCGCTTGGCCGACGACGGGCGCAGTTGGGGCATCACCGGTGTGCCCTTCGAGCCCGACCGCTGGCTGGTGGAGGGTGACACCGTGACGATTGGCGACCTCTCCCTCGACGTCTACGAGACCCCCGGCCACACCCTCGGTCATGTGATCTTCCATCACGCGCCATCCGATTTCGCGCAGGTCGGCGACGTGCTGTTCCAGGGCTCGGTCGGGCGCACCGACCTCCCCGGCGGCGACCATGCGCAGCTGGTCCGCAGCATCACGGGCAAGCTTTGGCCGCTGGGCGACGTCACCTTCATCCCCGGCCACGGCGCCGTCAGTACCTTCGCGCGCGAGCGCCAGCACAACCCCTTCGTGAGCGACGCGGCGCTCGCCTGACGAAGGGCCTCTTTGAAAGCGCTGTCCTACACGCGCCGGCGCTGCCAAGCCTCGGCCAGGACGCTCTTTCTCATCGCCAAGCCGGCCCGCGACTGGGTGCCTCTCGACGAGTGCGCATCACGGCAACTTCGACAACTTCGCGCAACGACCATGACGCCCCTAAAACCGCATTTGACCCTAAACTTTCCCTAAACTTCCGCGCCTCTCACCCCTGCGGCATCACCATTTCGGTCCCTGGTGCCGTCGGTGTCGACCCGGCCTGCGCCGCGATCACCGCCGCCCAGATCGCGAGCAGCAGCTGCACCAGCATGGTGATGCCCGTGCCGCCGCCGCGTCCGACCAGCCAGCCGTCCATGCCCAGTCCGTGCAGCACGCGCGCGACCACGAACAGCAGCGCCGCCGCCCAAAGCCAGTAAGAGGGTCCGACACTGAGCTCGATCGCGAACACCAGCGCCAGCACCACCCACGCGTTCTCGCCGAAATTGGCATGCGCGCGCATCCGCCGGATCACGCGGTCGTTGCCACCGTCACCGACCGACACCTTCTCCGACCGACGCACCTGGCCCACGCGGACCGACAGCCATAGGTTGAGCAGCGCCAGCGCGGCCGCCAACACCAGCGTCACCTGCGGTACGATCAGCAGCATCCGGTTCTCTCCCCCAAAAGCGGGCAGCCTGCCATGTCCCTGTTCGGCTTGCAACGCGGACACGATCCGCTATAGCCGCGCGCTTCGCGACGCGTCCAAACCGTTCGGGACTTGCGCTGCCGGCTCTTGCCGAATCGGTAGCTCCAGCACCCGCGCGGGATGCGTTTGATCACGTTCGACTGATAAGGTGCCGAAATGGCCGTTCCAAAGAGAAAGACCTCGCCCTCTCGCCGTGGCATGCGCCGGTCTCACGACGCGCTGGTCGCGCCGAGCTTCCAGGAATGCCCTAACTGTGGCGAGCTGAAGCGTCCGCACAACCTGTGCAATGCCTGCGGGCACTATAACGGCCGCGAGATCGTTTCGGTCGAGAGCTGAGCCACTAGCCCGACGGGAACGATTGCCCAATGCCCGATCAGTCAACGATCGCCGTCGATGCGATGGGCGGCGATGAAGGACTGGCCGTCATGCTCGCCGGCGTGGCGCAGGCGGCGGGGCGGCATGCGGGCATGCGCTTCATCCTGGTGGGCGACGAGCTACGGGTCGCGGAGGGGCTGAAGAAGCACCCCTCGCTTCTTGCGCATGCAGAGGTCGTCCACGCACCGCAGGTGGTGGGCGCCAGCGACAAGCCGTCGCAGGCGATCCGCCGCGCCAGGACGACCTCGATGGGCATCGCCATCGACCTGGTGAAGAAGGGGCGCGCCGGGGCCGCGGTGTCGTCGGGGAACACCGGCGCGATGATGGCGATGGCCAAGCTCTCCCTGCGCATGTTGCCCGGCATCGACCGCCCCGCGCTCGCGGCACCGCTGCCGACGCTCGGCGCCAACGACGTCGTGATGCTCGACCTCGGCGCGAACACGGAGGTGGACGCCCGCAACCTGGTGCAGTTCGCGGTCATGGGCGCGGCCTATGCGCGCATCATCTTCGACCTGGAAAGCCCGCGCGTGGCGCTGCTCAATATCGGGTCGGAGGATCAGAAGGGCACCGACGTGATCCGCGATGCGGCTCAGGCCTTGCGGGACGCAACGCTCCCCATGACCTTCACCGGCTTCGTCGAGGGCGACAAGCTCGCGCGCGGCGATCACGACGTGATCGTCTGCGACGGCTTTGCGGGCAACATCGCGCTCAAGACCGCGGAAGGCACCGCCCGCTTCGTCGCCGACCTGCTCAAGCGCGCCTTCACCAGTTCGCTCAGGTCGAAGTTCGGCTTCCTCGTCTCGCGGCCCGCGACCCGCCTGCTGCGCGACCATCTCGACCCCAACAACCACAATGGCGCGGTCTTCCTGGGGCTCAACGGCATCGTCGTGAAGAGCCATGGCGGCGCCAGTGCGAACGGCGTCGCCACCGCGATCGGAAACGCCGCCAAGATGGTCCGCGCCGACCTGATCCGCCGCATCGCCGACGATCTCGGCGACTTCAGCAAGCCCGACATCGGGGCCGCCGCATGACCCGTCCTGCCTTGCTCCGATCGGTCGTCACCGGCACCGGATCGGCGCTCCCCGTCCGTCGTGTGTCCAACGCCGAACTGGCCGAGCAGGTCGACACCACCGACGCATGGATCGTCGAGCGCACCGGTATCCGCTTCCGCCACATTGCCGGCGATGGCGAGACCACCGCGACGCTTGCCGCCGACGCCTCGCGCGCGGCCCTTGCTGCCGCCGGCATTGACGCGACCGAGATCGACCTCATCGTCCTCGCCACCGCGACGCCGGATCAGACCTTTCCATCCTCCGCCACCAAGGTGCAGGCGCTGCTCGGCATCCCCGATTGCGTCGCCTTTGACGTCGCCGCGGTGTGCTCGGGCTTCCTCTATGCGGTGCAGGTCGCTGATTCGATGCTGCGCACCGGCATCCACAAGCGCGCGCTGGTGATCGGCGCTGAGACCTTCAGCCGCATCCTCGACTGGGAGGATCGCGCCACCTGCGTCCTGTTCGGCGACGGCGCCGGAGCGATCGTGCTGGAAGGGCAGCAGAGCGACGACAGGCCGACCGCGCGCGGCATCCTGGCCACCCGCCTCCACGCCGACGGCCGCCACAACGACCTGCTCTATGTCGATGGCGGTCCGTCGACCACCGGCACCGTCGGCAAGCTGCGCATGAAGGGTCGCGAGGTGTTCCGCCACGCTGTCGTCAATCTGGCGGCGGTGCTCGAGGAGACGCTCGAACTCGCCGGGCTGACTTCCGCCGATGTCGATTGGGTCGTGCCCCACCAGGCCAATTCCCGCATCCTCGACGCCACCGCGCGCAAGCTGGGGCTGCCGGCCGAAAAGGTGGTGGTGACCGTCGACCAGCACGCAAATACCTCGGCCGCCTCTGTACCGCTCGCGCTCGACGTGGCGGTGCGCGATGGGCGTATCAAGCCGGGACAGCTGGTGGTGCTCGAGGCGATGGGCGGTGGTTTCACCTGGGGGGCGGCGGTGCTGCGCTACTAACCGGCCGCGATTGAAAGGCTTTCCGTTGCCGGTAACCTCGGTTAAGACGGTAAAAGGGAAGGGGGATGTAGGCTGTGCTCATGACCACCGTAGGAACGCTGACGCGAGCCGATCTGGCAGAGGCGTTGCATCGCGAAGTGGGGTTGAGTCGTGCGGACTCTGCCAAGATCGTCGAGCAGGTGCTGACCGAGATGTGCCAGGCGCTGTCGAACGGCGAAAACGTCAAGATCTCCGGGTTCGGTACCTTCGTGCTCCGTGACAAGGGCGAGCGCGTCGGCCGCAATCCCAAGACCGGCGTCGAGGTCCCGATCGCGCCGCGCCGCGTCCTCACCTTCCGGGCCAGCCAGATGATGCGCGACCGCATCGCGGCGGCCAACTGACGCCGATGGCCTCGGCGCCGGCCAACAAGGCGAGCGGCGCGTTCCGGACGATCGGCGAGCTGTCGCGCGAGACCGGGCTGCCGCAGCATATCCTGCGTTATTGGGAACAGCGCTTTCCTCAGCTGCGGCCCCTCACCCGCGCCGGCAACCGTCGTTACTACCGGCCCGAGGACGTGGCACTGGTCCGCCGCATCGACCAGGCGCTCAACCGCCAGGGCTATACGATCAAGGGCGTCCAGCAGCTGCTCGCGACCGAGATGGGGACAGTCGCGGCGACCGAGGCCAATTCCATCGATACGATCCGCGCCATCCGCGACGGCCTGGCGGCGGCGCTGGCGGAAGACTGAAGCTACGGGGCCAACCCGCGTCGCAGGAAGTCCGCCACCACGCCCGCAACTTCGCCGGTCCCTCGGTCCTCTTCCCAGACGCCGTAGCGCAGGCCTAGGAACACGTTCATTCCCATCAGCGCCCAGGCGTGGACCTCCTCAAGGTCGCCACGCACCTCGCCCCGCGTCGCCGCCTCGCGCAGCCTTTGCGCGATGCGATCCGCGGTGGTGGTATAATGGCGGCGAAAGCTCGCCGGATCGACGAACTCGGCCTCGTCGATGATGCGGTAGATCTCCTTGTGCTCGCGCACGAAACCCAGGAAACTCTCCAGCCCCGCGCGTTCGCGATCGATCCCGTCGGCAGCGGCCCGGATCGCCGGGGCGACATGGTCGCGCACCTGCTCGCTCATGTCGCTGACGAGCGCGCGGAAGATCGCGTCCTTGCTGTCGAAATAGGTGTAGAAGCTGCCCAGCGCGACGCCCGCCCGCCGCGTGATCGCGCTGATCGAGGCGAGATGGAAGCCGTCCGCCGCGAACTCCGCCGCCGCGGCATCCAGCAGCGCCCGACGCGTTCGCCGCCCCCGCTCGGTGCGCGGAACCTTGCCGACGTCCCCAGACGCGACCGCCTCTACCACTTTTCGCCTCCCCCGTTAAAGCCAAGTTGAAACCTGGTTCGGGTTTCAGTATAGCCGGGGCAACGCGGTGCACAACCCGAGCCGGAACCGAGCTCGAGATGCCGCAAAAGGGAGGGGATCATGATTCGCATCACCACGCGCGCGCTGCTCATCGCCGGCGCCAGCCTGTTCGCAACGCCGGCCATGGCGCAGGAAACGGCAGCGCAGAGCGATTCCGTCGTGCAGGACCCGCAGGCGGATGCCGGCGCCGGCATCGGCGACATCGTTGTTACCGCGCGGCGGCGGGAAGAATCGCTCCTCGACGTGCCGATCGCCGTCACCGCCTTCACCGGTGCGCAGCTGGAGGCGCAGGGCGCGATCGACATCACCGACATCTCCAACGTCACGCCCAACGTGACGATCGAGGTGTCCCGCGGCACCAACTCGACGCTCAGCTCCTTCATCCGTGGCGTCGGCCAGCAGGATCCGGTGCCGGGGTTCGAGGCCGGCGTCGGCCTGTACCTGGACGACGTGTACCTCAACCGCCCGCAGGCATCGGTGCTCGACATCTATGACGTCGAGCGGGTCGAGGTGCTGCGCGGGCCCCAGGGCACGCTCTACGGCCGCAACACGATCGGCGGCGCGATCAAGTACGTCACCCGCCGCCTGCCCGACCAGTTCGAGGTCAAGGCGCGCGGCACCTATGGCACCTACAACCAGCTCGACGGCATCCTCAGCCTGTCGGCGCCGGTCGGGCCGTTCCGCGTCGGCGCATCGGTGGCGAAGCTGACCCGGGACGGCTTCGGCAAGAACATCAATCTCGGCATCGACAATTACGAGAAGGACGTGCTCGCCGCGCGCGGCACGATCGAGTTCACCAGCCCCGACAGCCGGCTGTTCATGCGGCTGACCGGCGACTTCACCGACGACACTTCGAACGCGCGCAACGGCCATCGGCTGATCCCCGGCTTCCTCAGCGGCGCGCCGGTGCTGGAGGACGAATACGACACCCGTGCCGGGCTCAACTCGCCGCGCAACGACGTCGAGTCCGGCGGCGTCTCTTTGACCGTCAATGCCGAGTTGAGCGACGCCTTCACCTTCCGCTCGATCAGCGCCTTCCGCAAGGACCGCAGCTTCACGCCGATCGACTTCGACGCGCTGCCCACCGTCGATGTCGACGTCCCCGCCGTCTACCGCAACGAGCAGACCAGCCAGGAATTCCAGCTGCTCTACGAAAGCGAGCGGGTGAACGGACTGGTCGGCTTCTACTATCTCGACGCCAAGGCCGCGACCAAGTTCGACGTGATCCTCGCCACCACCGGTCCGCTGATCGGCATTCCGCTCGCCTCAGGGTTCGGCCAGCAGACCGCCGGCCGGGTGACGACCGACACCTGGTCCGCCTTTGCCGACTTCACCTTCGACCTGACGGACCAGTTCAGCGTCTCGGGCGGCCTCCGTTACACGAGCGACGACCGTGGCAGCTATATCTTCAAGGCCAATCGCATTGGCGGCGCCGACCCGGAGTTCGGCGGCACGGGTACCAATTTCGGCGCACCGATCACCAACTTCCGCGGCACCGCCAAGTTCGAGAAGTGGACGCCACGCGCGTCCGTCTCGTTCAAGCCGACCGATGATGTGATGCTCTATGCGTCCTATTCGAAGGGCTTCAAGGGCGGCGGCTTCGATCCCCGCGGCAGCGCCAACGTCGCGGCGATCGACGTCAACCGCGACAAGGTTTTCAGCTATGCTGAGATTTACGACTTCTTCCTGTTCGAGCCCGAGGAGGTCGACAGCTACGAGGTCGGTCTGAAGGGTTCGGCCGCGAACGGGGCGGTCACCTTTGCGCTCACCGGCTTCTACGCCGACTACAAGAACGTCCAGATCCCGGGCTCGATCGGGATCGACGCCAATGGCGACGGCGTGTTCGAGGGCTTTTCGGGCGTTACCACCAACGCCGCTTCGGCCAAGTTCAAGGGGCTGGAGCTGGAGACCAACGCCCGTTTCGCCCGCGGCTTTGCCGGCGAGGGCAGCCGCATGACGCTGAACGGTACGCTCGGCTATATCGACGCCAAGTACGACCAGTTCGTCGGCAACCTCGGCACCGACGTGTCCAACATCACCGACATCCAGAACACGCCGACCTGGACCGCATCGGCTACGCTGGGTGCCGTCGCATCGGCGGGCGACGGTACGCTGAACTTCAGCACCACCGTATCCTATCGCAGCAAGACGCAGCAATTCGAGTATCCCAGCCCCTATCTCGACCAGGAGGGCTATGCGCTGTGGGACGCGAACCTGGTCTATACCTTCGGCGACTCCGACCGCTTCTCGATCGGGGTGCACGCCAAGAATATCCTCGACAAGCGCTACAAGACGTCGGGCTATCAGTTCCTCGCCACCAGCCCCACCACCGGCCTGCCGATCATCAACGCCGCCGGGAACCCGACCCCGTCACTGGGCCGCGAGGGCATTGCAACGGTGTTCTACGGCAACCCCAGGCAGGTATTCGGGACGATCGGTTTGAAGTTCTGATGGCCCGCTTCCAGCCCTCTCCCGCAAAGGCGGGAGAGGGCTGGAACGCTCACCGCTCCCGCGTCGCCGCGAACGTCACCTGCGGATAGCGTTCCGCGACATAGCCCACCTCCCACGCGCTCTTCGCCAGGAACACGGGATTGCCGTCGCGGTCCTTGGCCATCGCGGTGCGGTTGAGGTCGGTGAACGCCTTCAGGTCTGCCGCGTCGCCTGTCACCCATCGCGCGGTGTCGAACGGTGCGGGCTCCAGCCCGGCGGCGACCTTGTACTCCGCGTCGAGGCGGCTGAGCAGCACGTCTAACTGCAATTGCCCCACCACGCCGATGATCCAGTTCGATCCGATTTCGGGATAAAAGACCTGCGTCACCCCCTCTTCGGCCATGTCGTCGAGCGCCTTGCGCAGCTGCTTGGTCTTGGTCGGGTCCTTCAGCACGACCCGGCGCAGGATCTCCGGCGCGAAATTCGGCAGCCCGGTGATCCGCACGCCCGGGCGCTCGGACAGCGTGTCACCTACGCGCAGCGTCCCGTGGTTGGGAATGCCGATGATGTCGCCCGGAAACGCCTCGTCAGCCAGTTCGCGGTTCTGCGCGAAGAACAGAATCGGCGAATGCACCGCGATCGGCTTGCCGCTGCCCGACGGCGTCAGCTTCATGCCACGCTTGAACACCCCCGAGCACAGCCGCATGAACGCGATCCGGTCGCGGTGGTTGGGGTCCATATTGGCCTGGACCTTGAAGATGAAGCCGGTGACATCCTTTTCGTCGGGCTGCACCGGCGCGGGGTCCGCTGGCTGGGGGCGGGGGCTCGGCGCGAACTCGGCGAGCGCGGCGATCAGCTCGGCGACTCCGAAATCCTTTAGCGCCGACCCGAAATAGACCGGCGTCAGGTCACCGTTGCGATACGCCTCGGCATCGAACGCAGGATAGCCCATCTGCGCCAGCTCGATCTCCTCGGCGAAGCGCTCAGGCAGGACAACATCGGTCTCGATCTTGCCGAGAAAGGCGCGGCTGTCGCCCTCGGGGCGGCTGACCTTGCCGGTCGCGAGTTCCTGCACGCCCTCGAATTCGCCGCCCATCCCGATCGGCCAGCTCATCGGGCAGACGTCGAGCGCGAGCATGTCGGCGATCTCGTCGAGCAGCTCGAACACCGGGCGCCCTTCGCGGTCGACCTTGTTGACGAAGGTGATGATCGGGACGCTGCGCAGCCGGCACACTTCGAACAGCTTGCGGGTCTGCGGCTCGATCCCCTTCGCGGCATCGATCACCATCACCGCCGAATCGACCGCGGTCAGCGTGCGGTAGGTGTCCTCGCTGAAATCCTCGTGCCCCGGCGTGTCGAGCAGGTTGAAGGTGATGCCGTCGCGTTCGAACGTCATCACCGACGATGTTACCGAGATCCCGCGCTGCTGCTCGATCTTCATCCAGTCCGATCGTGCGCGCCGGGTCTGTCCGCGCGCCTTCACCTCGCCCGCGAGATGGATCGCTCCGCCGAAATAGAGCAGCTTTTCGGTCAGCGTCGTCTTGCCGGCGTCGGGATGCGAGATGATCGCGAAGGTGCGGCGGGGGGATTGGGTCATGTCGTCTCTTCGTCATGCCGGACTGGTTCCGGCATCCACCGCGCCGCGCATGTGCGGCCGGTGCATCGGCGGAGGGGTGGATGCCGGGACGGGCCCGGCATGACGGGTTGCTACGGCACCAGCGTCACGCTCATCCTGATCAACTTCTCGCCACCGACGGGAACGATGAACACACCCGGCTTGTCGCGAAACTCGCCGGCATAGCTCTCGGGATCGGCGATGCCGTGCCATGGCTCGACACAGACATATGCCGCGCCGGGCTTGGTCCAGATGCCGAGCATCGAGGTGTCCGGGAATGCGATATCGAGCCGTGGTCCGGCCGGCGCACCATAGGTGACGTGGTCCGACCGTACATCGTCCCAGACCAGCGCGTCCTTCTCGAACAATGCGTCGGCAAGATGGAGGATGCGGCCGTCGAGCGGCGTTTCGCGGGTCGCACCGGCAATTGTGCCGTCGCCCGCGATCGCCTTCAGCCGATCGGGCTCATCCGCCGCGAAGATGATGCGATGCGCATCGCGATCCTGGCCGTAGGGCAAGGGCCAGGCGAACGCCGGGTGGAACCCGAAGCTTGCAGGCATCTCGACGTCACCGCGATTGGCGATCGTCGCCTCGATCGCCAGCGTCGGCCCGTCGATGCGGAAGCCGACCGCCAGTTCGAACGCGAATGGGTAGCTTGCGCGGGTCTCTTCGCTTTCCGCGAGCACGAATCGCGCCTGGTTCGCGCCTACCTCCGCCACCGCGAACCGCGACCGCCGTGCGAAGCCGTGCTTCTTCATCGGGTACGCGACGCCGTCGACACGGATGGTCTCGCGGCTCGGCATGCCGACCACCGGGAACAGCAGCGGCGCGCGTCCCGTCCAGAACGCCGGATCGGCGTCGGTCATCAGCTCGCGCCCCTCGACGTCGCGCAGACTCGACAGCTCGGCGCCGACCGGGTCGATCGCGGCGCTGAGCACACCCGAGGCGATGCGAACCAGCTCAGCCACGCAATGTCGCCCCTTGCTTGGTCGCCGCAGCCACCACCTTGTCCGCGATCGCCTTCAGCTCGGCCTCGGTGAAGCTCTTGTCGCCGGGCTGCAGCACGATCTCGACCGCGACCGACTTCTCGCCGTCGCGCTCGAACACGTCGAAGATCCTCGCGGCGACGATCGCTACCTTGTCGGCGCCCCTGACCGCGCGCACCAGCGCATCGGCGTTGAGCCCTGCGGGCACCACGAACGCGAAGTCGCGCCGCACCGCCTGCAACGCCGGCGGCGCATAGGCGGGGCGCATGAACCCCGATGCGCGCTTGGGCGGGACCGCATCGAGGTACAGCTCGACCGCGGCAACGGGGCCGTCGATGGCGAACGCCTTCAGCACATTGGGGTGCAGCATCCCGAACGCTGCCAGCACCGTCTTCGGGCCGAGCCGGAGCGTCGCCGACTGGCCCGGGTGCCAGGCGTCGCCGGCCTCCCCCATTACCTGGAGATTGTCGACCGGCGCCCCTGCGGCGGCGAGCAGCGCCAGCGCTTCCGTCTTGGCATCGAACGCGTCGAACGCCGCAGCCTTGCCGTCGCGCCACCCGCGCCCGCGACGCTCACCCGCGAGCACCGCGCCAAGCGTCGGGTGTTCGCCCTCGCGCAGATAGCGACGCCCGATCTCGAACAGCCGCACCGCGGTGGCGCCACGGCGCAGGTTGCGCGCGGTCGCCGACAACAAGCCCGGCAGCAACGACGGGCGCATCACCTTCAAGTCCTCGCTGATCGGGTTGGCGAGCGTCCACGCGCCGCCACCGAAGGGCTGTGCCTCCGCCTCGGACAGGAAGCTCCACGTCACCGCCTCGTCGAGCCCGCGCGCCGCCGCGGCACGGCGGACCCGCCGCTCGCGCTTCTGATCGGGGGTCGCGGTCGGCCGGGCGACGCCGGGCAGGCGCGGCAGCGGGGTCGACGGGACGTTGTCGATCCCCTCGATCCGCACGACCTCCTCGACCAGGTCGGCGGCGCCGTCGACATCGCGGCGCCAGGTCGGCACCGTCACCGGCCACGCGCCCTCGATGGTCGCGAACAAGGCGTCGGAGAACGCGTCCGGACGCTGGATCGCGCCGACCGAAAAGCCGAGCGACAGCAGGATCCGCGCCTGCCGCTCGGGCGCGACGTGGAGCCCGGCGAGCTCGGTGCAGAGCCGCGGGTCGTAGCTGACGATGCTATCCT
>NZ_DASTMA010000011.1:0-270178 GCF_035714405.1 Sphingomonas sp. | reverse complement strand
GACATGGGTGGAGAACAAGACCGTCGCACCGCGGTCGCGCTCGGCCAGGATCAGCCGCTCCAGCCCCTCCTGGTTGACGGGGTCGAGCCCGGAGAAGGGCTCGTCGAGTACCAGCAGATCGGGCTTGTGCACCACGGAGCCGAGCAACTGCACCAGTTGGGCCATGCCCTTCGAAAGCTTGCGGATCTTGGTATCGACCGCGTGGCCAAGGCCCGCGCCCTCCAGCAGTTCGACCGCGCGCGCGCGACCGGTGCGCCAGGGCAGCCCGCGCAGCGCGCCCATGAAGGCGATCGCATCCTTGGCTTTCATTGCCGGGTACAATCCGCGCTCCTCGGGCAGGTAGCCGACGCGGTCGCTGGCGTCGCGCGGTCGATCACAGCCCAGCAGCGTGCGTTCGCCGCCGTCGGGCTCGATGATGCCCAGCAGCATGCGCAGCGTGGTCGTCTTGCCCGCGCCGTTGGGTCCGAGCACGCCATAGATGCGGCCGCGCGGCACCTGGATATCGACACCGTCGACGACGCGGCGGTCGCCGAACCGCTTGATCAGGCCCTTGGCGGTGATCGCCCACTCATCCTGCACGCTCAACGCTACCCCCGCTCGGTCGGAGCGTGGTAGCGGGCGGGGGTGACGCAAGACAAGCCTTTGGAACAACGGCTGAAGGAGAAAGCGGCGGAGCTGGGCTTTGCCGCCTGCGGGATCGCGCGTGCCGACTCTGCGCCGAAGGCCGGCGAGCGGCTGCGGCAATGGCTGGCGGACGGCTGCCACGGCGACATGATCTGGATGGCGGAGCGCGCGCACCACCGCGTCTCGCCGGCGGCCTTGTGGCCGGAGGTGCGCTCCGTCGTCTCGCTGGGCATGAGCTATGCGCCGGCCGCCGACCCGTTGCGGCTGGCGGGCGAGGGCGGGGTGGGGCGCATCTCGGTCTATGCGCAGGGGAGCGACTATCACGATGTGGTCAAACGGCAGCTGAAGGCGCTCGGCCGCTGGCTTGCGGTGGAGGCCGGGTGTGACCTGAAAGTCTTCGTCGACACCGCGCCGGTGATGGAGAAGCCGCTGGCCGAGGCGGCGGGGCTGGGCTGGCAGGGCAAGCATACCAACCTGGTCAGCCGCGAGCACGGCAGCTGGCTGTTCCTGGGCGCGATCTACACCACACTCGATCTCGCGCCCGATGCCGCGAAGGTCTCGACCTGCGGCTCGTGCAACGCGTGCCTGCGCGCGTGCCCGACCGAGGCCTTCCCCGCGCCCTATCGGCTCGATGCGCGGCGCTGCATTTCCTATCTGACGATCGAGCATGCCGGACCCATTCCGGCCGAGTTCCGGAGCGCGATCGGCAACCGCATCTATGGCTGCGACGATTGCCTTGCGGTGTGCCCGTGGAACAAGTTCGCCGCCGCGGCACACGCCCAGATCGCGTTCCACCCGCGCGCGGAACTGACCGCACCGGCGCTGAGCGACCTGCTTCAGCTGGACGATGCCGCATTCCGGCAGGTCTTCTCCGGCTCGCCGATCAAGCGGATCGGGCGGGACCGCTTCGTGCGCAATGCGGCGGTGGCGGCCGGCAACAGTGGCGACGCGGGGCTCGCCGGGCCAGTGCAGGCGTTGCTGGACGATCCGGTGGCGGTGGTGCGGGGCGCGGCGGTGTGGGCGCTGGGCCGGCTCGATCCGTCGGCATGGCAGCGGGAACGCATAGCGCGCCTGCCGACAGAGCCCGACGAGCAGGTCCGTGCGGAATGGAACGCTGGCGATACGATCCGCGTTGAGCCTGCATCATTGTCCGCGTGAAAGGCCAAGCCATGCTCTGGACCGTTGTTCTGATCCTGCTCGTCCTGTGGCTGCTCGGGTTCCTCGGCTCGGTAGGCGGCGGATTGATTCACCTGTTGCTGGTGGTCGCTCTGATCGTCGGCCTGGTGCAGCTGTTCCGCGGGCGCCGCGTCTAGCGTGTCGTCATGCCGGGCTTGACCCGGCATCCATGGGGCCGCGGGCACTTGCACTCGCGGTGAGATGGACTCCGGCTCAAGGCCGGGGTGACGGTGGCGCTCCCTCGCGCCGCGTCAGCGCTGCGACGCAGCTGGCACGGTCGATCGCGCGGCCGTCGGGCTGGCGCGCGTCGAGCCAGGTGACGCGCGGCGCGTCGCTGCCCTTCGGGTACAGATAGGCGTCGAGCACGCATATGCCGCTCGCGAACTGGAGCTTGCGACCGGTTCCTTCGCGCATCTCCTGGTTCGGTTGCCCGAACAGCCGGACGAGGCCGCCGGCATCCTGGCCGATTACCCGCTCCAGCCCGACCGCCGTGTAGCGCGCCGGCGGCGCGGCCACCGCGCCCGGCTTCGCGACACCGCCCGTGCAGGCCGCCAGTCCCAGCGCCGCTGCGCCCGCCCATGCCGTCTTGCTCATCGGCCTGCGACTATCGCGCCGCGCGCCCGGCCGCTAGAGCGCGCGCTTTCCCCAAATCGGAGTTCATCTTGACCCAAGCCCGTTACGACGTGGTCGCGATCGGCAATGCCATCGTCGACATCCTGGCGCGCGCCGACGACGCCTTCATCGCCGCCAACGGCATGACCAAGGGGCAGATGCAGCTCGTCTTCTCGCCGGAGGAGGCCGACGCGCTCTATGCGAAGATGGGACCGGGGCAGGAGGTGTCGGGCGGCTCGGCGGCGAACACCATTGCCGGACTGGCGGCACTCGGTTCGACCTGCGGCTTCATCGGCCAGGTCGCGGACGATCAGCTGGGGCAGGTGTTCGCGCACGACATCCGCGCGGCCGGCATCCGCTATGACACCGACGCGCGGCCCGGCGCGCCGACCACCGGCCGCTGCCTGATCTTCGTGTCGCCCGACGGGCAGCGGACGATGAACACCTTTCTTGGTGCGTCGCATTATCTGCCCGCCGAAGCGCTAGACCGGCAGCTGATCGCCGACAGCGCCTATCTGTACCTCGAAGGCTATCTCTGGGATCCCGAGGAGCCGCGCGCCGCCATGCGCGCGGCGATCGACGTCGCGCGGGCGGCGGGGCGCAAGGTCGCGTTCACGCTGTCGGCCGAGTTCGTGATCGACCGTCACCGCGCCGCCTTCCACGAGCTGATCGATGGCGGGCTGATCGACCTGCTGTTCGCCAACGACGCCGAGCTGATCTCGCTGGCGCAGACCGACGATCTGGAGGCCGCGATCGCGGCGCTCGCGCCGAAGGTCCCGCTGCTCGTCGTGACGCTCGGGCCGGAGGGGGCGATGGCGATCGCGGGTGGCGAGCGGACGACCGTGACCGCGGAGCGCGTCGATGCGGTCGTGGATACGACCGGCGCGGGCGACCTGTTCGCGGCGGGCTTCCTGCACGGGCAGGTGCAGGGGCGCAGCCTGGGCGACTCGCTGCGTCTCGGCGCGATCTGCGCGGCGGAGTGCATCGGCCATATGGGGCCGCGCCCGGTTGCGGATCTGAAGACGCTGGCGGGATCGCTGGCCTGAGTTAATCCGGGGACACTCGCTTGAAAGGAGTGTCCCCGGCCCATCAATGCGTGCCGGGTACCTCCGGCTCAAGATCGTCGAGGTCGACCACCTCGACGATGCCTTTAGCCACGTTGCTATGGCGATAGCCGTAGAGATAATAGATCACCAGGCCGACAGCTGCCCAGGCGGGAAGCACGATCATCGCCTCGAACGGCAGGTTCAGGAACAGGAAGATGCAGCCCGCGATCGTCAGCGGGCCGACCAACCACAATGCCGGCGTCCTGAACGAACGCTCGCGGTCGGGTTCCGACCGGCGCAGCATCATCACCGCGATCGCGACCATCATGAAGGCATAGAGCGTCCCGGCGTTGGCGATATCGGCGAGCTGGCCGACCGGAAGGAATGCCGCCGCGAAAGCGACGACGCCGCCGGTGATTGCGGTGACCACGTAAGGGGTCTTCCACTTCGGATGGATCTTCGACAGTCCTTCCGGCAGCAGGCCGTCGCGCGACATCACGAAGAAGATGCGCGTTTGCCCGAACAGCAGGATCAGAATCACGGACGGCAGTGCGACAAAGGCTGCGATACCGAGCAGGTTGCCAATCGTACCGAAGCCGATCTGGCGCAGCACGTGGGCCAGCGCTTCGTTCGAGCATACCAGCTTCTCGGCATGTTGCGGCAGCGCGCATTGCTGCGCCAACAGTTCCGAACCAGCGGGGAAAGGGATGCCGCCAGGCCCCACGATCGGCTGCCCACCGATCGTGCCGACCGCGCCAGCGGCAACGAGAATGTAGAAGATGGTGCAGAACAGGAGCGAGCCGATCAGTCCGATCGGCACGTTGCGCTGGGGATTCTTGGTTTCCTCCGCGGCAGTCGAGACCGCGTCGAAACCGACATAGGCGAAGAATATCGTCGCCGCCGCACCGACCGCGCCGACCCCGGAGCCGAAGCCACCGAAGACGCCCGCAGGCAGGAAGGGATTGAAGTTGGCCAGCTCGGCCGATGGAAGCGTCAGAATGATGAATGCGGTGAGCGCAGTCACCTTGATCGCAACCAGAACCGCGTTGACCTTTGCGGATTCGTTTGTGCCGATCATCAGCAGCCAGGTGACGAGCAGCGCTATGATCACGGCGGGCAGGTTGACGAGGCCGCCCGGCGCACCGCCCAGCGCGAGCGGACCAGCTGCCAGCCAGGCCGGCAATTGTATCCCGAAAAATTCGTTCAGGATCGTACCGCTGAAGTAGCCCGACCAGCCGACCGACACTGCGCTGGCGGCGACGGCATATTCGAGCACCAGTGCCCAACCCACCGTCCAGGCGAGCAGCTCGCCCATGACCGAATAGGTGTAAGTATAAGCGGAGCCGGCCACCGGCAGCATCGACGCGATCTCCGCATAGCAGAGCGCGGCGACGATGCAGATCGCGCCGGCGATGGCGAAGGCGAGCATCAGACCCGGTCCGGCCTTCTGTGCCCCGGCAGCGGTCAGCACGAAGATGCCGGTACCGATCACGCAACCTATGCCGAACAGCGTCAGCTGGAATGCCCCCAGCGTGCGATGCAGCGCCTTCTTCTTGGCGGTCGCCAGAATCGCATCGATAGACTTGGTGCGCGAGAACTGCATGCAATCTCCCCGAACGAGCTCCACCCGGCCCGCCTGATATATGACCGGGGAACCTAGCGGCTAAGCGCCTTGGCGCAATCCCTTATCGCGCCAGCATCATGCCCAGAGGGGCGCCGCCGAACAGGTGGACATGGAGGTGCGGCACCTCCTGCCCGCCATGCGGCCCGGTGTTGGCGAGCAGGCGGTAGCCGGGTTCGACCAGGCCCTGCGCGCGCGCGACATGGCCGACCGCACGGACGAACCCGGCGATCTCGTCGGCGCTCGCGCGGGCGGAGAAGTCGTCCCAAGAGACATAGGACCCGCGCGGGATAACCAGGATGTGCACCGGCGCGGCGGGCGCGATGTCGTGGAAGGCGACGGCCCAATCGTCCTCGTACACGCGCCGGGACGGGATCTCGTCGCGCAGGAGGCGGGCAAAGATGTTCTGGTCGTCGTAGGGCAGGGTGGCGTCGATGGGCATGGCACTCTCCGGATCAGAGGGTTCGCGCGGCCTTTTCGGCGAGCCCACCCGTGCCCTCGCGCCGTTCCAATTCGGCGCGGACATCCTCCAGCGTCAGCCCCGCGTCGGCGAGGAGGACCAGGAGGTGATAAAGCAGGTCAGCCGCCTCGGGCACGATCTTCGCCGGGTCGTCACCGCAGGCGGCGATCACGGTCTCGATCGCCTCCTCGCCCAGTTTCTGCGCGATGCGGGAGCGGCCGCGGGCGAAGAGCTGGGCGGTGTAGCTGGCGCCCTTGGCTTCTGGCGCGCCGCGCCGGCTTGCGATCGTGGCCTGGAGGCGGTCGAGGATGTCGTCGGTCACGCCCGCTCGCTGCCGGAGCGGGGGCGGGGGGTCAATCCTTGCGCGCGAAGCGCTTCCGCAGCGCGCGGCGGACGAACCAGACCGCGGCTACCGCGACGGCGAACAGCGCGAGGTCGGATAGTTCGGGACCCGTGCGCGGGGCGACGACGCCGGTGTGGCCGTGGGCGACGGTCAGAGAGGAGTACATCGCGAATCCTTCGTCACCCCGGGCTCGACCCGGGGTCCCGCTTGTCCTCCCGAACCAAGGCAGCGGGACCCCGGCTCAGGGCCGGGGTGACGAGGGTCCTACCCGCGGTCGGTTAGCACCGGGTTAGCGGCCGCCGTACTGGGACTCCGGCGGCGGCCAGCGCGCGGTGGGCATCGGCGACGCTTGCCTCGCCGAAGTGGAAGATCGATGCCGCCAGCACCGCGGACGCGTGGCCGTCGGCGATGCCTGCAACCAGGTGGTCGAGCGTGCCGACGCCGCCCGATGCCACCACCGGCACGCTCACCCGGTCCGCGATTGCGCGGGTGAGCGCCAGGTCATAGCCGTCGCGGGTGCCATCGCGGTCCATCGAGGTCACGAGCAGCTCGCCCGCGCCGAGCTGTGCCAGATGGACCGCATGCGCGACCGCATCGATGCCGGTCGGGCGGCGGCCGCCGTGGGTGAATACCTCCCAGCGCTCCCCGCTGCGCCGCGCGTCGACCGAGCCGACGACGCACTGGCTGCCGAAGCGCTCGGCGATGTCGGCGACCAGCTCGGGCCGGGCGACCGCGGCGGAGTTGACCGCGACCTTGTCCGCGCCGGCCAGCAGCAGCGCGCGGGCGTCCTCGGCCGAGCGCACGCCGCCGCCGACGGTCAGCGGCATGAAGCACACCGCCGCGGTGCGCCGGACGATGTCGAGCAGCGTGCCGCGGCCCTCGTGCGTGGCGGAGATGTCGAGGAAGCACAGCTCGTCTGCCCCGGCGGCGTCATAGGCGCGGGCCTGCTCGACCGGGTCACCGGCGTCGCGGAGTGAGACGAAGTTCACGCCCTTGACGACGCGGCCGTTGGCGACGTCGAGGCAGGGGATGACGCGGGCGCGTATTCCCCTCCCGCTTGCGGGAGGGGTTAGGGGAGGGGCTGTGGGCACGCGTCGGACATGCCCTCCCCCAACCCCTCCCGCAAGCGGGAGGGGGAGGTTCGTAGCTCCCCCCGCAAGCGGGAGGGGAGTTTATACCGCCCTCGCCACGCTGAGCGCCGCCGCGAGGTCGAGCCGACCATCGTACAGCGCGCGGCCGGTGATGACGCCTTCGATACCGTCCTTGGCATGCAATGCGAGGACGTGGATGTCGGCCAACCCCTTCACCCCACCGCTGGCGATCACCGGGATGTCCACCGCGCGGGCGAGGTCGACGGTCGCCTCGACGTTGCAGCCCTTCAGCAGCCCGTCGCGGCCGACATCGGTGAACAACAGCGCCGCGACGCCGGCGTCCTCGAAGCGGCGGGCGAGGTCGACCGTGGTGGTGGTCGAGACGTCCGCCCAGCCCTTGGTCGCGACCATACCGTCGCGCGCGTCGACCGCGACGACGATCCCGCCCGGGAAGTCGCGCGCGGCGGCGCGGACGAAGTCGGGGTCGTCAAGCGCCGCGGTGCCGATCACGACGCGGGCGACGCCGAGGTCGAACCAGCGCTCGACCGAGTCGCGGGTGCGGATGCCGCCGCCGAGCTGGACGTGGCCGGGGAAGCGTTCGACGATCGCGCGGACGGCGTCGCCGTTGACCGACTGGCCCGCGAACGCGCCGTCAAGGTCGACAACGTGGACATGCGCGGCGCCCGAATCGGCGAACAGCATCGCCTGCGCGGCAGGGTCGTCGCCATAGACGGTGGCGCGGTCCATATCGCCCTCCGCCAAGCGCACGACCTGGCCGGCCTTGAGATCGATAGCCGGAAAGACGATCAACGCCATGAAGTTAGGGCCGCCACTTCAGAAAACGTTCGAGCAGCGCCACGCCGTAGCGCTGGCTCTTCTCGGGGTGGAACTGGACGCCGAGCAGCGTGTCGCGGCCGATCGCGGCGGTGACCGGGCCGGCATGGTCGGTGGTCGCCAGCACGCCCTCGCCCTCGAAGGCGTAGCTGTGGAGGAAATAGGCCTCGCCGGGTTCGAGCAGCGGGTGGTCGCCCGCGGGCACGACGTCGTTCCAGCCCATGTGCGGCACCTTGGCCGCCATCGTGCCCGGCTCCAGCCGGCGGACGCGTCCCGCAATCCAGCCGAGGCCGCGATGTTCGCCATGCTCCTCGCCGGCGTCCGCCATCAGCTGCATGCCGACGCAGATGCCCAGGAAGGGCCGCCCGCGTTCCAGCGCTGCGTCGGCGAGCGCCGCCTCCAGCCCGTCGGCAGCGCGCAGATTGGCCGCGCACGCGCCGAACGCGCCCACGCCGGGGAGGACGATGCGATCGGCGCGGCGGACCGCGTCCGGGTCGGCGGTGACGAGGAGGTCGTCGCAGCCGGCGGCGCGGAGCGCGTTCTCGACCGAATGAAGGTTGCCCGACTGGATGTCGATCAGGGCGAGGGTCAAAGCACGCCTTTTGTCGACGGGATCGCGTCCGCCTTGCGCGGGTCGATCTCCACCGCGATGCGAAGAGCGCGCGCCAAGCCCTTGAAAGCGCTCTCGGCGATGTGGTGATTGTTCTCGCCGTGGAGCGTCTCGACGTGGAGCGTGATGCCTCCCGCCTGCGCGAAGCTGTGGAACCAGTGCTGGAACAGCTCGGTGTCCATCTCGCCCAGCCGCTTCTGGCTGAACGCGGTCTTCCATACGAGCCAGGGGCGGCCCGAGATGTCGAGCGCGACGCGGGTCAGCGTCTCGTCCATCGGGCTGAGCGCGTCGCCGTAACGGCGGATGCCGCGCTTTTCGCCCAGCGCCTTGGCCACCGCCTCGCCGATCGCGATACCGGTGTCCTCGACGGTGTGGTGCTGGTCGATGTGCAGATCGCCCTGCGTCCGCACGTGCAGGTCGATCAGCGAATGGCGCGACAACTGCTCCAGCATGTGGTCGAAGAAGCCGACGCCGGTGGCGATGTCGTACGCCCCCGTGCCGTCGAGGTTCACCGTTACCGCGATGCGGGTTTCGGCCGTGTTTCGCTGGATGGTCGCCTGCCGCATGGTCGCGCCACATAGCGCAGGTTCCGGCGCGGGCAACCTTGACCGGGCATCAAAGCCCGCTACCCAAGGGCGCATGAGCGACGGTCTGCCCGACAGCCTGATCCCCTATGACGAGATCGTGCAGGAGGCCCTGCGCGCCGTGGTCGGCCGCGTACTGGGAACGGTGGCGGAGAGCGGCGGGCTGCCCGGCGAGCATCATTTCTACATCACCTTCAAGACCCAGAACCCCGGCGTCGACATCCCGCGCCGACTGGTCGAACGTTTCCCGGACGAGATGACCATCGTGCTGCAGAACCGCTATTGGGACCTGCTGGTCGACGACGAGCGGTTCTCGGTGGGCCTCAGCTTCAACCAGATCCCGTCGAAGCTGGTCATCCCCTATGCGGCGATCACCGGCTTCCACGATCCAGCGGTCAATTTCGAGCTCCGTTTCCAAGCGCAGGAGGGGCCAGACGACGGCGCCACCGAGCATGACGCCGCCGAGAATGACGGCGCGGCGGTGACGCCGGTGGAGGACGGCTCCAACGTGGTCGCGGTGGATTTCAAGCGGAAGAAATGATGCGCCGGCGCGGCAGCCGGCCACGTCCGGCTGACTCGCGCCAGCGCGGCCGGCGGGTAGCGAAGCGCTCCCGTTCGACGTCACGGGATTTACACCCGTGACGCCGCCGCTAGTGGCTCCGTCACGCATGGATGCTGAAACGAGTTCAGCATGACGAGGGTAAGCCGAATGACCGACACACGCACCGAAACCGACTCGATCGGCGCCATCGCGGTGCCCGCCAGCGCCTATTGGGGTGCGCAGACGCAGCGTTCGATCGAGAATTTCCCGTTTGGCCTCACCGAGCGGATGCCGCTCGGCATCGTGCAGGCGCAGGCGATCGTGAAGCAGGCGGCGGCGCGGGTGAACCGGCGCCACGGGCTCGACGTCAAGGTGGCGGACGCGATCGAGGCGGCGGCGACGGAGATCGTCGCGGGCAAGCTCGACGAGCAGTTCCCGCTGGTAATCTGGCAGACCGGGTCGGGCACCCAGACCAACATGAACGTCAACGAGGTGATCGCCGGCCGCGCCAACGAGGTGCTGAGCGGCACCCGTGGCGGCAAGTCGCCGGTCCATCCCAACGACCATGTCAACATGAGCCAGTCGTCCAACGACAGCTTTCCGACCGCGCTCCACGTTGCGACCGTGCTTGCGGCCGAGCAGGCGCTATTGCCGGCGCTCGACCGGCTGACCGCCTCGCTCGCCGCCAAGGCGGAAGCGTGGGAGCACATCGTCAAGATCGGCCGCACCCACACGCAGGACGCGACGCCGCTGACGCTGGGGCAGGAGTTCGGCGGCTATGCCGCGCAGCTGACCAGCGGCCGCGCACGGATCGTGGCGGCGACGGACGGGCTGCGCACCACAGCGATCGGCGGCACCGCGGTGGGGACGGGGCTCAACGCACCCGCAGGCTGGGCGGAGGATATGTCGGCGGCGATCTCCGACATCGCCGGCACGCGCTTCGAGCCCGCGCCCAACAAGTTCGAGCAACTCGCGGCCAAGGATGCGCTGGTGTTCTTCTCCGGCGCGCTGAGCACGCTGGCGGTGGCGCTGAACAAGATCGCCAACGACATCCGCTTCCTCGGTTCCGGCCCGCGCTCCGGGCTGGGCGAGCTGTCGCTGCCGGCGAACGAGCCCGGCAGCTCGATCATGCCGGGGAAGGTCAACCCGACCCAGGTCGAGAGCCTGACGATGGTGGCGGGCCAGGTGGTCGGCAATCATCAGGCGGTGACCGTCGGCGGGATGCAGGGGCATTTCGAGCTCAACGTGTTCATGCCGCTGATCGGCGCCAACGTGCTGCGCTCGATCCATCTGTTGAGCGTCGGAATGGTCAGCTTCGCCGAACGGTGTGTCGACGGGATCGAGGCAAACGAGCGGCAGATCGCCGATCTGGTCGGGCGCTCGCTGATGCTGGTGACGGCGCTGGCGCCGGAGATCGGCTACGACAACTCGGCCAAGATCGCGAAACATGCGCATGAGCAGGGGCTGACGCTCAAGGAGGCGGGGCTGGAGCTGGGGCTGGTCGATGCGGAGACGTTTGACCGCTTGGTGCGGCCGGAGACGATGATCGGGAGGTGAATCGTAGCCGTCACCCTGAACTCGTTTCAGGGTCCATGCGCGACGGTCTGACAAGCGACACTTTCACGGTGAGGCGGGCCGTCGCGCATGGATGCTGAAACGAGTTCAGCATGACGGCTGCTGAAGGTGGAACCAACCAACGCCTCCCGCGCTGTGCGGCGAAAGGAGTTTCACATGATCGGCAAGGTAATCGGGGCACTCGTCGGGCGCGAGATCGACCAGCGTGACGGACGCGGCGGCTTCAAGGGCGCGATGATGGGTGGCATGGCGGCGACCGCGCTGCGGCGCATGGGTCCGTTCGGCACGATCCTCGGCGGCGCTTATGTGGCCAAGAAGCTGCTCGACCGCCGCCGGGCGGGCCGCATGCGTTAACGTGGGTTGACCCGGCGGGCGGGGCTGCGTCAAAGGCGACCATGCCCTCCCGCACCCCCGACGACCCCCACGGCTTCAAACGCCGTGGCGTCCTGTTCGTGCTGTCGTCGCCATCCGGCGCGGGCAAATCGACGATCGCGCGCAAGCTGCTGGCGGAAGAGCCGGAGCTGGAGATGTCGGTCAGCGCCACCACCCGTCCGATCCGGCCGGGCGAGGTGGACGGACGCGACTATAATTTCGTCGATCTCGAGCAGTTCCGCGAGATGGTCGCCGACAATGCATTCCTGGAATGGGCGCACGTCTTCGGTCATCGCTATGGCACGCCGCGCGCGCCGGTCGACGCGATCCTGTCGAGCGGCAAGGACGTGCTGTTCGATATCGACTGGCAGGGCGCGCAACAGCTCCACCAGATCGCCGGCGGCGACGTGGTCCGCGTCTTCATCCTGCCGCCCTCGATGGAAGAGCTGCACCAGCGCCTCAGCCGCCGCGCCACCGACTCCGCCGAGGTGATCGACGCGCGCATGTCGCGCGCGGCCAACGAGGTGAGCCATTGGGACGGCTATGACTATGTGCTCGTCAACGACGATGTCGAGCGGTGCTTCGCGGGGGTGAAGACGATCCTGGCGGCCGAGCGGCTGAAGCGGTCGCGCCAGACCGGGCTTATCGGGTTCATCCGCGGGCTGACGCGATAAACCAACTCGACGGTTGCTCAGCTTATCGAGCTTGGCTTGCCGATCGCATGAACCGCACCGCTGCATCGAACTCAGCCCGCCGGTTGGCGCGCGCCTTCGTCGCCAGGGCGTCGTCACCCCACATCTCCGCCTGCCAGTCCTCGTCGACATGCGCGGCGGACCACGCCTGATCGGCGTTCACCTCGCCCTCGATCAGCGCCAGGCAGAGCAGGAGCGAGCCGGTGATGGTCACGATCGGCGCGCAGGCGGCCAGCGTGAAGGGGTCGAGTGCGGCGACCGCGTCGCCGAGCCGGGTCAGGGTCAGCGGCGGTTGGGGGCGGTGGATGATGCCGGCGGTGACTTCGATGTGAACATCATAGCGCGCGCGGACCCAGGCGATCACCGGGTCCCAGGCGGCGGCCTGCCGCTCCACCAGCGGCTCGGGCAGCTCGGCGCGGTAGCAGAGCAGGTCACTGTCGGCGTAGCGGCCGAGGCTTGCGGCGAACGCGGGCGCGTCGGGTGCGACGCGGTCGATGGCGGCATTGGCGAGGTCGGTGAGCGGCATGGCGCGGGGATCGACCGTCTCGCCGACGCTGCGCCATTCGTCCGCAACCGCCCGCGCCAGTGCATCGTTGGGGAGCTGGAGCAGCACCTTGCCGGGAGTGCGCACCGGGCGACCGTCGAGCACCACGCCGCGCTCGGGCGTGACCGTCACCGCTTTCCAAAACCGCTTCACGGCTCCGGTGTCCGCCAGCGGCGCGCGAGCGCGCGCGGCACGGTGGCGATCATCACCAGCGCGGAGAGGACGATCGCCATGCCGAGCAGCTTGGGCTCCAGCGCCTGCGCGCGGCCGATCAGCAGCAGGCCGAAGAAAGCGCCGGCGGCGCCCGCGAGCCGGACCAGCACCAGCATCAGCCAGCGACCCTTGGCGGGATCGTCAGTCATGCCAAGAGCCCGGGGAGATCACCGGCCGACTGCGCGATGACGTCCGCGCCCGCGTCGGCGAGCTCGGCAACCGAATGGTAGCCCCAGGCGACACCCACCGCGCGCACCCCGCCAGCGCGCGCCATCGCCATGTCGAAGCTGGTGTCGCCGATCATCGCGGCCATGTGGGGTTCCACCCGCGCCTCCGCCAGCGCGGCGTGGAGCATGGCGGGATCGGGTTTGGACGGATGGCGGTCGGCGGTCTGGAGGGTGACGAACAGGTCCGCGATGCCGTGGCGCGCAAGAACGTGGGCGAGGCCGCGATCGGACTTGCCGGTAGCGACGCCGAGCCGCCAGCCCTGCGCGCGCAACGTCGCGAGAACCTCGGCGATGCCCTCGAACAACGGTTCGTCGTCGAGCGACGCGGTCGCGCGCAGCCGCTGGTAGGCGTCCTTGTAGCCGCTCGCCAGCGCGCGGTGCTGCGTGTCCGGGGCGTCCGGCAGCAGCGCATGCATCGCCTCGACCAGGCTGAGCCCGACGATGCGGCGGATGGCGACCCGCGATGGCGGCGGCAGTTCGGCGGTGACGAAGGCCTCTTCCATCGCGCGGCAGATGTTGGCCTGGCTGTCGACCAGTGTGCCGTCGCAGTCGAAGATGGCGAGGCGGCTCACGCGCGCTCCATCGCATCGGCGAGCGCGCGCAGGCCGGCGACCATGCCGGTGCGGTCGTCGGCGGCCTTGTGCTGGGCGAGCTTTTCCGTGCCGCGCATGGCGCTGACGTCGATCGCGAAGCCGCCGATAGCACGGAGCATGGTGGCGATCGCCGCCGGATCGGCCTTCGCCCGCGTCCACCGCCCAGGGCGGGGTTCGTGCAGGTCGGCAAGACGATCAAGGTGCTCCAGCAGCGCCGCGTCCGGAAGCGCGCGGGCCACGCCCTCGATCTCGATCGCGATATAGTTCCACGTCGGCACTTGGTTACCGGGGAGTTCGTACCAGTTCGGGGTGACGTAGCCATCGGGCGCGGCGATGCTCGCGAGCATGGTCGCGCCGTCCAGATGCGGGTGGAGGCGATTTTTGCGCGCGAGGTGGAAGCGCAGCTCGGCGTCGTGGCGCGTCAACGGCGCGTGCGCGACGATCGGTCCGGCGGGGGTGGCGGCGAAGACATGCGCAAAGCCGATCGCGGCAGCGCGGTCCAGCACGGTCGCCGCATCCGGCCTGAACACCGGATTGGGGTGCATCAGCGCTTGCGCCCTTCGCCCGCGCGATCCGCGCCACGCCCGCGTCGTTCGCCCTTGCGCGCCTTGCGGACGGTTTTGGCGTGCTGCTTGGCCGCCTCCTTCTTGTCCGAGCGCGTTAGCGGACCTTGCTCGTCGAGCGGCAGCTGGTCGCCGAGCATCTGTTCAAAGCCGAGCGTGGCGAGCGACTCGGCGAAGTGGGTGGGGAGCTCGGCGGAGACGTCGATCTGGCCGCCGTCGGGGTGGTCGACGCGGATGCGACGGGCGTGGAGGTGCATCTTGCGGCTGATGCCACCGGTCAGGAACGACGCCTGGCCACCATATTTGCCGTCACCGACGATCGGGTGGCCGATCGCCGCCATGTGGACGCGGAGCTGGTGGGTGCGGCCGGTGAAGGGCTGGAGCTCGACCCAGGCGCAACGATTGCCGGCGCGCTCGATGACGCGATAGCGGGTGCGCGCGGACTGGCCGTTCTCCTCGTCGACATGCATCTTCTCGCCACCGGTGCCGGGCTGTTTGGCGATGGGCAGCTCGACCATGTCGTCCTCGATCGAGGGCACGTCGACGATCAGTGCCCAATAGACCTTCTTGGCGGTGCGGCCCGAAAAGGTCTTGGCGAAGAAGGCGGCGGCGCGGCTGGTGCGGGCGACGAGCAGGGCGCCGCTGGTATCCTTGTCGAGGCGGTGGACGAGCTTGGGCCGGCTGGCTGCTTCATCGGTCAGCGCGTCAAGCAGGCCGTCGACGTGCTCGACCGTCTTGGTGCCGCCCTGCGTCGCGAGGCCCGGCGGCTTGTTGAGCACCAGCGCCTGCGGATCGCGGTGGATCACCATCTCCTGGGCAAAGGCGATCTGGTCGGGGGTCAGCGGCGCCCGCTCGCGCTCGGCGGGGGCATCCTCGCGCACCGGCTCGGGCGGGGGGACGCGGAGCTGCTGGCCGGCGATGATGCGGTCGCCGGGCGTCGCGCGGGAGCCGTCGACACGCAGCTGGCCGGTGCGCGCCCATTTGGCGACAGTGGTGAAGCTGGTCTCGGGCAGATGCCGCTTGAACCAACGGTCCAGACGGATGCCGTCGTCGTCGAAGCCGACGGTGAACAGGCGGACGGCGTCGCTCATGCCGCGACCCTGACGAGCGTCAGACCGGCGAGGAGCGCGGCGATCGAGCCGACGACGCTGGCGAGAACGTAACCGGCCGCCGTCAGCAGCTCGCCGCGCTGCGCCAGCGTCACGGCATCCAGCGAGAAAGCGGAGAAGGTGGTGAAGCCGCCGAGCACGCCGACGCCGAGGAACAAGCGCCACGGCTCGGCCGCCTGCGTGCGCGCGAGGACCGCGAACAGGCAGCCCATCAGCAGGCCACCGGTCAAGTTGACGGCGAGCGTCGCGCCGGGCGCCCAGGCTTCCGGAGTGGCGCGGGCGACCAGATAGCGCGCGCCGGCGCCGAGCGCGCCGCCGAACATGACGAGGAGGAGGGACATGGCCGAGCCCTACCGGCAATCGCTTGCCGCGTCACCCCGCGGGCTCAGGTCCCGGCGTTGCTGACCAGATCCACGTCGGAACCGCCGCCGGGGCGGGGGGTGACATAGACGATGTACGCATCGCCGCCGCGGCTGCCGCCGAGCACCCGCATCCCGCCGTCGGCCCGGTGCTCCGCCGAATAACGGGCGGCGGTGGCGCGGGTATAATACCAGTCGATCAGCTTGGTCGGCGCGGCGCTGCTGGCGAAGCTGACGACGCGCAAGCGGCAGGATCCTTGCGCGTTGCCGGCCGCCTCGATGACGCGGGCATCGGGGTAGAGGGGCAGGTCGGCGGGCAGGCGGTTGGCCCAACGGGCCGAGTAGCTGACCGTCGCGCAGCCCTTCGCACCCGGTTGCTGGCCGGCGAGGGCGCCGAGCGTCAATGCCTGTGCCTTGACGGTGCATTGCGGACAGTTCCCGGTGGCGGCGGGTGCGCGCTTCAGGGTCGCCGGATCGACCGGATCGGGACCGGCGATGTCGAGCGGCATCGCGCCCGAATCGGGGCGGGTGGCCGGGCCAACCGCGTTGGCATTGGACGATTGGGCGAGGTTCGGATCGACCATGATCTGGCCCGCGAGCGCGTCGGCGATCGCAGGATCGCGGGCATTGCCAGCGCTGTTGGCGTCGCTCAGCTCGCGATCGAGCGCGTCGAGATCCTGCTGCTGGCTTTGTGGCGCGGCGTTGCAGGCGGCGAGGAGGAGAAGCAGGGCAAGGGTGAAGCGCATCTCGTCGCCGTAACGCACGCGGGTAAAGCTTTGGTGAGGAGAGTTGCGGCCTGAGGCTCGCCGGGCCACATATCGGTGATGCTGAACATCTTCTCGCTGCTGATCGGCCTCGTCACCCTGGCGCTGGGGCTGGTAGCCTTCATCCCCTTCCTGGGCTGGCTCAACTGGCTCGTGCTGCCGATCGGGGTGGTCGGGCTAGCGCTGGGCGCGATGTCGTCGAGCAATTCGGGGCGCAATCTCAATCTGGTGCTGCTGGTCGTGTTTGGGCTGCGGCTGATGATCGGCGGCGGCGTGATCTGACGCGAAAAGGGCGCCGCGATCACTCGCGACGCCCTCTCCGTGACGATCAGGTCAGACAGTGATCAACGGCAGCGGCGCGGCCTGCTGGTCTCACGCTCGATCGCGCGGCCGGCGAGTGCACCCAGCGCGGCACCGCCGAGCGTGCCGATCGTGCGGTCACCGCCGGTGTCGATCGTGCGGCCGACCAGCGCGCCACCGACGCCGCCGACAATCAGGCCAGTGGTGCCGTTCGACTTGCGGCAATAGGTGCGCCCGTCCTTGCCGCGCCACTCGCGATACTTGTAGCGCTGCGCGTCGGCACTGGCCGCGGGCAGGACCGCCACCGACGGGATGGCGACGGCGAAGGCGCTGAGGCCCAGGATCAGTTTACGCATGCTACATACTCCCGTGTGAAATGATCTGGGACCGTAACGTACCGCCGGCGAGCGCGGTTTCATGAACGTAAAACAACGTCGCGGCTAACCCGCGTTAATTGTCCACGTTATTCACAGGCGGGTCGCCCCGATGCCGCTTTGCGCGACTCGGAACTCGTGAGACTTTGTTTGGGCAGGCGGACGACGAGGCTCTTCGGAGCGGAGTGGAACGCCGGTGCTGCCGGGCAGAGGCTGCGGATGCCGCGAGGTGGTCCGAAGGCGGGCAAGGCAGGCGGGGATGCTCGTAGCGTTCCTCCGGCGCCAACCGTGCAAGCGGTGACGGCGACGAGGGGCAGGGAAGGCATCACCGAACCGCGGCGAGGACGCCGGGCCGTTTACGGTCGGGTGGAGGCAAGGCGGGTCGCCAGGCAAGCGGCACGGCAGGCGCGGATGGCTGGTTTCTTCGGGATCGAGCCGGATGCGGAGGTCGGGCAAGCGGATGGTGACGAACGGCGAAGCGGATCGGGTCTTCGGACGCGATCGGTGGAGCAGGCCGCCGTGGCCGGTGGATGCGAAGGCGTCGCTTTCGGGCGACTACATCGAGATCGCCGCCCCGGTGACCGAACAGGGCAGGTCTGGACGGCACCGTTCGCGGTGAGAGGTCGGGCCGGTCTGCCGCCGAAACCGGCAGGGCGCAGGGTGCCAACAGCTTCGGCTGCGGTTCCCCAGCGGATGCAAGGCGCGGCGACGAGAGGGGGTCGGCCGAAAGGCCGGCCCCTTTTTTGCGCGGCGCGCACGCGGCCAGCGTAGCTCGCCACGAGATGCGCAAGCACGGCCGGGCTCGCGGCACGCGAGCTTCGACGACGCGGCCCTTCGGCTGCCTGCAAGGCAGGCGCTCAGGAGAGCCTTTGCCGCTGCGATGTGCCGCTGATTGGACGCTGCGATACCTTACTCCAGTTCGCGCACAGCAACTGGGCACCGGCTTTCGCCGGGGAAGATGGGTTTGAGGCCCGCGCGCATTTTCTGCTCGCCATTCTCTATACCTGCCGCGCTCGAAGATCACCGTTCGTGCTGAGCGAAGTCGAAGCACCTTGGCCGCTTGTGCCCTTCGACTTCGCTCAGGGCGAACGGAGGTAGTTGATTTCACGTACCCTGATGCCGCGCTACAGTCTCCGCGATGCCCCTCCCGCTCCCCATCCCCGCGCTCGGCCCTTGGCTCGACCTCGCCGGCCTCGCGGTGTTTGCCGCGTCCGGCGCGCTGGCGGCGGCGAAGCGGGGGCAGACCTTCGTGACGCTCGCCTTCTTCGCGCTGATCACCGGCGTCGGCGGCGGCACGGTGCGCGACCTGCTGATCGGCGCGCCGGTGTTCTGGGTGCGCGACGAGCGCGCGGCGGCGGTGTGCCTGGCCGTGGCGCTGGTGATCTGGCTGACGCCCGAGCGGTGGTGGAAGGGGGAGGCGCTCGACTGGTTCGACGCGGTGGGGCTCGCCGCCTATGCCGTGTTCGGTGCGAGCAAGGCGCTGGGCTTCGGCGTGCCGCCGGTGCCGGCGGCGGTGATGGGGGTGGTGACGGCGTGCGTCGGCGGCATCATCCGCGACGTGCTCGCGGGCGAGCCGTCGATCCTGATGCGGCCGGAGCTGTACGTCACGGCGGCGGCGCTGGCGGCGGGGAGCTATGTCGCGCTGGTGCTGCTGGGGGTGCCGGTGGCGGACGCGGCGGTGATCGGCGCGGCTGCGGGGTTCGCGCTGCGTGCGGCGGCGTTGCGGTGGGGGTTGAAGCTGCCGGCTTATCGGGGGCGGCGGTGAGGTAGCTAACGCCTAATCGCCGACGTTAGGGACCGCCAAGTTCGGGCCATTGCCGCCAGTTCCAGCCCTCACTGCAAAGCGAGTGCGGACCTTTGCACATTGGAGCGGCATCCATGATAGCGCGAACTGCTCCCACCCGGTTGCACGACGCGCTAGGAGACGCGTCGAGCACAGCTTGCGGATTTGGGTTCAAGCTGCTCATCTGATACATGTATCGTCGCAGCGTCGTGTCAGAGATAACGGCCTTGTTCCAGAGGATGGAGCCGTCGGAGCCGACGTAGACGGGCTGGACCACTCGCAAATGCCCGACACCGTCCTTCTCCCGCCCCCAATGAGCGAGCGGCGTTGAGCAACTCGCGGCGTAAGTTGTCGTCGCTCGATCACACCCACTCGGCAGGATCGCGAGGAGAAAAACGAGTATTACTGAGCCGCGGTTCATGCGGTTAAGCTGGCGCATCGCACCTCCGCGAGCAATGTCGGCTATCACCACAATCAGACACAAGCCCAGCCCCTCACCCCCGCACCAACCCCACCTCCGCGAACCGCCGCGGCTCGGCCGGCGGACTGGTGGGCTCCCCCAGTTCGCATTGCCACAGGTCGACGTCGATCCAGCGGCCGTGCTTCCAGCCGACCTCGCGGAACACGCCCGCGCGGCGGAAGCCGACCGCCTCGTGCAGCGCGATCGAGCCTTCGTTGGGGAGGGCGATGCGGCCGATCGCCTGGGTGAAGCCCTGCGCGCGCAGCGTGTCGACCAGCGCCCCGTACAGCAGCCGTCCCGCCCCCTGCCGCTGCGCCGCGTCGGCAACGTAGACCGTGGTCTCCACTGCCCAGCGATACGCCTCGCGCTCGGCGAAGGCGCTCGCATAGGCATAGGCGATGACGCCGCCGCTTTCTTCTCCTTGGGTGGCGACCAGCCACGGGTAGAGCCCGTCCGATGCCGCCATCCGCCGGGCCATCGTTGGCGCGTGGGGCGGGGCGGTCTCGAACGAAGCGACGCCGACCAGCACATGCGGCGCGTAGATCGCGGTGATCGCCGCCGCGTCCGCCGCCGTCGCCGGTCGGATCGCGATCACGTTCTCGCTGCCATCACAGGCCGAACCGCGCCAACAGCACGTCCAGGAGCCGCGCGTCGGACGGCACCGCCGTGACGGGACCGAAGCCGCCGCATTCCAGGCAGCTCGCCTGGATCGAGCCGGCGGACGCCAGCCGCTTCATGTCGCCCGATGCGCGGGCAAAAAGCTGGCGCTGTGCGGTCGCGACCTGCGCGAATACGTCGCCGCTCGTCCCCTCCTCCTCGTCGTTGAAGCTCGACGCGAGCTGCGCCGCCCAGCCGGGCTCCTTTTCGAGGTACACGGCGTGATAGTCGGTGCCCTTGATCCCGGCGCGGCGGGCGGCCTCGGCGATCGCGTCGGAGAGGGTGCCGAAGCGATCGACCAGTCCGAGCTGACGGGCGGTGCCGCCGTCCCAGACCCGGCCCTGGCCGATCTCGTCCACGCGCTGCGGCGTCATCTTGCGCGCGGCCGCGACGCGGGAGAGGAACTGGCGATAGCCGTTCTCGATGCCCGACTGCAGCACCGCGTCGAGTACCGGGTTGGTGCCCGCGATCACGTCCGGCTGGCCCGACAGTGGGGTGGTCTTCACCCCGTCGCTGGTGACCCCGATCTTGGCGAGCGTCTTCTCGAAAGTCGGGATGATGCCGAAGATGCCGATCGAGCCGGTGATCGTATTGGGCTCGGCGAAGATGGTATCGCCTGCGGTCGCCACCCAATATCCGCCCGATGCGGCGAGCCCACCCATCGAGATGACGATCGGCAGCTTCTGCTTCTTCGCCTCCAGCACCGCCAGCCGGATCTGCTCGGACGCGAGCGCCGAGCCGCCGGGCGAATCGACGCGCACGACCAGCGCCTTCAGCTTTTTCTTGGCGAGCCCGTCGAGCATCGCCTTGCTGATCGTATCGCCCGCCGCGGTGCCGGGTCCGCCCTTGCCGTCGACGATGTTGCCCGCGACGGTCAGCACTCCGATCGCGTCGCCGTCTGTGGAGAGCGGATGCGCGGCGATCCAGTCGGCGTAGCGGATGGTGGTGAAGTTGCCCGCGGGCTTGGCGCCGTCGCTGCCCGCCAGCGCCGCCACGCGGCGGCCGAAGGCGGTGCGGTCGCCGAGCTTGTCGACGATGCCGTCACGCAGGTTCGCCTGCGCGATATCGCCGCCGCTCGCCTGCACGACCTGGTCGGGCTGCGTCAGATAGGCCGCGAACCGTGCCTTGGGGCGCGCGGCGCGGACGCCGTCCTGCCACTGCGCGAACAGGGTGCCGGTCAGAGCCTGGCTGGCTTCGCGCGACTCCGGGCTCTGGTCGGTCCGGGTATAGGGTTCGACGAAGGACTTGTACTTGCCGACGCGATAGACGTGGGCATTGACGCCGAGGCGATCGATCAGGCCCTTGTAGAACAGCTGTGAGCCGCCGGGGCCGGCGAACAGCGTCCCGCCCATCGGGTGCATCCAGATCTCGGACGCGTTGGAGGCGAGGCGGTAGGCGGCATCGCCATAGGCGGTGGCATAGGCGAGCACCGGCTTCTTGCCCTCGTCGCGCGCGCGTTTCAGTGCGGCGCCGACCTCGCCGACTACCGCCGGATAACCGCCGCCGAACGCGTCGAGATCGACCACGATCGCCTTGACGCGGTCGTCGCTGCGCGCGGCGTCGATGGCGCGGAGCACGTCGCGCAGCCGGTATTCGCGCCCGACCGGCTGGCCGGACAGCGCTGCGAACGGGTCCATGTCGGCGGGCTGCTCGACGATCGCGCCGTCGAGTTTCAGCACCAACGCGCCGTCGCCGATCGGCTTCGATCCCGGCCGCGCGGAGAGCGCCGCGAACAAGATGCCGAAGAACAGGAGCATGGCGACGAGCACCAGGCCATCCTTGATCCCGACCAGCAATTTCCAGGCACCACGAACCAGCTTCACGGGAGTCTCCTTCGGCGAATGGCTTAGCCGGAAGTGTCATGGTTGAGCAATACGCTTCCGGCTCCGCGCGCCGTATCCACCCCGGCGAGGGCCGAGCCCAGTTGCTATCCTTTTGGAGGACAGGATTGCCGCGGAGCTTGGCGGCCGGCGGGCGATGCACCACACAGCGACATGCGCCTTCTTCCCCTGCTGCTCGCCCTTCTCGCCTCGCCGCTGGCGGCGCAGGAGCGATCCACCCTCCTCCGCCCGGCTCGCGTCTTCGATGGTGAGACGATGCATACCGGTTGGCAGGTGCTGGTGACCGGCAATCGGATAGTCGCCGCGGGACCCTCGATCGCTGCGCCGGCCGGGGCGACCATGCTCGACCTGCCTGACGCGACGCTGATGCCGGGGCTGATCGACGCGCACGTCCACCTGTTCCTCCACCCCTACAACGAGACGAGCTGGAACGATCAGGTGCTGAAGGAGCCCGTGGCGCTGCGCACGGCGCGGGCGGTGGCGGCGGCGCGGGCGACGCTGCGGGCGGGCTTCACCACCGTGCGCGATCTCGGCACGGAGGGGGCTGGGGACGCCGACGAGGGGCTGAAGCGCGCGATCGACCAGGGCGTGGTGCCCGGGCCGCGGCTGCTGATCGCCGGCCGCGCCATCGTCGCGACCGGCACCTATGGGCCACGCGGCTATGCTTTTCCTGTCCCGCAGGGAGCGGAGGAGGCGTCCGGGCCGGAAGAGGTCCGCCGCGTCGCTCGGCGGCAGATCGGCGAGGGCGCGGACGTGGTGAAGCTCTACGCTGACTACCGCATCGCCGGCAGCGCCGGGGCGAGCGCGACCTTTACCGTCGCGGAGATGCGCGCGGCGGCGGAGACGGCGCACGACTCCGGCCGGGCTGTCGCCGTGCATGCCTCGACTCCCGAAGGCATGCGCCGCGCCGTCGAGGCGGGTGCGGATACGATCGAGCATGGCGACGGCGGCACCCCGGCGGTGTTCGCATCGATGAAGCGGCGCGGCGTCGTCTATTGCCCGACATTGGCGGCGACCGAGGCGATCAGCCGCTATGCCGGCTGGAACGGCGCGGCGCCGGTGCCGGCGCGGGTCGCGATCAAACGCGCCGCGTTCGACGCGGCGCGCGCGGCCGGCGTCGCGATGTGCCTGGGCGGAGATGCAGGGGTCTTCGCGCATGGCGACAACGCGCGGGAGGCGGAGCTGATGGTCGCCTGGGGCATGGCGCCCCGCGCGGTGCTGGAGGCGGCGACCAGCGGCAACGCGCGGGCGCTGCGGGTGGCGGAGCGGGTGGGGCGAGTCCGCGCCGGCATGACCGCCGATCTGGTCGCGGTCGCCGGCGACCCGTCGCGCGATATCGCCGCGCTGCGACAGGTCCGATTGGTGATGAAAGGGGGCACGGTCGTCATCGAACCGTAACGCGAGCGTCACGGGCCTGTCGCCAAACTCCCACGCGAGAGTCACACGATGCCCCTAGCGCCCACCCCATGGCCAGCGGGCGAGCACCCGAGTCGGCCGCAGGGACATTCGGGGAGTTTCGGTATCATGGCGATCATCAACCGCGTGCGTGCGACGTTGCTGCTGGGCAGCGCCGCGCTGGTGCTGACGGGCTGCGACGGGGCCGACAGCGTCGCTTCGCCGGGGGCGGGCAGCGTCACCATCGTCACGCCGGCACCGACGCCGACCCCCACCGCGACCGCGACGCCGACACCCGCCGCGATCACCGCCGGGCAGTTCGCTTCGACCTCGGGCCAGACGCGCTCGGACGGGCAGACCTTCGCGATCACCGCCGACGAGCAGCTGGCGATCGTCAATGCCGGCACCAACAACAACGTCAACGGCTCCGCCAGCATGCTCTCCGGGATCGCGCCGGCGAGCGCCACGTCGCTGACCACGGCGAGCAACGCCAGCACGATCAACAACTTCTTCACGGCAACGAATTTCGTCGGCGCGCTGTCCGGTCCGACGGACAATGCCTTCCAGAACTGGACCTGCAACTCGAGCGCGGCGAACTTCGGCGGCACCTCCACCTCGTGCGCTTCGGTGCCCGCAATCGGCACCGGCGGCTCGACCGCTGCCTGCCCGGCGGGGACGACCGATGACGGGTTGGTCCAGACCTTCCGCGTCTGCCGCCTGCCGCAGCTCATCACCGGCACGCTGACGCTGCCGCGCATTCAGGGCGTGGTCTACCGCTTCCGTGGCCAGACCGAGGTCGGCACCGATGTCGGCACGACCGGCGCCGACAGCGCGGCGGTGCTGAACATCGCGGCCGGCGTGACGCTCGCCGCCGACAGCACCGAAGCCACGACGGACGTCCTGATCGTCAATCGCGGCGCGAGGATCAACGCGGTCGGCACCGCCACCGCGCCGATCATCTTCACCTCGCAGCAGAACCTGACCGCCAACAATGTCGGCGATGCGACGCAGGGCCAGTGGGGCGGCGTCATCGTCCTCGGCCAGGCGCCGACCGCGGTGTGCGCGGCGGGCACCGGCCCGAACAACGCCAACGGCTCGTCGGCGACCTGTCAGTTGGGCATCGAAGGCGTGACCAGCCGCTTTTACGGCGGGCCCGACGCCGCCGACAACAGCGGTACGCTGCAATACGTCCAAATCCGCTTTACCGGCGTTGCACTGGCGGACGGTAACGAGGTCCAGGGTCTGACGCTCGGCGGTACCGGCACCGGCACGACGATCGATCATATCCAGAGCCACAACTCGGCCGATGACGGCGTAGAAATCTTCGGCGGCACGACCAACATCCGCTATTTCGTGGTGACCGGCGCGGACGACGACGGGTTCGACATCGACAACGGCTATCGCGGCTTCATGCAGTTCATCATCGCCGCGCAGAAGGCATCGGGGGCGACCGCCGACTCCTTCTCGACCGAGATCGACTCGAATCTCGCCGAAGACCTGCTGCCGCGCACCTTCTCCACCTTCGCCAACTTCACCTTCCTGCAGACCGCGAACGCACCCGCCGCGATCCGCCAGCGTGGCGGCTCGGACATGCGCTTCATCAATGGCGTCGTGCGCACGCCGTCGGGCGTGGCCTGCATCAACCTCGTCGCGCAGGAGGCCAGTGCTGCCGACCGCTCGACGATCCGTGCCGCCGACCCGGCGCGACAGGAGTTCGGCCCGCCACTGTTCAGCTCGGTCTACTTCGCCTGCCAGGGCCGCTGAGGCCACGCCTCGGCCCGCACCGGAGCGGCGCGTGTGAGCGCCGCTCCGGTCGCCTCCTCCAGATCGAGTTTAGGCCATGCAGCGACGTTCCGCTTACGCAGCGCTCCTTCTCCTCACGTCGCAGCTGACCGCTCCTGCCGTGCTCGCCCAGACGAGCGGCGGCACCGCGGCGCCCAGCCCGGCGACCCCGCCGGGACCGACCATCACGACCACCCCGCCTGCCGGTGTTGACCAGACGCCGACGACGCAGAGTGGTACGGCGCAGCCCGGCACGGATGCGGCGCAGGCGCCCGAGGAGGAGGTCGAGATCTCCGCGCCCGGCGCGTCCGGGGACGTCGCGGACATCGTGGTCGTCGGCCGCAACGTGCCCAACGCCGTCCGTGCCACCTCGCAGGTCGTCTCGGTGCTTTCCGCCGCCGACATCGCCCGCACGGGCGAGGGCGACATCGCCGGCGCGCTGTCGCGCGTCACGGGCCTGTCGGTGGTGAGCGGTGGTTTCGTTTATGTCCGGGGGCTCGGCGACCGTTATTCCTCGTCGCTGCTCAACGGCTCGCCATTGCCTAGCCCCGAGCCGCTGCGTCGGTCGGTGCCGCTCGACATCTTTCCGACTTCGATCGTCGGGTCGGCGGTGGTGCAGAAGACCTACTCGGTCAATTATCCCGGTGAGTTCGGCGGCGGCGTCATCAACCTGACCACGACGGCAATCCCGAAGCAGAACTTCCTGTCGTTCGGTGCATCGATTTCGGGCGACGATTTCACCACCAGCGAGCTCGGCTACACCTATGACGGTGGCAAGTACGACTGGACCGGGTTCGACGACGGCACCCGCGACGTCCCCGCCTTCATCAAGAACGCGCCGAACGGCTCTGGCTTGGTACCCGCTGCGCAGGTGGCGCAGCTGACCAATGCCGAAACCACGCTGCTTCAGCGCAACAACCAGATCCCAGCCAATTGGTCGGGTGAGTTGTCCGGGGGCTCGGTGTTCGACATCGGTGCGACCCGGCTGGGCGTGATCGGGTCGCTGAGCCTTTCCAATAGCTTCCGCACGCGGGTATCGACGCAGCAGGACACCGTTTCGGCGGACGGGTCGATCCGCAACGACTTCACCACCCTGCTGACCGACAATCGGATCGTCGCCAATGCGCTGGTCGGCCTCGGGCTGGAGTTCGACGAGAACGTCCTGCGCTTCACCACCGTGTACATCCATGACACGCTGAAGCAGGCGCGCGGCTCGGCATCGGAGCGGTACAACAATTTCAGCGGGCTGCGCTTTCAGCAGAACACCAACTGGTTCGAGCGGCAGCTGGTCGAGAGCCAGTTCGTCGGCGAGTTCGAGCTCACCTCCAACCTCGAGCTGGACGCGCGCGCCGCCTATGCCAATTCGAAGCGCAAATCGCCTTACGAGCGCCAGTTCGATTATCTCTGCTCGCCGACCACCACGACCGGGCTGACGATCATTCCGGACGGACAGCAGCAATCGGGCGGGCTGCAATGCGCAGGCGCCTATCAGGTCACCGGCCGCTTCACGCCGTTCGCGTCGGTCATCTTCAGCGATCTGAACGAGGATTTGTATACCGGCCAGGCGGACCTGTCGTACAAGCTCGACACCGATCGGCCGTTCACGGTCTCGACCGGCTATTTCTATTCGGACACGCAGCGGACCTCCAGCCGGTTGCAGTTCAACTACCAGACCAGCCTGGGCGGCGGCACGGCGCCGGGCTATCCGGTCAACCTGCTGCGGCCGGACTTCCTGCTCGGCCCGGACGCGATCAACAACGCCTGTCCGCAGATCGCCGCCGGGGCGTGCACGATCGAGCTGCAGTTCAACACCACGGCAGGCGCAGCCGCTTATGACGCGGGGCTGCGCATTCATGCCGGCTATCTGCAGGCCGAGGCGGAGGTGCTTGACGGCCTGCGCGCCACCATCGGCGTACGTTATGAGACCGCGCGCGAGACGGTGACGCCGATCGGCGGGACGGTGACGGTTCTCGACAACAACTACTGGCTGCCGGCTGCCACGGTGACCTGGAACTTCGCCGAGAACATGCAGCTCCGTGCGTCGGCGTCGAAGACGCTGTCGCGACCGCAGTTCCGCGAGCTCGCGCCGCAGCAGTTTCGCGATCCCGATTCGGATCGGCTGTTCTTCGGCAACCCGCTGTTGAGCGATTCCCAACTGTACAATGCGGAGGCGCGGTACGAGTGGTTCTTCGGTCGTGACCAGCGGTTCACGCTTGCCGGCTTCTACAAGCGGATCGACAATCCGATCGAGCAGGTCGGCTTCTACACCGGGTCGGACGACCGGCTGCAGACCGGCTTCACCAACCTCCCACGCGCCAAGCTCTACGGGGCCGAGGTGGAGGCGCAGAAATATGTCTCGCTGTCCGGCCTGGGTGACTTCTTCGCTACCCGCCGGCTGCTGCTGCTCGGCAACTATACCTACACCAAATCGCAGATCACCGCCGATGCGAGCTGCGTACCCAATGTCCTCAACCAGACGCTGGGCGGGTGCCCCACCGGGTTCGGTCCGGCGGGCCTGCAGTTCCGCGACGCCGCGCCGCTGACCGGACAGTCCGACCATCTCGTCAACGTCCAGGTCGGCATCGAGGACACGGCCAATTTGTCGCAGCTCACCGTGCTGTTCAACTATGCCAGCGAGCGGGTCACCAACCGCGGTCCTTCGCTGCTGTCGGGCGACGGCTTTCAGCCCGATATCATGGAGCGGCCCGGTATCCGCCTGGACGTGGTGCTGCGCCAGGGCATCGAAGTGGCGGGCGGCAAGTTCGAGCTGAAGGCGGAAGCGCGCAACCTGACGCGTACCGGGTATCGCGAGAGCCAGAATTTTGCCGGCGGGAACGAAGTGTTCATCAACCGCTACGAACTGGGCCGGGTGTTCTCGCTGGGGGTGAGTGCGACGTTCTAGAGCTCAACCGAGCCGTGGGATGCTCCGTCATCCTGAACTTGTTTCAGGATCCATGCGCGACCGCGACCGCAAATCAGCGACTGATGGTTCGCATGGATGCTGAAACGAGTTCAGCATGACGGTACCTGTGAGCGGTCGTCACCCCCACACCCGCTCCCTGAACCACTTGGTGATGACGTACTTGACCCCGCTGCGCACCTTCATCCCCTGATGGATCGTCGCGGGGTTGAGGCTGCCGTCCGACCGGCGGTTGTTCCAGCAGACGAGCTTGCCCGTTTCCGGCTGGATGATCTTGTCGACCGCCTTGAAGCGCGTCGCGCCGCCAGCGTCTGGAACGTTGAGGTAGACCATCACCGTCCAGGTGCGGTTGCCGGCGACGCTGCAATAGCGGGCGAAGTCGGCGCCGTTGGGCTCGAAATAGTCGGTGTGGCCCTTGAATTCCTGCCCGACGCCGTACCGTTGCCCCTGCAGCGGCTCGCCATGCGCGGGGTGGAGGCCGGTGAACGCGCCGATGCGCCTCTCGACCTCCTGCACATGGGCGTCCGCGGGGTCGAGATCGCCCGTCTCGCTGGTGCGATAGCCGGCATCGCCATTCGCGTCCGCGATCGTGGAGGGTCGGCGGACCGCGTCAATCCGTTCGATGACGGCGGCGCACAGCTCCGCCGGCAGAAAGGCGCGCGCGACGAACAGCGTCAGCTTGGGGCTGGGCAGCTTCTGCACGCCCGGATTGGACAGGATGCGCGCCACGATCGCTTCGGAAGGGTGGCCGGAGCCGAGGTGGGGGAGGGCGGCCATGCCCCTTTCTGCCACCGCATCACGCGCGCTCCAAGGCGACAAATGGTTGACGCAACGGTGAAACTTGGGCTTGCTATGGGCGAGCCGGGCGAGGGTTTGAACGAAGCATGCGATTGGTCATGGACGGGCGCGCGCGACGGCTGTTGCGGCGTGTTCCCGTCGTCAACATCTATTCGGCAGCCGAGCTGCTGCTACTGGCCGCGCTGGCGGCGCAGACCGCGCGGCTGGTTTGGACGGTGGTGACGCCGGTCAATCCGCTGGGTGACTGGCGCCCGGTCGCGCCGGTGGTTGCGGGCATTCCGGCCGACGCGCTGGCGAGCTTCGACCCCTTCTTCCGGTTGCAGGGCGAAGCGGCGCCCGCGACCGTCACCTCTTTACAGCTGGTCCTGTTCGGCACGCGCATCGACGAGGCGCAGGGCGGCGGCTCCGCGATCATCGCCGGTCCCGACGGGGTGCAGAACTCGATCGCCGTGGGCCAGGAGGTCGCGCCCGGCGTCCGGCTGAAAGCGGTCGCGTTCGACCATGTCACGCTCGATCGTGGCGGCGCGCTGGAGGATCTGTTCCTCGACCAGTCCAAGGCGGTGCAGCCCGTCGTACCCGGCGGGGCGCCGTCCGCGCCGGGGCTTGCACCACCACCTGCGTCAGGGCCAAGTGGAGGTGTGCCGGTGGGGCAGATACGGCAGGAGATCGGCTTCATCCCACGCATCGACGGCGGGCGGGTTAGCGGGTTGGTGGTGCGACCTCAGGGGAGCGGTGCGCTCTTCCGTGAGGCGGGCTTGCGCGAGGGCGATGTGGTCACCGCGATCGGCGGACGGCCGGTGGCGGGCGCCGACGATCTCGACCGCATCGCGGCCGACTTCCGCGGCGGCGGCAACATTCCGATCCAGGTCGAGCGCAACAATCAGATGTTGTCGCTGGCGCTGACCGTGGCGCCCAGCCGATGAGGGGTCTTCTTGCTCCGGTCGCGCTGGTCGCGCTCGCCTCGCAGGCTACCGCGCAGACGACGCTTAACGTCCGCGATGCCGACATCCGCGCCTTCATCGCCGATGCGGCGAGGGTGACGGGCCGGACCTTCATCATCGACAGCCGCGTCACCGGCAAGGTGACGGTGGTGACCGACCGTCCGCTCAGTCGCTCGGAGTATTTCGAGATCTTCCTGTCGACGCTCAGGTCCAACAACCTGATCGCGGTGCCGACCGCCAACGGCGCGCTGCGCATCCAGCCGCTCGACAATGCGGCGCAGCAGCCGAGCCGGATCGGCAGCACAGGCGCCAACCGTAACAGCTTCGTGACGGAGATCGTCCGGCTGAGGTCAGTCGACGCACAATCCGCGCTCGACACGGTGCGGCCGCTGGTCAGCCAGCAGGGCTCCGTCACCGCCAACCGCACCGGCAACAGCCTGGTCGTGGTCGACTTCGCCGACAATGTCCGCAGGGTACGCGAAGTGCTGCGGCGGCTCGACATCGACTCGGCCTCGACGCGCGTCATCGCGCTGCGCAACGCGAGCGCGCGCGAAGTGGCGACGGCGCTGCAGGGGTTGACCGGCGGCGCGGCGGGCGGGGGCGGGGTAAGTCCGGGGGCAACCGTGTCCATCGTCGCGGTCGAAGGCTCCAATTCGATCGCGCTGAGAGGCGACGCCGCATCAGTCGCGCGCCTCGCGCAGGTGGCGCAGCAGCTCGACAGCCAGGCGCGCAACGGCACCGAGATCAAGGTGGTGTTCCTGGAGAACGCCGACGCCGAGCAGCTGTTGCCGGTGCTCCAGCAACTCGTCGGCCAGGCGCCCGACCAGCCGAGTTCGACGCCGCTGAGCCGCAGCAACTTCGGCAGCACGAATTCGGGCACCGGCACCAACACCAGCACGGGCCCGATCGCGACCCCGACACCCACGCCGGCGGTGAGCGGAGGCGGCGGTGGTAGCGGACAGGCGGCGATCACCACCCAAGGCGGGCGCACCGCGGCGGTGGTGACCCGCTTCACCGGCGCGAACGCGATCGTCATCGCGGCGCCCGCGGACATCCAGCGCCAGCTTGCCGACGTCGTTCGCCAGCTCGACAAGCGTCGCGCGCAGGTGCTGGTCGAGGCGATCGTCGCGGAGGTGTCGGACTCGACCGTGAACCGGCTGGGTGCGCAGTTCCTGCTCGGCGATGCCAATGGCGGCGCGTTCGCGGCATCGACCTTCTCCAACTCGGCGCCCAACATCCTCCAGATCGCCGGCGCGATCGGCGCGCGCGAGCTGGCGACGACGACGACTACGGTCAACGGCCAGACGACGGTGACCACCACCAACAACGCGGTCAGCGACAGCCTGGCGCAGTCGGCGATCAACTCGATCCTGGGCTCGTCGGGCGGCTTCGGCGGCTTCGGGGCGCAGATTGGCTCCACCATCTTCGGCGCGATCATCAACGCGGTGAAGAGCGACACGACGTCCAACCTGCTCCAGGTCCCCAATTTGGTGACGCTCGACAATCAGGAAGCGCACAGCCTGGTCGGGCAGGAAATCCCGGTCACCACCGGGCAGGCGCTGTCCTCCAACTTCGACAACGCGTTCCGCACGACCCAGCGGCAGAATGTCGGCATCGGGCTTGATGTGAAGCCGCAGGTCAACTCCAGCGGCACGATCAAGCTCAACCTGCATCTGCAGGTCAGCTCGATCGCCGGGCCGGTCAGCAACGACAATTCGGACCTGATCCTCAACAAGCGCGAGATCGAGACGGTGCTGACGCTCGACGACGGGGCGATCGGGGTGATCGGCGGGCTGTTGAGCGACGAGGAGCGGCGCACGATCGAGAAGATCCCGTTCCTGGGCGACATCCCGGTGGTCGGCAACCTGTTCAAGTCGCGTGCGCGGTCGCGGGCCAAGACCAATCTGATGATCTTCATCCGCCCGACCATCCTGCGGACCGCCGAGGACGGGCGGCGGCTGGCGGAGCGGCGCTACGGCTATCTGCGGCTGCAGGAAGGGCTGCAGAAGCCAGGCGAGGAGCCGACGGTGGATCAGCTGGTGCGCGACTACATGGGCGCGGTCGCGCCGCTGCCGCGGGCGCCCTTGCCGGGGAGCATCGAGGATCCTCGGGTTGGGGTGCCGGTGCAGCGGTCGAGTACGACGGTGATTCCCAGGTGACCTCCGAAGCGCTCGTCGTCGCCAACCCTCCGCATGGGCCGGACCTGCCGGCGATCACCTTGCCCTATCTCTTCGCCCGCAAGTTCGGCGTCTGTGTCGCGCATACCGATGCCGACGGCCACCTCACCGTCGCGCTGCGCGAGGGCGCCGATCCCAAGGCGCTGATCGAGGTACGGCGGGTGCTGGCGCGGCCGTTCGACATCGAGGTGGTGGCGCCGCCCGCCTTCGACCGGCTGCTGTCCGACGGCTATGCGATGGACGGGCAGGCGACCGCGATGGCGGCGGTCGGCATGGGCAGCGAGCTCGACAGCCTCGCCGAGGGGCTGCCGACGGCGGAGGATCTGCTCGATACCGCCGATGACGCGCCCGCGATCCGGCTGATCAACGGCATCATCGCCGATGCGGCGCGCAACGGCGTGTCGGATATCCATATCGAGCCCTACGAGACCGGGCTGGTCGTACGCATGCGCATCGACGGCGTGCTGCGTGAGACGCTGCGGATGCCGCCGCATGTAGCACCCGTGGTAGTCAGCCGGGTAAAGGTGATGGCGCGCCTCGACATTGCCGAGCGTCGCGTGCCGCAGGACGGGCGGATGGGGCTGACGCTTGGCGGCAAGCTGCTCGACGTGCGCGTCTCGACGCTGCCGAGCCGCGCCGGCGAACGGGTGGTGCTACGCATCCTCGACAAGGACAATGCCGGCATCGATCTCGACGCGATCGGCATGGCGCCGGCGATGAACGTGCTGCTCAAGCATGCGCTCGCCGAGCCCAACGGCATCGTGCTCGTCACCGGACCGACTGGATCGGGGAAGACCACCACGCTCTACGCGGCGCTCAGGCTGCTCAACGACGGCACCCGCAACATCCTGACGGTCGAGGATCCGGTCGAGTACGCGATGGACGGGATCGGCCAAACGCAGGTCAATCCCAAGGTCGGGTTGACCTTCGCGGCCGGCCTGCGGGCGATCCTGCGCCAGGACCCGGACACGGTGATGGTCGGCGAGATCCGTGACCGCGAGACCGCCGAGATCGCGGTGCAGGCGTCGCTGACCGGCCATCTGGTGCTCTCGACGGTCCACACCAACGATGCGGCCGGCGCGATCACGCGGATGCGCGACATGCGCGTCGAGCCGTTCCTGCTCGCCTCGACGCTGCGCGCGGTGATCGCGCAGCGGCTGGTGCGGCGACTGTGCCCCGCCTGTCGTCGTCCCGTACGCGCCGGCGACACGCCCGCGCCGATGCTGGGCATCGCGGCGGAGGCGCAGGTGTGGGAGCCGGCGGGATGCGACCGGTGCAACCAGACCGGCTATAAGGGCCGCATCGGGGTATTCGAGGCGATCCGGGTGGACGAGACCATCCGCCGCCTCATCAACGAAGGTGGCGACGAGGGCGCGATCGCGGCCCATGCCTTCACGCGCGGCGATACGCTGGCGGAGGCCGCGCGGCGGCTGGTGGAGGAGGGGCGGACCACGCCCGAAGAGGCGGTGCGGGTGAGCCGCAGGGATGTGGTCGAAGAGCCCATCCCAGTCACGGCCGATGCCTGACTTCGACTATCTCGCGATCGACACGCGCGGGGCGGAGAAGCGCGGGCACGTCGCCGCCGACAGCATCGACGCGGCACGGGCGCGGCTCGACCGGCAGCGGCTGTACATCGTCCGTCTTGAACCCGGTTCGGCGCCGGCGACGGTCGCGCGGCCGTTGTTCGGACTGCAACTCGGCCGTCCGCGGATGCGGACCAAGCAGCTGACCCTGTTCACGCGTCAGCTCGCGACGCTCAACCGCGTCTCGCCGCTGGAGGAGTCGCTCCGCACCATCACCCGCCAGACCGAGCAGGAGGCGACCCGCACGATCGTGGCAAACGTCCATGCCGGGGTGGTCGAAGGCCGCCGCCTCGCCGACGCGATGGCGCGGGAGCCGAAGAGCTTCCCGCCGCTGTATCGCGCGATGGTGTCGGCGGGCGAAAGCTCCGGCTCGCTGCCGACCATCCTCGACCGGCTGGCGGCGCTACTGGAGCGGCAGGCGGAGATCCGCGGCAAGCTCATTACCACGCTGGCCTACCCCGTAATTCTCGCGATCGTCGCGCTCGGCGTCGTTACCGCGCTGATGATCTTCGTCGTGCCACAGGTGGTGGAGCAGTTCGACACGGTCGGGCAGGAACTGCCTTTTCTCACTCGCGTGGTCATCGCGCTGTCGGACCTGCTGGTGCGCTTCTGGTGGGCGATGCTGTTGGTCGCGGTGCTGGCGGGGCTCGGAATCTGGCAGGCGCTGCGGAACCCTGCGATCCGGCTTCGCTTCGATACCCGGCTGCTCAAGCTGCCGCTGCTCGGACGCTTGTTGCGGGACCTGCACGCGGCGCGGATGAGCCGGACTCTGTCGACGATGGTCGCGAGCCGGCTGCCGCTGCTTGAAGGGCTGACGCTGACCGCTAGCACGATCCACAACCGCCGCCTGCGCGCTGCATCCGATGAGATCGCGGACGCCATCCGTCAGGGCGGGAGCCTGTCGGCGGCGATGCGGCGCACCGGCGTCTTTCCGCCGCTGCTGACGTACCTGGCTGCGTCGGGCGAGGCGGCGGGGCGACTGGACGAGATGCTGGAGCGCGCGGCCGATTACCTCGAACGCGAGTTCGACCGCTTCACCGCCACGGCGCTGTCGCTGCTGGAGCCGGCGATCATCGTCATCATGGGCGGTGTCGTGGCGACGATCGTGCTATCGATTCTGCTGCCGATCCTGCAGCTCAACACGCTCGCGGGGCAATGAGGAAGTGCATGAGTACTGAACCGAACAAGAGGCGGCGTCATGAAGCCGGCTTCACGCTCGTCGAGCTGATGGTGGTGATCGTCATTATCGGCCTGCTCGCGACCATCGTCGTCATCAACGTCCTGCCGTCGGGCGACCAGGCCAAGATCGTGCGGGCGAAGGCGGATATCTCCACCATTCAGGGCGCGCTGGACACCTATCGACTACAGCTCGACCGCTACCCGACTACCGCGCAGGGGCTGCAGGCGTTGCGCACACCGCCGCAGGGGATCGATGCCGCGCGCTACCAGCCGGGCGGTTATATCCGCAAGCTGGAGGACGATCCCTGGGGCAAGCCCTATCTCTATGCCTCGCCCGGCCAGCATGGCGAGGCGGACGTCTGGTCCTATGGCCGCGACGGCAAGGAAGGCGGCGAGGGGGTCGATGCCGATATCGGCTCCTGGATGTAGCACCGAAGTCGGCGAGCGCGGCTTTACGCCCGTTCGGCGTTACGCCGAGCACGGCTTCACGCTCGTCGAGCTGATGGTGACGATCACCGTCATCGCACTGATGGCGAGCGTGACGCTGTGGGCGATGCCGTCGCCTGGCGGGCGGGTGCAGGACGAGGCGCTGCGGTTCGCAGCACGGACGCGGGCGGCGCGCGACCAGGCAGTGGTCGAGGCGCGGCCGATGAGCCTGTGGGTGACGCCGGGCGGCTATGGCTTTGACCGGCGGGTCGGCGGACGGTGGACGCCGGTCGCCGACAAACCGTTGCGCGTCGAGCGCTGGGCCGAAGGGACGCGGGCGGAGCCGGGAGACGCGACGGGCCGGCTGCGCGTCACGTTCGACCCGACCGGACTGCCCGACCGCGCGGCCGACGTGCGGCTGAGCCGGGGCGAACGGGGGTCGCTGATCCGGCTCGGCGCGGACGGGAGCGTGCGCGCCGATGCGCAATGATAAGGACTTCAGCGCCTGTGGGCGTTCCGCCGAACACGGTTTCACGCTGTTGGAGATCCTCGTCGCGCTGGCGGTGTTCAGCCTTGCGGCGCTGGCGCTGATCCGGCTGCAGAGCGCGAGCATCCGTGGCGTGACGGTGCTCGACCGCACGCTGGTCGCCAACATGGTGGCGCGCAATGTCGCACTGGAGGCGGTGACCGGCGCCCTCGCTCCGGTCCGGGGCACGACGCAGGGCGTGGAGGCGAACGGCGGCCAGACGTGGCGCTGGACGCGGACGGTGGCGCCGACCGGCGATGCGCGGATCATGCGGGTCGACGTGAGCGTGGTGGCCGCGGACGGGCAGCTGGTCGGGCGCGCGACGATGGTGCGGCCGCCTACGGACGAGGGGGTGCGATGACTTTCCTCGTCAAATATTCCTCGGCGAAGGCCGCGGCTCAGTTGCGAGGCAGGCGGAGCGACTCACACCCTCTCGGAGCAGCCCGATCCTGGGCCCCGGCGTTGGCCGGGGAAGCGGCTGCGGGCGAACGACGCGAACACGGCTTCACCTTGGTCGAGGTGATGGTCGGGCTGCTCATCTTTTCGATTCTCGCCAGTGCGGGTGTGGCGCTGCTGTCGTTCAGCGTCCGCACGCAGGCGGCGTCGGGCAGGAAGCTCGACGATCTCGCGGCGCTGCAACGGACGCTGTCGATCCTCTCGGCCGACCTGGCACAGGCGAGCGCGCGCACGCAGCGCGACGAAGCGGGCACGGTGCTGCCGGCGTTCGTCGGCGAGGCGAGCGGCGCGGCGGCGCCGATGCTGCGGCTGGTGCGGGGTGGTTGGACCAACCTCGACGCGCAGCCGCGCGCGGGCGTCCAGAAGGTCGCGTACCAGCTTGCCGAGGGGGCGTTGCAGCGGATTGCCTACCCGCGGCTGGACGGCTCGCAGCCGCTTGCCGCCGCACCGCTGCTGACCGGCGTGCGCGCCGTGACTCTGCGCTATCGTTATCGCGGCGCGTGGAGCGATCGCTGGAACGGCGCAGGCGGGGTGCCGGTGCCCCAGGCATTGGAGCTTCGCATTCAGCGCGACTCGGGCGTCGAGTATCGCCAGCTGTTCCTGGTCGGCACCGGCTATACGCCGGCTCCGAGGGCCACCGATGCGCCCCAGTGATGCCGAGCGCGGCGCGGCGCTGCTGACCGTGTTGCTGCTGGTCGCCGTTATCGCGGTGATCGCGGCCGGCGCGCTGGAGAAGCTGCGGCTGGCGACGCGGTTGACCGCCAACGCAGTTGGGATCGAGCAAGCGCGCAGCTATGCGCAGGCGGCCGAGACGCTGGCGGTGACCCGGATCACGACGCTGCTTGGGCAGAACCCCGGCCGCGTGACGCTGGCGGGCGGGTGGAGCAACGCACCCTTCGGGCTGCCGCTCCCGGGCGGCACGGCCGTGGCGCGGGTCAGCGACGGCGGCAATTGCTTCAATCTGAACAGCTTGGTGACCGAGCCCGTGCCGGGGGTGTACGCCAACAACCCGCTGATGCGGCTGCAGTTCGCGCGGCTGATGCGGCTGTTGCAGGTCTCGCCGCAGATCGCCGAGCAGGTCGCGGCGGGCGCGTCCGACTGGATCGACAGCGACACCGATCAGCAGGCGGGCGGCGCGGAGGACAATGCCTATCTGGGGCAGGATCCGGGCTATCGCACCGCCAGCACGCTGATGATGGACCCCAGCGAACTGCGTGCAGTCGCCGGTGTGACGGCCGAGCTGTACGCGCAGCTCAAGCCGTGGCTCTGCACGCTACCGACCGCCAGGCCGGCGCCGATCAACCTCAACACGCTGGCGCCCGAACAGGCACCGCTGGTGGCGATGCTCGCGCCCGATACGCTGACGGTCGATGCGGCGCGCGCGGCGTTATTGCAGCGGCCGGTACAGGGCTGGGCGAGCACGAGCGCGCTGCCCGGGCTGTCCGGCGTGGCGCTGGGCGAGGGGGCGGGCGTGACCTCCCGTTGGTTCGCGTTGCGGGTCGATGTGGTCGTGAACGGGCTCGATCTGCGCGAGACGGCGCTGATCGACGCGACGAGGCTTCCCGCGCGGCTCGTCTCCCGGCAATGGGGGGAGGAGTGACCGCCACCCTGATCTTCCTCCCCGACGCGCAGGCGTCGTTCCGCTGGTGGCGGATGGACGCGGCGCGTTCGGTGGAAGAGGGGGAGGGGCTGCCGCCGCCCGCAGACGACGACCGGCTGGTCGCGGTTACACCGGCCGAGGCGGTGACCTTGCACTGGGCGGCGCTGCCCGCGCGCACCCCGGCGCAGGCGACCGCGGCCGCGCGCATTCTGGCCGGCGAGGCGAGTGCGGTGCCGGCTGCCGAGCTGCACGTCGCGATCGGCGAGGAAGGTTCGGAGGAGCGACCGATCGCGGTGGTGGGTGCCGATGCGATGCGTCGGTGGCTGGCCGAGCTTGCCGTCGCCGGGATCGACCCGGACGCGATGGTGCCCGCGCCGATGCTGCTGCCGCGCCCCGATGAAGGGTTCGCCCGCGCCGAGCTCGGTGGAGCGGGCGTGGTGCGGGGGCGGACGAGTGGCTTCGCGGACGAGGCGCGGCTGACCGAGCTCGTCACCGGCGGCGAGCCGCCGCGGGTGATCGGGCGCGACGAACTGAGCGAGGCGCTGGCGGCGGCGGTGGCGATGCCGGCGCTCGACCTGCGGCAGGGCCCCTTCGCGCGGCGGCGGCGGGTGGGGCTCGACTGGGCGCTGATCCGGCGGCTGGCGCGGATCGCGCTGTCCATACTGGCGGTGACGCTGGCGATCAGCCTGGTGCAGCTCGCCAAGTACAGCTTCGCCGCCGACGCGCTGGAGGCGCAGGCGGATCGGCTCGCCGCGACCGGCCTGCCGCGCGGCGAGACCGTCACCGATGCCGACCGGCAGCTGTCCGAGCGGCTGGGCGCGGTGCGTGGGCCGGGGCTGGGCTTCACCGGCATGAGCGCGGCGGTGTTCGCGGCGGTCCGCGCGACGCCTGGCACCGAGGTGACGGGGCTGGATTTCCAGCCGAGCGGCGACCTTAAGCTCTCCGTCGCGGCGGCGCGCGAGTCGCTGCCGACCGACCTCAAGCGCGCGATCGAGCGTGCCGGGTTCGTGGTGGAGGCGAGCACCTTCACCTCCGCCAACGGCCGCGTCGCCGGCGAGATGACGGTGCGGGCGCCATGATCGCCTGGTTCCAAACGCGGTCGCTGCGCGAGAAGCGGCTGATCCTGGTCATGTTGGCGCTGCTTGCGCTGACAGTCGTGTGGCTGCTCGTCATCCGGCCGATCGGCGACGGCCTGTCGCGCGAGCGGGAGCGGCATGCGGCGGTGGTGGTGCGGCTGGGGGAGACGCGTGCGACCGTCGCGGCGCTGCGCGAGATCGGGCGCCGCCGCCGCTCGCCGCTGACCGGTACGCTCGCCGATGTCGTGCGGGTGCGGGCGGCGGAGGCGGGGTTCGCGGTGGCGACCTTGGACGAGGACGGGCCGGGGCGGGTGCGGGTCGGGATCGCGGGCGCTCGGCCGGCGGCGCTGCTGCCGTGGCTGGCGCGGCTGGAAGCGTCAGGCGTGCTGGTCGACGCCGCGACGCTGACCGACAAGGGCGATCGTAGCGTCGGCGTACAACTGACCTTGAAGGCGCGCGCGCTGTGAGGTTGCGGCTCGCCACTGGGCGGACGGCACTGTTCGGGGCGATGCTGTTCGCCGGGCTGCTCGCGTTCATCCCGCTGCGGCTCGTGCTCGGCTGGTTCGGATTGGGCGAGCTTGGGCTCACCGCGCGGCGCGTCGATGGCAGCCTGTGGGCGGGGCGGCTGGTGGAGGCGCGGTTTGGCGAGGTGGCGCTGGGCGACACCGGCGCGCGGCTCGCCTTCTGGCCGCTGTTCCTGGGCCGTGCCCGGATCGAACTGGACGGCGAGGGTGCCCGGCCCTTGCAAGGCGCCGTCACGGTCGGGCGGCATCGGCTCGGGGTGGACGACATGACCGCGACGCTCGCGACCGGCCAGCTGTTCGCGCCGCTGCCGGTCACCTCGCTCGACCTCGACGACGCCACCGTCCACTTCCGCGATGGCCAGTGTGAGCGCGCCGATGGCCGGGTGCGCGCGACGCTGGCGGGCGAGGCGGCGGGGGTGCCGTTGCCGGCGACGCTGAGCGGGCCGGCGCGGTGCGAGGGCGGGGCGCTGCTGCTGCCGCTGACCAGCCAGGCGGGGACCGAGACGGCCGCGCTGCGGGTGTTCGGCGACGGCCGCTATCGCGCCGAGTTCGGCTTGCGGAGCCCCGATCCGGCGATCGCGCTCAGGCTGGAGCGGGCCGGGTTCATCGGTGGGCCGCAGGGCTACCGGCTGGTGGTGGAGGGACGGTTCTAGGCCGGAAGTTTAGGGAAAGTTGAGGCCCAAATCGTCCCTATCCACGGCAGTCATCCTGTCCTTTCGCCGAGTCGCTGCTGCATGACCGATCGGGCACCTGTAGGACAGCGCCTTGACGGGCGGCGAGCAGCCCCGCTAGGGCGCTGTCGCTCACGGCGACCGTAGTTCAATTGGTTAGAGCGTCGGCTTGTGATGCCGGAAGTTGCGGGTTCAAGTCCCGTCGGTCGCCCCATTTTCCAGCGCACAGGACCCACGAACCCATGAGCAATTGGGGCTTTCCCGATTTCGACGATCATGAGGGCGTGCACCTCTTCACCGACGTGAAGTCGGGCCTGCGCGCGATTATCGCGATCCATTCGACCGAGCTCGGGCCGGCGGCGGGCGGCGTACGCTTCTGGAACTATGCCGACGAGCGCGAGGGGATCACCGACGCGCTGCGGCTGTCGCGTGGCATGAGCTTCAAGAATGCGATGGCGGGCCTGCCGATGGGCGGGGGCAAGGCGGTCATCCTCGCGGACGCCAAGCGGACCAAAGATGCAGCACTGCTCGAGGCCTTCGGCCGCGCGATCCATTCGCTGAGCGGCCGCTATGTCACCGCCGAGGACGTCGGCATGACCGATGCGGACATGGTGACGATCGCCAGTGCGACGAAGTATGTGTCCGGACTGCCGGTCGCAAGCGGCGCGGCGGGGGGCGATCCCGGGCCGTACACCGCGCTCGGCGTGTACCTGGGCATCAAGGCGGCCGCCAGGAAGGCATTGGGCGCCGACGACATGCGCGGCGTCCGCGTCGCGATCCAGGGTGTCGGCTCGGTCGGCGGCGGTACGGCGCGATTGCTCGCAGCCGACGGTGCGACGCTGGTGCTCGCCGACGTCGACGGCAAACGCGCGGAGAAGCTAGCGGCGGAGCTGGGCGCCGAGGCCATCGCGACCGACGCGATCCTGGCGGCGGACGTGGACATCGTCAGCCCGAACGCGCTGGGCGCGATCCTGACGGAGGATACGATCGCCGGGCTTAAGGCCAAGGCGGTCGCCGGCGGCGCGAACAACCAGCTGGCGGTGCCCGAGGACGGCCACCGGCTGCACGAGCGCGGCATCCTATACGCGCCCGATTACGTCATCAACGCCGGCGGCATCATCAATGTCGGGCTGGAGTATCTGGGGCAGGGCGACGAGGCGGAGGTCAAGGCCCGCATCGCGCGCATCCCGGCGCGGCTGGTCGAGGTCTGGGACGAGAGCGACCGCACCGGCGAGCCCGCCTCGGCGGTGTCGGACGCGATCGCACGCAGGTTGATCGGACGGTGATGCCGGTCCTCCCCGGTTACGGGGAGGGGCGCCGCTCGCGCTTGCGCGGGGGGTGGAAGGGGCGGGTCGCCAGGGGGTCGCGCGTGGAGAGCCCCCTATGGCAGCCGGCAAGCCGGCGGCAACCGGTCCGGGAACGGGGAGGATATGCATGGGGTGGCTGAGCCTCCTCGTCCTTCTCGCCGCGACGATGCTGGCGCTCGTCGTGCTCGGCGTGCGGCGGCCTTTGTGGTCACTGGTCGGCGCGGCGCTGATGCTCGGGGCGACGGGCTATGCGCTGCAGGGCAAGCCGAGCGTCCCCTTTCAGCCCGCGCGACCGGAGCGGACGATGGGTGGCGACGATCCGAGCCTGGTTGCGCTGCGCGACCAGCTGCTCGGCGGTCGCAATTCCGCCGAAGGCGCGTACATGATCGCGGCGGACGCGATGCAGCGCGCGGGCGAGAAGCGCGCGGCGGTGCAGGCGGTGATCGGCGGGTTACGGCGGTATAAGCGGAGCGTTCTGCTGTGGGTCGGGCTGGGCAACGTGCTGGCCTCGCATGACGGGCGCGTGTCGGCGCCGGCGCGGCTCGCGTTCGACCAGGCCTATCGGCTAGCGCCCGAGCATCCGGGTCCACCCTTTTTCATGGGACTGGCACAGGTGCGGATAGGGGAGTTCGCCAAGGCGCGGCCCTACTGGGCGCGGGCGCTGGCGCTGACCCCGGAGGGGGTGTCGGTGCGGCCGCAGATCGCAGAGCGGCTGGCGCTGCTGGACGCGTATCTGGCTCAGGTAGAGCCGTCGGCCCGGCCTTGATCCGCGGCCCGCTACCTTCCCCACCAAAATGAAGAAAAAGCGAGATCACGGCGCAAGGCCGGGGTGACGGATTCGCTACTTACCCCGACCCGTCTTCTCCTGGAGCTCGTCGATCTTGATCGATGCGTCCGCCTTGCTCAGCTCCTCGGGCATCTCCTCGTGCGCTTCTTCCGACAGCGTCTTGAGGTAGCTGGCCTGCGCGCCGGTCATCGGCTCGTCGCCGGTGGTCCAGTCGTGCGGGTCCTTGACCGCGTTGGAGGTCGGATGGGTCTTGGGGTTCTCGGTATCGGCCATTGTTGATCTCCTTGCGTAGCCAACAACGGCCGTGTTCCTTATCCGTTCCACTTCTCGAACGGCAGGCCGAGATCGTCGGCGACGGCCTGATAGGCGATCTTGCCCTTGTAGACGTTCAGCCCCGCGGCGAGGTGCGAGTCGGCCTGCATCGCTGGTTCGGCGCCCTGGTTTGCCAGCTTGAGCGCGAAGGGCAGGGTGGCATTGTTGAGCGCAAAGGTGCTGGTCCGCGCCACGGCGCCGGGCATGTTGGCGACGCAGTAATGGATCACGCCGTCTACTTCGAACACCGGGTCGTCGTGGGTCGTCGCGTGGCTGGTCTCGAAACAGCCACCCTGGTCGATCGCAATGTCGACCAGCACCGAGCCGCGCTTCATCGTCCTGAGCATGTCGCGCGTCACCAGCTTGGGCGCGGCAGCGCCGGGCACCAGCACCGCGCCGATGACGAGATGCGCGCGCTCCACCGCTGCCGCGATCGCCGCCTTGGACGCATAGGCCGTCTTGATCTGGCTGGAGAAGAACATGTCGAGCTCGGCCAACCGGCTCATGTTGATGTCGTAGATCGTGACGTCCGCGCGCATGCCGACCGCCATCTGTGCTGCGTTGATGCCGGAAATCCCGCCGCCCAGGATCGCGACCCGCGCCGGTGCCACGCCGGGGACGCCGCCGAGCAGCACACCGCGCCCGCCCTGCTCCTTTTCCAGATAATGCGCGCCGACCTGGACCGACATGCGACCCGCGACCTCGCTCATCGGCTTCAACAGCGGCAGCCCGCCGCCCGGCGCGGTCACCGTCTCATAGGCAATGCAGGTCGCGCCCGACCGCATCAGCCCCTCGGCCTGCGGCTTGTCGGCGGCGAGGTGGAGATAGGTGAAGAGGAGGTGTCGCGGCTCGAGCAGCGCGATCTCGCTCGCCTGCGGCTCCTTGACCTTGACGATCATGTCGGCCGCATCGAACACGGCCGCCGCGTCCGGAAGGATCGTCGCGCCGATCGCGGTATAGGCGCCATCGTCGAAGTCGATGCCCATGCCGGCGTTGGTCTCCACCACCACTTCGTGGCCGGCGGCGACGAGTTCGGCGGCAGACGCGGGGGTCAGGCCGACGCGGTATTCGTGGTTCTTGATTTCCTTGGGTACGCCGATACGCATCGATCCAGCTCCTGAGCGGCCCGTCGGTCGAGCCGAATGGCGGTCCGCTTAGCCGCTTGGCGGACCCTTGTCGCCATGCTACCGGCCCGCCTTCCGACGGGCCGCTTGCCCGCCCGGCTCGGGAAAGGCTGGCCTGCGTCGATGCCTGCATTCGCGCATAACGTCGTTACAGATCACGATAACGAACACGGACACCAGATCAAAGGCAGCACCACCGCGCTGATGATCGGGGCCGTCGGCGTGGTGTTCGGCGATATCGGCACCTCCCCGCTCTATGCGCTGAAGGAGATGTTCGCCGGGCATCATCCGCTGCCGATCGACTTCCTCCATGTCTTCGGTGTGCTCAGCCTGATCTTCTGGTCGTTCCTGATCATCGTGACATTCAAATATGTCATGATCGTCATGCGCGCGGACAATAAGGGCGAGGGCGGCAGCCTGGCACTGCTGGCGCTGATCACGCGCAAATCGGGGTCGCGCGGGTGGCTGCTGACCATGCTGGCGGTGCTCGCGACCTCCCTGTTCTTCGGCGACGCGATCATCACGCCGTCGATCTCGGTGCTGTCCGCCGTCGAGGGACTGGTGGTGGTCGAGGCGAGCATGAAGCCGTGGGTGCTGCCGATCTCGGTCGGCATCCTGGTCGGGCTGTTCGTGGTGCAATCGCGCGGCACTGCGGGCTTGAGCCGCTATTTCGGCCCGGTCGTGCTGCTGTATTTTATCGTGCTGGCGGTCATGGGTGTGGTGCACATCATCCCCGATCCGAGCATCCTCGGCGCGCTGTCGCCGCATCATGCTGTCTCGTTCTTCGTCCGCGACCCGATGCTGGCGTTCCTTTCGCTGGGCGCGGTGGTGCTCGCCGTCACCGGCGCGGAGGCGCTGTTTGCGGACATGGGACATTTCGGGCGCCGGCCGATCACGCTGGGTTGGCTGTGCGTCGTGTTCCCGGCACTGATCCTCAATTACCTCGGCCAATGCGCGATGCTGCTGCGCGACCCGTCGACCGTGGCCAACCCGTTCTTCTTGATGGCGCCGGAGCATCTGCGGCTGCCGCTGGTCATCCTGGCGACGCTGGCCACGATCATCGCCAGCCAGGCGCTGATCACCGGCGCCTTTTCGGTGGTGCAGCAGGCGGTGCAGCTGGGGCTGATGCCGCGGGTGCGGATCGCCCACACCAGCGAGAGCGCGCTCGGCCAGATCTATGTTCCGTCGGTCAACTGGACGCTGCTGGTGCTGGTGATCGGCGTCGTGCTGACCTTTCGCGAGTCGGTCAATCTGCTCGCCGCCTATGGACTGGCGGTGATCGGGACCATGTTCATCACCACCTGCCTCATCACCGTGCTGATGATCCGGGTGTGGAACTGGCCGGTTTGGCGGGTCGCGCTGGTCGCGGGCCTCTTCTTCATCGTCGACGGAGTTTATCTGGCCGCCAACGTCATCAAGATCCCGCAGGGCGGCTGGTTTCCGCTGGTGGTCGCGGTGATCGCGTTCACCCTGCTCACCACCTGGGCGCGCGGGCGACAGCTGATGATCGAGCGGCTGCGCGAGGGGGCGATGCCGCTGAAGGTCTTCATCGACTCCGCCGCATCATCCGCCGTGCGGGTGCCCGGCACCGCGGTGTTCATGACCTCCACCGCCGAAGGTGTGCCGCCGGCGTTGCTCCACAATCTGAAGCACAACCGCGTCCTGCACGATCGCATCATCCTGTTGACGGTCAAGATCGCGGACGTGCCTTATGTCGATGACGAGGGAAGCCTGCTGCTGCAGGATCTGGGACAGGGTTTCCACCGGCTGATCATCAAATACGGCTTCATGCAGGAGCCCAACGTGCCTGCCGCGCTCGAGCGGGTGAAGAGCTGCGGCCCAGATATCCGCATGATCGACACCAGCTTCTTCCTGTCGCGCCAGACGCTGCTCGCGTCCGACCGGCCAGGCATGGCGCTGTGGCGCGAGAAGCTGTTCGCCTGGATGATGCAGAACGCGGAAAGTCCGATGCAGTTCTTCCGCCTGCCGACCAACCGCGTCGTCGAGTTGGGGAGCCAACTCGAGATCTGATGGCGCCGATTGCCCCCGCGGGAGCGCCGATCATCGTGTCGGCGCTGTTCGGTCGCGCCGATCAGGCGTGGTTCGACGGCCTGCGCCGCGCGCATTTCCCGCCCGAGCGCAACCAGCTCGACGCGCACCTGACGCTGTTCCACCATCTGCCGCCTTCGGCTGCGGACGAGCTGAAGCGCCGGCTGAGCGAAGCGACGCGCGGGGTGCGGGCGCCGGTCGCGCGCGCGGCGGGGCTGATGTCGCTGGGGCGTGGTGTGGCGTTTCGGATCGAGGCGCCCGAGCTGGTGCGGCTGCGCGCCGAGCTGGCGGAAGCGTTTGCGGGGTTGCTGACGCCGCAGGACGCTGGGGGCTGGCGGGCGCATGTGACGATCCAGAACAAGGTCCAGCCCAATGTCGCCAAGCTGCTGCTCCAACAGCTCAGCCGCGACTTCCACCCGCGCGAGGTCGAGGTCGCGGGGCTGGCGGCGTGGTGGTATCGCGGCGGGCCCTGGGAGCTGCTCAGCCGACACATGTTCGCTTGAACTGAGCTTGACCCGCCGCGCGCGCGCCTCTTATAGGCCCGCGTCCATACGGCGAAGTAGCTCAGCTGGTTAGAGCACGGGAATCATAATCCTGGGGTCGGGGGTTCAAGTCCCTCCTTCGCTACCATATCCCAAGAACCCTTAGCGCCGGCGCTCGCCCGCCAGCCGCCCGATCAGCGCGGCGCTGCGTAGCGCCTGGCGCGGCAGGCTCTTGAGGTCGATCCACTCGCCCTCCGCATGCGCGCCGCCGCCCGCGACGCCGAGTCCGCCGAGCGTCGGCACGTCGGCGGCGACGAAGCCCGAGTCCGCCGCGCCGCGCTTGGCCGGATCGAACTCCGGCATCTCGGGCAGGCCGAGCTCGCGATTGACGGTGTTGAGCGTCGCCAGCAGCGCGCGATTGCCTTCGCTCGGCGCCATCGCGGGGGTGCTGTCGTAGAAGGTCATGGTCGCGGTCGTGCCCGGCAGGTGCTGGGCCACGATCTTCGCCATCGCGTCGCGCAGCTTCGTGTCCTGTTCCGGCGTCAGGGTGCGCAGGTCGCCGCGCGCGATCGCCTCGGCGGCGACGATGTTGGTCTTGCCCGTAGCGCCGACCTGCGAGCCGCCGGCGTCGATGGTGGCGGGGGTGCCGCCCGCGACCAGGCCGACGTTGAAGGTGGCGTTGGGTTCGGGCAGCTCGCGGCGGAAGGCATCGAGGATGCGCGCCATCTCATAGATCGCGCCATAGCCCAGGCTGCGGTTGAAGACGCCGCTGGAGTGGCCGGTACGCCCCGTCGTGCGCAGCTCCCAGGCGCTGCCCGAGCGGCGCGCGACGGTGCCGAACTCCTTGCCGCCTTCAGTGGCGAGATTCTCATACTCGAGCGCCGCATCGGCCTGCTTGCCCGCCGCGATCAGGTCCGCGCGCGCCGTGGCGGTGGGTTGGCCGGGGCGTTCCTCGTCGCCGGTGAGCACGACGGTGACGTTGGCCGCCTTGAGCGTGCCCGCCGCCTGCATCGCCCGCAGCGCGCCGACGATCACGACGAGCCCGCCCTTGTCGTCGCCGACACCGGGGCCGACCGCACGGTCGCCGGTGCGGGTGTATCTCGCGAAGGGCGAGGAGGGCTCGAAGACGGTGTCGAGGTGGCCGATCAGCAACACCCGCTTGCCGCGCTTGTTGCCCCGATGCGTGGCGATCAGGTGACCCGAGCGACCGGTCGCGGTCATGTCCACCCAGCGGACGGCGAAGCCGAGCGGCTCGAGCTCGGCGCGCAGCATGTCGCCGACCGCGCGGACGCCGGGGGCGTTGAGGGTGCCGGAGTTCTGGTTGACCAACCGCTCGAGCAGCGCCTCCTGGCGGGAAGTGTCGGCTTCAATGGCGGCGCGGAGGCGCTCGTGGGACGGGTCCGCTGCCAAGGCTGGCGCGGTGAGGAGCAGGGCGGCGGTGAGGAGGGCGAGGCGCATGGGGGCAGGGTAGTGCGCTCGCACGCTCACGTCACCCCGAGCGGTCGCGTCGCTGGGATGCGTACTTCACCTCCACTCCGCTTCGATCCTCCCCGGCTAAGGCGGGGGCCCAGGCGCGATGAGCTACGTTGCGCACGATATCGCCCGGCCTCATCGACCTGCGCAGCTGGGCCCTGGGTTCCGCCGGGGAGGATCGAAGCGGCGTGGAGGCGCCGCGGCGAAGCCGCGTCGGGACGTCGGACTTCGCTTTGGCGAGGCCGGCCGACAGCGGCTGCGCGCCGCGCCCGTCGGGCCGGCGCACCGGTCGGCCAGCTGCGCTTCCGACCTCAGCCGCTGTAATACATGTCGTACTCCACCGGGCTCGGCGTCATCTCCCACCGCGCCACGTCGGCATACTTGATCTCGATATACGCCTCGATCTGATCCTTGGTGAACACGTCGCCGCGCAGCAGGAACTCGTGATCTGCCGTCAGCGACTCGAGAGCCTCCCGCAGCGACGCGCAGACCGTCGGGACGTTGGCGAGTTCGGCCGGCGGCAGGTCGTAGAGGTTCTTGTCCATCGCCTCGCCGGGGTGGAGCTTGTTCTGGATGCCGTCGAGCCCGGCCATCATCAGCGCCGCATAGGCGAGATAAGGGTTGGCCAGTGCGTCGGGGAAGCGCACCTCGACCCGCTTCGACTTGGGGCCCGTTCCGTAAGGAATGCGGCACGACGCGGAGCGGTTGCGCGACGAATAGGCGAGCAGCACCGGCGCCTCGTAACCCGGCACCAGCCGCTTGTAGCTGTTGGTCGACGGATTGGTGAAGGCGTTCAGCGCCTTGGCGTGCTTGATGATGCCGCCGATGAAATACAGGCACATGTCGGAGAGGCCGGCATAGCCATTGCCCGCGAAGCTCGGCTTGCCGTCGTTCCAGATCGAGAAGTGGGTGTGCATGCCCGAGCCGTTATCTTCCTTGATCGGCTTGGGCATGAAGGTCGCGGACTTGCCATAGGCATGCGCGACCTGATGGACGACGTACTTGTAGATCTGCATCCGGTCGGCGGTGGTGGTCAGCGTCCCGAAGGTCAGGCCCAGCTCGTGCTGGCCGGCGGCAACCTCGTGATGGTGCTTGTCGCAGGGCAGGCCCATCTCGATCATCGTCGAGACCATCTCGCCGCGGATATCGACCGCGGAGTCGACAGGAGCCACGGGGAAATAGCCGCCCTTGGCGCGCGGGCGGTGGCCGAGATTGCCACCTTCATATTCGCGGCCGGTGTTGGTCGGCAGCTCGATGTCGTCGATCCGGTAGTAGCTGGTGTTGTAGCTGTTCTCGAACCGCACGTCGTCGAACATGAAGAACTCGGCCTCGGGGCCGACATAGACGGTGTCCCCGATCCCGGTCTGCTGCAGATAGGCCTCTGCGCGCTTGGCGGTGGAGCGCGGGTCGCGCGAATAGAGCTCGCCCGTGCCCGGCTCGACGATGTCGCAGAACACGATCAGCATCGGCGTGGCGGAGAACGGATCGGTATAGACCGCGTCCAGATCGGGCTTGAGCGTCATGTCGCTCTCGTTGATCGCCTTCCAGCCCTCGATCGAGGAGCCGTCGAACATCAGCCCGTCGGCGAACTCGTCCTCGCCCATCAGGCCTGCCACCATGGTCAGGTGCTGCCACTTGCCCTTCGGGTCGGTGAAGCGGAGGTCGACCCATTCGATCTCCTCGTCCTTGATGCGCTTCAGGATGTCGGACGCGGTGTTCGCCATGGTTTTTCCTTCTGTTCCCCTCCCGCCCCGCGGGAGGGGCTAGGGGAGGGCATGTTATGACCGGGAGGACGGAAACATGCCCTCCCCCGACCCCTCCCGCTCCGCGGGAGGGGAGTTTAGATCGCGGCGTCGTCGCGTTCGCCGGTGCGGATGCGCAGCGCCGATTCGACCGGCAGGACGAAGATCTTGCCGTCACCGATGCGGCCGGTCTGCGCGGCGGCGGCGATCGCCTCGACACAGCGTTCGGCGAGGCCGTCCTCGACCACCACCTCCAGCTTCACCTTGGGCAGGAAATCGACGACATATTCAGCGCCACGGTAGAGCTCGGTATGCCCCTTTTGACGACCGAAACCCTTGGCCTCGGTGACGGTGATGCCGGACACGCCGATCTCGTGCAGCGCCTCCTTCACCTCGTCGAGCTTGAACGGTTTGATGATCGCCTCGATCTTCTTCACTCGTGTCCCCGCTTCGGCTGCACGCCGCCCGACGGGCGCGTTGCACGGAACGTGCCAGCGTCGGCGCCGAGGGGCAATGCGCATTTTCGGGTAAACCGGTGCCGTAAAAGTGGGCAGATACACGCTAGGTGCCCTGCGGGTGGGCAGCGGCCCTCTCCGCATCCTCCCCGGCGAAAGCCGGGGGCCCAGCCTCGGGCTTCTCGGTAGGAGAGGTCAGTGTTCCCGACGCGGGTTCGCGGCAACAGGGCCCTGGCCTTCGCCGGCGAAGATGAGGGGTGTCGTCAACGCCAACGGTCTCACCCCGGCTCGCGCGCGAGCCAGTCCTCCAGCCACTTGATCGTGTACGCGCCTTCCTTGAACTCGCCGTCCTCGATCAATGCGCGATGCAGCGGGATGGTCGTCGTCGGCCCCTCGATCACGAACTCCTCCAGCGCGCGGCGGAGGCGCGCGATGCAGCGTTCGCGGGTGGTGCCGTAGACGATCAGCTTGGCGATCATCGAGTCGTAATAGGGCGGCACACGATAGCCCGCGTACAGCCCTGAATCGACGCGGACGTGCATCCCGCCGGGCGCATGGAACTGCTTCACCAGCCCGGGTGAAGGCGCGAAGGTGCGCGGGTTCTCGGCGTTTATGCGGCATTCGATCGCGTGGCCGCGGAACTCGACCTCCTCCTGGCGGCACGACAGCGACTCGCCTTCGGCTACCCGGATCTGCTCGCGGACGAGGTCGAGGCCGGTGATCATCTCGGTCACCGGATGCTCGACCTGCAGCCGGGTGTTCATCTCGATGAAGTAGAACTCGCCCGCTTCCCACAGGAACTCGATGGTGCCGGCACCGCGATAGCTCATGTCGGCCATCGCCCTGGCCACGATGCCGCCCATGCGGTCGCGCTCCTCGGGCGTGATAACGGGGGAGGGCGCCTCCTCCAGCACCTTTTGGTGGCGACGCTGGAGCGAGCAGTCGCGCTCGCCCAAGTGGATGGCGTTGCCCTTCCCGTCGCCGAACACCTGGAACTCGATGTGACGCGGGTTGCCCAGGTACTTTTCGATATAGACGGTGGCGTCGCCGAACGCCGCCTTCGCCTCGCTGCCGGCCTGGCTCATCAGCGTGTCGAGCTGGTCGGGGCTGTTGCAGACCTTCATGCCCCGCCCGCCGCCGCCCGACGCCGCCTTGATGATGACCGGATAGCCGATGCGCGCGGCGATCGCCTCCGCGTCGGCGAGCTCGCTGACTGCGCCGTCGGAGCCCGGCACCAGCGGCAGGCCGAGCGCGCCGGCGGTGCGCTTCGCTTCCACCTTGTCGCCCATGGTGCGGATGTGCTCGGGCTTGGGCCCGACGAAGATGATGCCGTGCAGCTCGACGATCTCGGCGAAGCGCGCATTCTCGGACAGGAAGCCGTAGCCGGGGTGGATCGCGTCGGCGCCGCTGATCTCGGCCGCGGAGATGATGTTGGGGATGTTGAGATAGCTGTCGGTCGCCGACGGCGGCCCGATGCAGATCGCCTCGTCGGCAAGCCGAACGTGCATCGCGTCGGCATCGGCGGTGGAGTGCACCGCCACGGTCTTGATCCCCATCTCGTGGCAGGCGCGATGGATGCGCAGCGCGATCTCGCCGCGATTGGCGATCAGCAGCTTCTTGATCTTGGGCACGCCTACTCGACCACGATCAGCGGTTGGTCGAACTCCACAGGCTGGCCGTTCTCGATCAGCACCTGGGTGACGGTGCCGCCGGACGGCGCGACGATCGGGTTCATCACCTTCATCGCCTCGATGATGACCAGCGTGTCGCCGGCCGCGACCTTCTGCCCGACGGCGGCGAACGGCTTCGCGCCCGGCTCGGCGGAGAGATAGACGGTGCCGACCATCGGCGAGAGCACTGCGCTGGCGGTGCTGGCGGGCGCCGACGCGCCGACCTCCGCCACGACGGGCGCGCTCGGCTGGGGTGCCGCGAGCGGGGCGGCGTGGTGCACCACGGTCGGGCCGGTCGCGGCGACGGTCGCGGCGGTGCGCGCCACGCGGATGCGGACGCCCTCGTCCTCGACCTCGATCTCGGTCAGGCTGGTCTGATCGAGCAGCTCGGCGAGCTGGCGGATCAGGTCGATATCCATGCGGTCGGCCATGGCTGCGTCCTGTCAGAAGCGGGCCGCGGCTTCAAGCGCGAGCAGGTACGACAGCGCGCCGAACCCAGCGATCGTGCCGCGCGCCGCCTGGCCGATCAGGCTGACGTGGCGGAAGGATTCGCGGGCATGCGGGTTTGACAAATGCACCTCGATCACCGGCGTGCGCACCGCCTTGATCGCATCGTGGATCGCGATGGACGTGTGAGTGAATCCGCCCGCATTGAGGATGACCGCGCGGGCATCCTGCGCCTGCGCCTCGTGCAGCCAGTCGACCAGGTGTCCCTCATGGTTCGACTGGCGCAGGTCGATCTCCAACCCCAGCTCGCGCGCCCGATCCTCCAGCCGCCCCGCAATGTCGTCGAGCGTGTCGGCGCCATAGATCTCCGGCTCTCGGGTGCCGAGCAGGTTGAGGTTGGGGCCATTCAGGACATAGACGATATCGGACATCGGGGCCTCGCAATATGCGCTGTAGCGCTTATAGTGGCAGGCCAGTCATGGCCACCATCCCCGATCCGCACGAGTTCACACTCGATATCCGCGAGCAGGTCGCCCGCATCGACCGCATGCAGGTCGAGATCGGCAAGTGGAAGATGGAGATGATCAAGACCCAGGCCGATGTCGAGAAGGTGCGACAGGATACCCGGCTTGCGCCCTTGACTATGATCTTTGCTGCCTTGGGTGCTGCTTCGGCTTTCTTTGGTGCCGGGCTCGCCGTGGCCAAGTACCTCGCCGGCTGAGACCGGGATACTGATGCCACACACCGACGGCACCGTCTCCATCACCGTCAATGGCGAGCACAAGCGGGTCGCCGCGGGGCTTACGCTGGCGCAACTCGCGACGGAGATGGGGCTGGTGTCCGAGAAGGTCGCGGTCGAGCGCAACTTGGAGGTGGTGCCGCGCTCGACGCTGGCGCAGGTGTGCGTGGAGGATGGCGACGATCTGGAGATCGTCCACTTCGTCGGCGGTGGCGATCATATGGCGCCGATCACCGACGACAGCTGGACGGTGGCCGGGCGCACCTTCCGCTCGCGGCTGATCGTCGGCACCGGCAAGTACAAGGACTTCGCGCAGAACGCCGCCGCGCTGGAGGCGTCGGGCGCGGAGATCGTCACCGTCGCGGTGCGCCGCGTCAACGTCAGCGATCCCAACGCGCCGATGTTGACCGACTTCATCGACCCCAAGCGTTACACTTACTTGCCCAACACCGCCGGCTGCTTCGACGCCGACTCCGCGATCCGCACACTGCGGCTGGCGCGCGAGGCGGGCGGCTGGGATCTGGTCAAGCTGGAGGTGCTGGGCGAGGCGCGGACCTTGTATCCCAATATGAGAGAAACGCTCAAAGCCACTGAAGTTCTTGTCAGAGAGGGCTTCAAGCCGATGGTCTATTGCGTCGACGATCCGATCGCGGCGAAGCAGCTGGAAGAGGCGGGCGCGGTGGCGATCATGCCGCTGGGCGCGCCGATCGGGTCGGGGCTGGGCATCCAGAACCAGGTCACGATCCGGCTGATCGTCGAGGGCGCGGGCGTGCCGGTGCTGGTCGATGCGGGCGTCGGCACGGCGTCCGACGCGGCGGTCGCGATGGAGCTGGGCTGCGACGGCGTGCTGATGAACACCGCCATCGCCGAGGCGAAGGACCCGATCGTCATGGCGTCCGCGATGCGCCTCGCCGTCGAGTCCGGGCGGCTGGCGTATCGGGCCGGACGGATGGGGCGGCGGCGCTATGCCGATCCTTCCAGTCCGTTGGCCGGGCTGATCTGAGCCGGAACATTCCATGCGGATCGGCCGTTTAACTTGCATCAATCCCGATGCGAGGAGGTTCCGATGGGCGAGTTCACGGACAAGGTTTCGGCCGCAGCCAACAAGCTGGCCGGCAACGTCAAGGAAGCGGTCGGCGAGAGCAATCACGACGCCGATCTGAAGGCGGAGGGCGAGGCCCAGCAGCTCAAGGGCACGGGTCAGGACATCAAGGGTTCGATCAAGGGCGCGCTCGGCGACAAGATCTGACCGGCTGACGAATCGAGATGACAGGAGGCCGTCCCGGGTGACCGGGGCGGCCTTTTGCATTAGCCTTCCAACAGAACCGGGAGAGCGAGCATGATCGAATGGACCACCGTCGCCAGCGGCCTGCGCTTCCCCGAAGGCCCGGTCGCGATGGCGGACGGCTCAGTTGTGCTGGTGGAGATCGCCGCCGGCCGCATCACCCGTGTCCGTCCCGATGGCGCGACCGAGACGGTGGCGGAGCCCGGCGGCGGACCCAACGGCCTGGCGATCGGTCCGGACGGCAAGCTGTATTGCTGCAACAATGGCGGCTTCAACTACATCGAGCGCAACGGGTATCTGACCCCGCACGGCCAGGCCGACGATTATAGCGGCGGCCGGATCGAACGCATCGATCTTGCTACCGGCGCAGTCGAGATCCTCTACAAGGATGGTGATTTCGGGTGCGTGCTGCGCGGTCCCAACGACATCGTCTTCGACGGTACGGGCGGGTTCTGGTTCAGCGATCATGGCAAGACGCGGGAGCGGGAGCGCGACGTCACCGGCATCTTCTATGCCAAGGCGGACGGGTCGCTGCTGAAGGAGGTGATCTTTCCCTCCGAGAACCCCAACGGCATCGGCTTGTCCCCGGACGGCAAGCGCCTCTACGCAGCCGAGACCTATACCTGTCGGCTGATGGCGTTCAACGTCACCGCTCCCGGCGAAGTGGACGACGCGGCCGGCCCCGGCGGCCCGGGCATCCCGCTCTATCGCCCCGCCGGTTACAAGTTCTTCGATTCTCTCGGCGTCGAGGCGGGGGGCAACATCTGCGTGGCGACGATCGGCGAGTGCGGCATCAGCGTCATCTCGCCGGCGGGCGAGCTGGTCGAGTTTGTGGCGACAGACGACATCTTCACGACCAACATCTGCTGGGGTGGCGCCGACATGCGCGATGCCTATGTCTGCTGCTCCGGCACCGGCCGGCTGATGAAGGCGCGCTGGCCGCGACCGGGACTGCGGCTGGCGCATGTCGGCTGAGCGGGTCAGCTTCGGTTCAGCCGGTTTGTGGAAGGATAGCGGGATGCGCAAGATCATCGCCTCTCTCCTCGCCGTTGCCGCTTTGGCAGCACCCGCCACCGCTGCGCCGCGGCTCTCGCCTGCGGCCGAGCTCGATCGGCTGCTCGCCGGCCGTGTCGCGGGCAAGCCCACCGGCTGCATCTCGCTATTCGGCAATCTGTCGACCCGGATCATCGATCGCACCGCGCTCGTCTATCGCGACGGGCGCACCCTTTGGGTCAACCAGCCGCGTTTCGGCGCGGATCGGCTCCGCGACGACGATGTGCTGGTCACCCGGCTGCATGGCTCGCAATTGTGCCGTGTCGACGCGGTGAACCTGGTCGACCGAACCTCCGGCGTGCAACGCGGTTTCGTGGTGCTGGGCGACTTCGTTCCGTACCGGCTGCCGCGCAAGAGCTGAGCGCCCGACCGACGCTTGACCCTCCGCGCCCGCGCGCCTTAAGCCGCGCGCCATGAACAAGCTCTTCCCCGACGCTTCCGCCGCGCTCGACGGCCTGCTCCATGACGGCATGACGATCTGTGCGGGTGGGTTCGGGCTGTGCGGCATCCCGGAGCGGCTGATCGACGCGATCCAGGCGGCGGGTGTCACCGGACTGACGATCGCGTCGAACAACGCGGGGATCGACAATGAGGGGCTCGGCAAGCTGCTGCGCTCACGTCAGGTCGCCAAGATGATCTCCAGCTATGTCGGCGAGAACAAGGAGTTCGAGCGCCAGTATCTGTCTGGCGAGCTGGAGGTCGAGTTCTGCCCGCAGGGGACGCTGGCGGAGCGCTGCCGCGCCGGCGGCGCGGGCATCCCCGGTTTCTATACCAAGACCGGCGTGGGTACGCTGGTCGCCGAGGGCAAGGAGGTGAAGACCTTCGATGGCGAGGAGTTCATTCTCGAGCGCGGCATCCGCGCCGATCTTTCGATCATCAAGGGCTGGCGCGCCGACGAGAGCGGCAACCTCCAGTTCCGCAAGACCGCGCGCAACTTCAACCAGCCGATGGCGACCGCCGGTCGCGTCTGCGTGGCGGAGGTCGAAGAGGTGGTGCCGACCGGCAGACTCGATCCCGATGCGATCCACCTGCCGGGCATCTATGTGAAGCGGATGATCGTCGGCGCGCCGTACGACAAGAAGATCGAGTTCCGCACCGTGCGCCAGCGCGAGATCGCGGGCGCCGCGGCCGGCAGCGAGCTGTGAGCCGACCCGCAGCCATCGAGATGGTGCCGCCTCTCACCCTCACGAGCCACATAGCCAAATGACGCGGCCGGGTCGCCTCTGGCTGTTGGTCGGCGGCTGGCTCAGCGCGCTTGCGGCGCTGTTGCACCTGGGCGTCATCATCGGTGGTCCGGCCTGGTACCGGTTCTTCGGCGCGGGCGAGGACATGGCGGTCGGCGCCGAGCAAGGCTCTTGGATACCGCCGCTGGTGACCTTGTCCATCGCGGCGATCCTGGCCGTCTGGGCCGCCTATGCCTTCGCCGGCGCGGGCAGCATCCGTCGATTGCCGCTGCTGCGGACCGCCCTGGTGCTGATCAGCGGCATCTATCTTGCCAGGGCGTTGATCCTCGTGCCCATCGTCCTCTTGTATCCGCACGCCAGGAGCGCGGTCGGCCCCTTCGATTTCTGGTCGTCCGCGATCGTGCTCGTTTATGGCGTCGCCTATGCGGCCGGCACCTGGCTGGCGTGGCCTACCCTATCGCAGAGAAAGATCGCCTGATGCCCTGGGACCGCAACCAGATGGCCGCGCGCGCCGCCAAGGAGCTGCGCGACGGCTATTACGTCAACCTCGGCATCGGCATCCCGACGCTGGTCGCGAACAACATCCCGGCCGGGATGACCGTGACCTTGCAATCGGAGAACGGGATGCTCGGCATCGGCCCGTTCCCGTACGAGGACGAGATCGACCCGGACCTCATCAATGCCGGCAAGCAGACCATCAGCGAGCTGCCCCAATCGGCTTATTTCAGCTCGGCCGACAGCTTCGCGATGATCCGCGGCGGCCATATCGACCTGACCGTGCTCGGCGCGATGGAGGTCAGCGAGGGCGGCGACATCGCCAACTGGATGATCCCGGGCAAGATGATCAAGGGCATGGGTGGCGCCATGGACCTGGTCGCGGGCGTCAAGCAGATCATCGTCGTGATGGAGCATAACGCCAAGGACGGCAGCCCCAAGTTCATCCCCGCCTGCACCCTGCCGCTCACGGGCAGGAACGTGGTCGACATGATCGTCACCGACCTGGCGGTATTCCGCCGTGACGACCACCAGTCGCCGTTTCGGCTGGTCGAGCTGGCGGACGGCGTGAGCGCGGACGAGGTGGCGGCGAAGACGACGGCGCGGTATGAGGCAATGTGATCGACGAGACTGACCCGACAACCCCGCGATTGGTGCAGCGCTTCCGTAATTTCGATGGGGCGTTGATGAGGCTGCGCGAGGGCATCGAGATGGTTTCCGAAGATCCCGACGTGCATTCGATCGTCAAGGAAGGACTGATCCAACGGTTCGAGTTCACGTTCGAGCTCGCGTGGAAAACCTTGAAGGACTATTTGGTCTTTCGAAAAGTCACGCTCGAACGATCGGCCGCGGCCGACGTCATCAAGGTAGCCTTCGCCACCGGTTATCTAAAGGATGGTGAGACGTGGATGGATGCGCTGGACGCGCGCAACGAGATGTCGCACGTTTACCGGCAGCAATCGTTCGAGCGCGTGACCGAGGACATTCAGACGCGTTTCATCAACGTGATCGAGGACTTGCACGAGATGCTGATGATGGAGCGCGCTCGCCTTGCCGGTTTCTGACGGGCTGGACCTGTCGGCAAAGCAGCGGGAGACGCTGCTTTCCGTCTTGTCCCGCTTCGCCGAGCGAATCGAGCGCGCTGCGGTATTCGGCTCCCGCGCGCTTGGCAGGGCCACAGCCGCTTCGGACATCGACCTGGCCTTATATGGCAGCCTTGATGACCGCGACTTAGCGCGCATTTGGTCGTTATTGCACCGCAGTAGCCTCGCGGTGAGTGTCGACGTGGTCCGCTACGAGGCATTCGGCGATGTTCCGTTCCGCCGACATATCGACACGGTCGCGAAGACACTCTTCACCCGCGATGAACTGCTGGCAGCGCGAACCGCACACGCCGCATGAAGCGCGCACTGTTCGCCCTGCTGTTTGTTGCAGGGGTGCTCGGCGCGATCGTGTACACGACCGAGCCGCCGCGCCTGCTCAGCTGGACCGATCGCATCGCCGGCGGGGGCAGGGGCGTGACGCTGGTCGCTGACGACGTGGCGTTCGGGATGACGGGGCAGACGCTCAACATCTGGGCCCCGGCCGGACCAGCGGCCAAGCCGCGGCCCGTGCTGGTCTTCTTTCATGGCGGCGGCTGGGTGCATGGCGACCGGCGCGCCTATGACTTCGCCGCGCGGGCATTCGCGCGCGCCGGGTTCGTGGTTGTGGTGCCCGACTATCGCAAGGTGCCGGGCGTCCGCTTCCCCGCCTTTGTCCAGGACGGCGCGCAGGCCATGAAGTGGGTACGCGACAATGTCGCCCGGTTCGGCGGCGATCCGGGCCGCGTGGCGCTAGCGGGTCACTCCGCCGGCGCCCACACGGTCGCGATGCTCGCGCTCGACCGGCGTTGGCTGCGGGCGGAAGGGGTCGACCCCGCCATCGTCCGCGCCGGCATCCCGATGTGCGGCCCTTACGACTTCTACCCCTTCCGCAAGAAGCGCGCGATCGACGCGATGCAGGGTGTGCGCGACCCGTTGCTGACTCAGCCGATCAACTTCGCAAGGGCCGACGCGCCGCCGCTGCTGCTGCTCTCGGCCGGAGAGGACGTGCAGGTCGGCGCGCACAATGCCGTCAACCTGACCGCCCGGTTGGAGGCGGTCGGCGCCCCCGTGCGCCACCGCGACTATCCGGGTCTCAGCCATGAGAATGTCGTCATGGCCCTGTCCATGCCCTTTCGCGGCAAGGCGCCGGTGCTGGCGGAGAGCGTCGCCTTCCTGCAAGAGGCGATGCCATGAGCTATACGATCGAGGAACTCGCCTGGGAGGAGCAGCCGATCGGCGGCATCGACCTGCCGATCAAGCGGCTGGAGATGGTATGGGGCTTCGGCTCCGGGCTGACCCACCGCAAGGGCGATCCGCCCGGCCGCGTCTGGGCGATCGGCGATCGCGGCCCGAACCTGAAGGTCGAGGTCGCGATCGAGGAGTATGGCGTCACCACCCTTGGCGCGCATGCCGATGCGGAGGGCGCCAAGGTGATGCCGCGCCTCGACGCCGGCCCCGCGCTCGCCGAGCTGCAGGTCCATGCCGACCGCGTCGAGTTGATCCGCATCCTGCCGCTGGCAGGCGGTGATGGGCGGACGCTGAGCGGCCTGCCGCCGCCCGGCAGCGAGCATGCGCGGACCGAGCCGGCGGTGGACATGGGCGGCAACGTCATCCAGCCAGATCCCTCCGGCATCGACAGCGAGGGCGTCGTCGCACTTGCGGATGGCGGCTTCGTCATCGGTGACGAATACGGCCCGTCGCTGCTACATGTCGATGCGGACGGAAAGGCCGTCGAACGATGGGTGCCCCAGGGGTGCGGCGACGGCTATACCGGCGCCAGCTATCCGGTGCGCGAGAAGCTGCCGGCGATCGCCGCCAAGCGCCGCCTCAATCGCGGCTTCGAGGCACTGGCGCCGTGGGGCGAGACGCGGCTGGTGCTGCTGTTCCAGAGCCCGCTTGCCAATCCCGAGACCAGGACGAGCAAGCGCGCGGACCATCTGCGGCTATGGTCGCTCGACGCGCGAACCGGGGAAGTAGGGCGCGAATGGCTGTACCCACTCGAGCGGGTCGAGGCGTTCAAGCGCGACGCGGACGCGAAGCCCGGCCGCGGCAAGCGCAAGGTCAGCGAGGTCACCGCGCTTGGCGGCGACGCGTTCCTGGTGCTGGAGCGCATCTCGCAATCGACCAAGCTCTTCCGCATCGAGCTGAGCGGCGGCGAGTCCGTCAACACCGCGGAGCCGACGCTGGAGGAGCGCAGCGCCGCCGGCGAGCCGCTACCCGCGCTGAGCAAGACGCTGATCCTCGACACCGACGATCACCCCGAGGTCGGCGCCGACGTGGAGGGCGTGACTCTGCTCTCGCCGACCGAGCTGCTGCTGGTCAACGACAATGACTTCGGGGTCGAGGGCGCGGCCACGCGCTTCTGGCGGGTACGCTTCGACCAGCCGCTCGCCTGATGCCGCGAAAGCGGTTAACAGCGCACCGATGACCGCGCCGCGCACCTTGTACGAGAAGATCTGGGACGCCCATGTCGTCGAGCGGCGCGATGACGGCACCTGCCTGATCTATATCGACCGGCACCTCGTCCATGAGGTGACGAGCCCGCAGGCATTCGAGGGGCTGCGCGTCGCCGGACGCCCTGTGCGCCGGCCTGAGCTGACCCTCGCGGTCCCAGACCACAACCTCCCGACCACCGCGCGCCGCGACGCGGCGGGCCGCGAGCTGCCGATCGCCGATCCGGAGAGCGCCACCCAGCTGGCGACGCTGCGCGGCAACGTCGCCGAATTCGGGGTTCCCTATATCGACGCGCTCGCGCCCGAGCAGGGCATCGTCCATGTCGTCGGGCCGGAGCTCGGCTTCACGCTGCCGGGCACGACGCTGGTCTGCGGCGACAGCCACACCAGCGCGCATGGCGCACTCGGCGCGCTCGCCTTCGGGATCGGCACGTCGGAGGTCGAGCATGTCCTCGCGACGCAGACGCTGCTGCTCCAGCAGGCCAAGACCATGGAGGTGCGCGTCGATGGAACGCTCGGCTTCGGCGTTTCCGGCAAGGACGTGATCCTCGCCATCATCGGCCGCATCGGCGCGGCGGGCGGGACCGGACATGTGATCGAATATACCGGCGAGGTGATCCGCGCCTTGTCGATCGAGGGCCGGCTGACGGTAGCCAACATGTCGATCGAGGCGGGTGCGCGCTCCGGGCTCGTCGCGCCGGACGAGACCACGTTCTCGTATTTGAGGGGGCGGCCGATGGCGCCTGCGGGCGAGGCATGGGATCGCGCCGTCGCTTGGTGGCGGACGCTGCCGACCGACACGGGTGCGGCGTACGACCGGCGCGTGACACTTAATGCGAGCGACATCGCGCCGGCGCTGACCTGGGGCACGAGCCCGGAGGACGTGGTGGCGATTACCGGTTCCGTGCCCGAGCCGGAGAGTTTCGCCGATCCATCCAAACAGGCCGCAGCGCGCAAATCGCTCGATTACATGGGCCTGACGCCCGGCACGCGGATGCAGGACGTGCCCGTCCAGCACGTCTTCATCGGCAGCTGCACCAACAGCCGCATCGAGGACCTGCGCGCCGCCGCCTCGGTCGCCGACGGCCGCCGCGTGGCCGATGGCGTACGGGCGCTGGTCGTCCCCGGTTCTGGCCTGGTCAAGCGGCAGGCGGAGGCGGAGGGGCTCGACCGCATCTTCCTGAAAGCAGGCTTCGAATGGCGTGAGCCCGGCTGCTCGATGTGCCTGGCGATGAACCCGGACAAGGTGCCGCCGGGGGAGCGCTGCGCCTCGACCAGCAACCGCAATTTCGTCGGCCGGCAGGGGCCCGGCGCGCGCACCCACCTGCTCAGCCCGGCGATGGCGGCGGCGGCGGCGGTGACGGGGCGGCTCGCCGATGTACGAGATCTGATGGGGGTACGGGAATGAAGAAGACTTTGATCGCGCTGGCGGTCGTCGCGCTCGGTGGCGCCGCGGTGGCGCAGCAGGCCGCGCCCGCGCCGGTTCGGGTAACGCTGACCCGCCTGGACTGCGGTCGCTCCGCCCAGCCGCGCGACCTCGCAGCGTTTTCCGACACCTACGCGATGGACGGGTTCAAGAAGGCGCTGGTCGCGAGCTGCTATCTGATCCGCCATGGCGACGAATACCTGCTGTGGGACACCGGCTATGCGGTGACGGCGCGCGACAACCCGCAGGCCGGACTGCTGATGCCGCAGACGGTGGTGGAGCAACTCCGCCGCCTGAACGTCGATCCGGCCAGGGTCGGTCGGGTCGGCATCAGCCACTATCATGGCGACCATACCGGGCAGGCGCGCGACTTCGCGCGCGCGACGCTGCTGATCGGCGCCGGCGACTGGGCAGCGCTGACCGCGACCGAGCGCGCGCCGGGCGTCGACCCGAGCCCGCTTGCGGCCTGGGTCTCAGGCGGCGGCAAGGTCGAGCCGGTGCGCGGCGACAAGGACGTGTGGGGCGACGGCAGCGTCGTGATCCTCGATACGCCCGGCCATACCCCGGGTCATCATTCGCTGCTGGTGCGGCTAAAGGGCAAGGGCAACGTCCTCCTGACCGGCGATCTCAGCCATTTTGCCGAGAATTACGCGGTCGACGGCGTCCCGCGCTTCAACACCAACCGCGCCGACACGCTGGCGTCGCTCCACCGCTTCAAGAGGATGGCGGCGGCGCTGAAGGCGACGGTGGTGATCCAGCACGAGCCCGCCGACATCACCAAGCTGCCCGCCTTTCCCCAAGCCGCCGAGTAAGGAAGCGTACCCATGAAGAAGGTCCTGGTCATGCTGATCGCCGGCGCGATGCTGAGCGGCGTCGCGGCGTACTATGTTTCGGCGCGCCCGGTGCCCGCCAGCAAGGCGCTATGACCCCCGTCACCACCGTCCACGGCACCGCCTACCCCTGGGGCGCGAAGAACGTCGACACCGACGTCATCATCCCCGCGCACTGGCTGAAGACGGTGAGCCGGGCGGGGCTGGGGCGCGGCGCGTTCGAGACGGTGCGCAGCGAACCGGGCAATTTGTTCGACGATCCGCGCTATGCCGGCGCGCCGATCCTGATCGCGGGCGACAATTTCGGCTGCGGATCGAGCCGCGAGCACGCCGCCTGGGCGCTCGCCGACATGGGCGTGCAGGCGGTGATCGCGCCGTCCTTTTCCGACATCTTCTCGGGCAATGCGGTCAAGAACGGCATCGTGCCGGTGGTGCTGCCGCAGGAAGTGATCGACCGGCTGTTGGAGGTCGCGCAGGATCAGCCGGTCACCGTCGACCTGGAGACGATGACGGTCACCACCCCGTTCCAGGACCGCTTCACCTTTGCGCTCGACCCGTTCCGCCGCCGTTGCCTGATGGAGGGGCTGGACGAGATCGGGCTGACGCTGGCAAGGGATACCCAGATTTCGAATTTCGAGATCGGGGTCGCGGCCGAGCGCCCCTGGCTCAACAGGGAGAGTGCGGATGAGGGCGTTGCTGTCGAAGGCGATCGGCGGACCTGAGACGCTGGAGATGACCGACCTGCCCGACCCCGTGGCGGGGCCGGGCCAGGTGGTGATCGCGGTCAAGGCGTGCGCGATCAACTATCCCGACGTCATCATCATCGAGGATAAGTATCAGTTCAAGCCGCCGCGTCCGTTCGCGCCCGGCGGCGAGATCGCGGGGCTGGTCGAGAGCGTCGGCGAAGGCGTCACCGACTGGAAGGCGGGCGACCGCATCATGGGCACGATCGGCCATGGCGGACTCGCCGAGAAGATCGCGGTCGACCCTTCGCGCCTGTATCGCTTGCCCCAAGAGCGCAGTTTCGCGGAGGGCGCGGCGCTGATCCTGACCTATGGCACGACCATCCACGCGCTGCTCGATCGCGGGCACCTGAAGGCCGGGCAGACCTTGCTGGTACTGGGCGCCGCCGGCGGTGTCGGCCTGGCGGCGGTCGAATTGGGCAAGGCATTCGGCGCGCGCGTCGTCGCCGCCGTGTCGTCCGACGAGAAGGCCGCCGCTGCGAAACAGGCGGGCGCCGACGAGACCATCGTCTATGCGCGCGCGCCGTTCGACAAGGATCAATCGAAGGCCCTGGCCGAGCAGTTCAAGGTGGCGGGCGGCAAGGCCGGCTATGACGTGATCTATGATCCGGTCGGCGGCGACTATGCCGAGCCCGCGCTGCGCTCGATCGGCTGGGAGGGACGTTACCTCGTGGTCGGCTTCCCCGCGGGCATCCCCAGGCTGCCGCTCAACCTGACGCTGCTCAAGAGCTGCGACGTCTGCGGCGTCTTCTGGGGCGCGTTCGCGGCGCGCGACCCGCAGGCGAACAACGCGCATGTCGAGCACCTCTTCCGCCTCTGGGCCGAGGGCCGGATCGCGCCCCGCGTCACCGAGACCTTCCCATTCGAGCGCGGCGGCGACGCCATTGCCAAGATGGCAGCGCGCGGTGCGATCGGAAAGCTGGTGGTGGAGGTGGGCTGAGGGCATGTGCCCTGCGCCCGTTTGTGGTGAGGAGAGGTTGAGCGTGCCGAAGCCTCGTCTCGAACCAACATGTCCTTCGAGACGCCGCTTCCGCTTCGCTCAGCAGCTCCTCAGGACGAACGGGCGTAGTTTCAACCGAGCATTACGATGAGCCCCGACGAGCACCTCGTCATCGTGGGTGGCGGCTTTTCGGGCACACTGCTGGCGATCAACCTGCTGCGCCACGACGGGCCGCGTGCGACGCTGCTTGAGCGCAGGCGTTCGCAATTGGGCCGCGGCGTCGCCTATAGCGCCGCGCATCCCAGCCACCTGCTCAACGTCCGCGCCGCCGGCATGAGCGCCTTTCCCGACGAGCCCGAGCATTTCGCCCGCTGGGTCGCGGCGCGCGGCGAGGGCGCTGGCCAGGATTTCGTAGCGCGTACGCTGTACGGTGCCTATCTGCGCGAGACGTTGGCCACGGTGCGCCGGGGGCGGGAGGACCGGCTCGCCTTGGTCGCGGGCGAGGCTATCGACCTGCGCACCGGGAGCGAGCGAGCGGTGTTGCTCGCCGACGGAAGCACGATCGCGGCGGACGCCGTCGTCCTCGCCACCGGCAACCTGCCACCGCACGCGCCGCCAGGTATCGACCCGGATGCGCTGTCGCCCAGATGGTATGTGGGCGATCCCTGGCGCGCTGATCTGGCGGAAGGGGTGGGCGAGGGCGACACGGTGGTCCTGCTCGGCACCGGGCTGACCGCGATCGACGCGGCGCTGCAGCTCGACGCTGCGGGCTTCGCGGGCCGGATCATCGCGCTGTCGCGGCGCGGCCTCAGCCCGCGTCGCCATCGTGACGGGCTGGCGCCGACGAAGGGCCTCGCCAATCCGCCCGCCGAGCCGCTGTCGCGCCTGGTCGCGGCGACGCGTGCCGACGCGGCGGAGGTCGGCTGGCGGGCGGCGGTGGACGCCTATCGCCCCGTCACCCAGCGGCTGTGGGCGGCCAGCGACGCCGTGGTCCGCGCGCGTTTCCTGCGGCATCTGCGTCCGTTCTGGGACGTGCATCGCCATCGTCTGGCGCCCGCCGTCGCCGCGCGCATCGACCAGATGGTCGCGGCCGGGCGGCTGCGTTTCGTCGCGGGCAAGGTCCAGGGGTGCGTCGCGGACGGCGCGGCGCTGCGCCTCAGCTGGCGACCACGCCGCGGCGAACAGGTGATGACGACGATCGCCGCGCGGGTGGTCAATTGCACGGGACCGCAGGGGGACCTGACCCGCACCACCGAGCCGCTGTTGCGGGTGCTGCGCGAACGCGGCGCGATCCGGCCCGACCCGCTGCGGCTGGGGCTGGAGGTCGACACCCGCTCGCGCGTGGTGGCGCGCGACGGCTCGGCGGACGATAGCCTCTACTGCATCGGCCCGATGACGCGCGGTGGGCTGTGGGAGGTCGTCGCCGTTCCCGATCTCCGCCGCCATGCCTGGGACCTGGCGCGCCGGCTGGCGAACGCCAACTGGGTCGGAGGCGAGGGGCTTTAGCGTTGCTCCAGCTTGGCTAGAGCATCTCTGACGGACGTCGTGGGCCATTCCGCGGCGCGGCCGGCTGGCCACCGGCGTCCGCCGGGTAAGCGAGTTGCGGAGCCAGGATCATGTTCAGCCACTTGGACATCGCCTTCGGAGCGGGTGCGAACGGTCTTGGCGAAGCAGCGCATCGCATCCACCACGGCGCAAGCGACCTCCTCGTCTACGTCACGACCCGATTTCGGCGGCAAAGCTGACCGAACCGAGCGAGTCCACCGCCGCCCTCTCAGCGACGTTGCGCTAAGCAGGCGCCGTCATGCGCGAACGTACCAGTCATCGAACAAAGAGAGTCGTTCGAATTTTCGTGCATAGCCATTACCGGTGAGCAGATCGTAAATCCTTTTCCGATTGCTTGTATAGTTATGCTCAACCGTGATCACTGAAGGGCGGTATCGCTGAAGATCGAATGCAGACAAGATATCTAGTTCCGACCCTTCAGTGTCAACCGAAAGATAATCAAAGCCCGGAGGAGCATCATTCTCAGCAAGCAAATCATTGAGAGATATTGTATCTACCTGATAACGCTTTCCGTTGACCCTTTGAGCGGCGTGCATGTCGCTCGCTGACAATTTGTCGATTGTTGAAATCTCTAGCCAGTCAGTCTGATTGAAAGTGACTGTCTCATTAGAACTCGCCGTGACACAGCGTGTCTCGACTGCACAGTTGCGGTTACGACGCAAACTCTCGTGCCATGCTCGAGCAGGTTCAGCGAGTATCCCCCGCCACCCATACTCATACTCAAGTAGATGAGTGTTGCTCAAGTAATCGCCATCCGTCGCGCCGAATTCCACGAAGTACCCTTCGCGTATCTTACCCAACTCGAATAACACGAAGATATCCTGAAAAAGTTGCGAGTGGCTCTGTGCAAAGTTGGCTTTGCAAAGCGCAACGAAGGACTCCTCGTCGCTCTCTATACCTCTGGAACTCTTAGCTAAAAGAAGGGCCTTCCAAGTTGCCTGCAAGGGCGAAGTCCGGCGCTCAATCTGAACACCTAACATGCGTTGCGCCTTGTTGCTCACCCTGCGAAAAAGTGCCGCCATGTCGCCCCGAACTCCAGAACATAGGAGGTCCGCCGGTCGACTGATTGCCGATGGCTTGTCCCGTATCCGAGCAGAGCCGGTAGTCTTTGGTATGTCAACGCACGACGCCCACTGGCGAGCTCTTGATGATCGCTCCCTGTGGTGAGCTTAAAACATAGCTTAACCAAAGAGCGTCTCGCATGAAATTGGCGCGCCCGGCAGGACTCGAACCTGCGACCACGAGCTTAGAAGGCACGTGCTCTATCCAGCTGAGCTACGGGCGCCCGGACGGTGCGTAGCGGGATTCGCGCGGCGGCGGAACCGGGAGATGGCGGACGAAAACCGTGGGCGGCGCGGCCGGGTTCCTCTAAGCCATGGCCATGCGCCGCCGACCGACCATGCCGATCCTGTGACTCAGCCCCTTGATAGGCGAACTCGCCGTCCGCGCCAGTCGCATCGCCGACACGCCGCCGTACCACGCGGACGCCTGGATCAATTTCCCACATATTCCGCATGGCACGGCGATTTTGGCTCCCAGCATCGCCGTCCCCCTGTAAAGCCACAGCGATGATCGGCCCTGTCCTATACGAGTTTCTGCTCCTCGCCGGCGTGCTGTTCTGGGCGGCAATTGTCGTCTGGTGGTCCCGGCACAAGCTTGCCTCGATCTATCATCCTTTGACCCACTACCTCCTGTTCCACGGTATCCTGTTCGCGATCAGACCGGTGCTGGCGCACATTCTGCAGTATGACAAATTGTACCCCGCGCTGGGATTCCAGCCGACCTGGGGCGATAAGGTGACGGTGCTCGTCGCTGCCAACCTCGCGTTGGCTGTATTCGTCATTGTGAGTGTACGAGTCGGCAATCTGCCGATGACGCGTGCAGGCAGGACTGAGGGTGCCAACCCGCCGCGCTTCAACCTGGCATTCTGGTTCATGCTTATCATTTGCCTGCCGCCGGCTCTTGCCTCCTTTATTTCCACGTTTCGGAGCCGAGATATCGGCGTCAGTACGATGATCAACAACGCGGAGACCGGCGCCACCATCAACACCACCGGCAACGGATATTTCACAGATATAGGTCTGATGCTCGGGCCGATCGCTGTCCTGATCGCCTGGACGGGGCGGTTCCGCTGGTGGTCGCTGTTGCCGTTGCTGGTCTTCATCGTCGCGAGGGCGGGGACCGGGACGCGCTGGCCGTTCGTCATGGCCGTCTTCTCAGCTGCAAGCCTTTGGGCTTGGGAGCATCGCCACCGTTGGCCCCCCAAGTCCCTGTTCGTGGCCGCTGTGCCGTTGATCGCCCTGTTTACCGTCATCGGCGAGGACCGCGGCAAGTTCATCCGCCAACTCACCTCCGGGCAGCAGGCCGAGCGGGTGGACACCGAGTATTTCTCCCAGCGCCCGTTGGAGTCCATGGACTATGGCAACATGGAGTTCTTCGAATACATGGTTCATACCGTTCCGGCGAAGACGGGCACCTACGACTATTTTCTCAACAACTTTCAGCTATTCACTGAACCAGTCCCGCGTGTGCTGTGGCCGGGAAAGCCGCAAGGCGCTCCTTTCGAGCGGCTGTTCATCTGGCGCTATGGCAACTCGATCGGCGCGTCTATGGCGATACCGGGTGAGGGCTGGCGGGCGCTCGGCTGGATCGGCGTAGTCTTGTGGACGGCCGCGTTCGCGTGGTTCTATGGTCGCGTCTATAATCTGTTCGTCGCATCCAATCAGGATTGGCCCAAGGTCGCGTTGTTCATGCTGTTCATGCCCGTCGCACTGCAATGTTTTCGCGACGGCGCCATCGTCACGGTAGCGAAGACGTCTTTTTTCCCACTGATCCCGGTGCTGATCTGGTGGGGCCTGAGCAGGCTTCGCCCTGATCCGCAAACCGCCGTGATGCCGAAGCCGGCGCTCGGGTGACCCTGGCGGGGCTGCGCATCGGGCTGCTCACCGCGTCGGCGTCGCGCGCCGGTGGCGGGGTGTTCGAGGCGGTGGTGCAGCAGGCGGCATTGATCCGGGACTGCGGTGGCGAGGCGGTCGTCTTCGCGCTCGACGATGAACATGCCGTACGGGACCGGGGGCGGTTCGGGGATGCGCCGGTGCATCATTTCGCGGTGCGTGGGCCGCGCCAAATCGGCTGGGCGCCGGGAATGACGGCGGCGCTGGTCGCGGCCGAGCTCGACCTGCTCCACCTCCACGGCATCTGGATGTACCCGTCGCGCGCCGGCGAACGCTGGGCGACGGCAACGGACAAGCCGTATATCATCTCGCCGCACGGCATGCTCGACCCGTGGATCACCGCGCGCGGGCAGGGCAAGAAGGCGCTGGCCCGATTCGGCTATGAGCGCGCGAGCTGGCATCGGGCGGCGGCGCTGCATGCGCTGACCAAGATGGAGGCGGGGGACATCGCCAGCGAGGCGCGGCGGACCGACAGCCTGGTCATCCCCAACGCCGCGCCGGCGGCGGGTCCGGCGCGCGGGGCGCCGTCGCGCGATCTGGTCTATCTCGGCCGCATCCATCCCAAAAAGAACCTGGAAGCGCTGATCGCGGCTTGGCGCGGTCTCGCCCCCACCGACGCGCGGCTGACCATCGCGGGCTGGGGCGCGGCGGCGGATGTGGCGGCGCTGGAGGCGACGGTCGCGGCGGCGGGCGATTCCTCGGTGCGCTTCGTCGGCGCGATGCACGGCGCGGCCAAGGCGAAGCTGCTGGACGAGGCGCGCGCGCTGGTGCTGCCGTCGTTCAGCGAAGGGTTGCCGATGGTGGTGCTGGAGGCCTGGGCGGCGGGGACGCCGACGATCATGACGACCGACTGCAACCTGTCCGAGGGCTTCGAGGCGGGCGCGGCGATCGCGTGCGGGCACGAACCGGCCTCGATCGGCGCGGCGCTGGCGGCGGTCCTGGCGATGAGCGACGATGCGTGGCGCGAACGTTCGACGGCGGCGTTGGCGCTCGCGGCGGGGCCGTTTTCCGCGGCCACGGTGGCGGCGCGGTGGATCGATGCCTATCGGCGCTTCACCGTATGAAGGTGCTCGACGCGGCCGGGCAGGGTGCGCCCGCCGCCGGGGCGAGCTTCTCGCTCGGTAACCGCCTGTTCCGCGTGGCGTGGGGGGTAGGGTGGCTGGTGCTGGCGCGATGGACGCCGCCACCGCTGCACGGCTGGCGGCGGCTGGTGCTGCGGCTGTTCGGCGCGCGGCTCGCACCCGGCGCCCGGGTCCATGCCAGCGTGCGCGTCTGGTATCCGCCCAACCTGACGCTCGGTGCCGACGCGCTAGTCGGGCCTGGGGTGCAGCTTTACAACCAGGGCCGGATCGCGATCGGCGCGCGGTCGGTGGTGTCGCAGGGCGCCTATCTGTGCGCGTCGACCCACGACATCGCCGATCCGCAGTTCCAGCTGGTGGTGCGGCCGATCACGGTCGGGGAGGGGTGCTGGATCGCCGCCGAGGCTTTCGTCGGGCCGGGGGTCAGCGTCGGCGACGGCGCGGTGGTCGCGGCGCGCGCGGCGCTGTTCGAGAACGCGCGCGCGAAGGGGGTCTATCGCGGCAACCCGGCGGCGTGGATCAAGGAGCGCCGGTTGCGATCGGCGCCAGCGTCGGCGCGCTAAGCCACAGATCGGCGCCGCGCCGCGCCTCTTCGCCGGTCACCGACAAGATGAGCCGCTGGGTGCGGCAGCCGACCGGCACCGTCAGCCGCGCGGCGTAGCGGTCCGGTGTCGGCGCTTCCTGCACCACGGTCGCCGCCGAACCGTCCGAGCAGCCGATCGTCGCGACCAGCGGCATCGGCGACTTGGCCCCCTGGACGGTGACCGCGAAGCGGGCGCGGCCGGGTGGCAGCAGGGTCGTCTGACTGGCGAACGGCAGCAGGCCGGGTCCGCTGGCGAGGACGTGCAGCGCCCGGCCGCGGCCGCGCGGCTCGATCGTGGCGTCGAGGCCCGGGGCCGCCTCCAGCACCCAGCCGAAGGGCCCGGGACCGGCACTCGACGCCAGCTCGAACGGATTGATCCACTGGCCCCGCGGGCGGGGCCGCAGGCGTAGCGCCAGATCGGAGCGCCCGCGCCCGAGCAGCGCCGCCTCCAGCCGGTAAAGCACGGCATCGTCATACGCGACGCCGGCCTGCCGCGCCGCCTGCAGCATGGCGACACGCGCGTCCAATGCGGCGGCATCCAGCCCCGCGATGTCGGTAAGATGGACCGGCGCCCAGATATTCGGGATCGCGAGCCGCCGCGCCAGCGCCGCGCGGCCGGCGGGTCGCGCCTCCATCCGCAACAGCAGCGCCCGCCCGCGCGGATTGGTCGGCATCATCCGCGCGACCGCGTCCAGCCGCTCGGCGGCGACATCCCAGGCACCGGCGTTCATCGCAACTTCGGCCCAGTAAAGCTGCGTCGGCAGGTCGCGCCAGCCGGCCCCGCCCGCCAGCCGCATCAGCGCGTCGCCGCGGCGACCGTCGCCGGCAGCGATCGCGGTCAGCCCGGCGACGCGCAGCGTGGCCGCATCGACCGGGCGGCGTTCCAAGGCCTCGTCCGCAAGCGCCTGTGCCCCCGCCATGTCACCGCCGCGATAGGCCTGCCAGGCACGCGCGGTCAGCGCGCTGCCGCCGGTCAGCAGCGGCGCCGGCAGGCCCAGGAGCGCGCCTTGCCGCGCCAGCAGATCGGCGGTGCTCCACAGGCACGCCAGCGCCGCCAGCGCGATCAGCGCCCACCAACCCGCGACGCGCGCGGCGGCCTTCACGCGGCGTCCTTGCCCTCGCCATAGCTGTAATAGTTATAGCCGTAATATTGGTCGAGGCCGGCCTTCTTGGCTTCGAACTTGGTCAGCAGCGCGCCGAGGACAGTGGCGTTATTGAGGCGCAGCCGGCGCAGCGCAGTCTTGGTCCGTCCGCGCAGGCCGCGATTGGCCTCGATCACGAACAGCACCGCCCGCGTGGTCGCTGCCAGCATCGGCGCGTCGGCGAGCCCCAGCACCGGCGGACCGTCGACCACGACCAGGTCGAAGCTCTCCTCCAGCCCGCGCAAGACCTCGGCCATGCGGCCGCCGGACAGCAGGTCGGTGGGGTTGGGCGGCAACGGTCCGGCGGTGATTAGCCAGAAGCCCTCGTCCTCGATCGGTTTCGCAACGTCGGCGACGCTCGCCTGACCGATCAGCAGATCCGACAGCCCATGTTCGGTGGCGCCGCCCAGGATCCGGTGCAGCGACGGACGACGCAAGTCGCCGTCGACCAGCACTACCCGCCGGCCCAGCTTTGCAAAGCCGGTCGCGACCGCGACGCTGGTCGTGCTCTTGCCCTCGCCCGCCTGCGTACTGGTGACGAGAATGGAACGCGGCAAGCCTTGCGGGGTCGAGTAGAGCAGGTTGCTGCGCAGCGCGTTGTAGGCCTCGGCGATCGGCGTCTTGGGCGCGTGCAGCTCGCCCGAGACGTTGGCGCCGGCGGGCAACCGGGGCACGACGCCCAGGGTGGCGAGGTTTAGCTTGCGCTCCAGATCGCTCGGGCTGCGCACCGCGTCGTCGATCTGCTCGCGCGCCACCACCAGCGCGCCCGCCAGGACCGCGCCCAGCAGCAGCGACACCGCCAGGTTGAAGGGCAGGTTGGGCGACGATGGCCCCAGCGGCGCCTCCGCGGAATCGACGATAGAGATGTTATTGGAGGCGATACCCGCAGCCGCGCTCAGTTCCTTGAAGCGCTGCAACAGCCCGTCATACATGGTGCGGTTGGTGTCGACTTCGCGCGCCAGGATGGTGAAGCGGACGCTGCGATCCTGCTCGCCCAGCGTCTCCTCCTTCAATCCGCTGACCTCGGCGGCCAGCGACCGCTCCTGCTGAAGCGCGATCTCGTAACGGTTGCGGATCGAATCCCGGACGTTGCCGGCAAGCTGCTGGATCTGGGCGTTCACCTCCTGCAGCTGACCGGTCTTCTCCTGCACCAGCGGGTATTCGCCCCGATAGCGTTCACGCGCCAGCCGGACCTCGGCAGTCAGGCCGGCGCGTTGCTGCAAGAGGTTCTGGATGGCGCCGGTGCCGAGCACGTCGGGCAGGCTCATCAATGGCGTCGAGGACGCGTTGCGCCACCGCTGCTCCGCCTCGATCCGCGCCGCCTTGGCCGTATTGTAGCTGTCGTTCAGCTGTTGGAGGTTGGCGGTGGTGACCGACTGCGAGCCGGTGCCGCTGGTGCCGCTCGCGCTCAGCGAAGGCCGCGTCGCGATCAGCCCGGCGGCGCGCGCATAGCCGTTGAGCTCGCGTTCCGACCCTTCGAGCCGCGCCTTGGCCTCGACCAGCTGGCCAGCCAGGAAGTCACGCGCATAGGCGGAACTGGAGAATTTACGCTGCAGGTTGCTGGTGATGAACACCTGCGCATAGGCATTGGCCACCGATGCCGCGGTGTTCGGGTCCTGCGCCTCGAAGGCAAGCGACACGATCCGGGAGTTGCGCGGCAGCGTGATCGCCATGTTCTTGCGGAGCTGGCCGATTACCGTCTCGCGCTCCGAAGGGTTGTTCGCCGTGCCTTGGGGCGGGCCGATGCCCATCGCGTTGTGAAAGGCGGCATTGCCGAACAATTTAAGCGATTGCGCCACGCCGATCGCCGTCGAGCGGCTCCGCAGGACGTCCGTCTGGGTCTGGAGGAAACGCTCGGTATCCTGCGCCGGCGGCGCTTGGGTGTCCTCGGTTGCGAGCACGCGCTCGACCTGCTGCTCGATCTGGATGCGCGAAGTGGCGACGTATTTCGGGGTGCTGAGCAGCGTCAGGATCAGTCCCACCGCGATCGCGGCGCTGATCGTGACCAGGATCAGCAACAGGTTGCGTCGCAGCAACGCCATCAAAGTGTGCAGATCGAACCCTGAGCGCCCTTCCGCCTCGACGGGCGTCATCTGCGAAACGGGCGCCACCGGATCTTCGGCGCGGTCGGGGATGAAGCCGCGAGGTATGGGGGCGTTCACGGCGAGTTCCTCAAAACACTTGGAAGAGGGTTAGCAGCGGCGCCGCGCTCAGGAAATCACGGAACGCACCCTTAACCTGATTGAAGCCGACGACCACCGTATCGCCCCCGACGATGCGTGGGTCGGCATCCAACCCAGCGCGGATGCGTCGCAGATCGAACACCGCGCCCATGCGCTGGCCTTCGACGACGCGAAAGACGACTACCTCGCCGAGCTTGGCGGTGTCGGTCGGGCTTTGCGCCCGCGCCAGTGCTTCGAGCAGCGTGGCGTTGCCGCCCATCTCGTACACGCCGGGTGCGCGGACGCTCCCCTCCACGGTAACGCGCTGCCCCTGTGACGAGAGCACCGCCACCGTGACCTGAGGATTGCGGACGAAGCGTGCGTCGAGCCGGGCGGTGATCTCCGACGACAGCTCCACCGCCGTCCGGCCGGCGGCGCGGACGGTACCGATCAGCGGATACTGAACGATGCCGGCCGCGTCGACGCGCAGCCGCTCGATCGACAGCTCCGGCTCGCGAAAGACGGTGATCGAGAGCTCATCCAGCGCGTTGATGCGATAATCCGTCAGCGTATTGCCGGTCGGCGCGGGTATGACGTCATAAGCCGCGGGACCTGCGGGCAGGTTCGAGCGCGGCGACGAGCAAGCCGCCAACATCAGCAGCAACGTCGCCGTGATAAACCTACGCATGCTGTGAACCCCCAGCGCCTTGTACTTGCTCGCCCTCCTGTGGGCGGGACGGCGCGAACGCAAGCCCTCCCATCGCCAAACCGGCGATTGTCAGGAGCGTCAGGGTGCGCAGCGGATAATCCACCGTTGCGTGAACTGCGAAAACAAGCGCGACCAGTCCGGCGAAACGCGCCAGCAGACGCCGGTCGGGATCGGGATCACGCCACCCCCGCCACGCGCGCACGGCCACGAAGGCCAGCACTGCGGCGAGGAGCGCCAGTGCCGGCAAACCGCCCTCGATCGCGAGTTCGAGATAATCGTTGTGGGCCCGGTTGGCGATCGTCCGCTGGACGTGTTCCAGGCGCTCCGCCGTCATGTAAAGGGGCACGAAGCTGCCCATGCCGGCGCCGATCGGCGCGACGTCGCGCGCGACCTGCCAGCTATCGCCCCAAATCTCGACCCGGTTGCCTGGATCGCTCGCCCGATCGGTGACCCGATCCAGGGCGGTGCCGCCGAGGAGAAGCAGCGCGGCGGCGCCGGCCAACGCCGCCGTGAGTCCCGGCGCGCGCCGCCCGGAGAGCGCGATCGCCAGCGCCACCGGGATGGTCAGCACCGCGATACCCATCCGCGAGCCGGTGGCGATCCCGGCGATGAGGCCGAGCAGCAGGGCGGTCGCGACGGCCGCGCGCGCGGCCAGCGGGTCGAGACGGTCGCGATACCGATGCGCCAGCAGTACGCCCGCGATCAACGCGATGGCGATCAGATCGGCCTGTGCGTTGCGATTGGCGAAAAAGCCGATCCCCCAGCCGCGATGCACGTCCGCCCACAGGCTGAGCGGGCGATCGAAGCCGCGGATGAACTGCAGCACACCGACCAGCGCCGAAAGTCCGCCGAGGATCGCGAGCCACGCCACCAGGCGCACCCGACCCGCGAGCGGCATCCGGGCAACCAGCAGGGCGATGACGATAGCGGGTATCAGCGCGAGCAGCGCGGCCACGCCGCCGTCGGGGAGGATGGACCAGCTTTGCCACGCGTCGGCGCGACCGACCGCGGCGAGAGCCTCCGCTCCTGCCTCGCGTCCCGGGAACTGCGTCCATACGGCAGGGGGCAGGGGGACGAGTTGAAGCACCGGAAATACGAGAACGGCAAGTATCAGGACCGACCAGCGCGAGTCGTGCCGCATCATCGCCATCGGGCGGAAGGAACCCGCCACGCTCAAGCCCAAAATGGCAAGCGCGACAAACTCCACCAGCGCCTCCATCGCAGGCGCCGGCGACCCGCCGCCTCCGATCAGAACGGAAACGGCGAGAAGCAGAGCAGGAAGTTTGAAATCAGAATACGTCTCGAGCCACGAAGGCCCACGCGCGACAGCCATGGCAGCCTGTGCGTCAGACGTTCTAACCGTCCGATCAGCCCGGGCTATTGTTACCGCTGCTGGCTACGATCACGATGATCACGATGGTCGTGAAGATCCCGAGCGCGGCGAGAACCCCCAGTCCGAACAGCTCCGACTCACCCTCGACCGGGGTCGATGCGCGCTGTGCCGAAGCATAATCGGCGGTGGACGTCGTCGGCAGGGACGAGGCCGAACGCAGCGGCGCGGCGCCGGCAATGGCAGGAGTCGCGGCCAGGGCGGCGGCGGCAGCAATCTGAATGATGGTCGATCCGCGCATGGTCATATTCCTTTGTACTTGACCGAGCTTATTAGGCCGGCCCTCACATAGCAAGATTCAAAATACGCCGGAAGGGTTAATTAGCTGCATTGCAGCAAAGTATTTTGGGGCCGGGTACCAAAAAGCCACAGCGCCGATGTGGAGCGGCCGAAAGGAATCGAACCACAAACGAGGGTTCGTCAATCACTGCAACACTGGAGCGGGTGAAGGGAATCGAACCCTCGTCGTAAGCTTGGGAAGCTTCTGCTCTACCATTGAGCTACACCCGCGACGGCATCCTCAGTGACATACCGGCGCTCTCGCGGTCAATGCCCATGCAGTTCGCGAGCAGGTCACGGCCGCGACAGCATCAGCGCGCCGCGCAGGGTGCGGCAGATCAGCTCATCGCGTTGGTTGAGGCCGAGATGCTCAAAGGTGACGATGCCCTGGCCCGGCCGCGACTTCGACGGGCGCAGCTCGGTCACCACCGTCTCGGCGCGGATCGTATCGCCCGCGAACACCGGCCTGGGGAAGCTCGTCTCGGTCATGCCCAGATTGGCGACGGTGGTGCCGAAGGTGGTGTCCTGCACCGACAGGCCGATCACCAGCCCGAGCGTGAACAGCGAGTTGATCAGCGGCCGGCCGAACTCCGTACCCGCCGCATAGGCGTGGTCGATATGGAGCGGCGCCGGATTGAAGGTGAGCGAGGAGAACAGCATATTGTCCATCTCCAGGACCGTGCGCCGCACCTCGTGCCGAAAGCGCATGCCGACCGCGAACTCCTCGAAATACAGTCCCGCCAACTCGCTTCTCCCTTTTGTTCGCTCAGTCGTCCGCGGGCGGGGTCTCGCCCGCGCCGAGGTTGATCGACAGCTGGATGGTGAGCGCGTGATCGACCTGCGCCCGCGCGTCATCGCTCGCGAGCCGATACTGGTTGAGGTAACCGATATCGGCGGCGACCTGTCGTCCCAGCGGCATCGCCACACCGATGATGTTGCGCATCCGCTCATAGCCGCGCCGCTGTCCCCACCGTGTGGTATTGGGCAGGTAGAAACTCTCATGGCTGACGAACAGCGCTGGCCGTCCCGCCCCGAGCCGGTGATTGTAGCGGACCAGCGGCCGGATGCGGAACCCGATCTCGTTCCCGCCCGGATGGAAGCGTGCATCCAGCCGCAACCGCGTCACCACCGCGCCGAACGTGCCGACGATCTGCTGACGCAGCCGGTCTTCATTCGCGGCGGTTGTGCCTTTATGCATGCCGACCTTGCGATAGCCGAGGCCCAGCTCGACGTTGGACGCGACCTTGTAGCCCAGGATGCCGCCGAACTCGGTCTGGAACAGCCCGCCGGCGCGGTCGCCGACCCGCGCGATCTGTTCCAGCGTCAGTCGCACGTCCCGGCCGAGCGGAACAGCCGTGTTGACCTGAAGCCAGAGCTGCTCGTCCTCGTCCTGCGCGGCGGCAGGCGCGGCGACCAGCAGGGGCGCAACTAACGTGCAGCGCAGGAGGAGGGGGCAGGGCACCGGCGCGCCTCTATGCCGCCGAGGCCGCGCTGTCATGCGGAACGGTTCGGCACTCGCGCCGTTTCGACGTCATGTCCGATCAACCCGTCGACCCCGAACGCCCGCGCGGCACGAAACCGTTCGATGGGGATGATGGCTATTCCGGGCAGGACTATAGCGTCGCCGAGGAGGTTGCGGCGCAACGGGCCGGTGCGAGCGCCCCGAGCCGGGTGATCGAGGATGGGCGTGACCTGCCGCCGGACGCCGGCCGTCGCCCGGACATCGACGCCGCTACCGGCGAAGTCCATGGTAGCGGATCGGGGGCGGGCGGCGGCAATCCGGGCGAGGATTTCGATAGCTCCAGCCCATCGGGCGATTCGTACCCGGTAACCGGCGGCGAAGGTCGCCTATAGTCCACCCGGCCCGGGCGGTCGACACTCCGGAGGAGGTCGGCGGTTAAGATCGTGGCGGCGGCCTTCCTTGCCGCCTGCGATCCTGCGGTAGGCACAGGGCGGATTCGGACCACGCGCGATTCGAATCCGCCCTCCGCCTCACGCCCCCAGCAAGGGTACCAACCCTTCGGCGATATCGGCATAGCCGCTGGCCGACGGATGGATGCCGTCGCTCATCCACTCCGGCGCGGCGGCGACGCCCAGCCACCGCTCGGCGAGGTCGTACAACCCGACGTCGAGACCGGCGGACAGGCTCCGGATCGCGGCGTGGAACTGCGCGAAGTCGCCGATCTGCTCCGGCACCACCAGCACGACGTCGCCCGACAGCTTCGCTGCCGTGACGATTGCCGTCATTGACGTGGTGAAGCTCGGGATCGGGGTGGGCCCGTTGATGATGTCGTTGATGCACAGGTTGATGACCGTCAGGTCGGGCGCGTACGCCTTCAACGCCGCCAGCGTGTCCCAAGGCTGCGCTTCAGAGATCCAGTCAATCGCCTTGGCGCCGCTGATCCCCATGTTCGCGATCTCCAGCCCTTTCGCGGCGGAGTTGCAGGTCCGGATCGACGCCACATAGGCGAGCCCGGCCGCCCAGGTCAGATTGACGGTATGCACGCCTAGCGAGACCGTGAACGTCGTCGTCATCAGCGCGGCGCTGCCGGACTGGTTGATCGTGCCGAGCGAAGCGCCACCGTCGACGTTGACGGCAAAGGAGCCGAGCGGGCCGTTGCGCGGATAGGCGATCACTATCGTGTCGAAGGCCTGGGTCGGCGTGAACGCCAGTGGCGCACCCGTCGCGTTGCTATGCTGCATCGCGCCCCCGGCGGTGTTCAGCAAGCCGCCCCAACCGCCCTGCACCAAACGCGTGTCTACCTGATCGAGTGAACCGAACAGGTTCTCGGCATAAACCGACCAGCCGCGCGCTTTCGCCCTGGCACCCAGCAACTCCGGCACGTTGAAGGGGGCGATCGCGCCGACGCCGCCGGTCGTGCTGTCGCCGATAAAGGCGATGCGCGCGTTGCGGGTGCCGGCGCGGGCATGCGCCTTTCCCCGCCGCCACTTGAGTGTATTTGCCGGCTTCAAGTTGGTCAGCTGCGGCCCGAGCCGGCTCGTGGCGAATGCGCGCGCGGACAGGGCGAGGCCCTGCGCGTCGAAATCGGCGCTCATTGCTCCACCCGATAGGTGAGCGTGCCGGCGTTGCGGGTGAACTGGAGATAGTAGGTCGCGGTGCCGCAGGTCTCTTCGGTCACCGCCGCGTTGACGGCGCCGGTCCACGCGGCGCGGGCGGACCCGTCTGAATAGGTGATCGGCAGCTTGGTCGCGCCGCCATCGGCCGAGCGCAGCAGCTGCGCCGTTCCGCTCCAGCTGCCCGACAGCGTCACCCAGATCGCGCGGCCCAGCTCCGGTACGAATGGCCCGTTTGTCGCCGACGCCGCGGCCGTGCCGGTGAGCGGGGTCGAGCCCGCGCCGCCGATCGACGGGCGGACGGGCAGGGGATGCGCCGCATCGACGACTTCCGATGTGCCGCCCGCATTCTCGAATGCCATGGCGACCGTGCCGATATGGTCGCCTCCAGGCGCGATGATGGATTTGCCTTCTTGGGCCATGGGCCTGCTCCTTGCTTGATGGAAGCCGGCCGCTAATCCGATTCGTTTGTTGTAGGACAGCAGAAATAACCATGCAGGTTCGTACTGCTTTGCGGCGGCTCCGGCAAAGCGACGATTGATGGATCGGCGATCCTCCCCATATAGTGAAACGAAGGGGTGGCCCCTTGGCCAGCCCGCCGGAGTATCCATGAGCCAGAGCTTCCCGGTCCTGCCGCTGCGGGACATCGTTGTTTTCCCCAACATGATCGTGCCGCTGTTCGTCGGTCGCGACAAATCCGTCGCTGCGCTGGAAGCGGCGATGGGCGCCGACAAGGAGATCTTCCTGGTCGCGCAGCTCGACGCGGCGGAGGACGATCCCGCGCGCGCCGACCTGCACGAGGTCGGCGTCACCGCTACCGTGCTGCAGCTGCTCAAGCTGCCCGACGGCACCGTGCGCGTGCTGGTCGAGGGTCGGGCGCGCGCGCGCATTGCCGAGCTGATCGAGGACGGCGATTATCTGACCGCCACGATCGACGCGGTCGAAGATGAGGCGGTCGAGGGCCAGGAGGTCGAGGCGCTGATGCGCTCGGTCGTCTCCCAGTTCGAGGCATACGCTAAGGGCAACCGCAAGATGCCCGCCGAGACGGCCGTGCAGCTGGGCGAGATCGAGGACGCGTCGAAGCTCGCCGATGCGGTGATGGCCAACATCCAGGTCAAGGTCGCCGACAAGCAGGCGCTGCTGGTCGAGACCAACCCGCAGAAGCGGCTGGAGATGGCGTTCGCCCTGATGGAGGGCGAGCTCGGCGTCCTGCAGGTCGAGAAGAAGATCAAGAGCCGCGTCAAGCGCCAGATGGAGAAGACGCAGCGCGAATATTACCTCAACGAGCAGCTGAAGGCGATCCAGCGCGAGCTGGGCAATGCGGACGACGAGTCGGACGGCGATGAGATCGCCGAGCTGACGCAGAAGATCGCCACGCTCAAGCTGTCGAAGGAGGCGCGCACCAAGGCGACCGCCGAGCTCAAGAAGCTGAAGACGATGGCGCCGATGAGCGCCGAGGCGACGGTGGTGCGCAACTATCTCGACGTGCTGCTGGGCCTGCCCTGGGGCAAGAAGTCGAAGCTGAAGAAGGACATCGGCGCGGCGCAGGCAGTGCTCGACGAGGACCATTATGCGCTCGACAAGGTCAAGGACCGGATCGTCGAATATCTGGCGGTGCAGGCGCGCACCAACCGGCTGAAGGGCCCGATCCTGTGCCTGGTCGGTCCCCCCGGCGTCGGCAAGACCTCACTCGGCCAGTCGATCGCCAAGGCGACCGGCCGCGAGTTCGTGCGCCAGTCGCTGGGCGGCGTACGCGACGAGGCGGAGATTCGCGGCCACCGGCGGACGTATATCGGCTCGCTGCCGGGCAAGATCGTCACCAACCTCAAGAAGGCGGGCAGCGCCAACCCGCTGTTCCTGCTCGACGAGATCGACAAGCTGGGCCAGGATTTCCGCGGCGATCCGGCGTCGGCGCTGCTGGAGGTGCTCGACCCGGAGCAGAACGGCAAGTTCAACGATCATTATCTGGAGATCGACCTCGATCTGTCCGACATCATGTTCGTGTGCACCGCCAACACGCTCAACCTGCCGCAGCCGCTGCTCGACCGGATGGAGATCATCCGGCTGGAGGGCTATACCGAGGACGAGAAGGTCGAGATCGCGCAGCGTCACCTGCTCGCCAAGCAAATCGAACTGCACGGCCTGAAGCCGGGCGAGTTTACGCTGACCACCGAAGGCCTGCGCGCGCTGATCCAGCGCTACACGCGCGAGGCCGGGGTGCGGACGCTGGAGCGCGAGATCGCCAAGCTGGCGCGCAAGGCGCTGCGCCAGATCCTGGAGGGCAAAACGCAAGGCGTGACGATCACACCCGACAATCTGGCGGATTATGCGGGCGTGCTGAAGTACCGGCATGGCCTGAGCGAGACCGAGCACCAGATCGGCGCGGTTACCGGACTGGCGTGGACCGAGGTCGGCGGTGAGCTGCTGACGATCGAGAGCGTGACCGTGCCCGGCAAGGGTGCGGCGAAGCTGACCGGTACGCTGGGCGACGTCATGAAGGAATCGATCGAGACCGCCTTCTCCTTCGTCAAGGCGCGCGCGCCGACCTATGGCATCAAGCCGAGCGTGTTCCAGCGCAAGGACATCCACATCCACCTGCCCGAGGGCGCGACGCCGAAGGACGGGCCCTCGGCGGGCGTTGGCATCGTCACCGCGATCGTCTCGACGCTGACCGGTACGCCGGTGCGGCGGGAGGTGGCCATGACGGGCGAGGTGACGCTGCGCGGCCGGGTGCTGCCGATCGGCGGGCTGAAGGAGAAGCTGCTCGCGGCGCTGCGCGGTGGCATCGAGACGGTGCTGATCCCGCAGGAGAACGAGAAGGACCTCGCCGACATCCCCCAGAACATCAAGGACGGGCTGAAGATCGTGCCGGTCAGCCATGTCGACGAGGTGCTGGCGCTGGCTCTGACCGAGCCGGTCACCGCCATCGAGTGGACCGAGGCGGACGAGCTTGCGGCGTTGCCACCGGCGGTGGTCGCGGGCGCCCCGACCACCGGGCCGGGCGAGCTTCACCATTAATCCATGGTCGCCCGTGCAAAGCGGCACGCGCGGGCGGCCATTTCGATTGACTCAGATTAGGCCGCTCGCCTTTATCTTGACCAACGCGCCCGCGATTCTTGCGTGGGCGAACGATCTACGGGGAATCGTCGGACCATGAACAAGCAGGAGCTGATCGCCGCCGTGGCCGATCATTCGGGACTGACCAAAGGCGACGCTGTCAAGGCGGTCGAAGCGGTGTTCGAGACCATCTCGGGCGCGCTCAAGAAGGGCGACGAGGTCCGGCTGGTCGGCTTCGGCACCTTCTCGCTGTCGAAGCGCAAGGCGTCGACCGGCCGCAACCCGCGCACCGGCGAGCCGATGACGATCAAGGCCTCCAGCCAGCCCAAGTTCAAGGCGGGCAAGGTGCTGAAGGATCATGTGAACTGAGGCGCAGCGTGGGCGCGGCCACATCCGCGCTCATCGCGCCAGCCCGGCCGGCGTAGCGTAGCATTGACCGATGACGCGGCTTCGCCGCGCCGCGTTGCGGATTACACAAGAGGCTGGACACACTCTGCGGCCTTTGCCAAGAGGCCGCCTTCCGATGCTCCGAGACGGACACGGGCGCGTAGCTCAGCGGTAGAGCACACCCTTCACACGGGTGGGGTCACAGGTTCAATCCCTGTCGCGCCCACCACCGCGCAGCGCGCACGCCGCCAGCGAAGCTGCGCGCAAGACGCGCAAGCGCGGCCGGGCTCGGCTCTGCCGAGCTTCGACGACGCGGCTTTGCCGCGGCGCCCGTTCTGCGATTTCCCGTTCGCCAGGACCGGCGAAAAGCTGGCCGCGCGCCAGCCGCCCGTGGTGCGCCCCGTCCTCTGCCGGCAAGTCGTCCGCCCCTTAAACGGGGAGGATTGAGGGCGTTGCAACCTTTGCCAGCTAAGCGGACACCGTGCTCCGCGTCGTCACTCTTTCCACGCTGTTCCCCGACGCGACCCGGCCGAATTTCGGCGTGTTCGTCGAACGCCAGACGCTCGGGCTCGCGCTGGAGCCGGATACCGAGGTGACCGTGATAGCCCCGGTCGGCCTGCCGCCGTGGCCGCTGCGGCGCGGTCGCCACGCTGCGCTCGCGGGCTTGCCCGAGCGGGAGGGGTGGCGCGGTCTCGATGTCCATCGCCCGCGCTTCCTCGCGCTACCCGCCACGCAGGGCCGCTTCCATGCCGGCCTGCTGACCCGCACGCTCACCCCGCTCCTGGACCGGCTCAGCTTCGACGTGATCGACGCCTCCTTCTTCTTTCCGGACGGCCCGGCCGCCATCGCTCTCGGACGGCGTTATAGCGTACCGGTGTCAATCAAGGCGCGCGGTGCCGACATCCACCATTGGGGGCACGCCCCGGCCACGGCCGCACAGGTGCGTGCCGCCGGACGTGCCGCCGACGGGCTGCTGGCCGTGTCGGAATCGATGAAGGCGGATATGGTCGCGATCGGCCTGTCCCGGGAGCGGATCAGCGTCCACCGTACCGGCATCGACGCCGATCGCTTCCGCCCAACCGATCGCGCCGCTGCCAAGGTGTCTTTCGGGCTGAGCGGACCGACCGTGCTGTCGATGGGTGCGCTGATCCCGCGCAAGGGTCATGAGATCGTGGTGGCGGCGGTGGCGACGCTGCCAGGCGTCACGCTGTTGATCGCGGGCGAAGGACCGGACCGGGCGGCGCTGATCGCGCAGGCGCGGCGGCTGGGCGTCGCCGACCGCGTCCGCCTGCTCGGCAGCGTTCCCCATGCCGAACTTCCCGCGCTGATCGCCGCCGCCGACGTGATGGCGCTGGCGTCGAGCAGCGAGGGACTGGCCAACGCCTGGGTGGAGGCGCTCGCCTGCGGCACGCCCATCGTCATTCCGGCCGCAGGTGGTGCGCGCGAGCTGGTGACCACGCGCGCCGCCGGCCGTATCGTCGCGCGCGAGCCCCACGCCTTTGCCGCGGCAATTGCAGAACTGCTCGACGAGCGCCCGGCGCCGGAGGCGGTCGCCGCGGCGGCGGCCCCGTTCAGCTGGGAGCGCAACGCCCGCGAGCTGCGCACGCATCTCGCGAGATTGGTGGCGCGCGGCTAAGGCAAGATCAGGGTGCGTCTGACTTGCACCCCCGTTCGTGCTGAGCGCAGTCGAAGCACCTGGTAGCCATGCCCTTCGACTTCGGCGCGACACGCCGAAGCCTGTCCTGAGCGCCTGCCTTGGCAGGCAGTCGAAGGGCTCAGGGCGAACGGAGTTGGCTGACGGTCAGCCAACCCCGACGCCGCTAACGCTGCGGCTTCACCGGTAGGCCGACGCCGCGCCACGCCTTGGCCTGCGCATCCGCCAGCTCGACCAGATTGCCCATGGCTACCGGCATGTCGACCAGGTGCAGGCCCCAATCCTCCAGGATCGCGCCGTTCGCCACCACGTCGCCCGCGATGGTGTCGGTGCGCGGGTCGGCGGGGTTGGCGTTCACCGTCACCGACAGATAGCTGAAGCCGTTGGCGTTGACGCAATCGGTCGAGATCAGTCCGGGCACCTTGACGAAGGGCGTGGTCACCGCACCGGTGCTGGTCCAGCTCGGCTGCGCGACGCCGGACGAGCCCGCGCCGGCGGTGGTGAAGATCGGATCGGGCACCGCCTTGCCGCCGAGCAACGTCACCGGGTTGGTGCAGGCCGCGATCATGCCCGGCTGGGCCACCTTGCCGAAGCGGCTGCCCTGAGGCGGCGGCGAGTCGCTGCGGAACGTGACGTAGCTGACGACGCAGCCGAACTGTCCCGGCGCGGTGCACAGCGGCAGCCGCTTCAGGTCGCCGCCGACCACCCCGCCCGCAGGCACCGCGACGTTGGTCCCGATCAACATGGCAGAGACGATGTTGCGCCGGATCGGATAGCCCTCGATGTAGCGCGCGAGCAGCTCCTTGAGCACGCCCGAACCCTGGCTGTGCCCGATCAGCACGACGCCACGGCCCTTGTTGTCGCGCTTCAGATAGTCGTTCCACGCCTCGTACACGTCACGCAGCGGCAGCACCCGGTCGACCGCCGGGGTGCCGCCGGTCATGACCTGGCGCAGCGCGGTCAACGTCACCTGCCGGTACAGCGGCGCGAAGACCCGGCACTTCGCGGCAAACCGGGCCGCCTGCGCAATCGCGACCTGCCGCTCCTCCGGCCCTGCATTCATGTCGCTATTGGGCGTCGGATCGTTGGACACGGTCGGATAGACATAGAAGCAGTCGAACGCCGGCGCCTTGTCCGCGCGGAACTTCTCGACCTTGGTGCGGCCGTTGCCCTGCACAACGGTGACGTCGAGGTTGCCGGCACACGCGTCCGCCCGACCCGGGCGGCACAGCCAATTCGCGTCCTGCGCATAGTCGGGGGCGGGGGCCGCCGATACGGGCTGGGATGCGGGCGCCGGTGTGGCAGGCGGAGCTGCGGGCATCTGGGCCACCGCGGGCGCGGCGGAAGCAAGGGCTGCGGCGACAATCAGCTTCATCGATCTCTCCCGATTTTGGGGGCAGAGTATCAGCGCCCGCGCGCTAGTCCAGCGGGTAGAGTGCCGCCGCGACCTGCCGCCCCTCGACACGCAATATGCCCCACGCCCGCGCGGCGGCGCGGCTGTCCATCGGCTCCAGCCCGATCCCGGCGGCATCTAACGCCGCGATAAGCGGGAGCGGCGGACGGCGCAGCGTCGGGCCGGTGCCGAGCAGGATGAACTCCGGGCGCTCCGCCAGCAGCAGCGTCAGCGTCTCGGTCGTCAGGGCTTCCAGCGGCGGCGGTGACCAGGCGGTGGCGGTGGTCACCGTCAGCAGGGCGGCACGGAAATACGCGCCGTCGATCCGGAAACCGTTCGCCCCGAAGCCCTGCACCATCGGCCCGGGCGCGGCGGCCGAGCGCTCCATCTTCACGGCGTACGCGGTGCGACCCGCTCGGCGCCCTTGATGCCTTCTCTCGCCTTGTCAGCGACGAAGCTGTCGGGCTTCAAGCGCAGCCACAACAAGATCGCGGCCGAGACATAGACCGACGAAAAGGTGCCGATGACGATGCCGAGCAGCATCGCGGCGGTGAAGCCGAAGATCACCTCCGGTCCCAGCACCAGCAGGATGGTCAGCACGATGCCGATCGACAGCGAGGTGACGACGGTGCGGCTCAGCGTCTCGTTGATCGACAGGTCGAGCAGCGGCTCGATCGCCATCTTGCGATAACGGCGCAGGTTCTCGCGGATGCGGTCGTAAACGACGATGGTATCGTTCAGCGAATAGCCGATGATGGTCAGGATCGCGGCGACGATGTTGAGGTCGAACTCCAGTTGCGTCAGCGCGAAGAAGCCGAGCGTCAGCGCCACGTCGTGGAACAGCGCGAACAGCGCGCCGATGCCGAAATGCCACTCGAATCGGAACCAGACGTAGAGCGTAATCGCGAACATCGCGAGCGCCAGGCTGATCGCGCCGGTGCGGAACAGCTCCTGACTGACCTTGCCGGACACGCTCTCGACCGCGCCGACCTTGGCGCCGGGATAGCCTTGCTCGATGGCTGCGCGGACACGGCTGGCGGCCAGATCCGCCGCCGCCTCGCCGCCCTCGGGCAGGGGGGTGCGGATCGAAACCTCGTTGCCGCCGCCGATGCGCTGGATGGTCGGCTCGCCCAATCCCAGCGCGCCGATGCGGGCGCGCAGATCCTCGATCTGGACCGGCTGCGCGAAGCTGGTCCGCACCATCTGACCGCCGATAAAGTCGATGCCGAGGTTGAAGCCCTTGATGAAGCACATTGCGATCGACGCGGCGATGAGGAGCAGCGACAACCCCATCGCGACGTTGCGATAGCGCATGAACGCGATGTTGGTGTTGTCGGGGACGAGTTTCAGCGGGCGCATCTTCGGGCCTCAGATGTTGATCGTCTTGGGACGATTGCGCGTCAGCCAGCGCGACACCAGCAGGCGGGTGAAGGTGACGCCGGTGAACACCGATGTGACGATGCCGATCGCCAGCACCACCGCGAAACCGCGGATCGGACCGGAGCCGAAGATGAACATGATCGCCGCCGAGATGACGTTGGTGATGTTGGCGTCGAAGATCGCGGTGGACGCTTCCTTGTAGCCGAACTCGATCGCGGGGACGACGGAGCGCGGCCGGCGCAGCTCCTCGCGGATGCGTTCGTTGATCAGCACGTTGGCGTCGACCGCCGCGCCGATCGTCAGCACGAAGCCGGCGATGCCGGGCAGCGTCAGCGTCGCGCCGAACAGCGCCATGATGCCAAGGATCATGACCGCATTCACCAGCAGCGCCGCCGTGGTGTACACGCCGAACCGGGCATAGGTCAGGATCATGAACCCGATCAGCGCCAGGCTGCCGACGATCCCCGCCAGCACGCCCTTGTTGATCGAATCCTGCCCCAGCTCGGCGGACACGCTGGATTCTTGGATCACCGACAACGCCACCGGCAGCTTGCCCGAGCGCAGCGCGATGGCCAGTTCGTTGGCCGATTTGACCGTAAATCCGCCCGAAATCTGCGCGGTGCCGCCCAGGATCGGTTCGTTGATGTTGGGGGCGGAGATCACCTCGTCATCGACGATGATCGCGAACGGCTTGCCGGTATTCTCCTGCGTCACGCGCGCGAAGCGGCGGCTGCCGGCGCCGTCGAAGGTAATGGTGACGATCGGGCTGTTATCGGTCTGATCGTAGGCCTGGCGCGCATCGGACAGCTGGTCGCCGGCGATGATGACGCCGCGCTTCAGCGCGATCGGCTGCTTGCCCTCTCGGAAGCGCAGGATCTCGCTGCCCGCCGGCGCCTGGCCGCGCGCGACCGCGACCGGATCGGCGGCGACGTCGACCAGCTTGAACTCCAGCCTGGCGGTGCGGCCGAGCAGCGCCTTCAGTGCCTCCGGATCCTTTAGCCCCGGCACCTCGACCGAGATGCGGTTCGAGCCCTGGCGGATGATCGTCGGCTCGCGGGTGCCGAGCTCGTCGACGCGGGTGCGCACGATCTCGGTTGCGTCGTTCATCGCGGTCTCGAATGCCTGGCTGGTGCCGGCGGCGGTCGGCTTCAGCACGAAGCGCGTGGAGTCGATGACGGAGATGTCCCAGTCGCGCTGCCCGGTCAGCCCCGCGCCCTGGGTCATCGGCAGTACCCGCTCGCGCGCCGCATCGACCTGCGCCGCGTCGCGGACCATGAACGACAGCTGCCCGTCGCGGACGGAGATATCGCCGACGCCGATCGCGGGCGAACGGCGCATCGCGACGCGGACCTGCTCGCGCATCGCCTCCAACCGGGTCTCTTCCAGATCGTCGGTCTTCGCCTCCAGCAGGATATAGCTGCCACCGGCGAGGTCGAGGCCGAGGTTAACCACCGGCTGCGGCACCCAGGACGGCCAGTTCGCACGGGCGCTTTCGGGCACGAAGGTCGGCACCGCGGCGAGTGCACAGAACGCTATCGTCAGCCAGGTCAGCCAGACCTTCCAGCGCGGGAAATCGAGCATCGACTTGGGCTCAGTCGTTGGCGGGTTTGGCGGTATTGCTGGTCACTTCCGCCAGCGTCGCCTTGACCACCCTGATGCGCGTATTGGGCGCAATCTCGACCTCGACGAAGCGATCCTCGACCTTGGTCACCTTGCCGACGATACCGCCCGCGGTGATGACCTGGTCGTTCTTCTTGGTGGCGGCGATCATCGCCTGCAGCGCGCGGGCGCGCTTCTGCTGCGGGCGGATCAACAGGAACCAGCCGGCGATGAAGAGCAGGAACAGCGGCGCCATCTGCACGAAGAATGCGGCGGCACCTCCCTGCGAAGCGCCGGCGGCGGTTTGGGCATGTGCGGGGGTGATGAACATCGGTTCCGTCTGCGAAAAGGGCGGGTAAAGGGGCCGAACGGCCCTGCCGCGTACAAGCGCCGCCCGCTAGCATCGCCCGGGCTATCGCGCAATCGCCGCCGCCGATAGGGTTGGCGCAAACGAGGAGAGGACAAGGCATGATCATCGTCATGGGTCACATGAAATTCGCTATCGGCGAGGGCGCGAAGGTCGCGCCGCTGCTCGCCGCCCATGCCGAGGCGGTGATGCAGGAAGAGGGTTGCGAGACTTACAGCTTCGCCTTTGACGCCGGCGATCCCGATCTCGTCCGCATCGCCGAGCGCTGGACCTCGGCCGACGCGCTGGCGGCGCACGGCGCGGCACCGCACCAGCGCGAGTTCGGCCGCGCGCTGCGCGCGTTCACGATGGAGAACATCCGCGTCGATGCCTGGAACGGCGAGTTCTGGCGGACGCTGATCGGCGGCTGACGACGCGCTTGCATCGCGTCGGAGCGAAGCCTAAACGCCCGCCTCCGGTTCCGCCCATAGGCGGAACCGGCCGGTCGGGGCGTAGCGCAGCCTGGTAGCGCATCACACTGGGGGTGTGGGGGTCGCAGGTTCGAATCCTGTCGCCCCGACCAACGCGTCGCGCGCATGTCCGCAGCGCAAGCTGCGACCAAGTCGCGCGAGCGCGGCCGGCGGGGCGAAGCGCCCGTCCGACGACGCGGCTTTGCCGCGGCGCGACCCGTTGGAAGTCGCGACGAAGCCCTTATCCCGCCTGGAACCCCGCCCGCGGCACCGCCGCCCAGCCGGTGCGCTTGCGCAAGTGGCGGTACATGCCGATGATCCGAAACGCGCTGTTCAACTGGCGATAGCCCAGGTTCTCGACGATCGCGGTCACCGCCAGCGTCGCCAGGCCCTTGGCACTCGGTGTCCGCCGCACCTGCAGCTCCTCGTGGATCAGCGCGCCGAGGCTGAGGAAGATGCCGAACAGCACGCTCAACGCGAGGAAACTCAGCGCCAGGGCCGGCGCCAGCAGGCCGAGCGCGTACAGCGTCGGGATCAGGATATAGCCCAGCACCTCGAGCGGCGGGCAGATCACGTCCTCCAGGATCATCATCGGCAGCGCCACCATCCCGATCCGGCCATAGCGCCGCCGGCCGATCATGCCGCGATGCCGGATGATCGTCTCCAGCGCGCCCTGTTCCCATCGCGCGCGCTGATTGCGCAGGCCGCCGATCGTTGCCGGCGCCTCCGTCCAGCAGACGATCTCGGGGACGAAGGTGACGCGATAGCGCCGCTTCTGGTCGCGGCAGAAGCGATGGAGCCGCACCATCACCTCCAGGTCCTCGCCGACGGTGTCGTGGCGATAGCCGCCGATCTCCACCAGCGTCGAGCGGCGGAAGACCCCGAACGCGCCGGACACCAGCGTCAGCGTCGACCAGCCCGAGGCGGCGATCCGCGCGACCAGGAACGCGCGCAGATACTCGATCGTCTGGAAGCGCGGGATCCAGCCGCGCGGGATGCGGACGGTCAGCACCTGCCCGTTGGCGACCTGGCTGCCGTTGGCGATCCGGATCGCGCCGCCCACCGCCACCAGCGCGCCATCGTCGGTCATGAACGGCTCGGCCGCGCGCAGCAGCCCGTCGGGCTCGATCATCGAATCCGCGTCGGTGACGCAGACCAGCGGCGTCTGCGCGTAGCTGAGCCCGCAATTGATCGCATCCGCCTTGCGGCCGTTCTCCTTGTCGATGACAAACAGGCCGGGGTTGCTCCGCGACCGGTACATGCCGAGCGTCTTGGTGACGTGCAGGACGACGTCGGCATCGACCGTGGTCGGTTCCAGCGCGAACTCGCGGTGCAGCACCGCCATCGTGTTATCGGTCGAGCCGTCGTTGATGATGAACAGCCGGAAATCGGGATAGTTGAGCGCCAGCAGCGACCGGACGCTGTCGGAGATCGACAGCTCCTCATTGAACGCCGGCGCCAGGATCGTCACCGGATAAGAATAGTCCGCCTGCCGCGTCCACAGGTCCAGCGCCGTGCCGGTCGCCGCCGGCCGCCGCCACAGAGTGAACGAACTCGTCGCCAGCTGCAGTAGGTAGATCAGGTTCTGCGAGCCCACCACGACCGTGATGACGAGGGTAACGAGCAGGATGGCCGCCGGGCCGAGCCCGCTCAGCTGGTCCAGCCGCAGCAGGTCGTCCGTGTTCATGCCGCCGCCGCTTTGGCCGGGACCGAACGCTGCAAGGCGGTCAGCGCCTCGCCCGCACGATAACGGACCCACCATTGCGCGTCGGACATCAACGCCTCCAGCTGCGGCCGCGCCGCCTCCAGTCGCATGACGCCGACCGCCGACGCGGCCTGGACGCGGACGATCCACTCCGGGTCGGCGAGCGCCGCCAGCACCGCCGGCGCCAGCGTAGGATGGCCGAGCCGGCGGGCGGAGCGCAGCCCTTCGCACCGCATCTGCGGATCGGCATCCATGATCGCCATGCGCAGCGCGGCAACCGCCTTGGGATCGAACACGTCACCCAGCGCGTCGGCGAGCGCGAACCGTGGCGCCCCGGTGGCGTGGCGATCCCAGGCCGCGACGACTTCGGCCGGACGATCGCCTGCGAGCGCGCGGAAGATGATGCGGTGGGCCGGCGAGCGGAAGCCGTCGTCGTCCAGCGCGGCGAGCGCCTCGTCCACAGAGGGCAGCGCCCCCAGCCGTACCAATGCGAGCCCCGCCTCCAACCGGACCCCGAACGCAGGGTCGGTACGGAAGCATTGCGCGAGGGCCTCGATCACCTCGGACAGCGGAAAGCCGCCGAGCTTGCGGACGGTCGCGGTCCGACGCGCGATGTTGCGCGCGCGCAGGCGGATCAGCTCGCGTTCGAGATCGAGAAGGTCGAGTTCGCGGACGAAGTCCAGGAGCCGTTCGCGCTCGGCGCCGCGCAGCAGTTGAAGCAACTGGCCCGCCACCTCCAGCGCGACCGGATCGCCGCGCCAGGCAGCCAGCGCGGCTGCGGCATCCCTGTCGCGGCGAGCCATCAGCGGCAGCACCGCCTTGCGGAACTCTCCCGCGCGCCGCACCATTCTCCCGACACGCCGCTCCTGGAAGCCGCGTCGGATCACCACGCCGGTCAGCGCCGCCAGCAAGAGCAGCGAGCCCGTGGTCGCGATTGCAAACAGGAGTTGGGCAAAGGCCATCCGCGTCTAGAACCCGGCCGACAGGCCGAGCTTGACGCTGTCGCGGCGGTACAGCCCCCGCCGGGTCTCGCGGTCGAAGCCGACGCGCAGGTCGAGCGCCTCGCGCACCTGATAGGTTGCGAGCGCAAAGCCGCTTGCCAGCTGCCGCGTCACGCCGGCCTCGGTCTCCGGATAACGGGCATACCCGCCCTGTACCCTCAGCCGCGATGACAGGCGCCGGGTCACATCCGCCGCACCGCCGACGCGATAGGTGCCCGCCTCGTCGATGAAGTGGATGACGCCCACCTTGATCGCGGTGCCACGGTCGGCGCTCCATCCGCGCAGGCCTGTCGTGACCGAGCCGCTGTTGATCGCGCCATAGTTGGAGAAGCGGCCGTCGATCAGCAGGTCGATCCGGGGTGTCGCGGCATGTTGCCCGCCCGCGCGCAGCCCCCAGCTCTCGCGAAAGTCCGGATCGGCGGTCACTACTGCTGCGCCATAGACCGTCCCGCTGCCGATCGCGCGGTCTGCGCGCAGCTGAACGCGCAGGTCGCTGCGCCCTAAACGGCGGGCATGTTCGACCTCCACCGCGACGCTGCCCCGCCCGGACCGGCGCGCGAGCGTGGCCTGGGTCTCGTACCAGGCGTCGGCTGTGCGCCGCGAGATCCGGCTGACGCTTTGGTCGAGAGCGATCGTCCAAAGTCGTTGGCGAGACCCTTCAAGGCCCGCCAGCTGCGCGCGCAGGGCGAGCGCATCGGGATGGTCGCGGCGGAGCGTCAGGGCACGGTCGCTATCGCGTCGCGCGTCGCGTGTGCGTCCCTCCCGCAGGTGGAGCCGCGCGCGCGCCACGAACACGTCGGCATAAGCAGGGGCCACGATCGCAGCCCGGTCGAGCGCCATACGCGCGCGCTTCGGGTCGTTCTGGCGAAGCGCGATCAGCCCCGACAGGAGCAGAGCGTCCGCGTCGTCTGGGCGTTCGACGAGTAGCACGTCCACCGCGGTCCGCGCGGCGGCAAGCTCGCCCGCGCGATAGGCGGTCGACGCACACTGATACCGATCGGCCGCGCAACCCTGTACCGGCACCTGCGCCCTGGCCGGAGCGGTCAGGGCCAGCACCCACGCCAGCGCCGCGACGACGCTAGGCGTGCCGGGCAACGGTTTCGCCCGCACGCGACTGGGCGAGGGCGGTCTCGACCCGGACCAGCAGCTCCTCGGGGATGAACGGCTTGGTAAGATAGTCGGCGGCACCACCCCGCAACGCCGCGACGACATCTTCCTGCCCTCGGCGCGCGGTCAGCATGATGACAGGCAGGTCGGCGCTGTCGAGGTTCGCCTTCAGCCGGGCCAGCACCTCGTGGCCGGTCAGCACCGGCATCATCGCATCGAGCACGACCAGGTCCGGCCGCTCGCGCGCGACGGCGTCCAGCGCCAGCGCGCCGTTCGCCGCGATCACCACCCGGTGCCCCGCGGCTTCCAGCTTGAACTGGACCAGTGCCCCCAGCAATTCATCGTCATCGGCGATCAGGATAGTCGACATGCACCTTCGCCCGTGATGGCTTCGCTCCGAGTGTTACGGGCGCGCGGTTAACGCAGGTATAAGTTCGCCCCGCTGTCAGGCTGACTCCGATCAGCAAGCTCTTTCGACCGGTCAGGAGCCGATGAACCCCTTTGCCGAGCTTTTTGCATGATCGAGATCAGGTCCACCGCCGCTGCGGGAGCAAAGCCACCACGGGCCGGAACTCCCACCGCATCCGCTCGTAACCCACGCGGCAGCGAAAGGACGTGATCATGGCCTCAACCATCGGCCGAAGCGGTCCCGGCCTCCTCGCGGTCGCCGGCCACGCGGTCTATCCCGCCTTGCTGCCCATCCCGATCGTCTGCTTCGTCGGCGTGCTGATCACCGACCTGGCTTATATCGGCAGCGCCGACATGATGTGGCTGGATTTCTCGACCTGGTTGCTGCTGGCCGGATTGATCGGCGGCGGGATCGTCGGTGTGTTCCTGATCGCGGAACTCGTCCGAGCGCGACGCGGACGGACAGGAGCGCTGAGCGCGCATTTCGTCCTTTTGCTGAGCGCCTGGATCGTCGAGGTGTTCAACTCCTTCGTTCACGCGCGGGACGGCTGGACGGCGGTCGTGCCGACGGGGCTGACGTTGTCGCTGGTCGCCGTCGTGCTCAGCTTGCTGGCGGGATGGTTCTGGCAGTCCGCCCAACATCGCCGGAACGGAGCAACGTCATGAATCGCAGGCTCGCCGTTGCGCTTACCCTGCTCCCGCTCGCCGCTTGCGGCGAGGGCAGCAGGGTCGATCCGAACACGCAATATGGCGCGCGTCCGTTCCTTCCGGAACCGCACGAGCAGCTGATCGCCGACGTTGGCGTCTTCCCGACCACCGGCTGGGCCAACGGCGAGATGCCGACCGTGCCCGCGGGCTTTCGCATCGAGGCGCTAGCGACCGGCCTTTCCAATCCGCGCAACGTGCTGGCGCTGCCCAACGGCGACGTGTTGATCGTCGAGTCGCGCAAGGAAGGCGGCGAGCCGGTTCAGCGGCCAAAGGATCCGGTACGCGACTGGTTCATGTCGCGCGCGCACTCGCAGACCAAGAGCGGCGAGGCGCCGGGGCCGAGCAACCGCATCACGCTGATCCGCGATGCCGACCGGGACGGCCGGCCCGATGGTCGCGCGGTGCTGGTCGACCGCCTCAACGCGCCGTTCGGCATCGCCGTGCTCGATGGTTCGCTCTATGTCGCGAATACCGATGCGATCGTGCGCTACCCGTTCGCGCCCGGCCAGACACGGGTCGGGGGGCCTGGCGTCAAGCTTACCGATCTGCCCGCGGGCGCGATCAACCACCATTGGACCAAGAGCCTGACGGCCAGCCCCGACGGGTCGCGCCTCTACGTCAGCGTCGGGTCGAACAGCAACGCGATGGAGCGGGGGGCCGATGCGGAGATCAACCGCGCCGCGATCCTGGAGGTCGATCCGCGCACCGGCCGGTCGAGACTGTTCGCAAGCGGCCTGCGCAATCCCAACGGGCTCACCTTCTACCCCGGCACGAACACACTCTGGGCGGTGATCAACGAGCGCGACGAGCTCGGGCCGGACCTGGTGCCGGATTACATGACGTCGGTGCGGCCCGGCGGCTTTTATGGCTGGCCGTACAGCTATTACGGGCAGCACCTCGACCCGCGGGTGCGTCCGCAGCGCGCCGACCTGGTCGCCAAGGCGATCCCGCCGGATTATTCGCTCGGCTCTCATGTCGCACCACTGGGTCTGGCATTCTACACGGGTTCGAGCTTTCCGCCGGCGTTGCGCGGCGGCGCCTTCATCGGCGAGCATGGCAGCTGGAACCGCACCGATCCGCACGGCTACAAGGTGGTGTTCATCGGCTTTCGCGGCGGCCGGCCCGTCGGTGTCCCGCAGGATTTCGTCACCGGCTTTCTCAAGGACGGCAAGGCGCGTGGGCGACCGGTCGGTGTGGCGGTGGATGACAGGGGCAGGATGCTGATCGCGGACGATGTCGGAAACACGGTGTGGCGGGTGTCCTACGCCGCAACGGGTTCGGCGGCGGGCAGTACCCGTTCCGGCGCTTTGCGGTAAGAGATCGACCGGCGCCGCGATCATCCGGCGCCGTCCTCCTCTCCGTCGAATGGGTTCCTCATGACGCCGCGCGAACTGATCGCCACCGCCGCGATTCCGGGCGGCGCGGAGATGCGGCTGTTCCGCCGGGGCGGCGACTTCATGGTCGTGCTCGACCGCAACGAGCTGATGAGCAGTCGGATGAGCGGCTCGGAGGAGGCGCTGGCGACGCTCACCGCCGAGCGGCTGCAGGCTCGTCCGGCAGCGCGGGTGCTGATCGGCGGTTATGGCATGGGCTTCACCCTGCGCGCGGCCCTCGCCGCCTTCGGCCCGCAAGCCCGCTTCACGGTCGCCGAGTTGGTGCCCGAGATCGTCGCCTGGGCGAGGGGGCCGATGGCAGGACTGACCGCCGGCTGCCTCGACGACGCCAGGGTCGAGGTGGTGATCGGCGACGTCGCCGCGTCGATCGCGGCGGGGGACTGGGACGCGATCCTGCTCGACGTTGACAATGGTCCCGACGGCCTGACCCGCGCCGGCAACGATCGCCTCTACGCCGCGCCCGGGCTCGCCGCCGCGCGGGCGGCGCTGCGGCCGGGCGGCGTGCTCGCGATCTGGTCCGCAGGCGCCGACGCCGCCTTCGTCCGCCGCCTCAAGCTTGCGGGTTTCGCGGTCGAGGAGGTCGCCGTCCGCGCCCGCAGCAATGGCAAGGGGCCGCGCCACGTCATCTGGTTCGCACGCTGACGTTGATCCACGTTACCGAGTTTTCCGGGAACGGCGCGCCCCGCTGACGCGCTTGGCTGGCTTCATAGCCGGAGCCCTCGATGCCCTTGTCCGCCGCCCGCCTCGTTCACACCGATCCCGAACGCGATGCGCTGCTGGAGCTGCTGCGCTTCCTCGATAGCGAAGGCTACGACTTCGTCGCACCGACCCCCGGCACCCATGCCCGGGTCGTCGCCCGCCCGGACCGGCAGACCGGCGAGACGCTGACCGACCTGCTCGGCTGGAGCCTGCCGGTCTCGCCCGACGCCATCCCGACCGCAGTCATCGACCTGCTGGAGGAATCCGACCGGCTCACCCGCCGATCGGACGGACTGGTCGCCGCCACCGTGCGCGTCTCGCGCGTGTATGGCGCGCTGTTCCTCCATTCCGCCTACCCCACCACCGATGTGGATTCGGTGTTCCTCGGGCCCGACAGCTACCGCTTCGCCGACCTCATCATGCGCGAGCATGGCCGCGGCCCCGGCGCGCGCATTCTGGATTACGGCGCGGGCGCCGGCGTCGGCGGCATTACCGCCGCGCGGCAGGTCGAGGCTGCCCGCCTGACGCTGGCGGACATCAACCCCAAGGCGCTGTTCCTCGCCTCGATCAATGCCGAGCACGCCGGCATCGACCATCGCGCGGTCGAGGCGCACAGCCCTGCCGGCGTCACCGGCCCGTTCGACCTGATCGTCACCCATCCGCCCTTCATGATGGACGAGGAGCAACGCGCCTATCGCAACGGCGGCGAGCTGTATGGCGGCCAGCTGTCGCTCGACTGGTCGCTGGCGGCGCTGGGGCTGCTGGCGCCGGGCGGTCGGCTGATCCTGCACACCGGCGTGTCGATCGTCGGCGGCCGCGACGTCCTGCACGATGCGCTCACGCGGCAGATGCCGGCCAAGTTCGACTGGGACTATCACCTGCTCGATCCCGACATCTTTGGCGACGAGCTGGATCGCCCGCCCTATCGCGAGGTGGAGCGGATCGCCGCCATCGGGCTGACGGTGACGAAGCGCTAGCGGGGCAGGAGGCCCGGCAGTTCCGGCAACAGCTCCCGCGCCAGGAACCCCACCGGCCCGATCCGCCCCGTCAGCGCGCGCCCCGCCTCGCCGTGCAGCCACACCCCCCAGCCGGCCGCGACCAACGGCGGCAGTCCGCGCGCGAGCAGCCCGCCGATCACTCCGGCGAGCACGTCGCCCGATCCGCCGGTGCCCAGCCCAACGCCGCCGCCCGCATAGTGCAGCACGGCGCCGTCGGGGGCGGCGATCACCGTCGCCGAGTCCTTGAGCACCACGACGGCCTGGAAACGCCGCGCAACCTCGACCGCCACCTTGACCGGGTCCGCCGCGACCGCATCCTTGTCGCAGTCGAGCAGGGCCGCCATCTCGCCATGATGCGGCGTCATAACGATCCGGCCACCCCAACCGCCGAGTAGTTCACACAACGGTCCCGCGCACGCCACCGCCGCGGCATCGAGCACCAGCGAACAGTCGGGCGCGTCCGCCCCGGCCAGCCCGCGCACCAGCCCGGCCGCCGCGCCCGCGTCGACGATACCGGGACCGAGCACCAGCGCGTCGATGCGCTCCAGCAGCGGCATCAAGACCTCGACCGCCCCGCCCGCGATCTCGCCGTCCGCCTCCGGCAGCGCCAGGACGGCGGCTTCCGGGAAGCGCAGGCCCAGCCCCGTCGCGGCGCCGGCGATTGTCGCCAGCTTGACCTTGCCGGCGCCGACCCGCAGCGCCGCCTCGCCGGTCAGCAGCAGCGCGCCGGGCACACCCTGCGAGCCGCCGACGATCAACAGCCGCCCGCGTCCGTCCTTGCTGGTGTCGCCGGTCGGCAGCGCGACCGGATGCGCGGCGCGCCAGGCGGGGTCGAGCTCCGTCATCCGCGCGCCGCCACGGCGGCGTCAGGCGCGGAGGTGACCGGCGCCGCACTCTCCTCGACGGCGGCGACGGCATTGTAGCGGACCAGGGACAGCTTGCCGTCACCGGTCTCGGACGGCTCGAACGCGTATTCGGTGACCGAGCAGTTCGCCACGTCGCCCGCCTTGTCGATCGCCAGGATCTCGTCCTCGCTCATGCCCTCGATGACATAGCGCATGCACAGCACCACGACCTGATGCGCGACGATCATCACCCGCTTGCCGCCATGATGCAGCGCGATCGTGTCCATGCACGACCGCAGCCGGAAGATGACGTCGCACCAGCTCTCGCCGCCGGGTGGGCGGTGGTAGAATTTGCCGAGCAGCCGCCGGAACTCCGCTTGTTCCGCCTGCAGCGCGCGGATGCCGGCGGTGGTCAGCCCGTCGAGGATGCCGAACTCCTTCTCGCGCAGCCGCTCGTCGAGGCACAACGGCAGGTCGGCCGCGCAGCCGCCGCTACCCCGGAACAGCTCGGCGGTCTGCCGAGCGCGCAGATAGGGGGAGACGAGCACCACCTCCGGCCGCGCCTCCACCGCGTCACCTGCGAACCAGCGGCCGAGCCCGCGCGCCTGCTCCTCGCCGAAGGGCGATAGCGGCACATCGACATCACGCCCGGACAGCTCGATCCGCTGCGCCCCGACCGCGTCCGCCGCGTCGCGCGCGACATTGCCCGCGCTCTGGCCATGCCGAACCAGCCACAGGCGCGCAGGCCAGCGTTGCGCGGGCATTACACTCTCCTCCCTGCAAGGGAGGGGCTGGGGATGGGTGGCGTGCTCGCACCGATGGCGCCGCGGACGCCGACGCACCCGTCTCGCCCAGACCGGACCCACCCCTGACCCCTCCCTTGAAGGGAGGGGAGGTCAACCATGCGGCCCATCAAGCCAGCTTCAGCCCTTCCTTGTGCATCTGCACCGTCAGGTGCTTGTTCTGCTCGTCCGACAGCATCGCCTTCATGCGCGGGAACAGATCGTTCTCCTCCTCGCGCATATGCTCCTCGATCATCGCCCGGAACTCGATGACCTTGGGCAGCCAGGCGGGGTCGCTCCGCTCCAGCTCGGTCAGGTCGAACAGGTACTGCTTCACGTAACCGTGATCGTGGTTGAGGTGGTCGGCCGCTTCCTTGGAGCCCTGGTCGCGCATCATCGCATAGACCGCGTTCTCCTCCTGCAGCGCATGCTTGCCGAGCGCGTGCTTCAACTGCATCAGCAGGAACGAGCGTCGCCCTTCCTGCTTCTCCGTGGTCGCCTGGATCAGGTCGAAGATCGCCAGCGTCGCCTTGTGCTCCGCCGCCAGCGCCTCGTCCCAGTTGCCCGCCAGCACCGTCGGCGCCTGCACCACCGCCTTGCGCACGAAGTTCGCGAGCAGCCCGGTGGCGAGCCCGACGCCGGCGCCGATCGCGACGGCGGTGCCGGTGTAGGACTCGGGCTTGTCGTTGGTCTGGGTGGTCATGATCGAAGCTCCTGTTGTTGGTGCTGCAACCACGCGACCGCCCCTCCTGTTCCGCTTGCGAAGCACTCTCAAAACTCGGGCAAAAAGTGCGAAGGCGGCCGGGAACCGCATCGGGCGTCGGCCCGTTGCCTGTGCCTCCCATCGAAAGGCATGCGACATGGCGCAGAAAGGTGCAGGCGGTAACCCGGGCGCGATCACCGAGAAGGGTGGCGATCCCGGATCGGGCGCGAAGAGCAAGACCACCGGGGGCAAGGGCGGCGGCGGCCGCTCGGGCGGCTCGAAGAGCGGCGGCGGCGGCAACAGCGGCGGCGGGAGCTCCGGTGGATCGAAATAGCTGATTCACCGGGGGAGGTGGAGGGGAGGGGCAAAGAGGGCGGCCGGGACGCGACCTTTTTGGTCCGCTTCAGCCGAGGCGAACGACCTCCCCGGCGGAAGCCGGGGCCCAGTCGGCCGCGCCGGCCAGGAGAAACGTGCGTCGTCGGATACCGCAACTGTGCCTCGGCTTTCGCCGGAGAGGGAGGTGAGCCAACACCGGCAGGCTGGCTTCTGCTCACACCCCCAAACTTTCCGCTGTCCTACAATCAAACCCATATGGTTCATCATCCACTCCAACACAGGAGTAAGACCGATGAACCCTATCGACCTCATCGACGCCGTCATCGACCGCGAGGGCGGCTTCGTCGACCATCCCGCCGACCCGGGCGGCGCCACCCGCTGGGGAATCACCGACGCGGTCGCCCGCGCCAACGGCTACACCGGCGACATGCGCCTGCTGAGTCGCGCGCGCGCCGTCGCGATCTATTGTCGTGCCTATTGGCTGCGGCCCTGGTTCGACCGCGTCGCCGAACGCGCGCCACTGCTGGCGGCGGAGCTGTTCGACACCGGCGTCAACATGGGGCCGCCGGTCGCCTGCGGCTTCCTCCAGCGTGCCCTCAACGCCCTCAATCGCGGCGCGTCCGACTATCCTGACATCGTACCCGACGGCGCCATCGGCCCCGCGACGCTCGCCGCGCTTGACGCCTTCCTGCAGCGGCGCGGCCGCAGCGGTGAGGTGGTGCTGCTGAAGGCGGTCGAGGCGTTGCAGGGCGAACGCTATCTCAGCCTCGCCGAGCGTCGCCCCGCCGCCGAAGCCTTCCTCTACGGTTGGCTGGCAAACCGGATCGGTTAGCGCGCAAGCCTCAACTTCCCCTCAACTTCCGGCCCGCGACGTCCGTGCGCGAGCCTCAACTTTCCCTAAACTTCCGAGGAAAACATGAGCATAATCAATGGCGTCATCGGCCCCGTCGCGGGGCTGCTCGACAAGATCATTCCCGATCCCAAGGCCCGCGACGCCGCCAAGCTGGAGCTGCTGCGGCTTCAGGGCGACCAGTCGCTCAACGAGGTCAAGCAACAGCTTTCCGCGCTGCTCGCAGAAGCGCAATCGACCGACCCATGGACCAGCCGCGCGCGCCCCGGCTTCCTCTACGTCATGTACGCGCTGCTGCTCTGGGCGATCCCGATGGGCCTGATCGCTGCCGCGCAGCCGGGCATGGCGAAGGACATTGCGGCCGGCATGACCGCGTATCTCAACGGCATCCCGGAACCGCTCTACGCGCTCTTCGGCACCGGCTATCTCGGCTACACCGTGGCAAGGAGCTGGGGCAAGGCGAAGGGCGTGGAGCGGTGAGGCGCGCTGAAGATTGATCTCGAGCAACCAGCCGGCGGCGGATGCGTTGTGCGGCCATAACGATGGAGGGGTCAGGGAATGCGGCAGGCGATCATCCTCGGCGTGGCACTCGCGTTGGCGGGCTGCTCGGGTGGGGCTCAGGACGGCGCCAATACCGCGGCCGTCGCGGACGCCAACGCCGCCGACCTGACGCCTGAGGGGCCGGGCCTCACCGCCCGTCTGTTCGGTGGCGGCAAGCCCCAACCGCTGCAGATCCAGCAGCAGTTCGCCAATGGCGCGATCCTCTACATCACCTCCATCCAGGCCAAGCCGACCGAAACGGTGCTGACGGTCAAGGTCGTCAACGGGGCGGAGCGCGATATCCGGCTCGACTGGTCCGACCAGAAGACCTTCCTGGTCGCCGGCGGGCAGAAGTTCTTCCTCTCGCCACCGCTCGAGAACAAGGACCTGAAGGTGACGGAGGGCTCGACCATGCAGGGCGAGCTGGTGTTCCTCGGCACGCTGCCGGAGACCGGCCAGGTCGCGTTGGTCATCAATGACGGCATGTCCGACAGCCAGTATAGCGGCGATCCCGGTATCTCGATCCCGCTCCCGGTGACCAGCGCCGCCTGGTCGGACGACGGCTCAAAAAAAAACTCAGCAGCCTGAGCTTCGCGGGTGACCTGCCGCGCAGCCGGTTGGCCGCGGTGGCGGGCTCGGCGAGCAGCCTGACCGCGGAGAACGGGTCGGCGAGCTCCTTGTCGGCCACGGGTGGACCGGGGACGTCGTCGCTGACCCCGGTCGAGACGCTCAAGTCCGAGCTCAAGGCGACCGAAACCGATCGCGGCACGCTGGTGTCACTCGCGGGCGACGTCACCTTCGACTTCAACAAGGCGACCATCCGTGCCGATGCGCGGCCCACGCTCGACAAGCTCGCCGACCTGATCAAGGCGCAGAATGCCGGCGCGGTCGCGATCGAGGGGCACACCGACAGCAAGGGCAACGACGCCTACAACCAACGTCTGTCGGAGGCGCGCGCAACGGCGGTGCGCGACTATCTGATCTCCGTCCGCACCGTCGACGGCACGAAGCTGACCACCAAGGGCATCGGCGAGCTGAAGCCGGTCGCCCCCAACATGGCGCCCGACGGCAAGGACGACGAAGCGGGCAGGGCGCGCAACCGGCGGGTGGAGGTCGTGCTGGGTAAGTAATTGCACCCGTCGTCCGGCACCCCATATCCGCTCCATGAGCGGGAACCCCCACGCCGCGCCGGTCTGGCACGGCACCACGATCGTTTCCGTCCGGCGTAACGGCCGAGTGGTCATCGCCGGCGATGGCCAGGTGACGCAGGGCCAGACGGTGATGAAGCCCAACGCGCGCAAGGTTCGCACGCTAGGCGCCGAAGGCAAGGTGATCGGCGGCTTTGCGGGCGCGACGGCCGACGCCTTCACGCTGTTCGAGCGGCTGGAGACGAAGCTGGAGAAGCACGGCAATCACCTGATGCGCGCCGCGGTCGAGCTCGCCAAGGACTGGCGGACCGACAAATACCTCCGCAACCTGGAGGCGATGATGATCGTCGCCGACCGCGACGTCAGCCTGATCCTGACCGGCAACGGCGACGTGCTGGAACCCGAAGGCGGCATCGCCGCGATCGGCTCGGGTGGCAATTACGCGCTCGCCGCCGCCCGCGCGCTCGTCGACTATGAACAGGACGCGGAGACGATCGCGCGCAAGGCGATGGCGATCGCCGCCGAGGTCTGCGTCTACACCAACGACCGGCTCACCGTGGAAGCCCTCGACACTGCTTGATCCCCCTCCCGCTTGCGGGAGGGGCTAGGGGAGGGGATGTTCCTTCCATACCGCTCTCGGAAAGCCCTCCCCCAACCCTCCCGCGAGCGGGAGGGGAGATGAGAAGAAGATGCAGAACACCCTTACCCCCAAGGCGATCGTCGCCGCGCTCGACGCGCACATCATCGGCCAGGCCGACGCCAAGCGCGCCGTCGCCGTGGCGCTGCGCAACCGCTGGCGCCGTCAGCAGCTCAGCGCCGATCTTCGCGACGAGGTGACGCCCAAGAACATTCTTATGATCGGCCCGACCGGCTGCGGCAAGACCGAGATCAGCCGCCGCCTGGCAAAGCTCGCCGACGCACCGTTCGTGAAGGTTGAGGCGACCAAGTTTACCGAGGTCGGCTATGTCGGCCGCGACGTCGAACAGATCGCGCGCGACCTGGTCGAAGAGGCGATCCGGCTCGAGCGCGAACGCCGCCGCGCCGCGGTCAAGGACAAGGCGGAGGCCGCGGCACTCGGCCGCCTGCTCGACGCGCTGACCGGCAAGGGCGCCAGCGAGGCGACCCGCGCCGCGTTCGAACAGCGCTTTCGGGACGGTCACCTCGACGCGACCGAGATCGAGATCGAGCTGGAGCCGGCCTCGCAGCTCCCCTTCGAGATCCCTGGCGCCCCGCAAATGGGCATGATCAACCTCAGCGAGATGATGGGCAAGGCGTTCGGCGGCGGCCAGAACCTGAAGCGTCGCAAGCTGACCGTCCGCGCCGCCTGGGACAAGCTGCTCGAGGAGGAGGCCGACAAGCGGCTCGACAGCGACGATGTCAACCGCGTGGCGTTGGCCGACGCGGAGGCGAACGGCATCGTCTTCCTCGACGAGATCGACAAGATCGCCATGTCCGAACAGCGCGGTGGCGGCTCGATCAGCCGCGAGGGCGTTCAGCGCGACCTGCTGCCGCTGATCGAGGGCACCACGGTCGCGACCAAATACGGGCCGATGAAGACCGACCACATCCTCTTCATCGCGTCCGGCGCGTTCCACGTCGCCAAGCCCAGCGACCTGCTGCCCGAGCTGCAGGGCCGCCTGCCGATCCGCGTCGAGCTGAAGGGGCTTACCGAGGCCGACTTCGTCGCGATCCTGTCCGACACCAAGGCGTCGCTGCTCACCCAGTATCGCGCGCTGCTCGGCACCGAAGGCGTCGGCATCGACTTCACCGACGACGGTATCGCGGCGGTCGCGCGCATCGCCGCCGAGGTCAACGGCGAGATCGAGAATATCGGCGCCCGCCGGCTGCAGACTGTGATGGAGAAGCTGCTGGAAGAGGTCAGCTTCAACGCCGAAGATCGCGGCGGATCGACGCTGACCATCGACCGCGCCTATGTCGAACAACAGCTCTCCGCCATCGCCCGCAATACCGACCTCAGCCGGTATGTGCTCTAGGGTCTCGAGTAGCGCACGAATTCACCCAGGCCGCAGGAGCCGGAGAAGGTGTTCGCGGTGCGGTCCACGGTGGTCGCGATATCGCCGCGGCAAAGCTGAGACGATGACGTGCGGGTCACCAGGATGGCATCATTGGCAACCCGCTCGCAGCCGCCGCTGGTGTGGTTGACCAGCTTGTCCCGTCCGGTGCTGGTATAGACCAGCGTCGAGCCATAGGCCCGCAGGTTGCGCAGCTCGGTCATGTTAACGCAGACCTGCGGCTTACCTGGGACCAGGCCGGCGAGCTCGGCGTCGAGTGCGGCCCGCGCGCCCGCATCGCGCGCGGCCTGACGCTCGAGATCGCCGGCTGTCGGAGTGCAGGCGGTGGCGAGAAGGAGCAAAGAGGGGAGCAGGATGCGCATGGCGGGTTAACCTTTGAAACTGTCCTTCAGGACGCGGCGCTCGCCCAGTTGTTCCGCCGAGTTCGCCCGGAAGAAAGGGTTGGTCTCGCGTTCGCGCCCGATCGTGGTCGGCACCGTCGGCTCGCCCCGCGCGCGCAAGGCATCGACCTCCCGCAAGCGCTCGGCCACCGCCCTGTTGTCGGGTTCGACGTGCACCGCGAAGCGGCCATTCGACTGGGTGTATTCGTGCCCGCAATAGACGGTCGTGTCGTCGGGCAGTTCGGCGTAGCGTTGCATGTTGGCGTACATGTCCGTGGGTGTGCCCTCGAACAGGCGGCCGCAGCCCATTGCGAACAGCGTGTCGCCGGTGAAGATCACGCGATCCTCGGCGAAGTGGAAGGCGACATGGCCCTGGGTATGGCCCGGGACGCGCATGACCTGTGCCCGGTGCGCACCGATCGCGATCGTGTCGCCTTCCACCACCCCGCGGTCGACCTTGCCGATCTTGGCGGCTTCTTCGGCGGGGGCGGTGACGGGGACGCCGAAGGTCGCGTTGCCTGCGACGTGGTCGGGATGCCAATGGGTGTTCCACACCTGCGTGACCGTCCAGCCGCGCGCCTCCGCCGCGGCGATCAGCGGGTTGGCGTCGCCGGGGTCGATCACCACGGTCGTATCGCTGTCCGCGTCGTGGAGCAGCCAGGCGTAATTGTCGGACAGCACCGGCACCTGGACGATCTCGAGCGCCATCACCAATGGCCCGTGTTGGGCATCGAGGCCCAGGGTTCGGCCGGCGGCTTGGGCCCGCCCTCCTGGAGCAGCTCGATCGAGATGCCGTCAGGCGTGCGCACGAACGCCATGTGACCGTCGCGGGGCGGTCGGTTGATCGTCACGCCCGCGTCCATCAGCGTCTGGCAGAGACCGTAAATGTCCTCGACGCGGTAAGCGAGGTGGCCGAAGTTGCGGCCTTCGCTCAGTTCCTCTGGGTCCCAATTGTGCGTCAGCTCGACCTCGGCCTGGCGCCGTTCGCCGAGCGCCGCATGGTCCTCGGGCGTGGCGAGGAAGATCAGCGTAAAGCGACCCTTCTCATTTTCCATCCGCCGCACCTCGGTAAGACCCAGCAGTTCGAAGAAGGCGATCGTTTTAGCCGGGTCCGAAACCCGGATCATCGTGTGGAGATAGCGCATGCGGTCAGAACGCCTCGGCGGCGGCGGAGGTTGCCCGGGCGACCACATCGGCGACGGCGCGCTCCAGCAGGGCGATGTCCTCGTCGCCCGACAGCCGGTGGTCACCCTCCTTGACCAGCCAGCACTGCACGTCCGCCGAGCCGAGCAGCTCCGCCAGGCGCCCACTTCGCGTCCATGGCACGTCGGCATCGCGCATCCCGTGCAGCAGCCGTACCGGTCCGGCGAAGGGGATCGCGCCGAACATCAGCCGGTTGGCCTCGCCCGAGGACCAAAAGGCACGGGTATAGACGGTCGGCTCCGGGCCATAGGGATTGGCGCGCTCCAGCCGGCCGTGGCTGAGCAGGTACAGCTTCTCGTCGGTGGTGAAGCCCCAGTCGGTAAAATCGGGCGCGGGCGCGACCCCGACCAGGCCGACGATCCGCTCGGCACGCGCCTGGGCGATCAGCAGCATCAGCCAACCGCCCATCGACGAGCCGACCAGCACCACCGGTCCTTCGACCAGCTCGTCGATCAACGCGAGCGCGTCGTCCCGCCAGTCGGTCAGCGTCTGTTCTTCGAACGCCCCCTCGCTCTCGCCGCAGCCCGAATAGTCGAAGCGCAGGAAGGCTTGCCCGCGCGCCTTCGCCCACGCCTCTAGCGCAAGCGCCTTGGCGCCGCTCATGTCGGAGGCATAGCCTGGGAGGAACATGACGGTGGGCGAGGCGCCGGGCGTGTGGTGGAGAGCCAGGCGGGGGCGGGGGGTATCGGTCATGGTGGGTGTGTAGCGGGGCTATAGGGTCAGGTCACGATGCCGACCTTATCTTGCTCCGGGTGCCCTTATCTTCCCCGGCGAAGGCCGAGGCCCAGTTGCGACGCACCAAGTCGGATGGGGCGCCACTCTCCAACCGACACCTGTGCAGCTGGGCCCCGGCCTTCGCCGGGGAGGAGCATAGGGCCGGCGCGCACTCAGAACCGCCAGCGGCTTTCCTGCGGCGTCCCCTTGCAGATGGTCTTCAGCGCCGCCCATTGCGTCTGATCCAGTGTTGGCCGGTAGGTCGCGCCCTTGGCTGCACTCGCCTCGAAGGTCTTGGCGCGATCGCTCGAGACCGGGTGGGTGTTGACATAGGCGAGCATCCGCTCCGCCCGGCCACCACCGCGGCCCAGCCGACGGAAAAATCCGGCGGTCGGCGCCGGCGACACGCCCGCCTGCCGCATCAGTGCAATGGCGAAGGTGTCGGCGTTGGTCTCCGCCTTGCGCGAATAAGCGGTGGAGAGCAGCGCGTTGGTGTAGCCGCCGATATTGCCCTCCATGCCGCCGAGCACCACGGACAGCCCGAGCTGCCGGACCAGCGCCTCGGTGACATCCCGGTGACGGACGTGGCCCAGCTCATGGCCGATCACGCCCGCGACCTCGTCGGGCGACGCGGCGGACTTGAGCAGTCCGTCGAACAGGACGATGCGGCCGCCGGGCAGTGTCACCGCGTTGACCATGCCCAGCTTGACGACATGGACGTCCAGGTCCGGTGCTGCGGGATCAAGCCGCTTGAGCATCGCCGCCAGCGCCGCACGACCCGCCGGATCGTCGCAGCCGCGCTTGCCAAAATCGCCGACCATCAGGTCGCCCATCCGCTTCTCGGCCGAAGCGGGTATCAGCCGCGCCACCATCGCCGGCGTCTGCAACACGATCGCGACCACCAGCGCGGCGACGGCGGCAAAGGCGATGCTCGCCGGCCACAGCCCGACTCGATCGACCACGCGCCCATATCGTTGCCGCTTGGGCAGCTTAGCGGCCAGCGCGGCTTCCGGCGTGTCGACGAAGCCGATCCGCCAGCCGCCGACACCGTTCAGGCCGTAGCTCGTCTGCCCGGTATCGACGTCGTTGGCACGCAAATCCCGCCACAGGAACGGGCCGGTGTCGCGTGCACCCTCCGCCAGCCGGAACGTCTCGCCTTCGTCCACGAGCAGGGCCGAGCGGCGCAATGCCGACTGACCGTCATAGTGCCAGACGCCTGGACCGGTCACGTCGTCCATGTCAGAACGCGCCGACATCGAACGCGTCGAGCAAGCCTTCGCCCTGGCCCGGATCGCGGGTGGTGGAGCGGGTCAGGTCCTCAAGCGTCACCTCGCCGAACGCCTCCGCATGGCGGACGAAGAACGCCCAGTTGCGATAGGGAACGAAGATATACCCGATCCCCAGCGTCACGATCGTCAGCCCGACGTTGCCGAGGTACAGCAGCACCCATTCCTTGGTGCGGGCGGTAAAGCCGAACTGCAGCCCGCCGAGCTTGAGGCTCCCGGCCGCCTCCCGGAAGAAAGCGGCGTAATAGGTGAGGGCGACGAGCCCCAATGCCACGAAGAAGAACAGGTAGAAGAGCACCGCCGCGACGATCAGCGCGACGATCATCCCCGGGCCCGGCGTCGAGCCCGTGCTGAAGCCGCCGCTCGCGAAGCCGATGCCGCCGGCGATCGCCGCAATGGCGAAGAAGCCAATGAAGAGAAAGGCGGGCGAGAAGTAGAAGATGAGGTAACGCCCGAAGACGTTGCGCCACTCGGCGTCGGCGTGGAAGCGCATCGGACCGAAGCTCATGGCGCCCCAACGCTCGTTCCACAGCTTCGCCATCGACCAGGGGATCATCAGCCCGAGCGCCAGATAGCCGACCAGCGTGCGCCAAAAATAGCTGACGCCATAGGCGAAGCCGCGATTGTCGCTGCCGCCGCGGATGCCGTGCCACCAGGTGCGGCTGAGCCGATAGCGCAGCGCCCGGAAAGTCGCGACCCCGACCAGATAGATCAGGAACAGATAGATGGCGGCGCCGATCAGGATCGCGGCGCCGGTATGACCGCGGAACAGCACACCCTGGACGATCAGTTGCAGGACGCCGAGCGGCAGGAAGAAGCACAGCAGCGCCACGACATAGCCAAGGAACAGCTCTAGCCCCGTTCCCGTCCATTCCAGCCGATCGTCGATGAAGCGCGTCCGGCTCCACAGATAGCGCCGGGTCCGCGTCTTCGCCCAAAAGGAATAGACACCCAGCGTCACGACCGTGAGCAGCAGGTTGGTGAAGGCGATCGGCGCATATTCGCGCCAGCTGCCGCTGAAGCCGAAGGCACTGTCGCCCTCGGCATGCTCGTCAATCATCGAAACGCCCCGCTTGCCGCAGCGTTTCAGCCCGCCGCGCGGGGAAGGTCAACCGGCAAAGACAGTTGCCGGCGGCTCAGATCACATATTCGACCGTCGTCATCTGCACCTGCGCGGCACGCGCGGCGGCGCGTTTCGCGACCAGCTCGGCATGCAGCGCCGTCACCGTGTCGCTGCCGCTGGTCTTGCAGACGAAGGGGAGGGCGCCGTGCACCATGCAGGCGACGCCGCCGCGCACCATCCGCCAGCCGAAGCCGCCGGCCACCCCCAGATGCTGAGCATAGCTTTCGCCCACCGAAGCAGGGTGATCGAGGAAGAGCTTGCGGATCATACCAGCTCGACCGCGATGGCGGTGGCCTCGCCGCCACCAATGCACAGGCTGGCGATGCCGCGCTTGCCGCCGCGATGCTGCAGAGCGGCGATCAGCGTGGTGATGATCCGCGCACCCGACGCGCCGATCGGGTGACCCAGCGCAGTGGCGCCGCCATGCACGTTCACCTTGTCGTGGCTGACGCCCAGGTCCTTCATCCACGCCATCGGTACGCAGGCGAACGCCTCGTTGATCTCGTACAGGTCCACATCGTCGGCCTTCCAGCCGGTCTTGGCGAGCAGCTTGTTGACCGCGCCGACCGGGGCGGTGGTGAACTTCGCCGGTGCCTGCGCGTGCGCGGCATGGGCGACGATGCGCGCGATCGGCTTCAGGCCCTTCTTAATCGCGGTCGACTCGCGCGTCAGGACCAAAGCTGCCGCGCCGTCGGAGATGGATGAGGACGAGGCGGCCGTGATCGTACCTTCCTTTGCGAAAGCTGCCTTCAGGGTCCGGATCTTCTCCGGGTCGCCACGGGTCGGGGCCTCGTCACTCGAGACCAGCGTGTCGCCCTTGCGGCCCTTGACGGTGACCCCGACGATCTCCTTGTCGAACGCGCCCGACTTCTGCGCGGCGAGCGCCCGCGACAGCGACTCGACCGCGTAATCGTCCTGCGCGTCGCGGGTGAATTGGTATTCGCGGCTGGTGTCCTCGGCGAAGGTGCCCATCGAACGGCCGGCCTCGTATGCGTCCTCCAGCCCGTCGAGCATCATGTGGTCGAAGGCGGTATCGTGACCGACGCGGGCGCCGCCCCGCAGCTTCTTGAGCAAATATGGTGCATTGGACATCGACTCCATGCCGCCCGCCACGACGATGTCGGTCGAGCCCGCCGCGATCATGTCGGCAGCGAAGATCGCCGCCTGCATCCCCGATCCGCAGACCTTGTTGACGGTGGTCGCCTCGACCGAGGTCGGCAGCCCGGCGCCGATGGCTGCCTGGCGCGCGGGCGCCTGGCCGAGGCCGGCGGGGAGGACGCAGCCCATGAAGATCTTGTCGACCTGCTCGGGCGCGACGCCCGAACGCTCGACCGCGGCACGAACGGCGGTGGCGCCGAGCTCGGTCGCCGTAGCGCCGGACAGCGCGCCCTGAAAGGAGCCCATCGGCGTGCGCGCGTAGGACAGGATGACGACGGGGTCGCCGGACGAGATGTTGGCCATGGAACTGCTCCGAGCAGGGGGCGGAATGCTGCACTGCATCTAAGCTTGCCGATGACATGATGCAAACGAGCCTGGCTTCGCGGGGATCGCGGATGCGGCTATCCATCGTGGGTGCTTGTCTCCGCCTTCCTCCTCGGCATTGTCGGCCTGATCCTCGGGAGCTTCATCGCCACGGTGGTGCTGCGGTGGCCGGAGGGGCGATCGGTGATGCGCGGCCGCTCCGCTTGCGATGGGTGCGGCCGGACGCTGCAGCCTCGCGAGTTGGTGCCGTTGCTGAGCGCGGCGTTGCAACGCGGACGATGCCGGACGTGCGGCGCCCCGATCGCGGCGCTGCACTGGCAGGTGGAGTTGGCCGCCGGGCTGATCGGCGTTGTTGCCGGTGCGGTCGCGCCGGGCGGCGAGGGCGTGGCTGGCGCGATGTTCGGGTGGCTGCTGCTGACCTTGGCCGTGCTCGACCTGCGGGCGTGGTGGCTGCCCGACGTGCTGACCGGAACACTGGGCGCGGGAGGCCTGCTGGTGGGCCTGGTCGGAGTCGAGCCGGCGCTGATCGATCGGGCCGTCGGCGGTGTGGCCGGCTTCGCGCTGCTCTGGCTCATCGCCGTCGCCTATCGCCGGCTGCGCGGACGCGAGGGGATGGGCGGGGGCGATCCGAAGCTGTTCGGCGCAATCGGGCTGTGGCTCGGCTGGGCGATGTTGCCGGCGGTGCTGCTGGTCGCGAGCCTGATCGGCCTGGGCGTCATGCTGTTCCGGCAGCTGACCGGGCGCGCCATGGCGGCGACCGATGCGCTGCCGCTCGGCGCGCTGCTCGCGGCGGCGGCTTACCCGACGTGGCTTTTGATGGTAGCCTTGCGGCCATGATCGCGATCCTTCTTCAGCTGTCGGTCGGCGCGCTGCCGCAGCAGTCGCTGCCCGCGACCGGCTGCGCCGCCTATCTGTGGACCGTCGCCGAGCCCCGCCACCTGGTGGCGATGGCCTCGGCCGAGCCGGCGAGCTTGCGCGTGCATATCGACGGCAAGCCGGTGGACCTGCAGCGCACGGCCGCCGAGGGCATCGCCGGCCGCGGGCTGGCGGCGACGTCCAGCTATGGCGGGGGCGACGCGACCGTCTCGCTCGAGCTGACCGCCGTCGAGCGGCCCGACCTCAAGGACGGCGCCGTCGTGCCCGACGCGATGCTGACCGTCGCGCGTACGGGCAAGGACACGGTGGTGATGCCGGTCGCCGGGCTGATCGGCTGCCGACCCGCTAAATAGGAATCCTTGCATGGACATGACCGCGACGCTGGCCGCGCAGCGCGCCGCCTTTACCGAGGAGCTGCCCGTGACGATGGCGGTGCGCCGTGACCGGCTGAAGCGCGCGCGGGCGATGATCACGGATCATACCGCCCGCTTCTGCGACGCGCTCAGCGAGGATTTCGGCCACCGTAGCCGCGACCAGTCGATGCTGACCGATATCGCCGGCTCGACCGGCCCGATCGACCATGCCCTCAAGCACATGGAACGCTGGGCCAAGCCGGAGAAACGCCCCGTCCAGTTCCCGCTCGGCCTGCTCGGCGCCAAGGGCTGGGTCGAATACCAGCCCAAGGGCGTGGTCGGGGTGATCGCGCCCTGGAACTTTCCGGTCAACCTGGTGATGGGGCCGGTGGCGGGCGCCTTCGCGGCCGGCAACCGGGTGATGGTCAAGACCAGCGAGTTCACGCCGGTCACCGCCGCGCTGTTCGAGGAGCTGAGCCCGCGCTACTTCGCGCCGGAGGAACTGGCGTTCGTCTCCGGCGGGCCGGAGGTCGGCAAGGCATTCGCGGAACTGCCGTTCGATCACCTGCTGTTCACCGGCGCGACGGGCATCGGCCGCCACATCCTCCACGCCGCCGCCGACAATTTGACGCCGGTCACGCTGGAACTGGGCGGCAAGTCGCCGGCTCTCATCGGCGCGGGTGCGGACCTTGCCCGGGCAGGCGACCGGATCGCGATGGGCAAGATGCTCAACGCGGGTCAGATCTGCCTTGCCCCCGACTACGTCCTGACCCCCGCCGGCCAGGAGGCGGCGATCGTCGACAGCGTGCGCCGTGCCGCGACGGCGATGTACCCGACCGTACTGGCCAATTCGGATTACACGTCGGTGATCAACGATCGCCACCACCAGCGCCTCCATGCCTGGCTCGATGACGCGCGCGGCAAGGGCGCGACCATCGAAGTGGTCAATCCGGCGAACGAGGACTTTGGCGCTTCCAACAGCCGCAAGATGCCGCTTCACATCGTCCGCGACGTCACCGACGACATGGTGCTGATGCAGGAGGAGATCTTCGGTCCGATCCTGCCGATCTTGACTTACGAGGGGATCGATCAAGCGATTGCGCGCGTGAACCGTGGCCCGCGGCCGCTCGGCCTCTATTATTTCGGCCCTGATGCCGTCGAGCGCCGCCGCGTCCTCGACCGCACCATCTCGGGCGGGGTGACGCTGGACGACGTGGTATTTCATGTCTCGATGGAGGAGCTGCCATTTGGGGGCGTCGGGCCATCGGGGATGGGTGCCTATCATGGCCGCGACGGGTTCAAGACGTTCAGTCATGGCAAGGCGGTGTTCCGCCAGTCCCACCTCGACGTGGCGAAGCTCGCCGGGCTGAAGCCCCCCTATGGACCCAAGCTCAGGAACACCGTTGCGAAACAGATCGGTGTTAAGGAACCAAGTGCCTGAAAAGGCGTAGCGTGTTCGTCGGGTCGTCCGTATACGGCGCTCGATCAGAGGGGTTTCGTTTGAGCGTTTCGGGCTTTTCCCGCCGGCACGGCTGGCTCGGGCTGGCATTTCTGCTGACCTCGACGGCTTACGCGCCGGTGGCGGCGCAGCTGTCGAAGCCGGGCACCGCACCCGCGCAAGGCCCCGACGCGCCGAAGCCGGCCGCAACGCCGACGCCTGATCCGGCGGGCGCTCAGACCGACACCGATATCGTACCCGAGGCGGAGTTCAACGCCGCGCTGCCGCCCTTGTCCAACGACATCAACGCGCCGCTCGAGCCGATGTCCACCGTGGCTCCGCCGCTGCCCCCGCAAGGTGTGGTGCCCGGACAGCCGATCGCGACCGGCGACACGCGGCCCACGCCGACGCCCGAGGATCCGCAGCTCGCGGCACCCTTGTCGCCGTTGACCAGCTTCGACACCACGCCGCTACAGACTGCCGCCGACCTGCAGGACAAGGATGCGCCCCAGGTCCGCTACGACACGCAAGTCGCTGGGCTGAAGGAGGTCGGGCTCGAGGCGCAATGGCGCGCCTTGTCCGCCCTGCGCGACGGCGGCGGTAAGGCGGCCAACGCGGTGCAGGTGCAGGCGAGGGCAAGGGAGGATGAGGCGCTCGCCGTGCGCCTGTTGAAGAGCCTCGGCTATTATGATGCCACCGCGGTCTCGATCATCGAATCGAATCCGCCGACGCCCGGCACGCCGACCCGCTTCATCGCCCGCGTCACCGCCACGCCGGGCCGGCTCTACACGCTGTCCTCGGTAACGCTGCAGGCCGGGCCGGTGACGCCGCCGGACCTGCTCACCAGCAACTTCGCGCTGAAGCCCGGCGACGCGATCGAGGCGGCACGCATCCAGGGCGCGGAGGCGAACCTGCAGCTGATCGCGCCGCAGAACGGCTATCCCTTCCTGACAATCGGCGAACGCGACGTGCTGCTCGACGACCAGTCGGAGACGGCGACCGGCGCCTATACCCTGCCAATCGACACCGGTCCGCGCGCCAGCTTCGGCGCCCTTCGCACCGAAGGCGACCCGGTATTCGACCTTGAGCATCTCAACGTCTTCCCCCGCTTCGATGGCGGCGACCTGTACGACCGCCGGAAGACCGACGACCTGCGCGACGCGCTCGTCGCCACCGGATTGTTCTCGACACTGTCGGTGGAGCCGACCCGAACCGGCCGGATCAACCCCGACGGCACCGAACAGGTCGACCTGCTGGTCCGCCAGACCAAGGGCCCGGCGCGGTCGCTCAACGGCAATGTCGGCTATTCGACCGGCCAGGGCTTCCGGCTGGAGGGCAACTGGACGCACCGCAACCTTTTCCCGCCCGAAGGCGCGCTGATCGCCAGCGTTATCGCGGGTACGCAGGAGCAGGGCCTGTCGGGCACCTTCCGCCGCGCCAATGCCGGCAGGCGCGACCGCACCTTCACCGTCGTCGCTGCCGCCAACCACTCCAACTACGACGCGTTCGACGCCTTCACCGGTACGTTGTCGGCACGCTGGAGCTATGACTCGACGCCGATCTGGCAGAAGCGGATCACCTACTTCTATGGTGCGGAGCTGATCGGCACCAATGAAAGCGTGTTCGATTTCGCCCGCAACGAGCGGGTGCGGCGGACCTACGGTATCGCCGCGATCCCGGCCCAAATCCAATGGGACACGTCCGACGACCTGCTCAACCCGACGCGCGGCTATCGGCTGAAGCTGAACCTCAGCCCCGAGACCGCGGTGCAGGGCGGGGTGAAGCCCTATGTCCGCGCGCTGGCGGAGGGTACGCTCTACTATCCGATCAACGATCGGCTGGTGATCGCCGGCCGCGCGCGCGCGGGCTCGATCGCGGGGGTCGCCCGCGACGATCTCGCCCCGTCCCGCCGCTACTACGGCGGTGGTGGCGGGTCGGTACGCGGCTATGGCTTTCAGCGCCTCGGGCCATTCGAGCCGGTGTCGTCGCTGGTGCCGAACGAGGACGGCGAGATCGACCTGGCGGACCTGCGCCCTGTCGGCGGCCGCAGCCTAGCCGAGTTCGCGATCGAGGCGCGCTATCGCTTCGGCAATTTCGGGATCGTGCCGTTCATTGACGCGGGCAATAGCTATGAAGGGGTGCTGCCGTCGCTTTCCAGCGTCAAGCTGGGGGCAGGCATCGGCGGCCGGTTCTACACCAATTTCGGCCCGTTCCGGATCGACGTGGCGACGCCGCTCAACCCGCGTGAGGGCGACAGCAAGGTCGCGCTGTACATCTCCATCGGTCAGGCGTTCTGATGGCCGACAACGAGGCCGTCGCAACCGAGCCGCGTCAGCGCCCGCTGTGGCTGCGCGTGCTGAAATGGCTCGGCATCGCGCTGCTCTCGATCGCCGCGTTGCTGCTGCTGGTCGTGTTCGGGATCAACACCGACCCCGGCCGCCGCTTCGTCGCCGACCAACTCGGCGGCTACACCACCGCGACGGGGCTGAACATCAAGGTCGGACGGATCGACGGCTCGCTGTATGGCAAGATGACGCTGTCCGACGTGCGCGTCGCCGACCCACGCGGCGTGTTCCTGACCAGCCCACGGATGGCGGTGGACTGGCGGCCCTTCGCGTTCGTGCGCGACCATATCGATGTGCGCAGCCTCGACACCGAACTCGTCATGCTGCGGCGGCGGCCCGAGTTGAAGCAGGTGCCGGTCGATCCGAACGCGCCGCTGCTGCCCGACCTCGATATCGACGTAAACCGGCTGCATATCGGTCGGCTGGTGATCGCAGCCCCGGTGACGGGTCGTCAGCATGTCCTGCGCATCGACGGAACGGCAAAGATCGCCGACCGCCGCGCACAGATCACCGCCGATGCCGCGGCCCTGCGCGCGGCGGGTGTCGCCGGCGGCGACACGCTGCGGCTGAAGCTCGACGCGGTGCCCGACCAGGACAAGCTCGATGTCGATGTGAAGCTGACAGCGCCGGTCGGCGGCGTGGTGGCGACGATGGGCGGGCTGACCAAGCCGCTCACAGCGACGGTGGACGGGCGTGGCGGGTGGAAGACCTGGGCAGGACGCGCGATCGTCACGCTCGGCGGCGGGCAGCTGGCGAACCTGGGCGTCACTTCGCGCAACGGCACGATCGCGGTGCGCGGCGTCTCGCGTCCCGGCCTGTACCTGGAAGGACCGGTCGAGCGACTGACCGCCCCGCAATTGAACGTCCGCATCGACGCCACTTTGGCCGAACGCCGCGCCGATACACGGATCAAGCTTGGGTCCAGTGCGCTGGCGGTGGACGCGGGCGGCCTTCTCGATTTCGCGCAGAGCCGCTTCGGCAACTTCGCCGTGGATGCGCGGCTGCTGACTCCCGGCGCGATCGCGCCCAATCTGTCCGGCCGCGACGTCATGGCGCGCGTGGTGCTCGACGGCGCGTTCGCGACCCCGACGGTAAACTACAAGGTCTCGGCGGCGCGTCTGGCGTTCGGCGCGATGGGCGTCGATCAGCTCTATGCCGAGGGGCTGGCGCGGGTGAATCCCGATCGCATCCTCGTCCCGATCTCGGCCCGCGCGCGACGCCTCACCGGCCTGAACGCAGCGGTCGGCGGGCTGGCCAACAACGTGCGGATCGACGGCGATCTGGCCATTTCGATGCCGAACATCCTGTCCGACAATCTGAAGATACGGTCCGACAACATTGATGCAACGGCGATTTTGGTCGCGAATGTCGCCACCGGGCGGTACACGGGCGCGCTCAAGGGTCGGATCAACGACTTCCGCGTCGAGAGCATCGGCATCATCGACCTTACTACGGACGCCAAGCTGGTGGCCGGCCGCAACGGGGGCTTCGGCATCACCGGCCGTGTCGTCGCGCGGACGCAGCAGCTGTTTAATTCCGGCGTCCGCAACTTTCTGGGCGGCAACGCGGTCGTCCGCGCTGACGTCGGCTACAGTCCCGAGGGGATCGTCACCTTCAGCGGCCTGCGGCTGAACGCGCCGCAGTTTCGCGTCATGCGGGGTAGCGGGCGGTTCAACCCCGCCAATGGGGCGGTGGCGGTCGAGGCGGACGCCTATTCGACCCAATACGGTCCCGTCACCGCGCGCGTCGCCGGGACTGCGACCGCGCCGGTCATCGACCTTCGGGCTGCGCGGCCCGGCTTCGGCGTCGGCCTGGCGAATGTCCGCGCCCGCATCATCGGGCGAGGCGGGGCCTATCAGGTCGACGCCAGCGGCAGCACCGATTACGGGCCGTTCACCGCTGACGTGCTGGTGCAGCCCGGCGCGCAGCTGGCGCTCGACATCCGCCGCGTCGTCTTCGCGGGGATCACCGGCCGCGGCCGGCTGGTGCAGACCGCGGCTGGACCATTCGCAGGTGCGTTGACGTTCGGGGGGCAGGGGCTGTCGGGCAATGTTCGCCTCGCCAGTCAGGGCGGCTACCAGCGCGCCGACGTGCGCGCGCGCGGTAACAATGCGGTGGTCCCGGGTATCGCCGACTTCACCATCGGCCGGGCGCTGCTCGATGCCTCGGTCGTCTTGTATCCCAACGCGCCGCAGATCATCGCTGACGCGCAGCTGGGGGATGCCCGCTACAACGCGATCGTGATCGAGGCGGCGCGCGCGAAGGTGAACTATGTCGGCGGGCGCGGAACCGCGCAGGCGCTGCTCACCGGCTCGTCCGGCGTACCCTTCCGCGTGGCGCTGAACGCGCGGCTGTCGCCCGGTAGTTATCTGGTCGCGGCGCAGGGGCAGGCGAACCGCATCCCGTTCCGGACTGCCACGCCGGCGCGCATCGTCGCGGCCGGCGGCGGCTATCGCCTGCTGCCGACGCGGCTCGACTTCGGCGGCGCGAATGGCGGCTCGACCCGGATCGCGGGATTGTTCGGCGGTGGGGTCACGGCGGCACAGGCGCGGCTCGACCGGCTCGACCTGTCCTTTCTGTCGGCTTTCGCGCCCGGCATGGGCCTGTCGGGCCAGGCGACCGGCAGCCTCGACTATCGCCAGCAGGGCAGTGCCATTCCGGTCGCCGACGCGCGGGTCACGGTGACCAACTTCCAGCGGTCCGGCATCGCGGCCATCTCCGACCCCGTCGACATCGTCTTCGCCGGACGGCTCGGGGGCAGCGGCGCGGATGCGCGTGCGCTCATAAAGCGCGGGCCGACCGTGGTCGGGCGAATGCTCGCGACGATGCGGCCGCTGGGCGGCGGCGGCAGTTGGATGACGCGGCTGATGAACGCGCCGCTGGGCGGCGGCATCCGCTACAACGGGCCGTCGGCGGTGCTGTTCAGCCTCGCCGCGCTGCCCAACCAGTCCTTGCAGGGGCCGATCGCAATGGCCGCCGACTTCTCCGGCCGGCTGTCAGCTCCGCGCCTCAATGGACTGATCCGCGCCGACAATCTGACCTATGACAATGAGACCTACGGCACGCGCCTGTCACAGATGCGGCTGGCCGGGCGCTTCAACAACGACCGACTGGAGATTACCCAGCTCAACGCCCGCGCCGGTGATGGCACGGTCGTGGCTCAGGGTTCGATCGGCCTCGCGTCCGACGCCGGATACCCGATCGACTTCCGCGCAACCCTCAACAACGCCCAGCTCGCCAGGAGCGAAGCACTGGCCGCGACCACAACAGGTACCATTCACCTCACCAACGGCCGCAACGGCGGCCTGATCGAGGGCGATCTCGTCATCCCCAACGCTCGCTATCAGATCATCCGGCAGGGTCAGGCCGAGGTGCCCGAGCTGACCGGCGTACGGCGGCGCAGCGACGTGCGTCCGGCGCGTTTCAGCGATCGGCCGCCGACGGCGCCGATGGGGCTGTTCAGGCTCAACCTGCGGGTGCGCGCGCCCAACCAGATCTTCGTGTCCGGCATGGGGCTGGAGAGCGAGTGGGAGATGGACCTCCGCATCGGCGGCACGTCGGCGGCGCCGGTCATCACCGGTGGGCTCGACATCGTGAAGGGCGCTTATTCCTTTGCCGGCAAACGCTTCGAGGTCACGCGAGGGCGTGTCCGCCTGCGCGGTGCGGCGCTGACCGACCCGGATATCGACATCCAGGCGACGACGACCACCAACGGGATCACCGCCGTGATCAACATCACCGGCACCGGTACCCGGCCGCAGATCGCCTTCACCTCGACGCCGGCGCTCCCGCAGGACGAGGTACTGAGCCGTCTGCTGTTCGGGACGACTCCCACGAACCTGTCGGCGATCGAGGCGGTCCAGCTCGCGGCCGCGCTCAACAGCTTGCGCGGCTCCGGCGGCGGCGGGCTCAACCCGCTCGGCAAGCTACGCTCCGCGACAGGGTTCGATCGCTTACGCGTGGTCGGCGCGGGCGAGACCGGCCGCGGCACGGGCCTTGCGGCCGGCAAGTACATCACCGACGACATCTATGTGGAGATCGTCACCGATGCGCGCGGCTTTACCGCGACGCAGCTGGAGATCGCCCTCACCAAGGCGCTCAGCCTGCTTACCTCGACCGGCTCCTTCGGCGGATCGGATGTGAGGCTGAAATATTCCAAGGACTATTGAGGCGATTGCGGTAGGTGGCTGACCGCAACCTTTAAGAGGCGGAGAGGCAGCCCCGATGGCCGAACATCTCGATGTAATTGTCGTGGGCGCTGGGATTTCCGGCATTGGTACCGGTTACCACCTCCAGACGCGCTGCCCTGATCGCAGCTATGCGATCCTGGAGGCGCGCGAGCAGATGGGCGGAACCTGGGACCTGTTCCGTTATCCGGGGATCCGGTCGGACTCCGACATGCATACGCTCGGCTTTTCCTTTCACCCCTGGACGCAGGCCAAGGCGATCGCCGACGGGCCCTCGATCAAGGCCTATGTCGAGGAGACGGCGCGGGCCTATGGCATCGACCGGCACATCCGCTTCGGGACACGGGTGCTGAGTGCGAATTGGTCGACGCCGGACGCGCGATGGACCGTCGACACCGACGGACCGGAGGGACGTAAGACCCTGACCTGCGGCTTTCTCGCCATGTGTTCGGGCTATTATAGCTACGAAAAAGCGCATGCACCCTCGTTCGCCGGAGCGGAGGCGTTCGCCGGCCGCATCGTCCACCCGCAGTTCTGGCCGCAGGATCTGGACTATACGGGCAAGAACGTCGTCGTGATCGGCTCCGGTGCGACGGCCGTGACGCTGGTGCCGGAGATGGCGAAGGATGCCGGGCAGGTGGTGATGCTGCAGCGTTCGCCGACCTATGTGGTTTCGCGACCTGCGGAGGACGCCTTTGCTAACTGGGTCAGGCGCAGGCTGCCGTCGAAGGCGGCATATGGTGTCACGCGCTGGAAGAATGTGCTGCTCGGCATGTTCTTCTACCGCATGACCCGAAAGAAGCCCGAGCAGACCAAGCAGCGGCTGCTGGGGATGGTGCGGGAGCATCTCGGCCCCGATTACGATATCGCGACGCACTTCACGCCGCGCTACAATCCGTGGGATCAGCGGCTTTGCCTGGTACCCGACGCCGACCTGTTCGCCGCCATCAAGCAGGGGCGGGCAGAGGTCGTGACCGACACCATCGACCGCTTCGTGCCGGAAGGCATCCGCCTCACCTCTGGTCGGACGATTCCTGCCGACGTGATCGTCACCGCGACAGGGCTGGAGCTGTCGCTGATGGGCGGCGTGCCCTTCACCGTCGACGGGGAGCCGGTGAACCTGGCGGACAAGCTGCAGTACAAGGGGATGATGTTCAGCGATGTACCGAACCTGGCGTTTACCTTCGGCTACACCAATGCAAGCTGGACGCTGAAGGCGGATCTGGTCGCCAAATATGTATGCCGGCTGCTCAACACCATGCGCAAGCGGGGCGTGCGGATCGCCACTCCGTATAACGATGATCCGGCCGTGACGACCGAAGCGTTCGTCGATTTCACGTCGGGATACATCCAGCGTGCAGCGGCCGCGCTGCCCAAGCAAGGGTCGAAGAAGCCTTGGAAGCTGAACCAGAATTACGCGCTCGACGTCATGGCAATGCGATTTGGCTCGGTCGACGACGCCATGCGATTTTCAAACCCGTCACTAACGAGCGTACGTCGTGTGGCGTGAAAACCTGACCGCTCCCTGTCGCGGCGCTGTCTAGAGGGGCGTCCTACAACGAAAAACCGCCGCGTTGCCGCGGCGGTAGATCGGCCAAGGCCGGGTAATAAAGTGTGCGCTCCTAGAGACTTAAAGTCTCAAGACCGAACCGGACCTGTTTACCAGGGCTTGATCGTCTCGCCGTGGAGCAGCTCCAGAAGGAACTCCAACATCGCTAGTCTCCCGTTTGCATCTCATTTTTAAGATGCCGAACACACTTAATCGAAGTTTAAGCTTAACGCAATGTTGCACAGCGGCATGAGGCCGGGGTTTAAGGGTATCTTCAAGACTGATGCCTAGGTGCAACACACCATGAGCATCGAAGGGCAGGATTGGCGCAGGGGATCGGACGCATACGCGCCGCCGATGCTCGATGCGCCACGCGCCGGACAGCGCGTCCATTTGGCATTGGTCGAGATCGCGCAATTCGCCGCGCTGCGTCGCATGGTCGGAGTGCAGCGCGCCGATTTGCTCGTGCTCGATGTCGCGGAGCGGATCGCGTCCGCCGTTTCCAAAGCACGAGTCGAAACGGTCGGTCGCAATCTGGTGGAGGTAAGCTTCACCACCCACAGCCCGGCGGATGTCGAGCCCGTGGTGGCGACGATCCATGCAGCGTTCGATCAGCCGGTTTGCATCGACGGCGAATTCCATTCGATAGGTGTCACCATCGGCGTGGCGGAAGGACCGGGCACCGAGTCGTGCGCCGTGCTCCTGGTCGAAGAAGCCGAAGCAGCCCTTATCAATGCGCGTCGTCGCGATCCGCATGGGAGCACGCAAGCGCCTGCTGGATCGTCGCCCGATGTTGCCCAGATCAGCCGGGAGCTCCAGGAGGCTGTCGGGCGAGACGAGCTGTTCGTGCAATATCAGCCCAAGCTTCATCTGCGCCGCCAACAGATCGTCAGCGTCGAGGCGCTGATCCGTTGGCTGCACCCGACCCGCGGGCTGGTCCTTCCAAATGATTTCATCCCGGTCGCTGAGCAGACCGGCGACATATCGGACATAACCCTGTGGACGATCAAGCGGGTGATCGCCGACCAGCGGGTCATGATCCGCAACGGTCACCCGATGCCTGTGTTCATCAACATGGCCGGTCAGCTCCTCTCCGATACGCCTTTCATCGACGAGGTGATCGCGCTGATCGAGAGTTCCGGCGCGCGATTGGGCGTCGAGATCACCGAAACGTCCGTAATCCGCGACCCACAGGGCGCGATCAAGCATTTGGAGCGGCTGGCCGCCATCGGCGTCGTGGTGACCATCGACGACTATGGCGCGGGCCTCTCCAGCCTCGCCTATCTCAAGCAGTTGCCGGCGAGCGAGCTGAAGATCGACAAACTGTTCGTCACTCAGCTCACCAGCTCGCATCGCGACCCGCTGATCGTCCGCTCGACGATCGATCTTGCCCATGCGCTCGAAATGGAAGTGGTCGCGGAGGGGGTCGAGACGGCCGCGTCGCTCGCGCTCTTGTCAGTCATGGGCTGTGACATGGTTCAGGGCTACCTAGTGAGTCGGCCGTTGGCACTGGAGGCGCTGTTGGCCTTCCTACGCGACGAGCGACATCTTGCTGTGGCAGGAGAGGCAAGGTCACCGCTAGAGAGGCTTGCGGCCGTGCGGGCGCGCGGCTGAACGTGCGCTGCTTGGCCCTTCTGGCCGCCGCCCTCTGCGCGTCGACGCCCGCCGCGTCCGTCGCTGCAGCGGGCAAGCAGGCTCAATTCGATCAGGTGATAGAGGTAGCGAAGCGCAACATGCTGCCCAATCCGGCGGGCACCGCGGCTGGCGCGCGGCGCGCCGAAGCCATGGCGCCGGAACTCGATGGTCGGCGGGCGCAAGGCATCGGCAAGGCTACAGCCTTGTGGCTGCAGGCAGAGGCGGCATTCCGACTGGATGATTTGCAACGGGCGGGGCCGTTGATAGCGCGTGCCTACGATGAGGTTCGTGCAACCTCTCCAGGCAGCAAACTCGAAGCCGAGGTCATGCTGACCCGAGGTAGCATCAATGGCAAGCGCGTCCAAGTCGGCGAAGCCCTAAGCGACTTTCAGGCTGCACATCGCCTTTTCAAGGCCAATCGTGACACTCGACGCGAAGCGATTGCCCTCATCTGTATCGCGAACCTGTATTTCGATGCATATGACTACAACTCCGCCCTCCGCTATTTAACCGAGGCCCTGGATGCGCACCGCGCTGATCCTGGGCTGGCCCAGGCCATTCTCAACACGCGCGGCGTGGCATTGCAGGAACTGAAGGATCACCCAAAAGCGGATGAGGCTTTTCGGCAGGCACTTCGCTACGCTCGGGAATTGAACAGTGTTGGCTCCGAGGCGATCATCCTTAGGAACATCGCTCGCAATCAGCTGACCGCTGGGCAAGTGAAAGCGGCGGAGGCCACACTGGCGGCAGCGAGGCGACTGTCAGCAAGCGACGGCGACACGCGTGCGCAACTCGATGCGTTGGCCGCTCAGCTTGCATTGCAGCGCGAGCTTCCAGCCGAAGCGGCCGGGCTGATCGACAGAGTCTTCGCGCAAGTGGACATTGGCACGACCGACATCCGCTTCCGCGATGCGCATCTCACGGCTGTGTCGGCTTACCGGGCACTCGGACGCGCCGATAAGGCGCTGGCGCACCTCCAGGCGCTCAAGGTGATCGACGACAAGGCCACCCGCCTGGCGACGGAAACCGGGACAGCGTTGCTGGCGGCTCGGTTCAATTCCGCCAATCAGGACGTCAAAATCGCGCGGCTGCGCGACGCAGAGCGGCTGCGCGTCGCGCGCGACGCACTGCAGCGGGCCGAGACCGAACGCACCTTGTTCCTCATCGCGGGTGGCGCGACCGCGGTGATCATCGCCTTGCTGGGCTTCGGTCTGGTCACCATACGCCGCAGCCGGGACCAGGTGCGGGCCGTGAATTCTGACCTGGAAGTCACCAACAGCGCGCTCGGCAAGGCGCTAGCGGCGAAAACCGAGTTCCTGGCGACCACCAGCCACGAAATCCGGACGCCGCTGAACGGCATCCTCGGCATGACCCAGGTGATGCTTGCCGATGTCAACCTGGCCAACGCCACGCGTGACCGGCTGACCGTCGTCCATGGCGCCGGCATGACCATGCGCGCGCTCGTCGACGATATCCTCGACGTCGCCAAGATGGAGACGGGCAATCTCGGGCTCGACTGTGCGCCGTTCGACCTGCCGGCATGCCTGACCGGCGCAACGGCGATCTGGTCGGAGCAGGCGCGCGACAAGGGCCTGGCGTTCAGCATCGATCTTTCCCGCTGTCCCGGCCAGGTGGAAGGTGACGCCGCGCGGGTTCGCCAGATCGTCTTCAACCTCCTCTCCAATGCGGTAAAGTTCACCGCCGGGGGCAGCGTTTCATTAACCGCCGAGGCTGAAGGCGAGCGTGTGCGAATCGCGGTTACCGACACCGGAATCGGCATCGCTGCGGACAAGCAGGCGGAGGTGTTTGAGTCCTTCCGTCAAGCGGATACCAGCACCACTCGCCGATTCGGGGGCACCGGCCTCGGGCTTTCGATCTGCCGCAATCTCGCGCACGCAATGGGTGGCGAGATCATGGTGCGAAGCGTCGAGGGCGAAGGCTCCACTTTCGCGGTTCATCTCCCGTTGCGAACCGTCTTCGAAGAGGCAGCTCCCGGTCCCGCCGCCCGGTGCCAGACGCTGCTCGTCGTCGACCGCAATCCCATAACTCGCGCCATGTTCCGCGCGCTCTTCGCTCCCCATGTCGACGCATCTGTCTTCGCTGCTACCACCGATGAGGCGATCGAGCAGCTGGGCGATCATGTTTGTCAGGTGCTGGTCGACGATGCCACCGCCCGAGCGAGCGGCGATACCTCCGAGTTCCTCACCCGCCTGGTCGCCGCAGCCGGCGAGACGCCTGTCGCCCTGTTGTGGCCGGTGACGGCGGAGTCGGAGCGCGACGAGCTGCTCGCGCTCGGATTGTCACAAGTGATCGCTAAGCCGGTGGCCGGGGCGACGCTCGTGCAAGCCGTGTTCCCGAATGAAAGTCACTTCGATAACTCACAGCCACTTGTTTCGCAGGCGGCATGAGTAGATAAAAGTTCTGCAATGATCGCATCGTCAAGGGGCCACTCTCTCGCACTGTCGACCCGGTGAAGGTCCTCTTCATCGAGGATGATCCCATGAACCGGCGGGTGGTCGGGGACATGCTGAGCGTGGCGGGTGCCACGATGACCGAGGCGGAGGACGGCGCAAGCGGTCTGCGGGTGCTCGACCATGAGGATTTTCAGATCGTCCTAGTCGACCTGCGAATGCCCGGCATGGATGGCGTGGAAGTGATCACCCGCATCCGCAGCCGCGCGGATGCCAAGGCCCGGATCCCGATCATCGTCGTGACTGCCGACACCGCCGCCGACCTGCGCGATCGGTGTCTTGCGGCGGGTGCGGACGAGGTGCTGTTCAAGCCGGTGGCGATGGATGCGCTGTTCGACGCCATGGGCCGCATCCTCGCGCGCGACGCCGAGGGTGGCGGGATGATCGCCTAACGCGACCCGAGCGCTCTCGCCAGACTGGCGGCGCCGCTGCCGCGACGGGCAGGTTTGGGCTGCGAAGGGTCGGGTGCCCAGCCCGTGCAGTAGATAATGTTGAAGCGCTCCATCGTGCGGCCGTCCGGCGTGGCTGCGGCGGTAAAAGCCTCGGCCGCCGCCGCCAGCGCGGTGCGGGTGGCCGGGGTGCGGGTAAGCAGCATGTTGCCCCCCGCCATGTCCCGCAAATCCGTCACCAACGTGCCGAGATCGCGATAGGTGACGTTCAGCGTCTCGACATCGGCGACCGGGAGCGCGAACCCTGCGCGGACCAGCAGATCGCCGGCCGCGCGGACGTCGACCTGAGGATGGAACCGCGCCGCCGGCCGTTGCGCCTCCGCCGCGCGCCACGCCTCGCGCAGTGCGGGGAGGCTGCCGGCACCCGCGAACGCCCCCAGGAATAGGCCGTCCGGGCGCAGCACCCGACGGATCAGCGTCAGCGCGCCGGGTAGATCGTCTACTTGATCGAGCACGCCCGCGCTGACCACGAGGTCGAAGCTGCCGTCGGCAAAGGGCAAGCGATCCTCGTCTCCCTGGACGCCACCGGCTGCACGCGCGAAGCGATAGCCGGGATCAAGGCGCGCGATCCTGGCGCCGGGCAGTCGGAAGGCGCCGTCGAAACAGCCGAGGTCCAGGACCTCGGCAAAGTCTCTCGTCACTGACGACAACCGTTCGCCGATGCCGTCCAGCATTACCGCGCGGAGGAAGTCGCGTTCCCCGAAGCGGTCTGTCGCCCGGTCGCGGCGAAGGCGGCGGGCGGCGCGATCGAAGATGGCGGGTGGCGTCACCGCCCGGCTTGTGCGCCCGCCCGGCACGGGTGACAAGCATGGCGATGCATTCCGCGCTTCGCCTGCTCGCCGACTTCGCGCTGCCGCCGCGCTGCTCCGGCTGCGGCACACCAGTCGGCAACGATGGGCAATTTTGCGCCGATTGCTGGGGTTCATTGCGCTTCATCGGACCGCCCTGGTGCGCCGGCTGTCACTTGCCCTTCGACTATGATCTCGGAGCCGGCGCGCGCTGCGACGCGTGCCTGGCGCGACCGCCCCGGCGTGCAGGCGTGAGCGCGGCGGTCGCCTACGGCCCGGTCGCGCGCCGGTTGGCGTTGAAGCTGAAATATGGCGGGCGGATGGGGGCGGCGGACACGATGGCGGCGCTCATGCAGCGGCACCTCCCTTCCGACGCAGAGCTGCTGGTGCCCGTCCCATTGCATCGATGGCGGCTGTGGCAGCGCGGGTACAACCAGGCGGCGCTGATCGCGGCGGCGCTGGCCAGAGCGGGCGGGGTGCGCTGTCCGCCCGAGGTGATGGTGCGGATACGACGAACACCAGTATTGAAGGCCCTGAACGGGCGGGAGCGGGCGCGGGCGGTGCGCGGCGCCTTCGCGGTCACGCGCGCCGGGCGGGACCGAATCTGCGGCAGGCATGTGGTTCTGGTCGATGACGTCTTCACCAGCGGCGCAACGGTGGATGCCTGCGCGGCGGCGCTGCTCGATGCAGGCGCCGCGCGGGTATCGGTGCTCTGTTGGGCGCGGGTGCTCGATGGCAACGATTGACAAGGCGGCGACCCGCCCACACTTCAAGGGCATGGCCAAGGTCGAGATCTACACCAAAGCATTCTGCCCCTATTGCGCGCGCGCGATGCGGCTGTTGGAAAGCAAAGGTGTCCGGCCGGAGGAACACGACATCAGCTTCGGCGGGCCGCAGCGGCAGGAGATGATTCAGCGCGCGAGCGGGCGCACCACGGTGCCGCAGGTGTTCATCGACGGCCGGCACATCGGCGGTTCTGACGATCTTGCCGCGCTCGACCGCCAGGGAGGCCTCGACCCGCTGCTCGCCGCATGAAAGCGGCGCTGCTGCAGATGACTAGCGGCATCGACCCGGACGCCAACGCGCGGGTATTGAGCGACGCCGTCAGGGCAGCGGCGGGGCAGGGGGCGGTGATGCTGTTTACGCCTGAGATGTCGGGGCTGCTCGACCGCGACCGCGCGCGGGCGGCACGGTCCATCGTCGCCGAGGCAGATGACCGGGTGCTCGCCGCCGTGCGCGAGGCGGCGTCGACCGCCGGGATCTGGGTCCACCTCGGTTCCTTGGCGGTGCGCGAGGGCGAGCGGCTGGCCAACCGCGGCTTCGTGATCGACGGGACGGGCGCGGTGCGGGCGCGGTACGACAAGCTGCACCTGTTCGACGTCGATCTGCCTACCGGCGAGAGCTGGCGGGAGTCGGCCTCGTACCGCGCCGGCGAGACGGCGGTCGTGGTAGAGACGCCGATCGGCAAGCTTGGGCTGTCGATCTGTTACGATCTGCGCTTTCCGGACCTGTATCGGGCGCTCAGCGACGCAGGGGCGGAGGTGCTCGCGGTGCCGGCGGCGTTCACGCGGCCGACCGGGGCGGCGCACTGGCATGTGCTGCTGCGTGCGCGTGCGATCGAGGCCGGGTGCTTCGTTCTGGCGGCAGCGCAGGCGGGCAAGCATGAGGACGGGCGCGCAACTTATGCGCACGGGCTGGCCGTTGACCCTTGGGGCGAGGTGCTGCTCGATATGGGTGAGGCTGCGGGGCTTGGACTCGTCGAGCTGGACCCGGCACTGCTTGCCGAGGTGCGCGGGCGGGTGCCCGCGCTGCGCCACCGACGGCCGATTCCTGCGGTGACTCGGGCGTGATCGTCTTTGATCTCCGCTGTGGTGCCGGGCACGTCTTCGAGGCTTGGTTCGCGAAGGGCTCGGCTTATGACGAGCAGCGCGCAGCGGGGCAGATCGCCTGCCCGCTGTGCGGCGACGGCGTCATTGAGAAAGCGGCGATGGCCCCGGCGGTTCCGACGAAGGGCAATGCCGGGCCGCCACCCGCCGCCGTGAAGGCGTTCATCGCCGAACTCGCCGCCAAGCAGGCAAAGGCCCTGGAGACCTCCACTTGGGTCGGCAGCGCCTTCCCCGCCAAGGCACGCGCGATGCATGCCGGGGACGAAGCGCATGCGACGATCCACGGTCAGGCGACCCTGGCGGAGGCGAGAGCACTGGCTGACGAAGGAGTGCCGGTCGCGGCCTTGCCGCTGCCGGTAGCGCCGCCCGAGGCGAAGAATTGAAGCAAGGTTTCCGGGTGTACGCGGCTCAGGCCATCAATCTTAGCGGAGCCGGCTCGTCGCCTCGGGCGCGAGGTAGGACATCGCCAGGAACAGCAGAAAGGCGCCAAGCCCCATCCCGTATAATGCCGGAACCAGTCGAAGCGCCACTCGCGCGCTGTTCATGGGAGGCTTGATGCCCTGGCAGAGCTGCACGATGTCCGTCTTGCCCTGGGAGCGCGAGCACACCGGAGATCGCGACCGGCAGCGCAGCGACGCCCATCTGCCATGCAGCGATTCGTGCACCGAAGACAGCCTCGCCCAGGGTCAGGATACCGCCCAAGGTCTAAGCTGACCGAAACCATGCTCTTGAAATAATCGTAGGCGAGCGCCGGTTCGAGCAGCCCTGTGCGCGATGTTGCATCGTCCGCTCCGGCAGGCAGGTCTGGGCTCCGCAAAGACGGCGGTCCGTCGCTCATGGCGTCAACTCCTAGGCAACGGTTGAGCTCTGCGAGGCTTGTTCGAGAGGATGGGGAGCTTCATCCGCGCTCTCGCCGACGATGCGGATTACGCGTTAAACTATCCGCAGGCGCTTGGTGACCCCGGCGCGATTCGAACGCGCGGCCCCCGGATTAGGAATCCGATGCTCTATCCTGCTGAGCTACGGGGTCACTCGACCGGAGCCCTAAGCGGCCACGGAGGGGCCGGTCAATCGGGCGACGCCACGATCGACCGGCCGCCGCGTCAGGCCTTTACATGCGCGGCGATGTGCTTGTTCATTTCGAACATCGAGCACTTGTCCTTGCCGAACACCTTCTTCAGCTTGTCGTCCGCCAGGATTTCGCGCTTGTTCTCAGGGTTCTGCAGGTTGTTGGACTTGATATAGTCCCACATCTTGCTGATCACCTGGCTGCGCGGCAGCTTGTCGTTGCCGACCACCGCGCCCAATTCGGCGCTGGGCTGCACGGGGGCGTGGATGCCGGTGCCGCTATTGGTCTGCTTGGTGGCCGCCTTCTTGGCGCCGGTTGCCTGCTTGGCAGTGGCCATGAGGTTCTCCTGTTAAGCCCCGACGCGTTACCCCGCGGCGGGAATCACGCCTTCTTGAGCGCAGTCGCCTTGTGCGCCGCCTCGCCGCCATTGTCACTCTTTACGATGTACTGCGGATCTTCGGGGCTAGCGCGGACCTGATGACCCTTGATCTTGGTGTCACTGGTCTGCTTCTTTTCGACGACACCGTGCGCGGTGCCCCCGTGCGACTTCCAGCTGACGTGGTCGCCCCTTTTCAGATTGTCGGACATGCGAATGCTCCTGTTTCAGCGCGGGAAGAAGCGCGCAGGAGCGGGCATGGTTGCGCGGGCGCAGGCCTAAGTCGTTCCGGCGTAACCTAGATCGATCTTCGCCGGGCTGGGCGTCACGCCGTCAGACGAGGACGGCTGCGCCGCCCTCGCTGCCCGCCGTGACGAGTCCTGCCCTTGCTTGCGCAAGGACAGGCCGTCCGCACCTAGAACTTGAAGCCTGCCGCGACGCCATACCGCCGCGGCTCGAGAGTGAAGACGTTGGTGAACAGGCCGGTAGACGCATCGGTGACGTACTGGCCGGTGATCGCGTCGTTGCCTGTCAAATTCTGAACGAAGCCGCGCAGGAAGTAGCGGTCGTCGGGTGCGTTCAACTGGACGGAGATGTTGACCACCTCATAACCCTTGATGCGGTCGATGTTGCGGTTGAACGAGCGCGAGAAATACTCGCCGGTGTAGTTGAGATCGGCGCGCGTCACGAGGTTGAACTCGCCGATCGGGAGCGTGTGCTGGAAACCGACGGTGAACTTGTACATCGGCGCGTTTGGCAGTTGGTTGCCGGTAAGGTCGACCGGGATGCCGTCCGGCAACCCGGTGGCGACGCCGGCCGCGTTGGTGTTGAACGCGAATGGCAGCGCACCCGTCGGGACACCGAACGCGGCGCGCAGCCCCTGCTGTAGCGGGAACAACGCGTTGGTCGCGGGCACCTGGCCGGCGGCGAGGCTGGCCAGCGTCGAGCAGATTGAGATCGCGCCGGTGGTGTTCGTGCCGGCGACCGCGCGCGTACCGGCGAGACCCAGTGCACCGTTGACCACGTTAACGAAGGTGTTGGCCGCCGCGGCGCTGCCCTGGGTCGAACGCAGCACGCAGTTCGACGCGTTGGTCAGATCCTTGATGATCACCGTGTCGGAACGCCCGCCCGACGGATCGCGCGTATCGACCAGGCTGAAGTCCTTGATCTTAGACTTGAGATAGCTCGCCGACAGGTTGACCAGGAAATTGCGGTCCGGCCGGATCACCGCTTCGATTTCGGCGCCATAGATGTCCGCATTGGTATTATCGTTGAACGAGGTGCGATTGAGGATGCGGCTGAGCTGCAGGTCCTTGTAGCGGTAGTAAAAGGCGCTCGCATTCAAGCGCAGCTGGCCGTTCATGAAGGTGTTCTTCGAGCCCACCTCGAATGCGTCGACGCTCTCGGGGCGGAAGGTGGTCGGCGCGGTGAAAAGCGTCTGGTCGAAGGGCGGGTTGATGCCGCCCGATTTGTAGCCGCGCGAGTAGGACGCATACAGGAGCGAATCGCGCGCGAGCTTGAAGTCGATCACCGCGCGCCCGGTCAGCCGCCCGAACTCGACCTCCGCCTCGCGGAAGATCTGAAAGCCCGGCGTACCGGCGTCGGCGTCGAAGCCCACACCCGGAACATTGGCGGCGACCTGCGATGCGAAGGCGTTGGTCGCGTTGTACGGGATGAGGATGCTGACGAGCGGGTTGCGGTCGCGCACGAACTTCTCGTCGCGGCTGTAGCGCAAGCCCAGCGTCAGCTTCAGCGCATCGTTGAACTGGAAATACGTCTCGCCGAAGACACCATAGGACTTCAGCCGATAGCGATCGGTCTCGCTGTTGAAATAAGCAGGGCCGCGAAACACCGATCCGGGGGGGGCGCCCACCGCCGTTCCTTGCGCGAGACCGATAATCGCCGCGCCATAGCCACCCTCGGAATTGACGACGTAATAGTCGCCTTCGGTAGAGCCGCGCAGATAAATGCCGCCGAGCAGGAAGTTGAAGGGCCCGTCGAAATTCGAGTTGATCTTGACCTCGCCCGAATATCCCTCACTCTTCGATCGTGAACGATCGTAATTGTAGCCGTAGGAATAGCAGCCGACATTCTGGCCGTTGAAGGGCGTGACGTAATTGCGGTCGGTTCCTGCGGCGCAGAGGTTGCCGCTGGCGTCGAACAGCGCGTTGCGCGCCGCGGTCAGCCCGAGCGCCGGGGCAGTGGCACGGAAGGCGCCGATGCCGGCATTGCCGATGATCGAGTTCGGCACGTTCTGGAAGTATCCCGTCGTGCTGTCGACGCGCGATCGGTTGTAGCCGCCGATCAGCGATACCGCGAAGCTATCGAAATCCTGGTCGATCCGCAGCTGGCCGTTGATCTCGTCGGCGAAATAGGTCGGATTGATCGACGAATTGACGGTGCGCAGGCCGGTGGGATTGACGAAGTTGCTGAATGCGTCCGCATTGAAGTTGTTAATCGATCGGATGCCGAACGGCGCCAGCGTCGGGCTCAGTGCGGTGCGGAAGAACTCGGTGGAGGTGAGCAGCGACGCGAAGGTCGCGTTGGCGTTGACCGTGTCATTGTCCAGGCGATCGGGCGAGCAGCCGAGCACCGCCGAGGCATCGCGGTTGCAGAGCTGTTTCTGAATGCGCGAGCGGTTATCCTTTTCATGGAAATAGGCGCCGACGAGGTCGATAGTCGTGCTGCTCGACGGCTGCCAGCGCAGCGAGCCGCGGACCTGATAGAGGTCGCGTCCGTCGATCCGCGAGCCGTCGAAAACATTGCGGGTGTAGCCGTCGCGATTCAGATACTGGCCTGCGAACCGTACGCCCAGCGTATCGCCGAGCGGAAGGTTGACCATCCCCTGGACCTTCTTGGAATCATAGTTGCCGTACTCCGCCGACAGCGACGCACGGACGCCGGACAGATCGGGGCGGGCGGTAATGATGTTGACCACGCCCGACGTCGCGTTGCGGCCGAACAGCGTACCCTGCGGCCCGCGCAGAACCTCGATCCGCTCCAGATCGAAGAACTCGTTCTCGAACAGGCGAGTGCCGGGGACGGGCACGTCGTTGAGGTGGATGCCGGTGGCGGCGTCGCACGAAAAGCCGGTGCACAGATCGCCGATGCCGCGGATGGTGAACGAGGCCGATGTGAAGTTGGTCTTGGTAAAGGTTACGTTGGGCAAAGAGGTCTGCAGGTCGAGCGAGTTCTTGATCTGCTGCGTCTCGAGCGCGGCGCCGGTAAAGGCGCTGACCGAGATCGGCACGTCCTGCAGCCGCTCCGACGTGCGCTGCGCGGTGACGACGATGTCGTCGGCGAAGCCAGTCCCCTGGTCCGCAGCGGTGGAGGTCCCGCCCGCGGTCTGATCGGTCGGAGTCTGCGCCTGACCCGTCGCGCTGGTCGCGCGCAGGTCGGTCGCGCCGGTGCCGCTCTTGGCGTCCTGAGCCCAAGCCGAAGCCGGAGTAAGCAAGACAGCGGTGCATGCGAGCAGCTGGAACTTCGTCATGGGCTTCCTCTCCTGAACACGCGCCGAACCTTGCTGCCGGCTACGCGTTTCGACTTTACGTCACGGTCAGGTAGACCCGCGCGAAAACACGCGTCAATCGTAATTTCCCTAGGCAAAGTGCCTGACCGGAGCGATGTTGCCCGAATGAAACAGTTGCAGATTCGAACCTTTGGCATGATCGGCGGTTGCCGTAGCGGCAGGGGGTCGGGGCGATGAGCGACCTGGTGGAAGAGGCCCCCGACGACGGCGTACCCGGCGACGTGACGGCGGCGATCCGGACCTTGATCCGGTGGGCGGGCGACGATCCGACTCGCGAGGGGCTGGCCGACACCCCGCGCCGCGTCGCCAAGGCGTGGAAGGAGTATTGCGCCGGCTATGAGGACGTACCCGCGCAGCACCTGGCGCGCGTGTTCGAGGAGGTCGGCGGCTATGACGAGATCGTGCTGCTCAAGGACATCCCGTTCCAGTCGCATTGCGAGCACCACATGGCGCCGATCATCGGCCGCGCGCACATCGCCTATCTGCCGCGCAACCATGTCGTGGGTATCTCTAAGCTGGCGCGCGTGCTGCACGGCTTCGCGCGGCGGTTGCAGGTGCAGGAGCGGCTGACCGCCGAGGTCGCCGACTGCATTTGGGAGAATTTAAAGCCGCTGGGCGTCGCGGTGGTGATCGAGGCGACGCACGCCTGCATGACCGCGCGCGGGGTGCGGACGCCCGGCGTGTCGATGACGACGAGCCGGATGATGGGCGTGTTCCGCGACGACGACCGCTCGCGACGCGAGGTGCTGGCGCTGATGGGGCGGTGAGGACGGTACTCGTCACGGGCGGGGCCAAGCGGCTGGGCGCTGCGATCGTGCGGCGGCTGGCGGCGGTCGGTTACCAGGTCGTGATCCACTATGGCCGTTCCGGTGACGAAGCGGCGGCGCTCGCGGATGAGGTGGGCGCGGCGGGTATCGTCTCCGGAGACCTGGCAGCGGTTGAGACGATTGGCGACCTTTGGGCGCGCGCGTGCGAGGTCGGGGGCGGGCCGATCGACGGGCTGGTCAACTCTGCCTCGCAGTTCGAGCTCGACCGGCCTGAAGCCGTGGACGTGGCGTTGGCGGCGCGGCTGTATGCGCTCAATTGCACTGCGCCGGTGTTGCTCGCCGGCCGCCTGGCGCGGCAGGGTAGGGGCGGCGCGATCGTCAACCTGCTCGACCAGAAGCTCGCCAATCCGAACCCCGACTTCTTTTCCTATACGCTGTCGAAAGCCGCGCTGGAGCATGCGACCACGCTGATGGCGCAGGCGTTCGCGCCCGCGGTGCGGGTCAACGCGGTGGCACCGGGGCTGACGCTGGCGAGTGGGGATCAGAGCGCGGGCGAGTTCGACCGGGTGGCGCGCGCGAACCTGCTGGAGCGGCCGGTCGGCGCGGCGGCGATCGCAGACGGCGTGGCGTATCTGCTCGGCGCCGAAAGCGTGACCGGACAGACCCTGTTCGTCGATTGCGGGCAGCGGTTCCTGAAGCGGGATGGGGACGTGATGTTCGAGGGGCGTAATGGCTGAGTACACCACCATCCTCGATGACCTGACCTTCCCGATCCGCCTCGGCATCCACCCGCACGAGGTGGAGCCGCAGCGGGTGCGGCTTTCGGTTCGCATGACCGTCGATTACGACCGTGCACCTTCGGCCGACCGGATTGAGGAGGTGCTCGACTATGACTTCGTGCGCGAGGGCATCCTCGAGATGGCGGCGGGGCAAGGCTTTGCCTTGCAGGAGACGCTGGTCGATGCGGTCGCGGCGCTGTGCCTGCGCGATGAGCGGGTGCGCGAGGTGCGGGTGCGGTCGATGAAGCTGGACGTTTATCCCGATGCGGCGGTGGGGTGCGAGGTGGTCAGACGCGGTTCGCCGCGCTGAGCGCCGCCCTCACACTAGCCGTGGCGATGTCGGGGTCGAGGCCGACGCCGAAGACGGTGCGACCGTCGTTCGTGCGGCATTCGAGATAGGCGGCGGCTTGCGCGTCGGCGCCGTGGCCGATGGCGTGTTCGTTGTAGTCGATCACCTCCAGCGCGACGCCCGCCTCGGCCAGCGCCGCCACGACGCCGGAAATGAGGCCGTTGCCGCGGCCGCTGATCGAGCGTTCGCAGCCGTCCACCGCGACGCGGCCTACGAACAGGCGGTCGCCGGGCACGCCGGTTTCCTCATAGTCGCGCAAGCTGAAGCGGTCGCCGTCGCGCGGTAGATAAGTCGCCTCGAAGCGGCCCCAGATATCGGCGGCGTTGAGCTCGCGGCTGGTCTCGTCGGCCATCGCCTGGACGTGGCGGCTAAAGTCGGCCTGGAGGCGCTTGGGGAGCTTGAGGCCGCGGTCCTGCTCGATCACCCAGGCGACGCCGCCCTTGCCCGACTGCGAATTGACCCGGATCACGGCCTCGTAGCTGCGGCCCAAATCGGCGGGGTCGATGGGGAGGTACGGCACCTCCCACAGCTGGTCGTTGCGCGCGGCCTGGTGCGCGAAGCCCTTCTTGATCGCGTCCTGATGCGAGCCGCTGAAGGCGGTGAAGACGAGGTCGCCGGCATAGGGCGTGCGCGGGTGGACTGGGATTTGTGTGCAGTAGTTGACCGTCCGCACCACCGCGTCGATGTCCGACAGGTCGAGCGCGGGGTCCATGCCTTGCGTGTACATGTTGAGCGCGACGGTCACGAGATCGCAATTGCCGGTGCGCTCGCCATTGCCGAGCAGGCAGCCCTCGACCCGGTCGGCGCCTGCCATCAGCCCGAGCTCCGCCGCGGCGACGCCGGTGCCGCGGTCGTTGTGGGTGTGCAAGGAGATGACGCAGGCGTCGCGGTTGCGGATATGGCGGCCGAACCATTCGATCTGGTCGGCATAGACGTTGGGCGTCGCGCACTCGACGGTGGCGGGGAGGTTGAAGATGATCGGGCGTTCGGGCGTGGGCTGGAGCACGTCCATCACGGCCTCGCAGCATTCGAGCGAGAAATCGAGTTCGGCGGTGGAGAAGGTTTCGGGGCTGTATTCGAATTGCCAGGTGGTGTCGGGCTGCTTGGCGGCCTCGTCGCGGACGACCTTGGCGGCGTCGACGGCGATCTGCTTGATCTCCGCGCGGTCCATGTTGAAGACGATGCGGCGCCAGGCTGGGCTGACCGCGTTGTAGAAGTGCAGGATGGCGGATTTGGCGCCGCGCAGGCTCGCGAAACTGGTCTCGATCAGGTCGCGGCGCGCTTGCGTCAACACCTGTATCGCGACGTCGTCCGGGACACGCCCCGAGGCGATCAGGCCGGCGATGAAGTCGAACTCGGTGGCGCCGGCGGCGGGGAAGCCGACCTCGATCTCCTTCAGCCCGACGCGGCAGAGCAGGTCGAACAGGCGCGTCTTCTTCTCCGCGTCCATCGGGTCGATCAGCGCCTGGTTGCCGTCGCGCAGGTCGGTCGACAGCCAGCGCGGTGCCCGCGTGATCGTGCGCGACGGCCACTGGCGATCGGAGAGGTCGATGGTCGGGAAGGGGCGGTACTTGGCGGACGGGTCGCGCAGCATGGCTCGGCTCTCTCGCGGGAGGAGGGTCGGGTCAGCCCTTAGGCGCGGTGGCGTGCAAAGGGCACGCGGAACGATGAACGCGCCTAAGGGCGCGTAAGTCGAAGGAGCAGGCCCGGCGCGAGCGTCATCTGGCGCAACGTAGCGGGCCTGCTCCCCTTGTCCAGCGTCTACTTCTGGAACGCGGCCTGGATGTCGAGCTTGACGGCGTCGGACACCATCGGGATGCCATAGCCGACGCCGAACTGGCTGCGCAGGATCGTGGCCGTCGCGTTGAAGCCGACATTCTCCTTGCCGCCCATCATCGCCGGCGCCTTGCCCGCGCCGTAGAAGGTGGCGGCGAGCGTCACCGGGCGGGTGACGCCGTTCAGCGTCAGGTTGCCGGTGATCGTCGCTGCTTGGCCGCGCGCGACGACGCGGGTGGAGACGAAGCGTGCGTCGGCGGGATTGGCGCCGAAGAAGTCCGCCTTGCCGCCGTCCTTGCCGGCGCGCAGCAGGTGGCTGGTGAGGCCGCTGCTGGCGGTCGTCACCTTTGACACCGGGATGGTGATATCGACCTTGGCGGTGGTGAGGTTCCTGGGGTCGAGCACCAGCGTGCCCGTGACATCGCCGAAGATGCCGGAATAGCTGGAAAAACCGAGGTGATCGACCGTCCAGGTGATCAGCGTGTGGCCCGGATCGACCGTGTAGGTGCCGCCGGTGACGCGGGCCGGGTCCTTGGCGCCGGGCTTGGCCGGCGCGCCTTGCGCGCCCAGCGGGTGGGGGGTCGCGGCGGCGACCAGCAGGGCGGCGAGGAGCAGGGGACGCATGGGCATTCTCCGGTTCTTAATACGACGAAAGGTCACACTAAAGTCACGCTACCACGCTGCTTCCGCCTGAGTCCCTGCCGGCTGCGGGACGACCGCAGAGAGGAAGGGGAGGGGAGCACGACGACAACCGTAGCAGTGCCCCGACTTGTAGGACAGCCCGTCTTCGGCTGTGTTGGATGCGACCATGGAAACGGAGGGTTGCATGAGACGGGCAATGGCGATGCTGGCGATCGGAGCGGCGCTGACGGGCTGTGGCGAGAAGCCGGACGGGCGCGGGTTAGAGCGCGGCGAGACGCTGCTCACCGTCTCGGGCACCGGTCGCGCCGAGAGCCGCCCCGACCAGGCGATGTTCACCGCCGGGCTGGAGAACATCGCCCCGACACCCGAGGCGGCGAGCGCGCGGGCCAACGAGGCGGTGGCGCGGATCGTCGCGGCGCTGAAGGATCAGGGTGTGGTCGAGAAGGACGTGCAGACCAGTTCGCTCAGCATCAGCCGGGTCGGCTATGGTAAGGACCGCGGCAGGTTCCAGGCGTCCAACACCGTCACGGTCAAGGTGCGGCAGGTCGACAAGACGGGTGCCGCGATCGCGGCGGCGACGGGGGCGGGAGCCAATGTGCTGTCGGGCCCGAACCTGTCAGTCGCCGATCCCGAAGCCGCGACGCTGTCGGCGCATGGTCTCGCCTACAAGGCGGCGCGCGCGAAGGCGGATGCCTATGCCGCCGCCGCCGGGATGCGGGTCGCGCGCGTGGTTGCGATCCATGACGGCGGGCAGGGCGGTGCGATGCCGATGATGTACGCCGAGGAGGCGCGCAACGCGATGGCGGTGGCGCCCCCGCCCGTGGTCCAGACCGGCGCGCCGGTGATGACGGGGACGAACTCGGCGACGATCACGGCGCGGGTGGATTTCGCGTTGGTGGGGAAGTGAGCGCATGACGCCGCACGCTGGCAAGCAGCGCAGCGTGCTGGCAGGAATGGCGGGCGGCCTCGCCGTCACCATCGCAGCTTTCCTGTGGCCGGCACTACCGGCGGTTGGCGCATCGCCGAAAGGTCGGGCGGCGGCGTGGGCAGGGTGCGGTGTCGCGGTCGCGGGGTGTCTGCTGGTCGCGGTCGGGCTGCTCGCCCGGCTTCGCTTCTTCAGCCCCGCCCATATCGCCGGAAGCGCGCTGTCGCACGCCTCCCGCGTGCGGCGCTGTTGCAAGCGCTGGTGCAAAACACGCTGGAGCAGGCGGTGCTGGCGATCGTCGCGCATGGCGCGTGGCTGATGCTCGCTCCGCCCGACCGGCGCGGGCTGGCGATCGTGTTCGCTGGCTGCTTCGTGATCGGGCGCGCGATCTTCTTCGTCGGCTATAGCAGCCTGCCGGCGCGCGCGCTCGGCTTTACGCTGACATTCTACCCATCGGCGGGGCTGCTGCTCGCGCTGCTGCCCCGCCTGTTCTGACGCATCGATGCTTCGTTCCTTCCCGGCAGACGCCGTAGCCCAACTTCGAGGTGCTCTTCGAAGGCGCTGCCCTCTCCAACTGAGCTGATGGCAACTGGGCCCCGGCCTTCGCCGGGGAAGATGAAGGAGGTCGAAGCTTCCATCCAGCTCCCTGCCGCCTGCTCTCTCAGTTCTTCGCCTTGTCCACCAGCTTGTTCGCGCCGATCCACGGCATCATCGCGCGCAGGCGTTCGCCGACCTGTTCGATCGGATGCGCGGCCGCGAGCTTGCGGGCGGCCTTGAGTTCCGGTTGGCCGGCGCGGTTGTCGAGGACGAAGTTCTTGACGAAGCGGCCGCCCTGGATGTCGGCGAGGACGCGCTTCATCTCCGCCTTGGTCTCGCTCGTGATGATGCGTGGGCCGGTGGTGATGTCGCCATATTCGGCGGTGTTGCTGATCGAATAGCGCATGTTGGCGATGCCGCCCTCGTACATCAGGTCGACGATCAGCTTCACCTCGTGCAGGCACTCGAAATAGGCCATCTCGGGCGCGTAGCCGGCCTCGGTCAGCGTCTCGAATCCGGCCTGGATCAGGTGGGTGAGGCCGCCGCACAGCACCGCCTGCTCGCCGAACAGATCGGTCTCGCATTCCTCGCGGAAGTTGGTCTCGATGATACCCGAGCGGCCGCCGCCGACGCCGGACGCATAGGCGAGCGCGACGTCATGCGCGTTGCCGCTGGCGTCTTGGTGGATAGCGACGAGGCAGGGTACGCCGCCGCCGCGGACATATTCGGAGCGGACGGTGTGGCCCGGCCCCTTGGGCGCGATCATGATCACGTCGAGGTCGGCGCGCGGCTCGATCAGGCCGAAATGGACGTTGAGGCCATGCGCGAAGGCGAGCGCGGCGCCCGGCTTGAGGTTGGCGTGGAGGTCGGCATCGTAGATCCCGGCCTGATGCTCGTCGGGGGCCAGGATCATGACCAGGTCCGCCCAACGCGCGGCGTCGGCGTTGGACATGACCTGAAACCCTGCGTCCGACGCCTTCTGCGCGGTGGCCGAGCCCTCGCGCAGCGCGACCGCGACCTCCTTGACGCCGGAATCGCGCAGGTTCTGGGCGTGGGCATGGCCCTGCGAGCCATAGCCGACGATGGCGATCTTCTTGCCGGTCAGCAGGTTCAGGTCGGCGTCGGCGTCGTAATAAACTCGCATGTCTTTCCCCTTGTTTATGGTCATGCTGAACTTGTTCAGCATCCATGCGCGACAGCAGCATCAAGCGTACGGCTCGCGTTTCGCATGGACCCTGAAACACGTCTCAGGGTGACGGTGGTAATTACGCGGCGTCCTTACCCCGCGCGATGGCGACGATGCCGGTGCGGGCGACCTCTACCAGGCCGACCTCGCTCATCAGCTCGACGAACTTGTCGATCTTGTCACGCCCGCCCGTCACTTCGAAGACGAAGGAGGAGATGGTCGCGTCCACCACCCGGGCGCGATAGACCTCCGCTAGCCGCATCGCCTCGATCCGCTTGTCGCCGGTCCCTGCGACCTTGACCAGCGCCAGCTCGCGCTCGACATGCGGGCCGAGCGCGGTCAGGTCGGTGACCGAATGGACCGGGATCAGCCGATCGAGCTGCGCCAGGATCTGTTCCATCGTCGCGGCACTCGCCGAGGTGACGATGGTGATGCGGCTGACCGCCTTGTCGGCGGTGACGTCGCTGACGGTCAGGCTCTCGATATTATAGCCACGCGCGGTGAACAGCCCGGCGATGCGTGCGAGGATGCCGGGTTCGTTGTCGACGAGCACGGCCAGCGTGTGGCGCTCGGCTTTTTCCTGGGCGATGCGCATCAGATTCCCCTCCCGCTTGCGGGAGGGGTTAGGGGAGGGGCTGTCAAGGAGCGCATCGACATGCCCTCCCCCAGCCCCTCCCGCGAGCGGGAGGGGAGCTTAAACAAGCGCCTTCGCCTCGTCGTCCATGTCGCCTTCGACTTCGCTGACGTGGAGGATCATGTCGGTGTGCGCCGCTCCGCTCGGGATCATCGGGAAACAGTTGATCAGCTTCGAGACGCGGCAGTCGACCATCACCGGGCCGTCATGCGCGAGCATCGCGGCGATGCCGTCGTCGAGCGCGTCGCGGGCGTCGATGCGGATGCCCTTCCAGCCATAGGCCTCGGCGAGTTTGACGAAATCGGGCAGGCTATCCGAGTAGCTCTCGGAATAGCGCGAGGAATAGGTCAGCTCCTGCCACTGGCGAACCATGCCCATATATTCGTTGTTGAGGATGAAGACCTTGACCGGCAGGCGGTACTGGGTCGCGGTCGCCAGCTCCTGAATGTTCATCTGGATCGATGCTTCGCCGGCAATGTCGATGACCAGCGCGCTGGGATTGCCGAGCTGCGCGCCGATCGCGGCGGGCAGGCCGTAGCCCATCGTGCCGAGCCCACCGGACGTGAGCCACTTGTTGGGCAGCTCGAAGCCGAAATGCTGGGCGGCCCACATCTGGTGCTGGCCGACCTCGGTGGTGATGATCGGGCTGCGCGCATGAGTTGCCTCCCACAGGGCCCGGACGGCGCGCTGCGGCATGATCTCCGGCCCGTCCTCCGCAAACCCCAGGCAATCCTTCGCGCGCCATTGCGCGATGCGCGCCCACCATTCCGCCGTGTCGGGCTTGGGGTGCTGGCGCGCCTTCCAGACGCGGACCATATCCTCGAGAGCATGGCCGGCGTCGGCAATGACCGCGAGGTCGACGCGGACGTTCTTGTTCACGCTCGACCGGTCGATGTCGATATGAACCTTGCGGCTGTTGGGGCTGAACGCGTCCAACCGGCCGGTGACGCGGTCGTCGAAGCGCGCGCCGATCGCGATCACCAGGTCGGCCTGGTTCATCGCCAAATTCGCCTCATAGGTCCCGTGCATGCCGAGCATGCCGAGAAACGCCGGTGAGCTGGCCGGGAAGCAGCCCAGCCCCATCAGCGTCGAGGTGACGGGCGCGCCGCTGATCCGCTGCAGCTCCTTGAGCAATTGCGACGCGGCCGGGCCGGAATTGATGATGCCGCCGCCGGTGTAGAGGATCGGGCGCTCGGCGGCGGCGAGCATGTCGACCACGGCCTCGATCTGACGCGGGTCCGCCTTCTTCGCGGGTCGATAGGTCTTGTGCTGGATCGGGCCGGGCTTGCGATAGCTGGCGGTGGCGACCTGCACGTCCTTGGGGATGTCGACCACGACCGGGCCGGGACGGCCGCTGGTCGCGATATGGAATGCCTCGTGGATGACGCCGCCGAGCTTGGCCGGATCTTTCACCAGGTAATTGTGCTTGGTGCAGTGACGTGTGATGCCGACGGTGTCCGCCTCCTGAAAGGCATCGGTGCCGATCAGCGCGGTCGGGACCTGGCCGGTGATGACGACCATCGGGATGGAATCCATCAGCGCGTCGGTGATGCCGGTCACCGCGTTGGTGGCGCCGGGACCGGAGGTGACGAGCACGACGCCGGGCTTGCCGGTGGAGCGAGCGTAACCTTCGGCAGCGTGGGTCGCGGCCTGTTCGTGGCGGACGAGGATGTGCTTGATGCGGCTGTGCTGGAACAGCGCGTCATAGATCGGCAGCACCGCGCCGCCGGGATAGCCGAACACGAACTCGACGCCGAGGTCGACAAGGGCCTGGACGAGGATGTCGGCGCCGGATTGTTCGCTCACGTCTGCGTTCCTTGCTGCGGTGCGGCGGAGTAGAGGTTGAAAGATTGCGCGTCAACCCGGTAGTCACGCAACATTGTTGCGTCAGTGGTGAGGTGTTGATGGCGGAACCAGGTATATTGGCGCTTGGCATAACGGCGGGTCGAGAGCGTCAGCTTCGCCAGAGCCGCGTCCGCATCGATCTCGCCTGACGCAAGGCGGGAGAGTTCTGGAACGCCGATGGCGCGACGGATGGGGGCGTCCCCAGGCACGTCGGGGCGGGTGAGCAGGGCCGCCACTTCGCCCGCGCCGCTGCGGACGATCTCCTGCGACCGCGCGACGATTCGCGCCTCCAGCCAGTCGCGCGGAGGCAGTAGGATGGTGGCGGAGGCCCGGACCGTGGCGGCGATGCCGCCCTTGCGCGCGGCCTGCCAGTCGGCGAGCGCGCGGCCGGTGGCGCGGACGACCTCCAGCGCGCGCAGGACGCGCGTGGTGTCGTTGGGGTGGAGCCTAGCCGCCGCGCCGGGGTCCAGGATGGCGAGTTCGGCATGGGCCTGCGCGACGGTCAGCGCGCGCACCGCCGCGCGGACCTCCGACGCAATCGGCGGCACCGGGGCGATGCCGTCTAGCAGGGTGCGGAGATAAAGGCCGGTGCCGCCGACCAGGATCGGCAGCTTGCCCGCGTCATGGACCTCGGCGATCACCGTCCGCGCCTCTTCCGCCCAGCGCGCGGCGGAATAGCCGGTGTCGGCGGCGTCAATATGGCCGAACAGGCGGTGCGGAGCGTTCGCCTCGTCCTCGGCGGAGGGGCGGGCGGTGACGACGCGGAGATCGCCATAGACCTGCGCGCTGTCGGCGTTGATGACGACCCCGTCCTTGCTCTCGGCGAGCGCCATTGCCAGGGCGGACTTGCCGCTGGCGGTGGGCCCGGCGATGACGACGAGAGGGGGCAGGTCAATGTTCACCGCGACGCTTATAGCAGCCGAGGGCTTGCGCGCGGGCGATGTTTCCGCTGCCGTCGATCGGCTCGCCGAGGCGGGGTGCGCGCCGGCGGGCTGGGGTTGGGTGGACGAGGGTTCGGCGGCCGACCTGGCGTTTGGGTTGGCTCCGGCCGAGGCGCGGGCGGCGCTCGAGGGCGGCGAGTGGGACGTCGTCGTGCAGCCGCTGGAGGGGCGGGCGAAGCGGCTGCTGGTGGCCGACATGGATTCGACGATGATCACGGTGGAGTGCATCGACGAGCTGGCCGACTATGCCGGGATCAAGCCGGAGATCGCGGCGATCACAGAGCGCGCGATGCGGGGCGAGCTGAATTTCGAGGCGGCGCTCGATGCGCGGGTGGCGCTGCTCAAGGGGCTCGATGCGGGCGTGATTGAACTGTGTCTGGCCGAGCGGGTGCACCCTATGCCCGGTGCGCGTACGTTGGTGCAGACGATGCGGGCGCGAGGTGGGCGCTGCGTGCTGGTGTCAGGAGGGTTCACCCGCTTCGCCGAGCCCGTGGCGGCGGCGATCGGGTTTGATCGCGCGATCGCTAATCGGCTGGTGATCGCGGACGGGCGGCTGATCGGCGCGGTTGAACGGCCGATCGTTGGGGCGGCCACCAAGCTGGAGACGCTGCGGGCGGAGTCCGCGGCGCTCGGGATCGGCTTGGATCAGACGCTGGCGGTAGGCGACGGGGCGAACGATCTGCCGATGATCCAGGCGGCGGGGCTGGGCGTGGCGTTCCGGGCCAAGCCGATCGTCGCGGCCGCCGCGGCGGCGCGGGTCGAGCGGGGGGATTTGACCGCACTGCTGTGGGCGCAGGGGGTCGCGCGCGGGGAGTGGGTTGATATGTGAGGAGCTTGTCCGTGGGGCAAGCATCGAAGAAGTCGTTCAGAGGAGGCGCGGAGAAGAAGGAGCGCTTGCCTTTCACGGGCGCCGCGTCAGCGGCTCTAAAATGGGCTGCCCCGGATCATTGTCTACCGATCACAACAGGCAGTCGATCTGGGCGAGGCCCTCTGCGCCTCCGCGCCTCCTCTGAACCACCTTCCTTCTTCTAGGGCGCGACGACCACGCAGGCGACGCCGCTGCGGTTGCAGGCGGCCTGGGCTGTGGCTCTGCTCGCGAAGCCGGTCGCCTGCAGGCGGGTGACGCCGCCCCCGGTGACATAGGCGGGAGCGGCATTGCCGAGCTTGGCGCCGACCTTAGTCCACAGACCCTCGGCATTGCCGCGATCGCGAAAGGCGCCGAGCTGCACCTTCCAGCCGCCCTTGGCGGGCGCCGCGGCCGGTTTGGCGACGATCGGCGCAGGTTTGGCAGGTGCAGTCTTGACCGCGACGGGCGTCGGCTTCGGTGCGGGCTTGGTACCGGTGACCTTGGCCGGGGCGGGCTTCGGGTCAGGCCCTTTAGACGGCGGCGCCTCGGCGGTCTGGACCGGCTGCGTCGCGCGGACGCTGCCTTCGCGGACGACGGGAGCGGGGAGGGCGGCGCCCGCAGCGGCATATTGCTGGGCGAGCTTCGTGCCCTTCTCGCGATCGACGGCAGAGATATAGCCGTCCATTTGCTGCAGCGTCTCGCGCGCGGATTGCAGGCCGTCGCCGCCGGCTCGCGGCGCGGCGGCGCGGGTCATCAGCGCGTAGGCGCGGGGGTAGTTACGCGCGACGCCGTCGCCATTGAACAACATGGTGCCGAGCACGAGCTGCGTGCGGGGCTCGTCGCGCGCGACCGACTTCTCCAGCCAGGGCAGCGCCTCCTGCTTGCGGCCGCTCTGGAACATCGCCAGCGCGTAATTGTCCTGGGCCTGTTCGTGACCCTGCAATGCCGCCTTGCGGAACCAGCTTTCGGCGAGGGCGGGATCGACGGGGACGCCACGGCCGAGCTTGTACGCCTGGCCGAGATTGAACTGCGCGTCGGCATCACCGGCGATCGCGGGACCGCGCCATTCCTCCACTGCCTTGCGGAAGTCGCCGCGCGCCCAGGCGTCGACGCCAGCCTTGACGTCCGCGAGCGCGGGCACGGCGGCGAGTATCACCGCTATGGTCAGAAGTCCGATGCGCATGTCCCGCTCCCCTTTGCGACTTGGTTAATCATGCCGTTGTTTGTGGCACGAGCGCAAGGCTGGGCGTGCATGCTCCTGCCTACATGTGCCTACATGGACCGGGATAATAAGCGACACTCTCGCGTGGTGGCCCAACGCGGGAGTAAATCCCGTGTCATCGGACTGCGCTTTGGCGCCGCCGGCCGGGCGGCTGCAATAGCCGCGGCGGCGCCGGCGTGCCGGCTCCTCCTCGGCGCAGCCGCCATTAACTACTCTTTAGGGCTCTGCGTGGCACCTCACCCTCGATCTAGGGGGAGTTCCGGGGACACATGCGCGTTCTGGCTATGGCATCGCAGAAGGGCGGATCGGGGAAGACCACCCTGTCCGGGCACCTCGCGGTGCAAGCGCACCTGGCGGGGCAAGGCCCCGTGGTGCTGATCGACATCGACCCGCAAGGGAGCCTCGCCGACTGGTGGAACGAGCGCGAGGCGGATCAGCCCGCCTTCGCCCAGACCACCGTGGCGCGGCTCGCGGCCGATCTGGAGTCCTTGCGTCAGCAAGGCTTCAAGCTGGCGATGATCGACACCCCGCCCGCGATCACCATGGCAATCCAGAGCGTCATCCAGGTCGCCGAGCTGATCGTCGTCCCGACCCGCCCGTCCCCCCACGACCTGCGCGCCGTAGGCGCCACGGTGGACCTGTGCGACCGCGCCGGCAAACCGCTGATCTTCGTCGTCAACGCCGCCACGCCCAAGGCGCGCATCACCTCCGAAGCCGCGGTCGCCCTGTCGCAGCACGGCACCGTCGCGCCGGTCACGCTCCACCAGCGCACCGATTTCGCCGCGTCGATGATCGACGGGCGCACGGTCATGGAAATCGATCCCAAGGGCAAGTCCGCCGCCGAGGTGCAGGCGCTGTGGGCGTATATCGCCGACCGTCTCGAAAAGAATTTCCGGCGCACGGTGTTTTCCGTTCCCGCCGCGGCGCAAGCCGGGTTCGGCCATCGCTCGGCCACCAGCGGCTTCGGCCGGCGGGTGGTGGGCTGATGTTCGGGCAAGCCAAGCCGCTGGCGTCGCTGTCGAGCGGTCTGCTCGCGCGCAAGGGCGGCGCCCGCCCGGCGATGCGGCCGCAAGGCTATGCCAGCCTAGCGCCGACGCCGCAGCAGCTCGAGGATCTGGGCTGGGACGACATGGGGAGCGAGCCCGCACCGCAGCCGTCCCCGGTGCCGGTCGCCGTTCCGGTGGCACCCGTCCCTGCGGCCGAGAAGCCGCCGGTGCTGGTCGAGCGCGAGGCGTTGGCGCAGGTCATCGCCGCGCCGGAACCGTCGTTAGAACCGGAAGCTCCGCCGCAGGTGGTTCGTTCCGTGTCCGTAGCGACCGCCTCGCGCCTGAGCCGCGAGACGGCGCACAAGAACCGCGCCGCCTTTACGTTGCGGCTGGACGCCGAGCGTCACCTGAAGCTGCGGCTGGCCAGCGCGCTGTCGCACCAATCGTCTCAACAGCTGGTCGCGCAGGCGCTCGACCGGTTCCTCACCACCGTGCCGGAGGTGGATGCGCTCGTCGCGCAGCTGCCGCCGCAGAAGCTCACCCGCACCAAGGGAAAGCGTCGATGAAAAAGAACCTCGCTTCGATCGGCCTGATGGGACTCGCCTATGGCGGGATCATGGTCATGACCGCCACCGACGCACCGAGGCCGCAGGTCAGCAAGGAGGCCAAGGAGGCCGCCAAGCTGGCAGGCAAGGCGCACAAGGCGCTGAACAAGCGCGACGCTTACGCGGCGATCGTTGCGGCGGAGCAGGCGGTGGCGCTCGAGCCACAGGTTGCGGCCTATCGGATGCTCTTGGGACAAGGCTATCTGCAGGCCGGGCGCTTCGTGTCGGCTGAGCAGGCGTTCGCGGACGTGCTTCAGCTCGATGGGAGCGACGGCAAGGCGGCGCTCAACCTGGCGCTGACGCAGATCGCCGAGGGCGACTGGCAGGCGGCGCGGGGCACGCTGACGCGGTACGAGGCACAGATCCCGGCGAGCGATCGCGGACTGGCGATGGCGCTGGCGGGGGATACCGCGGGCGCCGTGGGGCTGCTGACCGAGGTCGCGCGCTCGCCCGAAGCGACCGCAAAGGTGCGCCAGAATCTCGCGCTTTCCTATGCGCTGGCAGGCCAGTGGCAGATCGCGCGCGTGGTCGCGGCGGCGGACATGTCGCCGGCCGATGTCGACGCGCGAATGGTGCAATGGGCGCAGTTCGCGCAGCCGCAGACGGCGAGCGACCAGGTCGCGAGCCTGCTCGGCGTGCAGCCGGTGGCCGATGGCGGGCAGCCGGCGGGCCTCGCGCTGAACGCGCCGGTCGCGGCGCCGGTCGCCGTAGCTATGGCTGAAGCACCGGTCCCTGTGGCAGTGGCTGAAGCTTCAGCAGTTGACATCGTCGAGACGCCGGTTGCGACCGTTGCCAAAGTGCAGCCGGTTGCCGCGACGGCCACGCCGGTGGTCCGCTTCGGGCCGCGCCAGGAAGTGGTACAGACGTTGACCGCGACGCTGATCGACAGCCCGGCGGGACCGATCAAGGTCGCGACACGGGCGGCAGCGCAGGTGCTCGCGACCAAGGCGCTGCGTGGCCATGACGTTCCGCCGGTCAAGGGCTCGCCGGTGCGGACCACGCGTTCCGCCGCGCCGACCGGTGGCAATTGGTATGTGCAGCTCGGCGCCTTCGACAGCGCAGGCGTCGCCAAAGACTCCTGGGCGCGCGCGCAGCGTCGCTTCGCGGGGTTCAAAGGGGTGACGCCGCACGGGATGAACTTCAAGACGGCGAAGGCCAGCTTCTATCGCCTGTCGGTCGGCGGCTTCAGTCGCGCGGGCGCGGACGGCGCCTGCCGGCAGTACCGCGCGAATGGTGGGCAGTGCTTCGTGCGCAGCCATGCCGGCGACCAGGTGGCGGCGTGGGTGAAGCCGGGCGTGCAGCTGGCGATGCGGTGATCGCAGGCGAATAGCGTCGCTATTCGCCGCCTCGGCGATCACCACGGCCGGCCTCGCTTCAGCGAGGTTCGACGGCGCGGCTTTGCCGCGCCGGTACTTTCGTCGCTAGCGCCACGCGGAAGTAAATTCCGCGTCGTCGTACAGGCTCTGCTTCGCAGACCAACCGGCCGGTCTGGCGCATCTGCAGCGCTGCTACGCTGCGCCGCTGTGCGCTGCGACCTCCCGACCACCCTTCCACAGCCGCAGCGCCTTGCCCTGCACCGGCAGGCCGTCAAATGGCGTGTTGCCCCAGATGCCGGGCAGCGTGTCCGCGTCGATCTGCCACGGCACTCGCGGGTCGAACAGCAGCAGGTCGGCGGGTTGGCCGACGACGAGCGATCCCGTCTCGATGCCAAGCACGCGCGCGGGGTTCGCTGCCAGCAGCTGGAACAGCCGCTCGAGCTTCAGCTGACCGTCGCGGACCAGTGTCAGGCTGAGCGCGAGCAGGGTCGCAGCACCCGCCATCCCGGCCTCGGAATCGGCGAACGGTAGCCGCTTCGTCTCGGGCCCGCGCGGGGCGTGGCCGGAGCAGAGCACGTCCACCGTGCCGTCCGCCACCGCGGCGAGCGTCGCCTGGCGGTCGGCCTCGCTCCTGAGCGGCGGCGACAAATGCGCGAAGGTGCGAAAGCCGCTGACCGCGACGTCGGACAGCAGCAGGTGCGCGGGCGTGACGCCGCAGGTGACGCGCACGCCGCGCCGCTTGGCCGCGCGGATCAGGTCGAATGCGGCGGCGGTGGTGACCTGGCGGATGTGGAGCCGCGCGCCGGTCTCCTCCGCCAACATCAGGTCGCGTGCGACCGCCAGTGCTTCCGCGATTGCGGGCGCCGCCGGGAGGCCGAGGCGCGTCGCAGTTTCGCCTGCCGTCGCGACCGCCTCTCCGACGAGCCCTGCATCCTCGGCATGGACGATCACCGCGAGGTCGAGGTCGCGCGCATAGGCGAGGACGCGCGCCATGACTCCGGCGTCGGCGATCCAGCGCGCGCCGGTGCCGACCGCCTTGGCGCCGGCGGTCTGGCAGGTCGCCATCTCGGCGAGCTCCTGTCCTGCGAGCGCGCGGGTGGCGGCGGCGATCGGATGGATCCACAGGTCCGGCTTGCCAATCAGGGCGTGGCGCTGGACCGCGCCGGGATCGTCGAGCACGGGCGACTGGTCAGGCAGCGCCGCGACCCGGACGATGCCACCTGCGCGACAGGCGGCGCGGTCGACCGCGAACACACCGAGGTCGACGATGCCGGGGGCGAGGTGTTGGCCGCGCGCGTCAACCACCGTGGCGTCTTCGGGCGCGTCCACCTCGCCCAGCGCCGCGATCATCCCGTCGCGCGCGAGCAGGCTGCCGGCGCGGACGCCGTCGGGTGCGACCAGCCGGGCGTTGCGGATGAGGAACTGCGGGGTCAGCACCAGATCAGCTCCACCCTGGCACCCCGCGCGAACGGCGGGTGAGGACGTCGAGGCATGCCATGCGCACCGCGACGCCCATCGCGACCTGCTCGGTGATCGCCGATTGAGGGCCGTCGGCGACCGCGGAGTCGATCTCCACCCCGCGATTCATCGGCCCAGGATGCATCACCAGCGCATCGGGCAGGCGCGCCAGCCTCTCGGCGGTAAGGCCATAGCGGGCGCGGAATTCGCGCGGCGACGGGATGTAGCCGCCGGCCATGCGCTCGTGCTGCACACGGAGCATCATCACCACATCGGCGCCGACCAGCGCCTGGTCGAAGTCGGTGAACGGCGTCACGCCCATCCGCTCGATGGCGGGCGGCAGCAGCGTCGAGGGCGCGCAGACGCGGACCTCGGCGGCCAGCGCGGTCAGCGCCAGGATGTTAGAGTGTGCGACGCGGCTGTGGAGCAGGTCGCCGCAGATCACCACCCGCTGCCCGGCGATGCCGCCGCGCCGCCGCCGGATGGTGAGCGCGTCGAGCAGCGCCTGCGTCGGGTGCTCGTGGCGGCCGTCGCCGGCGTTGAGCACCGCGCAATCGACCTTGTCGGCGATCAGATGCACCGCGCCCGAGCTGCCGTGGCGGATCACCAGCACGTCGCTGTGCATCGCGTTCAGCGTCTGCGCGGTATCGATCAGCGTCTCGCCCTTCTTGGTCGAGCTTTGCGCGGCGTGCATGTTGACGACGTCGGCGCCCAGCCGCTTGCCGGCGATCTCGAATGACAGCAGCGTGCGGGTGGAGTTCTCGAAAAAGGCGTTGATCTGCGTCAGCCCGGCGAGCCTGCCGTCCGGCCTGGCGTCGATCCAGCCTTCCGCCTCGTCGAGCAGGAAGGCGATCTCGTGCGGCTGCAAGCCGTCGATGCCGAGCAGGTGCCGGTGCGGAAAAACGGCACCGCCCGCGATCATCCGGGCGGGGCTGTGATCCGAGGCGGGGGGCATCGGGAGCGCGGGGTAGCCCGCACCTGCCGCCCGCGCAAGCGAGGCTTGCGCGATCAGTGGGGCGCCGCTTATCGGGGCACACAAATCGCGGAGGGGTTGCAGTGAAGCGTTGGGCGTATGCCGTGGGAGCGGCGGGTCTGGTCCTGGCCGGTTGCGGCGGTGATGGCGGCTCTTCGCCGCCAATCTCCGTCATTCCCGGCGGGCCGAGTCCGACGCCGACGCCGAGCTCCAGTCCGACCGCGACGCCGACGCCGAGCGCCAGCTACCAGACCTATGCACAGCTGACCGGCAACCAGAGCTTCCAGACTGCCTGCGCGGCGCTCAACTTCAGCAACGGCAACCCGCCCGCGCCGCAGCCCGCGACCAATTTCGGCGATGGCCTGACGCTCGCCTACACCGCCGCGACCGACAGCTACACGATCTCGGGCGACGGGCTGTCGCTGAGCTACGCGCCGGCGCAGCTCGACCCGGCCGCACCGGCGGGTGTTCGCGGCTATCTGCGGACGGAGAACGGCTTCACCCAGCGCTTCTCGATCGGCACGCCCGCGCCCGGAGGCGTGGCGCTGGACTATGTCAGGGCCTTTTCGCTGCGTGCCCTGCGCAACGGGCAGACACTGCAATATCAGTGCGTATTCGGCGTGCCGACGCGGCTCACCGACCCGCCGGATGCCACCACCGTCACCTTCACGCGCGTCGGCATCAACGGCGCGGCCTATGTCGCGCCGGTCGGTGGCGGCCTGCAGACCTATGCGCTCACCGCGAGCACCGCGACGCTGTCGGTCAACGTCGCCACCGGCGAGGCGACGACCGTGTTGCGCCTGGTCGGCACGTTGCAGACCGCGTCCGGGCCCGCGAGCACCACGACCGAGCTCGGCACCTTCACCGGCGTCGGCGACTTCGACGATACCCGCCCATCTTTCTACGGCCCGCTGACCAGCACCGACCGCGACAGCCAATTCTCCTTCTTCGGCGGTTGGTTCTTCGGACCGCAGGGTCGGGAGGCGGCGTTCTCAACCCAGATCCTGGCGGTGGACCGGACGACCGGCGCGCGCATGTCGGTGCTCGCCAACGTCTTCGCCGCGAGATGAGGCGCAACGGAACGGAGCATCGACAAGGCCGTTCTACCTGCGCAACGAAGTTTCGGGAGGTTGGCCATGTCGAGTACACGGCGATGCCTGCTAGCGGGCGCGGCGGTGCTGGGGCTTTCCGCGGGTGCGTGGGCGGGGTTCGACGCCACGGGTCAGGTCGACCGATTCTACACCGCGGCGCCTGCGCCGGTGTACATGCCCATTCCGCCGGAGCCCCGGGCAACCGGCGCATGGGAGTGGGGCAGTCAGAGTCTCGCGGCCGCGCCCGTGGCCGGGACGATCTGGGGTCGCGAGGTCGGTCGCGACGAGCGGGCCTTCTTCGACACGGAAGACGCCTTGCCCGAAGAGGTTCCGGCGCGTGTCCATCGCGCGTCGGTGCAGCAGGCCGATCCGGTGGCAGCGAAGGCGTTGCCTGTACCCGCCCTCGATGCGGAGGAGCCGGTCGACGGCTATGTCGAGGCGCCCGCCTCGAACGCGAAGGAGCCGTTGGCGGAACCGCCGCTGGGCTAGAGCCAAGACTCATATCCACCAAGCGAGGATGGCTGCGAGGCTGATGGCGGCGGCGTAGGTTGCGGCGAGTTTGTCGTATCGCGTGGCGACACGCGGAAGTCCTTGATGCGGCAGAAGGCCCGTTCGACGAGGTTGCGGCGTTTGTAGGCGGTGCGATCGAAGGGATGCACGTTTTTGCGGCGTGGTCCGTTGGGGATGACCGGCGTGGTACCTCGCGCAAGCAGCAGGCGGCGGAGCGCGTCACTGTCGTAGGCGCGATCGGCGGCAAGCGTGGTGGAGGCGGGCAGCAGGTTGATCAGTTCCGCCGCGACAGGCGCGTCGCCGCGCTGGCCCGGGGTGATGGTGAAGGCGACAAGGCGACCCAGCCCATCCACCAACGCGTGCAGCTTGGTCGTCGGGCCACCACGCGAGCGGCCTATGGCGTTGGCATGCGCCCCCCTTTTCCGCCCGCCGCCGAGCGGTGCGCCTTGGCCCATGTGCTGTCGAGCATCAGCTCGGCAGGCGGACCGCCTGCGGCCGCCAGGGTCTCGAACGCGTGCTGCCACACGCCCTTCTTCGCCCACCGCACCCAGCGGTTGTACAGCGTCTTCTTCGGACCGTAACAGGCGGGCGCATCGACCCAGCGCCCACCGCTCATCAGCACATGCACGATACCCGAGATCACGCGGCGGTCATCTACCCGCGCGACCCCCCGCGTGTCTGTCGGCAGCAAAGGCGCCAAGCGCCCGAACTGCTCTTCGCTCAGCCAAAACTCACCCGACATGCCGCCCTCCTCGAAGAGCTTGAATCACATCCCGTCAGCCTTGTGAATCCACTTTATGGGTCTGAGCCCTAGACCGCCACCAGTGCGTCGATGGCGGCTTGCAGGATGTGCGCGGCGGCGAGGCTGTCGATCCGTTCCGCGCGCTTGGCGCGGCTCATGTCCTGCGCGATCATGGCGCGCTCGACGGCGACGGTGGAGAGCCGCTCGTCCCACAACAGCACCGGGCCGAGATCGGCGATATTGCGCGCGAACGCGCGGGTTGACTGCGCGCGCGGGCTTTCCGAACCGTCGAGATGAAGGGGCAGGCCCAGCACCACGCCTGCCACCCGCTGCTCCACAATCAGCTTGGCAAGCGCGGCCTTGTCCGCCGTGAACTTGGTGCGGCGGATCAGCGGGGCGGGGGAGGCGAAGTGCCAGCCGGCGTCGCACAGCGCCGTGCCGATCGTCTTGCTGCCGAGGTCGAGGCCGACCAGGCGGCCTCCGGTGGGGAGGGCGGCGCGGTAGTCGGCGGCGGCGGCGGTGATCAGCGCCACGCCGCCAGCCTCTTCAGCGCGTCGGCACGGACGTTCGCCCAGAACAGGCTGTAGTCGTAGACGTGGTAGTTGTTGCCGGGCAGCACATAGTTGCCGACCTGTGGGGGCTCGCCGATCAGCAGGAAGCCACGCTCGTCACAGCGCGCCGGCACCGAGCCGACCACCATCGTCGCGCTGCTCAGATCCTCCGTCGGGACCAGCGTGCCGAGGTTGGCGGTCGCGGGCGCAGCCGGGGTCGCGCCGCCGGTCAGCGGATTGGTGCAAAGGATCGGCGTGCCGCGGCGGGGGGCGCCGGTGAAGCCGGTGGTCGCGTCATAGGCGTCGACGATCATGCCGGGATCAGCGGGCTCGGCGAAGCTTGCCCAGGAGAGGATACAGCCAGACTGGTCGGCGCTGGCGCAGGCGGGCAGGCCCAGACGCGGCAGGTCGGTGGTGACCGAGATCGGCCAGCCGACGACATAGGCGGCGACGATGCGGCGGGCGAGTTTCGTCCCGGCGACGCGCTCGCGCAGCAGTCGCGACAGGTGCAGCGCGCCCTGGCTGTGGCCGGCGAGGATCAGCGGCCGGCCGGGCTCGACCTGCGCCAGGAAGGCGTCGAAGGCGGTGGCAACGTCGCCATAGGCGAGGTCGAGCGACTTTTGTGCCTCGGGCGCGGTGGTCAGGAAGGCGCCGAAATTGGCCTGGCGATAGCGTGGTGCCCAGACCTGACCGGCGGCGGCGAAGGCGCTCGCCTGGCCGCGCAGGAAGACGCGCGCGCGCCAGTTGGTCTCCTCGTCAGCCAGCGCCGCGTTCCACTGGTCGCCGCCGACGTAGGAGGTGGGGTGGATGAAGAACACCGCCGCCCTCGAGCTCGCTGCCGGCTGGACGCTAGCCGGGAGCGAACGGCTGGGATCGTCGGCGACGCCCGGTCGCGCAAACCACATTTGGGGATCGTCATAGACCGAACGTTTGAGGCTGGGCTGGGCGACAAACTGGGCCTTTGGCACGAGCCAATATCGCAGCAGCTCGGTGCCATAGAAACGGTAGGTGAAGGCGGCGGCAATCGCGAGGACGATCAGCGCGGCGACGACGTAGAGGAACTTGCGGGCCACGGCGGCCCCCTACACGCAAGCGCCCGTTAGCCAAAGCCGTTGCGCCGCGGCGGGCGGGCGGCTAGCCGCTGGGCCATGTCAGTGGACGTAGCAACGGTGGAAAAGGTGGCGCGGCTCGCGCGCATCGCGATCTCGCACGAGGACGCGGAGCGGCTGGCGCCGGAACTCAACAACATCCTCGGCTGGATCGAGCAACTCGGCGAGGTGGACACGACCGGGGTCGAGCCGACCACCGCGGTCATCGCCAATACGCTGCGGCTGCGCGACGATGTGGTCGACGCCGATCCGCTGACGGGAGGCGGCATCCGAGACGAGCTGATGCGGAACGCGCCGCAGGCGGAACACGGCTTCTTCACCGTTCCGAAAGTGATCGAATAGTGGCCGAGCTGACCGATTTGGGCGTCGCGGCGATCCGGGACGGAGTACGAGAGGGGGCATTCGCCGCCGTTGAAGTGGCGGACGCGTTCATCGCGAAGGCGAGCCGAGCCAAGACCTTGAACGCCTTTCTTGTCGAGACGCCGGAGCATGCACTAGCCGCTGCCCGCTCCGCCGATGCGGCACGCGCGGCGGGCGAGACACTCAAGCCGCTGGCGGGGGTGCCGATCGGGATGAAGGACCTGTTCTGCACCAACGGTGTGCGGACCACGGCCGGCAGCCTGATCTTGGAAGGCTTTACCCCGCCCTATGAGTCCACCGTCTCGCAGAACCTGTGGGACGCGGGCGCGGGGATGCTGGGCAAGCTGAACATGGACCAGTTCGCGATGGGCTCGTCCAACGAGACGAGCGCGTTCGGCAACGTCATCAGCCCATGGCAGCGCAACGATGGCGGCAACGCGCCGTTGGCGCCGGGCGGATCCTCGGGCGGCTCATCGGCAGCCGTCGCGGCGCGGCTGTGTCCGGGTGCGACCGGCACCGACACCGGCGGCTCGATCCGCCAGCCGGCGGCGTTCACCGGCATCGCGGGGATCAAGCCGACCTATGGCCGCTGCTCGCGCTGGGGGACGATCGCCTTTGCCTCGTCGCTCGATCAGGCGGGGCCGATGGCGCGGGACGTGCGCGATTGCGCGATCCTGCTGGAGGCGATGGCCGGGTTCGACGCCAAGGACGCGACCTCGCTGCAGCTCGACGTGCCGGCATGGGAGCGTGGTTTGTCGAGCGATTTGCGCGGCTTGCGTGTCGGTGTTCCGGTCGAGTATCGGGTCGACAACATGCCCGGCGAGATCGATGCGCTGTGGCAGGCGGGCGTCGCGTGGCTGAAGGACGCGGGCGCCGAGATCGTCGAGGTGTCGCTGCCGCATACCAGGTACGCGCTGCCTGCTTATTACATCATCGCCCCCGCCGAAGCGTCGTCCAATCTCGCCCGCTATGACGGGGTGCGCTATGGGCTGCGCGACCTGCCCGAGGGCGGGGGGTTGCAGGACATGTATGCCGCAACGCGGGCTGACGGTTTCGGCGCCGAGGTTAAACGTCGGATTATGATCGGGACCTATGTCCTGTCCGCCGGCTTCTACGACGCCTATTACACGCAGGCGCAGAAGGTGCGGACGCTGATCGCGCGCGATTTCGAGCATGCCTGGGCGACGTGCGACGTGCTGCTGACCCCCACCGCGCCGTCGGCCGCGTTCGCGCTGGGCGAGAAGTCGGCGGACCCGATCGCGATGTACTTGAACGACGTCTTCACCGTGCCGTCCTCGCTGGCCGGGCTGCCGGCGATGAGCGTGCCGGGTGGGCTGGATGCCGCCGGGCTGCCGCTGGGGTTGCAGATCATCGGCAAGCCGCTGGACGAGCAGGGCGTGCTCAACGCCGGCCTGGCACTGGAGCAGAGGGCGGGGTTCACGGCCCGGCCGGAGGCGTGGTGGTGAGCTGGGTGCTGGCGCTCGGCATCGTCGGCATCACGGTCGTCGCGGTGACTGCAATTCGCGGCGGATCGGACAAGCGGCGCAGGGATGCCGGCGATGGCGGCTCCTCGAGCGACGGCGGCGGCGCGGACGGCGGTGGCGATTGTGGCGGCGACGGCGGCGGCTGCGATTGAGCTTTCGTGCGAAGAATGCCGATTATATCCGGCCATAGGAACGACGTGATGACCGACTATCGTATCCAGGGCACCACCGGCGAGTGGGAGGTGGTGATCGGGCTGGAGGTCCATGCCCAGGTCACCTCTCAGGCCAAGCTCTTCTCCGGCGCCGCCACCGCCTTCGGTGCGGAGCCAAATACGCAGGTATCGCTGGTCGACGCCGCGATGCCGGGGATGCTGCCCGTACCCAATGCCGAGTGCATCCGTCAGGCGGTGCGCACCGGCATGGCGATCGACGCGCAGATCAATCGCTGGAGTCGGTTCGATCGAAAGAACTATTTCTACGCCGATTTGCCGCAGGGCTATCAGATCAGCCAGCTCTATCATCCACTGGTCGGCGAGGGGCATGTCGATGTGGCGCCCGACGAGAAGCAGCCCGACGCGGTCAAGCGGATCGGCGTCGAGCGCATCCATGTCGAGCAGGACGCGGGCAAGCTGATGCACGATCAGCATCCGACGCGCTCCTACATCGACCTCAACCGCTCGGGCGTGGCGCTGATGGAGATCGTCAGCCGGCCGGACATGAACTCTCCCGCCGAAGCAGGGGCTTACCTGACGAAGCTGCGCTCGGTGCTGCGCTATGTCGGCTCGTGCGACGGCAACATGGACCAGGGCTCGATGCGCGCCGACGTCAACGTCTCGGTGCGCAAGCCGGGGGCGGAGCTGGGTACGCGCACCGAGACCAAGAACGTCAATTCGATCCGCTTCGTCATGCAGGCGATCGAGCATGAGGCGAAGCGGCAGGTCGAGGTGCTGGAGGCGGGCGGCCGCATCGAGCAGGAGACGCGGCTGTTCAATCCAGACACCGGCACCACGCGGACGATGCGGTCGAAGGAGGACGCGCACGACTATCGCTACTTCCCCGATCCCGACCTGCTGCCGCTGGTGTTGGAGGAGGACTTCCTCGCGGAGTGCCTGGCTAGCCTTCCCGAACTGCCCGACGCCAAACGGAAACGGTATGAGGAAGCGGGCGTAACCGCTTACAATGCCGGTGTTCTGACGGCGGAGGTAGAAACCGCACGCTGGTTCGACGCGTTGCTCGACGCGGGCGCACCCGCGGGTCCGGCGTCCAATTGGGTAACGGGCGAGCTGTTCGGCGCGCTCAATCGGCTTGGCAAGGACATCGTCGATAGTCCGGTCACGCCGATCCAGGCCGCCGCGCTGCTCAGCCTGGTGGCCGACGGCACGCTATCCGGCAGCCTCGCCAAGCAGGTGTTCGAGGTGATGCTGGAGACCGGCCAGGACCCGGCGGCGATCGTCGAGGAGCGCGGGCTCAAGCAGACCAGCGACACCGGCGCGATCGAGGCGGTGATCGCCGACGTGCTCGCGAAGAACCCGGGCCAGCTCGAACAGTATCGCAGCGGGAAGGAGGCGCTGTTCGGCTTCTTCGTCGGCCAGACGATGAAGGCGATGGCGGGCAAGGCGAACCCGGGCGTGGTCAACGAGCTGCTTAAGAAAGCGCTGGGCTGATCACTTCCGCAAAGATTGCAGGAATTTAACAAACCGTGCTGATTGCAAGCAGCCTCCCCGGCGCATAGCGTTACCTTTAGAGCTGCGCAGGGGGCAGCTGGCGAACACGGGGACATCTGATGAGACTTTATCCGGCGGCCATCGCGGCTGCCTTTATGGTGGCGGGTTGCGCCACGACGCCTGGGCCGGTCGATCAGCGCAACAGTCAGCTCACCCAAGGCAATGTGCAGCTCAACCTGCAGGTGGGCCAGACCACCAAGGCAGACGTGCTGGAGAAGTTCGGTTCGCCGAACATCACGACACGCGATGGTAGTGGCCAGGAGGTATGGAGCTATCAGCGCATGGCGACGGTTTCACAGGCGAGTTCGTCGTCCAGCTATTGGACCATTCTGCTGACGGGTGGGAGCAAGTCGGCGGACGGCTTCGCGCAGACGTCACGCACCATGACGCTGATCATCAAGTTCGATGGACGCGATGTGGTCTCTGACTTCCGCAGCCGCACCAGCGATTTCTGAGGAGCAAACAGTTATGCGCAACATCGTCCGCGCCAGCCTTGTCGCCGCCGCCCTCTTTTCCACCACGCCGGCACTTGCCAAGAAGAAGGCGCAGTTGACACCCATGGAGATCCAGGCGCTGCAGTCCCATGAGTACGAGACCAGCAAGGAAGTCCTTTTCGCGTCGGTCGTCAGCGTCTTTCAGGACCTGGGCTACCAACTCGAGAACGCGGATATGCCGAGCGGCTTCATCACAGCGTCGAGCGCGACAAAGAACAAGACCGGGTTGCTGGAGGCGTTCGCCGGCATGCGGTCGAGCGGCAACACCCGCGCCACAGCCTTTGTCGAAGGCATGCCGTCCGGGCGTGCCCGGGTTCGGCTGAACTTTCTCAACTCGAAAAGCACGTCCAGCAATTACGGCCAGAACTCCAAGGACGACAAGCCGATCCTCGATCCGCTGACCTACAAGTCGGCCTGGGACAAGATCGACGAGGCGATATTCGTTCGTGCCGCAAGTAATGCGCCTGCTCGGCCTGGTACGCCACCAGCCGCCACCGTCTCGCCGGCCTCCATCAGCGTGCCGGTGACCGCCGGCACCTCTGTGACGGTGACCCCAGACAAGCCCAAGTGAGGCTTGCGAGCGCAAGCAGCGCGGCACTGATCGCGGCGATGCCTGTCGCAGCGCAGGTGCCGCCGAGCGCTTACGTGGTGCTGCCGGTCCGCTCTGAGATCGCCAATGCGGAACGGGTCGGGCCGAAGAAGGCCGGGGTCTTCTGCGGGCCGGCCGGATCCGTGACATGGGCCGAAGCGGCACCCGAGCCGCTGAGCACGGCGCGCGATGTCGCCGCAGCGCTTTCTGCCGCGGGTTTGCCTGCTCGCGAGTTGGACCAGCTCGGCGAAACCGTCCCGGCAATGTCCTCGCGACTGGCGGTGACGGTAATGGCAGCGCGGATCGAGGCTTGTGTGCCCTCTCGCGGCATGTTCCGGCTGGCCGGCGGCCGGCGCAAGTTGAAGGCGGAAGGCTTTCTGACGTTGCGCTGGCGGGTTGCCGCTGAGCCCGGCCGGGCCGCATGGGTAAGGGAAGTCACGCAGGCGCTGGCGCCTGCCGACCCCACCAACGACCTGCCCTCGCTTGTCCGAACAACGATCGTGGCTAGTGCGCTCCTTGTTGCCGCTGAGCTGAACGGACTAGCTACCCCTTAGGGCCAGTCGTGCGCAAAAGCGAGCAAGACTGCATTCACTTCCGCTCGGTGATTGCGTCCCGCTCGCCCGAAGTTCGTGTCTTTCGGCAACGTCGACTCAGCTACTGCGCGTCCATGTCCTGATTACGCACCTCGCCGCCCGTACCCAGATTGCCGCTGAACTCGCCCGGGTCGGTCATCATCGCACCCTCTGGCCCGCGGCCCGCGCCGCCTTCGCCGCGTTCGAGCGCGTCGGAGCGGGCCTCCACGGCTTGCTCGATGTCGGAGCGGGGATCATCCTTGTGCCCCGGGGGGACGATCTCGGTGGGCTCATTGCCGGCGCCGTTCGTCATCACATCATCTCCGGCGGCTGCTGCGTGCCCGGATCGGTCGACGGCATGGTCCGCGACGGTTGATCGAAGTCCGGCGAGGGCGGAGTGATCTCCGGCGCGGGGCCGCCGGGGTCGACCGGCTGCGGGGAGGGTGTGGGGGCTTCGGATGGGGGCTGGCTCGCCATCAAGTAATCTCCTTCGCCCTGTTCAACGCGCCGGGTACGCGCGCGGTTGCTTCGCAGGGCCGCCCTCGCTTATAGGCGGCGCCCACCCGGGATTTCCTGGGCGGGTCCGGGTGCAAGCGGGCGTGGCGGAACTGGTAGACGCAGCAGGTTTAGGTCCTGCCATCGCAAGATGTGGGGGTTCGAGTCCCTTCGCCCGCACCAGCCCGCCACGGAGCAGCGTCCGGAACCGCGGGACCGAATTCTAGCCAAAGGCTGATCATGCAGACTGTCGAGACGTTGAACGAAGGGCTGAAGCGCGGCTTTACCCTGACCATCCCCGCCGCCGAGATCGAGGCGCGGGTCGCGACCGAGATCAAGCGCGTCGCGCCGCAGATGAAGATGCCGGGGTTCCGGCCGGGCAAGGTGCCCGCCAACCTCGTGCGCAAGATGCACGGCCCGGCGCTGATGCAGGACGCGCTCAACAGCTCGATCCAGCAGGGCATCCAGGCGCTGATCGCCGAGCAGGGCTTGCGCCCGGCAACGCAACCGCAGGTCGCGCTGGGCGAGGGCTATGAGCCGGGCAAGGACGTCGAGCTGACCGTCTCTCTCGAGGTGCTGCCGCAGGTGCCGACGCCGGCGATCGAGGGGCTGAAGCTGGAGCGGCTGACGGTACCCGTCGCCGACGCCCAGATCGACGAGCAGCTGATGAAGTTCGCCAACGCCCAGAAGCACTGGGACGACGCCGGCGACAAGGCCGCCGAGCAGGGCAACCTGGTGACGATGGATTTCGTCGGCAAGACCGCCGACGGCGTCGCCTTCCCTGGTGGCACCGGCACCGACATGGCGGTGGAGATCGGCACCGGGCGGCTGATCCCGGGCTTCGAGGAGCAGATCGTCGGCGCCAAGGCGGGCGAGGAGCGGCAGATCTCCGTCACCTTCCCGGAGGATTACCAGGCCAAGGATCTCGCCGGCCAGTCCGCCACCTTCGACCTCACCATCAAGTCGGTGAAGACCGCCGCCGAAGCGCGGGTCGACGAGGAGCTGGCGAAGAACCTGGGGCTGGAAAGCCTGGAGCAGCTCAAGGGCCTGATCCGCGGGCAAGTGGAGCAGGAGTCGAGCAACCTCACGCGTACCCATATGAAGCGCAAGCTGCTCGATCAGCTGGCGCAGGGACATGACTTCGAGGTGCCGCCGTCGATGGTGGACGCCGAGTTCGACCAGATCTGGCAGCAGCTGGAGCATGAGACGACGCACGAGGCCGATCCCGAGGCCGCGCGCGCCGAGATGGAGAGCGAGCGCGACGATTACCGCCGCATCGCCGAGCGCCGCGTGCGCCTCGGCCTGCTGCTGTCGGAGATCGGCCAGGCGAACGGCGTCGAGGTCAGTCAGCAGGAGATGAACGGCCTGATCGCGCAGGCGGCACAGCAATATGGGCCGGAGGAGCGTCAGCGCTTCATCGACTATGTCCGCCAGGAGCCGATGGCAGCCGCCCAGCTGCGGGCGCCGTTGTACGAGGATAAGGTCGTCGACTTCCTGTTCGGCAAGGCCGAGGTGACCGAGCGCGAGACGACGCGCGAGGAGCTGGAGGCGGCGATCGAGAGCGAGGACGGCTTCGCGACCGGGACGCACGTCCACGAGCATCACGACGACCACGACCATGACCACGCGCCCAAGCCCAAGGCGAAGCGCGCAAGGAAGGTCGACGTCCAGGCTGCAGGCGCTCCGGCGGCCGAGGAGGTCGCCACCGAGCCGGCAGTTGCAGTCAAGAAGCCGCGCAGCAAGCCTGCGGCCAAGACCGACGATGCCGGAGTAGAGGCTCCGGCCGCGGAGGCAGCGGCCGAGCCTGCGGCCAAGAAGCCGCGTGCCAAGAAGCTGGGCGCGCCGGTGGAGGCGGAGACGCAGGTGCTGGAGAGCTCGCCGGCCGTCGCCGAGGCTGCGGCGGGCACACAGGCTGCCGATGCGCCGGCGAAGAAGCCGCGGGCGAAGAAAACGGCGGAGGGTTGAACCGGTGTCGTGATGCTGAACTTGTTTCAGCTTCCATGCGAACCATCAGCCAGTTTTTGCGATGTGGGCTGTGTCGCATGAAGCTAGAAACGAGTTCAGGGTGACGGGTGGATGAGGAGGCGGCGATGACAACACCCACCATCGCCGTCCTGCTCCCCTGCTATAACGAAGAGGCGGCGATCGCGCAGACGGTGGCGGGGTTCCGCGCTGCGCTGCCGGACGCCACGGTCTATGTCTTCGACAACAATTCTGTCGATCGCACCGTCGAGGTTGCGAGAGCAGCCGGGGCAGTGGTCCGGCATGAGCGGGTGCAGGGCAAGGGCGCCGTGGTGCGGCGGATGTTCGCCGACATCGATGCCGACATCTATGTGATGGCGGACGGCGATGCGACCTATGACGCGGCGTCGGCGCCCGGATTGGTGGCGCGGCTGCTCGACGAGCGGCTCGACATGGTGGTGGGCGCGCGGGTGCATGAAGCAGCCGAGGCGTATCGGCGCGGGCATCGGTTCGGCAATACGCTGCTGACCGGCATGCTGGCGCGCCTGTTCGGGCGCAGTTTCACTGATATCCTCAGTGGTTATCGGGTATTCTCGCGGCGTTTCGTCAAGAGCTATCCGGCGCTGTCCACGGGGTTCGAGATCGAGACCGACATCTCGGTTCACGCGCTGGAGCTGCGGATGCCGGTGGCGGAGGTCGACACCCCCTATTTCGCGCGGCCGGAGGGTTCGGAGTCAAAGCTGTCCACCTATGGCGATGGCTGGCGCATCCTGACGACGATCCTGACGCTGTACCGGATCGAACGGCCGCTGCTGTATTTCGGCGCAATCGGCACGGCGCTAGCGGTGTTCGCGCTGGTGTTGGCGTTTCCGCTGGCGCTTACCTTCGCCCGCACCGGGCTGGTGCCGCGCTTTCCGACGGCGGTGGGGGCCACCGGGCTGGTGATCCTGGCGGCGCTCAGTTTCACCGCCGGGCTGATCCTGGACACCGTGGTACGCGGGCGGCGCGAGGTGCGGCGGCTGGCCTACCTGGCCTATCCCGCCCCCGGCAGCTGAGGCGGGAACCGAGGCACCCGGGCAAACCCGACACGGGGCTTGAAGTCGCTTCGTGGCCGCGCGACATAGGGTGTTCACACGGGGCACAAGAGAGTTTTTCGATGCACAATCCGTTCGAGTCCGGCGACTTCGCGCAGCCCTTCGCCCAGGCCGGCCTCGGTCTCCAGCAGACGCAGGCCGGACTGGTGCCGATCGTGATCGAGCAGTCGAACCGCGGCGAGCGGTCGTTCGACATCTTCTCCCGCCTGTTGCGCGAGCGGATCGTGTTCGTCACCGGCGGGGTCGAGGACGGCATGGCCTCGCTGATCACCGCGCAGCTGCTGTTCCTGGAATCGGAGAACCCGAAAAAGGACATCTTCATGTACATCAACTCGCCGGGCGGTGTCGTCACGGCGGGCATGGCGATCCATGACACCATGCAGTATATTCGCCCGCGCGTCGGCACGGTGTGCATCGGTCAGGCGGCGTCGATGGGCAGCTTCCTGCTGGCGTCAGGCGAGAAGGGCATGCGCGTCGCGCTCACCAATTCGCGGATCATGATCCATCAGCCGTCGGGCGGGGCACAGGGCATGGCGTCGGACATCGAGATCCAGGCCAAGGAGATCTTGCGCATCCGCGCGCGGATGAACGAGCTGTATGCGCAATACACCGGCCAGCCGATCGAGGAAATCGAGCGCCGGATGGACCGCGATACTTTCCTCCAAGCCGACGAAGCCAAGGCGTTCGGGCTGATCGACGAGGTTTTCGACAAGCGTCCGCAGCCGACCGAGGACATGGCCAGGGCGGCCTGATCGTCAGCGGAGAGCGGGTTCGACTAAGCTATAATTCGCGTCGCGCCATACGACGCGACCACAGCCGACCACCCGGGCGGCTGTCGCCGCCGTTACCAGCAGATAGTTCACGCGTTGCGGAATCGCGTGGCAATCGCCGGCGAAGACGCGGTTGCGGTCTTCCACCAGTTGCCACCATCGATACAAGTCGGCGGGGTTTGTGGGCACGAACTGCCAATTTGCCAGCGTCGGGCGTTCCAGCCGCCGCTCCAGGCTGATCGTCTGATCCGTCGCGGGCTCGGCAAAGATCACATCGCCTGGGCGCGTGAGTTGGCGGACCGTCGCGATCATCCGCATGGTGGCGGGCGATATCGACGGTGCTTGCCCGGTCAACGCGCCGGCAAGCGCGAATGCCAAGAAGACGGGCACGGCCACGAACGCGGGCAGGTTCTTGACCCATCCCCGGCCCGCGATCGGCCAACGCTGCGCCCATGCGGAGAGCAGGCGGGGCCACAACCACATGGAGAGCATGAGCCCGAGCAGCAGGATGAGGCTGAGCGGCCGGAACAGGTACAGTTTCGCCAGCACCAGGTCTTCACGATCTAACCAGCTCACTGCCAGCGCGACGAGAGGGTAGAGGGAAAGCAGGCCGGTCAGCACTGCCAGCGCCTGTTCGCGCCGGTTCCGGGCCCGCCACCAAGCGCATGCGGCGATCGCTGCCATCGCGACGGAGGTGAATACACCCGCGCCAATGCGCAAGGCTCCCCAGCCGCCCTCGGCAGCGAACGGCGCCAGATGATGGGGCGCGCGCAGGGCAGCGTAGATATAGTCGGCATGAGGCAAGCCGGACGGTGCGGGTGTCGAGGCAAACTGCCGCTGTACATCGATCAGCGTGAGGAGCAGCGGCGCCGCGGCGATCATGAACACCGCGACCATCGCCAGCGCCACACGCCATCTCCCCCCGGCGAGCACAAAGCCAACCAGCGCGGCCGCGAACCAGAACGCGCCGATCAGAAAGAGCAGGTAAAATGACACCCCCGCGTACACGGTCGTCCGCACGGGCCGGAGCTCGACGGCGTTCGCCAGCGCCAACATCGCGAACGCATAGGCGAAACTCTTGGCCTCGGCCGTGACGAGGATCCACTCGCCGCCCATCACCGATTGGCGGGTCAGGCAGAACAGCGCCAACGCCGTCAGTGCCTGGATCGCCGAAAGACCGAAGGCGCGGGACAGACGCGTGAGGCCGCAGGCGAGCAGTCCGATCAGCAGCACCGTCAGCGCCAGCCGGCCTAGCTCAAACCCCAACAGCGATACCGCCAAGCCGAACAGGCTGAAGGCCAGGAACTTGCCGCCACTCGCACCGTGATCGACGACTGCGTCAAAAGGGCTGGCCGTCAGCGGTGCCCACCACCGATAGGCAAGCAGTAGGTAATTCTCCTCGTTGCCGTTCCATCCGTAAGGAATGGGAACCAACGCGAGAGCGACGATCAGGATTATCGCCAAAGCGGCCGGGGAGGACGGGGCCGTGTCGATCCATGCCCGCCATCCGGCTCGCCGGTCTGGAAAAGCGATCGGCGCGGCACTATTGTTCATGCGTTCCCCTGGACCGTCGCTTGCTCCCCGCGCGTTGCGTGGCATACCCGTCGGCGAGCGGCAAGTGGCGGTCTCGGGACGCGATAGCGGTTGCGGCTCGCTGCCACCGCCGCTTACAATGACACATCGACCCGAAGGGTCTTGGGATTTGCGTTGATATGACCAAGCTGACCGGTGGAGAATCCAAGAGCACGCTGTACTGCTCGTTCTGCGGCAAGTCGCAGCATGAGGTGCGCAAGCTGATCGCAGGTCCCACCGTGTTCATCTGCGACGAGTGCGTCGAGCTGTGCAACGATATCATCCGCGAGGAGACCAAGTCGGCGCTCGTCTCGAAAAAGGACGGCGGCGTGCCGACCCCGCAGGAAATCTGCAACGTCCTCGACGACTATGTGATCGGCCAGCAGCGCGCGAAGCGGGTGCTGTCGGTCGCGGTGCACAACCATTACAAGCGGCTCAACCACGGCGCCAAGGGCGCGGACGTGGAGCTGAGCAAGTCGAACATCCTGCTGGTCGGGCCGACCGGTTGCGGCAAGACGCTGCTGGCGCAGACGCTCGCCCGCATCCTCGACGTGCCGTTCACGATGGCGGATGCGACAACGCTGACCGAGGCGGGCTATGTCGGCGAGGATGTCGAGAACATCATCCTCAAGCTGCTCCAGGCGTCTGACTATAACGTCGAGCGGGCGCAGCGCGGGATCGTGTATATCGACGAGATCGACAAGATCAGCCGCAAGGCGGAGAATCCCTCGATCACCCGCGACGTGTCGGGCGAGGGTGTGCAGCAGGCGCTGCTCAAGCTGATGGAGGGCACCACCGCGTCGGTGCCGCCGCAGGGCGGGCGCAAGCATCCGCAGCAGGAGTTCCTGCAGGTCGACACGACCAACATCCTGTTCATCTGCGGCGGCGCCTTCAGCGGGCTGGAGAAGATCATCGGTGACCGCCTCCAAGGCAAGTCGATCGGCTTTGGCGCCTATGTCGCGAGCCCCGAGGAGCGGCGCACGGGCGAGATCCTGCGATCGACCGAGCCGGAGGATCTGCTCAAGTTCGGCCTGATCCCGGAATTCGTCGGTCGCCTGCCGGTGATCGCGACGCTGGAAGACCTGGACGTCGAGGCGCTGGTCAAGATCCTGAAGCAGCCCAAGAATGCGCTGGTGAAGCAGTATCAGAAGCTGTTCGAGATGGAGGAGGTGGAGCTGGGCTTCACCGACGACGCGCTGGTCGCGGTCGCCAAGAAGGGTATCGAGCGCAAGACCGGCGCGCGCGGCCTGCGCTCCATCCTGGAAGGCGTGCTGCTCGACACCATGTTCGACCTGCCCGGTATGGAGGGTGTCGACGAGGTGATGATCGACAAGGACGTGATCGAGGGCCGCAAGGAGCCGATCCGCGTCTATGCCGAGAAAAAGGCCGAGAGCGCGGCGTGACGCCGGCCCGGGCGGGCGCGTGGCCGAATGGTCGGCCGCGCGCTTTTGCCTTTTTGCCCCGGTTCCTGTTTGATCCGGATATACCGGTTTGGCGATACGTTCTCCTCGCCTGGCCGATCGTGGCGCTTCCGTCCTTGTTGTTCGGTCTGCTCGCCTCGCGCTTGGCGCCAGGGCTCGCGGCGCCGGAGCTGGGCGGCGGGCCGGGCTGGCTGTTGTTCGTCGGCGTGGTGGTGTTCAGCCCGCTGATCGAGACCATCATCATGACCGGCCCGATGGCGCGGCTCGGCCGTCGGGCGGGGCCGGTCTGGGCAGCCGTGGGCAGTGCGGTGTTGTGGGCGGTGGCCCACAGCCTGTTGGCCGCGCGTTGGGGGCTGGTGATCTGGTGGCCGTTCCTGATCTTTTCGATCGCGTACCTGACCTGCCGCGGCGCGGGCTACTGGCGCGCGGTCGGCATCGTCTTCGCGATCCACGCGCTGCAGAATGCGAGCCCGATCATCGCGTTTCTGCTCCTGCGCTGAGCACGGTCGCGGAACGAAGATCCCGCCCCACCATTGTCCCGAGGCAAGAGGAGCTCGGCTATGGACGATGATCGGCTTTGGCGTTTCGAGGAGCAGTTGTGGCTAGGCGATGCTGAGACCTACCGTTCGCTCATCGACGGTGAGTGCGTGATGGTGCTGCCCGCCGCGCCGCATGTGTTCGATGCCGCCGCCGCGATCGAAGCGGTGGCCCATACGCCGCGCTGGGCGGAGGTGCGCTTCACCGAGCGACGGGTGCAACGGCCCGAGGAGGGGCTGATCGTCATTGCCTATCAGGCGGAGGCGAGCCGCGCCAAGGAGAGTGGGGGCGAGGCGTACAAGGCATGGTGCACCACCACGATCCGCCGGCGCGGCCACGAGGACTGGCTAGTGGTGCAGCACTCGCAGCTGCCGCCGCTGCATGCCGGCGGGGCCGCTTGACCCAGATCGGCTCGGCGGCGTCGTTGCTCCATGCCGCGGCGCAGGACCTGCATGACGGCAAGCGGCAGGCGGCCGAGCGATTGCCCGGCATTGCGGCACTGGCGAGTGACATGGGGCTGCGGGCGATCCTGTTGGCGGAAGCCGAGCGCGCGACGGAGCAGGCGGCACGGCTGGAGGCGACGGGGCTCGACACCGGCGGGCCGGAGAACCTGTGGATGTCGGGCATTCTGGACGACGCCGATCGCGACGGTCGGTCGACCCAGCCGGGCCGCTTGCTCGACATTGCGCTGATCGGCGCGGTCCGCAAGGCGAAGGCGGCGGAGATCGTGTCGTCGGAGACCGCCGTCGTGCTGGCGGCGGAGCTGGCGGACGAGCCGCTCTCCGCCGCGGTGCAGGCCAACTACGCGCAGGAGATCGCGGCCGATCGCGCACTCAAAGCTCGGCTGACCGCGTTGACGGGCTAGCGACGCAGCCGCGAGGCGAGCAGGAGGCCGGCGGCGAGCTGGAGCGCTCCCTGCAGGCGGCGCTTGCCCGGGCGACCATCGAAGCGGCGGACCAACAGGTCCAGCGGCTTCACGTGGGAGCGCCACAGGCTGACCTGCCGCTGCGGTTGGGCGAGGCCGATGATGCCGTTGCCGATCATGAAGATGGCGCACATCTCGCCGGTGCGTTTCAGGGCCAAGGCCGGGGTGGTGTCGGTCATGGTCGGCTAAACACTCGACCCGTCGACCGTATCCCTGATCGTCAGGGCTTGGGTTTCGCGCGCCAGGCGTGGGTCCGTTCGATCGCCACCGAGCGGCGGAGGATCTTGGCCCAGGGGTCGACCACGACATGGCTGCCGGCGCGCAGCACCAGCGAGCCGGTCCCGTCGCTCATCGCCAGGCGCTGGGTTCGCCCATCGACCTGGACGTCGACCGGCATCGGGAAGGGCTTGCCGCCCGTGACCTGCCAGCGGAGGCTCAACCTGTCACCGACGCGCGCTTCCACCAACTCCGGCAACCCCGGCTGGCGGAGATAGGCGTCGAAGAACCAATCATAGTCATCGCCTGTGACCCGCCGCACCGCCGCCTGTAGTTCGCGAGTCGAGCCGTAGCGCGGGGTGAAGTTCCCCGGCTCCGGGTCCGTCCGACCATAGACCAGCAGTCGTGTCGCGCTGAAGAAGGCGCGGTCGCCGATCAGGCCGCGCAGGGTGTGGAGGATCCAGCTGCCCTTGTAATAGATGTCGCCGCCGGGACCGCCGCGCGCCTCCTCGTAGACATCGTCGCCGGACATGGCGCGGTCGCGGACCATCGGCGCCTTGTTGGCGATCTTGTCGCGCTGCGCCGCCATCATGGCGGCATAGCGGGCCTCGCCCTCGCGCCAGCGGCCGTAGAGCGGCTGCATGTAGGTGGCGAAGCCCTCGTGCAGCCAATAATCGTCCCAGTCGCGTGCGGTCAGCTGGTTGCCGAACCACTCATGAGCGAACTCGTGGTGGAACAGCCAGTCGAAGCCCTCGGGCGCCTTGGCATAAGCGTTGCCATAAGCGTTGATGGTCTGATGCTCCATGCCGAGATGCGGGGTCTCGACGACACCGACCTTCTCGTCGCCGAAGGGGTAGGGGCCGATCACGGCTTCGAAGAAGTCGAGGGTGGGCGCGAACTCCGCGAGCAGCGCCCGCGCCTCCGCCGGCTTGCCGGGCAGGTGCCAAAAATGGAGCGGGATCGTGTTGCCGTAGCGGCTGCGATAGGTATCCCGCAGCTCATCATAGGGTCCGACCTGCAGTGCGATGGCATAGGTATTGGGCTGGCGCGCGCGCCAGTGCCATGTCGTCCGGCCGTCCGGCAGTGAGTCCACGCCGAGCAGCACGCCATTGCCGGGCGCCTTAAGCCCCTTGGGTATGGTGATGTGCAAGGTGACGGTCGCGGGCTCACCCGTCGGGAAGTCGAGGCATGGCCAGAACAGGTCACAGCCATAGCCCTGCGCAGTTGTTGCGAACCACAGCCGCTTGTCGGGCGCGGCTGACCAGACCACGCCATCGTTCCATGGCGCGTTGACCGCGATGTGCGGGGTGCCGGCATAGGTGATGCGCGCGGTGACCGCCTTGCCCGCGGGCAGGGGCCGGGGAAGCCGGATGACGAGCCGGCCTTGAGGGTTCGACCAGCTTGCCGCTGGGAGCGCCGCCCCATCCACCGTGACTGCGGTGACGGGCAGGTTACGGTCGAGATCGAGCGTGAGGGCGGACAGCGGTGTCCTTGCGGAGAAGGTCAACGTCGCCACGCCGTGGAGCCGGCGGGTTTCGGGTATGATCTCGAACGCGAGGTCGGCGGCGTCGAAGCGGAGCTTGGCTTGTTCGGGATCGACGGCGCCGCCGGAGCGCATCGTCTGAACGGTCAGCGGCGGTTCGCCCTTCTTGGGCAGGTCGGCGGCGGTGAGCAGGGCGAGGGCGGGGAGGGCGAAGCGGAGCATGGCAGCTTGTCGACCTGACGCAGCGTTCCGGTCAACTACCGCTTCAGCTTCCGCCGCACCTCGTCGGCGTGCTGCGGCCCGACCCGTACGCTCGTGCCCGATTTCAGCACCAGCGTGATGTTGCGCCCGACCTGACTGATCGAAACGATCGCGGCCGGGCTGACGAAAGCGGAGCGGTGGACGCGGATCATGTCCGCAGGGGCAAGCGAGCCTTCGAGCGCGGCCATCGTCACGCGCAGCATATGCGCGCGGTCGGCGGTATGAAGCAGGGCGTAGTCCTTGGCCGCCTCGATCCACTCGATCGCCTCGATCGGCACGCAGATCTGGCCGCGACCCGTGGGGATCCAGAACTCGCTGGCATAATCGGTGGCGGGAGGGCCAGGAGCTTCGGGCGCGAGCGGGGGCTGCTCGCCCACGCGGCGGAGGACCGAGCGGATGCGGGCGAGCAGTTCGCGCGGCTCGAAGGGCTTCATGACGTAATCGTCGGCGCCGATCTCCAGTCCCTCGACGCGGCCGTCGACGTCGCGACGCGCGGTCAGCATGATGATGCCCAGAGGATCGGGCCGCGCGCGCAGCCGCCGGGCGATCGAGAAGCCGTCCTCGTCGGGCATCGAGACATCAAGGACGACGAGCTGCGCGGACCGCTCGGCCAACACCCGGTCGAGCGCGGGGCCGCCGCTCGCCTCCGACACATCGAGGCCGTTATCGGTGAGATAGGCGGCGATCGGCTCGCGCAAATCCTCCTCGTCATCCACCAGCACAATATGTGGCGGCGTGTTCATCCGATCGCGGCCTCCGAGAGGAAGTGGCGCACCGAGTCCGGCGTGAAGGGTTTCTCCAGCACCGGTCGCGCGGCGTCAGCCAGGAAGCGCGCCGCGTGCGAGCCGAGCGTGTCACCCGTGGTGAAGGCGGTGAGCTTGGCGAGATCGGGCCGGTGCTCGGTGATCCATGAATAGAGCGCCGGACCATCGATGTCGGGCATCCGGATGTCGCTGATCACTAGGTCATAAAGCCCTCCGGCCACCAGTCGCGCCTGCGCCGCCGCGCCGCCGACGACGATCTCGCACTCGAACCCTTCGACACCCAGAAAGTCGGCGAGCGAAGCGGCGATCTCCTCCTCGTCGTCGACGATCAGCGCGCGGCGGATCGCGTCGGTGGGCGGCGCAGGTGCGATCGGCTCAACCCGTGGCAAGGTCTTGCTGGGGTCGATCGGCAGCGTCAGGCGAAAGGTCGCGCCGCGTTCGGACGGCACCAGCGTCAGCCGGCCACCATGCGCCTCGGCCACGCCCTGGCTGAAGCTCAGGCCGACGCCGGTGCCTTCGCCTTGCGGTTTGGTGGTGTAGAAGGGTTCGAAGATGCGACGGCGCGCTTCGGGTGAGATGCCGGGGCCGGAGTCCGAGACTTCGAGCACGACCGTGCCGGGCTCCGGTCCCAGCGCGGTGCGGACCTCCAGCCAGCGCAGCGACCGCTCCGCCGCCATCGCTTGTTGCGCGTTGACGATCAGGTTGGTGACGATCTGATGGAGCTGGTCGCTGTCGGCCGAGATGCGCGGCAGGCGTGCGGCGAAGGCGCGGGTGATGCCGACGCCGTCGGAACGCAGGCCGTAATTCGCCAGTTCGATGGCGCCGTTGGCGACGGCGTTGAGATCGACCGCGGTGCGCTCGGGCGTCTTCTGCCGCGCCATGGCGAGAAAGGTCTGGACGATGCGCGCGCAGCGATCGGCGGCCTTGCGGATCTTGAACGCGCGGTCGGCGAGCTCGGTGCCGGTCGCCTGCCGCTCCATCATCACGGCTTGCGCGACGACGATCGAAAGCGGGTTGTTGAGCTCGTGGCTGACACCCGCGAGCAGTGAGCCGAGCGCGGACAGCTTCTCCGACTGGAACAGCGCATCGCGGGAGCGCTCCAGCGCGGCCTCGGCTTCCTTGCGCTGGGTCAGGTCGATGGTGAAGCCGCCGGTGCGGACGGAGCGGCCGCCGGGCGTCGGAAAGCTGATCGCCAGCACGGAGGCGTAGCGGTCGCGCGGCTCGATCGCAAACTCCTCCGTGATCGCGCCGGTGGCCGCAGCCGCGTCCATCGCGACGATCCGGTCGGCGATGGGCGGCGGGAACAGGTCTGCCGGATGGCGGCCGATGATCGCGTCCCTCGACTCGCCAATCACCGCCGCCAGCTCGTCATTGACCTTGAGGTAGCGGCCGTCGGCGTCCTTCAGGTGCATGCCGAACGGCGCATGGGTCATGAAGGCGGCGAGCATCGCCTCGCTTTCCGCCAGCGCATCGCGGCAGCGGGCGTGCGCCGGGTCGAGCTCCGTGCCGCACCAGCCGGCGACTTCGCCGGCGGCGTCGCGCAATGGCGAGAGGCGGCAAGGGCGATCCTTGCCGTCGATCCGCAGTACGGCTTCGAACGGATCCTGCGCCGCGAGACCGGCGGACCATTGCTGGATATCGCGGGGCAGCGGCGCGGCGGGGCGGGAGGTCCAAACCGGGCGCCCGGCCGTGTCGGCGGTCCAGCACAAGCCGGGCAGCATCGCCGCCAGCGTCCGGAACGCGGCGTCCGGCGCACGCGAGTCGGGGGCCGCAAGCAGTTGCGGTTGACGCGTTTCCCCCTGCGCAGCGGCGATCGCCATGCCGTTCCCCCCCTCCGCCCTTAGCACGAACGGCGACGAAGGTGAGCCCCCGGGCAAAGCGCGGCTATCCGCTCCCGCCGCGCCCTCGACCGATGCCCATGCGCGCGAGCTCGGGTTGGCGATCGACAAATTGGTGCTTGAGCGCGCCGCCGACGTGGAGGACGAGGAGGAACAGCAGCATGATCGCGACCGTGCCGTGGGTTTCCTCCATCTGTTCGTGGAAGGCGCGCTGCTCGGCGACTCCGGCGGGCTCGCGGCCGAGGTCGGCGACGGGGCCGATCTTTGGTACTTCCACCAGGCCCCAGAACAGCGACGGCTTGCGGGGCACCGGCGCCGGCTTGCCGGCGGCCGTGGCCGCCTGGGCGCTTTGCGCCTGGGCATAGGCGGCGCCTGCCGAGCCCGCGGGCGGGTTGGCGGAGATCATCACCCAGCCGGTCCAAGGCACGAACAGCATGGCGGCATAGAGCAGGAAATGCGTGATCCGCGCGAGCCACCGCTCCCAGCCCGCCATGGGCAGGAAGGGCAGACCCTTGTGCATCAGCTTCCACACCACGCGCACGACGCTGAGGATCAGGATGGTGAGGCCCGACGAGATATGCAGGGCGAAGAAGCCACGCGGCAGCTGGTCGCGGAGCAGTCCGGAGGTGAGATTGTAGATGATGGCGGCGGCGATCACCCAGTGGAGGACGATCGCGACGCGGGTGTAGCGGTCGGTGCGCGCGCGTAGCGGCGGCGGATCGGCCCAGGCTGTGGTCGCCATGTCGTGGGTTCCTCCCTCTTGAACCACATCAAACGTGTGGTGCGGCAGGTTGTCAATCGGATGGCGAGTCGCGCCGGCGCGCGCGCACCGGCTTGACCAGTCCGGGGTGGCCGGACTAGGCGGGCGCGCACGGCCCCTTCGTCTAGTGGTTAGGACGCGGCCCTTTCACGGCTGAAACACGGGTTCGAGCCCCGTAGGGGTCACCAGACAGAAGACGCGCGGGGCGCGTCTTCTGTATTCTGGTGACGCGAGAGCTATGCTCGACCTAACTCACATCCTGCGCGCAAGAAGGAGCGGGGCCCCGGCTCCCAAGCCGGGGCGACGGGTTTGCTAATCCGCCCATGCCGCATCCTCGACGTGGAGCTCGGCCGCGGGCTTGCTGCCCCAGTCGTCGAGCTTTGCGCGGCCGACCAGCCACAGCTTGCGGTGCGGCGCGGCGCCGAGCAGCGCCAGGCCGAGCGCGGTCTCGGCGTGGCGGAAGGCCATCGCCTTGAGGCTGCGGCCGTCGTTGCCCGCGACCACGCAGCGGACATGGTTGGTGCCGACGATGTCCGCACGGATCACCCGCACCGGCCCGGCCGCGAGGCGCGGGGCGGGCCAACCGGTGCCGTACGGGCCGCCGGCTTCCATCGCGGTCACCAACTCCGGGTGGACGCCTCCGGGCGCTAGGACCGCGTCGACGAGCAGCGCGCGGCCTTCGTTCGACTGCTCCACCGCATTCGCCAGCCGCTCCTCCAGGAAATTGCTCAGGTCGGCGATGCGGTCGGCGGCGACCGTCAGGCCCGCCGCCATCGCGTGACCGCCGCCGGCGATGAGGATGCCCGCTTCCTTGGCCGCGAGCACCGCCTGGCCGAGATCGACGCCGGGGATTGAACGGCCCGAGCCCTTGCCCACGCCCGCCGCGTCGAGCGCGATGACGATTGCCGGCCTGCCGAGCTTCTCCTTGAGCCGGCCGGCGACGATGCCGATCACGCCGGGATGCCAGCCGAGCCCGGCGGCGATCGCGACGCGGCGGTCGCTGCCTGCCAGCAGTTCGGCCGCCTCCTGCACGCCGGCCTCGATGACGCGGCGGTCCTGGTTGAGCGTGTCGAGTTCGAGCGCGATGGCGCGGGCCTCGGCCGGATCCGTGGTGGTTAGCAGGCGCACGCCGAGATCGGCGCGGCCGACGCGGCCGCCGGCGTTGATGCGGGGGCCGAGCGCGAAACCCAAGTCGCTGCAGGTCGGCGCGCGGGTCAGCCGCGCCGCCTCGATCAGCGCCGCCATGCCGGGATTGCGGCCCTGCGCCATCACCTTCAGCCCCTGCGCGACGAAGGCGCGGTTGAGGCCGCGCAGCTGCGCCACGTCGGCGACGGTGCCGAGCGCGACCAGGTCGAGATGGTCGAGCAGCCTGGGCTCGGCGCGGCCGGCGAAGAAGCCGCGAGTGCGCAAGGTGCGGATCAGCGCGGCGCAGAGCAGGAAGCAGACGCCGACCGCGGCCAGATGGCCATGCTCGCGCCCACCCTCCTCGTCGAGGCGGTTGGGATTCACGACTGCATGGGCGTGGGGCAGGGTGCTGGCGCACTGGTGGTGGTCGGCGACAATGACGTCGACGCCCTCGACCCGGGCCGCCTCCAGCGCGTCGAACCCTTGGGCGCCGCAGTCGACGGTGAGGATCAGCGACGCGCCCTCACGCGCCAGCCGCACCAGCGCGGGACCCGACGGGCCGTAGCCCTCCTCGATGCGGTCGGGGATGTAGGCACGCGGCGCCAGCCCGAGATCGCGCAGGATCAGCACCATCAGCGCCGCCGAGGTGGCGCCGTCGACGTCATAGTCGCCGAAGATCGCGACCTGCTCCGCGCCCATCACCGCGTCGGCGAGCCGGTCGGCGGCGCGGTCCATGTCGCGGAACACGGAAGGGTCCGGCATGAAGCCGCGGATCGACGGGCTGCGGTGCTGATCCAAGGCCTCGCGCGGGCAGCCGCGGGCGAGCAGCAGCTGCGTGACGAGGTCGTCCGCGCCCCAACCGTCGCGCGCATCGGCGGCCAGCGCGCGCCAGCGCCAGGGCTGGCCGAGGATGGAGGCGGTGACGCCGAGGACGGTCATGCGCGGAAGTTGAGGGGAAGTTGAGGGATAAACACGTCCGGTGATCGGCGGTGCGGTGAATGTTGAGAGCGAATGTTGAGAATGTTGAGTGCGCCATCGCGCTCCCCACCGCTTCCCCGGCGAAGGCGGGGGCCCAGAATCCAGACGCCGCGAGACATGGGTCGCCCATCGACGTTCGTGGCGACTGGGCCCCCGCCTTCGCCGGGGAGGGTGCAAAAGGCCGACTTACGGGTCACGAAACGAGCGTGGCAGATCGCCTGCTTGTAGGACAGCGGCTTCTCAATAGGCCATCCAGCTGCCTTCTCGGAACCACTTGGTGACGATGTACTTCACGCCTTGCACGACCGGCATGCCCTCGTGCAGCGTCTTGTCGTTGGGGCTGCCGTCGGGGTTCATGTTGTTCCACGCGAGCAGCAGGCCACGCTTGGGGGCGACCTTGATGCCCGCCTGCGGAAACCAGGTGGCGCCGCCTTCAGTCACGTCGTTGAGATAGATCATCGCGGTCCAGGTGCGCTGCCCGCCCTGCTTGCTGACCTCGGGCCAATAGCTCTCGCCCTGGTGGAAATAGTCGTGATGAGCGCGGAATTGCTGGCCGGGGGCATAGCGTTGACCCTGCATCGTCTCGCCGTGCGACGGATCGACCCCGAGCAGCGCCGCGATTGACTCGTCTATGGGGCGGACGAGCGGCGACCAGCGGTCCATGTCGCAGCTGTCGGAGGTGCGGAAATTGGCGTCGGGGTTGTCGGACAACAGCGTCGACGGGCGCCGGTTGGTGTCGATCAGCCCGATCAGCTGGTCGCACTGGGCCGGGCTCAGGAACTCGGGATGATAATAGAATTGCGCGGCGTCGATCTGCGCGCGCTGGACGGCCGGATTGGCGTCGAGGCATTGCGCGACGTGCGAACCGGCGAGCGCGCGGACTTTCGACGCGCCGTTGCCCGAAGAGGATGTGCGGGAGAAGAAACCCATGACGGCGGTGCTCTTGGCCTGGTCTTTGGCCGCAATGCAAGGGTCTGGAGTTTGCATCAATGGCAACGCTGCGCCGTCAGACGGAGCCGGCGTTGCCGGCTCCGCTGCCCGCCGCAGCGACTCCTCGGCTTGCTGACCCAAGCCGAGGGCGCTCGCTCAATAAAAGATGTCGTATACCGTATCGACGACCTGGCCGGAGCGGAGGTCGACCAGCAGGGCATCGTTATAGTAGCGCACCCAGCGGTACGGGCCGTAAGCCTCCGGCAGGCGATAGTCCCAGGGATCCTGGATCCAGTAGTTCTGGCCCCACAACACCTGCGACAACGTCACGCCGATCGAGAAGCGGCGGTAACCCCGATCCCAGCCATAAGGCGCGTAGTAGCGCGGCAGCCGGAACAGGTTGCGATTGCCGGTGCGATAGCGGTTCCAATCGTAACGGCCGTCCCGGCGCCACTCGCGGCTCCAGTTGCGGTTGGCCTGGCCGCGATCGTTCCAGCCGCTGCGGTTATCCCACTGGCGGTTGTCGCGGTCGTTGCGGTTCCACTGGTTGCGGTCGTCGCGCTGACGATCGTTCCACTGGGCACGGTCATCGCGGTGACGGTCGTTCCACTGCGCACGGTCGTCACGGCGGCGAGGCTGATCGCCACGCGCCGGGTCGTAGCTCGGGTTGCGACGGTCCAGCTGCACCACGGGCGCGGCATTGCGCTCGGCCTGGCGCTCCTGGCGCCGCTCGAAGCGTTCGGCCTGACGGGGGGCAGCCTGCTGCTGACCTTGCCAGTCGGCGTGGGCCTGCGCGCGGACGCGCGGCTGTTCGGTGTTGCGCTCGCGACGCTGACCCTGCCAATCCGGCGCGGCCTGCACCTGCGCCTGGGCGTTGACCTCAGCGCGCGGCTGCTGCTGGCGCTGTTCCTGGCGCGCCTGCTGGCGCTCGGCGCGCTGCTCGGGCGTCGCCTGTTGCCGCTGAGCACGCCGCTCTTCCCGCGCCGCGCGCCGCGCGTCGCCGCCCGGGTCGTCCTGTGCCGTCGCGATGGTGGGCACGGCAGCGGTCGCCGCCAGCAATGCACCGATCAACCACTTCTTCATGGCCGTATTCCTGTTCCTGCCGGCGCACGAGCCGACCCCTATGGTGGAGCCCTTTTGCGGCGCGCAGGGTGAGACGAAGCTGAACTCGTCCGTCAGCGATCAGAAAGCTTTCGTAACGATCAGGGTCGCCCCGGCGCCACCAGCGCCGGCACCTGTCGCGCCGCGTCGGCCGGGTCGATGCCGGGGCGGAAGCCGGCGGGAATGACCTCCTCGCCACGCGCGGCGCGGGCGGCGCGCCCGATCGCCTCGACCACGCGCGGATAGACGCCGCAGCGGCAGATTACGGTGATGGCGGCGCGGATCTGCTCCTCCGACGGGTTGGGCGTCTTCTTGAGCAGAACGCTCGCCTGCATGATCATGCCCGGGATGCAGAAGCCGCATTGGGTCACGTTCTCGGCCAGGAAAGCGAGCTGGACGGGATGGCTGCGCTCGCGCGACAGGCCCTCGATGGTGGTGACGTAGCTGCCCTCGATCCGTCCGACCGGGACCTGGCACGACGGGACCGCCGCGCCGTCGATATCGACGATGCAGGCACCGCAATGGCCGGTGCCGCAGCCGTACTTCGCGCCGGTGAGGTTGGACGCGTCACGCAGCGCCCACAGCAGCGGCGTGGCGGGATCGAGGCGGTATTCGACGGGCTGGTTGTTGACGGTCAGGCGCATTGCTTCCCTCTCGCCTGCGGGAGGCACCACCTGATCTCCCCTCCCGCTTGCGGGAGGGAACATGCGGTCGCTCGTCCCCCGGACGAGCTGAAGCAGCCGGGGGCTGCTTCACCGCATGTTGGGAGGGGTTGTTGCTTCACCAGGCCGACATGCCCTCCCCCAGCCCCTCCCGCAAGCGGGAGGGGAGGTCGAGTAACCCCTCCCGCAAGCGGGAAGGGAGGTCGAGTAACCCCTCCCGCGAGCGGGAAGGGAGCTGGGCTACTCGCGCCAGCTGGTGTCCTGCTTATCCACCAGCCGCACCATCGCCGCGAAGTCGGCCTTGCCGGCACCGCCGGGGACGCTCGCCTTGTGGAGGTCGCGCTGGTGAGTCGCAACGACTTCGGGCGCGACCTCGAGCGGGGTGCCCATGCTCATCGTAGCGAGCTGGATCTCGCAGGCGCGTTGCAACGACCAGTGCTTGATAAACGCTTCCGGCAGCGTCCGCCCCATTACCAGGATGCCGTGGTTGCGCAGGAACATGACACGCTTGCTGCCGAGATTGGCGACCAGCCGCTCGCCTTCCTCGGAGCGGACAGTGACGCCCTCGAAGTCATGATAGGCGATCTGCCCGGCGAAGTTGCAGGCGTAAAAGTTGGTGGGGCGCAAGCCGCCTTCGACCGAGCTCACCGCCATGCCTGCCGTGGTGTGGGTGTGCATGATGCAGTGCGCGTCGGGCAGGTTGCGGTGGAACACCGCATGCTGGACGAAGCCGGCGAGGTTGACCGGGTAGGGGCTGTCGGCGAGCTTGTTGCCGTCGAGGTCGATCTTGACCAAGCTCGACGCGGTCACCTCCGAGAAGTGGAGGCCGAAGGGGTTGATCAGGAACGCGCCGCGCTCGTCATCGAGCTTCACGGTGATGTGGTTGTAGATCATCTCGGACCAGCCGAGCATGTCGAACACGCGGTAACAGGCGGCGAGCTCCTGGCGCGCCTCCCACTCATGGGCAGACATCTGGGGCTGGCGGAGGGCGGTGGCCATCGGGTCTCTCCTGGGCTGACGTTGGTTCGATTATCGCACATTCATGGTCAGTGGCCTAGCGCGGCGATCTCTTGCGGGGCGAAGCCGAGGTCGCGCAGTACCCCCGCGTCGTCGCGCTCGCCGGCCATCGTCGGGGCTACCGTCGCGCTGGCCGAATAGCGCGGCGCCGGTGCCGGCTGGGTGACGCCGCCCGCCTCGACGAAGGTGCCGCGCGCGCGGTTGTGTGGGTCGGCCAGCGCATCGTCGAAGCCGAGCACGGGGGCGAAGCAGACTTCGTGGCCGGCGAAGGCGGCAACCCATTCATCGCGGGTCTTCTCTCGGAAGCGGCGTTCCAGCTCGGCCTTGAGCGGACCCCAGCTGCGCGGGTCCATCTGGCGGTCCCACTCTGGCGCGTCCAGGCCCATCACCGCTCGGAACTCGGCATAGAATTGCGGCTCGATCGCGCCCAGCGAGATCCACTTGCCGTCGCGACACTCAAAGGTGTCATAGAAGTGGGCGCCGGTATCGAGCAGGTTCTCGCCGCGCCGGTCGGACCAGCGGCCCATGCCGCGAAACCCCCAGATCATGCTCATCAGCAGGGCCGAACCGTCGGTCATCGCCGCATCGACGACCTGGCCCTCGCCGGTGCGCTGCACGTGGAGCAGTGCCGCGAGCATCCCAAAGGCGAGCATCATGCCGCCGCCGCCGAAATCGGCGACCATGTTGATCGGCGGCGTCGGCTTCTCGCCGGCGCGCCCGAAGGCGTGGAGTGCGCCGGAGATGGCGAGATAGTTGATGTCGTGGCCGGGCTCGTGCGCCATCGGACCGGTCTGGCCCCAGCCGGTCATGCGCCCATAGACGAGGCGCGGGTTATCGGCGAGCAGCACGTCGGGGCCGAGCCCGAGGCGCTCGGTGACGCCGGGGCGAAAGCCCTCGATCAGCCCGTCCGCTTGGCCCACAATGCGGCGGACGGCGGCGATCGCCTCCGGCTTCTTGAGGTCGAGCGCGACCGAGCGACGGGAGCGGAGCAGGGGGTCCTTGGCGTCGATCGTGATCCCGCCCCTGCCAGGGCGGTCGATGCGGATCACCTCGGCGCCGTGGTCGGCGAGCATCATGCCGGCGAAGGGGCCGGGGCCGATGCCGGCGAGTTCGACGATGCGGATGCCGTTCAGCGGCGCGTCGGCCATTCATGATCCTCCAAGTAGCGGGGCGGCGCGTCCGAGCGCGAGGTCGGCGTCCGAGAAGCGGATCGGGGTGCGCAGGCCGGGCAGTACGCTGCCATCCTCGCGGCGGACCTCGATCTGCATGCCGCGCGCGATCACCTGCGGGTCGGCGAAGGCCTGCTCGACGGTGTTGATCGGGCCGCCCGGAACGCCGGCGGCTTCGAGGGCCGCGAGCAGGTCGTCGCGCTGCCACTTGCCGGTCAGCGCCTCGATGGCGGCGAACAGCGCGGGTTTGTGTTCGAGCCGGCCGGCGTTGGTCGCCCATTCGGGGCGGTCGGGCAGGCCCATCACGGTGCAGAAGCGGCGGAACTGCGCGTCGTTGCCGACCGCGAGGATGAACCAGCCGTCTGCGGTCGGGAAGACCGCATAGGGCGCGACGTTCATGTGCGCGTTGCCGACCCGAGGTGGGGTCTGGCCGGAGAGGAACCAGTTCATCGCCTGGTTGGCGAGCACGCCGGTCATCGTGTCGAGCAGCGCCATGTCGATCTGCTGGCCGCGCCCGGTGCGTTCGCGCTGCGTCAGCGCCGCCTGGATCGCGATGACCGAATAAAGGCCGGTCATGATGTCGGCAAAGGCGACGCCGACCTTTTGCGGCTGACCGTCGGGCTCGCCGGTCAGGTCCATGATCCCGCTCATGCCCTGAACGATGTAATCATAGCCCGCGCGCGCGGCGTAGGGACCGTCCTGACCGAAGCCGGTGATCGAGCAATAGACCAGCTGTGGGTTGAGCGCGCTCAAGGCGGCGTAGTCGAGACCGTATTTGGCGAGGCCGCCGACCTTGAAGTTCTCGATCAGCACGTCGGCGTCGGCGACCAAGTCGCGGACGATCGCCTGTCCCTCGGAGGTGGTAAAGTCGGCGACGACTGAGCGCTTGCCGCGGTTGCAGGCGTGGTAATAGCCGGCAGTGCGGGAGCCGTCCGGCTCGTCGACGAAGGGTGGGCCCCAGGTGCGGGTGTCGTCGCCCTGGAGCGCCTCGACCTTGACCACCTCCGCGCCGAGGTCGGCAAGCACCTGACCTGCCCAGGGGCCGGCGAGGATGCGGGCGAGTTCGACGACCTTGAGGCCGGTGAGCGGGGGGCCTTTCACTCTACGTCCATAGGAGCGTTGCGCCCTCGGATGATCAAACCCACTCCTAGCACGACAAGCATGAGAGTTATGAGCCCGTCTTGTACGATGGCGGCCGCTACCAAGCAGGCCAGTGCAAGTAGGATGCGGACCCAAGGTGGATGAGCGTTCAAGCCCCTCATGTGGAGCTTAAAACGCCGCGATGCCGGTGATCGCGCGGCCCAGGATCAGCGCATGGACGTCGTGCGCACCCTCGTAGGTATTCACCGTTTCCAGATTCATCATGTGGCGCATGACCTGATATTCGCCCGAGATGCCGTTGCCGCCGTGCATGTCGCGGGCCATCCGGGCGATGTCCAGCGCCTTGCCGACATTGTTGCGCTTGACGATCGACACCATTTCCGGCGCGAACCGGCCCTCGTCCATCAGCCGGCCGACGCGCAAGCTGGCCTGCAGTCCGAGCGCGATCTCCGTCTCCATGTCGGCAAGCTTCTTCTGGAAGAGCTGGCGGCCTGCGAGCGGGGTGCCGAACTGGTGGCGGTCGAGGCCGTACTGGCGCGCGGCGTGGAAACAGAACTCGGCGGCGCCGAGCGCGCCCCAGCTGATCCCGTAACGGGCGCGGTTGAGGCAGCCGAACGGCCCCTTAAGCCCCTGCACGTCGGGCAGCAGCGCGCCGTCGCCCACCGCGACCTCGTCCATCATCACCATGCCGGTGATCGACGCCCGAAGCGACAGCTTGCCCTCGATCTTGGGCGCGGAGAGGCCCTGCATGCCCTTTTCGAGCACGAAGCCGCGGATCACGCCGTCCTCCGTCTTGGCCCAGATCACGAACACGTCCGCGATCGGCGAGTTGGAGATCCACGTCTTGGACCCCGAGATGACATAGCCGTCGGCGGTCTTCTTCGCGACCGTGCGCATCCCGCCGGGGTCGGAGCCGGCGTCGGGCTCGGTCAGGCCGAAGCAGCCGATCCATTCACCCGACGCGAGCTTAGGCAGGTATTTGCGCTTCTGCGCCTCGGAGCCGAAGCTGTGGATCGGGTACATCACCAGCGACGACTGGACGCTCATCATCGAGCGATAGCCTGAGTCGACGCGCTCCACCTCGCGCGCCACCAGGCCATAGGCGACATAGCCCGCGCCGACGCCGCCATATTCCTCCGGGATGGTCGGCCCGAGCAGCCCGAGCTCGCCCATCTCGCGGAAGATCTCGGGATCGGTATGCTCGTGCTGGAACGCCTCGACGATGCGCGGTGCGAGGCGGTCCTGCGCATAGGCGCGCGCGGTGTCGCGGACCATGCGCTCGTCGTCGGTCAGCTGCTCGTCGAGCAGGAAGGGATCGGCCCAGTCGAAACGTCCCATGCCGGCCATCACATCTGCTCCTTCGCCTCGTCACCCCGGCCGCAGAGCCGGGGTCCCGCTGCCTCGCCCCGCGCTAGAAGAAGCGGGACCCGGGCTCAAGGCCGGGAAGACGAGGCGAAGGTCAGATGCCGACGCGCAAGGTCACACGAAGATCGCGACCTGCCAGGGGCGCGAAGTCCTTGAGGACGCTCGAATGGCGCCGGGCGGTCACGTCCAGCAGGTTGTTGGCGCTGACCAGCAGGGTCGTGCGGTTTTCGGCACCGAACGGCCTCACGCTCGCGGTCAGGTTGACCAAGGTATAGCCGGGCGTCCGGGTCTCGAACTGGGCGACGCGGTTCTGCGCCCAGACGCGCTCGACCTCCGCGCGGGCGGTGAAGCGGTCGCCCTGTGCCTCGATGCCGCCGAGCAGACGCAGCGGCGGGATGCGCGGCACCGGGCCGCCGCCGACCAGCGTCGCATGCACATAGTCGCCGAGCACGTCCGCAACGATCCGGGTGGACCCGAGCGTCAGCAGCCGGCCCGACAGCTCGGCTTCGACTCCGTAGTAACGGGCATCGCCCTGCTGATACTGGAAGCAGGGCAGATCGACCTCGCGGCCCGACGGCGCGGCCGCCGCCTCGCAGACGGATTGATCGACCTGGTTCTCGGAGATGTAGTTTGAGAAGCGGTTGTAATAAGCAGACGCGTCGAAGTCGAACCGCTCCGAATGGGCGTGGACCGTCGCTTCCAGCCCCCAGCTCTTCTCCACCCGGAAGTCGGGATTGCCGAGCTCATAGGATTGCGTCCCGGCATGGGCGCCGTTGGCGAACAGCTCCTCGGCTGATGGCGCGCGCGTCGTGCGCGAGCCGTTCAGGCCGACCCGGAAGGCATCGCTGCCCCAGGAACCACCAAGCGACCCGGAGAACGCCTCGAAGTGTCGGCGGCCGTTGAAGAACCGGGGGTCGTCGAGCGGGTTCTTGGCCTGCAAGTCGGAGAATTCGTAGCGGACGCCGCCTTCCGCCCTGAAGCCGCCGAGGTCGAGCTGCTGAAGCGTGAACAGCCCGGTCTGCTCGGTGGAGTTGCGCGGCAGGAACGCCTCCTCGCCCTCGACGTCGAACTCGCGGCTGAAATACTGCACGCCGGACGCGCCGAGCCACGCGCCACGCTTCGCCTGGATCAGCTCCAGCCGGCCCTCGACGCCCTTGTTGAAGAAGGCGGTGCCGACCGCGCCGTCCGGCTCCAGCTCGAAATGCCGGTATTTGGCATAGCCGCCGCGTGCGCGCACCCGCTCCAGGAAACCGCCGCCGGTCTGAACGTCGGCGCGCAGATCCCAGCGGTCCTGCACCACGTCGAGCCGCGGGGCCTCCTGCTCCTGACCAACCTCGGTCGCGAAGCGAATCGGGATGCCGTAGAGGCTGTCGTAGTGGCTGTAGGCGACGCCGAGCGAACCGGTGTCGGTGATGATTGAGGCTCCGACTCCGGCGGTCCAGGTCTCCGCCGCCGTGTTGGGCAGGCGACCGCGCACGGCGGCGTTGGCGGCGAAGTCGATCGGCTCCTCGCCGTCCTCGACCTCCTGCGGCAGTCCGACTTGGCTGAGTGCTGCGGCGCGCGCGGCGGGCGAGAGCGCGAAGCCACCGATCCGCAGGTCGTCGGCTTTCAGGTACGAGCCGTTGGCGTGGAGGACGAGGTTGCGGCCGATCGCCACGTCGCCCGCCACGGCGCCGGAGCGTTCGTTGGCGGCGGAGCCGTAGTTGGCGATCGCGTCGAACCGGTAGCCGTTGGCCGGCCGGCTCCGCGGGATACGCCGATCGATGACGTTGACCACGCCACCGACGGCGGACGATCCGAACAGCAGCGCCGACGGGCCACGCAGCACCTCGACGCGCTCGGCGAGCAGCGGGTCGATGATGACGGCGTGATCGACGCTGGTGTTGGACACATCGATCGAGCCGATGCCGTCGGTCAGCACCCGGATGCGCTCGCCTTGAAAGCCGCGCAGGATTGGCCGCGAGGCGGACGGGCCAAACGAGGTCGCCGAAACGCCGGCCTGGCGCTGCAGCGTCTCGCCGATCGTGGGCCTCAGTTCGCGCGCGAGTTCCTCGCCGGACAGGACGGAGGTGCCCTGCAGCACGTCGCGCTCGCTGGTCTGCACCGGCGCGGTGACGATCACATCGCGCGGCTGGGCGGAAACGGCGTTGCCGGGCAAGGGGGCCTCGCTGGTCTGCGCCAAGACGGGCGTGGCGAGCAGGGCAGCGGAGGTGAGGAGGAGGAGCTTCATCAGGGATACGACTCGTCTGGCAGGGTTAATGCCCGGCGCCTAGTCGTTGTGTAATATCATATCAAACAGTATCGGCGCGGTTGGGCGCATCGCAGTAACACTTCGGCATCGGATCGAGGGTCTGCCCTTCTCCTTGCCTCTCCTCCGGCGATGGCCGGGGCCCAGGCGCGCAGGTCAATGTGGTTGAGCGACGCAGCCTAGCAAGGGGGTACGCGGCAACTGCACCCGGCCTTCGCGGGGGTGGAGCCGACGATATCGACCGGAGCGATGACGCCTACTCCTCCAGGACCAGGATCGTCAGCACCGCGCCGTCTTCCGCCCACTCCACGTCGCAACCGGCGACGAAGCACCCGGACATCGGCAGGTCGAGTTCAGGCAACTCGGCCAGCCATGACGCCATGCCCGTGCCCCGCACCACCACCCGGTGCCGCGCGCCGACAAAGGTGACGCTCGACCATGGATCGAGCGCCTCGTGCGCCAGCACGATTTCGCAGCAGGCTGCGGCTGCGGACCGGCGGAGCGCGCGTAGTAGGTGACGGGCGGGATCGACGCTCATGACCGCTCGTCGCGCATCGCCGAGCGCACCCGTGCCTCGTTGCGTGCACCCAGCTGACGGCCCCGACGCATGTCGCCGACCAGCCGCGGGTCGTTCACGGCCAGGCGGCCGAACTTGGTGACCGGCATTCCCGTCCGGCGCAGATAACGGTCGACTTCGTACAACAGCGACATGGGCCATCCCCGACTCCGATTGACACTGTTGTTCTAGTTCTGTTCCAAAATCCAACTTGTCTATGGAAAATCGTACGCTACGGTTGCTGCGTGACGGTGATCGATCCTCGCGCTCGGCTGGAGGCGCTCAGCAAGGAGGCGGACGCCAGCCTGGCCGCGCTGTCGCGCATGCTGGGGCGCGGGCCGGCCTATCTGCAGCAATGGGTTCGCTACGGCACGCCACGCCGGCTGGCGGAGCGTGACCGCCGGGTGCTCGCGGATTTCTTCGGTGTCTCGGAAGAAACGCTCGGCGCCGATCGGGCGATGCCCACCGAATGGCGCATTCCGCGGCTGGACGTCGCCGCCTCCGCCGGCCCGGGCGCCGCGGTCGAAGACGAGACGGTACTGGGGCTGGACACTGTGACGGCGGCGTTCGCGCGATCGTTGGGCTTGCGCGAGGGGCAGGCGTCGATCGTGCGCGTGACCGGCGATTCGATGGCACCAGGGCTGCTCGACGGCGACCGGCTGCTGATCGACCAGGCCAGCCGTGCCCCGGACGCGCGGGGCGGCGTCTATGTCCTACGGCTGGACGGCGCGCTGATGGTCAAGCGGGTGCGCGTGAACGGCAAGCGACTGTGCGTGAGCAGCGACAATCCCGACGCAGCGCCGGTGCCGGACGGCCCGACCGCAATCGTCGGCCGCGCGGTCTGGCAGATGCGCAAGCCGGTCTAGCGCCCGGTCAGCTCAGCGGCTGCGCCACCAGATCAGCAGCGCCGCGACGATGCCGAGCGTCAAGCCGATCAGGAAACAGATCGTTGGCTGACCGATGGCGAAGCCGACCGCGGCGCCGCCGAGCGCGCCGAGCGCGAGCGGAGCGCCGCCGGCGGCAGTGGGACGGTGGGCGGGCATGTGCGCCGCCGTGCCATGTCCGGGCCCGCGGCGCCAGCGTCGGCAACGGCGCGAAACAAGGCTGTCGTCCGGTTTACCTTCTCCGTTGGCGAAAATGGCGGATCGTTCGGCTAGGGCCTTGCGAGTGACATCGATCCCCTATCTCGCCGACACCCGCCCGCACGATGACGCGGCACACCTCCTGACCGCCTTCGGTACTACCGCCGGAGCCGAGGCCGCCGCGCGCGCGGAGCAGAGCCGCCGGGTCGGCAATCACCTTCACTTCTGCAGGTGGCGTCAGGTCGGCCGGTTGCTGAGTGCGCTGGATTGCACCAGCGTCACGGGCACCATCCACTAGCCCCTGTCGCGCGCGCGCAAGCGCGGCTAAGCACCTGTAATGGTGTACCGCGTGGGGCGGCCCGCGACGGCGGCCGCTGCGTCCTTGCTTGTCCTCATGACCCAGCCGGCGCTGGCTCAAACCGCGCCCGCGCCCGAAGCGCCGCTCGACCCGGCCGCGCCGCTGGCCGAGCTGCCCGGCATCGGCGTCGACTGGCCGGACCTGTCCGCGGAACCCGCCACCCCCGCCGACGCGCAGACCGACGCGGCCGCCGAGCGCCGCTACGCCTGGCGGCTAGAGGGCGTCGACGGGATCGCGGGCGACGTGCTGCGCCAGCGTTTCGACCAGTTCTCCGCGCTCAACGCGAATGACGGCGACGAGGCGAACGCAGCACAGCTCGACCGGCGCGCGCGGGAGGACGCCGAGCTGCTCACCACCCTGCTGCGTGCCGAAGGCTATTACGACGCGCGCGTGGCGACGCGGATCGAGCCGCCGACGCCCGCGAACGCGCGGCCGCTGGTGGTCCTGGAGGCGACGCCGGGCGCGCTGTATCGCTTCAACGGCGTGACGCTCGCCGGGGTCGAGGCGGCCGGCGACAAGGCGGCGACGCTGCGCGGCGCGTTCGGGATCGGCGTCGACGATCCGGTCAATGCCGATGCGGTCGCGAACGGCGAGGCGGCACTGCGGGCCGCGATCGGGCGCGAGGGCTTTCCCTTCGCGCGCGTGGGCGAGCCGGAGATCGTCGTCGATCGCGCCGCGCGCACCGCGACGCTGGCGCTCTCCGTCGCGCCGGGCGGCGCGCGGCGGTTCGGGCGGATCACGACCAATCCCGATAACGGGGTGTTCGGCGCCGATCACGTCGCCGACATCGCTCGCTTCCGCCCCGGCCAGCCCTATGACGACACCGCCCTGCTCGACCTGCGCCGCGCGTTGATCCAGACCAGCCTCGTTTCCTCGGTCGAGGTCACGCCCGTGCCCGGCGCCACCGCCGACACGGTCGACATCGCGGTCAAGCTGGAGCCCGCGCCGCCGCGCACGATTGCGGGCGAGCTCGGCTACGGCACCGGCGAGGGCGCGCGCGCGGAGCTGAGCTGGACCCACCGCAACCTGTTCCCGCCCGAAGGCGCGCTGACTGTGCGCGGGGTGCTCGGCACCCGCGAGCAGCTCGGCAGCCTCGTCCTGCGCCGCGCCAATTTCCGGGGGCGCGACCGGGTGCTGACCGCGCAGATCGCCGCCGCGCATCTGGAGCGCGACGCCTTTAAGGCGGACACGCTGTCGATCGGCGCGTCGCTCGAGCGGCAGACCAATATCTTCTTCCAGAAGACCTGGACCTGGTCGCTGGGCGCCGAACTGCTGGCGTCCGACGAACGTGACGTCGTGGTGTCGACCGGCGCAGGCCGGCGGCGGACGTTCCTGATCGGGGCGCTGCCGACCAGCCTCACCTATGACGGCTCCGACGACCTGCTCAATCCGCAGCGCGGCTTTCGGCTGGGCGGGCGGCTCAGCCCCGAGCTGTCGCTGCAGGGCTCGGCGTTCGGCTATACCCGCGCGCAGATCGACGCCAGCGTGTACCAGCCGTTCGGCAGTACGGTGCTGGCGGCACGGACGCGGGTCGGCTCGATCCTGGGCGCACCGCGCGATCAGGTGGCGCCCTCGCGACGCTACTATGCCGGAGGCGGCGCGTCGGTGCGCGGCTATGGCTATCAGGACATCGGACCGCGCGACGTGAACGGCGATCCGATCGGCGGCCGCAGTCTGGTCGAGTTCTCGATCGAGGCGCGGGTCAAGACCTTCGGCGCGTTCGGCGTGGTGCCGTTCCTGGACGCCGGCAACATCGCCACCGGCGTACTGCCGAAGCTGTCGGGGCTGCGTTATGGCGCTGGGGTCGGGGTGCGCTATTATTCCAGCTTCGGCCCGATCCGCGTCGACATCGGCACGCCCATCAACCCGCAGCCCGGCGTCGCGCGCGTGGCGGTCTATGTCTCGCTGGGACAGGCGTTTTGAGGCGAGCGTTACGGTGGCTGCTGGGCGGACTGCTGGCGCTGGTGCTGTTGATCGCCGCCGCGCTGGTCGGGGTGGACACCGGGCCGGGCCATCGCTGGCTCGCCGATCGCATCGCGCAGTTGGAGACGAACAGTGGGCTGCGGATCACGATCGGGCGGATCGACGGCTCGATCTATGGTGACGCGACGCTCACCGATGTGCGCGTGTACGACCTGGGCGGGCTGGTCTTCCATACGCCTAGGGCACGGCTCGACTGGTCGCCCTTTGCGTGGGCGAGTAACCGACTTGATCTGCGCGTGCTGGAGATCGGCGAGGCGACACTGCTGCGAGCGCCGCGCACCCGCCCGCCGGCCAAGCCCGGCCCGATCCTGCCGGGCTTCGACGTCCGCATCGGGCGCCTGAGCGTCGGGCGACTGGTGCTGGCGAAGCCGGTGCTCGGCACCGAGCGGGTCGCGCGGGTGGAGGGTCGCGCCGACATCCGCAGCGGGCGTGCGCTGGTCGATCTCGCCGCCGTCGTGGCGGGCAGCGACCGGCTGCGGGTCAAGCTGGATGCGGAGCCCGACCGCAACAGCTTCGACATCGACGTCGCCGCACGCGGCGCCGCGGACGGCGCGCTGGCGAAGCTGACCGGCTTCGGGCGACCGGTGGCGCTCGACATTCGCGGTGACGGGGGTTGGACCAAATGGGCCGGCACCGCTACGGGCCGGCTCGGCGGGCGGCCGGTGATCGACCTGGCGCTCGCCGCGACCTCGGGACGCTATCGGCTCACCGGGCAGGTCGCGCCGACCACGCTGCTGCGCGGCAAGCTCCAGCGGCTGACCGCCCCGCGCATCCTGGTCGATGGCGAAGCGGGACTGGCGAACCGCAGGCTCGACGGCACGCTGAAGCTGCGCACGCCATCGATCGCGCTCGATGCGGTAGGTGCGCTCGACCTCGCCACGTCGGCCTATCGCAACGTCCGGGTGCGTGCGAGCCTGCTGCAACCGCCGGCGCTGTTCGGCAACATGACCGCGCGCAACCTGCGGGGGCGGATGGTGCTCGACGGCGCATTTGCGACCGCGCGGTTCGATTACCGATTGGAGGCAGAGCGGTTCGCCTTCGACAAGACGGGATTCGAGAACGCCTTCGCCAGCGGCAGGGGGCGGCTGTCGCGCGCGCCGGTGACGGTGCCGGTCCGCTTCAATGCCGCGCGGGTGACCGGCGTCGGCGACGTCGCGGGCGGCATCCTGCGCAACCTGAACGTGGACGGTGCGCTGAAGGTCACCGCGGCGCAGGCGATCGGCAACGGCTTGCGCTTCAGTTCGGACAAGCTGAGCGGGACGTTGAACCTGGAGGTCGACCTGCGCACCGGCCGCTATCAGGTCGATCTCAACGGCGGTCTCAACCGCTATCTCATCCCCCGCCTCGGCATCGTCGACGTGCGCTCCACCTTGCGCATCGTGCCCAACCCGGCGGGACGAGGCACGCGCGTCATCGGGCGCGGCACCGCGCAGGTGCTGCGGCTCGACAACGCCTTCTTCCGCACCCTCGCCGGGGGCCTGCCGCGGATCGAGACGGCGCTGGAGCGGACGCCGGACGGTATTCTCCACTTCCGCAACCTGGTGCTGACCGCGCCCGCGCTGCGTCTGACCGGCGACGGCTATCGGCGCCGCGACGGGACGTTCCACTTCGAGGGCGGCGGCACGCAGCGGAGTTATGGCCCGCTGACGCTGGTACTCGACGGCCGCATCGAGCGGCCGACACTCGACCTTCGCTTCGCGCGGCCGAATGCGGCGCTGGGCTTGAGCGACGTGCGGGCGCATCTCGATCCGATGCCCGAGGGCTTCGCCTTTCGCGCGGCCGGCGGCTCGCGGCTAGGGCCGTTCACCGCCGGTGGCGCGATCCTGCTGCCGCGTGGCGGGCAGGCGGCGGTCAACATTGCCGCGCTCAACGTCAGCGGCACCCGCGCCTCGGGCATGCTCGCGATCGTGCCGGGCGGCTTCGACGGGCGGCTGCAGGTCGCCGGCGGCGGGCTTGCCGGGATGGTGCAGCTGCAGCCGGTGGGCGCGTTGCAGCAGGTGCAGCTGCGCCTCGACGCGACCGATGCGCGGCTCGGGGAGGCCGCGACGCTCAGACGCGGGCGGCTGGAGCTGACCGCCCTGCTCGACCCCGCCGGCACCCGGCTGGAGGCGACCGCGACCGGCTCCGGCCTGGCGCGGGGGGCACTGCGGCTCGCGCGTTTCTCCGGCAATGCGCGGCTGGTCAGCGGTGTCGGCGAGGTGCGCGCGGCGGTCGCGGGCACGCGCGGGCGCGCGTTCGTCATACAGTCGGTGACGCAGGTCGGCCCCGATCGCTACGCGGTCTCCGCGCAAGGCACGCTCGACCGCCGGCCGCTGCGTCTGCTCGAACCGGCGGTGTTCGCGCGGGAGGGTGACGGCTGGCGGCTGTCGCCGACGCGGCTGAGCTTCGCCGGCGGCGAGGCGCGGGTCGGCGGGCGCTTCACCGGCCAGCGCTCCGCGATCGACGCCGGCCTGACGCGGATGCCGCTCGCGATCCTCGACATCGGCTATCCCGGGCTTGGGCTGGGAGGCACGGCGTCGGGCACGCTCAGCTATCTGACCGCGACCGGCGCCGCGCCGACCGGGCGGCTCGACATGACCGTGCGCGGGCTGTCCCGCTCGGGGCTGGTGCTGACCTCGCAACCGGTCGATCTCGGCATCGCCGGCGTACTCTCGGCCGACCGGCTGGGCATGCGCGCGGTGATCGCGTCCGGGGGCAAGACGATCGGGCGAGCGCAGGGGCTGCTGACGCCGCTCGCCGGTGGCGATCTCGTCACCCGGCTACGCCAGGCGCCGATGCGTGCGCAGTTGCGCTATTCCGGGCCCGCGGACACGCTGTGGCGGCTGACGGGGGTGGAGCTGTTCGACCTGTCCGGGCCGGTCGCGATCGGCGCGGACCTGAACGGCACCCTTGCCGCACCCGTCATCCGCGGCGCGGTGCGGGCGCAGAACGCGCGGATCGAAAGCGCCACCAGCGGCACCGTGCTCACCGGCGTCGAGGCGACCGGCCGTTTTGGCGGCTCGCGGCTGGTGATCGACCGCTTTGCGGCACAAGCGGGGCGCGGCGGTAGCGTGTCGGGCGCGGGCGAGTTCGACTTCGCGCCTCGCAGCGGCGTCGGCATCGGCATCGACCTTCGCGTCGATGCCAGGAACGCGGTGATGATCAACCGCGACGATATCGGCGCGACCGTCACCGGCCCGCTCACCTTCCGCTCGGACGGGCGCGGGGGCACGATCGGCGGTGAGGTGGTACTCGACCGCGCGCGCTATCGCCTCGGCCAGGCGACGGCCGCGACCGCCGTGCCGCGCCTGCGCGTCCGCGAGATCAACCTGCCCGACGGCGGCGAGGAAGATCTGGCGCCACGCGTGCCCTGGCGGCTGGCCTTGCGGGCGCGCGCGGCCACTGGCGTCATGGTCAGCGGGCTTGGCCTGTCGAGCGAATGGGCCGCCGACCTGGAGATCGGCGGCGAGCCGCGCAACCCGGCGATCACCGGCCGCGCGACGCTGGTCCGGGGCGACTATGAATTCGCCGGCCGTGATTTCGAGTTGGAACGCGGCATCATCCGCTTCACCGGCGACGTGCCCGCTAACCCGGCGCTCGACATCCAGGCCAATGCCGACGGCAACGGCATCAGTGCCGCGATCCGCGTCACCGGCAACGCGCTGAAGCCGGAGATCGGCTTCAGCAGCATCCCCGCGCTGCCCGAGGACGAGCTGTTGTCGCGCCTGCTGTTCGGCACCTCGATCACCAACCTGTCGGCGCCCGAGGCGTTGCAGCTCGCCGCAGCGGTCGCCGCGCTGCAGAATGGCGGCGAGGGCTTGAACCCGATCAACGCTGTCCGGCGGGCGGCGGGGCTGGACCGGCTGCGCATCCTGCCCGCCGATCCGCAGACCGGGCAGGGGACGTCGATCGCGGCCGGCAAATACATCACGCGCCGCCTGTACGCGGAGATCGTCACCGACGGTCAGGGCTATTCCGCAACCCGAGTCGAGTTCCAGGTCACCCGCTGGCTGTCGCTGCTGTCGAGCATCTCGACCCTAGGGCGGCAGAGCGCCAACGTCCGGGTGTCACGGGATTATTGACCGGGCGCGGGCCAGATTTCCAGCTTGAGGTCGGGCACGTCGCGGAAGTCGGCACCGTTCATCGTAATGATAGTAAGGTCGTGAACGAGCGCGGTGGCTGCGATCAATCGATCGATGACGCGACGGCGGGAGAACCCGATCGCACCGATGATCTCTCGATAGGCACCGACGACCTCTGCATCGAAACCGATAATCCTCAATTCTAGCGCCAACGCATCAAGGCTGGTCCTTCTACGGGCCTGTTCATCCTCCGCTCCCGTGACACCACCTTCTAGCTCGACCAAGGTCAAGAGCGAAACGTAAGGCACCGAACCGCCCGCGAGCAGGCGGTCTAGCGTGCCCGGCTCCCGATCGCGCAGATGGATAGCGACGCTCGTGTCGAGCAGGTATGTCAATCGTACAGGCCGGGTCGATCCGGGAACTCGATGGGTTCACGCGGTCCGCTTGGATCAGGTGGTCCAATCGCCCGCAGCCGTTCTACCATCCGATGCAGGCGTCGCTTCTCCTCGACGGGATCGAGCAACGGCTTCACATGAATGTTGCGGCCGACCTTCTCCAATCGGACCGCCACGTCGGCCTCAAAACCGAGTTCTCGAGGCAGACGCACGGCTACGCTGTTTCCGCTCTTGAACGTTCGCGTATCGATGTGAATGCCCATCGCCGTGACCTCCGTGCCCCCCCCCCGTATATACGCGTGAGCACGGAGGCGTGCAACGTCAGGCCGGCTCGCCCACGATCGTCTTCAGCTCGCAGAAATCGGCGAGGCCGTACTTCCCGCCCTCGCGGCCGTTGCCCGACTGCTTGTAGCCGCCGAACGGGGTACCGCCGCCGCCCGACCAGCTGTTGATCGACACCAGTCCCGCGCGCAGCTTGGGCGCGACCTTCGCCGCCTCGGCGGGATCGCCGGAGATGGTGGCCGACAGGCCATAGTCGGTGTCGTTGGCGAGCCGCACCGCCTCGTCCGCGCCGTCGTAGCGGGTGATCGTCGCCACCGGGCCGAACGTCTCCTCGCGCCAGATCCGCATCTGTGGCGTCACGTCGCCCAACACGGTCGGCTTGATGTAGTAACCGGCATTGCGGCCCTCCGGGCGGCCGGGGCCGCCGGTGACGAGCGTCGCGCCCTGGTCGATCGCCGACTGGATCAGCTCCTGGATCTTGTCGAACTGCGCTTTGTTGACGACCGGGCCGATATGCGCGCCCATCTCGGAGGGGTCCCCGACGGGTGCGGCTTCCATGATCTGCTTGACCACCGCAGTCGCCTGATCGAGCTGGCTGGCATGGACCAGCAGGCGGGTGGGGGCGATGCAGCTCTGGCCCGAATTGGCGAGCACGCCCTGCACCGTCGGCGGCAGTACCTGCGCCAGGTCCGCACCTTCCAGCACCAGATTCGGTGCCTTGCCGCCCAGCTCCTGATGGACGCGCTTGACGGTCGGCGCGGCGGCCTGCGCCACCGCGACGCCCGCGCGGGTCGAGCCGGTGAAGCTGACCATGTCGACATCCTTGTGTGCCGACAGCGCCGCGCCGACGGTGGGCCCGTCGCCGTTGACGAGGTTGAACACGCCCGCGGGGACGCCCGCCTTGTCCATGATCTCCGCCAGGATCACCGCGCAGGAGGGACATTCCTCCGACGGTTTTAGGATCATCGTGTTGCCGGCCGCAATCGCCGGAGCGACCTTGGCGCAAATCTGGTTGAGCGGCCAGTTCCAGGGCGTGATCATCGCCACGACGCCGATCGGCTCGTGCACGACGCGCGCCTTGCCGACGCGTTCCTCCCACTGGAACTCGCCCAGCGCCTTCAGCGTGGTCATGAAATAGCCCAGCCCCGCAGGCACCTGTGCCGCCTGCGCGAAGCCGATCGGCGCGCCCATCTCCTCGCTGACCGCCTTGGCAAGGTCGGGGATGCGCGCCTTGTACTCCTCGATGATGCGGCCGAGCAGCGCGGCGCGCTCGGCGACCGTCGTCTGCGAGAAGCTCTCAAATGCAGCGCGCGCCGCTGCGACGGCCTTGTCGACATCGGCGGCGCTGCCGAAGGTGATCTCGGTCACCGGCTGCTCGGTCGCGGGATTGATGACCTGGTATGTCCGGCCGCCGTCGCTTTCGACCCACTGGCCAGCGATATAGTGCTTGAGGTAGCTGTTCATGCTCGCTCTCCAACCTTGTTTGGGAGCGCCATGCGTTGCACACCGAAGCGTTGCAACCGGAAACGGAGTATGCCGATGGAGCACGTCGCACGCATCGACCGGACCGGCGGGCCGGAGGTGATCGGCTGGGACGAGGTGGACCTGTCGCCGCCCGGCCCAGGCGACGTACGGTTGCGGCACGGCGCCGTCGGGCTGAACTTCATCGACACCTATCATCGGGGCGGGCTGTATCCGCTCAAGCTGCCGAGCGGGCTGGGGATCGAGGCGGCGGGCACGATCGAGGCGGTGGGTGAGGGCGTGGCGGACTGGCGCCTGGGCGATCGCGCGGGCGTGTTTAGCGGGGCGCTTGGCGCCTATGCCACCGCGCGCAACGTCGCGGCGGAGCAGCTGGTGCGCCTGCCGGAGGCGGTGGACGATCGCACGGCGGCGGCGTTCATGCTCAAGGGCGCGACGGCGGCGTTCCTCGTCGAGCAGTGCGCGCGCGTCCGGCCTGGGCAGACGGTGCTGGTGACGGCCGCGGCCGGCGGGGTCGGGCATCTGCTGGTCGGCTGGCTTAAGGCAGCGGGCGCGACCGTGATCGGCACGGTCAGCACCGAGGCCAAGGCGCTGCGCGTACAGGCGGCGGGGGCCGACCATGTGCTGCTGAGCGGCGAGGACATCGCGGCGCGGGTGCGCGAGATCACCGGCGGCGCGGGTGTGCCCGTCGTGCTCGACGGTGTCGGCCAGGCGACCTGGCCGGCGGCGCTGGCGAGTGCCTCGCGGCGGGGACTGATCGTCAGCTATGGCAATGCCAGCGGGCCGGTGGCGGGCGTCAACCTCGGTATCCTGGCCCGCCACGGGTCGCTGTTCGTCACCCGCCCGACGCTGTTCGACTATGCGGTGACGCCGGCGGAGCGGCAGGCGCTGGCCGACCGCGTGTTCGCGATGCTGGCGCACGGCGCGATCCGGCCGGAGATCGGCCAGACCTTTGCTTTGAAGGAGGCGGCGGAGGCGCATCGTGCGCTGGAGAAGGGCGGTACGCAGGGGAGTACGGTGCTGCTGCCGTAGCTTCAAGTCCAGTAGAGGATGCGCGCGGTCGACAGCGCCTTTACGATCTCCGCCTCTAAAAAGCGGCGCAGCGTCCGCATCATGTCGGCGTCATAGACGTGCTTGACGCCGCCAAACTTGGTGCGCTTTTCTGTCCGTGCGGCGGGGTCCATCTCCAACGCGGAGCCCGGATACCAGCTGTCGAGCACCGCCTTCGATCCCGGCGTGAAGCGGTGGGTGATGAGCTCGACAGTCAGGTCCAGTCCCGGCACGTCGTTGAGCGCGCTGCCGGCGTCGACGATCAGCTGCCCGTACGCGTCCTCCCAACCCTCGGCGGCAATGATCGGCGCTATCGTCAGCCCGACCGGGTACCCCGCCTGTGCCATGCGACGCAGCGCCGCCAGCCGCCGCGCCACCGGGCTGGTACCCCCCTCGAACCGAGCAAAGCGTGGCGGATTGACCGAGGCGCGCATCCGGGTGCGGCCGCCGTGCGGAAGCGCCAGCAACGGCTCGACGGCGTCGAACTTGCTGGTGAAGCGAAGCTGCGCGTCCGCGTTCCAAGCGCCCATGAAGCCGATCAGCGCCGCAAGGCTGCCGGTCAGATGCTCGATCCCGAGCGGGTCGGTGTAGCAGCTCGCCTCGAAGGTCGTGCCCTCGTGTGCGCGCGTACGCGACCGCGAGGTGACCTTACCGAGACCCAGATGCTTCGGCAGCTCCTCAACAATCTCGGGCAAGTTGGCGTAAACGCGCGTGATCGGCGGTCCCTTCAGGCTGCCGGCGAGGTAGCAATAGCTGCAATGCGCCGGGCACCCCTCCGCCAGATCGACGCGCCAGTCGGCGGACGGGGCGATCGGCTGCAGGCGGCGCTTGGACGGCGGGGCGACCACTAGCGCCAGTGTCCGCTTCGCTTCGGCATAGGCGCGGCGGGGGTCGTCGGAGACGGCGAGGTTGAGGCGGTCGGTGGGAAGTTCGACCACGTCCACCCCGAGCGCGCCGGCCCGGTCCGCCATGGCCCGGCCGTGGTCCCAGGTCAGCGCGGACTTGGTGGCCAGCAGACGTTTGGGGAGCCAGAGGCGGGACGGGGAGAGCGGAGCGGCGGTTGGCATGCCATGTCAACGCGGAGAAGGTCTCGGCGATGCCAGCAGCATCCACCCCGGCAACGGCCGCGGTCCAGTTTCGGGCCGCGGCGTAACTTAGGTACTCGCGCCCTTACCGGCTGGGTGGTGCCTGGCCCCCGGCCTTCGCCGGGGTGGATGCGGCAGCCGGAGTGATCGCGGCGGCCGGCACCGGCGACGCCGTCATCGCCACCCGCCGTACGCTCGTCACCACCACCGGCTGCGCGATCTGCTCGCCCTTGAAGTGCCCACCGGTCGCCACGGGGGCGTCGAGGATGCGCTTCACCACCTCCATGCCCTCCACCACGCGCCCGAACGCCGCATAGCCGAGGTTGTCGCCAGGCCGCTTCGGATCGGCGTCGAGCGAAGGCCGCTGGTCGCCAACGCTGATCGTGAAGTCGCCCGCCCCTGTGCCCGGCGCCAGCCGCGCCAGCGAGATCGCGCCGTCAACATGCTGCACACCGGTTTGCGTGGTCGGCTCGTGCTTGATCGGCGGCAGCACGCGCTTGGGCGCGTTCTGCACCCCAAACTGGATGAAGCCGAAGTCGGGCTGTACCTTTACCGTGCGGTAGAAGGTGATACCGTCCAGTCGCTTGCCGTCGACATAGCGCAGGAAGTTGGAAGTGGTGATCGGCGCGCGCTCCTTTTCCAGCTCCAGCACGATGCGGCCGAGCGTCGTGGTCAGCGCGACGCGGACGGTCGCGGGCTTAGGCGCGGGGGCAACCGTGGTAGTGGGAGCAGGGGCGGGCATGGTCGGAAAGACCTGCGCGAGGGCGACGAGGGCGAGTCGAATCATCGCCGCTTTCTAGCCGAAAAGAGCCCACGGATCATGCATCACCAGCATGGCGTCATCGCGGGCGAGCGCCACCAGCGTCAGGCAATGTTCGCGCGCATGCTCCACCGCCAGCGTGGTCGGCGCGGATACCCCGACCAGCATCGGCACACCCCCGACCAGCGCCTTGTCGACCATCTCAAAGCTGAGCCGCGAGGTCACGAGGAGGAAGTCTGCTGCCGTCGCCGACAGCGCCAGCGTCCCGATCAGCTTATCGAGCGCGTTGTGGCGGCCGACATCCTCGCAGGCGAGCAGGATGTGGCCGTCCGCATCGCATGCCGCGGCGGCATGGACGGCACCGGTCTCCGCGTTGAGCGGCTGGTGCCCGCGCAATCGCCCCAGCGCGGCGAACAGCGCGGCAGAAGTCGCCTGCGGAGCGGGAGGGCGGGCGCGGACCGGCCGGCGCAGCTGCTCCAACCCGGCGATGCCGCACAGCCCGCAGCTCGTGTCGCTGGTGCGATGGCGGACGCGATCGTGGATGCGGCCGGCGCAGCGTTTCGCCAGCGTCACCCGGACGATCCACCCGTCTTCACCCTCGAAGACGTCGACGTCGATCACGTCGACAGCCGTGTCGGCGAGCCGCTCGGTCAGCATGAACCCGACCGCGAAGGCGCCCAGGTCGGTGGGGGTCATCATCATCACCGCATAGCCGAGCCCGTCCACCTCGATCGCGACCGCCGCTTCGACCGCGAGCCGTCGCTCTCCCTCGACCGTGCTGCCGGGCCGCAGCGTCAGCGCGGGCTCGACCCGCGACGACGTCATAGCGCCATCAGGTCCGCGGGCCGGTTCACGTTGCCGATCGGAACCTCGGACGCGATCGGCAAGGCGCCGATCTGGCGGGCCCAGCCCCGCACCGAGCGGTCCTCGCCCTCGACCCAGGCGAGCAGCTGCGCGCCGAGCGCCGCCGGCCAGTGACCGAGCACGGGGGCGTCGCCGCAGAAGGCGGGTGCCCGGCGCAATAAAGCCGTCAGCAGTTCCGACGAGACACTCGGCATGTCGCAGCCGATCGTCAGTACGGACGCGAAGCCGTGGCTCGCGGCATGGTCGAGCGCGCCGGCGATGCCGCCGAGCGGGCCGAGGTGCGGGCGCGGCAGGTCGGGCAGGCTATCCCCGCCGACCAGCACGACTCGATCGACATGCTGTCCGATCACCGCCGCGGCATGATCGGCGAGCGCGCGCCCGTTCCACTCGGCCCGTGCCTTGTCCGAGCCGAAGCGGGAGGAGCGGCCGCCGATCAATACCGCACCGAGGATCACGCGGCCTTCTCCACCCGCACGGGGATGCTCTTCGCGGCCAACACATGGCTCTCCAGCGCGTGGTGCGCGATCGGGATCAGCGGATTTAGCTCCGGATAATAGCCGGCGATGCACCCGCGCGGGATGTCATAGGCGACAACGCGCAGGCCGGCGATGCGCTTGTCAGCATTGTCGCCGCCCTCGCCGCGATAGTCGCCCACCAGGCTGACCATCTCGCCGTCGCGGACGCCGAGCGCCGCCATGTCGCGCCGGTTCATCATCGCGACGTGGCGCGTCCCTTTGATGCCGCGGAACCGGTCGTCATAGCCATAGACGGTGGTGTTGAACTGATCGTTGGAGCGCAGCGTCACCAGCCGGAACCGGCCCTCAACCTCGTCGAAGCCGGTCGCGTTCATCACCTCGGGCACGTTGAACTCCGCCCGGCCGCTGTCGGTGCGCCATTCGCGATGCGCCGCCGGGACGCCCTTCCAAAAGCCCCCCGGTATATCCAGGCGTTCGTTAAAGCGGGCGAACAGGTCCGGAAAGGTCGCCTCGATCGCGTCGCGGACCAGCCCGTAATCACCGACCCAGCCGTCCCAGTCGACGTGCGGGTTCGGCGGCAGCGTCGCCTTGGCGATCCCGGCGACGATCGCGGGCTCGCTCAGCAGCGTCTCGGCCGCGGGCGTCGCCCGGCCGCGGGACGGGTAGATGCGGCTGAAAGAGTCCTCCATCGTCACCAGCTGCGCGCCGGTCGCCTGCCGGTCGAGCTCGATGCGGCCAAGGCAGGGCAGGAGATAGGTCGTCTCGCCGGGCCATAGATGCGTGCGGTTGAGCTTGGTGGCGATGTTCACGACCAGGTCGAGATCCTGCCACGCGGCTTCGATGGTGTCGGTGTCCGGCGCTGCGCGGGCAAAATTGCCGCCCAATCCCAGGAACGCCTTGGCCTCGCGACTTACCACCGCTTCGCAGGTCGCGACCGTGTCCCAGCCGAGTTCGCGCGGCGGTTCGAAGTCGAACTGGCGCGCCAGGCGGTCGAGCGGCATCAGCTCGGGCTTCTCGGTGATGCCGACGGTACGCTGGCCCTGGACGTTGGAGTGGCCGCGCACCGGACCAAAGCCCGCGCCGGGCTTGCCGACATTGCCGCGCAGCAGCATCAGGTTGACCAGCATCTGGATGTTGGTGATGCCGTGACGGTGCTGCGTCAGGCCCATCCCATAGACGCAGATCACCGCCTTCGATCGCGCATATACCGCGCCGGCGGCCTCGAGCGCCCCTTGGGTCAGGCCAGATTCGCGCTCGATCTCGTCCCAGTCGGTTTCACGCGCCTTGTCCGCAACAGCCCCGAAGCCATTGGTATGCTGCGCAATAAAGGCATGGTCCAACACCGCGCCGCCGCTCTCGTCGTCGAGCCGGACGACGTGCTTGATGATCCCCAGCATCGCGGCGATGTCGCCGCCGGCCTTGACCTGATGATATTGCGTCGCGATCCGGGTCTCGCCGCCGGTCGCCATCTCGATCGGATTCTGCGGATCGGTGAACCGCTCCAGCCCGCGCTCCCTGAGCGGGTTAAACACGACGATCTGCACACCGCGTTTTGCGCAGGACCGCAAATTGTGGAGGAAGCGCGGGCTGTTGGTGGCGGGGTTCTGCCCGAAATAGAAGATCGCGTCGCAATGGTCGTAGTCTTCGAGGTGGATCGTCCCGACCGCCGAGCCGATGCACGCCTTCAGCCCCACCGATGTGGTCTCGTGACACATGTTCGAAGAGTCGGGCAGATTGTGGCTGCCGTACATGCGCGCGAGCAGCTGCCACATATAGCTGGTCTCGAGACTGGCGCGGCCGGAGGTGTAGAAGACCACCTTGGCCGGGTCGTAGCCTTTGAGCTTCGCGCCGATGTCCACGAATGCCTCTTCCCAGGAGACAGCGACATAGCGGTCGCTGCTCGCATCGTATCGCATCGGCTGGGTCAGCCGGCCGGCCTGTTCCAGATCATGGTCGCGCCACGCCGTCAGCTCGCGCACCGTGTGCTTCTGAAAGAAGATCGGCGTTACCCGGAAGCGCGCCAGCTCCCACGCCGTCGCCTTGGCGCCGTTCTCGCAGAACTCCGCGGGGTGGTGATGCGCGGGCTTCCCCCAGGCGCAGCTGACGCACATGAAGCCGTCCGGTTTGTTCTGCCGGGTCAGCTCCTTCAGCACCTCGGGCCCGGACTGCTCGCGCAGGCCGATCTTGGCGAGGCTCTTCACCGAGCCCCAGCCGCCCGCCGGACCGGTATAGGGCTTGATCTCGACCTTATCGCTCATGACGCTTTCCAACGATGGCAGGCGGGAACCGTGCCATGGAAAAGCGCAGCCGCGTAGCCTAGATCGTCGGCATGACCATTCACACGACCCGCATGCTCATCCTCGGCTCGGGCCCCGCCGGGCTGTCCGCCGCGATCTATGGCGCGCGCGCCGGGCTGAAGCCGATCGTGGTGCAGGGCATCCAGCCGGGCGGGCAGCTCACCACCACCACCGACGTCGAGAATTATCCGGGCTTCGCCGACGTCATCCAGGGTCCGTGGCTGATGGAGCAGATGCAGCAGCAGGCGGAGCATGTCGGCACGACGATGACGTGGGATACGATCACCGAAGTCGACCTCTCGCGCCGCCCGTTCCGCCTGACCGGGGACGGCGGCGACGCCTACGAGGGCGAGGTGCTGGTGATCGCCACCGGTGCGCAGGCGAAGTGGCTGGGGCTCGAGTCCGAGGAGGCGATGAAAGGTAAAGGTGTTTCCGCCTGTGCCACTTGCGACGGGTTCTTCTATCGCGGCAAGAAGGTCGCGGTGATCGGCGGCGGCAACACCGCGGTCGAGGAGGCGCTGTACCTGACCAACCACTCGCCTGACGTGACGCTGATCCACCGTCGCGACACGCTGCGCGCCGAGCGCATCCTGCAGGAGCGGCTGCACGCGCATCCCGGCATCACGGTGCTGTGGAACAAGGAAGTGCGCGAGTTCGTGGACGGCGGCGGCACGGCGGGACTGGTCGCGCTCGATCTGGAGGATACGGTGACCGGCGAACATAGCCGACTTGACGTGGACGGCGGCTTCGTCGCGATCGGCCACCATCCGGCGACGGCGCTGTTCGACGGCCATCTGGCGCTCGACGCGGACGGCTATATCGCGGTCGAAGCGGGCTCGACCCGGACCAGCGTCCCCGGCGTGTTCGCGTGCGGCGACGTGGCCGACAAGATCTATCGCCAGGCGGTGACCGCGGCGGGGACGGGCTGCATGGCCGCGCTCGACGCGGAGCGGTTCCTCGCGCACGCCGAATATGAGTCGGACAAGGCCGCGGCCGCGGCGCCTGCGCGCCCGAAAGAGAACGCCGAGGCGACCTGGTAACCCGCTAGGCGATGCGGGCCGCGCGCAGCCGGTACGCTTCCGACGTGACGATCCCCAAGAGGTGCACGCGGCTGTCCGCCCCCGCGAAGCTGTGTGACGCGGTATCGAGCCGGTGGGTCCGGAACGGCCGGGTGGCCGCCGCGTCGGCAAAGGCGATGGCGGTGGCGTCGCCGCTGGCCAGCACGATCGTGGCGTCGTCTCCCCAGGCGGCGATGCCGTCGAGAATGCGCGCGGCGAGCTCGGGCCTCGGCGGCTTGCGGGCCAGCTTGCCGATCCCTGCGACGAGCTTGCGCAGGCTAACCTTCCCTCTAAGCAGACGGCGCCAAGCATCGGGATCGACCAGCCTTTCCCGATAGCGCGCCCGGATCGCGGCGGCCGGCGGCAGGCTGTCGGCCTCCGATCCGAGCCACGGATTGGTGAGGACCACCGCGTCGATGCCCAGCCGGCGTCCGAACGTCGCCAGCGCGGCTGCGGCGTCGCAATTGCCGACGCCGAGCACGCGCGCGACCCCGGCCTCCGTCGTCAGCAGCCGGCCGGCGGCGATGATGTCAGGCGCGCCGGCCGCCCAGCCGCCATTCTCGCCGGTCGAGTCGCCGATGCCGGCCCGATCGAAGCGGAGCACGGCGAGCCCCGCCGACGACAGCTCTGCGGCCAGCATCGCCATGCCGCGATGCGCGCCCTGCCGGACCTCGTTGCCGCCGGAGACGATCAGCACGCCGATCGTGGGGAGCTGCTCGGGGAGGTCCAGCGTTCCGATCAACGTTTCGCCGCTGCTGTCGAAGGCAATCAGCCGCCGCATGTTGCGATCCATCGTGCGATATCGGCCGCAAGTGCCTGGGCAAGAGGAAAATCGTTCTCCGGCTCCCCGCGACGCCAAAGCGGTGAGCCGTCCACCTTCAGGTCCGCGTCGCGCGGATCGCTGGAGAACCGCACTACCCGTGTGGTCCCAAGCCGGCGTGGGCCGGGGGCCAGTTGCGATGGGATCGGGGAGGGCGTGCTTCCCTCAGAGTGCGCCGATCCTGGACCCCGGCCTTCGCGCGGGTGGATGCCGGCGAAGTCCTCCACAAGTGGATAACTGAGCAGATTGCCGCCAATTTCGACTAGCTCGGCATCTAGGGCGCGGCCGGCGACGCGTCGCCATTCCCGCAGCAGTTCCTTGCCCGACTGCGGCGAGAGGCACCAGCGACCCAGAAGATCGGCATCCGCATCGAGCAGCGCACCACTACGGACCGCGACACCGAACACCCCCTCTCCAGCCGCGTGTGCCGCCGCCGCGAACGCAGCTCGCAGGTCGGGCAGGCGCATCCGCTCGGTCGGGACAAGGCTCTCGCCCGTGCCCGGCAGGTCGGGCAACACGCCGCCGATCCCCTCCTCCGCGAGCAGGCGCAGGATCGTCACCACGAATGCGCGTGTCCGGTTCGCCTCTTCGAGCAGCGGCAGCGCCGCCACTACCATCGGCCCGCTTTCCGGCCCGAAGCGCAGCATCGCCTCGCGGCCGCCGCTCCATTGATAGCTGTCGATGCGGGGGCCGGCGCTCACCGGCGCGAGGTTAGACCAGCGCCTTGCGCGCGGCAAAGGCGGTCAGCGCGCCGAACGTCTCCAGCATCTCGCCATCGACCTCGTCGTCCTCGATGGTGATGCCCAGGCGATCCTCCAGCTCGGTCAGCACGCCCGCCACGGCCATCGAATCGAGCTCCGGCAGCGCGCCGAACAGCGGCGTGGTGGCGGTAAACGCGGCGGTGCGCTCCGGCGACAGGCCGAGGACATCGCCCAGCACCGCGCGCACGGCGGCGGCGACCTCTTGCGAACCTTCAGGGATCAAGCGGCGCGTCCTCGACGGGGAAAGTGCGCGCGGCTCTATCGGGCGGGGGTGAAATGGGCAACGCTTGCGCGCTATGGGTGGGTGCGATGGTCCCGCTCGATCCGACACCCTGGCCGCTCGACCACGTCCTGCGCGGCGCGGCGGATGACGTGGCGCTAATCGATCGCGAGGGCACGATGACCTTCGCGCAAGGTGAGGCGGCGGTCGGCGCAATGGCGGCGTGGCTTGCGGCGAGGCTCGCGCCGGGCGACCGCGTCGCGACCTGGCTGCCCAAGACGCGGGTCGCCTGCCTGATGCCACTGGCGGCGGCGCGGGCGGGGCTGGTGCATGTGCCGGTCAACCCGGCGCTGCGTCGCGCGCAGGTGGCGCATATCCTCGGCGACAGCGGCGCAGGGCTGGTGGTGACACAGGACGCGCGGGCGGCGACGATGGAGGCGGGCGATGTGCCGACCGGGTGTTCGGTCGTCGATGAAGCACAACTTCCACCCCCGTGGGGGCGGGGGTCCAGGAGCGATGCGCTGGCGAGGGCGCGCGACGCTTCAGAGGACGTCGCAACTGAGCCCCCGCCTTTGCGGGGGTGGATGGAGGGGCAGGGTTGTATGGCCAAGTCCTCGGCCGATCCCGCATCCCTCGCGGCCATTCTCTATACGTCCGGCTCCACCGGTCGCCCCAAGGGGGTGATGCTGTCGCATGCCAATCTCTGGCTCGGGGCGGTATCGGTCGCCCATTACCTGCAGCTGACACCGGCCGACCGGGTGCTCGCCGTCCTGCCGCTCTCCTTCGATTATGGGCAGAGTCAGCTGCTCTCGACCTGGTACGCGGGCGCGAGCGTGGCACCGCTCGACTATATGACGCCGCGCGACGTGGTTAAGGCGGTGGACCGGTATGAAGCCACGACGCTGGCGGGTGTGCCGCCGCTATGGGTACAGCTGTTGGAGGCGGAGTGGCCGACTGCCACGGCGGCACGGTTGCGACGGCTGACCAACACGGGTGGTGCCTTGACGCCACGCCTGGTGCGGAGTTTGCGCAGCCGGTTTCCGCAGGCTGATCTCTTCGCGATGTATGGCCTGACCGAGGCGTTCCGCTCGACCTACCTTCCGCCCGCGCTGATCGACGCCAATCCCGAATCGATCGGCACCGCCATTCCGTTCGCCGAGGTGATGGTGGTGCGCGCCGACGGCGAGCGGGCGGGCGCGGGCGAGCCGGGCGAGCTGGTCCATGCCGGGCCGCTGGTGGCGCAGGGTTACTGGCAGGACGCGGAGCGGACTGCCCAACGCTTTCGCCCCGCGCCTGCTTGGTCTGCTTCAGGCGGCTTGGCCGCGTGGTCAGGCGATACGGTCGTCGCGGGCGCGGACCGGCTGATCCGCTTCGTCGGTCGCGACGACGAGATGATCAAGTCCGCCGGCAATCGCATCAGTCCGCAGGAGATCGAGGAGGCCGTGCTCGCGGGCGGCGAGGTGCGCGAGGCGGTGGCGCTGGGGGTGCCGGATGAGCGGCTGGGGCAGGCGGTCGTGGTGGTGGTGACGGGCGACGCGGCGCGCGAGGTGGACCTGCGCGCGCGGCTGCGGACGGAGCTGCCGAGCTATCAGCAGCCGCAGCGATATGAGTGGCGCGAGGCGTTGCCGCGGAATGCCAACGGCAAGCTCGATCGGGCGGCAATCCGGGACGAAGTCGTCGCGAAGCTCCTCCCCGGCGAAGGCCAAGGCGCAGCTGCCATGGACCTGAAGAGCGAGGACATTCTAACCCGGCATCCGGAAACTGGACCCCGGCCTTCGCCGCGGAAGAGCGCGTGAAACCCACCGGCCCCATTCCGCCGGAGTTTGCGCACCAGCAGGGCGAGCTCCACATCGCCGGGCGCTCTGCGTCGCATTGGGCGGAGCAGGCCGGCGCTCCCTGCTTCGTTTACGACCCGGCGGTCGTCGCTGCTCGTATCGCCCGGTTCCGCGAGGCGTTCCCTTCCGTCGATCTTCACTTCGCCATCAAGGCAAATCCGTTCCCGCCGCTGCTCGCGGCAATTACGCCGCTGGTCGATGGTCTCGACGTCGCCTCCGCCGGCGAACTGAGGCGCGCGCTCGACGTCAAGCCGGCGGCGGCGATCAGCTTCGCCGGCCCCGGCAAGCGCGACGCGGAGCTGGCCGCCGCCATCGAGGCCGGCGCGACGCTCAACCTAGAGTCGGAGGGCGAGGCGGATCGCGCGCTGGCAGCCGCCGCGCGCGTGGGCGTCACCCCACACCTGGCGATCCGCATCAATCCCGACGTGGAGCTGCGCGGCTCGGGGATGCGGATGGGCGGGCGGCCGTCGCCGTTCGGGGTCGATGCCGCGCGCGCCGGCGCGTTGGCGCGGCGTGTTATCGCGGCGGGGGCACAGTGGCGCGGCTGGCACGTCTATGCCGGCAGCCAGGCGCTCGACGCGCAGGCGATCATCGACACGCACGGGGCGACGCTGACGCTGACCGACCGGCTGTCGGACGAGGCGGGGGCGCCCGCGCCGCTGGTCAATCTGGGCGGCGGGTTCGGCGTGCCCTACTTCGCCGGCGACACGCCGCTCGACGTCGAACGAATCGGCGCCGCGCTGACTGCCGCGCTCGCCGGCCGGCCGGCGCGTTATGCGATCGAGCTCGGCCGGTGGCTGGTCGCCGAGGCGGGCGTGTACCTGACCCGCGTCGTCGACCGGAAGGAGTCGGGCGGGGAGACATTCCTGGTCTGCGACGGCGGCCTCCACCACCAGCTCGCCGCCACCGGCAATTTCGGCACCGTTGTGCGCCGCAACTACCCGCTCGCGCTCGCCCGCGCGATGGGCGAGCCGGCGGCGGAGGAGGTGTCGGTGGTCGGGCCGCTGTGCACGCCGCTAGACCGGCTGGGCGACCATGTTGGCCTGCCGAAGGCGGAGGCCGGTGATCTGATCGCGGTGTTCCTGGCCGGGGCCTATGGCGCGACCGCGAGTCCGGCGACGTTCCTCGGGCATCCCCCGGCGGTGGAGTTTCTGGCTAGTTAGCATCCGTCATGCCGAACTCGTTTCAGCATCCATGCGCGACGTACGCTCCTTTCACGGCGGCCCCGTGTCGAGGGTGTCGCGCATGGACCCTGCAACAAGTTCAGGGTGACGAAGCCTCAGGTGTCTGAGCTTCCTCCTGCGGCAAAGCTAACCCGATCTTCACCTCTCCCGCGCAAGAGGGGAGCCTGTTCTGTCGGTCCCATTCGGGGCCGCGAGGAGGTCAAGAATGCGTGTTGCCCGGTCCGCCCTCATCCTCGGCCTCGCCGCGACGGCGCTGAGCGCCTGCACCAGCGGTGGCCGCACCGAGCTGCCGCCCGCGTCCTACGTCGCGGGTCAGGAGCGGCCGGGCGAGGAATATGTGATCGGCCCGCTGGATCAGCTCAACATCTTCGTGTGGCGCAATCCGGAGCTGTCGTCGAAGGTCCAGGTCCGTCCCGACGGCCGCATCACCACGCCGCTGATCGCGGACATGCCTGCGGTCGGCAAGACGCCCGCGATGCTCGCCGACGACATGAAGAAGGCGCTGGGCGAATATATCAAGGATCCGATCGTCCAGGTGATCGTGGAGAATTTCTCCGGCACTTTCAGCCAGCAGGTTCGCATCGTCGGCGCCACCGAAAAGCCCGCCTCGATCCCGTTCCGCGCCAACATGACGCTGCTCGACGCGATGATCGCGGTCGGCGGACTGTCCCAATATGCGGCAGGTAACAAGGCGAAGCTGGTCCGCTACGACCGCGACACCGGCAAGCAGCGTGAGTATCAGATCCAGGTCGGTCGCCTGCTGAAGAAGGGCGATTCCAAGGCGAACGTCCGCCTCGAGCCGGGCGACGTCATCATCATCCCCGAATCGATGTTCTGAGGAATAACGCCCAGTGGGGAACATCTATGACGAGGTGCGGCTGGCGCTGCACTCCATCTGGACGCGGCGCTGGCTGGCGCTGGCGGTCGCGTGGGGCGTTTGCCTGCTCGGCTGGCTGATCGTGTCGCAGATCCCCAGCAAATATGAGAGCCGCGCGCGTATTTTCGTGCAGTCGCAGCAGCTGCTGCCGCCGACCATGAACGGCATGCCGACGCAATCCAACGGCGGCGACCAGATCCGCCAGACGCTGGTGAGCGCGGTCAACCTCGAAAAGGTGGTGCGCGGCACCGATCTCGCCGCGACCGTCGCCAGCGAGCGCGACGTCGCTGACCGGGTCGCCGCGCTAATGCTCAACATCAAGGTGACGCCGCAGCAGGACAATCTGTTCGAGATCACCACCACCCAGACCAGCCCCAAGCTGGCGCGCACCGTCACGCAGAAGCTGATCGACGTCTTCGTCGAGGCGAACCTCGCCGGTGACCGGACGCAGACCGCGTCGTCGCTGCGCTTCCTCGACGCGCAGCTGGAGCAGCGGCAAAAGGCGCTCGCCGATGCGGAGGCCAAGCGCGCCGATTTCCAGAACCGCTATCTCGGCTCGCTGCCCGGCACCGGCTCCGTCGCCGACCGGATCGGCGCGGCGCGTCAGCAGCTCGGCGTCGTGGATGGCGATCTCGCCGCCGCGTCTTCCGCGCTGGCGGCGGTGCAGGGTCAGATGGCATCCACTCCCGCTACGATTGCTGGCGCCGGCACTGCCGCCGGCATCGGCCCGGCACGCGCGCGGCTACAGGCGATCAACGGCCAGCTCGCCGACGCGCGTACGCGCGGCTACACTGAGAACCATCCCGACGTGATCGCCCTGCGCGGCCAACTCGCCGCCGCCAACGCCGCCGCGCGCGGCGAGCCGCTGACCGGCGGTGGCGCCGGCGTCGGCACGCCCAACCCGATGTACATGTCGCTGCAGACGATGCGCGCCGAGAAGGAGGCCGCCGTCGCGTCGCTCCGCATCCGCCGGGCGCAGCTGCAGAGCGACCTCGACCAGCTCAACGCCAAGCTCTCGATCGACCCGCAGGTCGCGGCCGAACAGGGCCGGATCGAGCGCGACTATCAAGTGCTCAAGGATCAGTACGACCAGCTGCTGACACAGCGCGAACAGATCAACCTGCGCGGCGCGGCGCAGTCGCAGACCGGGCAGGTCCGCTTCTCCGTGATCGACCCGCCGACCACGCCGCGCACGCCTGCCGCCCCCAATCGGATGCTGCTGCTGTCCGGCGTGTTGCTGTTGGGCATCGCCGCCGGCGTCGGCGCCGCGTTCGCGATGGGGCAGCTGCGCCCGACCTTCGCGACGACCCTGAAGCTGGAGCGCGCCGCCGCGATGCCGGTGCTGGGCGCGATCGGCGAGATGGTCACGCGCGTCCAGGCCGACCGGCGCCAGCGCAAGCTGAAGCTGTTCGCCGGCGGCGTCGGCGGCCTCGCCGCGGCGTACGCGCTGCTGCTCGGCGTCGAGCTCCTCCAGCGTGGGATCGCCGCGTGAACGATATGAGCTCTCATCCCAAACCCAAGCGCGAGTTGAGCCTGCTCGAGCGCGCGGCGCTGTTCGCGCCTCCTGCTCCCCTGCCTGCAAGGAACGGGTTGGGGGTGGGTCCTGTGACTCACGACAGAGTTCCCATGGACCTACCCACCCCCGATCCCTTCCTTGCAGGGAGGGGAGGGCAGGACACGCTCGCCGCCATCCCGCCCCAGTTCCTGGCCGGTAGCGACGATCCGGACGACTTTACCCCGCCGCCCGCCAATCCGGACGAGGCGATCATCGACCGTGGCCGGTTGGCCGAGGCCGGCATGATCGTGCCCGGCGCGCCGATCGGCCCGCTCGCCGAGGAGTTTCGCCTGGTCAAGCGCCAGCTCTTCGTTACCCGGCGCCGGCTGGAGCAGGGCGGCGAGCGCGACAAGAGCCGCACCTTGCTCGTCTGCTCGGCCAGGCCCGGGGACGGCAAGACCTTCTGCGCGATCAATCTCGCGCTTTCGATGGCGGCCGAGCGCGATACCGAGGTGTTGCTGGTCGACGCCGACGTCGCCAAGCCCGACGTCTGCCGTCGCCTGGGGCTGCCGGCCGGTCCCGGGCTGCTCGACGCCTTGTACGACGCCAGCATCGATCCCGAGGCGCTGGTTGTCCGCACCGACGTGCCGCATCTGTCGGTGCTGTCGTCGGGCGAGAAGACCGCGATGGACACCGAGCTGCTCGCCAGCGCCCGCACCCGCGACGTCGTCGCGCGGCTGCTCGCCGCGGATCCGCGCCGGATCGTCATCTTCGACTCACCGCCGGCGCTCGCGGCGTCGCCGGCGGCCGTGCTGGCGATGCTGGTCGGGCAGGTGATGCTGGTCGTCCGCGCCGATCGGACGCCGGAAAGCGAGGTGTCGGCCGCGGTCGCGCTGCTCGACGGCTGCGAACATATCGGCCTCGTCCTCAACGCGGTGAGCTTCGTCCCCGATCGCCACCGCTTTGGCAGTTATTATGGTCAGGAGTTGACCCCATGAAGTACCCAGCTCTCCTCGCCGGCTGCGCGCTTGCCGCGCTGGCCGCGCCCGCGCACGCCCAGGAGCGCGCGCGCACGACGGTGCAGCCCTATATCGAGGTCAGCCAGACCTTCGACGCCGATCTCGAGAACGGCGACGTGCTGACTTACACGTCGGCCGCCGCCGGGGTGGACGTGAGCGTCGACACCGCGCGGGCGTCGGCGCAGCTATCCTACCGCTACGAGCATCGCTTCAGCTGGGACGACGATTACGGCGACGACAGCATCCATTCGGGGCTGGCGCGGGCGACGGTCCGGGTCACGCCCGGCGTGTCGCTGGAGGGCGGCGCGCTCGCGACCCGCACCCGCTACGACATCCGCGGCGAGGCACCCGGCGTGTTCGGCACCGAGGACAGCAATGTCAGCCAGGTCTATAGCTTGTATGCCGGCCCGACCCTGTCCAAACAGCTCGGCCCGGTCGCAGTCAGCGGCCTTTATCGGATCGGCTACACCAAGGTGGAGACGCCGGGCTTCTCGCCGATCGTCGCCGGCCAGCCGCGCCTGGACCTCTACGACAGCTCGCTCGGCCAGATTGCGGGCCTGACCGCGTCGCTGGCACCGGGCACCGAGCTCCCGGTCGGGCTCACCAGCAGCGCCGGGTGGGAACGCGAAACCTCTGGCGCCTTGCGGCAGCGATATGAGAGCTGGTTCGTCCGCGACGACGTGCTGTTCCCGGTCTCGCCCAACCTCGCGCTGACCGCGGGCTTGGGTTATGAGGAGGTCAAGACCAGCGAGCGCGCGCCACAGCTGACCGCCACCGGCGCACCGGTGCTCGATGCCAATGGCCGCTTCGTCCTCGACGAGACCTCGGCGCGTCGCGTCACCTATCGCACCGACGGTGTGTACTACGACGCCGGCGTGGTCTGGCGTCCCAGCCGCCGCACCTCGGTGGAGGCGCATATCGGGCGGCGCTATGGCTCGACCAGCTTCACCGGCGTCGCGAGCTGGGCGCCGCGCCCCGACGTCGGCGTGCAGGTCGGCGTCTATGACACCGTCACCACCTTCGGCCGTCAGCTGCGACAGGGTATCGCCAACCTGCCGACCAGCTTCATCTCGACGCGCGACCAATTTGCTCAGGCGTTCAACGGCTGCACCTTCGGCACCAGCAGCTCCGCGCCCGGCGGCTGCCTCGACGGCGTGTTCCAGGCCGTGACGACGGCCAGCTACCGCGCACGCGGGCTCGATGCCGTCGTCTCCGCTACCCGCGGCGCGACGTCGTTCGGGGTGGGCGCCGGGTATGCCAACCGGAAGCTGTTCGCGCCCAACCGCCCCGGGATCACCATCTATGGGCTGGAGGACGACAGCTATTACGCCCAGGCGTTCTTCAGCCGCGCGCTGAGCCCGGTATCGAGCTTCGACGTCCAGGCGTTCGCCGACTATTATGAGCCAGGCCTCGCCGGATCGGAGGACGTGTTCTCGGCCGGCGCGACCGCCAGCTATGGCCATCAGTTCGGCCGGCTGAGCACCAACGCCTCGCTCGGCATCTATCATTTCCGCGTCGGCGACGGCATCGACACGTCGTGGCGCGCCCAGGCGCTGCTCGGCGCGCGCTACAGCTTTGGAGGAACGACCCGGTGATCGAGGCCCATTTCGGCTTCACGGCCAAGCCGTTCCAGCTGACGCCGGACCCGTATTTCTGGTTCGAAACCGCGACCCACCGCAAGGCGATGGCCTATCTCGGCTATGGTCTGGCGCAGGGAGAGGGCTTCATCGTCATCACCGGCGATATCGGGGCCGGCAAGACGACGCTGATCGGGCATCTGCTCGAGACGATGGACCGCACTCCGTTCCACGTCGTCCAGATCGTCTCCACCGCGATCGAGCCCGCCGACCTGCTGCGCGTCGTCGCGTCGCAGCTCGGCGTCGACACCGCCGGGCTGGAGAAGGCGCAGCTGCTGGTCGCGATCGAACGCGGGCTGCACGCGGTCGCGCGCACCGCCAAGCGCACGCTGCTGGTGGTCGACGAGGCGCAGGCGCTGCCGGTCGGCAGCCTAGAAGAGCTGCGGATGCTGTCTAACTTCCAGACCGGCGGCCACGCGCTGTTGCAGATCGTGCTGCTCGGCCAGCCCGAGTTCCGCGACCGGCTGAACGGCACCGAGTCGCTGGAGCAGTTGCGCCAGCGGATCGTTGCCATCCATCACCTCGATCCGATGAGCGAGGACGAGGTTGAAGATTACATCGCGCATCGGCTGCAGCTGGTCGGCTGGCAGGGGCGCCCGGATTTCGCCGACAACGCCTTCACCGCGCTCTACGCCGCCAGCGCCGGCGTGCCGCGGCGGCTCAACCTGCTTGCCGCCCGCGTCATGCTCCATGCGGCGGTGACGGGCGCCGACCTGATCGACGGTGACGTCGTCCGCGCGGTGGAAGCCGATCTAGCGTCGGACCTGCCGGGCAGGGTAGAAGCCAAAAGCTCCGCCCGCGCTGAGCTCGCCGAAGGGCACGCCGCTCCGGACGTGGAAACGGCCGAGCGGCTCGCAGAGCTCGAGGCCCGCCTGGAGGAACAGGATGCGGCCTTGCGCCGCGTGCTAACCCTGCTGGTCGACTGGGTCGAGGCCGACCCCGGCAACGCGCCCAAGCTTCATGCCGCCTGATCCGGTCCGCAACGGTCTTTCCGTCGACGTCGAGGACTGGTTCCAGGTCGGCGCGTTCGAGCGCACGCTCGACAAGGCAGATTGGGACAGCCTGACGCCGCGCGTCGAGCGCAACACCGACCTGGTCCTGGCGCTGTTCGCCGGGTCGGGCGTGAAGGCGACTTTCTTCACGCTCGGTTGGGTGGCGCACCGCTATCCGGCGCTGATCCGCCGCATCGTCGATGCGGGCCACGAGATCGCCAGCCACGGCTGGGACCACCAGCGCGTCTTCACCATGACCGCCCCCGAGTTCCGCGCCGACCTGGCGCGTGCGCGCACCGCGCTGGAGGATGCCGGCGGCGTTGCCGTGACCGGCTATCGCGCGCCAAGCTTCTCAATAGACGCGCGCACCCCCTGGGCCTTCGCAGAGCTGGCGGCGGCGGGCTATCGCTACTCCTCGAGCGTCGCGCCGCTCGCCCACGACCACTATGGCTGGCCGGAGGCGCCCCGCTACGCTTTTCGGCCGCTCGCCGATGCGGAGTTGATCGAGTTACCGGTCACGGTGGCGCAGTTCGGCGCGCGGCGCATGGCGACGGGCGGCGGCTTCTTCCGCCTGCTCCCGGCGGCGCTGACCGACTTTGCGGTGCGTCAGGTCAACCGCGAGGGGCAGCCGGCGGTGTTCTACTTTCACCCATGGGAGATCGACCCCGGCCAGCCGCGCGTCACGAACGCGCCGCTCAAGTCGCGCCTGCGCCATTATGCCCGGCTGGGTGCGATGGCCGGCAAGCTGCGTGAACTGATCGCCCGCCATGAATGGGGCAGGGTGGACGAGGTTGTTGCCGACCTTCCCCGGCCTCAGGCGTTTCCCCGGCGAACGCCGGGGCCCAGTCGCGAGCTTCCGAGTGACGAAGGGCAAACCCCACCAACCGAGTTCGTAGCAACTGGGCCCCGGCCTTCGCCGGGGAAGCGGAAAGAGGCGGCGTGATCCACCAGCCGATCACCGCTCCGGCCATCATCCGCGAAGGGAACCTCCGGGACGTTAGCGAAGCCGCGCGTCTTGATGCCTTCGTCCGTAGAAGCCCTGGCGCCACCCCATTCCACCTCACCGGCTGGAGCCGCGCGGTAGAAGCCGGCTGCAAGCAACGCGCCCGCTACCTTCTCGCCGCGCGCGGTGGCGCGATCACGGGCGTCCTGCCGCTCACCGAGATGCGCTCGCCCCTGTTCGGCCGTGCGCTGGTCTCGACCGCCTTCGGCGTCGGCGGCGGCGTGTTAGGAGAGGGCGTCGAGGAGCTCGCGGACGCCGCTTGGGCGCTCGCGCGACGGCTCGGCTGCCCCTCCGTGGAGCTGCGCGGCGGCCCCGGCCCGAGCGGCTGGGCGGGTGACGACCAGACCTATGTCGGCTTCGCCCGCCCGCTGGCCGCGACTGAGGAGGCCGAACTCGCCGCCATCCCGCGCAAGCAGCGCGCCGAAGTGCGCCGCGCGTTCGGCAACGATCTCGAGGTCGCCGTCGGCAGCGACGCGAAGGCGCTCGCGGAGCATTACCAGGTCTATGCGGAGTCGGTCCGCAATCTCGGCACCCCTGTCTTCCCCGCCGGGCTGCTCCGCACCGCCGCCGAGCTCCTCGACACCGACGTCCTCATCGTTCGCCATCAGGGAAGGGCGGTCGCGAGCGTCCTTAGCCTGTATCTCGACGGTACCGTCTACCCCTATTGGGGCGGCGGCACCGACGCGGCGCGTGGCCTGCGCGCCAACGACGCGATGTACTTCGCGCTCATGAACCACGCCCGCGCGCGGGGCTGCACCCGCTTCGATTTCGGCCGCTCGAAGGTCGGCACGGGGGCTGCGGCGTTCAAGAAGAATTGCGGCTTCACGCCCGAGCCGCTGCGCTACTGGTCGAAAAGCGATGGACCGGCGCGCGCGGTCAATCCGCTCGACCCCAAATATGCGCTGATGGTGCGGACGTGGAAACGCCTGCCGCTGCGGCTTGCCAATCTCGCCGGACCGTGGATCGCGCGAGGACTGGGGTGACCGACCTCCTCTTCCTCGCGCATCGGGTGCCCTATCCTCCGAACCGTGGCGACAAGATCAGGAGCTTTCACGCGCTCCGTTATCTGGCGGCGAGGGCGCGGGTGCACCTGATCGCCTTTGCCGACGATCCGGACGACTACGAGCCGCACCCGAAGCTGCGCGCGCTGACCGCGAGTTGCACCGTGATCCCTCGCCGCAAGGGCCGCGCGCGCGCGACGCTGGAGGCGCTGGCGAGCGGGCGTTCGGCCTCGCTCACCGCCTTTGACGATCCCGCCATGCACGCCGCCGTCGCCGCCGCGCCGGTTTGCGACGGGATCTACTGCTTCTCCGGCCAGATGGCGCAGTATCTGCCCAGAGGCGCCCGCACGATCATGGACTTCGTCGATGTCGATTCGGCCAAGTTCGCGCAACTCGCCGACACCGCTGCGCTGCCGCTGCGGCCCCTCTACCGCCGCGAGGCCGAGCTGCTCGGCCGCTTCGAGCGCGAGGTTGCGAGCTGCGTGGACGCGAGCCTGTTCGTCACCGAAGCGGAAGCGGCGCTGTTTCGACAAGGCGGCGGCGCGGGTAGAATCGTGCCGGTAGAGAACGGCATCGACGCCCGCCACTTCGACCCCGACGCGGCATTCGAACGGGTCGATGAACCCGGCCATCTGATCGTCTTCACCGGCCAGATGGACTATCAGCCCAATATCGACGCGGTGGCATGGTTCGCCGATGCCGTGCTGCCCGCCCTGCGCCTGCAACACCCGCAAGCCCGCTTCGCCATCGTCGGGCGCCAGCCCGCCCTCGCGGTGCAGGCGCTGGCCAAGCTCCCCGGCGTGATCGTCACCGGCGCGGTGCCCGACGTGCGCGGCTGGCTGGCGGCGGCGTCGGTCTGCGTCGCGCCGCTGCGGCTCGCGCGCGGCATCCAGAACAAGGTGCTGGAAGCGATGGCGATGGCGCGCCCCGTCGTTGCCTCGCCGAGTGCGGCGGAGGGGATCGACTATCGCGGCACGATCGCGGTCGCGGACACGGCGGAGCAATGGATCGAACGGGTCGGCGCGGCGCTAAACGGGGCAGGGCAGGGTGCAGACGCTCGCGCGCAGGTGATCGCCCGCTACGACTGGGACGCGCGCCTCCAGCCGCTAGACGCGTTGATGGGTCTGTCGCCGGTAGAGCGGAAGGCTGCATGAGCAATCTCACCCTCCCCGGCGCACGCCGGGGCCCGGATGCCGGGTTTCCTACCGACGGTACGCATGGGGCCGGCGCGGCCGATCTGGGCCCCGGCGTCCGCCGGGGAGGGTGGACGATCTGGCGAACCCACCTCATCGCGCTCACCCTTACCGCCGCCGTGCTCCTCCTGCTCTTCCACCGCGACGCCGCCGATCTCGCCCACATCTGGTGGACCTCCACCACCTTCGGCCACTGCCTCTTCATCGGCCCAGTGATCGCCTGGTTGGTGTGGCAGCGCCGCGCGGAACTCGCCCGGCTCACGCCCACCGCCTGGTGGCCGGGCCTGTTGCTGGTCGGCGCCGGCGGAAGCCTGTGGCTGCTCGGCGACGCCGCTTCCACCGCTGTGCTCCGCCACGCCGGGCTCGTGGCGATGCTGCAAGGCGCGGTCGTCACCCTGCTCGGTCCGAATGTCGCCCGTGGGCTGCTCTTCCCACTCGCCTACGCCGCTTTCCTCGTCCCGTTCGGCGAGGAGCTGGAGCCGCCGCTGCAGCAGATCACCGTCGCCCAAGTCATGCCACTGCTCTCGCTGGCCGGTGTACCGGCGGAGGTCGACGGCGTCCTGATCCACGCCGGGCGATACTGGTTCGAGGTGGCGGAGGCGTGTTCTGGGGCGAAGTTCGTCATCGCCATGCTCGCCTTCGGGGTGCTGGTCGCAAACCTGTGCTTCACCAGCTGGCGCCGCCGCGCGCTGTTCCTCCTCACCTGCCTCGTCGTGCCCGTCCTCGCCAACGGCCTGCGCGCGTTCGGCACCATCTATGCCGCGCACCTGACGACGCTGGAGGCCGCCACCGGCGCGGACCACATCGTCTATGGCTGGGTGTTCTTCGCGGTCGTCATGGCGGGCGTTCTCGCGCTCGCATGGCGCTGGTTCGACCGTGCGCCCGACGCGCCCGCCTTCGATGCGACGACCTTGCAGGGTCCGGTGTGCCGCACCCTGCCGCTCGCGGTCGCCGCGCTGCTGCTGCTCGCGCTTGCCTCCGTCTTCCCCGCCTGGAGCGCCGCGGCAAACCGCCCGGCCGCGCTGCCGCCGCAGCTGTACCTGCCCGATCTGCCCGGCTGGCACCGCGTCCCGGTCTCCACCACCGCGGCGTGGCAACCGCACTACCCGGGCGCCGACCACACGCTGTTCGGCCGCTATGCCAATGCGAAAGGCAGCACCGTCGATCTCGCCGTCGCTGTCTTCGCCCGCCAGCGCGAGGGCGCGGAACTGGTGGGTTTCGGCACCGGCGTGTTGCGTGAGGCCGACCGCTGGGTCCGCGTCGCCGACCTGCCTGCCATCGCCGGCGGCCGCGCGATGCGGATTACCGCGCCCAATGCGAAAGCCACGGGCCCGGTGGAGCGCGTCGTCGCGACATGGTACCAGGTCGGCGATGACGCTGCCGCCGGTCCCATGCAGGTAAAGTTGCACACAGCTCAAGCCCGCCTGCTGGGCGGCTCCAACCGTGCGATCGCCGTCCACCTCTCCGCCGAGGTGCAGCCCGGCCGCAACGCGCGCGCGACGGTCGCGCGCTTCCGCCAAGCCCTCGGACCGCTGCCCCGCGCCGCCGGGCTGGAGTGATCGTGGGGCTTCTTATCAGCGCCGTTCGTGGTGAGGAGAGGCTGAGCTTGTCGAAGCCTCGTTGCGAACCACATATCCTTCGAGAGGCCGCTTCGCCTTCGCTCAGCGGCTCCTCAGGACCAGCGGAGATCGTCGTGCTCGGGTCGGACTGATGTGCGGCATCGCCGGGCTGTTCCACCCGGGCACCCCCAAGCCCGTCGACCCGCTTCGCATCCAGCGGATGGTCGACGCGCTCGCGCATCGCGGGCCGGACGGGGAGGGGGTCTGGACCGCACCGGGCGTCGGGCTCGGTCACCGCCGGCTGTCGATCATCGACGTCGCCGGCTCGCCGCAGCCGATGCAGGACGGCGCGCTGACCGTCACCTACAATGGCGAAGTCTACAACTTCGCCGAGCTCCGCGCCGAACTGGAGGCGAGAGGCGCCCGCTTCCGCACCTCCGGCGACACCGAGGTCCTGCTCCATGGCTGGCGTGCCTGGGGGCCGGACATGCTCGCGCGCCTCCACGGCATGTTCGCCTTCGCGCTCCACGACGACGACCGGCAGGCGCTGTTCCTCGCCCGCGACCGGCTGGGCGTGAAGCCGCTGCATTATGCCGAACTCAGCGACGGTGCCGTCGCGTTCGCGTCGGAGCTGAAGGGCCTGCTCGCGCACCCGCTCGTCCGCCGCGCCCCCGACCTGCGCGCGGTCGAGGACTATCTCGCCTGGGGCTATGTCCCCGACGACGCCTGCATCGTCGCGGGGGTCCGCAAGCTGCCCGCCGGCCACTTCCTCCTGCTCGAACGCGGCAAGCCGGTGCCCAACCCGCGCCGCTGGTGGCAGGTCAGCTTCGCCGACCGCGCGAAGGGTTCGGCGGACGACCTCGCGCACGAACTGATAGACCACCTGCGCACCGCCGTCCGCAGTCGCCTCGTCGCCGACGTGCCGCTCGGCGCCTTTCTGTCGGGCGGGGTCGACAGTTCGGCCGTCGTGGCCTTGATGGCGGAGGCGAGCGGCAAGGCGGTCAAGACCTGCACCATCGGCTTCGACGAGGCGGGTCATGACGAGCGCGCCTATGCCGATGTCGTCGCACAACGCTTCCACACCGATCACCACGCCCGCGTCGTCGATCCGAACGACCTGCAACTGGTGGATACGCTAGTCGAGGCGTTCGACGAGCCCTTCGCGGATGCCAGCGCACTCGCCACCTATCAGGTTTCCGCACTCGCGCGCGAGACGGTGACGGTGGCGCTGTCGGGCGACGGTGCGGACGAGGCGTTCGCCGGCTATCGCCGCCAACGCTTCCAGCACGCCGAGGAGCGCCTCCGCGCACTCATGCCCGCGTCGCTCCGGAGAATTGGCGGGCGGCTTGGCGCGATCTACCCCAAGGCCGATTGGGCGCCGCGCCCGCTGCGCGCCAAGACGACGCTGCTGGCACTCGCCGCCGATGGTGACGAAGCTTACGCGCGCGCCGTGGGGGTCACCACCCCTGAGACCCGCGCCGCGCTCTTCTCCGCCGAGGCGCGCGCGCAACTCGGCGGCTACCGCGCCGAGGACGCCTGGATCGCCACCATGCGCGCAGCACCCGCGCGCGACCCGCTCGACCGCGCGCAATATGCCGACCTCACCCGCTGGCTGCCCGGCGGCATGCTAACCAAGGTCGACCGCACCAGCATGGCCGTATCGCTGGAGGCGCGCGAGCCGCTGCTCGACCACCGCCTCGTCGAATTCGCCACGACGCTGCCCACGTCGATGCGGGTGCGCGGCGCCCAGGGAAAATGGCTGATGAAGCGCGCGCTGGAACCCTATCTGCCGCGCGAGATCCTCTATCGCCCCAAGATGGGCTTCGTGACCCCGGTCAGCGCCTGGTTCCGCGCCTCGCTTACCGCCGATGCCGCAGCGCTCGCGCGATCGAAGACGCTGGCGGAGACCGGCTGGTTCGATCTGTCGCACCTCGCCCGCCTCGCCGAGGACCACCGCACCGGCCGCGCCGAACACGGCCGCACCCTGTGGCAATTCCTGATGTTGGAGCGAAGCCTCAAGCGGCTGTTCGCGTGACGGCGACCTGCTGCCGGAACATCCCTCTCCGGCGGAGGCCGGGGCCCAGTCGGCGCCGGGGTGAAAGTTATGCCGGTCGTTGGATACCGCAGCTGGGCCCCGGCCTCCGCCGGGGAAGGTGCAATCAGTAAGACCCTATCATCAGAGATCCGACCGGATCAGCGCATCGGGAAAGCGTACGTCGCTGTACGGTTGGTTGAGCATCAGCACCCGCTGTGCCGGGTTGAGCACCTTGGCCCACCCAGACAGGAACGAGGCGGTCCGCACCACCGCTCCGCACCGCGCGAGCGCCAGGATGTTGACCAGCGCGTCGACGCCTTTCCAATAGCCGTCGGCATCGGAGAAGTGGATCGGCTGCCCCTCCACGACGGTCAGTTCGGGTCGCTCGTAGCTCACGATCGGCAGCTCCGGCAGCGTGGCGCGCAGTTCGCGGCCGAACGCCGGTACGTCCGTGGCGAGGAAGATCGCGTGGTGCCCGCCGCGCTCGACCCGCCGCACCACCTTGGCAACCGCGCTCGATCGTTCGACGAGGAGCGCCTCACTATGCTTGTCGGTGCCGCGATAGTGGACGCCTAGCGGATCAAGTCCGGACAATGGCGCCAGCACCGCCGCCGCCTCGTCGTGCAGGAAGGGGACGAAGCGGATGTGCCGCGAGAAGGTCGCCAGCCCCTCGGTCAGCGACATCCCCCACGGGCTGCCCAGCATTTCCTGCTCGACATCGTTGCGGATGGCGATGCGCCGGCCGGTGTCCGGTACCGGGTCGACCCGCTCGAACAAGCGCGGAAACCAGTCCTCGCCCGGCGTGCTCGCATAGAGCCGGTTGGTACATCGCACCGCCGCCCGCACCTGCAGCCGGTCCGCCAGCGCGAGCACCAGAGTCATGTGCGTCAGCACCGCGCCCATGCCCATGCGCCCGTCGATATCGAACGTCACCGCGCCGCTCCGCCGCGCCGCCTCGAACTGCGCGCGGCGGAAGAGCGCGACGGCATAGGCGCCGGCCCGCCCGTTACGCAGTTGGACGAGCCGCTCGCGCACCTAACGCAATTTCGCGATGGAAAGGCCGTCGGCCTTGGCGCGGTCCTTGGTCGACTCCTCGGACCGCTTCAGCGCCTTGGAAATCGCCTTCAGCGCCATGCCTTTCTTGGCGAACTGATGCAGCTTCTGGATCTCGTCCGTCGTCCAGGGCTGGCGATGCCGCTCGAAGCCTTCCTTGGACATCAGAACCGGTGCCCGAAGACCTCGACGCCCGCGCGGATCGTCAGCGCGACCAGGATCGCGGTGGAGATCGCGAACAGATAAAAGCGCGGCCCCACCCGGTTGATCGTGGCCTGCCAGATGCTGTGGACGATGCGGAAGGTGACATAGCCCCAGGCCAGCACCCGCGTCTCGAAATCATCGACCTTGAGCAGCGCCAGCACGATCACGACGACGTAGAACAGCACCGGCTGTTCCAACAGGTGCATGTAGTTGTGCGCCTTCCACTGCGCGCTCGGCGGCAGCACGCGATCGGCGTCGCCCGGCTTGGTACCGACCAACTCGCCCATCTTCACGCCCGACTTACGCATCGCCGGCAGCCGCGTCGCGAGCAGCCAGAACAGCATCACGAGCGTCCACCCGACCAGTGCGACGACGGGCTGAAGCAGGGCGTGATTGATGGTCGGCATGTGCATTCCCTTCGTCGCCCCGGCCCGGAGCCGAGATCCCGCTATCTCGTCATGCGCTGACAGAAGCGGGACCGCGGCTCAAGACCGGGTGACGAAATCAAGCGAACAGCTTCGCCCAGCGCCGCGGCTCGCGGTCCTTCCACAGCCCGCGATGCCACGCATCCGACGCCAGCAGCGGCATCACCGAGCCGGCCTCCGCGAACACCATCTGCTCGATGCCGGTGTTGACCTTGCCCCAGCTCGCCGCCTCCTGCAGCGTCGAGGACGAGCACGCGCCGTCGCGCACGTCGGCGACCGTAATCTGCACCGCATATTTGTGCACCGCGACATCCTCATGCCCCAGGATCTCGGCGCAGACGACCGTGTCCTGGATGAAGTTCTTGGGCACACCGCCGCCGATCATGAGGAGCCCGGTGGTGCCTGCCTCGATCTTGATCTGCGTCAGCTCGCGGAAGTCGGCGACCGCGTCGATCATCAGATACGGCTTGCCCGCCTTGGCCGCGTCGACCTGATGCTTGACCAGTCCGAACCCCGCCGAGGAGTCGACGAACGCCGGGCAGAAGATCGGTACGTCGTGCTCGTATGCGAGCTTGACGAGACTGTTGTCCTTCTTGCCGTGCTCGACCAGATACTTGCCCATCTCGCGGATGAACTCGCGGCTGGAATAGGCGCGCGGCTCCAGCGACTCGGCGATCTCGAAGATCGTGTGGTCGACGTGCTGGAGTTCCTCCTCGTCGATGTAGGTGTCGTAGATGCGGTCGATGTAGAGCGAGCGCAGCGTGTCGTCGTCCGGGATCTCCAGCGCCTGATAGTGCTTGTGGCCGAGGCCCTCGAAGAAATCCATGTCGACGATGGTCGCGCCGGTCGCGACGATGCCGTCGACCATATTGGAGCGCACCAGCTCCGCATACAGGTCCATGCACCCGGCGGCCGAGGTCGAGCCCGCGATCACCAGGAACACGGTGCAGTCCTTGTCGCCCAGCATCTGGTTGTAGATGCCCGTCGCGCGCGCGAGGTCGCGCGAGGTGAAGCTCATCTTCTCCATCGAATCGATGATCGGCCGCGCGTCGAACGAGCGGATGTCGACATGCTCGACGCGCTTGGAGAGCAGCTCCGCCTTGCGGTTGCTGTTGATCTTAGAAAGGTCGTTCATTGGTTCAGGTCCATCTTTGACCCGCCGTCGTTTATGGGGACGCGGAAACCCAAACTTTTGATGCGGCAGCGATCGCCACACTTCGTCACCCCGGCCTTGAGCCGGGGTCCCGCTGCCTTGCCCCGCAGAAGAAGAAGCGGGGCCCCGGCTCAAGGCCGGGGTGACGGATGCCCGTTACAGCTTCACGACATTGGACGCGAAGCGCTCGTCTTCAAGCTCGACATACAACGACGCCATCGGCTCGTCCTCGACCACCACTGTGTTGGCCGATCCGAAGCCGTTGAACTGCGTCCGCATCGCCGCGCCGTACGCGCCGAGCATCCCGATCTCCAGGTAATCACCCGCCTGCACGTCCGCCGGCAACAGGAACGGCCCGGTCATGTGGTCCAGATCGTCGCACGTCGGCCCGTAGAAGCTGAACGGGTGGTCGCGCACCGTCGACTGCGGCTCGCGCAGCAGCGTCACCGGGAAGCGCCAGCCGATATGCGCTGCATCGAACAGCGCGCCATAGGCGCCGTCGTTGATGAACAGCTCGGTCCCGCGGCGCTTCTCGACGCGCACGATCAGCGAGCTGTACTCCGCGCACAGCGCCCGGCCCGGCTCCGCCCACAGCTCTGCCGAATAAGAGATTGGCAGGCTTTCGAACGCACGCCCGATCGCGTCGAAATACAGTTCCAGCGGCGGCGGCTCCATGCCGGGATAGGTCGACGGGAAGCCGCCGCCCACGTCCACCACGTCCACCGTCACCGCCGCCTCGACGATCGCCGCGCGGACGCGCTCCATCGCCTGCACATAGGCGTCCGGCGTCATCGCCTGCGATCCGACATGAAAGCAGATGCCGAGCGCATCCGCCGCCTGCCGCGCCGCGAACAGCAGCGCCTTGGACTCGCCCGGCAGCACACCGAACTTGGACGCGAGGCTGTACTTGGCATGTTCCGACGACACGCGCAGCCGGACGCACAGCGTCAGGTCAGCCGCGTTCTCACCGGTATCCTGCACGGTTGCGCGGAGGATCTTGTCCAGCTCCTCCATCGAATCGAGCGAGAAGGTGCGGCAGCCATATTTCCAATACGCCTCGTGGATCGCTTCCTCGGCCTTGACCGGGTGCATGAAGCACAGCGTCGCACCCGGCAGCGTACGCGCGACGAGGCGCACCTCGCCGATCGAAGCGACGTCGTAATGGGTGATGCCGCAATCCCACAGCACCTGTAGCAGGTCCGGCGACGGGTTCGCCTTCACCGCATACATCGAGCGTCCCGGGAATTTCTCCACGAAGAAGCGGGCCGCGCGCGCAGCAGCGTGCGGACGCACGAGCGTGACCGGCTCAACCGGCGCAGTCTTGGCGATCTCGGCTGCGGAATTCACAGCCGACAGGGCAGCTAGCCCCAACGCGTTATGATGCTGATGCAATTCAAGGGACCTCCGGGTGGCTTTCGCCGAGTGTGAAAACACTGCCTTGCGGTTGGAAGTCCCATGGGGCAGCGGGGGGTCAGATAAGGGGGGGTGACCCCCCTGTAAAGCGGCTGATTGGAGGTTGAGACGAATTGTGACGCTCGTACGACAACCCACCCGTGCGGGTGTGCGCGACGCGGCGGCGAAGGTGGCGGCGATCCTGCCGCCGACGCCCCTCTACGTCGCGCGGATCGGCGGGGTCGAAGTGGCGCTCAAGGCTGAATCTCTACAGCCGGTCGGCGCCTTCAAGATTCGCGGCGCCTGGCACCGTCTGACCGCGCTTGACGAATCGGTGCGCGCCAAGGGCGTGGTCGCCTTTTCGAGCGGCAATCATGCACAGGGTGTCGCCTGGGCGGCGAAGCGGCTCGGCATCGCCGCCACCATCGTGATGCCATCCGACGCACCGGCGGTGAAGCGTGACGCGACGCTGGCGCTCGGCGCAGAGGTGGTCGCCTATAACCGCGCCACCGACAACCGCGAACAGATCGCCGGCCGACTCGCAGAGGCGCGCGGCGCGACGTTGGTGCCCAGCTTCGACGATCCATGGGTGATCGAGGGGCAGGGCTCTGCCGGCGTCGAGGCGGCGGCGCAGATGGCGGCGCTGGGCCTGCCGCCGGCGACCCGCGTGGTCGCACCCTGCGGCGGCGGCGGTCTAGCCGCGGGGCTGGCACTGGCGCTGCCCGGCGCCGCGATCACGGTGGTTGAGCCTGAAGGCTGGGACGACATGCGCCGCTCGCTAGAGGCCGGCTGGATCGAACCCGTCGGCCCCAACCCACCGCCCACTGCCTGCGACGCGCTGCAGACGCCGCGGGTGTCGGAACTGACCTTTGACGTACTGTCGAGACGCGGCGCGGAGGGGGTGGCGGTCAACGAGGCGGAGATCGCGGCGGCACAACGCTGGGCGGCGGAAAAGCTCCGCCTCGTGCTCGAACCCGGCGGCGCGGTGGCACTCGCGGCGGTGCTGAGCGGGAAGGTGCGCGCAGAAGCGGGGATGCTGGTGATCCTCTCGGGCGGCAATGTCGATATACAGGCCTACGCGAAAGCGCTGGCTGATCCTCCTCCGCAGGGGGAGGGGGGCCATGCGAAGCATGGTGGAGGGGGCTGATGGAGGTCACTGGCCCGACCAGCACCATCTGCAAGGCCCGCAAGCTGCGCCGCGCGCTGTCCTTGCCGGAGGTGATCCTGTGGCAGCAGCTCCGCACCCGCCCCGCTAGCCTCAAGCTTGGCCGCCAACATCCGGCTGGCCCATACATCCGCGACTTCTACGCCGACGCGGTGCGCCTCGCGGTGGAAGTCGACGGGGAAGCTCACAACCGCGGCGGCCAACCCGCCCGCGACATCGAGCGGGACGTCTGGTTGTCGCGTCGAGGCGTCAGCCCGCTGCGGATCCCGGCAGCGGCGGTGCTCGCCGACCTCGACTCCGTTCTCCGCCACATCGTAGAGACCGCCCGCGCCGCCGGCTTCGCCGGTCCCCCTCCCCCTGCGGGGGAGGATTGATGGCGACCCTCGCCCCCACCATCGCCATGCTCGCCGCCTTCGTGCTGGCGATCTTCGGCGCGAAGCTGGCCCGGCGCGGCCCCGAGCGCACCAAGGGCGTGCTGATGCTGGTCATGGCGGTCGTGCTGATCGGCAACGTCCTGATCTGGACGTGGTAGCGCCGCGGCAAAGCCGCGTCGTCGAACGGCGCTGAAGCGTCGCTGGCCGGGCTCGACGTCGCGGGCGCACATTAGCTGACGCTAATCTGCTGCTCCCAAGTCACCTGATTGGTGAATTGGGGTCGAGCCGCATGTCCAGATACTTGTCCACGCTGCCCATCAGGTCCGGCATCTCGTGCTCGAAGAAGTGGTTCGCCTTGGGGATCGTGTCGTGGTGGATGGTGATGTGCCGCTGGGTGCGGAGTTTATCGACGAGCTTCTGCACCGCGCCGGGGGTGACGACCTCGTCATTCTCACCCTGGATGATGATGCCCGATGAAGGGCAGGGCGCCAGAAAGGTGAAGTCGAACATGTTGGCCGGCGGCGCAATCGAGATGAAGCCGCGGATCTCCGGGCGCCGCATCAGCAGCTGCATGCCGATCCACGCGCCAAAGCCGAAGCCCGCGACCCAGGTCGTCGACGCCTCGTGGTGGAAAGACTGCACCCAGTCGAGCGCGCTGGCCGCGTCCGACAGTTCGCCGACGCCGTTGTCGAATACGCCCTGGCTCTTGCCGACGCCCCGAAAGTTGAAGCGCAACACCGCGAAGCCGCGCCGCTGGAACGTCTTGTACAGCTCCTGGACGATGCGGTTGTTCATCGTGCCGCCCGACGACGGGTGCGGGTGCAGGATCATCGCGACCGGCGCCCGGGGGCGGGGGGCAGGCGCGAACCGCCCCTCCAGGCGGCCTTCGGGGCCGGGAAAGATGACTTCGGGCATGGACAGACCTTGACTGGAGCGGGATGAACCCTGCGGATCTTGGCGCTATATAGGGCCCACGCCCGAGTTTGGAATTTTTTTGCCCGACCGCCTCTATCTCGACCACGCCGCCACCACGCCCGCCACCACCGCCGCGCGCGCGGCCATGATGGAAGGGCTGACGCAATGGGCAAACCCGTCGAGCCCTCATGCCGAAGGCCGCGCCGCGCGGGCGGCGCTGGAGGAAGCGCGCGGGCGCATCGCCGGCGCGCATGGCTGGACGGGCGAGGTACTGCTGACCAGCGGCGCTACCGAGTCGCTGGCGATCGCGCTCGACCGCGCCGTGGTGGCGCGGCGGCTGGTCAGTGCGGTCGAGCACGACGCGGTGCTGCGCGTGTGCCCTGACGCGGAAGTGCTCCCCGTCGGCAGCGATGGTGTCTTCAATCCTCCCCCGGAGGAGGAGGGGGGCCGCCCGGCGCAGCCGGGTGGTGGAGGGGGGCGGGAGGCGCGTTCAACGACTGCCGCGAACCCCCTCCGTCACGCGGCTGACGCCGCGCGCCACCTGCCCCGCCGGGGGAGGATTGAAGGGGACCGCGCCCTCGTTTGCATCCAGTGGGCGAACTCCGAGACCGGCGTCCGCCAGCCGATCGCCGCCATCGCCCAGGCCGTCCATGCCGCCGGTCACCTCCTTCTCGTCGACGCCGCGCAGTTGCCCGCCGTCTCGGCCGACATCGCCGCGCACGCCGACTTCGTCGCGCTCTCCGCGCACAAACATGGCGGCCCGCCTGGCATCGGCGCGCTGCTCGTTCGCGACTTGGCGACGCTCAACCCCACCGGCGGGCAGGAGCGCGGCTATCGCCCCGGCACCGAGAACCTGCCCGGCGCGCTCGGCTGGGCCGCGGCACTGGCCGAGCCCGAACCGGTGGAACGCTGGGCCCAGCTGCGCGCGCGGCTCGACGATGCGATCTCACGCTCTGGGGGAGAGATCGTCGCGGCCGACAGCCCCCGCCATCCGGCGATCGGCAGCTACCGGATGCCCGGCGTGGCGTCCGCGGCGCAGTTGATCCGCTTCGACCTGGCCGGCATCGCCGTGTCCGCCGGTAGCGCCTGCTCGTCGGGCAGCCTCAAGCCCAGCCACGTCCTCGCCGCGCTCGGCTACAGCGAGGACGCCGGCCGCGAAGTCGTCCGCATCAGCTTCGGCCGCGAGACGGACGAGGCAGAGGTCGAGCGCGCCATCACCGCTTGGCGCGACATCGCCCGCGCCACGCGCAAGTTCGCGGCGTGACGCCGACCGGCATGATCTATCTCGATTACCAAGCAACGACCCCGCTCGCGCCCGAAGCCTTAGAGGCGATGCTGCCGTGGCTCCGCGACCAACACGCCAACCCGCATTCCGCCCACCGCGCCGGCCGTGTCGCCAAGGCAGCGGTGGAGGTCGCGCGCGAACAGATCGCCGGCGTGCTCCCGCCCGGTGGCCGCGTTGTCTTCACCAGCGGCGCCACGGAGGCGCTCAACTGGGCGATCAAGGGAACGAGCGGCCCCATCGTCACCGTAGCGACAGAACATGCCGCGGTGCTCGACACCGTCGCGGCCGAGGGGGCGAAGGGCAGGGCAGTCACCGTGCTTCCGGTCGGCCCGGACGGCCTCGTCGACCTCGATATCGCGCGCGCGGCGATCGTTCCCGACACCGGGCTGGTCGCCGCGATGCTGGTCAACAACGAGATCGGCGTCATCCAGCCGATCGCCGAATTGGCCAACCTCGCCCACGAAAAGGGCGCTCTGTTCCTGTGCGACGCGGTGCAGGGTTATGGCCGGGTGCTGATCCCCGCCAACGTCGATCTCGTCGCCCTCTCAGCGCACAAGGTTCACGGCCCCAAGGGCATCGGCGCGCTGTGGGTCCGCGACGGCGTGGCCCTCGAGCCGCTGCTCCACGGCGGCGATCAGGAAGGCGGCCGTTCGGGTACGCTATCGCCGGCGTTATGCGCGGGGTTCGGCGTCGCGGCGCGGCTGATGCAGGAACGGGCGGACGAGGATCGCGCCCATGTCGAGCGGCTGTGGAGCATCGCAGCGACGCTCTTCGTCCCCCGCGAAGGCGGGAGCCCAGTTGCTGCGCGCACATTTGGTGAGGGCGCACCGCTCCACGAAGCATCTCGCAACTGGACCCCCGCCTGCGCGGAAGTGGATGGAGATCGCGCGGGGCTGGATGGAAATTGCGGCGGGGAAAATGGAGAGTGGCGCCTCAACGGCGCCGCCACCCATCGCTACCGCGGCAACCTCAGCCTCCATTTCCCCGGCTTAGACGTCGCCCGCCTGATGTCCGACCTCCGCGACCTCGCCTTCTCCGCCGGCTCCGCCTGCGCCAGCGGCTCCGGCCGGCCCAGCCATGTGCTCCGCGCTATCGGCCTGTCCGATGCCCAGGCCCGCGCCTCGATCCGCCTCGGCTTCGGCCGCTACACCACGCCAACGGAGATGACCGACGCCGTTACCCGCATCGACGCCGCCGCGCGTGAGCAGCGGGCATGAAGGTCCGGTTCGGCACGACCGAGGTCGAGGGCATCCCCGGCGAGCGCCTGCTCGACGCCGCCCAGCGCGCCGGCCAGCCGCTGGAGGGAACCTGCGGCGGCGACATGGCGTGTGCCACCTGTCACGTCATCGTCGATGCCGCCGACTTCGTACGCCTGCCGCCCGCGAGCGCGGAGGAGGAGGAGCTGCTCGACCTCGCCCACGCCGCCACCCGCCACAGCAGGCTTGCCTGCCAGATCAGGTTGACCGCCGCACTCGATGGTCTGTCGGTCCGTATGCCCTGACGGGAACTCCGGCGTACAACATGGGTTATGCGATTGCCCGCCGATGGTGACGGGCGCGTAACGAGCCGTTCGGCCGCTTACCGGGCCACGGCGAAGGGAGAGAGCCTCATGAAGATCTTGTCGCTGTTCGCGGCCGCCTTGGTCGCCGTCACCGGTGTCGCGGCCGTCCCGGCCGCCGCCGCCCCCGTCCAGGACCGCGTGGTCGTGCGCGAGCGCACCGTCGTCACCCCCAATGCGACCCGCACCCGCGTCACCGTGCGCGAGCGGAGCACGACCACGCGCCGCAACTACAACCGTCCGCGCTATCGTACCGTCTGCCGCACCACCTATCGCTATGGCGAGCGCCGCCGCGTCTGCCGCCGGGTCCGCACCTACCGCCGCTAGGCTCAGCTGCAAACGCGCTGATAAAACCTTCCCCCGCGGAAGCCGGGAGCCAGTCGGCCGCGCCGCGGACTGGGCCCCGACTTCCGTCGCGAACACCGATCCGGGGCGGGCCTGCTCCACCCGTCGGCTTCCCACCCAGCCGGTGACTTGAACCTGTTCCCGCCGTCCGCCATATGACGCCGCGAGAGTCGGGCGGACGGGGTCGTCGCCAACCTGGTCAGGGCCGGAAGGCAGCAGCCACAACGATTTCGCTCCGGGTCGTTCCGGCTCTCACCGCGACGTGGACGAGAGAGCGCATGCTGCGCTCCACGCCCAGTAGAGCGGCCGGCGGGCGTCAGCCCGTCCGACGTCACGCGATTTATTCGCGTGACCCGCCCTGTCGGCCACTCCCCCTGTCCTACATCCCGATCACCTGCCATAATCGCCCGGTGACCCGAATCACCTTCTGTTCCGATCGTCCTGTTGTTGCGGCTCCGCTAGAGGAGCGTTTTCGATCGACACGGGTCGCGTACTTCGTGAACTTCCGCAGTCCGACTCGGGTCGCCCGCTGATGGACCTCGGCCTCGACGAGCCCCCGCAGCCGCAGCGCGAGGCCTATCGCGTCCTCGCGCGCAAATACCGGCCGCAGACGTTCCGCGAGCTGATCGGGCAGGACGCGATGGTCCAGACGCTCGGCAACGCGATCAAGCGCGAGCGGCTCGCCCATGCCTTTCTGATGACCGGTGTGCGCGGCGTTGGAAAGACCTCCACCGCCCGGCTGATCGCCAAGGCGCTGAACTGCATCGGTCCCGACGAACGGGGCGGTCCCACCATCGACCCCTGCGGTGTGTGCGAGCCCTGCCGCGCCATCGCGGAAGGGCGCCACATCGACGTGATCGAGATGGACGCTGCGTCGCACACCGGTGTCGACGACGTCCGTGAGATCATCGACGCCGCGCGCTACGCCGCCGTTTCCGCGCGTTACAAGATCTACATCGTGGACGAGGTCCACATGCTCTCCAAGAACGCCTTCAACGCCTTGTTGAAGACGCTCGAGGAGCCGCCCGCTCACGTCAAATTCCTGTTCGCCACGACCGAGGTGAACAAGGTGCCGATCACCGTTCTGTCGCGCTGCCAGCGTTTCGACCTTCGCCGTATTCCCGCGGAGAAGCTGGCCGAGCATTTCCTGAACGTTTGCAAGCAGGAGCAGGTCACGGCCGAACCCGAGGCCTTGACGCTCATCGCCCGCGCGGCGGAGGGCTCCGCCCGCGACGGCCTGTCGATCCTCGATCAGGCGATAGCTCATGCCGGGCTGGAGGGTTCGGGCGTCACCGCCGCCGCGGTGCGCGAGATGCTCGGCCTGTCCGATCGCGGCGCGGTGCGCGATCTGTTCGGCTTCGTGCTCGCTGGCGACGCCGCCGCGGCACTCAACCAGCTGCGCCGCCAGTATGATCTCGGCGTCGATCCGCTGTCGGTTCTGCGCGCGCTGCTCGAGACGGTGCATGGCGTCACGCTGGCCAAGGTCGGCGCCGCGCCCGACACCGCCCAGCCAGCCGAGGAGCGCAATGCTCGCGCCGAATGGGCGGCGGGCCTGTCCTTTCCCGCGCTACATCGCCTGTGGCAGCTGTTCCTGAAGGGGCATGAGGAGGTCGGCCGCGCCGCGCTGCCGATCGAGGCCGCCGAGATGGCGCTGCTCCGCGCGATCCACGCCTCCACGCTGCCCGACCCGGGGGACCTCGCGCGCCAGCTCGCGTCCGGCGCGCCGCCCGCCGCCGCGCCTGCTCCTGCACCGACGCCGGCCGTGCCGGAGCGCGCTGGCGCGCCGCCCGCCTTCGCCCAACTGCCCGGCTGGCTAGACGAGCGTGGCCACAGCTTCGTCGCGACCCGGCTCAACGCCAATGCCAGCGTCGTCCGCTACGCCCCGCCGGAGTTGGTGCTCAGCGGTGCGCGGCCCTGGTCCACCGACGCGCTGCGCGATCTGACCGACGCGCTCAAGGCATCCACTGGCCAGCCCTGGCGCGTGAGCTTCACCGACGAACCCGGCGCGCCGACGCTGGCCGAGGGCGAGCGCGCTGCCGAGGCCGCCGCAAAACAGGCGATCCTCGACTCGCCGATGATCAAAGCCGCGTTCGAGGCGTTCCCCGAGGCGGAACTGGAAAGCTGGCCCGGCCAGCGCAGCGGCTAACCCGCATCAACGGAGTGCATGATGAACGACGACCAGATGAAAAAGATCATGGAGATGGCGCAGAACGTCCAGAACGAGCTGCAGAACGCGCAGGCGAAGCTGGACACGGTCGAGGTGGAGGGCGTCGCCGGCGGCGGCATCGTCAAGGTCAAGGCGTCGGCCAAGGGCCGCATCATCAACATCGCGATCGACGACTCGCTGATGCAGCTATCGGAGAAGCAGATGCTGGAGGATTTGCTCGCCGCCGCCTTCAACGACGCCCGCGCCAAGGCCGACGCGGTGTCCGGCGCGGAGATGAGCAAGATGACCAGCGGCTTGCCCTTGCCGCCGGGGTTTAAATTGCCGTTTTGATGAGCGGCTGACCGGGATATTATCCACCCCGGCGAAGGCCGGATCCAGTTACAAGCTGCTAAGTAGCAGCGGGTGGCCTTCTCCAATGCGAAGGGCCGAGCCTGGACCCCGGCCTTCGCCGGGGTGGATGCTTCGGCAGGTGACGATTACCTCAAACACCCGTCCAACCCCTCGCGTCGCACTACCCCCGCATATCGGGCCAGCTTGTTGCCATGCCGCCGCACGAACCCGCGCGGCTCCACCGCCTCGCGCCGCTTGGGCAGCGGCAGCACCGCCGCGATCCGCCCCGCCTCCAACGTCGACAGCCGGCTGGCGTCATGACCGAAATAGCGCTGCGACCCGGCGTTCGCGCCATAGGTGCCAATGCCGGTCTCGGCGATGTTGAGGTACACCTCCATGATCCGCCGCTTCCCCCACAGCGCCTCGATCAGCACCGTGAAATATGCCTCCAACCCTTTGCGCAGGTAGCCGCCGCCCTGCCACAGGAACGCGTTCTTCGCGGTCTGCTGGCTGATCGTCGACCCGCCGCGGATGCGCCCGCCCTGCGCATTGCGATACGCCGCCCCGGCGATCGCGCGGAAGTCGAACCCGCGATGCGAGCAGAACTTCGAATCCTCGCCCGCGATCACCGCGCGCGCCATGTCCGGGTCGATCTCCGACAGGCTCATCCAGTCCTTGGTGATGCCCCGCCCGCCGACGACGCCGCCCAGCATGGTGAAGGTGACCGGAGGCGGCACGAACCGGTACAACCCGACCCACAGCACGGTGAAGAGCACGAAGACCAGCACGGCCTTGAGGAACAGGCGGGCGAAGCGGAACATCGCGACTGCCTAGCAGGCGAGGTGCGCCGCGGGCAAAGCCCGCATCGTGGGACAGGTTCGGAGGCAACCCGCTGACCCGCCGGCCGAACTCGCCGGTGCCTTCGGCACCGCTACGCGGCGACGAGCAGCCGCTTCTCCCCGGCGAGCCGCATCATGGCCTTTTGCAGCTTCTCGAACGCCCGCACCTCGATCTGCCGCACCCGCTCGCGGCTGACACCGTAAACCTGGCTCAGCTCCTCGAGCGTCTTGGGGTCGTCCGTCAGCCGCCGCTCGGTCAGGATGTGCTTCTCGCGGTCGTTGAGGTCGTCCATCGCGTCGACCAGCATGGTGTGGCGGACGTCCGCCTCCTGCGCCTCGGCGACGACATGGTCCTGCAAGGGCGCATCGTCCTGCAGCCAGTCCTGCCACTGACCCTCGCCATCCTCGCGCATCGAGACGTTGAGCGACGTGTCGCCGCCCATCGCCATGCGCCGGTTCATGCTGACCACATCGCTCTCGGCCACGCCCAGATCGGTCGCGATCTTGGTGATGTGCTCGGGCTTGAGGTCGCCATCCTCGAATGCGTCGAGCTTCGATTTCATCCGCCGCAGGTTGAAGAACAGCTTCTTCTGCGCCGCGGTGGTGCCCATCTTCACCAGGCTCCACGAGCGCAGGATGTACTCCTGGATCGACGCGCGGATCCACCACATCGCATAGGTGGCGAGGCGGAAGCCGCGATCGGGCTCGAACTTCTTCACGCCCTGCATCAGCCCGATATTACCTTCGGAAATCAGCTCGGACGTGGGCAGGCCATAGCCGCGGTAACCCATCGCGATCTTGGCCACGAGCCGCAGGTGCGAAGTCACCAGCTGCGCCGCCGCGTCGGGATCGCCATGCTCCGAGAAACGCTTGGCGAGCATGTACTCCTGCTCGGGTGCGAGCAGCGGAAACTTCTTGATCTCCGCCAGATAGCGGTTGAGCCCCGCCTCGCTGCCGAGCGCCGGAATCGTCGCGGGGAGGTTGCTGTTCTTTGCCATGATCCAAAAACTCCCCAAAATTCCGCAGGTTGCGCTCACCGCAACACGGCGAGCCGAAACGTACGATCTTATACGGCGAGTGCCCTGAACAGTTCCTGCATATCTGCGGGCATCGCGCTGTCGAAAACCTGTGTTGCACCCGTTATAGGATGAATGAAGCCCAGCCGCGCGGCATGCAAGGCTTGCCGGCGAAAACCAATTCTTGTCGCCACCGGGTGCGCACCGCCATAGACCGGATCGCCGATCAGCGGATGGCCGAGCGAGGCCATGTGGACGCGGACCTGATGCGTCCGCCCGGTCTCCAGCCGGCACTCTACCAACGCCGCGCCGGTCAGCGGTTCGAGCGTGCGGTAGTGCGTCACCGCGCGCTTGCCGCCCGCTACCACCGCGATCTTCTGCCGGTTGGCGGGCGAGCGGGCCAGCGGCTTGTCGACAACGCCCGCTGCCGGCGACGGCTTGCCGCGCGTGATCGCGAGATAACGGCGCTCGATGCTGTGTGCGGCAAACTGCTTGGCCAATCCCTCGTGCGCCCGGTCGGTCTTGGCCGCAATCATCAGCCCGGAGGTGTCCTTGTCGATGCGGTGGACGATGCCCGGCCGCGCGACGCCGCCGATCCCGGACAGCGAGCCGCCGCAATGATGCAGCAGCGCATTGACCAGCGTCCCGTCAAGATTGCCTGCCGCGGGATGCACCACCAGCCCCGCCGGCTTGTCGATCACGATGAGATGCTCGTCCTCGAATGTGACGACGAGCGGGATGTCCTGAGCCTCGTTGTGCGGCTGCGTCGGGAGCGGGACCGTCACCGCGAACACCTCGCCCGCAGCCGCGCGCTTGGCCGGATCGCGCACCGGCTGGCCTGCGCGAGAGACCTGACCGGAGTTGATCAGCACCTTAAGCCGCTCGCGCGACAGCGTCGGCGCGGCGTCGGCGAGCGCGCGATCCAGCCGCCAGCCATCGGCCGCCGGTGCGATCGTCGCTTCGATGATGGAAACCCCCCGGTCCATTCGCTAGGCGAAGATGGGCATGGAGGTGGCAATTTCAAGCGCGCTGCTGGCGCGTATCCGGGCCGAAGCGGCGTCGTCGCGCGACGAGATCTGCGGGCTCCTGTTCGGCGCGTTAGATCGTATCGACGCAGCCGAGCCCTGCCGCAACGTCGCCGCCGATCCCCGCCGCCGCTTCGAGATCGAATCCGTCGCGCTACTCGCCGCCCACCGCGCCGCGCGGGCTGGCGGGCCGAGGCTGGTAGGCTGCTATCACTCCCACCCATCCGGTGACGCCATACCTTCAGCCCGCGATGCCGCCGACGCCGAGCCGAACGGCTGGCTATGGCTGATCGTCGGGGCAGGGGGGGCGCGGCTGTTCCGAACGGTGCAGGGTGGCGCACTCCACGGCCGCTTCGATGAGGTCATAGCCTCGCAGCGGTGATCCTCCCCGGCGGGAGCCGGAGCCCAGATGCGATCATCCGACGAAATCCTCGGCTGTATTCCGGCGGGGCCGACTGGGCCCGGCTTCCGCCGGGAAAGGTGTAGCGTCGCATCTGCAAAGCCTCACCTTGCACCCGTGCGCCGGCGCCGCCACTATGCCGCAAAATCAAAGGGCTTCCATGACCGTCACCCCTGTCGACTTCGCTAGCCTCCTCTGTTCGCGTCTGTGCCACGACCTCCTCTCCCCCGTCGGCGCCCTGAATAATGGGCTCGAGCTGCTCGCCGACGAGACCGATCCGGCCATGCGTCAACGCTGCCTTGACCTGCTCGCGGAGAGCGCGCGCACGTCCGCCAACAAGCTTAAATTCTTTCGCCTCGCGTTCGGCGCTGCAGGCGGTTTCGGCGATCTGGTCGATGCGCGCGAGTGCCGCGGCGCGATCGAGGGCCTGCTGTCGGGCGGGCGGAAGGTCGAGCTCGGCTGGTTGGTCGAGGCCGAGCAGCTGCCCAAGCCCGCCGCCAAGGTGCTGCTCAACCTCGCGATGATCGCCGGGGACGCCCTGGTCCGCGGCGGTCGGCTCGACATCGGCGGCGAGGAGAATGGCGGCCAGCTAGAGATCGTGCTCCGCGCCGAGGGCACGCGCCTCATCCTCGACCCCGATATCCGCCGCACGCTCACCGACGGCGAAGGCGACGAGGGCATCACCCCCCGCGTCGCCGCCGCCTATCTGGTGCACACGCTGGCGCGCGAGACGGGGGGCAGCGTCCAGATCACCGAGCCGGCCGACAATGTGATGCTGTTCGGCGCGGCACTGAACCTGAGCTAGCCGCCACGAGGGCGGTAAACGCACCCTTTACCTGTCGGGCTGCATAGCCGGCGCATGGACGAGCTGCTCCAGGAGTTCATCTCAGAGACCCGCGAGACGCTGGAAGCGCTCAGCGGCGAGATCGTCGCGTGGGAGGCCGATCCGTCCGACCGAGCCCGGCTGGACGCGATCTTCCGCTTCGTCCACACGGTGAAGGGCAGCTGCGGGTTCCTCGACCTGCCCCGCCTCGCCCGGCTGAGCCATGCCGCCGAGGACGTGCTGGGCGCGGTGCGCGACGGCGGCCGCACCCCCGACACGACGCTCGTCAACGCCGTTCTCGCCATCGTCGATCGCATCGGCGAGCTGGTCGAGGCGATCGCGTCCGGCGGCGCGCTGGAGAGCGGCAGCGACGAGCTGCTAATTGCGGCACTGGTCGAAGATGCCGCCCCCGCCGCGCCGACGCCAGCCGCCGTGCCGGTCCGCGCGGTCAGCCGCTCGATCCGCCTCAACGTCGAGCTGCTCGACCGGATGATGAGCGGTATGTCGGACATGGTGCTGGCCCGCAACGAGCTTGCCCGGACGCTGCGCGATCGGCCTCTCGAGCCGCACATCGAAGCCGCGCTGGAGCGCCTCTCCCTGACCGTCGCCGACATGCGCGACACGGTGACCCGCGCCCGCATGCAAAAGGTCGATGCGTTGTTCGCGGCGCTGCCGCGCATCGTGCGGGATACCGCCGCGGAACTCGGCAAGTCGGTGACGCTGAGCGTTCAGGGCAGCGACGTCGAACTCGATCGAGAGATGATCGAGCTGATCCGCGACCCGTTGGCGCACATCATCCGCAACGCGGTCGATCATGGCCTTGAATCACCCGACGAGCGGCGCGCGATCGGCAAGCGGGAGAGCGGCGAGCTGCTCGTCTCCGCGCGACAGTCGGGCAATCACATCGTCATCGAGATCACCGATGACGGGCGCGGTATCGACACCGCGCGGCTGACCTCCAAAGCGCGCCAGCGCAAGCTGCGGCCCGATGCGGAGTTGGCGGCGATTACCGAATCCCAGGCGGCCGAGCTTGTCTTCGAACCCGGGCTATCGAGTCGCGACACGGTTACTGCCGTCTCCGGTCGCGGCGTCGGCATGGACGTGGTCCGCGCCAACATCGAACAGATCGGTGGCCGCGTCGCGCTTCGCAATCGTCCCGGCCGGGGCTTGGCGATAGCCATTCATGTGCCGCTGACGCTCTCGATCCTGTCGACCATCATCGTCCGCGCCGGTTCGCAACGCTTCGCAGTGGCGCGCTCGGCGGTGGAGGAGATCGTCACCTCGCGCTCCAGCGCGGTGCGGCTCGACATCGTCGGCGACACCGCGGTCGCGACGGTGCGCGGGCGACGGCGGCCATTGCTGAATCTGGCCGAGCTGATCGGAGTGCCTGATGGCCGTGACGCGAACACGCTGGCCATCATCGCGACACGCGATGGCGACTATGCACTGGCCGTCGACGAGGTGCTCGACACGGAGGAACTGGTGGTCAAGCCCGCATCGCCCGCGGTCATGGCCACCGGCTTTTATGCCGGCATGACATTACCGGACAGTGGCCGCCCGATGCTGCTGCTCGACGGCGCCGGCCTCGCCGCCGCCGCGGGTCTCAGGTTCGAGAAGTCCGCCCCCGAAGAGGAAAGTGCTGCGCCGGAGCGGAGCTTGTTGGCGCTACTGATCCAGGATCTCGACGGTCAGCGCCGGCTGATCGCGCTCGCCGCGGTCGACCGGATCGAAACGGTCGATGTCGACAGGATTCGCCTGACCGGCGGCCGCCACCGCCTCTCGGTCGGCGACCGCGCGGTCCCGCTTCACCTGATGGGATCGCTGGCGGGCCGCAACGAGGTGGCCGTGCTGCGGCTTAGCGACGGCATGTCGGAAATCGCCTACGCCATCGCCGAGGCGATCGAGATCGTCGAGGTTCCCGCCCAGCTCTCGCCCGTCGGCACCGGGCTGATCGCGGGCGTCGCCATGCTCGCTGGCGAGCAGATCGAGATGGTCGATGCTCATGCGCTGTTCGCGGGCGGCGGGCAGGCGACCGGGGAGCGACCGCTCTGCCTGCTCAGCTGTGACGGCTCGGGATGGATGGACGCCTTTCTTAGACCTACGCTGGAGGGCGCCGGCTATCGGTGCACGACAGCTCTAGCTCCAGGTGAGAGCGCCGCCGTGACCCTGGTCATGGCCGAGCAGGGGATCGTCGCGCCGGTGTTCGAGAATGTCGTCCAGCTCCGCCGTGAGGTCATGGGCGGCGATACCAGCGTCTATCGTTATGACCGCGCCGCCCTGATCGCCGCCGTCGCCAGCCGTATCGGAGCCTGAAGGCATGGAGTTGTTCCTCGTCGGCCATGTCGCCGGGCGGGTCATCGCGGTACCGGCCGACCAGGTTGATTCGGTGGTCGACCTGGGAGAGATCGTGCCCGTCCCGGGCGCGGTCGGTGCGGTGCGCGGACTGGCGGCGTTGCGCAGCCGGGTGATGACAGTCGTCGATACCGGTCTCGCATTGGGGCTGGAGCCTACGCCCGCCGCGATCCGGCGCGCGATCGTGACGAGGGTCCAAGGGCACCACTACGCCGTCCTCGTCGACGCGCTGGAGGATGTCGCTCCGTTTACCAGGCATCCGCTTGCGGGTCTCTACCTGAGGCATGGCTGGGCGGCCGCGGGCACCGGACTGATCGAACATGACGGGGAGCCAGTGCTGATCATCGATCTCACCCGCCTGCTGCCGGGGGTCGCCGCGCCCGACACGCCAGCACTCGCGGCTTAACTCCGCGCAAACCCTTTGCCGCTTAGACCGTTGGTCGTTCCCGCGTGAAAGCCCCAGCCCATGAAGACCTGCCTCGTCGTCGATGACTCCAAGGTGATCCGCAAGGTCGCCCGGCACATTCTGGAGACGCTGGACTATCGGGTGAGCGAAGCGGTGGACGGGAGCGACGCGCTCGACCAGTGCATGGCGTCGCCGCCCGACGTGGTGCTGCTCGACTGGAACATGCCGGTCATGAGCGGGATGGAGTTCCTCAAGGCTCTTCGGGAGTCGAACATCCCGACCCGGCCAAAGGTCGTCTTCTGCACGACCGAGAACGGTATGGCGCACATCCGCGCGGCGATCCAGGCGGGAGCGGACGAATATGTGATGAAGCCGTTCGACCGCGACACGCTCGAATCCAAGCTTCACATCGTCGGCGCGTAGGCGCGGATCATGCGCCATGCCGCTCTCCGGGCAGTCGCTGCGGGTGACCTGTCCAGCATCCTGATCGTCGACGATTCGGCGGTCGCGCGCGCCGTCATGAGCCGCGTGGTCGACGGCAGCGGGCGATATGCGGTGACGGGCGCGGTCAGCAACGTGGGTGCGGCGCTGGCGTTCCTCGCGCGCTCGCGGGTCGACTACATCCTGCTCGACATTCATCTGCCGGGCGTTGACGGCATCACCGCCTTGCCCGACCTGCTCGCCGCCGGCGGTGACGCGAAGGTCCTGATCGTGTCCTCCTCGGCCGAGGACGGCGCGGTGCAGGCGGTTCAGGCGCTGGCGCTGGGTGCCGCCGACACCATGGCCAAGCCGGAAGGTCTGTCGACTCGCTTCGGCCAGACGCTGCTCGAGAAGCTGGATCGGCTTGGCGAGGCAGCGCCGATCGCGAGCGCGCCGCCTGCGCCGTTGCCGACGAGCCGGCGTTCGGAGGTCTACGAACTGGTCGCGATCGCGGCTTCGACCGGCGGCATCCATGCGCTGAGCCGCTTGTTGCGCGAACTGCCGGCGAGCTTCCTGCTGCCGGTGCTGATCACCCAGCATCTGCCCACCACCTTCATGCACTATTTCGCGGCTCAACTCGCGGCGCTGACGGGCCGCGCCTGCGACGTCGCGACCGATCGGCTGCGGATCCGCCCCGGTCGGCTGATCGTCGCGCCCGGCGACGCGCATGTCTGCGTGATGCGGCTCACCGATGGCGGCACCTGCATCCGCCTGTCGAAGGTCGCGGCGGCAAGCGGTTGCATGCCGTCCGCTGATCCGATGTTCGCCAGCGTCGCCGCCACCTTCGGCCCGCACGCGATCGGCGTGGTGCTGAGCGGCATGGGCCGTGACGGCGCCGACGGCGCGCGCGCGTTGCGCGAAGCGGGCGCCGCGGTGGTGGTGCAGGATCGCGACAGCTCCGTCGTCTGGGGCATGCCCGGCGCGGTCGCGGCACTTGGCCTCGCCGAAGCGGTGCTGCCGCCTGACGCGATCGGCCGCCTCCTGGCCGAGCGCCGCCGGCCATGACGCCGTCGCACGCGCCCGCCACGGTCCGCTACCTCACCGCGCTGTTGCAGGCGCGGACGGGGCAGGAACTCGCCAGCTATCGTTCCTGGCGGCTCGACACCGCGTTGAAGCCCTTGCTCAAGGCGCGCAATCTCCAGACGCTGGACCAACTGGTGGCGCTGCTGCACGAGGGCAGCGATCCGAGGGCAGGCGATCAGGTGGTCGACGCGCTGGTCAATGGCGAAACCAGCTTCTTCCGCGACGCAGCCGTGTTCGATCTGATCCTCGCGGCGGTCGGCGCGGTGGAAAGCACGGGCCGCCGACCACGGATCTGGTGCGCTGGCTGCGCGACTGGTCAGGAGCCGCTGTCGCTCGCCATGCTGTTCGCCGAGCGCGTCAGGGATGGCGGGCGCGCACCGATGCCGGAGATCGTCGCCACCGACGTGTCCGAGACCGCGATCGCGCGGGCGCGCTCCGGCCGATATACCCAGTTCGAGGTCCAGCGCGGCCTGCCGATCCGCCGATTGATGCAGTGGTTCGACGGCGACGGCACCGCCGACTGGACCGCCAAGTCCGAACTGGTCCGCCACGTCCAGTTCCGCCGCGCTAATCTCGTCGCTGATCCCGCCCCGCCGGGACGTTTTGATCTGGTGCTGTGCCGCAACGTGCTGTTGTATCTGACCCCGCAGGCGAAGCAGCCGGTATTCGACACGCTCGCCGGCGCGCTGCGTCCCGAGGGGCTGTTGGTGCTGGGCGCCGGCGAAACCGTGATCGGCCAGACTCGGGTATTCGAGCCGAGCCGCACGGTGCGCGGCCTCTATGCAAAGGCCGCGGCCACCGCGAAGGCCGCGGCCTGACGGTTTACATCGATCAACTATCGCGCCACGGGGGCGAAATGACGTCCCGGCTCTCGCCCAATCATGACGAGCGCGCGTTGCGGATCACCATGATGGTGCTCCATTACACCGGCATGCCTACCGCCGCCGAAGCCCTCGAGCGGCTCTGCGATGCGGAAGCGAAGGTTTCCGCGCACTATTTGGTGGAGGAGGATGGCACCGTCCACGCGTTGGTCGATGAGCAACGCCGCGCCTGGCACGCCGGCCGCGCGCACTGGCGCGGGATCACCGACGTCAATTCCGCAAGCATCGGCATCGAGATCGTCAATCCCGGCCACGACTGGGGCTATCGCCCGTTCCCGCCCGAGCAGGTGGACGCGGTCGTCCGCTTGGTGATGCAGGTCAAGGGCCGCCACGAGATCACCCGCGGCAACATCGTCGGCCATTCCGACATCGCCCCCACCCGCAAGCGCGATCCGGGCGAGCTGTTCCCCTGGCACGAACTCGCTCGCCGCCGGCTGGCGCTGCCGCGCCCGACCAAGAACCTGATGGACCCGCAATGGACGGAGGCCGGGTTCCTGCTCGCTCTCGAGCGTTTCGGCTATGACGTCACCGAGCCCATGGCCGCAATCATGGCCTTCCAGCGCCGCTTCCGCCCCGAGCTGATCGACGGCGAGGTCGACGCGGAGTGCCGTATGATGCTGCTTGCCTTGCTGCTTCCCAAGCCTACCGGAGACGAGTAGGGCCCGCTCCGCTAGAAGGTTGGGCGACCGCGGGCGGCTTGCCGCGCGAGGAAAGTCCGGGCTCCGCGGAACGACGGTGGCGGGTAACGCCCGCCGGGGGCGACCCCAGGGAAAGTGCCACAGAGAGCAGACGGCGCCCGCTTCGGCGACGCCATCGTGAAAGGGTGCGGTAAGAGCGCACCGCGCGCCTGGTGACAGGGGCGGCACGGCAAACCCCACCGGGAGCAAGACCGAATAGGGGCGTCGCACGGTGTGTTCCCACCAGGCGCCCGGGTTGGTTGCTGGAGCGCGTCGGCGACGGCGCGCCTAGAGGAATGGTCGCCCAGCCCCGCAAGGGGTGGACAGAACCCGGCTTACAGACCTTCTAGCCTTCTTCCGGCGGTGGCATTGTCCGATGCCACCGCCTAAGTGCCCCCCGTATGGCGCGCACCACCTCCCGCTCGAACGACTGGGGCTTTCCCCGCTGGCGCGGCTATGGCTCGGCGTCGGAGGCGACCAAGGTGCGGCTGTGCGACCGTCACGGCTGCGAACAGCCTGGTAATTGCCCGGCGCCCAAATCGCCCAACAGCCCCGACCGCTGGTATTTCTGCATGGACCATGCGGCCGAGTACAATCGCGGCTGGAATTACTTCGAGGGCCTGAGCGCCGAGGAGGCCGCCGAGCGCGAGGCCGCCGACCAACGGACCGCCGACGGCTATGCCGGGGCCAAGCATTACAGCTGGGGCGGCCCCGGCGACGGCACCCGCTCACGCGACGAGATGCGCGCGCTGAGCGCACTGGGCCTGGAGAGCGACGCAACCTTCGAGGAAACCCGCACCGCTTGGCGCACCCTCGCCAAGGAGAACCACCCCGATCTCCGTCCGGGCGACGCCCAGGCGGCGACCCGCTTCCAGCAGATCCAGGCGGCGTACGAGGTTTTGCGGGCGGCGGAAGAGGCGAGGGCGGGATAGCCTGGTAGCAGGGAGCGGGTAACAGGGCTCCGGTTACCTAGCCATCTTCCCCGGCGAAGGCCGGGGCCCAGGGTGCTATGAGCTGAGTTGGAGAGGCCGACCGTCCCACTGAGAAAAACGAAGCTGGACCCCGGCCTTCGGCTGCGAAACTGCTGCCAAAGCTGGTGACTTGCTACCTCAGCCCTAGTCCGTCAAAGCATCCGTCCAGCCGTCTCCCGGATCAGCGCGATCATGTTCGGCAGCCCCTGCGTCCGGTTGCTGCTCAGCTGACGCTGCAACTCGAACGGCGCCAGTTCACCCTCGATATCAGTGGCCGCGATCTCCGCCGGCGCGCGATCCTGCACCGCCTCCAGCACCAGGGCCACCAGTCCTTTGGTGATCGCTGCGTTGCTGTCGGCCAGGAAATGCAGCCGACCGGCATCGTCGCGTGTCGGATAGATCCACACCGACGCCGAACACCCCCTGACCAGCGTCGCCTCGGTCTTCAACGCCGCCGGCATCGGCTCCAGCGCGCGCCCGAGGTCGATCAGCAGGCGATAGCGGTCGTCGGGGTCGAGGAAGGCGTATTCCTCATGGATATCGGCAAGGGACATGGCGGCGAGGTAGGGGCCGGGCACGCTCCGGGCAACCGCTGCGCAAGCCTCTCCCGCCCTCGCGGGAGAAGAGGGAGGCGCCCGGCGGCGGAAGATGAGGGTATCCTATACTGCCGCGGCAAAGGCTCTCCTTAGCGCTTGCCCTGCAGGCAGCCGAAGGGCCGCGTCGTGACGTCGGACGGGCCTTGCTGGCGTGCCGGCTGCGCTACAGCTCCACGCCCGCCGCGATCGCCTCCAGCTTCCTGATCCGCTCGCGCAGGTCCGCGATCTCGATCCGGGCGCCGGCACCTGCCTGCGCCGTTGGCTGATGCCCGTGCAGCTGGTCCAGCTCGGTCCGTTTCAGCTGCAACCAGCCGCGCCAGCCCGCCAGCGTCGCCGCCGTCATCATCGCCGTCCCGGCCAGTGCCGACAGCGACACGGCCACCGTCACATAAGGGTCGATCATCATGCTCGCTCCCCATCCTTGATCGTTGAAGTGAAACCCAAGGCCGGCGACTGGACGTCGCGCAGCCGCTCGATCTCGCCCGCCAGGTCCTGGCCCCGGTCGGTGACGATGCGTTCCAGCACGCGGACGCGCTGTTCCGGCCGCTCGGTCTGCGCCGCGTACTGCGCCGCCTTTTCCGCCGCCGCCGAACTCGACAGCTCCATCTGCCGCTCCTTCAGCCGCATCCAGGGCTGAAACACGGTCTTCGACAGGATCGCCACGATCGGGATCAGCAGCGCGAAGATCGGAATGATGAGAGGGCTCATGTCGGGTCCTAGTTGATGCCGCCGAGGCGGAGCTGATCGATCTCGTGCGACAACCGCCCCGCGCCATCGGTGACGATGCGCTCGACATTGGCGAGCCGGTCCTTGACGGCGCCAAGTTCGGCGCGGAGTTGGCCGTTCTCTTGCGAAAGCAGTTTGACGCGCTCCACCGTCTCGTCGTCGCGCTTGGGATATACCGCCTGGCTCCAGGCCCCATCCAGCGGATAACCGTTCTTGATCCGCATCCAGGTCGTGACGACCCAGCCGACCATCCCCGCCACGCCGACCACCCCGATCGACGTGAACAACGTCTGTGCGATCGCGAACTTCTCAGGTGACATAAGCTTCCCCCCTTTTAGCGCCCGCGGCTCAGCGCAGCGCGTCGATCTCGCGGGCGGTGCGCTCGGCCGGATCGGTGACGATCCGCTCGAGCACCGCCAGCCGCTCTTCCAACCGGCCGACCTGGCCGTTTAGCCGCTCGTTCTCCGTGGTCAGCAGCGCTACCTTGCGGGTGTCGTCCAGCCCGTCTAGCTCCTGCGCGCGCCGCATCCGCCGCTCGTGCTTGCGACCGCGATCTTCGAGCGGATAGCCGTGCTTGGCCCTGATCCACGTCTTGATGATGCCTGCCCCGATCGCCAGCGCGACGATCCACAGGACGAACTCCGGTCCACCCCAATGCATGACCCTGTTCCTTGTCTTTCCGGAGGTTAGCGCAGGCTCTCGATCTCGTTGGCCAGCTGCGTGTTGCGGCTGGTGTACAGCGTCTCGATATCGGCGAGCCGGCGATCGACGTCGCGGAACTTGGACCGGACCTCGGCGGTCGAGCGGCGCGGATTGGACCGCACGCCCTGCCAGAACTTTGCATCGTCGTCCGAGCTGTACAGTCCGGTCGGCTTCTCCGGCGCCATCCAGGCGGCGATGATATAGGCAAGGATGAACGGCCCGCCCGTCGTTACCGTCAGCAGCACCATCGCGATCCGCACCAGCGTCGCGTCGACGCCCGTATAGTCCGCGATCCCGGCACAGACGCCCGCGACCTTCTTGTTCTGCTTGTCGAGGTAGAATTTCGTGCGACGCTCGGACATCTCAGTTCCTCCGGTCAACAGGGTAGGTGGAGTGGGGCGCATTGAGGCTGCCCTGCCACTCTGGAGTGGGAGCGTTCAGCCCCGGCTTCCAATCGGGATGATCCGCCGCGGCGATCCGCTCCACCGTGATCAGCCGCTCTTCGAGCCGCCGCGCCAGGTTGAACATGTCGTCGAGCAGCTGCTCGTCCTCGACCGTGATCTTGGGCGCCTGCTTCCACTTCGTGATGTAGTGGAAGACGATCCAGGGAAGCCCGATGAACAGGATCAGGCAGACCAGCACCGGTCCAAATATATCCTCCATCGCCTCAGCCCTCCTTGCGTGCAGAGATACGCGCCTTCAGCGCCTCCAGCTCAGCATCCACGCGGTCGGACTGGCGCAGCTCGGCGATTTCTTCGTCCAGCGTCTTTACCGCACCCAGGCCCATCGCCTCCGCGCGGCCCTCGGCGTCGTCGACCCGGCGCTCCAGCACGTCAAACCGGCTGAAAGCGTCCTGCGTCTTGGCGCCCGCGTACATCTCGCGCAGCTTGACGCGATTGGTGGCACTCTCCAGCCGGGTCTGGACGTTGGCCTGCTTCGAGCGGGCCTCGCGCAGCTTCGCCTGCAGCTTGGAGATGTCCTCCTCCGACGCGCGCAGTGCATCGTCCAGCACCTGGATCTCGACCGTCAGCTGCTCGGCCATGTCGGTGGCCTTCTGCCGCTCGACCAGCGCCGCCTTGGCCAGGTCCTCGCGATTCTTGCTCAGCGCCAGCTCTGCCTTCTCGGTCCAGCTCGCCTGCAGGCCGTCCAGCTTTGCGATGTGACGCCGCATCTCCTTCTGGTCGGCGATGGTGCGTGCGGCGGACGCGCGCACCTCGACCAGCGTCTCCTCCATTTCCAGGATGATCATGCGGATCATCTTGGCCGGATCTTCCGCCTTCTCGAGCAGGTCCGCCATGTTGGCGGCGACGATGTCGCGGGTGCGGGAAAAGATGCTCATCGCGAAACTGCTCCTGATGGTCGGGGGCGCGGACGAGAGCCGGGCCGGACGGCGCTCGATCTGATCCATTATCACGCGAAGGCTCGCGCTGTCATCGGCACCGACTGTCCGACCGTGGTGGCGGGGCCGACCGCGGCGACGACACAGGCGGTGCTTACCAGCACCGTGCAGACGATCGCGGCGAACTGTTGGCCCAATTTCCCGAACATGATTTGCTCCCTAGTGGTTCGATTGACCGCCGACGCGGTGTTGCAACTCGCTTTGCAGGTGCCGTGCCAAGTCCATAAATCCCATATTCACAATGGCTTGACCGTCGGACACCCAAGCGCTCGAGCTTGTACCTTGCCAAGTGTCGGGAATTTGCGCCATTGCTTGGGGATGGCGGAGCGCACAACCCAATTCATCGGCCAGTCGGGCCCGTTCCTCGACGCACTGGAGCGCGCCAGCCGCGCCGCGGCGCTCGATCGGCCGGTGCTGGTAATCGGCGAGCGCGGCACCGGCAAGGAGCTGGTCGCTGAACGCCTCCATCGCCTCAGCCCACGCTGGGACCAGCCGCTGGTAATCATGAACTGCGCCGCACTGCCCGAGACGCTGATTGAAGCCGAACTGTTCGGGCATGAGGCGGGCGCCTTCACCGGCGCGACCAAAGCCCGTCAGGGCAGGTTCGAGGAAGCGGATGGCGGCACGCTGTTCCTCGACGAACTCGGGACGCTGTCGATGGCCGCACAGGACCGGCTGCTCCGCGCCGTCGAATATGGCGAGATCACCCGCATCGGCTCGTCGCGTCCGTTGCGAGTCGATGTCCGCATCGTCGCCGCCACCAACGAACATCTGCCCGACAAGGTGGCGCGCCACGAGTTCCGCGCCGACCTGCTCGACCGGCTGTCGTTTGAGGTGGTGACGCTGCCGCCGCTGCGCGCGCGCCCCGACGACATCATGGTGCTCGCCGAGCATTTTGGCCGCCGCATGGCCGCCGAGATCGGCTGGAAGCGCTGGCCCGGCTTCGGCCGACATGCCATCGAGCAGCTCGATGGCCACAGTTGGCCCGGCAACGTCCGCGAACTGCGCAATGTCGTTGAGCGCGCCGTCTATCGCTGGGACGGGGAGGGGCCGGTCGACTCGATCGAGCTCGATCCTTTCGCCTCGCCGCACCGCCCACGCTCAGTGCCGCGCGGAGAAATGCCCGCCGCCGCCGAGAGCTCCGAACCGACCCCCGCCGAACCCGAGCCGAGCGACTTCAAGTCCGCCGTCCACGGCTACGAACGCCGGCTCCTCACCCGCGCGCTGGCGGCGAACCGCTACAACCAGCGCACCGCGGCACAGGCGCTCGGCCTCACCTATGACCAGCTCCGCCACGCGCTCAGGCGGCATGACTTGATCGGAACGACGCCGTAAGGAGCGGCGTTCCCCTGTCCGACACTTATGCGAGGAAGCATCATGGCCTTTGAACTCCCCCCGCTGCCCTATGCCTACGACGCGCTGGAGCCGACCATCTCCAAGGAGACGATGACGGTCCATCACGACAAGCACCACAAGGCCTATACCGACAAGCTCAACGAGGGTGTCGCCGCCGATCCCAAGCTCGCCGGCAAGTCGATCGAGGAGATCCTCGCCACCGCTTCGACGCAGCCGCCGCTGATCCGCAACAATGGCGGTGGGTTCTGGAACCACGATTTCTTCTGGAAGAGCATGAAGCAGGGCGGCGGCCAGCCATCGGGCAAGCTCGCCGCCGCGATCGACACCTATGGCGGTCTCGACAAGCTCAAGGAGGATTTCAACGCCAAGGGCGTCGGCCAGTTCGGCTCGGGCTGGGTATGGCTGATCGCCGACACGGGCGGCACGCTGAAGGTCACGAGCACCCCCAACCAGGACAACCCGCTGATGGACGTCGCCGCCGACAAGGGCACCCCGCTGCTCGGCAACGACGTGTGGGAGCACGCCTACTACCTCACCTACAAGAACGACCGTGCGGCGTACCTGAAGGCATGGTGGCATGTCGTGGACTGGGAGGCGGTCGGCGGTCGCTACGAGGCGGTGGCGTAAGTCCCCCTCCCGCTTGCTGGAGGGGCGCTCTGTCTTCCCCTCCCGCTTGCGGGAGGGGCTAGGGGAGGGATGTCGGCCGCTGCCACGCCTGTCGGACAAGCCCTCCCCCCAACCCCTCTCGCCAGCGGGAGGGGAGAAGAAGGCTATGTCCCGCAAGCGGGAAGCGAGTTTACTCCGGCGGCAGTTCCTTCGCCGCCGCCCCATCCTCCACCAGCAACCCGTGCCGCATCAGCATCGGGACGTTGGCGAGCGCGAAGCCCAGCGTCAGCGGGATCGCGCCCCACAGCTTGAACCCGACCCAGAAATCCCAGCTCGTGCTCCGCCACACCGCCTCGTTGAGCAGCGCCATGGCGATGAAGAACAGCGCCCAGTTCCGCGTCAGCTTGCGCCAGCCTTCCGCGCTCAGCCCCGGATAGGCGGCGCCGAGCAACCCCTCCAGCAGCGGCCGTCCGGTCAGCAGCCCGAACGCCAGCAGCGCGGCAAAAGTCGAATAGACGATCGTCGGCTTCATCTGGATGAAGAGAGGATCATGGAAATAGATGGTCAACGCGCCGAACACGCCGACCAGCGCGCCCGAGATCAATAGCATCGGCGAGACATGGCCGAGCTTCACCTTCGACACGACGATGGCGACCAGCGTCGCCGCCATGAACGCCGCCGTCGCGCAGATCACCCGCGCGATCACCAGCGCGCCGACCCGGTCGCCGTCCGCCAGGAACGGGGTCGTCGCCGCCACCAGCCGCATCATCGGCTCGGCCGGCGCCACGAAGTTGACGAGGAAGAACACCACAAGCGGCGCGTAGTCCACCGCCATCCGCAGGCCGGGCGAGGGGGCCTTTGTGCTCATAGCCCAATCCCGTCATGCCGGCCTTGAGCCGGCATCCATGGTGCCGCAGGCGGCGTCGCGCGTGGAGAGATGGACCCCGGCTCGAGGCCGGGATGACGAAAAGAACTCACTTCCGCACCCCTTCCACACCCGCAATGATCCGGCTCACCTCGTTGGCATCGAACGGCCGCAGATCGCCCATGCCTTCCCCGACCCCGATGGCATGGATCGGCAATCCGAACCGCTCCGCCGCCGCGACCAGCACACCGCCGCGCGCCGTCCCGTCCAGCTTGGTCATCACCAACCCGGTCACGCCCGCCATGTCCCGGAACACCTCAATCTGGTTGAGCGCATTCTGTCCCGTCGTCGCGTCCAGCACGAGAACGACATCATGCGGCGAAGCGGGATTGAGCCGCCCCAGCACACGCCGGATCTTCGACAGCTCGTCCATCAGTTCGCGCTTGTTCTGCAAGCGGCCGGCGGTGTCGACGATCAGCACGTCGATCCCGGTCGCGGTCGCCTGTTTGACCGCCTCAAAGACGATCCCGGCCGCGTCCCCGCCCTCCTTGCCCGCGACCAGCGGCACACCCGCGCGCTCGGCCCAGGTCGCGAGCTGCCCGATCGCGGCGGCGCGGAACGTATCGCCCGCCGCCAGCATGACGCTGTAGTCCTGCTCGGCGAACAGATGCGCCAGCTTGGCGATCGTCGTCGTCTTGCCCGATCCGTTGACGCCGATCACCAGGATCACCTGCGGCCGCGGAAACGCCTCGATCTCCAACGGTTTTGCGACCTTGGCGAGCGCGCGCTCGACCTCCTCGGCGACGACCAGCCGGACGCCCAGCTCCTCCATGTTGCGCTCCACGCCGACCTCCGCCAGCCGCGCCCGGATGCGCGCGGCGGTCTCCGGGCCCAGGTCGGACGCGATCAGCGCCTCCTCGATCTCGTCCAGCGTCTCGTCGGTCAGCCGCCCGGTGCCGAGCCCCGCCAGATTGCCGACCAGCAGGTCCGAGGTCCGCCGAAAGCCGCCGAGCAGCTTCTCGTGCCACGAGGGGGTGATCGCCATTATTGTGCCGTCCCGCTGAGTTGGCCGTCGGTCAGCCTGTCGATCGTCACCCGCTGCACACTCCCCACCGTCGCCGGCGCGACCCGTACCTCTGCGAACTGTGGGGAGTGCCCGCGGTCACCCGGCTTTTCGACCAGCACGTCCTGCACCGTCCCGACCAGCGATCCGAGCCACCGCGCCTTCCGCTCCGCCGCCGCCTCGCGCAGCCGCGCCGCGCGGGCGCGCCGGACCTCCAGCGCCACCTGCGGCATCCGCGCCGCCGGTGTGCCCTCGCGCGGGGAGAAGGGGAAGATATGGGCATGGACGATGTCGCAATCGTCCAGCAGTGCCAGCGTGTCCGCGAACATCGCCTCGGTTTCGGTCGGGAAACCCGCGATCAGGTCCGCGCCCACCGCCACGTCGCGCCGCATCTTCAGCCTCGCGACCAGCGCCACGGCGTCGGCGCGGCTGTGGCGCCGCTTCATCCGCTTGAGGATCAGGTCGTTTCCCGCCTGCAGCGACAAGTGCAGATGCGGCATCATCCTGGGCTCGCTCGCCAGCAGCTCGAACAGCACCGGGTCGATCTCGTGCCCGTCCACCGAAGACAGCCGCAGCCGCTCCACTCCCGTATCGCGCAGCAGCCGCTCGCACAGCGGCCCCAGCGCGGGCGCATAGCTGGTCAGGTCTACGCCGGTCAGCACGATCTCGCGATGTCCCGCCGCCACCAGCGCCCCGACCCGCGCCACCACCTGCTCGACCGGCGCCGACACACTGGCGCCGCGACCCTGCGGGATGATGCAGAAGGTACACGCATGGTCGCACCCGTTCTGCACCGGCACGAACGCCCGGGCATGGCGCGCCATCGGCGTGATCGCGCGGGTGGCGCCCCAGCTGGTCGGCAGCAGCTTGGCCGCATTCGATACCACCCGGTCCGCCAGCCCCGCGAACCCAGCCGGATCGATCGTCGCCGCACAACCCGTGACGATCAGTTCCGCGCCGGGACGGGCCCTGCGCAGCCGGCGTACGGCGGCCCGGCTCTGCTTCACCGCCTCGCCCGTCACCGCGCAGCTGTTCACCACCGCCACGTCCCGCCCAAGGCCATTGGCCCCCAGCATCGCCGCGATCGCATCGCTCTCGGCGATGTTGAGGCGGCAGCCGAGGCTGACCACGGGGGAGGGCGCTTGCATCGGCGCGACTTAGGGACGGGCAGGGGGCAAGTCCACGCCCGCCCGGAGCCCGTCACCCCGGCCTTGAGCCGGGGTCCAACTCTCCGCAGGCGACGCCGCCCGCGGCGCCTTGGATGCCGGGTCGAGCCCGGCATGACGAGAATTGCCTTTGTTGGCACAATCCGCTACGGGCCCACCCACGTTCCGCTGCTGAACGCACGAAACGCGCCTCCGCCCGACGGAGCGCGTACGCTGGCCGACGAGGTTTCGTCCGCCGGCGTTTCTTGCGTTCGGCTTATTGTTGAGGGTCACGAAGGCATGTTCGAGAGCTTGAGCGACCGGCTTGGCGGCGTCTTCGACCGCCTGCGCGGTCGCGGCGCGCTGACCGAGGCCGACGTGCGCACCGCGATGCGCGAAGTCCGTATCGCGCTGCTCGAGGCCGACGTGGCGCTCCCCGTCGCGCGCGCGTTCGTCGAAAAGGCGACCGAAAAGGCGATTGGCCAGAACGTGCTGCGCTCGGTCACGCCGGGGCAGCAGGTCGTCAAGATCGTCCACGACGCGCTGATCGAGATGCTCGGCGCGGACGCCAGCGAGCTCGAACTCGGCGTCACCCCGCCGGCGATCATCATGATGGTCGGCCTGCAGGGTTCGGGCAAGACCACTACCACCGCCAAGATCGCGCGACGCCTTTCCGGCGGCGGGCTCGGCAAAGATCGCAAGCGCGTCCTGATGGCCTCGCTCGACGTCAACCGCCCCAACGCGCAGGAGCAGCTCGCGACGCTGGGCGCGCAGGTCGACGTCCAGACGCTGCCGATCGTCGCCGGCCAGCAGCCGGTCGACATCGCCAGGCGGGCGATGCAGGCGGCGAAGCTGCAGGGCTTCGACGTCCTCATGCTCGACACCGCCGGTCGTACCAGCATCGACCAGGCGTTGATGGACGAGATGCGCGCCGTCGCCGACGTGGCGCGGCCACAGGAAATCCTCCTCGTCGTGGATGCGCTGACCGGCCAGGATGCGGTCAACGTCGCGACCAACTTCTCCGCGCAGGTGCCGCTGACCGGCGTCGTGCTGACCCGCATGGACGGCGACGCGCGCGGTGGTGCTGCGCTGTCGATGCGCGCCGTCACCGGCAAGCCGATCAAGTTCGCCGGCACCGGCGAGAAGATGGACGCGCTGGAGGCGTTCCACCCCGAGCGCGTCGCCGGCCGCATCCTGGGGATGGGCGACGTCGTCTCGCTGGTCGAGCGCGCCGCCGAGAGCATCCAGGTCGAAGACGCCGAGCGCATGGCCGCCAAGATGGCCAAGGGTCAGTTCGACATGAACGACCTGCGCGCGCAGCTCCAGCAGATGAGCCGCATGGGCGGCCTCGGCGCGCTCGCCGGCATGATCCCCGGCATGAAGAAGGCGCAGGCCGCGATGGCGGACGCGCCCGGCACCGACAAGGTGCTGGTCCACATGGACGCGATGATCGGTTCGATGACGGTGAAGGAGCGCGGCAAGCCCGAACTGATCAACGCCAAGCGCAAGATCCGCATCGCCAAGGGCTCCGGCACCACGGTGCAGGAGGTCAACAAGCTGATGAAGATGCATCAGGAAATGGCCACCGCGATGAAGAAGCTCCGCAAGATGGGCGGGCTCAAGGGCATGATGGCGATGCTGGGCAAGGGTGGCCTCGGGGGGCTCGGCAACGCGATGGGCGGCCCAGAGCTCGGCGAGATGATGGGCAAGATGGGCGGGCCCGCGGGCTCCCTCCCGGGATTGCCGAGCGGTCAGCAGCTGCCGCCGGGTTTCCAGAAGTTTACGAAGAAATAGTAACTCACTTACAATCAAGGACCTTTTCTACATGGCAATTTCCATCCGTCTGTCGCGCGGCGGCTCCAAGAAGCGCCCCTATTACCGTATCGTCGTCGCCGACGCCCGCTCGCCCCGCGATGGCAAGTATCTGGAGAAGATCGGCACCTATAACCCGCTGCTCGCCAAGGACGACGAGAAGCGCGTCACGCTCGACAACGACCGCGCCAAGCATTGGCTGAGCGTCGGCGCGCAGCCGACCGACCGCGTCGCCCGCTTCCTCGACGTCGCCGGCATCCGCGAGCGCGCGTCGCGTGAGAACCCGAACAAGGGCAAGCCGGGCGAGAAGGCGACCGAACGCGCCGAGGAGCGGGCCGAGAAGCAGAAGGCCGCGGAAGAAGCCGCCGCCGCCGCAGCTGCCGCGCCTGCGCCGGAGCCGGTCGCAGAGACGGCCGCGGAGACGCCCGCGGCGGACGAGGCTTCCGAAACGACCGAGTCGGCCGAGGCCTGAGGCAGCGAAGCTGGGGATCGCGCGTTCATGATGCTCGCAAAGGAGCAACCCATGACCGCCGACCCCCAGCCGACGCTTCCGGACCCTCGCACTGCCAATGACGATGAAAGACCCGAGGGGGAACCCGCCGCCAACGAAGGCCGCTCGGCGACCACACCGGTCGAAGGCGCCGATGACGCGCCCACCGAAGGCAGCCCCGGATGATGCCGTATCCCTCGCCCCTTCAGGGGAGAGGGGCGAAGCCGCGCAGCGGCGAGGGGAGAGGCGGAGTCCAGAAGTCGTGACCCTCGCCGCCGTCATGGGCGCCCATGGCCTCACCGGCGAGGTTAAACTCAAGCTCTTCACCGACGACCTCTCGCGCTATACGCGCTTCAACGACGGCGCCCTGACGCTCACCTCGCTGCGCGGCCAGGTCGCCCGCTTTGCCGAGGTCACCGACCGTACGGCTGCCGAACGCCTGCGCGGAACGACGCTTACCGTCCCCCGCGCGCAACTGCCGCCGCTCGCCGATGGCGAATATTACCACGCCGACCTGATCGGCCTCGCGGCTGCTTCTGTCGACGGTGAGCCGCTGGGCCACGTCGTCACCGTCGAGAATTTTGGTGCGGGCGACATCCTCGAAATTGAGCGACCCACTGGCAGACGCTTCATGGTCCCGATCACCGCCTGCGCGATCGGCGACACCGCCGTCATCGACAGCGCCTTTGTCGAGATCGCCTAGGGCGCCGGTGTCGGTGGACGAGCCGCTCCTGGCGCGGCCAGCTAGCGCGCCAGGCTGCGCCGTTCGGCCAGGTCGTTGCGGATTGTCGTCGCCGCGACGCCGCCTTCGCCCATCGCGTGGCTGATCTGGTCGAGCCCCTTTACCACGTCGCCGGCCGCGTAAAGCCCAGGGATGCTGGTGCGCTGGTGATCGTCGACCACCAGGCAGCCGTCCGACGAGCCCTCCGCGCCCAGCGCCATCGCCAGTTCCGACCGAATCACCGAGCCCAGCGCCGGATAGATGCTGTCGAACTCCAACTCTCCCCTGGGCGTGGGCGCGACGATCCGCTCGCCCTCGATGCGCAGGCTCGCGCACGGTCCGGCGACCGCCTCGATCCCGAGTTCGTCCAGCTTGACATGTTCCTCGTCGGACAACTCGATGTCCTGATCGGGCGCGATCAGCGTCACGTCGCTCGTGTAGGTGCGCAGGAACACCGCTTCCTTGAAGCCATGGGTGCGATTGCCGATCACCCCGACCCGCTTGTCCGTCACCTCATATCCGTCGCAGATCGGGCAGTAGCGGATCAGTCCACGCTCTAGCGCCACGGGGTGCAGCTCGGGCGAGATCGGCGGCTGCTTGTTGACGACGCCGGTGGCGAGCAGCACCGAGCGGGCCGCGAGCGTCTCGCCTTCGGTCAGCCGCGCCTCGAATCCAGCCTGGGCCCGCCCGAGATGCTCGACCACGCCTGTTTCAACCGTGACCCCGAACTCCGCCGCCTGCGCGCGCATCCGCTCGAGCAACTCGGTACCCTTGATCCCGCCGGGGTAGCCCGCATGATTGTGCGTCTTCGGAATCCAAGTGACGCGGCTCTGCCCGGCATCGACCACGCGGACGGACAGGTGGAAGCGGGCGAGATAGATCGCGGCCGTCACCCCAGCCGGGCCGCCGCCGATCACGAGACAGTCGATCATGCCGGCAGGGACGCAGGGGAGGGGCGCAATGTTCCTTGTGCCGATCCGCCCGCGCGTATATACAGCCTGTGCATACGGAGGACGGCATGGGCAAGCAATGGCCGGCGCGCAGCTTCAAGTCGGGCAACAGCATCGCGATTCGCGTTCCGGCGGCACTCGGCATCGAGCCTAACCAGGACTGGACACTCGAGGAACGCGATGGCGAACTCGTGCTGCGCGTCAAGGAGGCGCCCAAGCGCAAGTTCCCGATCGACAAAGTCTGGGGCATCGGCAAGCACCTCGGCCTGAAGCCGATCGCTTCCGAAGATCGCGTGCTTAGGCATCGCCCGCTCCTCCGGGATGAAGATTACACGCCCGAGTGAGATACCTGCTCGACAGCAACATCATCATCGCGGCGCTGCGCGGCGCCCACCTTCCGCTCCGCGCGCGCATGGCCGCGTGTGACGAGGGCGATCTGGTGACCTCGTCCATCGTTTATGCGGAAGTCGCGCTCGGAGCGTTGCGAGGCGAAGCGCCGGCAATCGAGGTGCTGGATCAATTCCTCGCCGATGTGCCTGTGTTGAACTTCGATCAGCCGGCGGCGATGTCCTATGCGCGATTGCCCTTCGAGCGGGATCGCTATGACCATTTGATCGCTGGGCACGCCCTCGCGCTCGGATTGGCGGTGGCGACGGCCAATACGGAAGATTTCGAGCGCCTGCCGGGTGTTCGCGTCGAGAACTGGATGCGATGACTGCCTGCGTCCGGCCGCTAGCTCAGGTTGGCGGCGCACTGCGACAATGCTGAGGAGCAGCGAATGAAGCTATGTTCATGGGCATTGCTGATGGCGGCCGCATCAGCGCCGTTCGCCGCGCTGGCGCAAGTCGCACCCGCCGCTCAGCAGCAGCCCTCGCGCGCCGCCGCGATCGACGCCATCGCCCGCGTCGACGCGATCTTCGACGAACTGGTCCGCGAGCGCCGCGTCCCCGGGCTCGCCTATGGCATCGTCAAGGACGGCCGCCTTCTCCACGTCCGCGCGCTCGGCCTGCGCGATGCCGAGCGCGGCCTGCCCGCGACGCCCGACACCCGCTTCCGCATCGCGTCGATGTCAAAGGCGTTCACCGCCATGGCGAGCCTGAAGCTGCGCGACGCCGGCAAGCTGTCGCTCGACGCTCCCGCCGAGACCTATGTCCACCGCTTGAAGGGCTGGCGCTACCCGACCAGCGACAGCCCCAAGATCACCGTGCGCGACCTGCTCCACCACAGCGGCGGCTTCGTCGAGGACAATCCCTGGGGCGACCGTCAGCAGCCGCTGTCGGAGGACGGCTTCTCGGCCATGCTGGACGCGGGCGTCGCATTCGCCAACGCGCCCGGCATTCGAATGGAGTATTCCAATTTCGGCTATGCGCTGCTCGGCCGCATCGTCGGCAACGTATCGGGCGTGCGCTATCAGGACTATATCGGACGCCAGCTGCTCGCCCCGCTCGGGATGCGCAATTCCGGCTATGACATCTTCGCCAATCTGGGCGCAGAACGCGCGCGCGGCTTCCGCTGGCAGGACGAGACCTGGGTCCGCGAGCCGGACATGGCCGACGGCGCGTTCGGCGCGATGGGGGGGGGTGGAGACCACCGCCAACGATTACTGGCGCTGGGTGGCGTTCCTGCTCTCCGCCTGGCCGGCCCGCGACGGCGCCGATGCCGGGCCGGTCGCCCGCGCCACCGTGCGCGAGATCGTCCGCGGCTCCAATTTCACCGAGGCGCGCATGCGGCCGCCGTCGCTCGGCAGCGCCTGTCGTCAGGCGGTCAGCTACGCGATGGGGTGGAGCGTGGTCGACGATTGCGACCTCGGCCGCGTGGTCACGCATGGCGGCGGCTATCCGGGCTTTGGTTCTATCGTCATGATGCTCCCCGATGCCGGTGTGGGCATCTTCGCCTTCACCAACCGCAGCTATACCGGCGCCGGCCAGCAGGCGTGGCGCGCGCTGCTGGCGCTACGTGAGGTGGGGCTCGCACCCGATCGCACGGAGCCGGTCAGCACCGGCCTCACGGCGGCCTATGCGGCGGCCAAGACCGCGTGGAGCACCGGCGACCCGCAACGCGCGCCGCTCGCCGGGAACGTCCTTCTGGACCGCGACGCCACCCGTCGCCGCGCCGACATCGCCGCGCTCAAGGCAAATGTCGGCGACTGCTCGATGGCGGAGCCGGTGGTACCGATCTCGGCGATGGAGGGAAGCTTCACGTGGACCTGTGCCAAGGGTCGTGTCGCAGGCCGCGTCCAGCGCGCGCCGACACCGGCGCTCAGCCTGCAGGTGCTCGACTTTACCCCCGCGAACCGCTGAACCTGGGATGGCCTTCGCTGCCACCGTCCTCACTCTCTACCCGGAGATGTTCCCCGGCCCGCTCGGCCAGTCGCTAGCGGGCAGGGCGCTGCGCGAGGACCGCTGGCGTCTCGACGCGGTGCAGATCCGCGACTTCGCGCCCGATCGACATCGCTCGGTGGACGACACGCCCGCTGGCGGTGGCGCCGGCATGGTGCTGCGCGCCGACGTCGTCGCCGCTGCGCTCGACAGCGTGACGCATACCCGGCCCATCCTTGCCATGACCCCACGCGGTGCCCCGCTCACCCAGACCCGCGTTCGTACCCTGGCTTCCGGCCCAGGCGCGATCATCCTGTGCGGCCGGTTCGAGGGCTTCGACGAGCGGCTGTTCGAGGCCCGCGCCATCGAGCCGGTGTCGATCGGCGACTATGTCCTGTCGGGCGGAGAGATGGGCGCGCTCGTCCTGCTCGACGCTTGCGTTCGGCTGTTGCCCGGCGTAATGGGCGCGACGGAAAGCGGCGTGGACGAGAGCTTCGAAACGGGGCTGCTCGAATACCCGCATTACACCCGACCATTTTCATGGGAAGGGCGCACGATCCCCGAAGTGCTGCGATCGGGGGATCATGCGAGGATCGCGGCCTGGCGAAAGTCGATGGCCGAGACCGATACACGGCTAAGGCGGCCGGACCTTTGGGAGCGCCACGAGGGCGCTCGGGTCGGGTCGCCCTCTGGCGCGCGGCACGAAACGGACGAATGAAGACCATGAACCTGATCCAGCAGCTCGAGGCCGAGCAGATCGCCAAGCTGACCGCGGCCCGCGCCATCCCCGATTTCCGTCCCGGCGACACGCTGCGTGTTGGCGTCAAGGTCGTCGAGGGCGACCGCACCCGTGTCCAGGCTTATGAGGGCGTGTGCATCGCCCGCTCCAACCGGGGCATGGGCTCGTCGTTCACCGTCCGCAAGATGAGCTTCGGCGAGGGCGTCGAGCGCGTCTTCCCGCTTTACTCGCCGTCGATCGACGCGATCGAGGTGGTCCGCAAGGGCGCCGTCCGCCGCGCCAAGCTCTATTATCTGCGCGGCCGCACCGGCAAGTCGGCCCGCATCGCCGAGCGCCGCGATACCCGCCCCGCCAAGGGCACCGTCGCCGCCGAGTAAGCACTCGGGGGTCGTGTGGCCGCCGCGTGATCGAAAGTTCGCCGGTCAGGGGAACACCCTTGGCCGGCGGTTTCGTTTCAGGCTTCCGCCACCGCCGAGGTCGAACGCTCCAGCGGCCTGAACGGCAGCCGCTTGCCCGCAACGATCGATCGCCATGCCCACTCCACCGGTGCGATCGCATAGTACCGCACCCACCAGTTCGCGCCGATCAGCAGCACAGCGTTGATGGCCAGCGCGGTTACCATGAACTGCCACCAGCTCTGGTCGCCGTACAATGCTAGGCCCCAGGGCGGGTACAGCACCCACAGGCAGATTAGCGTCTGGGCGATATAGACAGACAGCGCGGTCTTGCCCGCCGCCTCGAACGGCCGCAGCAGCCGCGCCCCGACCACCGTCAGCACCAGCCAGTTGACCAGCGCAACATGGCCCAGCGTAGTCGCCAGCCGCGACACCTCCTGCGCGGCGTCGGGAAAGCGGATGAGATGGTCGAAGCGCGTCATCCCCCAAGTGCCCCAAACCCGGAACCCAAGCCCGATCGCATAGGCGACGATCACCAGATTGGCGTAGAAGCGTCGGCTCCGCGCGCCCTGGATGATGCCCAGCTTGTACAGCGCGGCGCCGATCAGCATCGTGCCCGCCGCCTCCCAGACGAACAGCAATTCCAGCCCTCGCACCTGGATGAACAGCCACGCGTCCCAGGCCGCTTGCGCCCAGCTGCGCCCGTCGCCGGTGCGGGTCTTGTCCTCCGCCGCCACCCGCGCGGCTGTCTCGGCCCGACGCTTCGCGCCAGCTGTGGCCGACTTGTTGTACTCGACCAGCGTGTTGCTCTCTGCCGTCGTGATCGGCTGCCCAGCCGCCTGCTTCGCCGCCACCGCCGCCAAGCCGGCATGCTGCCGGTTCGCCATCTCGACGCCGATGCCCGCGCCGACCAGCTGCAGCATCGCCAGCGACAGCCCGATGATCAGCAACCAGCGCACGCGAAAGTTGCGGAACAGCACCGCCACCAGTGCCGCCAAGCCATAGGTGTGGAGGATGTCGCCCGGCCACAGCAAGATCCAGACATGCGCCAGCCCGAACAGGAACAGCACGATGTTGCGCCACCAATAGGCGCGCAGCACCTGCCATTTGCCCAAGCTCGCCGCCCCGCGGTCGGTCAGGATCACCATGCCGACGCCGAACAGCATCTCGAGCAGGCAGCGCGCGGTGCCGTTGGCCAGCACCTCGCGCAACCACCAGACGATCTGGTCGGCCACGCCCCAGCCGAAATGGCGGAAGTCGCCGCCGAACAGGACGTGGATCGACCCGCCCATGTCGTTGATGTTCATGAACAGGATGCCGAGGATCGCGATCCCGCGCAGGATATCGAGTACCGCCACGCGGGCCGCGCCATCCGGCTCTGCGGGCGGCTGTACCGCAGGCATGGTCGCGTCGGTCACAGCATTATCCCCCTCGCGGCTCCCCCGAGCCAATGGTGTGTTAGACCGACGCTACACAGGCTGCAAGCACGCGTGCGTTGATGTTGCCTTCGGCCGGCGAATCGATTGAGTCTGCGATCGAGATCATAGCGAAGGTCGCCGTCGCCATCCGGCCGAACCGGGAGGATCAACGACAGCAGACGCCGGCGAAATAGGCCCGCCTATCGACCAACTCGTCGGCAAACAGGGTTATTAAGCTGTTCGTGGAACACTGCTCCGGCGCGTCGGTTCGCCTCGTTCGGCCTCGGTGACGACGGTCGCTGTTCTCCCGAACAGAAACTGAGCCCCGCCGTCACGGCGGGGCTCTTTTTTTAGGAGCGGTTGGCGGCTGCGGGGTGGCGCACCCTTGCGCCACGTCGGTGCAGGTTGTCAGCCCTCGAGCTGGGCGGCGACCTCGTCCATGGTGCCCACGACGAGCAGCGAGTCCCCTCCGACCAGGCCAACCTTGGTCTGCCCATTCTCCTCGTTACGCAGATAGGCCACGTTGGCCGCCACGACCCGGTAGTCGCCTCCGAACGATCTGAGTTCGACAAACTTCATGGCTGGTCTCCTGTCGCCGGGCGTGTCCTTCCAACTCGCTCGGGGGGTCAAGGTAGCGCTAGCACCCAAAGCCCGCGATCAGATTAACGGCTGACCGTGAGGCGGTCGCGCCGCCGTCACTGGTCCAGGAAGCTCCGCATCTTTCGGCTGCGGCTCGGATGCTTGAGCTTCCGCAAAGCCTTCGCCTCGATCTGGCGGATACGCTCGCGGGTGACCGAGAACTGCTGCCCGACCTCCTCCAGCGTGTGGTCGGTGTTCATCCCGATCCCGAACCGCATCCGCAGCACGCGCTCTTCTCGTGGCGTCAGCGACGCCAACACGCGGGTGACGGTTTCCTTCAAGTTGGCCTGAATCGCGGCATCGACCGGGATGACCGCGTTCTTGTCCTCGATGAAGTCGCCGAGATGCGAATCCTCCTCGTCGCCGATCGGCGTTTCGAGGCTGATCGGCTCCTTGGCGATCTTCATCACCTTCCGGACCTTCTCGAGCGGCATCGAAAGCCGCTCGGCCATCTCCTCCGGCGTCGGCTCGCGGCCCTGCTCGTGGAGGAACTGTCGGCTGGTCCGCACCAGCTTGTTGATCGTCTCGATCATGTGGACCGGGATGCGGATTGTGCGCGCCTGGTCGGCAATCGAGCGGGTGATCGCCTGACGGATCCACCACGTCGCATAGGTGCTGAACTTGTAGCCGCGCCGATACTCGAACTTGTCCACCGCCTTCATCAGGCCGATGTTGCCTTCCTGGATCAGGTCCAGGAACTGCAGCCCGCGGTTGGTGTATTTCTTGGCGATCGAGATGACGAGGCGCAGGTTCGCCTCGACCATTTCCTTCTTGGCGATCCGTGCCTCGCGCTCCGCCTTCTGCACCGTGTTGACGATGCGGCGGAACTCGACCAGCGCCATGCCGGTCTGCTGGCCGATCTCGCTGATCTCGACGCGGATGCGGTCCACCGCATCGGCCTCGTTGGTGGCGAAGGCGGTCCACTTCTTGTCGAGCTTGGCGGTCGATTGCAGCCAGGTGTCGTCCATCTCGTGGCCGACATAGCGGTCGAGGAAGTCCTTGCGCGGCACCTTGTGGCGCTCGGCCAGGCGCAGCATCTGCCCGCCCAGCGCGGTCAGGCGGCGGTTATAGGCATAGAGCTGGTCGACGAGATACTCGATCTTGCCGTTGTGGAACTGGACGCTCTCGACTTCGGCGGTCAGCTCCTCGCGCAGCTTCTGGTACTTGCGCTCGTCGCCGCCCGACAACTCGCCGCCGGCGGACATCGCCGACAGGCGGCTCTGCTGGACCTTGGAGAACTTCTTGTAGAGCGCGGTGATGTTGGCGAAGCGCTCCAGCGCCTGCGGCTTGAGCTGCTCCTCCATCTGCGCGAGACTGAGCGTGTTGTCCTCGTCCTCGTCGTCGGATGGACGCGGAGCGCGGCGCTCGGTCAGCTCCTCCTCGTCCTCGTCGGCGACGGCGACCTCCTCGGGCTCGGCCTCCTCCTTGAAGGTCGCGCCCGCGGTCTTTTCGCTAATCTCGCCGGTGTCGTCCTCGGCGCCCTCGACCTGCTCGGCGGACGGACCCTTGGACAGCATGGCGTCGAGATCGAGGATCTCGCGCAACTGCATGGTGCCTTCATTCAACTGCGTCGACCAGTCGATGATCGCGTTGAAGGTGATGGGAGATTCGCACAGCCCCAGGATCATCGTATCCCGGCCGGCCTCGATGCGCTTGGCGATCGCGATCTCGCCCTCGCGCGACAGCAGCTCGACCGCTCCCATCTCGCGCAGGTACATGCGGACAGGATCGTCGGTGCGGTCGACGACCTCCTTCTTCTTTTCGGGCGCAGGCGAATTGTCCTGCTCGACGTCGACGGTCTCGACCTCGTCCTCGGGCTGATCGGGCTCGTCGCCGTCCTCGCCGGCCTCGTCGTTCTCGACGATGTTGATGCCCATGTCGGACAGAGCCGCGCTGACATCCTCGATCTGATCGGAGGTCATCTCGCCCTGGGGCAGGGCTTCGTTGAGCTGGTCATAGGTGATGTAGCCGCGCTTCTTGGCGCGCGCGATGACCTTCTTGATCGTCGCGTCGTTGAGGTCGAGCAAGGGCTGGTCGCCCGTGTCGGGAGCCTCGGCCGTCTCGGTCGCCATAGCCTTCGCCGCCATTAACTTCCCTCGATTACAGCTTGCCGGGCGTCTTCGTTCGCCTGACATAGGTTTGCAAGGCGCAATTCCAACGCCCCTTTCTCTTTTACCAGCGCCACTTGCCGCTCGAACGCCTCGTCATCGAAACGCTGGCGCATCGCGTTCGTCGCCTCCGCCAGCGCCGCGTCCACCTCCGGGCCCGCGACCATGATCGCGATCGCCTCGTCCAGATCGGCGCTGGCCCGCAGCGGGTCACCATCGGCCTGGGTGAAGGAGTAGGGCATGGTGTCGGCCCGCAGCAGATCGGCGGCGATGCCGTCGAACCCGGACTTCGCCAATATGGTGCGAAGCGCAGCGCTATCAACCGCCTGATCCTCGATCCCGACATCGACCACTGCTTCGAACAGGCGGCCGAGCGCGCCGTCCGCGAGCTTGAGACTGCCCAGCACCTCCATGTGGCGGGCGATCTCTGCCGGGTGGCGGATCAGGCCGGCGAGCACGGCCTTGGCAAGGACGCGGTCGATACCGGCGGCACGGACCGCCTTGGCCTCGGCCGTGGCGGGGGCGATCGGTTCCTTCCAGTTGCTCTTAGCCCCCTTCTTGTAGGGTGCTCGCGGCATGAAGGGGCGGCGCTGCGGCGCGAACTGGGCGTCGAAACGGCGGCGGAAATCGGCGAGATATTCGGTGCGGACGCCGGGGTGCTGGATGCCTTGCGCGAGCTCGGTCAGGCGATGGCGCAGACCTGCGCGCTGTTCGGGGGTGTCGAGCGGTTCAGCCGCCAGTTCGCTGGTCCACAGGCGCTGGACGAGCGGCTCCGCGGCGCGGAGCACAGGCTCGATCGCTTGCGGGCCGCCCGCGCGGATCAGGTCGTCGGGGTCCTGGCCGGGCGGGAGGATCGCGAATTGGAGCGAGCAACCGGGCTGGAGCAGGGGGAGGGCGCGGTGGGCGGCGCGCAGGCTCGCCTTTTGCCCGGCGGTGTCGCCGTCGAAGCACAAGATGGGCACGTCGACCATGCGCCAGAGACGCTCCAGCTGCGCCTCGGTCAGCGCGGTGCCCAGCGGGGCGACCACCTCCGCGATGCCGGCGCGGGTGAGGGCGATGGTGTCCATATAGCCCTCGACGACGATCACGCGGGCAGTTTTGCGGGCCGCGGAGGCGGCCTTGTCCAGATTGTAGAGGGTGCGGCCCTTGTCGAAGAGGGGGGTGTCCGGCGAGTTGAGGTACTTCGGCTCGCCGTCCCCGATCACCCGGCCGCCGAACGCGACGACGCGGCCGCGCGCGTCCTTAATCGGGATCATCAGGCGGCCGCGAAAGCGGTCGTACGGCTCCTTCCCCTCGACCTGGATGAGCAGACCGGCCTCGACCAGCATGACGTCGCCGAAGTCGCGGAGCGCGGTGCGGAGCTTGCCGCGCGCATCGGGGGCGTAGCCGATGCCGAAAGCGCGCCGGGTCCGGTCGTCGACGCCACGGCGCTTGAGCAGTTCCTGCGCCTCACCGCCGTCGAGGCCGCCGAGTTGCTGCTCGAACCAGTCGGCGGCGGCTTGCATGACGTCGTGCAGCGACTTCGCGCGCTCCTGCCTCTCGGCCGCGCGGGCGTCCATCGCGGGCATCTCCAGCCCGGCCGCCTGGGCGAGCTCCTTGACCGCATCGATGAAGGGCAGGCCGCGCTGGTCGGTCATCCAGCGGATCGCGTCGCCATGCGCGGAACAGCCGAAGCAGTGGTAGAAGCCTTTGTCGTCGTTGACGTAGAAGCTGGGCGTCTTCTCGTTGTGGAACGGGCAGCAGCCGCGCATCTCGCGGCCGGCCTTTTGCAGCTTGGTCGTCTTGGCAATCAACGCCGAGAGCGAGGTGCGGGCGCGGAGCTCGTCGAGGAATTGGGGGGTGAGGGTCATGGCGCCGATTCGCTCATCACCCGGCCATAGCGGGCAAGCGCGGAATGGCGAAGTTGCCGAAGTTGCTGCAATTCACGGTAGTTCGCACCGCGGAAGTTGTCGAAGTTGCCGGCATTCACGTCTGTTCGCAGGCCCCGCCAATGAGAATGCGGTCGGCCTTCCGCGGCTGAAAGCCGGGTGACGATCGGGTAGCACCGCCCGCTCCTTGTAGGACAGCCCTTAGCTCAGCGCCGCCTTCACCAGCGCGCTCGCCTTTGACATGTCCAGTTCGCTGGCATGGCGCGCCTTGAGCTCCGCCATGACGCGGCCCATGTCCTTCATGGCGGTGGCACCGAGTTCCGCCTTGATCGTCTCGATCGCGGCGCGGGTCTCGTCCTCGGTCATCTGCTGCGGCAGGAAGCGTTCGATCACCGCGACCTCGGTCTCCTCGGCGCGGGCGAGTTCCTCGCGGCCGCCCTGGCGGTACATGGCGATCGACTCGCGGCGCTGCTTGACCATCTTCTGCAGCACTTCAACGACGAGCGCGTCGTCATCAGGGGCATTGGCCTGCGTGCGCGCCTCGATGTCGCGGTTCTTCACCGCCGCCTGGATCAGGCTGACGGCGTTGCGGGTGTCCTTGTCGCCGGCCTTCATGGCGGCGATCTGGGCGGCTTTGATCTGGTCTCGAATCATGCGCGGAGCCGATAGCATGGATTGACGCGGCCGGGGGTCGTCTCTAGCCGACGTGGCCTAGCGACATCGCTGTTCAAACCGGAGTGCCCGCCCGATCATGGCCGACGCCGCCTCTTTTCGCGCGCCCGATGGAGCCACCGGCGTGCTCGTGCTCGCGAGCGGCGAGGTCGTGTGGGGGCGTGGCTTCGGCGCGGAAGGCGAGGCGGTGGGCGAGGTGTGCTTTCACACCGCCATGACCGGCTATCAGGAGATCATGACCGACCCGAGCTTTGCCGGGCAGATCATCACCTTCACCTTTCCGCATATCGGCAATGTCGGCGCCAACCCGGACGATATCGAGGCGGACCGGCCGCATGCGCTGGGGATGATCGTGCGCGAGGACGTGACCGCGCCGAGCAATTTTCGGGCGGTGGAACGGCTGGATGGGTGGATGGCGCGGCATTCGCGGATCGGGCTGGCGGGTGTGGATACGCGGGCGCTGACGCGCCGCATTCGGGGTGGGGGTGCGCCCAACGGGGTCGTGGCGCATTCGGGTACCGGTGAGTTCGACGTGGCCGCGCTGCTAGCGATGGCGCGAAGCTGGCCTGGGCTGGAGGGCATGGACCTCGCCAGGGAGGTGTCGACCGCGACCCATTACGGCTGGGAGGGCGGCGTCTGGCGGCTGGGGTTTGGGTATGCTCCTGCCGCAGAGGAGTCCCCCTCCCGCTTGCGGGAGGGGCTAGGGGAGGGGATGTCCGCGAGCGACGCCCCCGTGACATTCCCTCCCCCAACCCCTCCCGCAAGCGGGAGGGGAGCAGAAGGCAACCCCTCCCGCGAGCGGGAGGGGAGCGCCGCGGCGGCGAGCGACAAGCCCCACGTCGTAGCGATCGACTATGGCTCCAAGCACAACATCTTCCGCAACCTGGCGCTGGCCGGCGCGCGGGTGTCGGTGGTGCCGGCGACGGCTTCGTTCGAGGACGTGATGGCGCTGGCGCCGGACGGGTTCTTCCTGTCCAATGGGCCGGGCGATCCGGCGGCGACCGGCGAGTATGCGGTGCCGGTGATCCGCGACATGCTGCGCACGCAGCTGCCGCTGTTCGGCATCTGCCTGGGGCATCAGCTGCTCGGGCTGGCGGTGGGCGCGACCACGACCAAGATGTTCCAGGGCCATCGCGGCGCCAACCACCCGGTCAAGCGGCTGAGTGACGGCGGGGTCGAGATCACCAGCATGAACCACGGCTTCGCGGTCGAGCGGCAGTCGCTGCCGGCGGGGGTGACGGAGACGCATGTGTCGCTGTTCGACGGCAGCAACGCGGGGCTGGAGCTGGACGGCGGCCGGGCGTTCAGCGTCCAATATCATCCGGAGGCGAGCCCGGGGCCACAGGACAGTATGTATCTGTTCCAACGGTTTGTGGGGATGATGGGGTGAGGATCGCCGTCGCCCTGACGGTCTTCTTCTTTATCCTGCAAGGATGCGGCAGCACGGTGAGCGCCAGCCATATCATCGTGGTGGATACTCTAGATTCCCAGCATGGTCGATCGTGCATGCGCAAACGCGCCGAGGAGAAGATCAACGAGTGCATCTTCGGCGAGGCTAAGAACTGGCGGATTGAAGTATCGATTGGACCCGGCCCACCAGGTATGCCCGGAGCTCACATCTTTTTGCCTGATGCGGGTCAGGTGCTCGATGTGATCGTGTCGCGGTGCAGGTTGGGCAAAGCCTTTCTGCAAAGTGCAACTGACGGTCAGGCCATGCTCTGGATCGGTTCGCCCGGGTTAACTGCGCAGCAATCTGGTTGCGTCCGTTCAATGGAGCGCCCCGGCCTTCGGCTCGTGAAAGAAGAGTAATGCCAAAACGCACCGACATTTCCTCCATCCTCATCATCGGTGCCGGCCCGATCGTCATCGGGCAGGCGGCGGAGTTCGATTATTCGGGGACGCAGGCGGCCAAGGCGCTGCGTGAAGAAGGCTACCGCGTCGTCCTGGTCAATTCGAACCCGGCGACGATCATGACCGACCCGGACTTAGCGGACGCGACCTATGTCGAGCCGATCACGCCGGAGATCGTGGCGAAGATCATCGAGAAGGAACGCGGCGACCGCGCCGAGGGCTTCGCGCTTCTGCCGACCATGGGCGGGCAGACGGCGCTGAACACCGCGATGGCGCTGGCCGACAATGGAACGTTGGAGCGTCTCGGCATCGAGCTGATCGGCGCCAACCGCGAGGCCATCGCCAAGGCCGAGGATCGGCAGCTGTTCCGCAACGCCATGGACAAGCTCGGCCTCACCAGCCCGCGCAGCCGCGTGGTGCGGAACCTGGACGAGGCGCGCGAGGCGATCGCCTTCATCGGCCTGCCTTCCATCATCCGGCCGTCCTTCACGCTGGCCGGCACCGGCGGCGGCATCGCCTACAATCGCACCGAGT
>NZ_DASTMA010000010.1:0-1775 GCF_035714405.1 Sphingomonas sp. | reverse complement strand
TCCGCATTCTCCAGGAACACGACCCGGATCTCGGTGCCGCTCTTCGCCTTCTGATCGAGCTCGGCTGCGATCCGCGACAGGTTGGCAACCGTCGCCGCGTCGCCGCGCACCGCGACCGAATTGGAGCTCTCGATCGCGATCACCGACACCGCGGCGCCGCCCGCGGTCCCCGCCCCGCCGCCACCACCCGCAGCACCACCGCCACCGGACAGCCCGGTGAGCGCCGCCGCGATCTCCTTGGCGTTGGCGTTCTTCAGCGCGATCACGCGGGTCGAGGCATTATCGGTATCGATCCGGCGGATCACCTCGCGCACCCGGCGGATATTGTCGGTGAAATCGACGATCACCAGGCTGTTGCTGCCGCGGTTGGCGCTGACCGAGCCTTGCGCGCTGACCAGCGGCCGCACCGTCTCCACCGCGCTCGCGGCATCGATCGATCGCAACCGGACGATCTCGGTGACGAAGCTGTTGCGCGCCGCGCCCGCGCTGCCGATCCGGCCGGGCTGCGACGCGGCATTGTCGACCGGCTGGACCCGGAACGCACCATTGGCGGAAGGCACCGCGACCAGGCCGTTCGACCGCAGGGTTGCCAGGAAGATCTCGAGATATTCCGACCGGCTCAGCGGCCGATCGGTCACCACCGTGACCTTGCCCTGGACGCGGTTGTCGATGATGAAGGTCCGCCCGGTCACCTTGGCGGCATCGGCGATGAACGCGCGGATGTCGGCATCGCGGACGTTGAGCGTGGTTTGCGCCTGCGCCTGCGCGGCGAGGACGACCGAGAGGACGGGGGCAAGCGACAGGGCCGAGGCCAGGAAAAGCTTCTTCATTTACTCGCAGCGATCGTGATGGCGAGCGGCAGCGTGTTACTGCCGCGCTCGACTGTTATTGGAATGTTGCCCCCTTTGGCAAAGTCCGTGGTGACGCGTTCGAGGTCGCCCTGCCCGGTCACCGGCCGCCCCCCGATCGAGGTGACGACGTCGCCGTCGCGCAGCCCGGCCTGCCGGAACACCGCGCCGGTGCCCTGCGACCTGACCACCAGGCCGCTGATCCGCCCGGAATCGATCCGGGGGATGAAGCCGATCTCGCTGCGCAGCTGCGCGGCCGGTACGCCGCTGGCGGCCGGACCGATCGGCGGCGGCGGTGGCTGCATGGCGCCGGGGCTCTGCACCATCGGCGGCGTGAAGCCGCCCGGCGTCGGGGCCCCGGTCGCCTCGGGGGATGCCGGTGTCGCGTCCGACTGGACCAGGAACAGATCCTCCTGCGCGCCGCCGCGATCGATCGTGACATGATCGAACGCCACCGCCTTCAGCGTCACGCCGGGCTGGATCTCGTCGCCCACTGCGATGCTGTTCTGGACGCCGTCCGCTCCCGCGATGATCGCCGATCCGCGACCGGAGGCTTCGTCGACACGGATGCCGAACAGCGTCAGCGACAGCGCGGTGACCACCGCCGGCCCCTGCTGAGCCTGCTCCAGCCGGAAGAACGGATCGAAGCCCGCCAGGATCGAACCCGGCTGACCGGGCACCACCAACGCCGCCGGACGCCAGTCGCCGAGCGGCGCCACCGGGGTGAGCACCGTCCACACCAGCCGCGCGCCCTGAACCGCCAGGCCGGCGAGCAGCAACAGCTCTGCGACCGAATAGATATTGACGACGGGCAAGCGCCGCAGGATGCGGCTGGCACGCGCGTCGAACTTCAATCGCATACAGGTCCCCGTCCGCGTCTCGGCGCCCACGCAGCCCATCGTACGATGATGCGTCATGCCCCGAAAC
>NZ_DASTMA010000009.1:0-116421 GCF_035714405.1 Sphingomonas sp. | reverse complement strand
GCACCGGCTTCATTGCCTGGTGATCTTAGCGTCGGTGTCCCACCCGATCCCATCCCGAACTCGGCCGTGAAACCCGACTGCGCCGATGGTACTATCGCTCAAGCGATGGAAGAGTAGGTCGTCGCCAGGCATTGCAGCCGGTGCGGGCACGAAGTCAGAAGAACCCATTCACATGTCCTTGCCTCCTCAATGGAGTGCAGGTCTTGGCGCGGGGTGGAGCAGCCCGGTAGCTCGTCAGGCTCATAACCTGAAGGTCATAGGTTCAAATCCTATCCCCGCAACCAACCTGTCATCCGTTCACGCTTTGGGCGCGCTTGCTCCTTTGCTGCTGGGACGGCGCTGATTCCAACATCTAAGATCCACCGCTCTGACTCACGTCCGGGCGGTTTTTGTCGTGGGGGGGACGTCGGCACGATCGGGGCTGTCCGGGTGCTGCGCCTCTCAGGCGGCGTTGCCAACACGGGCAGGTCACCCTCGCTCTGGGTTCAAACGTCCGGGGCGTCCGCGCCCGGCACTAGATCTCTAAGCGGCACCGAGGGATCGGCGAGGCGGGCAATGTCGGGTGCCGGCTGCAGCAACAGCGCCTTGCCCTGCACATAGTCCCTGACGGTGTTGACGCAGTCCAGCGCGATGATGCGGCCGTGCTTCAGGTACGCCACCGAGAAGCTGCGCCATGACGGGTCGCCGCGGATCACTTCTCGGTCGTGCCCGGTCGACAATCCTATCGTCTGCAGCTTGAGATCATACTGGTTCGACCAGAACCAGGGCGCGGCGGTATAGGCCGCCTGCTCTCCCAGGATCGCGCGTGCGGCGGTCGTGGCCATGTCGTTCGCGTTCTGCACCGATTCCAGCCTGATCGGCTGCTCCTCGGCGAAGGAGCTTCGATGCAGCGCGCAATCCCCGATCGCATAGATATCGGCTAGCGAGGTGCGGCAGCTGACATCGACCGCCACTCCGTTGCCGCCCTCGGCACCGGCGGCGACGAGCGGCTCGACGGCGGGGACGATGCCGATACCCGCGACGACCATATCCGCGGACAGCACCTCGCCAGTGGCCAGTCGGACCCCGCTCGCGCGGCCGTGCCGGCCTTCGATCGCCTCGACGCTCTGACCAAGCCGCACGTCGACGCCGTGGGCGCGGTGCTCCGCCGCGAAGAAGCGCGACAGCGTCGGCCCGGCGACACGGGCCAGTACGCGGTCCTGTGCCTCCAGCACGGTCACCCGCTTGCCGAGCTTGGTAAGCCCGGCCGCCGCCTCCAGGCCGATATAGCCGCCGCCGACCACGGCAACGTGGGTCGTTGCCGCCAATTCCTCACGCATGCGGTCGACATCGACGCGGCTGCGGACCGAGTGGACGCCGGCGAGATCGTGGCCGGCGCAGGACAGGCGTCGCGCATGTCCTCCCGCCGCCCAAATCAGGATGCCGTAGCCGATCTGCTCGCCGTCATGGGTCGTAACCGCATGGGCGACCGCGTCGACCGCGACCACTCTTCGCCCGGTCAGCAGCGCGATCTCGCGCTCGGCCCAAAATGCAAGCGGGCGGATCAGGATGCGCTCGAACGGCTTGTCGCCGGAGAGATACTCCTTGGAAAGGGGCGGACGTTCGTACGGAGGGTTCGCCTCCTCGCCGAGAATTGCGACCGAGCCTGCAAACTTGCGCTGGCGGAGTGCGACCGCGGCGCTCGCCCCGCCATGGCCGCCGCCGACGATCAGGACGTCGTACCGCCTCACTGCAGCCGCTCGGCATGCCAGCGCAGATGGTCGGCCATGAAGGTCGAGACGAAGTGGTAGCTGTGGTCATAGCCCGGCTGGATCCGCAGCGTCAGGTCGATCGCCGCCGCCGCGCAGGCGTCCTGAAGCAGCTCCGGGCGGAGCTGGCTGTCGAGGAAAGGATCGGCGTCGCCGACATCGACGAGAAGCGCTGGCACCCGCGCGCCGTCCTCGATCAGCGCCACCGCGTCATGCCCGCGCCACGCCGCCCGGTCGGCCCCGAGATAGGCGCCGAGCGCCTTCTCTCCCCACGGCACCTGCGACGGTGCCGCAATCGGGGCGAAGGCGGAGACGGAGCGGAACCGCTCGGGATAGCGGAGCCCGGCGGTCAGCGCGCCGTGGCCGCCCATCGAATGACCGGTGATCCCCTGCCGCTTCATGTCCGCCGGGAATGCGCGCGCGATCAGTCCGGGGAGCTCGTCCATGACGTAGCGCCACATCCGGTAGTGACTCGCCCATGGTGCGTGCGTGGCGTCGACGTAGAAGCCCGCGCCGAGCCCTAGGTCGTACGCGCCCGCCGGATCGTCGGGGACGCTGTCGCCCCTAGGACTGGTATCGGGCGCGACGAAGATCAGGCCGAGCTCGGCGCAGGTGCGACGATACTCGCCCTTGTCAGTCACGTTGGCATGGGTGCAGGTGAGGCCCGAGAGATACCAGACAACCGGCAGCACGGCACCGACGGCATGGGGCGGCACGAACACCGAGAAGGTCATGTCCGTGCCAGTGCTGGACGAAGCATGGCAATAGACGCCCTGCACGCCGCCGTGCGATCTGATCGTCGAGATCGTCTCCATGTCAGTCCTCGGCCCCCATGGTGACCGCCAGCCTGTGCTTCTCACCTTGGCGAGGTATCGCGAGCAGCGGCGCCATCAATAGACCACCACGGAACGGATGCTGGCGCCGGCGTGCATCAGGTCGAAGCCCTTGTTGATTTCGTCCAACGACAGGACGTGCGTGATCATCGGATCGATCGCGATCTTGCCCTCCATGTACCAGTCGACGATCTTGGGCACGTCGGTGCGGCCCTTGGCGCCACCGAATGCGGTCCCGCGCCAGTTGCGCCCGGTGACAAGCTGGAAGGGGCGGGTGCTGATCTCTCGGCCGGCTTCGGCCACGCCGATGACGATGCTGGTACCCCAGCCGCGGTGGCAGCATTCCAGCGCGGTGCGCATCACCTCGGTGTTGCCCGTCGCGTCGAACGAATAGTCCGCCCCGCCATCGGTGAGTTCGAGCACCTTGGCGATCGTCTCCTCGCGTGACAGGCCGCGCGAGTTCAGGAAGTCCGTCATGCCGAAGCGGCAGCCCCACTCCTCGCGGTCCGGGTTGATGTCGACGCCGATGATCTTCGCGGCGCCTGCGAGCCGCGCGCCCTGGATGACGTTGAGGCCGATGCCGCCGAGCCCGAACACCACCACGTTCTCGCCGACCTGTACCTTGGCCGTATTGACCACCGCGCCGACCCCGGTGGTGACGCCGCAGCCGATATAGCAGCTGGTCTTGAACGGCGCGTCCCGCCGGATCCTGGCGACCGCGATCTCCGGCAGCACGGTGAAGTTCGAGAAGGTGGAACAGCCCATATAGTGGAAGATCGGCTGGCCCCGATAGGAGAAGCGGCTGGTGCCGTCGGGCATGACGCCCTTGCCCTGGGTGGCGCGGATGGCGGTGCAGAGGTTGGTCTTGCCTGACAGGCATGACTTACACTGGCGGCATTCAGGCGTGTAGAGCGGGATGACGTGGTCGCCGGCCGCGACGCTGGTCACGCCCGCGCCGATCTCGCGGACGATGCCGGCGCCCTCATGGCCGAGGATGGCGGGGAACAGCCCCTCGCTGTCGAGCCCGTCGAGCGTGTAGGCGTCGGTGTGGCAGATGCCGGTCGCCATTATCTCGACCAGTACTTCGCCGGCCTTGGGACCCTCCAGATCGAGTTCGACGATCTCGAGCGGCGTCTTCGCCTCGAACGCCACGGCAGCGCGGGTTTTCATCTCTTCAGCTCCATGGCGGTGCGCGACGTGCAGGCGCCGAATGCCTGCCCTTGTCCGGAACACTATAACGGCCTGCTTCGCCGGGCCATCCCGATCGTGACAGCCGTGCCGCCGCTACTTGTTGGGCGATGATATCGCAAGCGCATGCAACTGCAATGGTTGGCTAGGAGGGGCCATCGCGATATGGCCTCCCGATGGCCAAGAAGTCCGCTGAGCTACCCGCGATCGCCACGGCCGGCGATGTCGCCCGCATGGCCAAGGTCTCGCAATCGGCGGTGTCACGCGCGTTCACCCCGGGAGCCAGTGTCGCACCCGACACGCGCAAGCGCATCCTGGAGGCTGCCGAAGCGGTGGGATACCAACCGGACATGATCGCGCGGTCGTTGATGAGCGGACGATCGAACATCGTCGGCGTCGGCGTCGGCAATATCGTCAATCCCTTCCTCAGCGCGACGCTGGACCTGCTCACGATCAAGCTCGCCGAAGTGGGTTTGCGGCTGTTGCTGTTCTCGACCGACGACAGTTCCATCACCCAGGTGCCGGCGCGTGAGGTGCTGCAATACCGCCTCGACGCGATGGTGTTGCTGGCATCCGCCCTGTCCGACGAATTGGCTGGCCATTGCGCGCGGGCACGCGTCCCGGTGATTCTCTACAATCGTCAGGCACAAGCGGGCGCGCCGGTCTCGAGCGTCAGCGGCGACAACATCACGGGTGGCCGATCGCTCGCCGCGTTCCTGTGCGCGAGCGGGCATTCCCGGTTCGCCTTCATCAGCGGTATCGCGGCGTCACTGGCAAGTCAGCAGCGCGGCAGCAGCTTCGGCGCCTATGTCAGCGAACAAGGACATGCGCCGCCGATCGTCGAGTGCGGCTTCCATACCTATGAAGGTGCAGCGGCGGCGGCGCGACAGTTGCTGCTGCGGGCCGATCGCCCCGATGCGATCTTCTGCGCGAACGACATGATGGCGCTGGCGGCGATCGACGTCGCGCGATCCGAGTTCGGCCTGGCCGTCGGTCGCGACATCTCGATCGTCGGTTTCGACGACATCGCGATGGCGCGGTGGCCGAGTTTCTCGCTGACCACCTATGCGCAATCGACCGCGCGGCTGGTCGAGGAAACGGTGGCAATCATCCAGTCCGTCCGCGGTGGCGCGGAGCCGATCCAGACGATCATTCCCGGCACGTTGGTGGTCCGGAACAGCGCTCGCACGCCGAAGGTCGCAAGCTGGACCTGACCGCTTACGCCGCGGTTTCGACTGAGGAGGCTGCTCGCCGCCGCTCGGCGGAAATGGCCCGGTCGATCATCATGCGGGACCGCACTCCGCCGGCGTCGATGTTGAGCTTGAGCAGCCGGCGTTCGGGATAGCGCGCCAGATTGTCCTGTTGCCGCTGCAGCATCTCCAGGTCCTCGCTGAAAATCTTGTGCTGGCCGGCGCGGATGCTGTCGGTCATCGCCGGATCATCGACGGCGTAGTAGCGCGCCATGCCCCAGAAGTACCAGTGCGAGCCGTCGGTCTCGGGCGTGATGAAGTCCACGACGGTGCTGGCGATCTTCGTGGCAGGATCGGCGTCGATGCCGCCATGGCCTGCGGGCGCGACGCCCACATCGATCATCACGCTGCTCGGCAGCGAGAAGCGACAGATCTGCCAGCGGTCGACGGCCATGTCCTCGTCCAACCCGAGGCCGCGCATCACCATGCGATAGAAGGGCGGCGCCTGGATGCCGTGCATCGCCCGTTTGGTGATCACCTCGTCTTCGGTGGTCGTGGTCGCGACCGAAGCCTCGTCGATCTCCTTCTGCCCGATGCTGGAGGCATGGACATAGGTCTCGTGGGTGAGGTCCATGAGGTTGTCGATCATCAACCGGTAGTCGCACGCGATGTGGAACATGCCGCCACCATAGGCGCAGGCCGGGTCCTCGGCCCAAGGCTGGTGGCGCAGCGCGGTGGGGTCGGCCGTCGCTCGATCGCCTGGCCATACCCAGATGAAGCCATAGCGTTCGATGACGGCGAAAGCGCGGATCGGCGGGAAGTTGCGGACCATCTGCCCGGGCATGCTGCGCGCCCGGCCGTCGCAGCCGACCTCCAGGCCATGATAGCCGCAGACCAGCGTACCGTCGCGCACGAACCCCAGGGACAGGGGGGCGCCACGATGGGGGCAGAAATCCTCCACCGCCGCGGCCTGCCCGTCATTGCCGCGGAAGAACACCATCCGCTCGGCACAGATCGTTCGCCCCAGCGGCTTGCCGTCGATCTCGTCAGGGGTGCACGCGACGTACCAGGCTTCGGTGGACCAAGACGGTTGATTAGGTGACATCATACGATACCCTCAGCAAGCGCCTGATCCTGAGTGCTTGTTCCGCCTTTACCGAACAAGCGAGCGGTCAACCTGTCCGAGCATGACGCGCTTATGCCAGTCTTCCGGCGCCGAAGCTATGCCCTGATCAGATCGGCGGTGCGACGAACAGGCCGCTGTCGGCGACCGGCTTGGGCATGGTGTGCGGCCCTCCTTGCGCGATCCCCCACTGGTCGACGGCGTCGTCCTTCGCTTCGTGGAACTCGGCGACATGGGTCTCGTCATCGACCGCCACCAGCTCCGACGTGTATTCGACCGCGAAGCCCGCCGGCCTCGAGAAGTAGCTGAAGGTGTTGTTGCCGGCGGTGTGGCGCCCGGGGCCCAGCGCAGGTCGGTGCCGGCGCGCTTCAGCCAGCCGATGCCGCGCATCATGTCGTCGACGGTCAGCATGTCGAACGCAACGTGGTTCAGGCACGGCGGCCCGGGCGCGACCGCGAGACGATGGTGCCATTCGTTGCAGCGCAGGAACGCTATGAAGTCGCCCAGCCAGTCAGACAAGCGGAAGCCCAGCACGTCCATGAAGAACGCGACCATCGCCTTGTGATCGGGCGAATGGAGGACGATCGATCCTCTCCAGCGGCGTCGCGTCATCATCTTCCCACCACAGTAATCGATGTTGCATGCGCTTGCAACGTGTGAACAGCCTATCCGTCAGGACTGGCGGCGGCGATTACGCCCGTAGCTCTGCGGGCGGCACACGGTCGGCATGGGCCAGGCGAAGGCTGGCCGCCACCGCCAGCGAGCAGCCGCCGAGCACTGCAAAGGTCGCCAGCACGCTGCCGGTCAGCCAGGCGGTGAGGAACGGCAGCGACAGTGTCGATCCGAACTGGCCGAGCCGAACATCGACTGGAACACCGCCGTTCTTAGGCCGCGCGCCTCGAAGGGCAGGGGGTTCATGGTCCAGGTGAGCAGCGTCGGCATCAGCAGCCCGGCGCCGAACAGCCCCACGAACGCCGCGCCGGCATAGCCGACATCACTCGTCCCGCCCATCGCGACCAACCCCATGGCGATGACGGAAAAGGCCAGCCCGAGCAGCATCGTCGTCGACAGGCCGGTCAACCGACGAAAACCAATTTGCCAATCGGATTGCCCAAGCTCGCGACGGCGGTCAGCAGACCGATCCGCCCGGGATCGAGCGTCCCGAGCGCGGCCAGGCCCAATCCTTGCTGCAAGACGAGCGTGTAGAACAGCACCGCGCCGAAGCAGGTGCACAGCGCCGTCAACCACAGATACTTGGCGAGCGGAGCGTCATCGCCGCCGCCGGTTGCGTCAGGCGCCGGCTCCCAGGTGAAGAACAGCATGGCGGGCACGAACAGCAGCGATACCGCGACCGCGCCGCGCCAGCCGAACGCGTCGCCGAGGAGGCTGCCCAGCCCCAGGAAGACGGCGGCCGACAGGCTGACGACCGTGCTGATCATCGCCAGCCACTTCGCGCGCGCCGGCCCCCGGTAGTAGTCGCCGATCATCGTCGCGCTGACGACGATCACCGCCGCGTCGCAGATCCCAACACGACGCGTGAGGCGAATACGGCGGCGAAACTCGTCAGGACCATCGGCGCGAGACCGGCCAAGCAGAGCAGCGCCGCGATCAGCAGCGGCCGTCGCCCAACGCGGTCACAGACCCATCCGAATTACGGCGACAGCAATGTGATGCACAGTCCGGAAACGGTGAGCAGCGCCGGGATCAAGTATTCGGCGTCGGCATGCCGCCATATTCCTGGAACAACAGCGGCACGACCGGCACCAGCAGCACCGCGCCCATCGTCGCCAGCACCGCCTGCGCGACCAGGATCACCCCCTGCGTCAGGCCGGCCTCCCGGCTCGGGGTCATACCGGCTCCGCCAGCGCCTGGGTGGTCAGCCGCATCAGGTCGCGGACGTCGCTGTCGCGCCCGCCCTCCTGCTCGAAGCGGCCGATCTGGACGCTGTTCTCGACTACCAGGCGCGCGCGCTCCAGCCGACGCGCCGTGAAGCGGACCCAGCCTTCGGCGACGCTGTCGGCGGCCATCAACTCCTCCGCAAGCACGATCCCGTCCTCGACCGACAGCCCCGCACCTGTTGCCAAGTGCGGCGTCGTGGGATGAACCGCGTCGCCGATCAGCCCGATGCGGCCGATATTCCATGGCGCAGGCAGTGTCATCGCAAACAGCGGACGGTAATTGGGTTGCGAGTCCGGCCCCAACCCGGCCCGCACCGCCGCGACGTCGCCGCCGAACGGCGCGAGGATGTCGCGCATGCCGTGCAGCAGCTGGTCCTCGGCGACATGTGGATTGCCCGGCATGTGTGTCGTCGCGAACATGTACATGCTGTCGGGCGAGCAGGGGTTCATGCCCAGCTTGCACTCCGGCCCGAACCAGATCTGCGAGCAGGTGACGTTCGCCGGTCGGGGGGCGAGGATGCGCCAGCAGCCCTGGCCGGTGAACTCCAGCTTGGGCGCGCCCGGAAACAGCCGCGCGCGCAGCCGCGAATGCGAGCCATCGGCGCCGATCACCGCGTCGTAGCGGCCGGATGTGCCGTCCGTGAAGGTGACGTGCACCCCGTCGTCATCCTCGACGAAGCCGTCGACCGTCACTCCGAGCCGCACCTGCGTACCGTCGGCGACGGTGCGCTCGGACATGATCCGGTGCAGCACCGGACGCAGGATGCCGCCTGCGGCAGGGATGCCGGGCTCCAGCACCGGCGAGTCGAGCGTGCTGATGAGGATGCCGTCAGCGCTGTAGAACTCTACCCGATCCGAGAAATACCCTTCTCTCGCGATGGCGTCGATGAGACCCAGCCGATTGAACGCGCGCAGCGTCGGGCCAGTGATGGTGATGCCCGCGCCATAGACCCGCCATTCCGGATCGATATCGACCAGATCGACCGCAACCCCGCGTTGCCGCAGCGCGATGGCGGCGGACATGCCGCCGATTCCGCCGCCGACGACCAGCGCGCGGGCGAGCGTGGCGTTCACGCGCGCACGACGGTCTGCGCGATCGCGCCGAAAGCCGGCAAGCCATCCCAGGTTCTGGCTTCCATGCGGATCGTGTCGCCAAAGCGCATGAAGTCGGTGGCCGGCTTGCCGGCGGCGATGATCTCGATCGCACGGACTTCCGCCACGCAGGACGAGCCGACTTCGGCATAATTCTCGTTGGAGACAGTTCCCGATCCGATGATCGTGCCGGCGCACAATGTCCGCGTCCGCGCGGCATGGGCGATCAGCTCCGGAAAGTTGAAATCCATGGCATAGCCTTCGGCGGCGCCGACGCGCTTGCCGTTCCAATCGATCAGCAGGGGCAGGTCGACCCGACCGTCGCGCCAGCCATTGCCCAGCTCGTCCGGCGTTACCGCGACCGGCGCCATCGCGATCGGTGGCTTGGCCTGGATCCAGCCGAAGCCGGTCTGCATCTCGGTCTTGCCGAGGACGCGCAGCGACCAGTCGTTGATCTGGACGACCAGGCGGATGTGCTCTGCCGCCTCCGCCGGTGTGGCGCCCATCGGCACCTCGTCGATGATGACGCCGAACTCTCCCTCGAAGTCGATGCCGTCGTCTTCGGTCGGAAAGGCGACGTCGGCGGTCGGCGGCAGGATCTGGTCGGAGATACCCTGGTACATCAGCGGCCGCTCGCGCGTGACCGGCGGCAGGCCCATCATCTTCTGCATGAGGTCGCCGTGGGTGCCATAGACAGAGCCGTCGAGCCACTGCCAGGCGCGCGGCAGGGGCGCGAGCACGTCCGCGGTGGCGAAGTCGAACGCGCCGTCCGCCTTGCCCGCGGCGAGAAGATCGGCGCGCGCCTTGAGCGCCGGCTGGACCGCGGGCCAGCGTTCGATGGCGTCCTGCAGCGTGGCTGCGATGTCCTCAACCGCCACCGCCTGGGCGTGATCGTGAGAGACGATCACCAGACGGCCGTCGCGCGTGCCATTGGCCAGGGTTGCAAGTTTCATGGATCCGTCTCCTGAGGCCGACTCCTGCCGGTCTGGGGTGGTGGTTTAGAGGGCTCGGGCAACCAGTGTCGTGACGTCACCATCGTGGTGGAAGCCGAGTGAATTTGCCAGCGCCGTCATCAACGGCGGCTGGCGTCCGAACTGCGCCTCGAGCGCCGGGTCCGGTGCGTAACTGACCGTCGTCCGGCTGTTCGGCCAGCGCGCATGCAGCGCCCGCACCAGATCGGCGAAGCGCACGGTCTGGCACGGCAGGTTAAGCGCGCGCCTGGCGCCGATCCGCTCAGGAGCAAGCGTTCCCGCATGGATCAGCGCGTCGATACAGGCCGGCGCGGACAGCAGCCAGGTGGTGCCGTCCGCAGAGACCGGCAGCGTCAGATCGTCGCCCGCGCTGAACACCTCGAATAGGCGGTTGAGAAAGGCAGACTTCATCCGCGCGTCGGCGCCGGGTTTGACAACGATGCCGGGCAAGCGCAGCGCCAGCCCGTCGATCCACCGGCGCGCGCTCATCTGCTCGACCGCGATCTCCGCCATCGCCTTTTGCGCGCCATAGATCATCGTCGGGTTGAGGCGCGTGTCGTCGTCGATGTGCGCCGGCCAGGGTGGGCTGAATACCGCCACCGAACTGGCGAAGACGACGCGCGGAGGGTCGGTATCGTCACGCACCGCTTCGAGCAGGGCGAGTGTCGCGTCGACATTGACGCGTCGCGCCAACGCCGGATCCGCTTCCGCCGCTCCACCGAGGACGCCACCGATGTGGTACAGCAGCGCACAGCCGCCTTCGAGCAAGTTCGCGCGCACCGCCGGCTCGGCGAGATCGCCGGCCACCATCCGGACCCGCGCCGGATAATCGCCAAGCCTCAGGTCGTTGACGGTGATCCGCGCGCCCGCAAACGCCGGCTCGGCGAGCAGCCGATCGACGAGCAGGCCGCCGACGAAGCCGCCGGCGCCGGTCACCACGATGTGTCGACCTGCCAGGCTCACGGGTGGACTTCTTCCATGACCTGACCGTTCACCACCACCGGCGCGGCCTCGATCAGGATAAAGGCGACGCGCGTGATTTCCGTCTCGGACGGGTTGCGCCAAAGGTGATTGGTGCCGCGCTGGACGACGATGTCGCCGGCCGCGAGTTCGACCGTTTCGCCGCCGTCGAGGGTGAGTTCGAGGCGTCCCGCGATGACCACGCCATAGTCGATCGAAAACGTCCGGTGCATCGGCGAGGGCTTGCCCGGCACCATGTCGACCACACGAATCACCGATCCGCCCTTGATCAGCCCTCCGGCAGCGGTCGGACCATCCGAGCCATTGTTGAGGTCGGCCGGCACCGTGCCGGTGGTCCAAACGAACTGGAACGCCGCGTCGCCGCTGGGGATCATCGTCGGGGTGAGGGTGTCGATGCTCTTGATGATCGACTTTCCGGCCTCGTCATGCGTCGTGACGACACGGCGGAAGCTCTTGAAATCCGGGTCCGTCATGGCTGTCACTCTCCGTCAGGCGATGGTGCCGCCGAACCGCTGCGCGATCCAGTCGGCGATGAAGTCACGGCCGACCGTGCCATTGTCGGCGCCGCAATGTTCGACCTCGAAATCACGGTGGGTGAAGATGCGCAACTCGCGCTCGGCGCTGTTGACCGCCTGATCGTAGGAGCGGTGGGCGTATTCCACCGGGATCTGCCGATCGTTCTCGCCATGGGTGACGAGAAAAGGCACCTTGATGCGCTCGACGACGCCGTCGAGCGACATTGCCGGTGCCCAATCCATGAAGGTGTCGAGGTCGGGCTTGCCGAACACCCACATGACATGATCCCAATAATGGGGCACCGGGTTTTCTCCCTCGCGCATGCGGCGGCGCTTCTGCATCTCGCCCCAATCGTGATTGGCACCTTGCACCGCGCATAAAGCGAAGCGCGGCTCCATCGCCGCGGCGCGCGGGGCGTAATAGCCTCCGAGCGAGAGGCCGAACATGCCGATCCGTGCAGGGTCGACGTCGGCGCGACCGGCGACATAATCGAAGGCAGGCGTCGCCCAACGCTCCGCTTCATGGGTGCCGACCAACTCGCGCAGCCGCAGGGCCTCGCCCGTGCCGGGCTGATCGACGAGCAGCGTCGAGATGTCGCGCCGCGCGAATGCCTGGGCCAGGCCGTTGCCGAAGATCTGCTCCTTCATGCTGTCCAGGCCATTGCAGCTGACCACGCACGGGGCAGGGCCGTCGGCGGTGGCGGGCGCCCTGACGAACAGAGCGGGGAAGCTGGACCCCTCATAGGGTATGTCGACGAACTCGACGGCGGCCCCGTCCAGCTCGACGAAGCGGCGGAAGCAATCCAGGCCGCTACGGTATGCGGCCCAGCGCGGCGCATAGTCGCGCGACTGCAGCCGTTCGGCGCTGAGATAATAGCCGCTGGCGCGGAACAGCTTCTGCGCGGCCGACCAATTGCGGCCCGCCGCCTCGTCCTTCGCGGCATTGGCGACGATCTGGTCGGCGACGGCGATCCAGCTGTCGAAAAACTGCGCGCTGCCGGCGTCCGCGCCTTGCGCGGCGGCCTCGCGGACCGGCCGGCAAGCGGCATCGACCTCGCCGTGGTTGCCGCCGCCGAGCATCGCCAGATTAACCCCGAGGTTCCAGACGTAGTTCCCGGGAAAGGGCTCAAACACCGGCTGTCCCGAAGCCAGGGCGTCCTGCGCACCGAATTTGAGCCATGGTCACTCTCCCTTGCCTGTTGTCACCATTGTGATCGGCAGTGCCCCTAAACGGACCAGCTAGAGTATGCAAGCGCATGCAGAGAACTTTCCTGGAGCTTGCGAGGCGTTAGGGCCTGTTGTGTAAGTCAGACGGCCCGCTCAGACCCGCATCCAGCAAACATGCTTTTTCTTCGTTTCCCTCCGAAGTGAACACTCTGCAAACCAGATGTCCGGCCGCTTGACACCACGACCAGGAAGTCGCTAGTGCAAGCGTATGCAAGAACTGCGCAAGTGGCCGCAACGGGAGGATAAGTCGATGCACAAGATGACGCTGCTGGCTGCACCGCGCTGATGACGCTGGCGATCGGATGGCCTGCTTTTGCCCAAACTGCGGAGCCAGGCGCGCTGGCGGGCGATGCCACCGCACAGGTGCCGAGCCAAGGGTTGGAGGACATCATCGTCACCGCGCAACGCCGGAGCGAGTCGCTGCAGCGCGCCGCTGTCGCGGTGGATGTGGTCACCGCCGGCGACCTGGCGGCAGCGGGGGTGGTTACGGCCACGACGCTGAACGCGGCGGTGCCGTCGCTCAGCGTTCAGCAGGGCGGCGGCGCCAACAACGTCTTCTTCATCCGCGGCGTCGGCAACTTCACGCTGAACGGCTATTCCGACCCGGCGATCGCCTTCGATCTCGACGGCGTCTACATGGGTCGCCCGACCTCCACCACGGCGACCTTCTTCGATCTGGAACGGATCGAGGTGCTGAAGGGGCCGCAGGGCACGCTGTACGGGCGCAATGCGACGGGCGGCGCGGTCAACGTCATCCCGGTGCGACCGCGGATCCACGAACTGTCCGTTGCCGCATCGGCCGGGTACGGCAATTACAACGCCAGCGATCTCGAGGCGGTAGTGAACGTGCCGCTGGGACCGCTCGCGGCGTTCCGCATCGCGGGCAAGCTTGTCGATCGCGACGGCTACAACCAGGACGGCACGCTGGACGACGTCGGACACGGAGTCCGCGCGCAGCTGCTGTTCCAGCCGACCGACCGGCTGAACATCCGCTTGGCGGCGGATTACTCGCATCAGGACGGGGCGGGGCCCGGCGGCAGCTATCTGGGACATGAGTTGTTCACCGCCGGCGCCCGCCACCGCGACCTCGCCGGCGAACTACGTCTTCGTGCCTGCCAATCTCGATCCGTTCAGCGGCCTGCACTCGCCCGCGGCGCGCGCGTATTTCGCGCATCGCACGACCCCCGCGCCACGGATCAACCCCGAGCCGCTCGCCTATCCGTTTCTCAACAACGGCTATTGGGGCGTGTCGGCGGAGATCAACTGGACGATCGACGCAGGCACTCTGACGGTGATCCCGGCTTTCGCGAGTCCGAGTTGCGAGGCGAGCGTACCGCTGCCGCAAAGCCCCTGGGTGATCGCGGGCGGGGTGATGCACACCGTCGTCTTCAAGCTGGCGCTGTTCGCGGCCCTGGCGCTGCATGTCGCCGGCGCGGTCAAGCATGCCGCCGTCGATCGCGACTCCGCCATGTTCCGCCGGATGTGGGGGCGGTGATGGCCCTGCCGATCAAGGAAACCCGATGACCCTCGACCGCTATTTCGGCCTTGCTGGCAAGACCGTCCTGCTGACCGGCGCGACCAGGGGCATCGGCCTGGCCATGGCGCACGCCTTTGCCGACGCGGGCGCGAAGCTGGTGCTCGCCAGCAACGAGGAAGCGGAATGCCACGCGCTCGCGGCCGAACTGCCTGACGCGATCGGTGTCCCCACCGATGTGACGGACCGCGCCCAGCTCGCGGCGCTGGTGGCGGCGGCGGAAGCGCGGTTCGGCGGCATCGACGTGCTGGTCTGCAACGCCGGCATTCCCGGTCCGTGGGGCCCGATGGCGGCGGTGACCGACGCCGAGCGCACGGCGCTGTTCGCGATCAACCTGGAGCATCCGCTGCACCTGTCGAACCTGGTCGCGCCCAGACTGGCCAAGCGCGGTGGCGGCAGCATCGTGCTGACCGCGTCGATCGGCGGTATGCGTGGCAATCAGGGGGTCGGCACCTATGGCCTGACCAAGGCGGCGCTGATCCAGCTCGCCCGCAATCTGGCGGTCGAGTGGGGACCGCAGGGCGTGCGCGCCAATGCCATCGCCCCGGGCGTCATCGCGACGAGCTGGGCCAAGAACATCCTGTCGAACCCGGACGCCGCCGCCAAGCGGCTACAGATGACGCCGCTGCGCCGCATCGGGGAACCGTGGGAGGTGGCGGCGACGGCGCTGTTCCTGGCCGGCCCGGGTGCTGGGTTCATCACTGGGCAGGTGGTGGCGATCGACGGTGGCACCCTCATCACCGACGGCAGCTGAGGCGGTGACGCCGTTCCTGCGCGAATGCTGGTACATGGCCGTGTGGAGCGAGGCGATCGCGACAGGCGAGGGCCTGGCCCGCACCATCATCGGCTTGCCGATCCTGCTTCATCGCCGGTCCGATGACGGCCGGGTGCTGGCCGTCGACGAGCGCTGTCCTCACCGCTTCGCGCCGCTGTCCATGGGACAGATCATCGCGCCGGGGGTGGTGCGATGCGGCTACCACGGCCTCGAATTCGATCTCGCCACCGGCCGGTGCCTGCGCAATCCTCATGGCCGCAACCTGGTCCCCAAACAGATGCAGGTGCGCAGCTACGCGGTGGTCGAACGCGACCATATCCTGTGGCTGTGGCCGGGCGACGGCATCCCGGACGAGAGCCTGATCCCCGATTATTCAGTGCTGCGCGATCTGGGTCCGACTGTGTCTCGGCGCGATCACATGACGATGAGCGTGCCGTTCGATCTGATCGTCGACAATCTGGTCGACTGCAGCCGCGTCAACTTCCTCCACGACAGCATCCTCGGCAATGCGGCGATGAACGCGGCTGGCACCACCGTCACGCAAGCCGGCGACGCTGACGGTCACGCGCCACATGCGCGACGTGCCGCCGCCTGCCGTGCACGACCGGCTGTTCCGCGGCGACGGCGCGCCGGTCGACCACTGGCTCCACTTTCGCTGGGACCTGCCGAGCAGCCTGCTGCTCGACACCGGCATCACCGCGCCGGGTGGCGACCGCGCTGACGGCACCGGCTATTACGGCATCCACATCCTGACGTCCGAAACAGGGACGAGCACCCATTATCATACCTGCGCCAGCCGCTGGAACGTCATGCCGGGGTCGGAAGCTGACGACGTCCGGCGCGAGCTGGCGGATCTTCGGCTATATGCATTCCAGGAGCAGGACGAACTCATGATCCTGGCCCAGCATCGGTCGATGCAGAGCATGCCGGCCGGCACCCGCCAGGTGCTGATCAAGACCGATATCGGTGTCGCGCGGTGGCGTCGAATTTACGCCGAGCACCAGGCGCGCGAGCGCGGCGAGCCGGCGGCGCATTGACGAAGGGCCCGTGCGCGGCGACGGTGCCGCCGCGCAATGGCGGGAGAGCGAGCATGCGGGCGTGGATGCTGGCTGTGACGGCGATCAGCTGCGGCAACGCGGCCGCGCAGCAAACCCCGACGAGCACGTCGCCGGCCACCGTCGTCGCGCGCTGGCCAGCGGAGGAGGCGCGTCAAGGCGTCGCGGCTGATGCCCAATACTTCTATGTCAACGGCAACAACATGGTGGGCAAGTACGACAAGCGGACGGGTCGTCGTGTCGCGCGGTGGGAGGGGCCGCGCGCGCGCTTTCCGCACATGAACTCGTGCGTCGTCGACCGCGCGGAGCTGGTCTGCGCCGCATCTAACTACCCTGCCGTACCTATGGCCAGTGTGATCGAGGTCTTCGCTACCGCCACCATGCGACACAAGCGCAGCATCACGCTGCCACCGCAGCCGGGGTCGCTGACCTGGCTCGAGCGGCGTGGCGCCGACTGGTACGGCGCGTTCGCCAATTATCCCGAGGCGCGCGGCGGCGAGCCCGGCCGCGATCACCGCTGGACGCGCCTGATACGCTTCGACGCGCAGTTCCGGGCGACCGGGTCGTGGCTGTTCCCGCAGACCGTGCTCGACCGTTTCGCGCCGATGAGCAACTCGGGCGGGTCCTGGGGCGAGGACGGGCTGCTGTACGTCACCGGCCATGACCGGCCCGAGCTGTACGTGCTGCGTTTGCCCGAGGCGGGGACGACGCTCGATCACCTCGCCACGGTCGCGATTTCCACCAACGGCCAGGCCATCGCCTGGGATCGGTCGCAGCCGCGCATCCTGTGGTCGCTCGACCGCGCCACCCGCACGGTCGTGGCGAGCCGGATTCCGCCGGTGAAGGCGCCTTAGACCCTGATCCAACCCCGCGGATCGGCCCTCCCGTGCGGGCGGCGCGTCATCCAAGCCGGATCACCCTCTAGCGCGCCCGCCCGCGCGCGCTCACCGGCCAGATGTCGACCAGCGTGTCGGCGCGGACCAGATGGTAGAAATCGTACAGGTTCACCGTCGGGTCGCAATGCGGGACGACCAGGCTGACCGCGTCGCCCGGGCGCAGCGTCTCGCCGATGCCGGGGGCGACCAGCGCGCCGTGTTCATCGCCCATGAAGGCGAACGTCGCCTCGGCGGGCGCGCCGCGCAGCACGCTGGGCTTGCCGCCATCGGTGGAAAGCGATTTGAACCCGGCGTCGAGCGTCACCAGCGCGGCATGGTTGGCGCTCACCACCCGCGTGTCGACGGCGAGCGAGGTCTCGAAGGGCGCGATCGCGTCGCCGGCGAGATCGCAATCGAGGTACTGGCGATCCATGAAGACGTAGGACCCCGCCTGCAATTCAGTAAAGATGCCGAGTTCCAAATCGATGCGGTGCGTCCCCGTGCCGGACCCGGTGACGATGGTCGGCGCGAAGCCCGCCTCCGTCAGCGCGGCGATCACGGTGCGCAGATAGGCGGTCCGCTCCTCGATCGCGGCGCGGCGCTCGGCGAAGCTCTCGATGTGCTGCTGGGCGCCGCAATAGAATTGCACACCTTGGTATCTCAGCTCCGGCGCCTCGGCGATGGCGGCCGCGAGCGCCACGGCGGCCTCGGGAGAGGCGACGCCGGTGCGCCGGATACCGGGATCGATGTCGATGACCGCTCCTAGCGTGGCGCCCTCGGCAGCGAGCGCGCGGGCGGTGGCGGCGGCGACGCCCGGGTGGTCGAACACCGCCATCAGCCCGGGCGACCGCTTCGCCAGCGCGGCCAGCCGTGCGATCGCCGCGGGCGAGGTGACGGGGGAGGTGATGAGCAGGCCCTCGATGCCGCCGTCGGCCAGCACCTCCGCTTCGCCGATCTTGGCGCAGCACGAGCCCACCGCCCCGGCCGCGACCTGACGCCGGGCGATATCGACGCTTTTGTGCGTCTTGGCGTGGGGGCGGAGCGCGATATCGTAGCGCGCGACCAGCGTCGCCAGGGCTGCGATATTGCGGTCCAGCGCGTCGAGATCGAGCACCAATACGGGGGTGTTGAGCGCCGCGCGGGAGCCTTGTTGGCCGATGAGGTGGGTGTGCAGCGTCACGTCGTCCATCAGCCGAACAGCTCCCGCAAATGGCCGTTGAGGAACTTGCCGGTGGGGTCGACGCGCCGGCGGACCTGGCGGTACTGCTCGGCCCGCGGGTACAGCGTGTCCACATCGTCGCGGGTCAGCCGGTGCCGCTTCGCCCAATGCGGGCGGCCGCCGCCGGCGCGGAACATGGCCTCGGCCTCCGCGAACAGCGCCTGCCAGGGCATCTTCACATATTGGTGCATCGAGATCGACGCGACCGGGCCGGCGTTCATCGGGCTCATCCAGATGTCGTCGGCCGCGACGAGGCGGAACTCGAACGGAAACGCGACCGGCAGGCGGCGGCGGCGGATCCAGCCCACCACCTCCTCCAACGTCTCCAGCCCGGCCGCGCGCGGCATCTCAGACTCCATCTCCTCGAAGCGCAAGGCGCGCTCGGACGGGAAGATGACGTGGGCGGGCCCGCGGCGGCGCCCCGTCATCGGCGCGCTCATCATCCGCCGCTGCAGCCACGGCACCGCGACCGGCAGCCTCGCGCCGATGTCGAGCACGCGCCGGAACGCCGCCTCGTCATCCGCCCTGCGCGCGGGCGGCGGCGCGCAGGCGTCGGTCTCGTCCAGCGTTTTCAGGATCACGTCGTCGGTATGCGGAAAGAGGAAGAACTCGACGTGACGATGCCGCTCGACCAGCGTGTCCCACTGCTCGCGCACCTCCGCCCAGGGCCGCTTCTCGATGCGTTCGTGGAGGTGAAAGGCGGGCACCACCGCCAGCTCGATCTCGGTGGCGATCCCGAACAGCCCCAGCGACAGGCGCTGCGCCTCGAACAGTTCGAGGTCGGTGTCGCGGTCGCACCACACCGTCGCGCCGTCCGCTAGCACGAGCCGGAAGCCGCGCGCGAAGGTCGACAGCGATCCCAGGTCGCGGCCGGTGCCGTGCGTACCGGTCGCCATCGACCCGGCCACCGACTGCGGATTGACATCGCCTTGGTTGGCGAGCGCCAGGCCATGTTCCCAGAGCTCGGCCGTCAGCCGCTTGAGGCTCCAGCCTGCGGGCACACGCGCGCTGGCGCGGTCGGCGGCGACGTGCAGCTCGCCCTCCATGTGCGCGAGCGAGACGATCAGGTCGTCGGACGCGCACAGCGGCATGAAGCTGTGCCCCGCACCGGTCGCGCGCACCTGCCTCGCCCGCGCCACGGCGCTCGACAGCGCGCCCTCGTCGCGCGGGTAGACGACCGCGCGCACCTCGGCGGCGACGCTGCCCGACCAGTTGCGCCAGCGCTGCACGGCTTACAGGTCGCGCAAGTCGGGCCAGCCCCACTCGCGTTCCAGCTGACCCGCGAGGCGGAACAGCGTCGCCTCGTCGGCATAGCGGCCGGTGACCATGAGCCCGATCGGCAGCCCGTCGCGCGACATCGCCAGCGGCAGCGAGACCGACGGCTGTCCCGTGAAGTTGAACAGCGCGGCATAGGGGAACAGCGCCGCCTGCCGCTTCGACAGTTCGCCCGCGTCCACGGTGGCGCCGGCGATGAAGCCGATCGGCGGCGGTGGTGCGGTCATCACGGGCGAGAGGTATAGGTCGAAGTCCTCGAACCGCCGGACCACGTCGCGCGCGAGCATCCTGAGCTCCTGATAGCCCCAAAAGGCCTGCTCGCCGGTGACCTTCTTCGACAGGGTGTAGGCGGCCCAGGTCAGCGGCTCGAGCTCGCTCTGGGTCGGCTCGCGGCCGACGCGCTCGACCACCCGCCGCATGCCGGCCGCGAAGTTCGCCGCCGAGACCGGCGCGCGCGCGGCGTAGATCGCGCGATAGTCGACGCCGAGCCCCTGCGCGAACACCTCGTGCCCCAAGGCGGCGAGGTCGCCCGCCACGCGCTCCACCGCGGCCTGTACCTCCGGGTCGATCGGCGCGCCGCTCGGCGTCTCCGTCGACCAGGCGATGCGCAGCCGGCCGGGCGGGCGCGTCACCTCGTCCAGATACGGTCCCGCCTTGGCGGGGACGGCATAGGGCGAGCCGGGCTCGGGCCGGCCGGTCACGTCCAGCATCGCCGCACTGTCGCGCACCGAGCGGGTGACGACATGATCGACGCAGAAGCCCATCGCATAGTCGAAGCCGTCGGGAAGGTTGGGGTTGCGGTCGCGCGTCGGCTTCATGCCGACCAGCCCGCAACAGGCGGCGGGAATGCGGATGGAGCCCAGCCCGTCGCTGGCATGGGCGATCGGGACATAGCCGGCCGCGACCGCCGCCGCCGATCCGCCCGACGAGCCGCCTGCCAGTCGGTCGGTGTTCCAGGGATTGCGGACCGCGCCGCCGGCGGCGGTCTCGACATTGCCGACGATGCCGAACTCGGAACTTGCGCCGCGCCCGATCGGGATGACGCCGCTTGTCCGGTAGCGCGCCATCAGCCCGGTATCGGCGGCGTCGACCGGGTCGCGGCAGAAGCGGCTGCCGCTGGTGTTCGGCCAGCCGGCGACGCCGATGCCGAAATCCTTGACCATGAACGGCACGCCCGCGAACGGGCCGTCGCCTGCCGGCTGCCGCGCCTGCGCCCGCGCCTCGTCGAAGGCGCAATGGGCGACGGCGTTGATCTCGCCGTCCAGCCGCTCGATCCGTGCGATCGCGGCGTCGACGAGCTCGAGCGGGGTCACCTCGCCGACGCGCACCATTGCAGCAAGCGCCAGGCCGTCGGCGGCGGCATAGTCGGCCGGCGATAGCGTCATGCCAGCTGCAACCGACGCTCGCCATGGCCGACCGCGACCGTGCTGGTCCCGGACAGCGCGGTCGAGCGGGTCGTCACCGTGTCGAGGAACAGCCAGTCGTTGCGCGCTTCGTCCCGGGTCAGAGTCGTCGTCATATATCCCCTCCGGCTGGTGTCGCACCATCTCAGCGCCGGATTGGCGGCGACCATGTCGGCCGCGATCCGCTTCGGATCGGCATCGAACCGTGCCTCGAACCCGAACGAAGCGACCGACTGGCCCGCGAATTCGACGCCGGCGGGCTTGCCGTCATGAGCGAGATCATAGGCCCAGGCATTGTGACTGTCACCCGACAGCACCACCAGATTGGCGCCCGCCACCTGCGCCGCGCCGAGCAGCCGCGCCCGTGCCGCCGGATAGCCGTTCCAATTGTCGAAACCCAGCGGCAGCCCGGCGCGCGATGCCGCCACCGCCGCCATTTGCCGCAACGCCGCGCGCGAGCCGGCGGCCGGCGTTTGCGAGGACCAGCCCGTCGCCGTCTCGGGCAGACGGGTCGGGCCCATCACCACCTGCTGGGCCGCGATCTGCCAGCGCTGACCCGCCCGGACCGAGCTGCGCAATCCGTCGGCCAGCCAGCGCTCCTGCGCCGCACCCATCATCGTCCGTTTGGGGTCCTGCAGCGGCCCGTCGCGGAACGCCGCCATCGCCTTGAACGGGTCCGCCGCGCCCTTGAGCGCGTCGCCGAGGTCGAGCGGTTCGTCGCGCCCGACCAGCCGCGTCTCCAGCCGGAAGATCGCCGCCAGTCCGCCGATATCGTAGCGGTCGTATGGCGTCGCCGGCATCGGCAGCCATTCGTGATAAGCCCGCATCGCCGCCGCCTTGCGCACCGGATACGGCCCCTCATTCGGCTGGTGGTTGCCTGCCCCGTTCACCCAGGCGTTGTTGGTGATCTCATGATCGTCGACGATCGAGATGACGGGAAACCGCCGGTGCATCTCGGCGAGGTCGGGATCGGCCCGATACCAGGCATAACGCGTACGGTAGTCGTCCAGCGTCACCGTCTCCTGCGCCGGGCGCATCACGCGCTCCTTGAGCGCCAAGGCCGCAAGCGAGTGCTTACCGTTGCCCCATTCGTAGATGTAGTCGCCCAGATGCAGCACCAGGTCGATATCATCGCGTTGGGCCAGATGGCGATAGGCGTTGAAATAGCCGAAATCCATGTTGGCGCACGACAGCACGGCGATGCGGAACGGATCGGTGCCGCGCGTCGGCAGTGTCCGCGTCCGGCCCACCGGCGACACGCTACCGTCGGGGCCTACGAAGCGATAGTGATACCACCGGCCCGGCTCCAGCCCCGTCGCGACGACCTTTACCGTATGGTCGCCGTCCGGACCGGCCACGCCCCAATGCCGCGCGACCATGCGACGGAACGTGGGATCGAGTGCCACCTCCACCCGCACCCGGGCAAGGCCGCCGTCGGCGGGAAGGAACCGCGTCCATAGCGTCACCCGGCTCTGCTTGGGATCGCCACTGGCGACGCCATGGGTAAAGGCCGGCGCTTGCGCCCGGGCGCTCATCGGCAGGGCGAACAGGCCGAGTGCGGCGAGCCCGCCCTCCAGGATCGCGCGACGGGTGACGATCGTGCTCATCGCGCGCCACCATGGCATGAACCGCTGCGCTCCGACAGCTCGGACGATCGTCGCACACCGTCACTCCCGTGATTTCACTCCGAAAATCTAGGTAGCGGCGCTGTGGGACAACGCCGTGACACGGTAACCCGCCGGCCTCTGCGGAGTCGTCGATCTGTCATGCGGCGCCCCTAGGGCGGCGTTCGACGACAGGTTCACCCGGGGATTTCAAGATGCGCAGCCTTTGCACCAACCCAGTTCGCAGCGGCCGCCTGGCCGTGCTCGCGGCCCTGCTGGCGGGTGTCGCGACGCCTGGTCTGGCGCAGAACACCGCCGCCCCCGTCGACACCGATCCCGGCGCGGCACAGCAGCTGCCCGAAGCGGAAGCGGGTGACGTCATCGTCACCGGCTCGCGCGCCTCGCGCGAACAGGCAATCGAGCGCAAGCGGGCGCTGCCGGTGATCGCCGACGTCGTCGCCTCCGACGATATCGGTAAGCTGCCCGACTTCAACACCGCCGAGGCGGTGCAGCGCCTGCCGGGCGTGTCGGTCGAGATTGACCAGGGCGAGCCCCGCTACGTCGTCGTGCGCGGCATCGACCCCAACCTCAACCAGGTCACCGTCGACGGCAACATCGTCGGCATCCCGGAGGCCGAAGGACGCCGCGTCGCGCTGGATACCATCCCGTCCGATCTCGTCGCCGCGATCGAGGTCGTGAAGGCGGTCACGCCCGATTACGACGCCAACGCGATCGGCGGCAGCATCAACCTCGTCACGCCCACCGCGTTCGACCGGGCCGACCCCTTCACCTTCGCGACGGTGCGCGGCGCCTATAACGACAAGTCGGGCAAGACCGGCTTCGGCGGCAGTGCGACGCACGGCCGCCGCTTCGGCCCCGACCAGCAGTTCGGCATCGTCGTCGCAGGCAGCTATCTCAAGCGGTTCATCGACAGCGATCTGGCCGAGCCGACCGGCTACACCGCCTTCGGCCCGGCCGGCGCACAGGTCTTCGCGCCGCTACAGTATCTGCTCTACGATTATCGCATCATGCGCGAGCGGATCGGCGCGATCGTCAATCTGGACTGGCGACCGAGCGACGCGGCGCGCTTCTATGTGCGATCGATCTACAACGAGTTCACCGACGAAGAGGAGCGCGACCAGTACAATTTCGCCTTCGCCGCGGGAACGCCGACCTTCCCGACCGCGACGTCGATCCGCTTCCCCAATGGCCGCGCGACGCGGCAGTTCCGGCAGAACAACCAGACGCAGAAGCTGTTCAACCTCTCGCCCGGCGCCGAGCTGCGGTTCGGCGCGGCCGAGCTGGGCGTCAACTACACCTATGCGCGCGCGCAGGAGAAGACGCCGATCCGCGACGACCTGGAGTTCCGTTCCGCGACCGGCAAGGTCAGCGTCCTGGAATTGACGCCGGGCCTGCCGCAATTCTCCTTTCAGGATCCGTCACTGTTCGATCCGAGCGCCTTCCCGCTCCGCCGCATCCGCGAGCGTCGCGAGTCGATCGTCGAGGATCTGCACACGATCCGCGCCGACCTGAAGGTCGCGTTCGGTGACTCGGGCGAGCATTTCGTCAAGGTCGGCGGCAAGTTCATCTCGCGCGACAAGGACCGCGACAGCACCCAGGTCCAGCGGCTGGCGATCGGCACCTCGACCCTGACTCAGACCGGCGGCACGCTGCCGACGCCGGACGACTTCTACAACGGCCGCTTCGCCTTTGGTCCCGCGATCGACTATGCCAAGGTATTGGCCTTCTACGCGGCCAATCCGGCGCTGACGAGCGTCGACGTGGTGCAGACCGCGGTCAACGAACGCGCGCTCGACTATGTTATCCGCGAGAAGATCTATGCGGGTTATGCCATGGGCAGCGTCAAGCTGGGCGACCTGACCGCGATCGGCGGCGTCCGGGTCGAGCGGACGCAAGGACGCTACGATGCGTTCGCCATCAGGGGTGGCGGGACCAACATCCAGCCGCTCTCCTTTGAGCAGAACTACACCCATGTGCTGCCGAGCGTACACCTCAACTATCGTCCTTCGACGCGGTTCACGCTGCGGGCCGCCTGGACCAACACGATCGGCCGCCCCAATTATGACGCGCAGGTGCCGACCTTTACCGAAGACTCGGGCGTCGGCTCCGCCGGCAATCCCGACCTGGAGCCCTACACCGCGATGGGACTGGACCTGTCGGCGGAATATTACCCCGACACCGACAGCATCTTCTCGCTGGGCGTCTTCTACAAGCAAGTGAAGAACCCGATCTTCACCCGGACGCTCCAGAACACCAGCTTCGCGGGCGTGACGCTGACCAGCCTGTCGCAGCCGCAGAACGCCGACCGCGGCAAGCTGTTCGGCGTCGAGGCGAACCTGCAACGCCGGTTCACCTTCCTGCCGGCGCCGTTCGACGGGTTCGGCGCGTCGGTGAACGGCACCTACGTCACCTCGGACGTGACGGTGCCCGGGCGCGAGAGCGAGGACATCCCGTTCTTCAGCCAGTCGGACAAGATCGCGAACGCGGCACTATTCTACGAGCGCCGGGCCTTCGAGGCGAGGCTGGCGCTGAACTATCGCTCCGAGGCGATCGTGAACGTCGGCACGACGATCAATACCGACATCTACCAATCGCCCCGGACCACGCTCGACGCGCGGCTGAGCTACAAGATCAACGACGCGATCGAGGTCTTCGGATCGCTCTCCAACCTCACCAACGCCCCGCTGACCTATTACCAGCGTGTGCCGACGCAGACCTATTCGCGGCAGATCTATTCGGTGAACGGCGACTTCGGCCTCAGCCTGCGGTTCTGACCACGGAACCTCGGGCGAACGGCGGCCGCCCGAGGGCGTAGACGCGAGATCGCCCGCCGCCATCTTCCCCGGAGATCCCCAGACCGCGGAGCTCGGCGCGCGTCGTCGCACCCCGATTTTCCTCTTGCGCACTCAGCGCTACAGATGTAGCACGCTACAAATGTAACGGGGAGGGTTGCTCGATGCTGTCGTCTTTGCCGCCGCGCGAGCGCCAGATCGTCGACCTCCTGTATGAAAACGGCGCGTCCACGGTCGCCGACATCTGTGGCGCCCTGCCCGACGCGGTCAGCGGCTCGGCGGTCCGCGCGATGCTGAAGCGGCTGGAGGACAAGGGTTTCGTCGGCCGCGAACAGTCAGAGCGCGGCTTCGTCTACCTGCCTCGAGTGTCGGAAAAGACGGCCCGCCGATCGGCGTTGAGCCAGATCGTCCGCGTCTTCTTCAACGGTTCGCCGGTCAGCGCCGCGACCGCGCTGCTCGGCATGCAGCGCCGGCTGGAACCGCACGAACTCGATGAGTTGGAGAAGCTGGTCGCCCAGGCGCGCGAGGAGAGCAAGTGATGCTTCCCGACCTTGCGATGCTGGTGGCGATCGGCTGGAAATCGGCGCTGGTCGCCGGCGCCGTGCTCGCGCTGCTGGGCCTGTGCCGCGGACGCTCGGCGGGAGAGCGGTCGGCGATTGCGCACCTCGGGTTGCTCGCGGTCGCGGTCATCCCGATCGGTTCGCTGATGCTGCCAAGCTGGAACCCGCTGCCGATGGCCGGTGCCGCGCCCGATGCAGGATTGGCGGCAGTCCGAAGCGGGATAGCGGCTCCCGCCTACGCCCAGATCCTGACCTCCGGCTATGATCTGAAGGACATTGGCGTCGCGCTGTACCTGGTGCCGCTCACGCTGCTGCTGGCGGCGATGCTGTTGTCGATCATCCGCTTGTTCGGGCTGCGCCGGCGCGCTGCGGTCCTGGTCGACGGCGTCTGGCTCGCGGCACTTGCCCGCGCCCAGCATCGCATGGGGTTCAAGGACGGCACGGCGCTGCTGGTCAGCGACGAACTACGATCACCGATCAGCTGGGGCGTGATCCGTCCGACCATCGTGCTGGACGAGCGCGCCGTCGAAGCGGCCGGTGAGGCGGAGGCGATCATCGCGCACGAGCTCGCCCAGATCGTTCGCCGCGACTCGGCCAAACTCCTGTTCGCGAACCTCGTCTGTGCGCTGTTCTGGTTCAATCCGCTGGTCTGGTGGCTGGCGCGCGGGAGCCACCAGTGCCGTGAGGAAGCGGCCGACGACGCGGTGCTGCGCACCGAGATCGGCGACGCGGACTATGCGGCGCTGCTGGTCACCGCCGCGCGCCACGACAACGGCCCCTTGCTGCGGGCGGCGCATGGCGTCGCGCCCGGCCGCCACTCGCTGCAACGGCGTATCGCGCGGGTGCTCGACCGCACGCGGCGACGCGCTCCAGCGACGGGACGCTTCGTCACCGCCGGGGCCATTCTCGCACTCCTCGCGACGGCGCCGCTGGCCGCGCTTGATCCGTTCGCCGCCACGGCACGCGGGGTGCCGGTCGCCGCCGTGACGGCCGTCTCGCCCGTGCTTACGGTGGCTGTGTTCGCGGCACCCCCGGCGCCTGCTCCGCGGCCGTTGGTTGCTGCGCAGACCCGGCCGTCCTCGCCGCCGGTGCTTGCATCTCTCCCGTCCGTTCGGCCGTCGCTGACGACGATCGCCGACGACTTGTCCGTGGAGCAGGCCATCGATGCCCGCGCGAGTGGCATCGAGCCGGCCTATGTCGCCGCGATGCGCGCGGTCTTCCCCGACTGCGAGTTGGATAGCATCGTCAAGGCGCACACTCTCGGACTCGACGCAAGCTATGCACGCGCGCTGCTCGCCGCCGATCCATCGTTGAGCATGCGCGACGTCGTGCGCGCGCACCTGGTCGGCATCCCGGCTGCCTATCACGCCGAGATGCGGCGGCTCTTCCCGGACGTGACGATGAACCAGCTGACCGCTATGCGCGCGGTCGGGGTGACGGGAGACTATGTGCGCACGACCCGCGCTGCGGGGCAGCGCCTCGACGATCCCAAGGATGCCGTCAGCGCGCGCGCAATCGACACCGATGGTTCCCCGCCGAGGCGGGGAACCGCAGTGTCGATGGGTTTCGAGGGAATGCGCATCGAAGCGGTTGCCGAGGCCGAAGCCGGTATGGCCTTGACGGTCGATACGCGCGGTTAGTGATCCACCTTCTCCAAGGACTTGGTATGAGGCGTACCCGTCAGTCTTCCCGTCGGCGCATGCAACGGCCGATGCGCTTTTTGCTCGCCGCCACCGCGTTGGTCGCCCCCGCGAGCGCGTGGGGGCAGGACGTTTCGACCGGCAGCGCGCCCGCGCCGGTGCCCACCGAAGTGCCCGCCGCGCCAGGCGCGGCGCCCGTCAAGGATCGCCAGGTCTATGTCGCGGCCGACTTCGCCCGTTTCGCGCCGCGTAACGCTTATGACATGCTGCTGCAGGTGCCGGGCTTCTCCATCCGCGAGAACGAGCAATTGCGCGGGCTTGGTCAAGCCACCGGTAATGTGCTGATCAACGGCGAGCGGCTGTCGAGCAAGTCCGACGACCTCGCCACCCAGCTTACCCGCATCCCCGCCGCCAACGTCGTGCGGATCGAGATCGTCGACGGCGCGACGCTCGACTTGCCGGGCCTGTCCGGTCAGGTGGCGAACATCATCCGCAAGGCCGACAACTTCTCGGGCCAGTTCTCCTGGCGCCCGCAGGTCCGGGCGCATCACACGCCGGCAGTGCTGGCGCGCGGCGATGTGTCGATCAGCGGCCGCAGCGGCATCGTGCAGTACGAGGCGGGGCTGGCCAATGACGGCGGCTCGGGTGGCGCGGGCGGACCGACGCTGATCTTCGGACCCACAGGCGCGGTGATCGAGCGCCGGCGCGACGTCTGGTACAGCACCAATAACGAGCCGAAGATATCGGGCCGCGCAACGATCGACGGGCCAGGCACCTCCGTCTTCAACGTCAACGCGCAGTATCAGCGCACATACAACCGCTACAACGAACGCGGCGTCCGCACCGCGCCCGGCACCGCCGATCGCCTGCGCACCGTCGCCCAGGGCGGCGATGGCTGGAATCGCGAGTTTGGGGGCGACGCCGAGTTCACGCTGGGACCGGGACGGCTCAAGCTGATCGGGCTCGACCGCCTCAGCTTCGAGCCGTTTTCGCAGACTATCGTCACCGCATTCGCGGACGGCGCCACCACCGTCGGCGATCGCTATACTCAGGCGGGCAAGCTCAGCGAGCGGATCGGGCGTGGCGAATATAGCTGGAAGCTGTTTGGCGCGGACTGGCAGCTGTCGGGCGAGGCGGCGTACAACAGCCTCGACAACGAAGCGGCGCTGTTCACGCTCGATGGCGGAGGCCAGTATGTGCCGCTACCCTTTTCCGACGGAACGGGCAGGGTGGACGAGGACCGCTATGAGGGGCTGCTGAGCTTCAGCCGCCCGCTCAGCCCCAAGCTGTCGTTGCAGATCGTCGCGGGTGCGGAGCATTCCACCATCGCGCAGACCGGCCCGGGCGGGCTGACGCGCAGCTTCCTGCGCCCCAAGGGCTCGCTGTCGCTGGCGTGGAAGCCTTCGGCGGTTTTCGATCTGTCGGCGAAGCTGCGGCGGCGGGTGCTGCAGCTTTCTTTCTACGACTTCCTGGCGCGCGTCTTCCTCGACAACGAGAACGCGAACAGCGGCAATGCCGAGCTGGTGCCGCAACAAGATTGGACCCTGGAACTGGAGGCCAATCGTCGGTTCGGTGCCTGGGGATCGACCAAGGTCCGCGTCATCTATCGCGATGTGGAGGACTTCGTCGACGTCGTGCCGCTCGGCCTTGCCGGTCAGGGCGTCGGGAACATCGCCAAGGCGCGCGCCGCGGCAATCGACTGGACGAGCACGATCCAGTTCGATCCGATCGGCTGGAAGGGCGCCAGGCTAGATACCCGCGTTCTGCTCCAGCATTCGCGGCTGCGCGATCCGTTCACGGGCGAAACGCGCCAGTACAGCAACTTCACCGACACGGTGATGTCAGCGCAGTTCCGCCGCGACCTGCCCGGCTCGGACTGGGCCTATGGCGGCAGCCTGGAATATTCGCACAATCAGCCCGGCTATCGCCGCGACCAGGTCGACCGCATCTATGAAGGCCCGGTGTTCGACAGCCTGTTCGTCGAGAACAAGGACATCGCCGGGCTGACCGTCCGCGCATCGGTGACCAACCTGCTCAACGCCCGCAGCCGCCGCGATCGGACGGTCTTCACCGGCGTCCGCGACGCCACGCCTATCCTCTTTGTCGAGCGACGCGACCGGCTGATCGGTCCGATCTTCTCCTTGAGCGTACGCGGCGGCTTCTGACACCCAGATTAGTGGCGGCGGCGGTGCATCGAACCGGGTCGCGCGTCGTTATGCCTGCGAACCGAACAGGAGGCACCGACACGATGACGTTCTTCAACAAGGACATGGCGAAGCTCGCGGGCGAGAACGACTTCTTCCAGAAGGAGGTGTTCCTCGACAAGCGCGTGCAGGTGGTGCTGATGAGCCTGGCGCCCGGCGAGGAGATCGGCATGGAAACTCACCGTGCCGACCAGACCACCTTCTTCGTGGCGGGCAAGGGCCAGGCGATCGTCGACGGCGCCAAGGGCAGCGTCTCGGCGAACCACATGATCGTCATTCCACAGGGCGCGGAGCACAACATCGTCAACACCGGCAGCGAACCGCTGAAGCTTTTTTCCGTTTATGCGCCGCCCGCCGAGCCCCATGGTATCGCCGCCAAGACGAAGGCGGATGCCGAAGAGATCGAGAAGAGCTGGCTGACCAAGGCGGCGGAGGCGGTCAAGGAGAAGATTTCCGGCTAAGACGCGTTGGACAGGCATCGCGCCGCTGATAAGGCGCGATCCGTGACGGGTGCAGGGCCCATAATCGGGGACGAGGGGACGGTCGGCGAATTCGCGCTGATCGCCGATGCCGCGCCCGTGCCGATGTGGGTGACCCGCCCCGATGGCAAGCGTGGCTTCGTCAATCGCGCTTATTGCGCCTTCGTGGGCGCCGATTATACCACGGCCCTGCTGATCGATTGGCGCGAAGGTCTCCACCGCGAGGATGCGGATCGCGTTCGTGCCGAGACGGAGGCCGGGCTGGCCACGGGCGCGACCTTCAGCGTCGAGGCCCGCTATCGCCGCGCGGACGGTGAGTGGCGCTGGCTGCGTTCGGTTTCACAGCCCCGGCTGGACACGATCGGCGAGCGCGGCGGCTATATCGGCGTTGCGCACGACATCACCGAGGCCAAAGTGGCGGAGCAGGAGGTCCGCGCGCGCGAGCGGCAGTTATCGGCACTGATCGATCAGACCAGCGCCGGACTGGCGCAGACCGACCTCACTGGCCGCTTCACCCTGGTCAATGACCGCTTCTGCACGATCACCGGCCGCTCCCGCGACGAGCTCATGCAGCTCACGATGCAGGCGATCACGCACCCCGACGATCTGCCGCGCAACCTGCCCCTGTTCGAAGCCGCGGTGCGTGACGGCACACCCTTCGCGCACGAGAAGCGCTACCTCTGTCCCCAAGGCGGCGTGGTCTGGGTCAGCAACTCGGTATCCGCCATTCGCGGCCCGGACGGTGCACCCTATGGCGTGCTCGCCGTCACGCTGGACATCACCGCGCGGCATGAAGCCGAAGCGGCGGTGCAGGAAAATCAGGCGCGGCTGGAGTTCCTCGACACGCTCGGACGGGCGACCGCGACCGCCACCGACGCGGATCAGGTGTTGGCGATCACCACCCGCCTGCTGGGCCAGCATCTGGGCGCGTCCGATTGCGCCTATGCCGATGTCGAGCCGGACGGCGACACCTTCCATATCCGCGGCGACTGGAACGCGCCGGGCGCGCCCTCGATCGTCGGCACTTACAGCCTGGCGACCTTCGGCAGCCAGGCGGTCGCCGACATGTTCGCCGGCCGGCCGCTCATCATCACCGACATCGCCGACATCGAAGGCGACGGCGCCGCCGCCTTCCGCGCGATCGGCATCCAGGCGACGATCTGCATGCCCTTCATCAAGGGCGATCGCTTCGCCGCGATGATGGCAGTGCACGACATGAAGCCTCGCGAATGGAGCGACCCTGAGCTGTCGCTGGTCCGCGAGGTCACCGAGCGTTCCTGGGCGCATGTCGAGCGGGTCCGCGCGGAGGCGGCGCTGCGCGACAGCGAGCGGCAGCTGCGCCTCGCGGTCGAGGGTGCCCGGATCGGCACCTGGGAGCAGGATCTGCGCACGGGTCGCGGCCGCTGGTCGCCGCGTGCCGCGGAGATCATGGGCGTGCCGCACGATCGCCCGCTGTCGCCCGAACAGCGCATCGCGCTGATCCATCCCGATGACCGCGAGTGGATGGCGAGGGGCACCGCGCGGCTGACGCGCAGCGGCGACGACTTCGCAATCGAGCACCGCGTCATCCGTCCCGACGGTGCGCTGCGCTGGGTCGCCTCGCACGGCGTGGTGATACGCGATGAGAACGGCGTGGCGGTTCATACGCTCGGCACGGTGCGCGACGTCACCGAACGCCGCCAGGCCCAGGAAGCTTTGAAAGCACTCAACCAGACGCTGGAACAGCAGGTCGCCGAACGCACCGCCGAGCGCGATCGGATGTGGCGGCTGTCGCGCGACCTGCTGTTGGTGATCGACACCCGCCGCCGCATCCGCGCCGTCAATCCGGCAATCGCCAGCCTGGGCTATGCCGAAGCAGAAGTGCTCGGCCGCCGCCTTACCAGCTTCATCCACCCCGACGATCTGGCGATCTCCACCGCCGCGATCCGCGCCGCCGCCCAGCGCTCGATCGGCGAGTTCACCGCCCGGCTGCTGGCCAGCGACGGCAGCGCCCGGCGCTTCGCGTGGAGCGCCGCGCCGGGCGAGGGCGAGGCCTATGTCATCGGCCGCGACGTGACCGCCGAAACCGAGCGCCGCGACGAACTCGCGCAGGCGCAGGAGGCGTTGCGGCAGGCGCAGAAGGTCGAGTCGCTCGGCCAGCTGACCGGCGGTGTCGCGCATGACTTCAACAACCTGCTCACTCCCATCATCGGCAATCTCGACCTGCTCGGTCGCCGCGCGGGAGAGGACGAGCGCCAGGCGCGGCTGATCCGTGGGGCGCTCGAATCGGCGGAGCGCGCGCGCACGCTGGTCCAGCGCCTGCTCGCCTTTGCGCGGCGGCAGCCGTTGCAGCCCGGCCCGGTCAATCTGGCGGCGCTGCTCGGCGACATGGTCACGCTCGTGGCGAGCACCGTCGGCCCGCAGGTCGAAGTGTTCACCGAGTTCGCGCCGGACCTGCCTTTTGCCTTTGTCGACGCGAACCAGCTCGAGCTCGCGATCCTCAATCTCGCGGTCAACGCGCGGGACGCGATGCCGGACGGCGGTCGCCTCCGCCTCATCGCCGCGGCCACTGACGCGAGCGTCGCGGAGGCGGCCGGCCTGATCGGACGCTACGTTACGCTCAGCGTCGGCGATACCGGCACCGGCATGGACGCGGGCACGGCGGCGCGCGCGATCGAGCCGTTTTTCTCGACCAAGGGCGTCGGCAAGGGTACGGGGCTCGGCCTGTCGATGGTGCACGGCCTGGCCTCGCAGCTGGGCGGCGCGATGCGGATCGAGACCGCGCCGGGGCAGGGGACGCGCATCGAGCTGCTGCTGCCGGTGGCGCCAGAGGGACCGACCGAGCCCCGCGAGGATATGGCCGCAGCCGGCGTCCTGACCGGCCGGGTGCTGCTAGTCGACGACGAGACGCCGGTGCGCGACGCGACGGCTGCGATCCTGCGCGACCTCGGCCTCAGCGTGACGACCGCGGGCTCGGGCGAGGAGGCGCTGCTGATGCTCTCCGACCGGCCGGACTACCTCGTCACCGATCACCTGATGCCCGGCATGACCGGCGCCGACCTTGCCCGCCGGGCGCGGATGGAGCGGCCGGAGCTGAAGGTGCTCGTCGTATCCGGCTATGCCGCGCTCGACGCGATCCCGCCCGACCTGCCGCGCCTCGCCAAGCCGTTCCGCGTCGACGAACTCGCCGCCAGCCTCGGCGCGCTGGGATGAGCGAACGGCCGTGGTGGGAGCGCGGCGTCGTCTACCAGGTCTATCCGCGCTCCTTCCAGGACAGCGACGGCGACGGCGTCGGCGATCTCCCCGGCATCACCGCGCGGGTGGACTACATCGCCGCCTTGGGCGTGGACGCGATCTGGCTGTCGCCGATTTTCCCCTCGCCGATGGCCGATTTCGGCTATGACGTGGCCGATTACTGCGGCGTCGCGCCGCTGTTCGGCACATTGGCGGATTTCGACCGGCTGATCGCCAAGGTCCATGCGGCCGGACTGAAGCTGCTGCTCGATTTCGTCCCCAACCATTCGTCGGACCGGCATCCCTGGTTCGTCGAGAGCCGATCGTCGCGCCACAGCCCGAAGCGCGATTGGTACATCTGGCGCGATCCGGCACCCGATGGCGGCCCGCCCAACAACTGGATCAGCGACTTCGGCGGCTCCGCTTGGGAGTGGGACGAGGCGACGGGTCAATGCTACCTCCACGCCTTCCTGCCGCAGCAGCCGGACCTCAACTGGCGCAATCCCGAGCTGCGCGCGGCGATGACCGATGTGCTGCGCTTCTGGTTCGACCGCGGCGTCGACGGGTTCCGGATCGACGTGCTCTGGCACATCGTCAAGGCGGAGGGCCTACCCGACAACCCCCTCAACCCCGTCTGGCGCGTCGGGATGAACGAGCGTGATCGCGTGCTCCAGCGCCACTCCACCGACCAGCCGGAGGCGCACGCGATCGCTGCCGAGTTCCGGGCCTTGGCGGACGGCTACGGTGACCGCGCGCTGATCGGCGAGATCTTCCTTCCCAACGACCGGCTGGCGCAATGGTACGGAACGCCCGACCGTCCGGAGGTGCACCTGCCGTTCAATTTCGCGCTGATGGAGAACCCGTGGAATGCGGCGGTGCTGCGCCAGGTCATCGCCGACTATGAGGCCTCGATCCCATCGCATGGCTGGCCCAATTGGGTGATCGGCAGCCACGACGCCCCGCGCATCGCCGGTCGCGTCGGCGAGGGGCAGGCCCGGGTCGCGGCGATGCTGCTGCTGACGCTGCGCGGCACACCCACGCTTTATCAGGGTGACGAACTCGGCATCGGGCTGGTCGAGGTGTCGTCCGATCGGGTGCAGGACCCGCGCGAGCTGCGTCAGCCTGGCATTGGCCTTGGCCGCGATCCGTCGCGCACACCGATGGCATGGGAAGGTTCGGCCCATGCCGGCTTCTCGAGCGCCCACCCCTGGCTGCCGCTGCATCCAGATTGGCCGAGCCGCAACGTCGCCGCGCAGGATGGCGATCCCGGCTCGATGCTTACCCTTTACCGTGCGCTGTTGAGGCTGAGACGCGGCAGCGCCGCCTTGTCGGTCGGCAGCCTGACGCTGGTCGAAGCGGCTGACGACGTCATCGCCTACGAACGCCGTCACGGCGACGAGCGCGTGCTCGTGGCGGTCAACCTTGGCCCGCATCCGCGGCCGCTGCCGGGCAAGGGCAGGGTGCTGCTGTCCACGCTGACAAACGCCGAAACCGGCGTCCTCCGCCCGGACGAGGGCTTGATCCTCGCTCAGTAGCTTCGGGGTGGGCAGCGCGCGATCGACCGCCTACACGCCACCCCTGTGAAGATCGCGATGCTCGCCCCCATCTCTTGGCGCACTCCGCCGGACGGCTATGGTCCGTGGGAGCTGGTCACCAGCCTGCTGACCGAGGGCATGGTCGCGCGCGGCATCGACGTGACGCTGTTCGCCACCCTGGATTCGCACACCGCCGGTACGCTCGCGGGCGTCGCTCCCCGTGCCTATTCCGAAGATCCTTCGATCGACGCTAAGGTCTGGGAGGCGCTGCACGTTGCCAACGTCTTCGAACGCGCGGGCGAGTTCGACCTGATCCACAACCAGGCCGATTTCGTGCCGCTCGCCTTTTCGCGCCTTGTCGACACGCCTGTGGTAACGACCATCCACGGCTTCTCGTCCGAGCGCATTCTGCCCGCCTATCGAGCGTATGACGACCGCGTACACTATGTCGCGATCAGCGACGCGGACCGGCATCCGGACCTGACCTATGCCGCGACCATCCACCATGGCATCCGCCTCGACGACTTCCCCTTCGATGCGGCAGGCAGCGACGAATTGCTGTTCTTCGGCCGCATCCACCCCGACAAGGGCGCGGGCGAAGCGATCCGGGCGGCGCAGGCCACCGACCACAGGCTGGTCATGGCCGGGCTGGTGCAGGACGAGGGCTATCACCATGGCGAGGTCGCGCCACATGTCGACGGCGACCGCATCCGCCACCTGGGGATTGTCGGCGGCATAGATCGCGCGCGTACGCTGGGATCGGCCAAGGCGTTGCTCCACCTCATCGCCTTTGACGAGCCGTTCGGCCTGTCGGTCGTCGAGGCGATGGCCTGCGGCACACCGGTGATCGCGTACAATCGCGGCTCGATGCCGGAGTTGATCGACCATGGCGTCAACGGCTTCCTGGTCGACGGCTTCGACGAAGCGGTCGCTGCGATCGATCGTGTGGGCGAGATCGACCGCGCTGCTTGCCGGGACACGGCTATGCGCAGGTTCGGCGTCGAACGGATGACGACGGAGTATCTGGCGCTATACGAGTCGGTTCTGGCAGGCCGGTAAGACCAACAAGAGAGGAAGCCTATGTTCAGTCATGTCATGGTCGGCACCAACGATGTGCAGAAGTCCAAGCAGTTCTACGACGCCACTTTCCAGGCGATGGGCGGCAAGCCTGGGCGTCAGGACGACAAGGGGCGGCTGATCTACATGCACAATGGCGGCCTGTTCCTGGTGACCCCGCCGATCGACGGCGAGCCGGCGACCCATGCCAATGGGGGCACGATCGGTCTCGCGATGACGCCCGAGCAGGCGAACGCATGGCACCAGGCGGGCGTCGAGGCGGGCGGCACCGCGATCGAGGACGCGCCCGGCGTGCGCACCGGAGCGATGGGTCAGCTCTACCTCGCTTATCTGCGCGATCCGGACGGCAACAAGCTCTGCGCGCTGCACCGGATGCCCGCCGCAACCTAGATCATCGCGGCGGCGGGAGCCCCGATCACTCCGGCTCGTTGAGCGGGGGTGATCGGCGCGCTTTCCCACGACACTCCGCGCGAAGATGCCCGTGCCGCGTTCACCGCGGCGCTAGGCGGCTTCGATCGCGAGCGCCCGGTGCTGGTGCTGGGCCATTTCGACGCCGACGGCCTGTCCGCCATTGCGATCCTCGTCCGCGCGCTTCGCGCCGCGGGTTGGCAGGCGGAGCCGCGCATCGTCGGCAAAGGTGAGGCACCTTGGGACCGGCCCTTCGCCGCAACGCTCGGGACGCCCGCGGGGCTGATCGTCGCCGACCTCGGTACGCGCGCCGAGGCCGTCCTGCCGGGAGTGCCGACGATCGTCATCGACCATCACCTCCCCACCGGCACGCCACCCGACGCGACGACGATCAGCGGCAACGGTCTGACGCCCGAGCCGAGCTCCGCGCTTCTCGCCTGGTGGGCGTGCGCGGCGCTCGGTGATCAGGCCGATCTGCTCTGGCTCGCCGCACTGGGCCTGATCGGCGACATGGCCGACGAGGCCGGCTTCCCCGAGCTCGCGCAGGCGCAGGCGCGCTGGGGCAAGACCGCGCTGCGCGATGCGGTCAGCCTGGTCAACGCGCCGCGCCGTACCGCGTCCGCCGACGCCAGCCCGGCGCTGCACCTGCTGATGACCAGCGACGGGCCAAAGGCGATCACCAAACAGCGGAGCCCGGAAAGCGACGCGCTCGTCGCCGCCAAGATCGAGGTGCGCCAGGCGGTCGAAGCCGCCCGCCGTGTGCCTCCCACCGTACGCGGCGACGTGGCGTTGATCCGCTTCCATGCCGAACAGCAGATCCATCCGCTCATTGCCCAGCAGTGGCGCGGACGATTGAAGGACAAGATCGTGCTGGCCGCCAACACCGGCTACAATCCCGGTTGGGTCCACTTCGCCGCCCGCTCCGCGCGGGGGCAGAACCTGGTCGACTTCCTCGCCGACCATCGCCCGCCCGGCGCCGACTCACGTTATGGCAACGGCCACGCCCAGGCGACCGGCGGCGCGCTGCGCCCCGCCGACTGGAACGCGTTCGTCACCGCGCTCGGCTTTCCCGAACAACAGGTACCCGCATGACCCGACCGCTCCGCTTGGGCTTTCCCGTCAAGGTGATGGGGCAAGCCGGTCTAAAGACGCAGGACACGCGCCGCTGGCAGAAGAACCCGCACCTCAAATGCTCGCTCGAGCTGCTCGATCCGGTGCTCGACTATCTCGCCGCGCACAAGCTCGACATGTACCGCCTGTCGTCGGACATCGCCCCCTACGCGACCCATCCCGACATGCCGCAGTTCCATTCGATGGTCGCTGACTCAGACGCAGAGCTGCGCGCCTTCGGCGCCAAGGCCAGGGCGCTCGACATCCGCCTGTCCTTCCACCCCTCCCAATATGTCCTGCTCAACTCGCCCAACCCGGAGCTGACGCGCAAGTCGATCTGGGACTTGGCGAGCCAGGCCGAGATGCTCGACCGCATGGCGCTGGATGACGAGGCGGTGATGGTGACGCATGTCGGCGGCGTCTATGACGACAAGGACGCCAGCCGCGCCCGCTGGATCGAGGGGTTCGAACAATGCCCCGACCATGTCCGTCGCCGCCTCGTCCTCGAGAATGACGACATCCGCTTCTCCGCGGCCGACGTGCTGTGGATTCACGAGCGCACCGGTGTGCGGCTGATTTTCGACTACCAGCATTTCTGGTGCCTCAACCCCGAGCGGCTCGATATGCGTAGCACGCTGGAGAGGTTCGTCGCGAGTTGGCCGATCGGGGTTCGCCCGAAGATCCACTTCTCCAGCCCCCGCACCGAGCTTCGCGAGGTGAAGCGCAAGATCACCGGCAAACCCAAGAAGGGCGAGCTCCTCAAGGCACCCGTCAAACCCACCGCCCGCATCAAGACCGTGCTGCTGCCGCCGATCTGGACCGGCCATTCCGACTTCACCAACCCGTTCGAGTTCGCGACCTTCATGCGCATGGCGGATGGCCTCGACTTCGACGTGATGATGGAGGGCAAGTCCAAGGACCTGTCGCTGCTGCGACTGCGCCCCGACCTGCTCCGCTTCGCCCCCGACGTCGCGGCGCGCTTCGGCATCACCGACAAGGACGCGGCCCAGCTCGCCGCCGACGAGACGCGGCTGGAGCAGGGCGTCGCCGCCGACGAGGAGGCCGACGTCGACGAGGGCCTCGCCCTGGCGGCCGAATGATCCCCGCCCTTGCCAGCGTCCCGCCGCTTCCCCTAAACCGGGCTCCGACAAGAGCTTGGGGCAAGGGAGAAGCAATGCGGCGTAGCGCGCTGGTGACCCGGCTGGAACAGCACCTGGCGATGACCGCTGAAGAGCGCGATACCCTCGATTGGGCGGAACGGCGCGAGATGCGCTTCACTCCCGGCCAGCTGCTGATGGAGCAGGATCGCCCGAACGACATGCTCTACATCGTCCAGCAGGGCTGGGTTCACTCCGCACGTCGCCTGGTCAACGGCAGCCGGCAGATAGTCGGTTTCCACTATGCCGGCGACCTCGTCGGTACCTCGAGCATCGCTTGGAGTCTAGCGACGAACACCGTGACGGCGGTCAGCGACTGTATCGTATCCGAACTTAGCAAGGGGGCGCTGGGGCGCATCTTCAAGGCCCAGCCCCGGCTCGCCGGAGCGCTCTACGCGATCTCGGCCGCCGATTACGTCGCGATGGGCGACCGGCTGACCTCGATTGGCCGGATGGGTGCGATCGAGCGGCTGAGCCTGCTCTTGCTCGACATCATCGCGCGGCTGCGGGTGACCGCCGGCGGGGTCGTCGATTCCTTTGATCTCGCGCTGACCCAACAGGACATCGGCGATGCAGTGGGACTGACCAAGGTCCATGTCAGCCGTACCTTTGGTGATATGGAAAAGCGTGGGCTGATCGAACGCAGCGGCCGCCGTGTACGCCTACTGGCAGAGCGCGACATGATCGCGATGACCGGCTTCGTCGACCGGCATGGCGTGATCGAGACGAACTGGATCCCGGCGCCCGAATAATTTCGCCCAATCCTTCAGGATCAAAGCGGCTTTCCGGAATCCTTCCACCGGTCGAGCACCTGGGAGGCGGGGGGTAGACGATCCTCCGTCGGAGCGGGGGCCGCGAGGACACCGGTCTCGCGCCAGACAGGCAGGATCGTAGACGGCACCGAGACCGGTATCGGCGCCGGTGTGGTCGCGGCTGCGGTCGCGGCCATCGGCGCTGCCGTGGATCGCGTTACCGGTCCGGGCACCGGCTCACCGCCGCGATAGCCTTGCCTGAACGCTGCGCCCGTGCCCCAATAGCCCTTCCAGCGATGGAAAAAATGTGCCCCGATTACGTCGGTCATCACCAGCGTCCGGTTCCACGACGGCGTCACGGCAAAGGTATGATAATGCGTCGCCAGGCCGACGGAGGGGTGGACATAGCCGCCCAGCGCCGCCGCGGCGTTACGCGCCGCGCGCATCCAGCCGGTCCGGGATGGCACCCGCGTCATCGCTCCGTCGCAGGCGAAGGAGAACTGGCACACCGGCCCACCCGAGCCCTGATATACCACCCCACAGACCGTCTCCGGGAACACCGGATGCCGCGCGCGGTTAAGGATCACCTGCGCCACGGCCAGCTGGCCGCTGTCGGGTTCGCTCGCTGCCTCGTAATAGATCGCGGTGGTCAGGCACTCCATCGCGCGCGCGCGATCGAGACCGCTCGCCGCCGCCATCGAAAACGGCCGCGCGGGGACGATGCCCTGCTCGGCAAAGATCGGCGCCTCGGCGGCATGCACCGGCACCGGCGGCAAGGCGATCGTCCCGGTGGTGCCAGGCATGGGAAGCGCGGACGCATCCTCCAGGTAGAGCAGCGCCGCGCCGGGAAAATGATCGTCCGCCTCGAACCCGCCCGCGCTCGCCGCTACGGCCAGCGGGGCGCTATGATCGGAGAGCGCCTGCCATGCCGCGCTGGTCGCCATCGCGCCCGTGACGCCCAGCCCGGCGAACACCAGCAACAGCCAGCCGCGCAGCAACAGCCGCGCCCGATGGGAAGTGATCCGCACGGAGGCCGCATAGCGCACCCGCATGAACAAATCCGCCGTCGATTTGACGGCGTCCCGCGCTGGGACAGGGGAGCAGGGCGTCAACCTCCGAGCCGGCGCCGATCGAGCCGTGGAATGAAAGCGTGAGACCTATCGCAGCTCCGCTGCATCGAGCTTCAAAGCGGCGACCGGAATCACCTCCACCTGCGGATAGAGTTTTCGCAGCGCGGGCAGGAAGGCCTTTGCATCCCCGACCACCACCACCGAAGCCGCGCTCGGATCGACGACTTCGCCGGCAGTCTTGCGCACCGCCTCGGGCGTGACGGCTTGGACCGCGCCGGCATAGCGGTCGAGCTCGGACAGCGGCACCCCCTCCAGGACATAGCCCGCCAGGAGGCCGGCGATGCCGTCGGTCGTCTCCACTGTGCGGCCGAAACTCCCCAGCGTCGTCGTCTTGCGCGTCTCCAGCTCCGCTGCGGGCACCAGCGTCGTTCCCAGCCGACGCATCTCGGCGACGATCAGTTCGGCGGCTTGTGCGGCGGTCTCGTTCTTGGTCTGCGTGCGCGCCGACACCATGCCGCCCAGCCGCCGCGCGGAAAACCCGCTGCCCGCGCCATAAGCGAGGCCACGCTTGATGCGGATTTCCTGGTTGAGCCGCGACGAATAACCGCCGCCGAGCACCGCATTGGCGACCAGCAGCGGATAATAACGGTCCGACGCCCGCGTGATCCCCGGCCGCGCCACGACCACGCCTGCCTGCCCCGCGCCGGGCACGTCGATCACGACGACGCGCGGGCGAACGGCCGGCAGGTTGATGACGGTCTCGGACGGCCTCGGCCCTGCGCGCCAGCCGCCGAACAGATCCTGCGCGAGCTTGGCGGACTGCGCCGGGGTCACGTCGCCGACCAGCAACAGCGTCGCCTGCTCGGGGCGATAGGTGCCCGCATAGGCCCGGCGGAGGTCGGATGCGCCGATCGCCTTGAGCGACGCCGGTGTGCCCGCCAGCGGCGTGCCATATGGGTGGGCGCCGAACACCGCCCGGCTGGCGACCAGGCTCGCCAGCTGCGCCGGATCGGCGAGCTGCACCGTCAACGCGTCGATCGCCTGCGCCCGCGCGCGCTCGATCTCCTCCGCCGCGAAAGCTGGCCGCTGTGACACGTCGGCCAGGACTGCCATGCCGGCGCCGAGCTGGTCCGACTTGACCGTCAGCGAGACCGAGCTGCCGTCGCGGTCCGCGCCCGCTTCGATCGCGCCGCCCAGCGCCTCCACCGTTTGCGCGATCTCAGTCGCCGAGCGCGTCGTCGTGCCCTTGGTCAACAGCTCGGCGGCGAGGCTGCTCGCGCCGGCCTGCGGCCCCGGATCGGTCGCCGCGCCGCCGCTTGCGACCAAGGTGGCGGTGACCACCGGCACACCCCGCCTCTCGACGGTTACGACGCGCAAGCCGTTGGCGAGCCGCGTCTCTACCGGACGCGGCAGCGCGGCGGCGAGCGCCTTGCCCGGCGCCGGCGGCGCGATCGGGTTCGCCGCCGGGGTGACGATCCGGACGTCGGCGGGGGTGACGAGGGGCGCGACCCGCACCGTCGGCGCCAGCACCACCTCGTCCTTCGCGCCTGCCGGGCGCTGATCGGCGGGGAGGTAGCGGATCGTCGCCGCCCGGTTCTCACCCAGATACTTGCGCGCCACCCGCTGCACGTCCGCCGGGGTGACGCGGGCAATCGCGGCAAGCTGCCGGTCAGCGGCACGCGGATCGCCGTCCACCACCACCGCCGCCGCCAGCGCCGACGCGCGCCCCTCCGCCGTCTCGCGGCTCCTCAGCGACGATGTCAGGATCTGGTTCTTGGCGCGCTGCAGCTCCGCCGCCGTGACCGGCGCATCGCGCAGCGCCGCCACCTCGCGCCGCAGCGCCGCCTCGCCCGCCGCCACCGTCTTGCCGCCCGCCAGTATGGCGAAGGCGACGAGGTTGCCGGTGTCCTCGCGCGTGTCGAGGAAGCTCTCCGCCGACTGCGCGACCTGGTCGCGATAGACCAGCGCATGGTTGAGCCGCGCGCTCTCGCCCGTCGCCAGCACCGCGTTGAGCACCGTCAGCGCCGGAATGTCGGCGTCGCGGTCGGGTGGCACATGCCAGCTCATCAGCACCGCGGGGAGCGGCGTGTTGGCGGCGTAGACGGTACGCGTCACAGCGGCCGTGCGCGGCGGCTCGCTGACCGTCACGCGCGGGATGGGCGTGGTCGGGCGCTTGATCGGGCCGAAATAGCCGTCGATCCAGCGGTCGAGCTGCGCCGGATCGAAATTGCCCGCGACCACCAGCACCGCGTTGTCGGGCCGGTAATAGGTCGCGTGGAAGGCGCGCACGTCTTCGATCGAGGCCGCCTGCAAATCCTCGAGCGAGCCGATGCCGGGCCTTGCATAGGGATGTACCGAGTAGCTTACCTGCGGATAGGCGACCGACAGCAGCTGACCATAGGGCTGGGCGAGCGTACGCTGGCGCAGCTCCTCCTTCACCACGTCGCGCTCGGAGGCAAAGCCGGTCGGCTCGACCACCAGGCTCGCCATCCGGTCGGCTTCCGCGAACAGGATGCGTTGCAGGTGGTTGGCCGGAACCACCTCGTAATAGTTGGTGTAATCGTCGGCCGTCGACGCGTTGTTGTAGCCGCCGACATCCTCGGTCAGTCGGTCGAACTGCTCGGGCTTCAGGTTGCGGGTCGCCTTGAACATCAGATGCTCGAACATGTGCGCGAAGCCGGAGCGGCCGGCGGGATCGTCCTTCGACCCGACCTTGTACCAGACCTGCACACTCACATTACTGGTGCCGGTGTCGCGCATCGCGAACACCCGTAGGCCGTTGGGTAACGTGCGTTCGCTAAAGGCGAGCGGTTTTACCGAGGGCGCCCGCACGGCCGGTTGCGCCAGGGCGGACGAGGCGGCGAGCAGGGCGAATGGAGCAAGAGCGCGGGTCAGCATGGCGTTACTCTACGGCTCCGCATCGGCATGTCATCCCTGCCCGCATCCGCACGCCGTGCGCGAACCGCGAATGTTGAGAATGTTGAGTGCCCCCGACGGGTTTGCCCGATCGCATCTGCTTTGCGTCGCACAACGACGCGGGAGCAGCAGAAACGCGGCAGGGACGCGCCACCCGTGCACCACCAGCGCGTCGCCGATGCGATCCAGAGCGGCAGAGATGCGCCGGCTGCGTGACGCGGCAATCGTGCTGCAGGAAAGAAAGTGCTGCCATGGCGACATTCCCTGCCACGCTCACAGGCCTGTAGGACAGCCCTTCCACGCTTGCGGACGCGCCGGATAGTCTCGGGCTCATCTTGCCAGCAGCAAGCCTGCGCGCGGGGCTGCTAAGCGCATGCCTTCAGTCCTTGCCCTCGCGGCGCCGCGAGAACAGCACCGCCGCCGCCACGGCCGCCGAGCCAATCCCCGCCGCCAGGCCGATCCGCCCGACCTTCCAGCTCTTGGTCTTTTCCACCACCGCCTGTTCGGCGACGCGGGCATGGGCCTTCACCGCGGCAAGGATCTCGTTCGGCGCGTCGTCGGTCTGCTCGGTCACTCAGGCTTCTCCCTTTTCGCCAGCATAGCGCGCCCGGAACGCGTTTGCGAAGGCGGTGAGCCGCGTCTCCGCGATCGCCGCGCGCAGCTCGGCCATCAGCGTCTGGTAGAACCAGATGTTATGCTCGGTCATCAGCATCGCCCCCAGGATTTCGCCCGCGCGTACCAGATGATGCAGGTAGGCCCGGCTCCAGGTCGTGCACACCGGGCAGGCACAGTCGGCGTCGAGCGAGCCCAGATCCTCGGCGAAGCGCGCGTTGCGGATGTTGATCGGCCCGTCCAGCGTAAACGCCTGTCCCGTCCGCCCCGATCGCGTCGGCAGCACGCAGTCGAACATGTCGATCCCGCGCTCCACCGCCCCGACGATGTCGGTCGGCTTGCCTACGCCCATCAGATATCGCGGCTTGTCGGCCGGCAGCTGTCCCGGCGCGAAGTCGAGACAGGCGAACATCGCCGCCTGACCCTCGCCGACCGCAAGCCCCCCGATCGCATAGCCGTCAAAGCCGATCGCAGTCAGGGCGGCGGCGCTGGCGGCACGGAGCCCTTCGTCGAGCGCGCCCTGCTGGATGCCGAACAGCGCCGCACCCTCCGCATGGACGCCGCCGGCGTCGAACGCATCGCGCGACCGCCGCGCCCAGCGCATCGACCGAGCCATTGCCGCCGCCTGCACCTCCGGCGTCGAGGTCGTGGGTACCAGCTCGTCGAACGCCATGACGATATCGGACCCGAGCAGCCGCTGGATCTCCATCGATCGCTCGGGGCTGAGCAAGTGGCGCGTCCCGTCGAGATGCGACTTGAACGAAACGCCGTCCTCCGACCGCTTGGTGAGGTCGGCGAGGCTCATCACCTGATAGCCGCCGGAGTCGGTGAGGATCGGCCGCGACCAGCCCATCAGCCTGTGCAGCCCGCCCAGCCGCGCCACCCGCTCGGCACCAGGTCGCAGCATCAGGTGATAGGTGTTGCCCAGGATGATGTCCGCGCCCGCCGCCGCGACATCGACGGGCTTCATCGCCTTGACCGTGGCGGCGGTGCCGACCGGCATGAACGCCGGCGTTCGGATCACGCCCCGCCGCATCGCGATCTCACCGGTGCGGGCGCGACCGTCGGCCGCTTTGATGGTGAAGCTGAAGCGCGTCACGGCTGCGGCGCCGGATCCGGGCTGCCGCCGGGTACCCGCTGCGTGCCCGGTGGCGGTCCGCGCCGGACGGGTCGGCCACCCAGCGGCGCGGCGCGGAACGTCAGCACCTCCGCCCGCGTCACCTGGCCATCGCCGTCCCGGTCGTAGCGCGAGAACAGTCGTGAGAACTGAGCCTGGAGCTCGGCGAGCGCGACGCGGCCATCGCCGTCGCGGTCGACCTCGTAAGGGCTGGGCAGGGCGGCCTGATCGCCCAGCCAACGCGACTGCCAGTCGGCATAGGCCAGATAGCCCAGGCTGCCTGTGCCGGGCCGATCGATCACGACGAAGCTCCGTGCGATGCAGCCGTCCAGCTCCGTGCGGCCGGTGCGCCCGTCACCGTCGGCATCGCAGGTGGCGACGAACATGCCGGCGGGCTCGATCATCAACGTCGCGGGGGTCTGTGCATTGGCCTTGCCGGGCCCAAGGACGCGGACCTCGGCCGGATCGGCCTGGACGCCGACGAGCGCGAGCAAAAGGAGGATCATGCGGTCTCCGGCAGCAGCAGCGACGCGTCGCCATACGAATAGAAGCGGTAGCCGTTCTCCACCGCATGCGCATACGCCGCCTGCATCCGATCGAGGCCCATCAGCGCCGAGACCAGCATGAACAGCGTCGAGCGCGGCAGATGGAAGTTGGTGAGCAGTCCGTCGATGCCGCGAAAGCGGTAGCCGGGCGTGATGAAGATGGCTGTGTTGCCCTCCCACGGGCGGACCACGCCGTCCTCGCCGGTGGCGCTCTCGATCAACCGAAGCGACGTCGTGCCCACCGCGATCACCCGTCCGCCCGCCGCGCGGACGGCATTGAGGCGCTCCGCGGTGGCGATGTCGAGCCGGCCCCATTCGGCATGCATCCGGTGCGCGTCGGTGTCCTCCGCCTTGACCGGTAGGAACGTCCCGGCGCCGACATGGAGCGTCAGCGTCTCGTGCTCTATGCCCGCGCCCGACAGCGCCGCCATCAGCTCGGGCGTGAAGTGCAGCGCCGCCGTCGGGGCGGCGACCGCGCCGGGCTCGCTTGCGAATATGGTCTGATAGTCCGCGAGGTCGCGCGCGTCGGCAGCCCGGCGCGCGGCGATATAGGGCGGCAGCGGCATTCGCCCGGCGCGCTCGAGCAATAGCTCGACCCGCTCGTGGCCGGTGAAGGTCAAGGCCCAGCTGCCATCTTCCCCCCGTTCGCTCGCGACGGCGGCCACGTCCTGACCGAAGTCGATCGTGTCGCCATCGCGCAGCCGGCGCCCGTTGCGGACAAAGGCGCGCCAGCGGCGCGGGCCTTCGCGAAGGTGTAGCGTGGCGCCGACCTTCGCCTCGCCGCGTCGGCCATCCAACTGCGCGGGAATGACACGGGTGTCGTTGAACACCAGCAGGTCGCCCGGCCGCAGCGTGTCGGCAAGATCGCGGACATGTCGATCGCGGGTCGTGGCGCCGTCCAGCACCAGCAGGCGCGCGGCATCGCGCGGGCTCGCCGGACGCAGCGCGATCCGCTCGGGCGGCAAGTCGAAATCGAACAGATCGACCTTCATGACGCGAGCGCCACGGGATCAGCGCGATCGTTTACCGTCGGGTCGCCTTGCGTGCGGCACGGCGTACCGGCTTGGGGCTCGGCGCGGATTTCGGGGTCGCCGCAGCCGGGCCGGTCGGCAGCGGCAGCAGCGTCGAGGCAGGCGCCGGCAGCGGCAGGCTGGGCTGGGCCACATAGGGCGGGGGGTTGTCCGCCAGCACATAGGCGCGCAGGATGCGGCTCGGGCTGGCAGGCGGCTCGCCGCGCTCGATCGCATCGACATATTGCATGCCGTCGATCACCCGGCCGAACACCGTGTACTTCTTGTCGAGTGCGAAGCGCGGCTGGAAAACGATGAAGAACTGCGAGTTGGCGCTGTTCTCCGCCTCGGCCCGCGCCGCCGACACCGCACCGCGGACATGGGGCAGGTAGTTGAACTCGGCCGGCAGGTCGGGCAGCGGCGAGCCGCCGGTGCCATCGCCCTTGGGGTCGCCGCCCTGCGCCATGAAGCCGTCGATCACGCGGTGAAAGGCGAGCCCGTCATAGAAGCGCTGGCGCGCCAGCGTCTTGACCCGCTCGACCATCTTGGGTGCGACATCAGGCCGCAGCCAGATCCTGACCCGGCCGCCGGTCGACAGGTCCAGCACCAGGATGTTCTCGGGATCGGTGACCGACGCGGCCGCCGCGCGGCCGGGCACCGCACCGTCGACGACCTGCGCCGGGGCGGCACCAGGGAAAAAGGCGGCGAGAAGCGCAAACAGACCGGCGAGAAAGCGCATGGGCAGAATACCTGTGATGAACCGCCGACCCCTAGAGCGAACGCGCGCTTGCGCCAAGGTGAACGGAGGAGCTGACGCTATTTGTCACCCTTGCGGCCCAGCGTCGCGACGCGGGCGAGCACCTCGTCGCGCACGGCCGGGGTGACGAAGCGGTCGATCGCGCCGCCGAACAGGGCGATCTCCTTGACCAGCTTGGACGCGATCGGCTGCAGAGCGGCATCGGCCATCAGGAACACCGTCTCGACCCGGTCGTTGAGCTGCTGGTTCATGCCCGCCATCTGATATTCATATTCGAAGTCGGCGACCGCGCGCAGGCCGCGGACGATGATCGACGCGCCTTCGCGGTCGGCGAAGTCCATCAGCAGCGAATTGAACGAGACGACATCTATGTTCCCCGGCAGCCCCGCCACCTCGCGGCGAACGGCGGCGAGCCGCTCTTCGACGGTGAACATGGGTGACTTGGACGGGTTGGTGGTGACGCCGATCACCAGCCGGTCGACCAGCTTCGCGCCGCGCCGGATGATGGACAGATGGCCGAGCGTGATGGGATCGAACGTGCCAGGATAAACGCCGATTCTCATCTATCTGGCCCTCACCGATCCCGCTCCACGACGAAGCGGGCGAGCGCGCGCAACAGGTCGGCTTCCGCGCCGAAGCTGTGCAGGTGTTGCACCGCCTGTTCGGTCAGCATGCGGCACTGTTCGCGTGCGCGCTCCGGCCCGAGCAGCGACAGGAAGGTCGCCTTGCCGGCCTGCGCATCCTTGCGGAGCCGCTTGCCCGCCGCCGTTTCATCGCCCTCGGCGTCGAGCAGGTCGTCGGCGATCTGAAAGGCGAGGCCGAGATCGTGCGCATAGCCGCGCAAACCCGTGCGGCCCTCGGGCGCGACACGGCCGAGAATGGCGCCGAGCTCCACCGACGCTGCGATCAGCGCGCCGGTCTTCATCTGCTGCAGCCGGGTCACGCCCGAAAGGTCGAACGGTGTCCGCCCGGCGGCGAGGTCCAGCGCCTGGCCGCCCGCCATGCCGGTGGGGCCGGAGGCGCGGGCGAGCTCCAGCACCAGTTCGGCGCGGACGAAGGGATCCGGATGCGTGTCGGGGTCGGCCAGCCATTCGAAGGCGAGCGCGTGGAGGCAGTCGCCCGCCAGGATCGCGGTCGCCTCGCCGAACGCCTTGTGCGCGGTCGGCTTGCCGTGGCGCAGGTCGTCGTCGTCCATCGCCGGCAGATCGTCGTGGATCAGCGAATAGACGTGGATCGCCTCGACCGCCGCCGCCACGCGCTCGGCCGCGTCGCGATCGACCGCCAACAGCTCGGCGGTGGCACAGACCAGCAGCGGCCGCAGCCGCTTGCCGCCGCCGATCGCGGCGTGGCGCATGCAGCTGTAAAGCTCGGCGCGGCCATCGTCGGGCACCGGCAGCAGCAGGTCGAAGCGGCGATCGATCGCCGCCGCGACGTCCGCCATCGCACGGGGCAGGGGGAGAGGCACCGCGGCGGCCAAGTCAGGCGGGAGCGAAGGGGCGTGTGCCCGTGGGTCTGCCCTCCGCGTCCAGCCTTATGGCCTCGATCTTGGCCTGGGCCTGATCGAGCCGCTCGGCGCAGCGTTGGCGGAGCTTGTCGCCGCGTTCGTACAGCTGGATCGAACCATCCAGTGTGGCCTCGCCGGTCTCCAATCGATGGACGATGCTTTCCAGCTCCTTCAGTGCGTCCTCGAAGGAGAGGTCCTCGACGGGGGTATCCATGCCCCAGCTATGCGACAGGGGCGCGGGCGAGGCAAGGATCGGCGGCCACCCGCTCAGCGCAGCTGGCGTGAGGTCCAGGTATAGAGGAGCTTGACGCCGATCAGCCCCAAGTCGACCGCAGCCTGGACGCGCTGCGGATCGACGTCGGTCGCATCATGGGTCAGGACCTGGATATTGGCGGTCGGCTGGCGGGCGCTGACCGCGACCAGCACCAACGCTGCAACAACAAACCCCAGTCGACGCCGATTCATGATCCTATCCCCCGAACCACCGGTCATCATAGCGAACGTGAAGCCATCCCGCAATCGGCGGCCTTAGAGACGTAGCGGGGCGCAGCGGCTCATAACGCTGTGCCCCGCTGTCGAGACCGGTACGCCCAATCGTCATACGGCGATTCAGTCCGCCGGCGTCGGATCGGTGTCGGTGCGGGCGACCGCGCCCTTCTTCTTGGGCTTCTTGGGCGGGGCGGGTTCGATCGCGAAGCTCAAAGCGCCGTCCTTCATCTTGACGGTCACCTCGCCGCCGTGGACAAGCTTGCCGAACAGCAGTTCCTCCGCCAGCGGCTGCTTGATCTTCTCCTGGATCAAGCGCCCCATCGGCCGCGCTCCGTACAGCTTGTCATAGCCCTTGTCGGTCAGCCACTTGCGCGACTCGTCGTCCAACTGGATGTGGACGTTGCGGTCGGCGAGCTGCAGCTCGAGCTGCAGCACGAACTTGTCGACGACGCGCGCGACCACTTCCGGCGGCAGGTAGCCGAACGGCACCACCGCATCGAGCCGGTTGCGGAACTCCGGCGTGAACATCTTCTGCACCGCCTGCTCGTCCTCGCCCTCGCGGGTGAGAGTGCCGAAGCCGAGCGTCTCGCGCGCCATGTCGGACGCGCCCGCATTAGTCGTCATGATGAGGATGACATTGCGGAAGTCGACGGTCTTGCCATGCTGGTCGGTAAGCCGGCCGTTGTCCATCACCTGCAACAGGATGTTGAACAGGTCCGGATGCGCCTTCTCGATCTCATCGAGCAGGAGCACGCAGTGCGGGTTCTGATCGACCGCGTCCGTCAGCAGGCCACCCTGATCGAAGCCGACATAGCCCGGAGGCGCGCCGATCAGGCGGCTGACCGAATGCCGCTCCATATATTCCGACATGTCGAAGCGCTGGAGCGGGATGCCCATGATCTGCGCGAGCTGCTTGGCGACCTCGGTCTTGCCGACGCCGGTCGGGCCGGTGAACAGATAGTTGCCGATCGGCTTCTCCGGCTCGCGCAGGCCCGCCCGCGCCAGCTTGATCGCGGAGCTGAGCTTCTCGATCGCCGCGTTCTGGCCGAACACGACGCGCTTCAGGTCGGTGTCGAGCGTCGCCAGTGCCTTCTTGTCGTCGGTCGAGACCGACTTCGGCGGGATGCGGGCCATGGTCGCGATGACTTGCTCGATCTCACGCGGCGTGATCGTCTTCTTGCGCTTGTTGGGCGGCACCAGCATCTGCATCGCGCCGACCTCGTCGATCACGTCGATCGCCTTGTCGGGCAGCTTGCGATCGTTGATGTAGCGCGCGCTGAGCTCCACCGCCGACTTGATCGCGTCCGGTGTGTACTTGACCGAGTGATGGTCCTCGAACGCCGAGCGCAGGCCGGCAAGGATCTTGATCGTGTCCTCGATGGTCGGCTCGTTGACGTCGATCTTCTGGAAGCGCCGCAGCAGCGCGCGGTCCTTCTCGAAATGGTTGCGGAACTCCTTGTAGGTGGTCGAGCCGATGCAGCGGATGCTGCCGCCCGACAACGCGGGTTTGAGCAGGTTGGACGCGTCCATCGCACCGCCGCTGGTGGCACCCGCGCCGATGACGGTGTGGATCTCGTCGATGAAGAGCACCGCGTCGGGCAGCTTTTCCAGCTCGTTGACCACCGCCTTCAGCCGCTCCTCGAAATCACCGCGATACCGCGTGCCGGCGAGCAGCGCGCCCATATCGAGCGAGTAGATGACGGCGGGCTTGAGCACGTCGGGCACCTCGCCCTCGACGATCTTGCGCGCCAACCCTTCGGCGATGGCGGTCTTGCCGACGCCGGGATCGCCCACATAGAGCGGGTTGTTCTTGGACCGGCGGCACAGGATCTGGATGGTCCGGTCGACCTCGGCCATGCGGCCGATCAGCGGGTCGACCTTGCCGATCTTCGCCTTTTCATTGAGGTCGACGCAAAACTGCTTCAGCGCGCTCTCGCCCTTATCCTTGCCGCTGCCCTTGGCCGGCTTCTCCTCCTCGGCAGCGCCCTTGGGGCTGCTGGCCTCGGCAGCGCCGCCCTTGCCGACGCCGTGCGAGATGAAGCTGACCGCGTCGAGGCGGCTCATGTCCTGCTGTTGCAGGAAATAGACGGCATAGCTCTCGCGCTCCGAAAACAAGGCGACCAGCACGTTGGCGCCGGTCACCTCGTCGCGGCCCGACGACTGGACGTGCAGGATCGCGCGCTGCACGACGCGCTGAAAGCCGCTGGTCGGCGATGGATCGGTCTGCGTCTGGACCTTGAGCGCGTCGAGCTCGGTGTCGAGATAGTGCGCGACCGTGGTCTTGAGGTCGGGCAACTCAACGTTGCAGGCAGTCATCACCTTCGACGCGTGCTCGTCGTCGATCAACGCGAGCAGCAGGTGCTCCAGCGTCGCATATTCGTGGCGGCGCGTGGACGCGGCTTCGAGCGCCTTGTGGAGCGAGGTCTCGAGCGCGGGGGCGAAAGAGGGCATGTGTTACTCCTGTCGGGCCGCCCAAGGAAAACTTGCGGGACGCGGCTCCGTCTCACCCCATGTCGGGATTGCGCGGTGCGGCATCAAGCGCCGCAAGCCAGTGCCGGTTCCGTATTTCAGCGGGCCGGACCGGTTCATACAACGCCTATTGCCTGAATAGCGCGTCGGCGCTTGCCTTATGGTTAACGGCGCGTTCTATCCTTTGACGACAGCGCGCGATCTCGCCCTCAAGTGCCGCGACCCGCGCCTCCAGCTCCGCCACGGAGAGCGGGTCGAGGTCCTGGCGCACGAGCTGGCTCAGCAGGTCGCTCGGGCGGGGAAGAGCGTCATCGGGCTCCATATGGTGCAACGTTGACCGGGGCCGCGCGGCTGTCAATAACGCCATTGAAGCTTGGTGCCTCTTACGGGGATGTTGGCGCCGACACGGGGGTCGATTGTGAGCAGTATTCCCATAACGATGCAGGCGATCGACCCGGCGACGCCGGGCGGGCCTGAGGTGCTACAGCTCGTGGAGCGGCGCGTGCCGGTGCCGGCCGCGGGCGAGGTGCTGATCCGGGTCGCCGCCGCCGGGGTCAACCGGCCGGACATCCTCCAGCGCAAGGGCGGCTATCCGCCGCCGCCGGGCGCGCCGTCGATCCCTGGACTGGAGGTCGCGGGCGAGATCGTGGCACTGGGCGCCGACGTCGGCGACGAGCTGGCGGGCCAGCCGGTCTGCGCGCTGGTGGCGGGCGGCGGCTATGCCGAATATGCCGTGGCGCCCCATGGCCAGTGCCTGCCGGTCCCGGCCGCGCTGTCGATGGTCGAGGCGGCGGCGATCCCGGAGACGCTGTTCACCGTCTGGACCAACCTGTTCGAGCGCGCCTATGCGACCGAAGGCGACACGGTGCTGATCCACGGCGGCACCAGCGGCATCGGCACCATGGCGGTGGCGCTGTGCGGCCTGTTCGGCATCACCAGCATCGTTACCGCCGGTTCGGAGGAGAAGTGCGCGGCCGCGCTTGGACTGGGCGCGGGTCATGCGATCAATTATCGCACCGGGGACTTCGTCGCGCAGGTGAAAGAGATCACCGGTGGCCGGGGCGTTCAGGCAGTGCTCGACATGGTGGGCGGGGATTATGTGCCGCGCAACCTGCAATGCCTGGCCGATGACGGCCGCCACGTCTCGATCGCGGTGCAGGGCGGCGCGATGGCGACGATTCCGATCTTCGAGGTCATGCGCCGCCGCCTGACGCTGACCGGATCGACGCTGCGCCCGCGCGACACGGCCTGGAAGTCGCTGGTCGCCGACGAGCTCCACCGCACCGTCTGGCCTCATGTCGAGGCAGGGCGGTTGAAGCCCGTGATCGACCGCACCTATCCGCTGGCCGAAGCGGCGGCGGCGCACGCGCGGATGGAGGCGGGCGAGCATGTCGGCAAGATCGTGCTCGAGGTGGATGGTTGAGCGACGACAGGCGTGAGCCGCCCCGCCAGGTCGGCCATTTCGCGCTGTTGATCTTCGTCGGGCTGCTGATCGTCGCCAGTCTGGCGCTGTCCCGCCGGCCGCCGGTGCTGGCGAGCCTGCCCCACATCGCCTTTGTCGCCGAGGTGCCGCGACACCGGCATGAAGATCAGCTCGCGGCCTTCGCACAGGTCTATGGCGCGTTCATCCCCAAGACCGACTGGCGCCCGGATGTCGCCGTGCTGCTGGAACGTGATCGGCCGCAGGCCATGGCGCGGCTGCGCCTGGGCTATTGGGTGCGGTCGTGGACGTTCCTGGGATTGCCGATGTTCGCGGTGAAGGAGGGTGGCTACACCGTCTATCTCGATCGGCCCGGACATTACCGCGCGGTTGCGCTGGGCAAGACTGGCGAGGCCGAGCTCATCAAGCAGACCGGGAGCCGCTTTTGGGGAAGTTGGTGGCCCGCATACTGGCGATATTGCTGGGGCCTGCTCGCGCCGATGGCGGTGGGCGCGTGGATCTGGCTGGAGCTGCGCTGGCAGGCACGGCGCCGCATGGCGATGGGCTTGATCTAAGCCAGGGGCCGGCCCGCGCACACGGGCCGGCTGCCGTCGTTATGGGCTGGTCGGCGAATCATTGTCGCCGCCGCGCGTGGCGAGCAGCACGATGACGACCAGAGCCGCGAGGATGCCGATGTTGATGACGGTGGAAAAGGGCACGTCGGCGCCGATGTCGCTGGCGTTCGCCTGCGACGTCGCGGCGCGGGTGACAGAGCCCTGGCCTGCCGCCTGCGGTGCGGCGGCGGCGGTGGTCGCGGTCAGCATCGCCGCGGCGGCGGCGGTGGCGAACAGCGCCTTGAACGTCTTCATCGTTTAACTCCTTCGAACGGTGCGGTCGTGCCTTGCGCTTAGCGGCGCCGACCGACCGGCCCAACCCGCCTTGCATATCCCGGCCTCTCGCGAACGGCCGAATAGCGGCGCTCTGTTGCTATCGGGTGACAGCCGCTTGCCCAATGCGCCCCGTGCGGGTAGACCCGGAAACATGCAGGGCCGCTCCGGACAGGGGCGGCCGTTTCTTTTTGGAGTTCCCCGCATGGCCCAGCCGCTCATGCCTCACGCGACCGCCAGCTGGCTGGTCGACAACAGCTCGCTTTCGTTCGAGCAGATCGCCGAATTCTGCGGTCTCCACATCCTGGAGGTGCAGGCGATCGCCGACGACACGGCCGCCACCAAGCTGACCGGCCGCGACCCGATCCGCGCGCACGAGGTGACGCAGGAGGAGATCGACAAGGCGCAGGCCGACCCGAACTATCGCATGCAGATCACCAAGGGCCCCGACCAGGTCCGCCGCACCAAGGGGCCGCGCTATACGCCGGTGTCCAAGCGGCAGGACAAGCCGGACGGCATCGCCTGGATCATCCGCAACCATCCCGAGATCACCGACGGCCAGATCGGCCTGCTGATCGGCACCACCCGGACCACGATCGCCGCGATCCGCGACCGCAGCCACTGGAACATGGCGAACATCACGCCCAAGGATCCGGTGACGCTCGGTCTGACCACGCAGCGTGAGCTGGACGCGGCGGTGGCCAAGGCTGCGAAGGCGGCCGGCATCGAGGCGCCGACCTTCGACCCCAAGCTGGACGGCGACCGCGAGGCGCTGATCGGGCAGCTCCGCGCCGAGCGCGAGCAGGCGGCGCGCGACCTGGAGGCGGGCATCGTCCCGAAATCGCAAGCGGACGCGCTGTTCGACCCGTTCCGGCGCTAGCGCAGCCGGCACGCACGCAGCATAGCTGCGTGCGAGACCGACAAGCTCGGCCGGCGGGTGGCGGAGCCAACCCCGTTCGACGTCACGACGCGGCTTCGCCGCGGCGCTCTCCGCCAACCCCGCCCGTTCGCGGGGAGGTGGCAGCCGCCTATCCGCGAGCGATTTGCTTGCGGCACGCCCCATCCACCACTCGCCCAAGTGGGCGAGCGGTTCTCCTCCCCGTGAACGGGGAGGATTGAGATGACGGATGCGGCATCCGTTGCTACCCGCAACCCGATGGCCACCGCACCGCTTGCCCCGCTCGCCGATACGCCACTCGAGCGCGACGGTCTCACCTACCCCTTCGGTGACCGCTCGCCGCAACCCGGCGAACTGATCGAGATCGCGCCCGGCCTGCACTGGTGGCGGCTGCCGATGTGGGGGCCGCTCAAGCACGTCAACGGCTATGTCCTCGACGGACCCGAGGGGCTGACGCTGATCGACACGGGCTTCAACAACGACACGGGCGTCGCGGCCTGGGGCGCGCTGCTGGGCGGCCCCCTCGCGGGGAAGCGGGTCGCGCAGGTGCTCTGCACCCATTATCATCCCGACCATGTCGGGCTCGCGGGCTGGCTGTGCCGGCAGCATGACGCGCCGCTGCTGATGACGCGGACCGAATGGCTGCAGGTGCGCATGCTGTGCGCCGACAGTCGCGACGAGATCCCCGAGGAGATGATCGCCTTCTGGCGCGGCGCCGGGTGGGATGACGCGCAGATCGCGTGTGCGTCCGAGCGGGGCTGGGGCAATTTCGAGCGGATCGTCGCGCGCCTGCCGCTGGGCTTTCGCCGCATCGCCGAGGGCGATGTGCTGCGGATCGGCGGCGCGGCGTGGGAGGTGGTGACCGGCAACGGCCACAGCCCCGAACATGCCTGCCTGCTCGACGCCAAGCGCGGCATCCTGATCGCGGGCGACCAGGTGCTGCCGCGGATCAGCTCCAACATCAGCCTGGGGGTGAGCGAGCCCGAGGGTGATCCGCTCGGCGATTGGCTCGCGTCGATCGCCAAGCTGAAGTCGCTGCCGGCGGACCTGCTGGTGCTGCCCGGGCATGGCGAGCCGTTCACGGGCCTGCACACGCGGCTCGACCAACTCGACGCCGAGCATCGCCAGCGTCTCGACGCGGTGGCGGCGCACCTGGCGACGCCGCGCCGCGCGGTCGATTGCTTCACGCAGCTGTTCCGCCGCCCGATCGGCCCGGATGTAATCGGCATGGCGACCGGGGAAGCCTTGGCCCACCTGCGGCACCTGGAGGTCGAAGGCCGCGCGGCGCGGGACGTGCGCGACGGCGTGTGGTGGTTTCGGGCGACTTGACCGAGCCGAACACTCGTGTTCCACTTACGTTCTGAGTCGGAAGAGGAGGCGCGCGATGGCCGACATCATTTTCTACACCAACCCCATGTCGCGCGGGCAGATCGCCCGCTGGATGCTGGAGGAGGTCGAGGCCGATTATGAGCAGGTTATCCTCGACTATGGCTCGTCGATGAAGGCGGCCGAGTATCTGGCGGTCAATCCGATGGGCAAGGTGCCGGCGATCGTGCATCGCGGGCAGGTGGTGACCGAGGGCGCGGCGATCTGCGCCTATCTGGCCGACGCCTATGCCGACGCGGGGCTTGCCCCCGGGGCAGAGGAGCGCGCGGCCTATTATCGCTGGCTGTTCTTCGCCGCCGGGCCGGTCGAGTCCGCGATCACCAACAACTATCTTAAGGTCGAGGTCGCCGAGGATCAGCGCGCGATGGCCGGCTATGGCAGTTATGACCAGGTGGTCGATGTGCTCGAGCGCGAGATCGCCGCGCGCGACTATGTCGTCGGCGACCGTTTCACCGCCGCGGACGTGTATTTCGGGTCGCAGATCATCTGGGGCGTCCAGTTCGGGTCGCTGCCCAAGCGCGCCGCGTTCCTGCCCTATGTCGAACGCCTCACCGCGCGACCGGCGTACCAGAAGGCGAAAGCGATCGACGACGCGCTGATCGCGGAGATAAAGGCCGGATGAGCTCCACGCCTCCGGGGGGGGGGGGGCGGCCTAGGCGGCCTGCCGCCTCGCCAACGCGGCCATGACCGCATCGCGCTGTGCCCGCGTCATGGTCAGCCAGCCGGCGATCTCGTCCAGCGTCCGGCCGCAACCTTCGCACCAGCCGCTCGCGTCATCCATCACGCATATGCCGATGCACGGGCTCGCCACGTCAACGGGCGTGACATACTCGATCATGCCGATTCAGAGCGCGATGGCGGCCGACAGGAAATCCGGGACCGGACCGTTCCAGCCCTCGTCGGGTCCGTCATCACGCTCATCGCGCCGCTGCGGTCGCTCCTCACGCCGAGGGCGTTCGTCACCGCGCGGCGGCCGGGCCTCTCTGGCCGGGCGGGCTTCGCGCGCCGGCCGGGCTTCGCGGGCAGGACGGGCCTCGCGGGCAGGACGGGCCTCGCGTGCCGCCGGCTCTTCCTCCGGCGGTGCCTCGACCGCCGCAGGCTCCTGCTCGGCCGACTTGGCGGCGACGCGTACCCGCCCGCGGCGGGGCGCGCGTTCCTCGGGCGCCTCTTCGCGCGCCGGTGCCGGAGCGACCGCCTTGCTCAACCGTTCGATCGTCTGACCGGTCAGCTTCTCGATATTGGCGATGTTCTCCGCGTCCTCGGGGCCCACCAGCGTATAGGCGGTACCCGTCGCGCCGGCGCGACCGGTGCGGCCGATGCGGTGGACGTAATCGTCGGGATGCCAGGGCGCGTCGAAGTTGAAGACATGGGACACGCCCTTGATGTCCAGCCCGCGCGCGGCGACATCGGAGGCGACCAGGATGGTGACCTCGCCGGCCTTGAAGCGGTCGAGTTCGGCGATCCGCTCCGACTGCTCCATGTCGCCGTGGATCTCGCCCGAGCGGAACCGATCCTTCTTGAGGCTCTTGTTGAGCTCGCGCACCGTCGTCTTGCGGTTGCAGAAGATGATCGCGTTGGTCACCTCCTCCTGCTGGAGCAATTCGCGCAGCCGCTCGCGCTTGGCAAAGGCGCCGCCGGCGACGGGAACCAGGATCTGCTTGATGTTCAGGTTGGTCGACGCGGGCCGCGAGACCTCGATCATCTTGGGATTGTCGAGGAATTTATCCGCCAGCCGCTTGATCGGCGCCGGCATCGTCGCCGAGAACAACAGCGTCTGGCGCTGCTTCGGCAGTTTGGTGCAGATTTCCTCGATGTCGGGGATGAACCCCATGTCGAGCATCCGGTCGGCCTCGTCGATCACCAGCAGCGAGCAGCCGGTGAGCAGGATGTTGCCGCGCCCGAACAGGTCCATCAGCCGGCCGGGCGTGGCGATCAGCACGTCGACGCCCTTCTCCAGCGCCTTGACCTGATCGCCCATCGACACGCCGCCGATCAGCAGCGCCATCGAAAGCTTGTGGTTGACGCCGTATTTGACGAAGTTCTCGGCGACCTGCGCCGCCAATTCGCGAGTGGGCTCGAGGATCAGCGAGCGCGGCATTCGCGCCCGGCTGCGTCCTTCCGCGAGGATGTCGATCATCGGCAGCACGAAGCTCGCCGTCTTGCCGGTGCCGGTTTGCGCCACGCCGATGATATCGCGCATCATCAGCACCGACGGGATCGCGCTCGCCTGGATCGGCGTCGGCTCGGTGTAACCAGCGTCGGTCACCGCCTTGAGCAATTCGGGAGAGAGGCCGAGGTCGGCGAAAAGCATGCAGCTGTCCGGATGGAGGGGCGGCGGCGCTGCCCCAGGCGCCCCGGGCGCTCGCTCAAGGACCGCCAAAAGTCAAGTTTGCAGCGCTATTTGCTCGCCTGGAGCAGCTTGAAATCGTCGATCTGGCAGCTCGCGCCTGATCGCACGCGAATTGCATCACGGTCGCGGCAGATCATCCCATCCTTCGATGGGCGGACGTAGAAGCCCGAATAGAAATCGAGCGGCTTGCAGTCGCCATCGAGCTTTGCACGAACCCGCTTGCCGCCGATCAGCACCAGATCGACCTGGTTGGGAGCCGAGATCAGCGCACCGGCCATGGTTTGCGCGGCCACGCATTCCGGCCCCTTCTTTTCCTTCCACTTGACCGGCTTGGGCAATGGCAGCCTGGCCTCCGGCACGCGGGGCACACGGATCACCACCCGCTGCTGGATCGTCAGCCGCGCGATCTGCCCACCCGCGGGAGGCGCGACCCGATCCGCCGCGAGCGCGGGCGCGGCGAGCGCGAGCAAGGTGACGAGAGGGGCGTGGTGGGGCATGAAACAGCTTGCGCGCTTACGGAAGGTCGTTGAACCGATGATGAACCCTGACGCTTCCGCAACGATCGACCCGTCCCAGCGTGGGATGCTGGACGCACTTGCAACCTCCGTGGGGCCGCGCACGATCGTCACCGACGCGGAGCTGATTGCGCCGTGGCTGACCGACTGGCGCGGACGCTACCAGGGGCGGGCGGCCGTGCTGCTGCAGCCGGACTCGACTGCGGAGGTGTCGTCGATCTGCGCGGCCGCGACGGCGCACCGTGTGCCGCTGGTGCCGCAGGGGGGCAACACGTCGATGGTCGGCGGCGCCACACCCCCGGCCGACGGATCGGCGCTGATCCTTTCGCTGCGACGAATGAACCGGGTGAGGTCGGTCGACGCGGTGGCTGGGCTGGCGGTCGCCGAGGCAGGAGTGATTCTGACCGATCTGCATGCAGCGGCGCTCGCGAAGGGAAGGCGCTTTCCCCTGACGCTCGGCGCACGCGGTTCGGCGACCGTGGGCGGGCTCGTCTCCACCAACGCCGGCGGCACGCAGGTGCTGCGCCACGGCACGATGCGCGGGCTGGTCGCGGGTATCGAAGCGGTGCTGCCGGACGGATCGGTACATGACGGACTGGCGGCGCTGAAGAAGGACAATCGCGGCTATGACCTGAAGGAGCTGCTGGTCGGGGCGGAGGGGACGCTGGGGGTTATCACCGCCGCAACGCTGCGGCTGGCGCCGGCCGTGCTCGACCGCGCGGTCGCCTGGGTCGGCGTCGAGGCCCCGGCGGCGGCGCTGGGGCTGCTACGGCTGGTGGAGGGGCGGACCGAGGCGGTGGAGAGCTTCGAGTTAATGCCCGACGATTCGTTGGCCGCCGTGCTGGCGCACCTGCGGGATGCGCGGACGCCGTTGTCCGGGCGCCACGGGTGGCACGTCCTGATCGAGGCGGTTGCGACCGCACCTGAGGACGAGCAACCCGCCAGGCTTCTCGAACGCTTGCTGGTCGAGGCGTTCGAGCAGGAGCTGGCGCAGGACGCGACCATTGCCGCCAGCGAGGCGCAAGCGGAAGCGTTCTGGACGCTGCGCGACTCAATCTCTGCCGCCGAGCGGGCGCAGGGTCCGGCGACACAGCACGACATCTCCGTCCCCGTCGACGCCATGCCCGATTTCCTGCTCGACGCCGCCGCCGCCTGCAAGGCGCGCTTTCCCGGCACCCATGCATCCGGCTTCGGCCATCTCGGCGACGGCAATGTCCACTTCCATGTCCGCGCGCCCGGCGGAGTGTCGGCGGAGCGCTGGTATGCGGACGAGGCGCCGATTGTCACCCGCTTCGTCCACGACCTGGTCGTCGCGGCGGGCGGCTCGATCTCGGCGGAGCACGGCATCGGGCAGATGAAGCGGGACGAACTCGCGCGGCTGTCGTCGCCGGCGCGCATGGCGGTGTTGCGCGGCGTGAAGGGCGCGCTCGACCCGCACGGACTGCTCAATCCAGGCAAGCTGCTTGCACGCGCCAGTCCCGATCAATAAAGACGCGCGATCAACCGGCGGGCCTTGCGGTCCGCCGTTTCTTTGTTCGGAGAGACCGCATGGCCAGCGCGCCCCAGCTTCCCCTGTTCTACAAGGGCCTCGAGCCGCTCTCGAGCGAGACGCACGCGGACTTCAAGCTGAAGGTCCAGGACCGGGCGCCGTTCCTGGCCGGGCAGCACGCGATCCCGATCACCGTGGACGAGTTCCCGTTGGTCCAGCGCCACATGCCGATCGTCTTCTCGGTCGGTCCCGACGCGATCCCGCTCGGGCTGATGGGGCTCAACGAGGGCATCAACGTCTTCGTCGATGACGAAGGCAAGCTGCTGGAGAACAACTTCTACGTCCCCGCCTATGTCCGCCGCTACCCATTTATGCTCGCCAAGCTGCGCCCGGAGGCGGAGGAGCTGTCGCTGTGCTTCGACCCGACCGCCGATGCGCTCGGCGCGTTCGACGAGGGCGAGGCGCTGTTCACGGGCAAGGACCCGAGCGACCTGACCAAGAACATCCTGTCGTTCAACGAGCAGTTCGAGCAGGCCGGTCAGCGTACGCAGAACTTCATGAACGAGCTGCGCGAGCTGGAGCTGTTGATGGACGGCGAGGTCTCGATCCAGCCTGACGGCAATGCGCAACCGTTTATCTATCGCGGCTTCCAGATGATCAACGAGGAGAAGCTGACCGGCATGCGGGGTGACCAGCTGCGCAAGCTCACCCAGTCGGGGATGCTGCCGCTGCTCTATGCGCACCTCTTCTCGCTCAGCCTGATGCGCGACGTGTTCGGCCGCCAGATGATGCAGGGCAAGACGCCGCAGCCGCAGCTCGGCACGGTCTAGGCAAAAAGTTCGGCGATGGGTTGAACCTTCCCCGTGTTCGCCCATTTAGGGTGTGTACGGTGCTCGTGTTCCCCCCTTTCGCGACACCGTATGTCGCGCCCAGTGGACCCCCTCCCGGGCGCGTCTCCTCCCTGAACCTTGGCCACCTCGTGCTTCCAGCACGGGGTGGTTTTTTATGTGCTCGGGTCATTCCGCCGCCACGGCGCAGCCGCCGGCCAGCGCCTCGTCGGTCAGCGCCCCCAGCATCTCGCGCACCATCCTCGCGGTGCGCTCCAGCCCGGGGCCGGGGCGATCGAGGGCGCGATCCAGATAGAGCGAGCGGTCGAGTTCCAGCTGCAAGGCGTGCACGCCCTGCGCCGGACGGCCGTGGCGATCAAGGATGTGACCGCCGGCATAGGGGCTGTTGAGCGCCGTCGTTAGGCCGTGCGCCGCCGCCACCGCTTCCGCGCGCGCCACGAACCGCGCGCCGGCCGCTCGGCCGAAGCGGTCGCCCACCACGATCCGGGTGCCCTTCGCCGCGCCCGTCAGCGGCGGCATGGAATGGAGGTCGAGCAGGACCGCGATGCCCCACCGCGTGCGCGCGGCGAACAGCGCCTCGGCGAGTGCCCGATGGTAGGATCGATGGTCGCCGTCGATCCGCGCGCGCACTTCCACGTCGCTCCAGCGTCGTTTCCACAAGTCACCCACGGGCGAAACGCGCCGGGGGATAAGGCCGAGCCCGCTGCCCACCTTGCCGGCCGTCGGACTGGCTCCGGATGGCGCCGGCGGGGCGCCTTCGTCCGCCTTGGGATCGCGCTCGTCCTCGCCGCGATTGAGGTCGATCCAGCCGCGCGCGCGGCGCTGGATTAGCATCGTCTCGCCGGTCCGTGCCGCATGCGCCACCGCGTCGACATGGCGATCCTCCAGCGCGGTCACGGCGGACAACGGCACCCGCAAAGCCGCGCGCAGCGGCAGCGGGTATTCGCGCCCGGCATGGGGGACGGAGATCACGACCGGGCTCGCGGGCGGGTCGCTGCCCCAGCATTCGAAGCCGGCCGTCGCGTTCCTGTCCATTGCTGGGACGCTAGGCGCGCGCGTCCGGCGCCGCAACGCTCTGGGCTTTGTTAACGGATGCGCGCATAGTCGTCGGGCGTGAGCAAGGGGCTGTCATGATCCGGATACTGCTGGCCGAAGACGACCAGATCATGCGCGAATATCTCACGCGCGCGCTCGAGCGGTCCGGCTATGCGGTGACGGCGGTCGATCGCGGTACGGCGGCGATCCCGCTGCTGGAGACCGAGAGCTTCGACCTGCTGCTGACGGACATCGTCATGCCCGAGATGGACGGGATCGAGCTGGCGCAGCGCGCGGGCGAGATGGCGGCGGACATGCGAGTGATGTTCATCACCGGCTTCGCCGCGGTGACGCTAAAGGCTGGCAAGGCCGTCCCCAACGCGCGCGTCCTCTCCAAACCCTTCCACCTCCGCGACCTGGTGCTGGAGGTGGATCGCATGTTTCAGGGCGCCAGTTTCGGCGAGCTCTAACCGGGTTGCGCCTCCCGCTCTGGGGGGCTAAGCGCGGCCGCAGTGGGCGTGTAGCTCAGTGGTAGAGCACTGTGTTGACATCGCAGGGGTCGCAAGTTCAATCCTTGCCACGCCCACCATCTTTTCTGGCGACATCCTGACATTGCAAGCCTCCCGACGATGGAGGCTGGAAGAGCCACTTCGGCGCGCTTTCGGCGCAGGGCGCCCGGCGCGCGGGCGTCGATCTCCTCCAGGATGTCGGTAAGAGCGCGCGTGACGCTTTCGAAACGCCCGATCGCGTAGACCTCCGTGGACCCGGGCACATCGTGACCCATGAAGCCTTCGAGATCCCGCTTCGTGAAGGCGCGGTGGCGCGGGCAATCGGTATGTCCAAGGCACGCTCACCTCGGACTGCGCTTCAGCACCGGAACCACGTTGGGGCAATCGCCGGTGTGTTCGAGGCGCATCGGGGCAGGCTCTGGCGGCCGCAGCGGAACGGTTGCGGCTTCCTCCTCGTTTGCGGGATTGCAGTTCCATCGCCCGCGATTCCCGCGGTCGACCCGTGTCACTGCGTTTTTGTTGGAGTATGATATGCGCAAACCATTGATGGTGTTCCTGGCTGCAAGCTCCCTTTCACTCGGCGCGTGCGCCACGACCGGACGCGACGAAGCACGGCTGGAAGGTGCAGGAACCGGGGTTCTGGTCGGTGGCGCGGTAGGCGCGGGTGTCGGAGCGCTCGCGGGTGATACGATCGCCGGCGCGGCTATCGGCGCCGGCATCGGTGGTCTCGCCGGGGCGGTCTGGGCAGACTCCAATGGCGACGGCTATGCGGACGGCTATAGCCGGAACGGTCAATATTACCGCGGCACCCCGGCCGGCTACGATCCGTCCACCGGCCGCGCGTGCAGCAATGTCGCAGGCACGGCCGCGGGCGGCGCGGCCCTGGGCGCGGTCGGTGGTGCCGGCATTGGCGCCGCGACCGGTCTCGGTACGCTTGAAGGCGCGCTCGCGGGCGCCGTGGTCGGCGGCGTCGCCGGCGCTCTGTGGGCCGACAGCAACAATGACGGCTGTGTCGACGGCTATATGCGTGAGGGCCGCTACTACCCCGGCGCGCCACAGCAGCAGTACCAGCAGCCAGGTTACGTCCCGCGTCGCGGTGAGCGCGGCTAAGGCTTGAGCAGCACGACCGGACAGGCGCTGCATGCACCCTTCCTTGCGGCGCCTTCTCGGTGTGAGCGCCGTCGGCAGCCCTTACCGCTGCCGACGGTTCCGCCTGCTGCCGGCGAGTGCCGCCAGCTGAGCCGGATCGCGCTTGTATAGGTCCGCTCGCAGGGCAACACCCTGCGGCTCCGGCGCGGCGGTCAGGTAAGTGATGTAGACCGGGACCGGCTCCGGCAGCGTGAGCTGTTGCTCGGGAGCGGCGTTGCGCGCGACAGGCATGCGACCGAACAGCCAACGCGCAAGCTGCGGGGCATCGTCCAGGCGCACGCAGCCGGCACTCACGAGGCGGGTTTCTTCCCGCAAAAGCGTGCGGTCCGGCGTGTCGTGCAGATAGATGCCGAGCTGGTTCGGGAACATGAACTTCATCCGTCCCATTGAATTGCCCGGGCCCGGCAGCTGGCGGAGACGCACTTCCCGTTCGCCGGCGACGACCGCCTGCCAATCGATCGAGCCCGGCTCGACCTTGGTGGCATTCTCGCTCCAGTCGGACAGAACCTCGTAGCGCAGGTTACGCAGATGCTGCGGTCCGTCGCGGACGACCCCTGGGGCAATGCGGCTGCGGGCCAGATCGGGGGGGACGTTCCAATAGGGGTTCAGCGTCAGGTGACGGATCATGGCGGCCATCATCGGCGTCGGCTCCGTCGGCCTGCCGACGGCGACCCGCATCGAGCCCACGGCGCGGTCATCTTGGTACATCCACAGCCGCGCGGCCGCCGCGTCGACCAGGACATACCGGCGGCCGAGCTGCGCCGGCAGTGCCCGAGCCCGTTCGAGGTTGAGGCGAAGCAACGCTCCCGTCTCCGCCGACCCCTGGTTCAGCAGGGCCAAGGTGAGCGGTCCGGCAGTGCCGTCCGCCGGCTGCCCGTGGCTACGCTGCAGCGCACGCACCGCGCTGGCCAACGCCGCGTCGTAGGCGCCGTCCGGCGTCAGGCCGAGGCGTATGCGCAGCAGCCTGACGCGCGGATCCTTAGACCCCGGCTTCAGGATCGAGCCGGCGGGGATATGCGCCACCGGTCCGGCCTGTTCCTCGCCATAGCCGGCAAGTGCGCCGCGCAACTTCGCGTAAAGCGGGTTCATCCACCCGACAGTCTCCAGATACCGCTGCAGGCTGGGTGCCTGCGCCGCGCTGGTCAGGACGGCCGTCCTGGAGGGAACGATCGGCACGAAATGCGCCTCGGTATAGACGACGCCCATGTCGCGATGACGGCGGACGTCGCGGACGTAGTTGGCAAAGGTTCTGGATAGCAGCGCCTCCGCCCGTGCCAGCGCTCGCGGCGGTCCATCGTCCGCGCGCTCCACGGCTTCGACCAGCGCGTCGGGGCGGTAGGTGCGCGGGGACAGGCCGTCCGCGGCCGCCGTGGCCAGCAGGCTGTGCAACTGCTCCGCCTCGGGACCGACCCTGCCGCCGGCCACCCACAATGGCCGGTAGTCCCGCTCCTCGTAGAACCGATCGAGGTCGCGGTCGCCCCGTACCGAGGCACGGATCGCTGCCTCCAGGTCGCCCGGCAGGGCCTGGGCGAGGGAGGAAGCCGGAATAGCCGCAAGCCCGAGGGCAGTGGCGCCGACCCGTTGCAAGAGCGTTCGCCGGGACATCGCACTGCGCCCGGCTTCCTCATCGAACGAATCGTACACGCAACCCCCGGAGCAAAGACCAGCCTTGGCCAACCTCCAGCACGCCGGGGTGTTCCATCAGCACTCTTGCCATGTCTCCCCGGATCTCATCGGCCCGTCAATCAGGAGGGCACCATCTCGATCTATCTGCCGGCGGTACGCAAAGACGCCTGGCGATAACCCGTGGTCAGGTCAGCATGGAGTTGGGCGGAAGACCCACCAAGGCGCGACCATGGAGCTCGGTGGCGCCGTCAAGATCGTAAACGACGTGGCTCTGCATGACCTGTATGTCGCGCAACGCGCGCTGCAGAGGATGCGACAAGGCGTGTACGCTCGATCCGACCGCCTCGCAGCAGCCCCGAACGGCATCTACGCATTGCGCGACAGCATGGGCGATTTCCGCTCGTACACGGATGCGCTCGCCGGTCTGGTCCGGTTCGTCGAGCGCGCCGAGTGCCACCGCCTCGCGGGCGGCGCGGCGCACCGTGCTCTCGGCGGAGCGGCGCAGGAGATCGGCCCGCGCAAGCCGCATCTGCGCGGCCGGTTTGTCGATCGTGGCGCCGTTGGCGCCGATCTTCACATAGCTGCGCAGCCGTTCGCGACAACTGTCGACCGCCCCGCGTGCCGCGCCCAGCGCGGGGATCGCGGCCGCGACGCAAAGGCTGGGCAGCATCGTATGTGTCGCTATCGAACTGCAGGCCGCCATAGCGCCGCGGCACGACCATATAGAAATAGCCGGTCGCACGGAGCGCCTGCCACACCGCGTCGGCGGGACGCCGCTGGCGTTCGGCCTCGGTGGCGTATCGTGCGATCATCGGCTTGAGCGCGGTGGTCTGTTCCACCAGCCGCTCGGGCGTGATCGCGGCCAATTCGTCCGCCGACAGGAAATCATCCCGACCGGTATCCGCCGGTCGGCCGGTTGCTCGGGGTCGGACGCCATCAGAGGGCCGCGGGTGCTTCGCGCTTGGCCAGCGCGTCACTCCCGAACTTCGCCTCCTTCAGCGGTCGGGTACGATCGGTCCACGCGCGCAACAGCGCCGGCAGCGATGCCTTTTCATGGGCCATGATCGTTGCATGGTCGGGGGTTCGGATGGTGATCTCCACCTGGATTCCGTTCGGATCGTACATGTAGATCGAGCGCACGAATCGTGGTCGAGCGGCCCGAACGCGCTGATGCCACTGGCCTCGTTCGCGGCCTCGATTGCGATGTGCATGTCGAAACTGCTCTTGCGGTCGAACCAGGCAGGATCGGCGTCGGTCGGCGAGTCGAAAAAGGCGATGTAATTGCCGTCGCCGAGCGCGAAGAAGATGTGCATGAACGGTGTTTCGGCGTTGGTGCCCGGCACCGTCTCCGCGACCAGTCCGGCCGCGGCCTTCAGGCCCAGCACATTCCTCGTAGAACCAGCGGGTCTGCTCGGCGTCGCGGCAGCGAAACGCGGCGTGGTGGACACCGCCGAGCTGGACGGCGGCGGGAACGATGTCGGCCATCGGGCAACCTCTCCTCAGAACCGCATCACCCGACAAGAATCGTAAAAAGATGTCAATTAGGTTTACGAACGTTCCGCGTCCGAGCGACTGGTCGGGGGGGCGTCCATCGGCCATACCTGTTTGCAGGAGAAGCCGTCGCCGTGCAGCACATCGATTATCTCATCATCCCTCTTCTGGAGGGGTTCGAATGGTTCGACGAGAGCCTGCAACGCAGTCTGCAGGCAGCCGGCTGGCCGGCGCTGACGCGGCCGGAATCAATGGTGATCGCGCACGTTCAGCTTGATCTCGTCCGCCCTGCCGACATCGCGCGCCGGCTGCGGTTAACGCGCCAGGCGGTGCATTCGACAATCGCCGGGCTGGTCGAGCGCGGGCTGTTCGCACTGGAACCGGATCCGCACGACGGCCGCATCAAAATGGTCACGCTGACCGCGATGGGCGAAGCGATCAAGGTCGATGCCATGCGGGCGGTCAACGACATCACCCGCGAACTGGAAGCGCGGATCGGTGCGGAGCGCATCAGCGCACTGGCCGAGGCGTTCGCGGCCGACTGGGGAGAGCCCGTGACGATCCAGGGGGGTAAGAAGCGGCGCTAACGACGCGCGTCGCGTAGCGCGCTGCGCCGGGTCTTGCCGGCGTCATCGCGGAGCTGCTCGTCCACAAACTCCACCACGCGCGGCACCTTGTAGCGGGCCGGCCGCGTCGCCACCCATGAGATCAGTGCCTCGGCGTCCAGTACCGCGCCGGCGCGGCGCTGGACGATGGCGTGGACGCGATGGCCGAGATCGGCGTCGGGTAGGTCGACGACGGCGCTGGTCGCGACGTCTGGATGCCCGTCCAGCGCCGCCTCCACTTCGGCCGGGTAGATGTTCGCGCCGCCCGACAGGATCAGGTCGGCGCGTCGATCGGCGATGTAGAGATAGCCGTCCTTGTCGAGCCAGCCGAGATCGCCGAGCGTGTCCCATTGACCGGTCAGCTTCGGGTCGGCACCGATGTAGTGATAGCTCGATCCCTGTCCCGCGTCGGGCAGTCGATCTGTTCGCCAAGCGGTTGCGAATTCTCGTACTTCACATAGTTTTGCGTACCGCCGTCGAGGACGCCCAGGGCGATGAGCGTCGCCGGAGACGTCGTGTCTAGTAACTCGAAGCTGTTGCCAAGCGTGCGGAACTTGCCGGTCTGCAGCTTCAACGACGCGTTGAACGTCTCGGTCGGTGACCACTCGACGGTGCCGCGGATCAGCCAGCGCTTCTCGCGCTGCTCGTCACGATTGAGCGTGACGTTGCGCACAAAGCCGTAGGTGTCGTCGTAGAACCCAGCAACACGCACGGCGAGCGTATCGCCGATCGAGACCGCGCATCGCGAGGCGAGGCTTCCCCGCAAGCCGTCATCGCCAGACGTGACGCGGGACGGCAGCGACGCCCCAATCCATGTTGCACCGCCTCTCTCCGTTCATCGACCGGCTAGCGGTGTGATCAAGCAAACCACTTGCGCTGCCGATATGTCAATCTATTTGACGACATAGGCATCGTACGACGGGGTGGTCGATTCCGTGTTGAAGAACGTCTCGATGATGGAAGATGGCAAGGGTCACCAGGCAGGAAAAGGACCGAGCGCGGGGACGATCGGGAGAACCGGGGTATGCAGTTCCCGATCGCCGGTGCGCAAGGACAGCTGCCAGGGACGGCGCTGATGGTCGAGATCGTCGAGGTCGGTCCGCGCGACGGATTGCAGAACGAGAGCGTACGTTTCTCGACCGCGCAGAAGGTCGCGCTGATCGAACGGGCCGTGGCTGCGGGTGCGCGACGGATCGAGGTGGCGAGCTTCGTGCGCGCCGACCGGGTGCCGCAGATGGCGGATGCCGAAGCGGTCATCGCGGCGCTCGACCTGCCGTGGGACGTAACGACCATCGGGCTGGTCCTAAACGCGCGCGGCGCGGCGCGGGCCCTGGCGACCCAGGTGAAGGAACTGGGTGCGGTGTGCGTCGCGTCCGACGCCTTCGCTCAGCGCAACCAGGGCCAGACCTCCGCGGAGTCGGCAGCGGTCGCGGCAGAGGTGATCGGGCTCGCCTTGCGCGCGGGGCGGGGGGCGCAAGCGACGATCGGGGCGGCGTTCGGCTGTCCGTTCGAGGGTGAGGTGCTCCCCGATCGCGTCGTCGCGCTCGCCGAGATGCTGGCGGCGGCAGGACCGCGCGAGATCGCGCTTGCCGACACGATCGGGGTCGCGGTGCCGGCACAGGTCGGCGCGCTGGTCGGGCGCGTGGCTTCGGCCACCGGCCTGCCGGTGCGGGTCCACCTGCACAACACACGCGGCATGGGCATCGCGAACGCCTGGGCGGCGATACAGGCCGGGGCGACGACACTCGACGCCTCGCTGGGCGGGATCGGCGGCTGTCCGTTCGCGCCCGACGCCACGGGCAACATCGCCACCGAGGAACTGGTCTATCTGCTCGATCGATCTGGCGTCGCACACGGCCATGACCTTGAGCGGACGATCGCCGCCGCGCGCTGGTTGGGGGACGAGATGGGCCGTGCGCTGCCCGGTCTGGTCAGCCGCGCTGGCGGGTTTCCGATGAGGGCATCATGACAGAAAACAAGGGCGCGCTGGCCGACATCCGGGTCATCGAGCTGGGTCAGCTCATTGCCGGGCCGTTTTGCGGGCAGTTGCTGGGCGATATGGGCGCCGACGTCATCAAGGTCGAGCCGCCGGGCGCCGGCGATCCCATGCGCGAATGGGGCCATGGCGATGCCAAATTGTGGTGGGAGGTGGTCGCGCGCAACAAACGCTCGGTGTCGGCCAATCTGCGCGTTCCCGAGGGGCAGGAGATCGTTCGCCTGCTCGCCGCTCACGCCGATATTCTGATCGAGAATTTCAGGCCGGGCACGCTCGAGAAATGGGGGCTGGGGCCGGAGGCGCTGCACGCGATCAACCCACGGCTCATCATCGTGCGCGTGTCGGGTTATGGCCAGACCGGACCGTACAGCAGCCGCGCCGGCTTTGGCGGGATCGGCGAGGCGATGGGCGGCTGGCGCGCGATCGTCGGCGACCCCGATCGGCCGCCGAGCCGGATGGGCGTTTCGATCGGCGACAGCCTCGCCGCCAGCTATGCCTGCATGGGCGCGCTCGCAGCACTCCATGCGCGCGAGCGCACGGGGAGGGGACAGGTCGTCGACAGCGCGCTGTACGAGGCGGTGTTGCAGGTGATGGAGAGCCTGGTGCCCGAATATGTCGTGTCCGGGCATGTCCGTAAGCGCAGCGGCTCGGTGCTGGAAGCGATCGCGCCATCGAACGTCTACCCATGTCGCGACGGCGAATATCTGATCGGCGCGAACCAGGACGCGGTGTTCGCGCGACTGTGTGCGGCGATGGGGGCGCCCGCGCTGGCAAGCGACCCGCGTTACGCCACTCATCGGGCGCGGGGCGAACGCCAGGTGGAGCTCGATGAACGGATCGCCGCGTGGACGGCCACGCTGACGGTGGATGCGCTGGAAGCGCTGATGATCGAGCATGGCGTTCCGGCCGGACGCATCTATGGCGCAAAGGATATGCTCAACGATCCGCACTTCGCGGCGCGCGAGGCGCTGATCGAGGTGGACAGCCCACGCTGGGGCACGTTTCAGATGCAAAACGCCTTCCCGCGCCTATCGGATACCACGAGCGCCGTCCGTCGACTTGCGCCTGCCACGGTCGGTGAGCACAATCACGAGGTCTATGGCGAACTGCTCGGGATGACCGAGACACAGATCAGACAGTTGAAAGCCAAGGGCGCAGCGTAGCTCCCCGTCGACGCAAGAGGAGTTGCAGTTTCCGCCCGGCCGGCGCGGGTTCGATCCTAGCGGCCAGCTTGGTCATAGGCCGAGGCAAAGGTATTTGATCTCCAGATAATCTTCGATGCCGTAGCGCGAGCCTTCGCGGCCGAGCCCGGAGGCCTTGACGCCGCCGAACGGGGCGACTTCGGTCGAGATGAGGCCGGTGTTCACGCCGACGATGCCCGCCTCGAGCGCCTCGCCCACGCGCCAGATTCGGCCGATGTCGCGCGCATAGAAATACGCGGCGAGACCGAAGGGGCTGTCGTTAGCGGCCGTGATGACGTCGCTCTCGTCCTCGAAGCGGATGATCGGCGCCAGGGGACCGAACGTCTCCTCCTCCGTCACGATCATCTCGCGGGTGACGCCGGTCAGCACGGTGGGCTGGAAGAAGCGTTTCCCGAGCGGGTGACGCTGCCCGCCGAGGATCACTTGCGCGCCCTTGGCGGTCGCGTCGGCGATGTGGGCTTCCACCTTGCGGACGGCGGCCTCGTCGATGACGGGACCGATGTCGACATTCTCCGCTGCCCCCGCGCCAATCCGCAACGCGTCGACCGCGGCGGCGAACTTTTCGACAAAGGCGTCGTGGATGCCCGACTGGACATACAGCCGGTTGGCGCAGACGCAGGTCTGCCCGGCGTTGCGGAACTTCGATTGCACCGCGCCCGCCACCGCCGCGTCGAGATCGGCGTCGTCGAAGACGATGAACGGCGCGTTGCCGCCGAGTTCCAGGCTGAGCTTCTTGATCGTCGGCGCGCATTGGGCGAACAGCTTCGCGCCGACCTCGGTCGATCCGGTGAAGCTGAGCTTGCGCACCACCGCGCTCTCCGTCAGCGCCGCGCCGATCTCCGTCGAGCTGCCGGTGACGATATTGAGCAACCCGTCGGGCAGTCCGGCCTGCTGCGCCAGGACACCCAGCGCCAGCGCGGTGAACGGCGTCTGGGTGGCGGGCTTGACCACCACGCCGCAGCCGGCGGCGAGCGCGGGAGCGATCTTGCGGGTGATCATCGCCGCCGGGAAGTTCCAGGGCGTGATCGCGGCGACGACCCCGATCGGCTGTTTCAGAACGACGATGCGCTTGTCGACTGCGTGAGCGGGGATGACGTCGCCATAGACACGTTTGGCTTCCTCCGCGAACCATTCGATGAAGCTCGCGGCATAGGCGATCTCGCCGCGCGCCTCGGCCAGCGGCTTGCCCTGCTCCTGCGTAAGGATCGCCGCCAGCGACTCCTGATGCGCCATGATCAGGTCGAAGTAGCGCCGCAGCACGAGCGCGCGCTCGCGCGCGGTGCGCGCGGCCCAGGGCACCATGGCGCGCGCCGCCGCCGCGATCGCCCGCTCGGTCTCGGCCCGGCCCAGCCGCGGCACCCGGCCCACCACCGCGCCGCTGCTGGGATCGTCGACGTCGATCCAGGCCTCGCCCGTCACCCAGTCTCCGTCGATCAGGCACGCTTCGCGCTTCAGGGTCACGACGTCGAGCAAGGTGGTCATGGCAAATTCGTCTTTCTTGTCGCGTGATCAGCTGCACGATATCTGGACGCGAGCGCAGCGGTTCAACCAGCCGATCAGCGCGCGCCTAACCCCATTGCGGCTGCAGGCGACCGTCCGCAAAATACTGCGGGTACAAGAGCTGCAGGTCGGCCCAGCCGCGCGGATTGAGCGGGTCCTGCATCGCCGCCTTGTGCATCAGGCCGCGCACCGCGAACTGGACGGGCATGGCGCCGAAGCCGAGCCACGCCGGGACCGCCAGTTCGAAGCTGTACATGCCGCTCGCCGGCACCGATGGCGCGCCCGACGCGAGATCGCTGACGTCGGCGAGGAACTGGAGCACGGTGCGCGAGCGGACCGCTTTGCCCTCGGTGATGTCGGGGATGCGGCCATCGGGGCCGGGAAAGGAGCGGGTCTTGAGTTCCGTTTGGGTGACGCACAGCTTGTCCCCCACCCGCCGCGCCCCAACCGTCGCACTATCGAGCACCGCAAAGGCCTGCACGGCATCGAACATCTCGATCCCACCATCCCCCCCACGACGTAGCGAGTAGCCAGACGGCCCTTCCTCGAACTGGCGCGCGGCTTTGAGCGGAGTGCCGGTCAACGGGTTGGTCCAGTCGCTCGCCACTTCGCCCGTGATCGCGTCGCGAAACAGGCCGATCTCCCACCAGGGAACCCGAAATGCGCCCTCGCCCAATTCCTGCGCGCGGTAGACCATCACCGTCTCCACATGGTTGACGATGATGTCCTCGAAGCCCTCCGGGCTGGCGATAGTCGTGCCGAGATACCACCAGGCGCTCTCCGCTCCCTCTTCGGCGCCCACCAACATGCGGCGATAGGCGTCGAGCGGGTCGATGTGGTGGTTCACGCCGCTGCTCCCCAGCCGAGAAAGTCGATGACGATGCGATGGATCGCCCGGCGCGGGTTCTGCAGGTGCGCATAGTCGCCGCCGCCGGGTACGATCACCAGCGCCTTGTCGGCGTTGGCGATCCGTTCCAGAAACTGGTCGCGATCGGCGGCACCGTGCATATAGGCCTGCGCGCCGGCGGCCTCGCCGTAAAGCATCAGCGTCGGCCGGGTGATGGCTTCTGCCCTCACGGGGATGCTTCCGTTTTCGTTCTCGACCCGGATGCCGTTCGGGGCTTTCAGCTCGCTCATCGAGGCCTGATTGGCGACCGCGATCCGCACATCCTCGTGGGTGAATTCCGGCTCCAGCCGGTTGTAGAAGTAATCATAGCTGTTCAGCCACCACTGTTCCTTACCGGGGAAAGGAATGCGCTGGCCGCCGCCGAGCGCCGGGTCGAGCAGCACCAGCCGGTCGATCCGATCGGCGGCCTGCTCGACATAGCGGCCGGCGATACGCCCGCCCCAGGACCAGCCGATCAGGTGGGGACGGACCATGCCCTGACCCGCGAGCCAGTCGATCACCGCGGCCAGGTCCTCGATCGCCGCGTCGGTCTGCACCGCATGAGGATCGCCCGCCAGCTGCGATCGGCCATAACCCCGGATCGAGAAGGTGACAGCAGTATAGCCGCCGGCAACCAGTGCATCCAGGAAGCTGTAGTCGGGATGCCCCGGCACCTGCAGGTCATAGCCGAGCTGGCCGGTGATGTTGGCCCCCTGGACCAGCACCACCGCGCCGCGCGGCGTGCTCGCCGGGCGCTTGACCCGGACCGCCAGCCGCCCGGCCGGGCCCGGTATCACCAGGTCTTCTCTGTTCATCGCGCCAGCCCCAGCGAGCCGGGGTTGACGAGGTTGTCGGGGTCGACCGACGCCTTGATGCCGGCGAGCAAGGCGGCGACGCGGGGCTCGCGCGTGGTCAGGTAATTATACGACCGCCCGATCTGGACATGGACCGCGCCATGCGCCTCCATGACGCGCTTCAGCTTCTCGCGCAGCTCCAGTGCGTAAACCGTTGCGGGCGGTGGGTCGTGCTGTTCGCCGAGACCTTCAAGGTCGCTCCGCTGGTCGATGCGGTTGTGATGGAAATGCTGGGGATCGTGCCAATAGAACAGCGGCTCGATCGTCATCGCGCTGCGGCCGACGGCGAACAGGATCGTGCCGATCTGCATCTCGTGCCGCTCGATCTCGGCGCGCTCGCTTTCGAACAGCGCCTGGATGGCGGCCAGCGCGGCGGGGGCGCGGCTGTGCGGGTACAGGCTGTTCGTGGGCAGGTTGCGCAGCGTCGTCCGCCGCTCGGGCACGTTGAAGTTCGTGAACGGCGTCGCCCGCAGCGCCATCGGGACCGAAGGCGCAAGCTCCTTGGCACCGTGCGCCAGCGCGATCGTGCGCGCCTTCCGCAACCGCGCGGCGGCGCCGGCGCGGCTATGGTCGTCGATCGTCATCTGGATGATGTGGCTGCCCTTGCGGAAGACCGACTTGCCCGCGAGCGCGATCCTAGCGCCGGCCGACAACCCGTCGCGAAGACCAGCGCCGTTACGCACCACCGCCCACAGGAAGCTCAAATCCTGCTGGAGCCCGGTCGACGCCTGCGACATCGCGTTGACGAAGTAGGGATCCCAGCAATAGGCTTCGGCGGCGAGCCCGGCGCGGCCGATCTCCGACAGCGCAGCCATCGCGTCCGGCCCGCGATCGAAGGCGAAGCTACCGAACGCCTGATGCTCCGGAAAGCGGATAAGCTTCAGCGTGGCGACGGTCTTGAAGCCCAGGGCGCCGGTGTCGCCAAGGAACAACCCGGTGAGATCGGGGCCGTAATTGCGAAAGAAGGGCTGGGTGCCGGGCGCGCTGTCGGAGCCGGTGTGGATGACGTCGCCATTGGCGAGCACGACCTCCAGGCTGAGGACGGAGTCCGCGGTGGTGCCGTATTCGGTCGAGCCGAGAAACAGCGAGCCTTGCGACAATGCACCGCCGACCGTCGCGTTATAGCCCGACATCGGCCCGTAATAGGGCGTGCGCAGGCCTTTTGCCTTGAGCGCCTCATAGAGCCGATGCCATGTGCAGCCGGCGCCGACGCGGACATAGAGGTCGGTCTCGTTGATCTCGATGATCTCGTCGAGGCCGCGCATGTCGACGATGACGCTGCGGCCGGGCGGCGGCGTATAGCCGCCGGTATAGGAGAACCCGCCGCCGCGCGGGATGGCGACCAGCCCTTCGCGCGAGCACAGGGCGAGAAGCCGCGACAGGTCTTCCGTGGACGTGACACGAACCACCGCGTCGGCGGTCTCGCCGCGCTTCGCCAGGTCGGTCGAGAAGAAGGTGCGCTCGGCAAGTCCATCCTTGACCCGATCCGCGCCGACGAGCTGCGCGATGCGCGCGCCGATGCCGTTTTCGCTACCCGTGTTGCTGGCGGTATCCGTCATGGCGCTCTCCAGCCTGGGCAAGCGCCGACCATGCCAGCGTCGCCGGTCTGGCGATAGGCGACCGGGCGAGCTCAACCGAAGCGTGGGCGGGGCCGCCACCGCTCTTCGGTTGCGTAGCGCCGTGCGACTTCGGGCTGCAACCTTCAGCGCTCAGGGTATAAGCAGCAAACAGTTGCGAGGATGATTGCGGCGATGGCCGACGCTGCGGACACGGTGATGGTGCGACCACGACCGCGCAAGGCGCGCGGCCAGGAGCGCCCGGTCTATCTCGATAATCCGGACCTCGACCGGGTGACGATCATGCTCGTCGGGCTGATGGCGGAGGTGTCGGCGCTACGCGACCGGCTCGACACGCACGAGGCGCTGGCAGAAGTCGGACAGGTTGCGACCACCGACGCGGTCGAGCGTTATGTCCTCGATCCCGACCGCCGAGAGGCGCGCGACCGGCGACGCGACGCGATGCTGGATCGGGTGCTGCGGGTCTTGTACGAAGAGCGCGACGCGACCCCCGCGCCGACGGCCGGCTGAACGAGAGGAGCGACCCATGTTTCAACAACCGCACGCCATCCTTCCGCAGGCGACGCATGACGAATATGCCCGTCAGGAGTTCGTGGCGACGCTGCGCAAGCGGTTCACGACCGACATCTGGCCGGGCACCCGCAAACTCTATGAGGAAAAGGCGGCGCCCGCCTTTCGCGCGCGGCACGGGCGCGATCCGGAGACGCCGCGCGAGGCGTATGACGCGCTCAACGACACCTTCTACTTCCGCGCCGGCAACCTGGTCGGCCGCGCCGCGCAGGAGCTGATCTGGGACAATGTCGGCGAGTCGATCGAGCGCCAGCTCGATTCTTTGATCGAGGAGGCGAGACCGCGCCCGACCGACCAAGGCACGGTGCGGACCAATCCCGATCTCGCGATCCCGCGCTATATCGACGCGGTCGACATCCACGCCATGCCGGGTAATTTCCACACCGAGATTAGGGAGGACGACGTTTACGCGGGCGCGCTGTACGACCGTGGCGTCTATGTTTTCGCGTTCGGGGGATTGGGCGACCAGAACCAGGGCCTGGGCGCAACCACGGCGGCCTTCGTGCAGGAGAAATTCCCCGCGCTGCGTCCCCGCCGCATCCTCGACCTCGGCTGCGGGCCGGGCTTCACCACGCTGCCGTGGAAGGACGCATACCCCGACGCCGAAGTGCATGGGGTCGATGTCGGCGCGCCGCAGGTGCGCTACGCCCACCGCCGGGCCGAGTCGCTCGGCTATGAGGTCCATTTCAGCCAACAGGATGCCGCGAGCCTCGACTTCGAGGACGGCTATTTCGACGTGGTCTGTTCGCTGCTGGTGACCCATGAAATGCCGGCGCCCCATATCCGCGGCATGTTCGCCGAGTGCCATCGCGTGCTCGCACCGGGTGGCATCTGCCTTCACGACGGCGGTTATCCGCCGCCGGTGACGCCGATCGACAGCGTGATGAGCAACTGGTTCAACGAGAACGCGAACGAGCCGTTCGCAGTCGGCATGCGGCGCATGGACATGGACGCGGAGCTGATCGCGGCCGGCTTCCAGCAGGACAAGCTGTTCCGCGGCCAGAAGGAGCCGGTCTATCTGAAAGGCCACTTGCCGCCTGCCAGCTTCATCGGAGCCATTCGGGAGTAAGCGGCCACTTCCACTTTGCTCAGTTTCATCCAAGGGCTGAGGGCGAGGGTGACGGCGAAAGCGTCAGAAACTCCACGATCGCGCGGTGGAACAGTCGGCGGGTGCCCTGCAGGTGGCCGTAGTCGCTGCTGCGCGGAACGATCACGAACCGCTTGTCCTCGGTGGCGAGCAGCTCGAAAAAATCCTGCCGCGTGTACTTGCCGCGCATATACGGCGCCCGCGCGGCGGCATGCCCATAGATCAGCAGCACCGGCATGGTCAGCGCCGCCGGCTCCACCGCAACCGTCCGGCCGAGCGCGTTCTCGACACGGATGCCGTTGGGCGCGCGCGGACTCTCTCGCTCCACGGCGTCTGCGAAGGCCTGATGCCCATCGGGATCGGTATATTCCGGCTCTAGCCGCTTCAGATAGTCGACGGTGCGGTTCGTCCACCACTCCTCGCCGGCGGTGGGCACGGGCGGCACGGGCGCGTTGCCGCCGAGCGCCGGGTCCATGAGGATGAGCCGCTCGACACGATCGGGATTGCGGCTTGCATAGTGGCCGACGATGCGCCCGCCCCAAGACCAGCCGAGCAGGTGAAAGCGCGGCCAGCCCTGTGCCTCCAGCCACGTCGCCACCGCTTCCAGATCGCGGATCGCGGCTTCGGTGTCATAGGCGAGCGGGTCGGGCGGCGGATCGGACAGGCCGTAGCCGCTCAGCGAAAAGGTCACCGCGCCGAACCCTGCCGCGACCAGCGGGTCCATCGTCGAATAGTCCTGGCCGCCGGGAAAGCTGAAATCGAACGCGAGCTGGCCGGTGATGTTCGACGCGTGGACCAGCAGCACGACGCCCGCGCAGTTGGGGGCGAGCCCTTTCGTCCGCACTGCCAGACAGCCATTCGGGCCCGAGATAAACAGGTCCATCGCCGCGCTCGTCATCGCCATGCCCGTACCGTCCCCAGCGTTCCCGGAAAGAACCGCTCGATTGCGGCAATCTGATCTCGGGGCACCGAGTCCAGGCCGCCGAGCGGTTCGCCATTGCCCTTGAACAAGATGTGGCCGGGTGTGCCGTGCATGCCCGTCCAGGTCTGCCACTCCGCGACCAAGCTCTGGCTGTAGTGGCTGGGAAGATGCGGGGCGCCGGCGTCCAGCTCCGCGGCGCGGCAAACATAGTCTTCCAGGTTCGCCTCCAGCTTGTGCCAGCTGATGTCGGGCGAGCGGAAGCGGCTGATCGTGCTCGTCTCGACGATGGCGCTCGTCCCCAGCCGCCGCACGCGGGTCGCGGTGCCCGGCACCGGGCGGAGGTCGAGCGGCTTGGGTGCGGGTGTGCCCGACAGCGGCTTCGCGGTGTCGATCCGGCCCGTATACGGGTTGGGAATGCGATCCGTGATCGCGTCGGTGACCGGGTCGCGGTAAAAGGCCCAATAAGCCGCATGTAGCGTCCAGCCGTCGCCCGTGGGCACGATCCGCCGCGCCGCCAGTCCGGAATAGCCGTAGATCCGCTTCGCGAACTCCGCGGTGGTGAGGTGGTCGGCCTGCGGCTTGAACCCCCACACGCTGCCCTGCGTGAAGAAGAACACGGGCTTGCCGGTGAGGTCGCCGACCAGTCGCGCCCAGAGTAGGCGCGCCTCGCGCGGGCCGGGAGCCGGCGCGGGGCGATCGGCGGCTACGCCGGTCCCCGCCGCAAGCGGCGCGGCGATCGCGCCGGCGCCAAGCCCGGCGATCGCGCGCAGCAGGATCCGCCGCTCGTCGTTCACCGCCGGATCGCCAGCGTCTTGGTCAGCCAGCCGTCCACGTCCGTCGCCAGCCTGTCCTTGCTCTCGCGCAGGCCATGGGTGCCGCCCTCGATCGTGATCGACTGGAGCGGACCGGCATAAGCCTTCTTCAACCGGTCGAGCACGCCAGGGCGTTTGAACAGCGCGTCGGTGCTGCCGGTGATGAACAGGCCCGGCACGGTGATCTCCGCCAGCCGCTCGGGGTGCGAGACCGCGCCTTGGTTGAGGCTGTCGCACACCAGCGTTGCGCTCATGATGCCGTAGATCTTCTCGGTGCCCTTGCCTGCCTTCACGGCGGCGCAGGCCTCGCGCATCTGCGCCATCTGCTTGGCGTCCGCCTGCCGCTCGGCCCAGGTCTCGACGTTCACCGTCGGCGCGAAATAGACCATCGCCACGATCCGGGGATCACGCGTCAGCGCCTTGTAGTCGGATACCCAGATGCCGCCATTGGAATGACCCGCGGCGACGACGCGGGTGTGACCGGCCCGCGCGAGCCACGCCATCCATGCGCGCATGTCGTCGACGACGGTATTGCGGGTCTGGGTATAGATGCCGACCACGCCCGAGATGCGAAAGGCGGGCGCCAGCACGACATAGCCTTGCTGGGCGAAGCGCCAGCCCATCCAGTGGGTGGAGGACTGGATCGGCTCGCCGCTGCGCCCGTGCGCCAGCAGCATCGCCGGGCGGGTCGGGTCGGCTCGTTCGGGCATGTACAGCGCGGCGGTGAGCACCGTGCCATCACTGGTAGTGACGTCGACCAGCCGCTCGATCACCCGCTGGCGGGGACCCAAGCCTCGCGCCGTCAGCCAGTCGCCGACCTGCGCGACCGCCGCGTCGTAGTCGCCGCCACGCGCCCGCTCGGCGAGGTCGAGGCCGCCCTTCTTGTCGCGCTTGATCGCCGCCAGCGAGGTCCGCGAGACCGTCGCCAATCCGCGTTGCACCAGCGCCAGCGTGGGCACCGGATTGGCGCGATAGGCCTTCTGATTGCGCGCGCTCGCCTCCGGGCTCCACCAGTTGAGGATGCCCTCCGCCGGCGCCACGAAGAAGCCGGTGCCGAGCCAGCTTTCGTTGCCGGCGTCGGGCCCGCCCGCGACCTCCACCGATCGGCTGGCGGTGTAGCCATTGCGCCCGCGCGCGAAGGCCGCGCGGGCGCGGGCGATCACCACGTCGTAATCGTTCGACAGGCCGACGCCGGGATAGTGGCGCAGCTCGGTCAGCGGATCGAGCATCACCGCCGCCCGCACACGCCGGGCGCCGGCCTTGTCGAGCGACGGATCGGGGTCGTTGGCCAGGTAATAGGCGGCCTGGGCCGCGCCATAGCCCTCGCCGATCAGGATGAAGTCCTCATAGCCGCGAAATTCGAGCGCATCGAGTGCGGCGTCGATCTCGAAGCTGGTCTCTTCGAACGGGAAGAAGGGAAAGCCGCGGTCGGCGTGGCTCTGCAGACTGAGAACCGTGTAACCCATCTTTGCGAGGCGCTCGCCCGCCCAGCGCGTCGCCTGGTCGGCATAGCCCGGATTCGACCCCGGTCCCTTCGACAGCATCACGATGGCGGGTCCGTGGATGTTCTCTCCCACTTCGGGCGTGAATTCGACCACCGGTGTCAGTACACGCCCGCCACCCGGCGCGACGCGCCGTTCGCCCGGCGGATCGCTGGGGATGGCATAGATCGTCATCCGCACACCGGTCGGCGGCGAAGGCGGGGGCACTTCGGCGGCGCTCAGCGGCCCGGCGAGGAGCAGGGCGAGAAGTGCAAGCAAGCGCATCATGCGCGCAACAGGAACTCGGTGGCGAGCCGCGTCGCCTCCTCCGGCTGCTCAAGCACCAGATAGTGACCGCAATCGTCGAGGATGTGCAGTTCGCAATCGGGCAACAGCTCGACGATCCGGGAAAAGCCGACGCCGCTCGGCGCGGGGTTGAACGGGGTCATGTTGTCCTCCTTGCCGGCGAGCAGCAGCGTGGGCGCGGCGATCCCGGGGAGCAAGGGGGACAGGTCCGTCTTTTCGATCGCCTCGGTGCCCTTGATGAACGCTTCGGGCGCGGTCGCGGCGAAAGCCTCGTACATTTCCTCGAACTGCGCCTGCGCCTCGGGCCGCTCGTAATAGCCGCGCGCGAAGCCGGCGACCGAGGTGAGGTCCGTCACTGCCGTCATCCCCGAATCGGCGGCGGCGCGCTTCCACGTCTTGCGCATCATCCGCGCGGCGAGATCGTATTTGGCGAGGAAGCAGCTGAACACGATGCGGTCGATCACGTCGGGATGCGCGGCGGCGAGGGTGACGCCGATCATCGCGCCGAACGAGGTGCCGTGCAGGCTCACCTTGTCGTGGCCGAGCGCCTGAATGAACTCGAACACCACTTCGGCGATGGCGGGGATGCCGCCCTCCCGCGTCATTGGGCTGCTCTCGCCATAGCCGGGCAGGTCGAAGTCGATGACCTGGAACCGCTCGGCCATCAGCGGCGTCATGCGGGCGAAGTTGCGGTGCCCGAACGCGGAACCGTGAATCTGGAGCACCGGTTTGCCGCTGCCGGTGGTCTTGTACCAGATCGACTCGCCGCCGGCGATGGTGACGGTGGGCATCGGTCAATCCTTCCTGATGAGTGCAGCGAGCGGCGCGATCGAAGCGGCGTCGTCCAGCGCCCAGATGGCGTCGGCGATGGCGCGAGCACGCCCGGCGGGCAGGTCGGCGCCATATTGCTCCAGCAGGTCGGTCAGCGTCGCGTCGGGAACGCGGGCGCCAGGCGTGCCGAGGAACGCATCCACGTTGTGATCCTCGGTACTGCCGTCGGTGAAGGTGACGAGCAATGAACAGCCCTCAAAGGTCGGGCGGTCGGGATCGGCGGTCAGGAACACCCGGTCGCTGAGCGCGACGACATCGGGGTCGGTATAGCATGCCACCTGTGTCTCGGCCGTGGTGAAGCGGCCGCGTAGCCATGCCGCCGCGGCGCAATGGCGCAGGTCGAAGGTCGCTTGGCCGACGCTGCCGGGTCGGCCGAAGCGTTCGCGGCGGCCGTCCGCGATCGAGACGACGATGGCCTGGACGCGATAGTCCATCCGGGCGACCAAGCGGCCTGCGGCGCGCGGCAGGATCGCCAGCGCGCATTCGACCGGGCCGTGGGTGATCGTCTCGGTGGGCACGACCTTGTACGTCTGCCCGAGAATCCGCCACTCCTGTCCGAGCGTGTCGATTACGCCGGCGATCTTGCCGCGGTCCTCGTCGCTATGGGTCTTGAACATCCCCTGATCGCCTTCGAACGCGGTCGGCGGCGCGGTGAAGCCTCGCTCCGCCAGCGCCGCAGCGTCGTAGCCGGAGCGCGCGGCAAGCGACGTGACATAGGCGAGCGTGTGGCTTCCCGCGGACTCGTAGATGCCGGCCGGCGTGCACATCGCGATGCCGATCGCGTGTTGGGTGCGGGCGTCGTCGAGCCCGCGCAGCAGCGCGCAACCCGCGGCCGCGCCGACGCCGCCCGTCAGCCCGGCGGGCACCATGCCGCGATAATAGCCGGTCGGCATCAGCAACCGCGCGACGGCGAGTTCTACCTCCACCCCGATCGCGAGTGCGGTGACAAGGTCGCGCCCGGACGCGCTACCGACCTCGGCCTGGGCGAGCACCGCCGGCAGTACGCCGGACACGGCATGCATGAAGCAGGGAATGTAGGTGTCGTGAAAATCGAGCACCTCGTACAGCGCGCCGTTGACCATGGCGGCCAATGCCGGCGGCAGCTCCGTACCGAACCAATGGACATGCGCGCCGCGCCCGCCCTGCGCGGTGTCCAACGCCCAGTCGTGCAACAGCCGCACGGCATCCTGCTCGGTCGCCGCGACGCTCGCCTTCAGCTGGTTGAGGAACAGGCGCTTGGCCTCATGCCGCACCTCATCGGGCAACCCGTCACGCTGAGCGGCGCGCATGAAGGCGACCAGCTTGCCCGAAACCGTGTCCGGGCGGAAGTCGCTCACGCGGCGTCCTCGCCGTGCAGCACCACGCCGTCGGCGACGTCCCCGTACATCCACTCCAGGATCTCGGGCCGCGCCTGGTGGAAGGCGCCGAGCGCGGTCATAGCGTCCCAGGCGGGATAGCCGCGCAAGCCCGCCAGCGTCGGCTTGCCCGCGTAGTTGAAGGTGCACAGCGTCGTCACCGGATAGGCATGGATCGCCTGCACATGCTCACGCAGCGCCGGTACCAGGTCGAGCAGCGATGCGGCTGCGGGCGGATCGGTCAGCACGAGGTCAATCCAACCCTGATATTGCAGCTCGACCGGGTGGGTCTTGATCGGATAGCCCGACTTGCGCTCGGCCTCCATGTCCGGGGCCTCGAAGAGGCTGAGCCGCACCCGGCGGACGTCAACTGCCTCCGTCCAGGCTCTCGCTAAGTCGTACAGTGCCGTGCGGAACGGGGCTTCAGCCCCACGCTGGCGGAAGAAGATCTGAAAGGTTGGCAGTCGGGGCTTGCCCTGCGGCGTCGCCCAGCCGGTCGTGTCCTTCAGCGTCCGTGCATTCGCCCCCAGCGCCCGGTAGGTCGTGGACTGATCGACGATCAGGTTGATGTCACCGAGGATCCCCGGCAGCACGTCGGGCGACGGCGACCGGCCGAAACGGGCGAGCGCGTCGTCATCGGCGTAGCGCACGTCCGACGTCCACATCAGCTGCTTGTCGGCCGGCGCCGAAAACTCGATCCCGTCTACCGGCGCGAACAGATCGGTGACGACCGGATCGTACTGGAAGTGCCGGTAGTCCCAAATGCCCGCGCGCCGCGCGATCGAGGGGCTGTGGACGTCGCGCCAGTAGCGCCGGACGCTGTCCAGCGGCAGCTCCGGCTTTTTCCATCCGCAGGTGACACGGCAGATGCCCGCCTGGTTCTCGATCTCCACCGCTGTCGGCATCCGCGCCCCACGTCCCTTATCTGGTCGGGGCCAATCAATCGACGGCCGTGCGCAGGACAACCGAGACCGGGCCGGTCGCCTGCTATACGGTTATGGGATCAGGCCTGCCGGAAGCGGTCGATGACCAGCTGCGCCTGGGGCGTCAGCAACCCGCCTTCGCGATAGAACAGGCCGACCTTGGTCTGCGCGACGGGCGTTTCGCACTCCAGCGGCACGATGCGGCCGGCGGCGACTTCGTGTTCCACGACCTCGATCGGCAGCACGGTCAGCAGGTCACTGTCGTCGGTCAGGTGCCGCAGCAGGTCGAGGTTGTTGGTGCGGAGTACCTGAGGCGGCACGCTCAGCCCGCGTGATTCGAAAAACAGTCCGAACCCGCGCTGCACGCCTTCGCTGTTCAGCATCGCCCATTGGGCGTGGTGGAGGTCTTCCAACGTCGCGCTGCCGAGGGAGGCGAGCGGATGGTTGCGGCCGCAGAACACGCGGGAGCGGTGCGCGCGCAGCGGTTCGATGACGATGCCGTCATTGCGATGGGTCTGACCGATCAGTCCGAACGCGAAGTCGATCGCTTCTGTTTTGACGAGAGACAGCAGCTCGACGAAGCCGTCGGTGACGACGGTGAAGCGGAGGTCGGGCCGCTCGCGCCGCAGGTCGGCGATCAGTTCGGGGACGAGATAGCCGGCATAATTCTGGGTGATGCCGAGCTTCACCTCGCCGATCCGCGCCTGTGCGATCGCGCGTACCTCCTCGCGGGCCTTCACCACCTCGTTCAGGATCACGCGCGCCCGGCGCAGCACCGACACGCCGTACACCGTCGGCTCCACGCCCTTGGGTCCGCGGATCAGCAGCGGTACGCCGAGCGTCGTCTCGAGGCTCTTGATGCTGCGGCTGAGCCCCGATTGCGACAGATAGCAGTCGTCGGCGGCCTTGATCAGATTGCCCGCTTCGACCGCGGCGACCAGGTGCCTCAGCTGCTGGATCTCCATTCGGTCATCAAGCCATGAGCGCGAGCTTTCGTCAATCATCGCCGCCGTGCGCTGACGTGCGCGCAATCTCCTGGATGATCTCGGCGACCGCGATCAGGCGGTGATCGTCGTAGCGTGCCGCCGACAGCGTCAGTCCGACCGGCAGGCCCTCAGGGGTCCAGTGTAGCGGCAGGTTGACGACAGGGACATGGAGCAGCGTGAAAAGGCCGTTGAAGACCAGGTCACCGGTCGCGGAGAGCCCACGCGGGGCAGGCCCGATCGTGCTGGGAGAGAGGATCGCATCGTATTCGCCGGCCAGCTGGTCGAAGGCGGCGCGTGCCTGCGCGGCGAGGTCGTGCGCGGCGCGCAGTGTCGCGCCGGGCATGTGATCGCCGTCGCGCACCATCTCTGCGATGCGCGGGTGGAGCTGGTCGGGACTCGCGCGATATTCCCGCAGGAACGATCGCGCGCCTTCTGCGATCATGATTACCCGGTGTGCCGCAACCAGCCCCGCACAGGGCAGCTCGACGTCGACGACCGTCGCGCCGTTTGCCTGCAACAACGCGATCGCAGATGCCAGCGCTGCGTGGGTCGCGCGCTCGGCTTGCGGCCAGGCCTCGGTGCGCCACACCCCGATCCGCAGCCGGGCAGGCGCGGCGCAATCCTCTGACGGCGCGAGTAAGCGCAGCGGCAGCTTCAGGTCGCGCGCGCTGCTTGCGAACCAGCCGACCGTATCCAGGCTGGGCGCGAAGGGCTTGGCGCCTTCGGTCGGCACCAGGCCCCAGCTTGGCTTCAGCGCCCATACGCCGCAGAAGGAGGCGGGACGGATGATCGACCCGCCGGTCTGCGTGCCCAGCGCCAGTCGCACATGGCCGTCCGCCACGGCGGCGGCCGATCCGCTCGACGAGCCGCCAGGCGTATGCTCCAGCGCATGCGGGTTGCGGGTCGGCGGCGGCGCGCCCAACGACGCGAGCTCGACCGTTGCGGTCTTGCCGATCACCACCGCACCAGCGCCTCGCAGCAGCGCCACCGCGGCGGCGTCAGTTGAGAGCGGCTGATCGCGGTACAATGCACTGTTGTACCCGGTCGGCATGTCGCGGGTGAGCAGCACGTCCTTGATCCCGATGGGCAGGCCGTGGAGCGGGCCGCGCGCGGCGCCGGCGTCCAACGCATCCGCCTGCGCCCGCGGCGCTTCCGGATCGACATGCGCCCAGGCGGCGATAAGCGGCTCGCGTTCGCTGATGCGCGCGAGGGCGCGGTCGGTCGCGGCGCGGGCGGTGGTCTCGCCCGTGCGCAGGCCCTGGAGCAAGGTGGTGGCGTCGTTCGGCATGCCACCGTGATTGCCCAACCGCATGGTGGGCAGCAAGCCGGCCGCGACTTGAGGCCCGGCATGCGGGGTCGCACCCGCAGCGTGATGCCCACCTTGTATGACCGACTCTGGAGCTCGCACGTCGTCGCCGAGCGCGGTGGCGACAACGCGCTGATCTATATCGATCGGCTGATCCTGCACGAAGTCAGCAGTCCGCAGGCGTTTGCCGGGCTCACCGCCGCCGGGCGCGCTGTCCGCCGCCCGCAGGCGGCGCTCGCGCTCGTCGACCACGCAGTACCGACGCGGCATCGCGACCGACCGATCGCGGACCCGGCCGCGCGGGCGCAGGTCGCGTTGCACGCGCGCAACAGTGCCGAGCGCGGCATCACCTTTTTCGGTCTCGACGATGCGCGGCAGGGGATCGTCCATGTCGTCGGACCGGAGCAGGGCTTCACGCTGCCCGGCGTCACCCTGGTGTGCGGCGACAGCCACACCGCAACCCACGGCGCCTTCGGCGCGCTCGCCTTCGGCATCGGGTCGAGCGAAGCGGAATGCGTGCTGGCCACGCAGACGCTGGTGCAACAGCGCGCGAAACGCATGGCAATCGAGATCGAGGGCCGCTTTGCCGCCCATGTCGGCGCAAAGGATCTGGCGCTCGCTCTGATCGCGCGCATCGGCGCCTCGGGGGCGGTCGGCCACGCGATCGAGTATCGCGGCGGCGCGGTTCGCGCGCTGTCGATCGAAGCTCGCATGACGCTGTGCAACATGAGCATCGAGGCGGGATCGCGCACCGGCCTGGTCGCGCCCGACGATACCACCTTCGCCTATCTGGCGGGGCGGCCGATGGCGCCGAAGGGCGCCGCTTTCGACCGGGCGGTCGCCTACTGGCGGACGCTGCGCAGCGACGACGCGGCGTCGTTCGACCGGGTCGTGACGATCGACGCGGCGACGCTCGCGCCGATGGCGACCTGGGGCACCAGCCCGGACCAGGCGGCGGGCGTCGATGTGCCGATTCCGGTTGCCGTGTCGGCCAAGGATCGGGCGGCGCTGGACTATATGGGTCTGGAGGCGGGCCGCCCGCTCGCGGGGCTGCCGATCGACGCGGTGTTCATCGGCAGCTGCACCAACAGCCGCATCGAGGACCTGCGCGCCGCCGCCGAGATCGTGCGCGGTCGCCGCAAGGCCAACGGCGTTATCGCGCTCGTCGTCCCTGGCTCTGGCCTGGTGAAGCGTCAGGCCGAGGCCGAGGGCCTCGATGTCGTGTTCCAAGCGGCTGGGTTCGAGTGGCGCGACGCCGGCTGCTCGCTGTGCGTAGCGATGAACGACGATCGGCTCGCGCCCGGGTCGCGCTGCGCGTCGACCTCCAACCGCAACTTCGAGGGGCGGCAGGGGCCGGGCGCCCGCACGCACCTGATGAGCCCGGCGATGGCGGCGGCCGCGGCGGTGACCGGCCGGATCACCGATGTGCGGACGCTATGATCCCCTTCACCACGCTCACGTCGGTGGCGGCGCCGCTGCCGCAGGACGATATCGACACCGACATCATCTACCCCGCGCGCTTCCTGCTGATCACCGACCGCAACGGTCTCGACCGATACGGCTTTCACGACTGGCGCTTCGACGCAAAGGGGTGTGCGAAGCCCGGATTCCCGCTGGCGGAGCCGCGGTGGGAGCGGGCGCGAATCCTCGTGACGGGCACCAATTTCGGCTGCGGATCGAGCCGCGAGCACGCCCCCTGGGCGCTCGCGGCATTGGGAATCCGCGTCATCCTGGCGCCGAGCTTCGGGGAAATCTTCTACAACAACTGCTTCAAGAACGGCCTGCTGCCGATCGTCGTCGCAGCCGGCGACCATGCCGCGCTGCTCGAGGATGCCATGTCCGCGCGCAGCATGACCGTCGATCTCGTCGCCGGCGAGGTCCGCCGGGCCGACGGCGGCGTGGTGCCTTTTTCAGTTGATCCGGATCGCCGCGCCGCGCTGCTCAACGGCTGGGACGAGATCGACATGATCGTCGCGCGGCATCTGGCCGATATCGAGGCGTTCGAGGGGCAACAACGCCGCAGCCAGCCATGGCTCTGGGAAGGGGAGGAGACTCATGCCGCGTAGCATCGTTGCCGAGAAGATCGAACGAAGAGAGTTCTTTGTCGCACCGGGCATTCAGGACATGATCACCGCGGTGATCGCCAATCATGTCGGCGTCGAGATCGTCTATGGCTCCGGCTATTGGCTGACGGCGTCGGCCTATGGCCTGCCTGATGCCGGGATCGCGACCTTTACCCAGATGCTCGACCGCATGGCGACGCTGGTGCGCACCTCGAACGGTGCGGTGATCGCCGATGCCGATACTGGCTATGGCGGACTGCTCAACGTCCACCATACTGTGCGCGGCTATGAAGAGGCGGGCGTGGCGGCCATCCAGCTGGAGGATCAGGAGTTTCCCAAGAAATGCGGCCATACGCCGTTCAAGCGGTTGATCTCCACCGATGACATGGTCGAGAAAATCCGCGTCGCGTGCGCGGCGCGGCGCTCGCCCGACCTGCTCGTCATCGCGCGCACCGATGCGCGCCAGAGCGAGGGATTGGAAGGCGCGCTCGCCCGGGCGGACGCTTATCGCGCGGCGGGGGCCGACATACTGTTCGTCGAGGCATTGACGAGCGAGGACGAGATGCGCGCGGCGTGCGCCCATGTCGACGCGCCGATGATGGCCAACATGTCGAACGGCGGGCTGACGCCGATGCGCACCGCCGGCGAGATGGAGGACATCGGCTATGCCTTTGGCATCTTCCCGTCGATGACCAGCCTGGTCGCCGCGGCGGCGATGGAGCAAGCCTTGCGTCGCATGAAGGCGGAGGGGACGGGGGAGCCGTCGGGCATGCCCCTTTTCGATTTCAAGGCGTTCTGCTCGCTGATCGGCTTTGAGGACGTCTGGGCGTTCGAGCGGCAATGGGCGCGCGACGGGGAGCCGGCGAGGGTATGAAGATCACGGCGGCGGTGCTCGACCACATCGGTCAGAGCGGCCCCTTTGCCCAGACGCGGCCGCTGCGGCTGGCGGAGGTCGATCTCGATCCACCCGGCGCCAACGAGCTGCTGGTGAAGGTCGAGGCGGCGGGACTGTGCCACAGCGATCTGTCCGTCATCAATGGGGACCGCCCGCGCCCCACCCCGATGGCGATCGGGCACGAGGCGGTGGCGACGGTGATCGAGGCTGGGGCGGTGGCGGCGGCGAGCTTCATGGCTGGTGACCGCGTCGTGCTGAGCTTCCTCCCCCTGTGCGGGACATGCCCGGCGTGCCTGGCTGGCGAGGGGTATCTCTGCGCCAACGGGGCCGCAGCCAATGGTGCGGGGACATTGCTGGACGGGGACATCCGCCTACACGAATGCGGCGTGGAGGTGCGCCATCATCTCGGCGCCTCCGCCTTCGCCACCCACGCGGTGGTGGACCGCAGATCGGCGGTGAAGGTGCCGGCCGATATCCCGGTCGAGATCGCGGCGCTGTTCGGTTGCGCGGTGCTGACCGGGGTCGGCGCGGTGCTGAACACCGCCCGGCTCCGGGTCGGCGAGAGCCTGGTGGTGTATGGCCTCGGCGGGGTTGGACTGGCGGCGTTACTCGGTGCGCTGGCCGGCGGCGCGGTGCCGGTCGTCGCGGTGGACCCGATGCCGCACAAGCGTGCGCTCGCGGTCGAACTCGGCGCGGCAGCGGCGCTCGATCCGGCCGATGGCCCCGATGCCATCGTCGCGGCACTGGGTGGCGTGAAGCCCGATGTCGTGATCGAGACCGTGGGCAAGGCCGCCGTGCTCGCGCAAGCCTATGCGCTCGCGCGGCGCGGGGGACGCATCGTCACCGTCGGCTTGCCCAACCCCGCCGAGCAGCTATCGATCCCGGCGGTGTCGCTGGTCGCGGACGGCAAGACGCTGATGGGCAGCTATATGGGTTCGTCGATCCCCTCGCGCGACATTCCGCGCTACATCGCGTTGTGGCGGGCGGGCCGCCTGCCGGTGGAACGGCTGCTGACATCCGTCAGTCCGTTGAATGAGATCAACGCGCTGTTCGATACACTCGCCAGCGGCGCCGCGATCCGTCAGGTGGTGATCCCGTGACGGTGCGCCGTAGCTTCGTCGATGGCCGCTTCGGGCAGGTGCACCTGCGCACCACGGTGCCGGTGGCAGGCGCCCAGCCGCTCGTCTGTCTGCACGCGACCGCCTATTCGTCGCAGAGCTTCCTGCCGCTGATGGCGGCGCTGCACGGAAGGCGCCAGGTGATCGCGCCCGACGCTCCCGGCTATGGCGATTCGGACGCAGCCCCGGCGGCGCCGTCGATCGGAGCCTATGCGGCGGCGCTGGTCCGCGCTCTGGAGCTCGCGGGCGAGCCGGTGGCGCTGCTCGGCTATCATACCGGCGCGTATATCGCCGCCGAGCTGGCGATCGCCCGGCCGGACCTGGTCGAACGGCTGGTGCTGATCGGCATTCCTTATTTCCAGGCACTTGATCTCGAAGCTTGGCGCGCCAAGCTCGCGACCCGCCATCGGCTCGAGGATCGGCTCGATCAGTTCGACGAGCGTTGGCGCTACTTCATCACTCATCGCGATGCGTCGGTGACGCTGCCGCGCGGCTTCGCCAACTTCGTCGACGAGCTGAAGGCATGGCCGCACGGCTGGTGGGCGCACGAGGCGATGTTCGCCTATGACAGCGACGCACGCCTGCCCCTGGTCCCATCCCCGACCTTGGTGCTGAACCCGGCGGGGCACCTGGCGCCCGCGTCGCGCGCAGCCGCAGAGTTGATCCCCGACTGCGTCGTAGTCGAGCGGCCCCACTGGAAGGGACCGGTGCTCGAAAACGCTGCTCGCGGAATTGCCGACGAGGTCGAGATGTGGCTCGCACCGGTGGAGCGGCCGCTGACGGCGGCTATCTAGCCTTCGCTGGCGGCACCATGGCTTCGGCGAGCATCGCATCCTCGCCCGCCGTGAGAGTCCCCACCGTGCCGCTCGCGAGCCAGCCCGCGTCCTCGACCTCCATCGGCTGATCCTTGCCCGCCGTCGTGAAGACTACGCGGCCCTTGAGCACGAAGAACAGCCGATCGCGCGCGTCGTCCCGGATCGGCAGACGCGCGCCGGCGGGCAAATAGAGCTCGCGCGCGGTGTAGCCGGCCAGCTTGGCGACGCGAACCTGGTAAGGGATCGCCCCTGCGGGCGCGGCCGCAGCCTCGGCGCCGATCGCCTCGATCGGTTTGCCGTCCCGAATCCAGGTCGCCGCGGGTTGGATCGGATTGGCGGCGGCGAAGGACCAGCGACCGGTCGGGTCGTTGTGCATGCCGGTGAACGGCAGCGCGAACTCCAAGTCGATGCCGCCGCCGCGCCGGATTTCTTCGCCCGAATGGTCGACGCCTTTCTGGTGCAGGGCGAAATCCCCGGGGCCGGCGACCACCGCAAGCTTGTTGACGAACTGCACACGGTGGGCCTGCCAACTGTAGAGGATGGTATCCGTCAGATTGATATGCCGATGCGTCCGAACGGCGTTGTTGAACCGGATCGCGCGGATTTCACCACTGGGGAATGGATACACCTTCACCTGGAGGCGCGCGGCGTCATAGGGGATCTCCGTTTTGCTACCTGCCTGAGCGTTGATGAAATTGCCCCAGCGCTCCCAGGCATAAACGTCGTACAACGGCACGTCGCCGTGCCGGATCGCTACCAGTTGTGGCTTCGTCTGCGAGGGCGCGGGCGTCGCCAGGGCCGCAACGGCGATTATCAGTGCCACGCGTCGCATCGCCGCCTCTCCACCTAGAGTACGAATCCGCCTTATCCGACAGGCCGCGTTGCGTCGCCGCGGCGGCCCCTCCCGCCCGAACAGCGGTGCGCTGCGCGTCCTGCGATGGCGCGGTCGCCGGCCGCCGGTGACAACCTTCCGATCAAGGGGGAGAGCGCCATGACCACCGCTGGGCAGCGTAACCTGACGCTGGCGATCCTGACGCTCATCTATGTGTTCAACTTCATGGATCGCCAGATCCTCGGTGTGTTGGCCGAACCGATCAAGGCGGAGCTGGGGCTGTCCGACAGCCAGCTTGGCCTGCTCACCGGTTTCATGTTCGCGATCTTCTACACCACCGTCGGCGTGCCCGTCGCGTGGCTCGCCGACCGCACCCGCCGTACCTGGGTGATCGCGGGCGCGTGCACGCTGTGGAGCGGCTTCTCGGCCGCCTGCGGGCTGGCGACGGGTTTCGCGACGATGGCAGCGGCGAGGATCGGGGTCGCGGTGGGCGAGGCTGGGGGCGTCGCACCGTCCTATTCACTGATCGCCGATCTGTTCCCGCCGGCGAGCCGCGCACGGGCGCTCGCGCTGTATTCGCTGGGCGTGCCGATCGGCATCGGCATCGGCACCGCGGTCGGCGGATGGATCGCCGACGCCTTTGGCTGGCGCACCGCGTTCGTCGTGGTCGCGGCGCCGGGTATCCTGTTGTCGGTGCTGTTGCTCCTGTTCGTGCGCGAGCCGGTGCGCGGCAAGGCCGAGGCGGAGGCGACCCCGCCGCTCGGCGCCGTCATCGGCCGTTTCCTGCGCTCGCCACCGCTGATGCTGGTGTCCCTGGCGGCGTCGCTCGGCGCCTTTGCGTGTTACGGGCTGATGGCGTGGCTGTCGGCCTACCTGATCCGGGTGCTGGGCATGACGCTGACCGAGATCGGCTCCTGGCTGAGCATCACGCTCGCGATCGGCCTGGGGCTCGGCATCTGGGCAAGCGGCGCGTTGGCAGACCGCTTCGCGCACCGGAACCCGCGCATGTACGCGATCATCCCCGGTGTGGCCCTGGCGATCGGCGCGCCGGCGCTGGTGCTCGCGACGCTGGCGGAGAGTTGGGCGGCGGCGTTGCCGCTCTTCGGCCTGGCGCTCGGTTTGTCGATCTTCTATCTCGCCCCGTCTGTGGCCGCGATCCAGGTGCTGTCGCTGCCGGGGGAGCGCAGCACGGCAAGTGCCATCATGCTGTTGTGCCTCAACCTCGTCGGCCTCGGCGGCGGGCCGGTATTCCTTGGCGTGGTCAGCGATTGGGCGATGCCGGCCCATGGCTCCGGCTCCCTGCGCGTCGCGTTCTTCGCGTTGGTCCCGGTGTTCCTCATCGCCGCCGCCGCGAACCTGGCTGCGGCGCGCGCTCTGGGGCGGGTCGCTACTTCAGCGTCTTGAGGTAGGCGATGACGTTCGCTCGCACCGGCTTGCGAGGGAGGCCGACGAAATGCATCGTCGTGCCGGGAACGACCGCGGCGGGGTCGGTCAGCCAGCGATCGAGCGTCGCGTCATCCCAGGTGAGCTTGGCGGATTTGAGCGCGGGCGAGTATTTGAACTTGGGTCGCCGCGTCGCGGCCTTCGCACCGACGACGCCGACCAGATTGGGGCCAAGCCCGTCGCGCGCGGCCGCACTGACCGCATGACATGCGCGGCACTGACCGAATTGTTTCTGCCCGGCCACGGCATCGGCTTGCGCCTGTGCGGCAGAGCCACTTCCCAGCATGGCGAGACCGCCAAGCAAGACCAGCTTCATCATCGTATCGATCCTTGCACGGGGTTCAGTCGATCTCTCGGACCAGCCGGATGCCCGAGGCGACCGGCCGGTTCTTGCCCTCCTGCCCACCGCCCCGTGTCGCCGGGCGGGCGAGCCATACGCGGCTGTGAAAGGCACCGCCCTTGGTAAGCCGGTGGGCGCAGTCGCCGCCATTCGCCGCCGTCTGCGGCGTCCCATCGGCGGGCAGCTTGGCGTGATCGGACGCGGCGCAGTCGCTGACCCATTCCCAGACATTGCCGAGCATGTCGTGGACGCCCCAGGGGTTCGCGTCGAAGCTGGAGACCGGCACGGTCCAGCTGTTCGGACCCGAGCAGAGGAGTTCATCCGTCCAGCTGTCGGCGTTCTTGATTGCGGCATAGGTAGCGCTCGTCATGATCGCCGCCTTGGTGCAGATCGGCGTCACGCTGTCGCCCCAGGGCCGCGCGGTCCGTGTACCGGCGCGGGCGACATATTCCCATTCCGCCTCGCTCGGCAGCCGGTATCGCTTGCCCGTGCTCTTCGCCATCCACGCGGCGTAGTCGACCGCGTCGTCATAGCTGATGCAGACCGCCGGGTGATCGTCGGTCTGCGCGAAACCGGGCTTTTGCCAATTGACGACCTTGCCCGGTGTTCCCGCCCAGCTGTCGTCTTCGGCGTTATAGTCATGGCACTCGGTCGGCACCGGCCGCTTGGTGGCGGCGACGAAGCGGGACCATTGCGCGCGCGTCGTCTCGGCGGTGGCGATCGCAAACGGCTTGGCGAAGCTGATGTCGCGGACCGGGCCTTCATGGTTGCCGAAGCTTGCCGGCACCCCCTCGCGGGCGCGCTCCTCGGACGTCGAGCCGATCTTGAACGTGCCGGCCGGGATCACGACCATGGTCTGGCATTGCGCGCAGTCCTGGAAGGTCGCGCCCGATTTCTTGCCGGCCGCCGCGTCCTGCGCGAGGACGGGCGAGGCGAGCATCGCGAGCGACAGGCCGAGCAGGATGCGCATCGGGTATTGGTCCTTTCAGTCGAGCGACCGCGCGACGCGGAAGCCGGCGGCGAACATGCGGATATCGACGGCGAGCGGCGCGCCACGGACGGCGTGGCGCGTGAGCCAGAACGGGGTCTGGAACGCGCCCCCCTTCAAATAACGGCGGCTACAATCGCCGGTCGTCCGCGCCCCGCCGTCGGCGCGCGCCGTGCGGTTGTCGGGGGCGTTGCAGTCGGCCGACCATTCGAAGGCGTTGCCGATCATGTCATGCAACCCCCAGGGGTTTGGGGTGAAACTCGCGACGGGGACGGTGAAGCTGCGGCGGTCGGAGCAGAGGAAGAACCCCGCCATGCTCTTGGGGAAGCCCAGCGCCATGCCGGTGCCCGCCGACATGATGTTCGCCGCCTTGCAGCCGCGATCGGGCGCTTCGCCGAAATACCAAGGCGTGCTGGTGCCGGCGCGCGCGGCATATTCCCATTCGGCATCGCTGGGCAGGCGATAGGGTTTGCCGCTCTTCGCCGCAAGCCAATGGGTATAGGCGAGCGCGTCGTCATAGGCGATGCACACCGCCGGATGGCTGTCGTCCTGAGCGAAATTGGGTTTGCGCCAATTATAGCCCGGCTGCGGTCCCCAAGTGTCGCCCTTTGGTTCATGCACCCCGCAGGCAGGCGGGTCAGGGCGACGCGTCGCCTCGACAAAGGCGCGATACGCGCCTCGTGTCACCTCGGTGCGGCCGAGTGCATAAGGTTTGGCGAAGATGACGCGATAGGTCGGCCCCTCACGGTCGCCGAACAGCGGGATGATGCCGGCGCGCACACGCTCCTCGCTGGTGGAGCCGAGGGTCGCCGAGCCGGCGGGGATCCTCACCATCTCTGGGCAATCCGCGCAGTCCCTGAACGGCCGCGGCTCGGCCGCGAGGGCGAGCAGGAGGAGAAGCGAGCCGACCACGCGGTGATCCTGCGTGATGCGGGACACGCTGCCTAGGCGTCCGCCGCCGGTTCCCGCTATGCGGTGAGGGTCGCAGCCTGCATGGCAGCAGGCGCGGTTTTGCCCACCATCCGCATATGCCGACGCTCCTCCTCGCCCTTGTCGCGACGCTGCCGGGCCATAGCTTCCGCGATCGACCGGAGACGCCGGTGATGGTGGTGGTGCCGGCCGGACGCGTGCTGATGGGCTCCGACGAGGCCGAAACCACGCGCGAGGGCCGCCCGCCCGCCGCTGCGGCGACCGAGCGGCCGAGGCGCGAGGTTCGCTTCGAACGCCCGTTTGCCGTCGCCCGCGCACACGTCACCATGGCCGAGTTCGAGGCCTTCGCGAGCGCAACGCGGCGGCCGATGGCGGGCTGCCTCGTGGCCGTGGCCGGCAAATGGGGCGATGGGCCGTTGCCGGCGCACTCCTATCGAAACCCCGGCTTCCGACAGCGCCGCGATGAGCCGGCGGTGTGCATCGACTGGTCGGATGCGAGCGCCTATGCCGCATGGCTGTCGGCAAGGACCGGCTTTCGCTATCGCCTGCTGACCGAGGCCGAGTGGGAATACGCCGCGCGCGCCGGCGCCACGACCGCACGCTGGTGGGGAGACACGCCCGCTGCCATGTGCACCCACGCCAATGGCGGCGACCGCGCGTATGCGGCGGTGATGCCGGGGGACAAGACTGCGAACCTCAGCTGCTCGGATGGGTTCGCCTATACGAGCCGATGGCGCGCCTTTCCGCCCAACCCGTTCGGATTGCACGACATGCTCGGCAATGCGTGGCAGTGGGTGGCCGACTGCTTCACCCCGGTGCCGGGTGCGCTGAAATCCGCGGGCGCGTGTAAGGCTCGGTCGATCCGCGGCGGCTCGTGGCATAATGGCCCGCCCGTCCTACGCGCCGCGACGCGATTCAGTCTGCCGCCGACGATGCGCAGCAGCAGCCTGGGGTTCCGGGTGATGCGGGAGGTCGACTGATCGCCTAGTCGAAGGTCCCCGCCGACACCTTGGACTCGGAGCCTCGGGTGTCGACCGGCGTCAGCCATGCCGCAATCTTTGGAACCTCGTGGTCGAAGAAGTGGCGGCAGGTGCGTCGCTTCGCGGCGGTGAGGGCCAGGTCCTCGGCTTGGACCAGCGCCATGTCGAGCCAGAGCCAGGCGATAACGGCATGGCCGAAGGCGGAGAGGAAGGGCGTGGCGTTGTCGAATGCACTCTCCGGTTGCTTCACCGCACGGAGGCGCTCGAGCGTCAGTGCAATGTTCTCCCACATCTGGGCAAGCGTGACCGCGAAGGGCGCCAGCGTCACATCCTTGGCCGCGGCGGCGACCGTCAGCCCGATCCGGCACCGCAGCTCCGCCCAGCCGGCGGAGTCGCGGAGCAGCTTGCGACCGAGCAGGTCCAACGCCTGGATGCCCGTAGTGCCCTCGTGGATCGCGTTCAGCCGGTTGTCGCGGTAGAGCTGCTCGACGTCGAAGTCGCGCGTATAGCCATAGCCGCCATGAACCTGGATCGCGAGGTCGTTGGCCGCGAGCCCCCATTCCGACGGCCAGGTCTTGGCGACCGGGGTGAGCAGTCCGAGCAGCGCGGTGCTCGGCGCGTCGCCGTGCCGGTCTACCAGCATCGCGCAGTACAGGCACAGCGCCAGCGCGCCCTCGGCGTAGGCCTTTTGCGCGAGCAGCATGCGCTGAACATCCGGGTGCTCGGCGATCGCGATCGGCGGACCGGCGCGCTCGCCGATGGGCCGGCCCTGCAGCCGCTCGCGCGCATAGGCGACCGAATGGCGATAGCCGCGATAGGCCAGTGCCGCCGCGCCGATGCCGACCCCGATCCGCGCCTCGTTCATCATCAGGAACATCTGGCGCAGACCCTGTCCGGGATCGCCGACCATCCAGCCGACCGCACCGCCGCCCTCGCCGAGGTTGAGCAGGCAATTGACCGTGCCGCGATAGCCCATCTTGTGATTGAGCCCGGCGACCTGCACGTCGTTGCGAGCGCCATCGGGCAAGAGCTTGGGAACGATGAACAGCGACAGGCCTTCGGTCCCCTCGGGCAGCGCTCCGTCGGGGCCGGGCACCTTCGCCAGGACCAGGTGGACGATGTTCTCCGACACGTCGTGATCGCCGCCGGAGATCCACATCTTGTTACCGGTGAGGCGATAGCGGACGCCCAACGCATCCTCTCCGTCGCGCTCGGCGCGGGTGCGAACGTCGGCCAGCCCCGATCCCGCCTGCGGCTCCGACAGGCACATCGTCCCGAACCATCGTCCGGCGATCTGCGGCCGGGCAAAAGCGTCGATCTGCACGGCCGTGCCGAACGTCGCGATCAGCCGTGCATTAGCGACCGTGAGCATGGGGTAGGCGGCGGTCGCGATATTGGCGGCGGCGAACTGCGCGAACGATGCCGAGCAGACGATATAAGGCAGACCCAGGCCGCCGAGCTCGGGCGCGAAGCCAGCGGAGAACAGTCCAAGCGCCGCATATTCTCGCAACGCCATGCCGATCGCCGGCAGGACATGGACGCCGTCGGTCTCCAGCCGCGGCTCGTGCATGTCGGCATCCTTGTAGTGCGGCAGGAAATGGTCGGCTGCGACCTGTTCGGAGAGATCGAGGATCGCGTCGACCGTCTCGCGCCCGTGCTCGGCTACCGCCGGCAGGTCACCGATGCGCAGCCAGTCGTGCAACAGAAAATCGAGCTCGCGGCGGGGGATCAGCGGGTGCGGCACGTCTCAGATGATCGTCGTTCCGCCGTCGACGACGATCACCTGGCCGGTGATGTGCCCGCCGGCGTCGGAGGCGAGCAGCAGCGCCGGCCCCATCAGGTCGGTCTCGCCGCCGAGTTTGCCGAGCGGTGTCTGGCGGATCATCTCCGCCCCGTGCCGGTCGATCTCGCCGGAGGCCATCTTGGACGGGAAGAAGCCCGGCGCGAGCGCGTTGACGCGAATGTTCCTCGGCCCCCATTCGGCGGCCAACGCCCGCGTCATGTTGATAACCGCACCCTTGGCGGTGTTGTAGGCGATGGTTCCGGTTCGTTCCGGGTGATGACCGAGCAGACCCTCGATCGAGGCGACGTTGATCACGCTGCCGCCGCCCTGCGGCAGGAACGCGGCGCGCGCGACTGCCTGGGTCAGCACGAACAGGCCGGTCACGTTGAGGTCGATGACCTTGTTCCAACCATCGAGCGGGTGGTCTTCGGCGGGCGCCCCCCAAGTTGCGCCGGCGTTGTTGACCAGCACGTCGATCCGTCCGAGCGACGAGACGATCCGCGCGACAAGCTCGCCGGCGGCGTCGGCCTTGCCGAGGTCGGCGGCAAAGGCGTGTGCCGCGATGCCCCGCGTCTTCAGCGCCGCGACCGCACCGTCGAGCTCATCGGCCCGCCGCGCCACCAACGCCACCCGTGCGCCGTACTCACCCGAGGCGGTGGCGATCTGGAGCCCCAACCCGCGCGATCCGCCGGTCACGATCGCCACGCGCCCGGTGAGATCGAACAACGGGCGCAGCATCGGGGGCAGCGTGGTCATGCCGCACCGCTAGCCGCTGCGAGACCGAGGCCGATGCGCGGCCGCTCGGGCTCACCGGATAGTGGTGACGGGCCGATCCGCCGCTCGCGTCGGCGCCTTCGCCGCTACTCTCGGCGCTTCAGCCGAAGGAGCAGGAATGATGGGCTTACCACGAGTATCGCTGGCGCTGCTCGCGCTCGCCGCCGGCTCCTCCGCCTTTGGGCAAAGCGTGAAGCCCAGCTGCACCGCCAACACCAAGGCCTGCATGGAGGCGGCGGCGCGCGCCTACATCGCCGGCCTGTTGGCACATGACGGATCGAAGGTGCCGCTTGCCCGCAACGTCCGCCGTACCGAAAACGCGCTCACCAACGCGCGCGGCGAGAACGAGGTGCGCGAAAGCTTCGTGCGCACCGACATGGTGGAGGCCGCGCGCGACATCCGCCTCTATACCGACGTTCCCAACGGCGAGGTGGTCGCCTTTTTCCGGCTCGACGTCGACCTGAAGGAAGGCCGCGGCGGCGGCGATGCGACAACCAAGGCGGGCGATACCGAATACAAGGTCGCGGTGACAAAGCCCGCCGGCACCTACACGGTGCATGAGGCCGAACGCTTCAAGGTTCGCAACGGTCTGATCGAGGAGATCGAGATCATCGCGCATGTCGAGGACGGCAAGGGCCTCGGCTCCGGCTGGCCGGTCGAGCGGGACGCGGCGGTGAAGAAGGCGCCGGCCAAGTGATCCGGGCCGCGGTCGCGCTGGCGGCGGCGATCGCGCTCGCCGTACCACCGGCGGCGGCGCAGGTCAGACCACGGCCGACGCCGCCCGGGACCGGGGCGCCGCCGGGCGCCGACCCTGCCGCCGCCTGCGTCAAGTTGAAGGACGTCGACTTCTCGCTGACGCCCGACGCGCCCTCGCTGATCGTCAGCGCGGTTGCGAAACCGGCCGACAAGGACATGCCCCCGCATTGCCTCGTCAACGGGCGGATCGCACCGACGATCGGCTATCGCATGTGGCTGCCGCTCGCGACGTGGAACGGCAAGTTCGCGCAGACCGGGTGCGGCGGGCGCTGTGGCGACATCCTGGATGACGGGTGCCAGATCGTCGTCGCGCGCGGCTATGCCTGCCTCGCCGCGGACCTGGGTCACAAGGGCACCTTTTACGACGACCTGTGGGCGATCGACAACGTGCCAGGCGAGATCGACTTCGGCTTTCGCGCTACGCATGTGTCGAACATCACCGGCCGCGCCGTGACCGAAGCGTTTTACGGTACGAAGCCGCGCTATGCCTATTATTTCGGTGCCTCGACCGGCGGTCGGCAGGGGCTGGTGGAAGCGCAGCGCTTTCCCGCCGATTTCGACGGTATCATCGCCGGCGAGCCGGCGATGGGCCGGCCGGGGGCTTCGCCGCCCGAGGTTGGCCCCGCGCTGCGGGCGAGCGTCGCGGCGCTGCATGACGACGGCAAGCCGATCCTCGGTCCGGACGAAGTGATGATGGTCCACGCCGCAGCAGTCGCGGCCTGCGACATGGACGACAATCTGAAGGACGGCTTCATCTCCGACCCGCGCCGCTGCGGCTTTCGGCCGGCGCAGCTTGCCTGCCGGGCGGGGCGGACGAGCGGCTGCCTCTCGCCTCGGCAAGTCATGGGGCTCGATCAGGTCTATGCCAATGGCGCGATGCCCGGGTCCGAAAAGGGCTGGATCGGCGCCTATGTCGGGCCGAACGGGACACCTGGTCGCTATCGCTGGCGGCTCAAGAACCCGTACAAATATCCCTATGCCTGGATCTTCAACGACGCCACCAACCCCGACCTGCGCGCTTTCAAGGCGCGCGGCGGCAAGCTCATCCTCTATCAAGGCTGGGCGGACGAGGCGACCTATCCGCTGCACCCGGTCCTGTATTACGAGACCGTGGAACGGCTGATGGGCGGGCGGGGGGCGACGCAGGACTTCTTCAGGCTGTTCATGGTGCCGGGACAGAGCCACATACCTCAGGTCGGCGGCGGCGCCGAGACGGTTGATTACCTCAGCTACCTCGAAGCCTGGGTCGAGCGGGGGCGGGCGCCCGACGTGCTCCATGCCGAGAAGATGAAGCGGTTGGCGCGCTTCGCCGGGCCGGTGACCTATGCCGAGTTCCTGACTCCAGACAATGTCGCCTTTTCGCGGCCGGTCTATCCCTATCCGGTGCAGGCGCGGTACAAGGGTCGTGGCGATCCCGACCAGGCGGAGAGTTTCGCGCCCTTCATGTCCAGGCGCTGACCTGAGGGACGCGTCCGTCCCGACTCCCTAGCCAACAACCACATTGCGGTTGACTTCCGCCCGTCCGGTTGCGCGCATGCAGTCGGCCGGGCGTCATGCGCCACCCATCGAGGAGTTTGCGACGCGATGTTCCTTTTCACCCTGATCGCCGCGACCCTGGCGCAGGCCGTTCCGGCGACGGCCGATCGCGGCGTCCTGACGCCCAAGCAGCGCGCCGCCTGTGCGCGCCTCGACGCGGACTTCGCGCGGACCGGCAAGGTGTTGAAGATGTACCGCGCCTATACCGGGGCAGACGGCAAGTCGAAGATCGAGACCGTCGACGTGGCCGGAAAGGGCGGCGTCTATTACGGCGGCAAGGTCTCGCTGACGCAGTTCGACTTCGGCGATCCGACCAAGGTGGTGATCGTCTATGGCCACCCGAACATGGTGATCCCGCCGCATCCGTCGCCCTATCGCGAGATCTTCCTGATCCTCAGCGGCTCGTCGGAGGTCGTGCTGCCGGACGGCAAGCGCTACGCGCTGACCCCCGGCACGATGCTGTTGTCGGAGGATCAGGGCAGTACCGGCCGCGGCGGCAGCTCCGGTCCGTGCGGCTATGTCGCGCTCGATCTCCAGTTCAAGGACGCGGCGCCTAAATGACCCCGCAGGCGGCGCATCGCGACGGCGACATGAATGCGGAAGAGGCGGCGCCGAAGCTCCCGCGCTCGGTATGTTTGGGCTGGGGGCTCGGCACGCTGGGGCCGGTCACGGTCCTGACCGCGTCCAACGTGCTGCTGCTGCGCTATCTGACGGATCACGTCGGCATCGCCGCGGCGCTGGCCTCCACGCTGATTGCCTTTTCCAAGATCCTAGACGCCTTTCTCGACCCCGCGATGGGCTGGGTATCGGACCGCACCAATTCGAAGATGGGCCGCCGCCGGCCCTATCTGCTGATCGGCGGCGTGCTGCTGGCGTTGTCAGTGGTCGGGCTGTTCTCGATCCCCGACATTGCCGATTACGGGCTGCGGGCGACCTATGTCGGTGCGGTGCTCGTCTTCTACGCCATGGCGTATACCGTCTTCAACATTCCCTACCTGTCGATGCCGGCGGAGATGACCACCGACTATCACGAGCGGTCGTATCTGATGAGCTTCCGCGTCTATGCGGTGGGTCTGTCGACGATCGTTGCGTCGGTGCTGGGGCCGATCGTGCTCGCGCGGCTCGGTGGCGGCGCGGACGCGCACATGATCATGTCCGTCACCTTCGTGCCGATCATCCTCGGTTCCGCATATATCTGCTTCGCCGCGACGCGGAGCGCGCCCTTTGCGGAGAAGCCGCCCCAGACCCATTATCCGGTCGCCGAACAGATCCGCTCGGTCGCGGCGAACACGCCGTTCCTGGTGCTCATCACCGTCAAGTTCCTGACCCTGCTGTCGCTGGGTGTGCAGGCGGTGTTCGCGTTCTTCTTCACCTATGTGCTGCAGCTGTCCGACACCTGGCTGGGACAGTATTTCCTGGCGTCGTCAATCGCGATGATCGCGTCGCAGCCGCTGTGGCTGCGCGTGGTCCGGTGGAACGGCAGCAAGCGCAACACCTATATCATCGCGCTCACGCTGTCGCTGCCGGCGTTCCTCAGCTGGCTGCTCGCGGCGCCCGGCGACCCATCGTGGCATCTTTATGCGCGCGCGGTGGTGATCGGCGTGTCGGGGGGAGGGGCGATCCTGATGGGCCAATCGCTGCTGCCCGATACGATGGAATATGATCGCCGCCGCACCGGGCTGCGCCGCGAGGGCATCTTCGCGGGCGTCTATACGACCGTCGAGAAGCTGTCGGGTGCGATCGGCATCTCGGTCGTCGGTGCGATCATGTCGGCGGCGGGCTATCTTCAGTCCCAGGGGACGGCGGTCGAGCAACCCGCTAGCGCGATCCGCGCGATCTATCTCATCATGGGACTGCTGCCGGCGGCGATCAGCGTGCTCGGCATCGTCGCGTTGTTGTTCTACGGACTGACCGAGGAGCGGCTGAAGTCCACGACCCGCCTCGCCGCTGCCGCATAGCACACGAACAGAAAAGGGCCCGCCGTTTCCGGCGGGCCCTTCACGCGTTGTCCGATGCTCAGAAGCGGGCGCTGAGCCGTGCGCCGAAGGTCCGGGGCTCGGCATAGGCGCCGAAGAAGCCCTGGTCCGAACCGTTGCCCGCCGGCGGCGAGCCGAAGTCCGGGGCAACATTGCCGCCAGGATAGGTCTTGTTGTTGGTGACGTTGGTCACGAACGCCTCCAGCCGCAGCGGTCCGCTCTTGGCGCCGACGCGGATGTCCACCGTGGTGCGCCCCGGGATGTACGCGTAATTCGCGATGTCGGCCCATTGCCGACCGCGATAAACCGCCGCGATCGTCCCGAACGGCACGATGGCGTCGCCCTCTGCTTCGCCCTCATAGGACAGCACGCCCGAGGCCGTGATCTCCGGCGTGTTCGGCGTTTCCAGGCCGGAATAGTCGGTGATGCCGAAGAGCCGGATGTTGGCGGGGGTGGGGTCGAAATACCTGGTGCGGTTCGTCTTGTTGTAGGCGAACGTCGTCGACACCGACAGGGCCGGCGTGAAGTTGTAGTTGCCGGTGAATTCGACGCCATAGATCTCCAGCTCGCCGCGATTGGCGGTCACGGACAGGCTGGTGGCGAGCAGCGGCACCAGCGCCTGGAAGGTGATCTGCTGATCGCTCAGCTTGCCGTAATAGGCGTTGATGTCGAAATAGCCTTCGCCGCCCGCGAAATTGCCCTTGAAGCCGAGCTCGCCGATCTTGAGCTTCTCTTCCGCAAAGGTCGGGTCGGTGACGCCGAACACATCGTTGATCGCGGTGGTCACGCCGGCCACCGTCAGCGCCGGGTTGGTTGCGTAGATCGAGTTGCTCGAATTGAAATAGCTGAGCAGGCCGTTGTTGAAGCCGCCGGGCCGACTGCCCTGCGCGAAGGACGCGTAGAGTTTGCGGCCGCCCCCGACGTCATAGTCGAGCGAGACACGCGGATTGAACGACTTGAAGTCGTCCTGGACGGAGTTGATGACCTGACCGGTCAGGAAGGCGATCTGCGCGTTGCTGCGCTTGTCGACCTGGTAGCGGCCCTCGGCGCTCAGCGTCAGCCGCTCATCGAACATCTTCAGATACGCGCCGGCGAAGGCGCCATAGGTCTTGGCCCGATCGTCGCCGATGTTGAGCAGCAGCGGCACGAAGGTCTGCACGGGATTGGGGTTCGCAAGCGTCGGCTGGATATTCGACGTCCGCGTGTTGGTCGCGTTGCTGAGGTTCTTGGCGTTGACGTAGGTGCCGCCGATCGTCCAGCTGAACGCCCGCTCCGGATCCGAGCTGAGACGGAATTCCTGGCTGAAGTCGGTGAACTTGTTCGACAGGCCGAAGAACAGCACCGAAAAGGCGGAGGTCGGCGACGGGGGGCGACCGATGCCGTCGACCGCCTGGATCACCGCATTGGTATGATAGCCGGTGATCGACTGCAGCTTCAGATAGTCGCTGATGGTGAGGTTGACGATGCCGTGGCTGTTGAACGCGTTGCGCTGCAAGCCGGCTTTGCGCTTGAAGCCTTCGCCGGCGAGATACGGGACCGAGAAGGTCGCCGCGGCATGGTCGTTGGGGATCAGCGTCCGCGAATAGGCGATCGCGCGCGAGAGGCCGGGCACCTCGCCGCAGATCGTCGGCCGCGCCGGTGACGCGATGGTCGCGCCCGGCAGCAGCACCGGAATGCCGCGCACACAGTTGGTGACCGCGCCCAGCGCCGTCACGGTGCCCGCCGGCGGTATGCCGCCGGGGCCCGCGGCGGTGGTGATCGTCGCGTCCGGGAAGATGTTGACGGTCGCCGACGGGCCGTCCTCATCGTGGAAGTAGTTGGCGTAGAGCTTGACCTCGAGCGCTTCCGCCGGGGTGAAGTCGACGGTCGCCGACAGCGAACGGCGCGACCGCGCACCCAGGCGCTGGCCGCCCGGGTTGAAGGCGTTGGTGATCCAGCCGTCGTTCGACTCCTCCAGCGCGGTCAGGCGGACGCCCAGCAGGTCGCTGACGATCGGGCCGGCGATGCTGGCTTCGACGCGGTGGGTCTCGCGTTCGGCCACCGTGATGTCGAGGCCGTAGGTCCATTCGTTCGGAATGGCCTTGGTGCGATAGGAGATCGCGCCGGTCATCGACGCGCGGCCGAAATAGACGTTCTGCGGACCGCGCAGCACCTCGACCGCGCCGATGTCCATGCCGGCCGGGATCTCGTTGCCGATCACCGCGGCGCCGTCGAGGAACATCGAGCCGGCGCCGGTGACGCCGCCGTTGCGCGCCAGGTTGAGGCCGCGGAAGATGATCGGGCGGTTGCCGCCGCGATCGTTGCGCGAGTTGCCCGGCGTGAAGTCGCTGAACTGCAGGCCGGGAACGAAGTTCGCGAGCTCGGCGGTGCTGGTGAGCTCGAGCTGTTCGAGCCTGGCCGACGTCACCACCGTGATCGCCAGGGGCACGTCGGTGATCGATTCGTCCCGGCGGCGCGCGGTGACGGTGATCTCACCGGTCGGCGCGGCCTGCTGCGCTTCGGCGGCGGGAACCTGCGGGTTCGGCGCGTCCGCCATCGGCTGCGGTTGCGGCTCCTGCTGCTGAGCGGCCACGGGCGCGGCGAGCGCCGCGCTGAGGATCGTGGCGCCCAAAAGTGCGGTCCTGAAGTTCCTGCGCATGTCTCGCTCCCTTTTCGCCGTTCGGGCGGTGTCCCCAATGTCGGTTCGACGACGACCAGCCCAGGGCTATGGGTCGCGCGTCGAGAGGGTTGAAGAAGACCGACAGCGCCGCCCCCCAACAAGCCGCCCGCCACATCCACCCATCTAGCGGGTGAAGCGTGGCGACCGCGGGCGGGTTCGGCGGCCCACCGCCCGAAGGTCGGGTAAGCCGCCGCGCCATGCGCCGGACGCCCCCGCCCGCTGATAGCCTGACGCACTCGTTGAGGAATTGTCATGCGCTACCGCCAGCTCGGTCGCTCCGGTCTTACGGTCTCGGTCGTCGGCCTTGGCTGCAACAATTTCGGCGGCAAGCCCGTCAACGCGGAAAGCGGCACCGTCTATGGCTTGATGCCGGTCGAGGACACGCGCGCGGTGGTCGACGCCGCCTTCGACGCGGGCGTGACCTTCTTCGACACCGCCGACGTCTATGGCGATGGCGGGTCGGAGGAGCAGCTGGGCGCGATCCTGAAGGACCGGCGCCATCAGGTCGTGCTGGCGACCAAATGGGGCTCGGGCATGGAGGCGCGGCACGATACCGCGCTGGGTTCCCGCCGCTACATCCGCCAGGCGGTGGAGGGCAGCCTGCGGCGCCTGGGCACCGACTATATCGACCTGTACCAGATGCACTGGCAGTGCCCGCGCACGCCGCTGGAGGAGACGATCGCCGCGCTCGACGAGCTCGTCCAGGCCGGGCTGGTCCGCTATGTCGGTCATTCCCATTTCACCGGCTGGGAACTCGCCGACGCGGATTGGACCGCTCGGACCAACGGCCATAACCGGTTCGTCTCCGCGCAGAACCACTACAGCCTGCTCGCGCGGGACGCCGAGCGCGAGCTGATCCCCGCATGCGAGCGGTTCGGAGTTGGGCTCCTGCCGTATTTCCCGCTCGCGAACGGCTGGTTGACCGGCAAGTATCGGCGCGACCGGCCCGCCCCCGCCGGCGCGCGCATGGCTGGACGCGAGATCGACGCGCGGACCTATGACGTGATCGAGGCGCTCGCGGCGTTTGCGGACGCGAGGGGGCGCTCGATGGTCGACATCGCCATCGGCGCGCTGCTCCACCGGCCGGCGGTCGGCTGCGTCATCGCCGGCGCGACGCGACCCGAACAGGTGGTCGCCAACGCCGCCGCGTCCGACTGGATCGCGACCGATGCCGACATGGCGGAGCTCGACACGGTGCTGGCGGGATGACGGCCGTCGCTCTCCACGAGCCCGCGCCGGGCGCGCGCGTCGCGGAGTTCCGACGCGCGTGGCGGGTGGTGCTCGCCGCCGCGCTGGGCGCCGGCACCGGCGCGGTGCCGATCGCCTTTTACAGTTTCGGCGCGCTGGTCGGTCCGCTCTCCGCCGCGTTCGGCTGGAGCCGCGCGGAGATCACGGCGGCGCCGCTGTTCCTGACGATCGGCGGGCTGGTGGCGGGCATCTTCGCGGGCGCGGCCGCCGACCGTTACGGCGCCCGGCGCGTGGTGCTGATCTCGCAAGTCGCACTGGTGCTCGCCTTTGCGGCGATGGCGCTGCTGCCGCGCTCATTACCGTTGTTCTACTTCGGTTATGCGATGATCGCGGTGCTCGGCGCCGGCACCATGACCATGACCTGGACGCGCGCGATCACCGGCTGGTTCGTCGCGGGGCGGGGACTGGCACTCGGGCTGTCGCTGGTCGGCACCGGCCTGATCGGCGCGCTGTTGCCGACCTATGTCAATCGTCTGGTCGAGGCCTATGGCTGGCAGGGCGCGTTCATCGGCCTGGCCGCGCTGCCGCTGCTGCTGGGCATGCCGCTGACGATCGCCTTCTTCCGCGAGCCGGAGGAGGCCGGCGCGCGCGGCGAGGCGGCACCCGCGGTGGACGAGGGCGGCTTTAGCTTGCGCCAGGCGCTGGCGACGCGCTGCTTTTGGCAGATGGTGCTGTCGTTCACCGTCGTCGCGGTGGCGATCTCGGCGATCAACGTCCATGCGGTGCCGCTGCTCACCGATCGCGGCGTCACGCCGGCGGCGGCGGCGGCGCTGGCAGGGCTGATCGGCCTGGCGGTGACCGGCGGGCGGCTGGTCAGCGGCTTCCTGCTCGACCGGATGTCGGGACCGTTGCTCGCCTTTCTGATGTTCGGCCTGCCGGCGCTCGCCTGCCTGTTGCTGGTCGGTGCGGGCACCAACCTGTGGCTGTGCGGACTGGCGATCGCGATCGTCGGCCTCGCCGCCGGCGCGGAGCATGACATCGCCGCTTATTTCTGCGCGCGCTATTTCGGGCGCAAGCACTACGGCAAGACCTATGGCCTGCTCTATACGCTGTACGGCGTCGGAGCGGGATTGGGTCCGTTCGTCGCGGGTTGGGCGGTGGGCGAGAGCGGCGATTATCGTCCGGCACTTTACGGCGGCGCCGCGCTGTTCGCGACGGCCGCGGCGCTGATCCTGACGCTGAGAGGGCCGGTGGATGTCTCAAGTGATGTTGCACCCGCCAAATAGCAGGCGCACGTGGGGCAAGTGGATGCCGACGACCTGAGCCGAGGGCGTCGTAAAGTTACACTAAGGTCACACCATTGGGGAGGAGGTCCGGCGCGCGCTCGAACTTGTCGAAGTTGCCGTTCGTACCGTGCATCGGGATGGCCGATCACCCATCGACTATTCCGTTTGTCCACGTCTGAGAAAGAGCGGGCGCCGATCGGCGCCGAGTCGCGATCGTCTTGGCACGGTGGGTCTGTTGTAGGACAGAGCCACAGGGCAACTTGGGGCTGAACGGCAGAGATATGTTCACGCCCTGCCGGATCAAAACTCCGCCAGATGCCCCCTGAGCGTGGTGGCCGCGTATTCGCGCCGCACCAGCCCGCGGCGCTGGAGGATCGGCACCAAGCCGTCGAGCACCTCGGCGAGATAGCGCCGGGTGAGCGGCCGGGCATGCATCAGGAAGCCGTCGCCGCCGATCTCCTCGATCGCCGCCTCCATCCTGTCGGCGACCTGTTCGGGGGTGCCGATCAGCTTGAGCGAGGTCGTCTCCTGTTCGCACAACGCCTCACGCAGGCTCTTGCCGCCCTTCGCCTTCGCCTTGATCGACGCGACGAAGCCCTGGAAGCCTTGAATGTCGGCGGGATCGATATCGGGAAAGGGCGCGTCGAGATCGAACTTGGTCCAGTCGAGGCCGGTGTGCAGCGTCAGGCGTCCGAGCCTTTGTGCGAGGATCGTCGGCGTCATGCCGACGACCTCCTCGTAACGTGCCTGTGCCGCCTCTTCGGTGTCGCCCAGCACCGGCGAGATCAGGAACATCACCTTGGCCTCGTCCGGGTCGCGGCCGTGCGCGACCATCCGCTCGCGGATGTCGTCCCGGAACTCCTTGAGCGCGGGCACGCTGTCGCGGCCGAAGGTCGAGCACAGGATCACTTCGGAATGCTTGGCGGCGAAGTCGCGACCGGCGGGTGACGAGCCCGCCTGGCAGATCACCGGCCGGCCCTGGGGCGAGCGGGTGACGTTGAGGGGGCCGATCGAGCGGTGGTATTTGCCCTCGAATGTGAACTCGCGGAACTTGGTCGGGTCGACATAGCGGCCGGTCTCAGCGCTCATCTCCCACGGATCGGGCTCCCAGGCGTCCCACAGCTGCTTGACGAGATCGAGCATCTCGTCGGCGATCGCATAGCGTTCGTCGTGCGGGGGCTGCTTGTCGCGCCCGAATGCCTGCGCGGCCCAATCCTCCGACGAGGTGACGACGTTCCAGCCACAGCGCCCGCCCGACACGAGATCGAGCGAGTTGATCTGCCGGGCAAGAAGGAAGGGCGGGTAGAAGCTGGAGGAGAAAGTGCCGATGATGCCCAGCCGGCGGGTCGCCTCCGCCAGCACCGGCATCACGATCATCGGGTCGATGCGGGGTTCGAGGTTGTTCTTGTCGTTGGTGAGGACGACGTGATCCTCGATCATGATGAAGTCGAAGCCCGCGCCCTCCAGCTGACGGACCATGTCCTTGAGGAAGGACAAGGTCTGCCACCGTTCCGGATGGATGTCGTTGCCCGCCCAGCGATCCGCGCCGTTCGCCGTCCAGCCATGGGCGCGGGGATTGGTGAACCAGGCGAGATGGAACATCGGGAAACTCCGTGGAAGCCGGCGGCCGATGGACGATGGGCGCGCCACGGACGCGCGCCAGCCCGTCAGCGGGGCGCGCCCATTATCCGGTGCGCGCGGGCTTCGTCGTGCCGCGATAGCCGGCCGAAGCGGCGCGCCGCTTTTTCTGGCCGGCCATGCCCTTCAGATACACCGCCTCGCGCGCGCCGGACGTGAAATACGCCTCGGGCGGGAAGCCTGCGGTCGCGAACGCCTCGGCCAGATCGAGCTTGCGCAGGCCGACCGCGAACGGCTCGTTGGCGTTGTAGTTGAACCAGGTAGTGAAGAACTCGTCTTCGTGATCGGCCGCCGGCGGATGCGCGCCGTCGATCAACAGCATGCCGCTTTCGCCGAGCAGCCGATGGCTTTCGGCGAACATGGCGCGGATCTGCGGCACCGGATTCTCGTGGGTCAGCAGGCACGAGGTCACGAGGTCGAAATGGCCGTCCGGGAAGTCGGTGCGGGCGGCGTCCTGCTGCGACAGGTGCACCGCCACCCCCATGCTCTCGGCGCGGGCATGGGCATAGCGGACCATCGGCGCGCTGATGTCGATGCCGTGCACCTCCGCGTCCGGGTAGAGACGCTTCCATGGCAGCGTGGAAAAGCCGCAGCCGCAGCCCATGTCGAGGATGCGCCGCGGGCGGAATTCGGGGAAGTTTTCCGCGAACCACCCGGTCATCGCCCGGCCGAGCCCCTCATTGTCCTCGCCCATGCCGCCGTACGCGAATTGATAGACGCCGCGATCGTAAAGCGCCGCGGCATAGACGTCGCCCGGCCCGAGCTCGCGATGAAAGTTGCCCGGCATGACGTGGATGTCGACCATGTCGAGGTAGCGCGGCACCGCCACGTCGGGGTTCAGCCTCATCGACCCCTTGGGATCGGCGATCGACGCCGCCGCCCGGTCGAGCCCGTCCAGCTGGCGCTCGACCGATTCGCCGACCGTGTCCCACAACAGCTCCTGCGCGCTGCGGCCGACCAGGTTCGCGGCGCGGTAGAAGAAACTAGGCTCCAGCGCCTCGCGCACCTCGCGGACATCGGTCGGCGCGTGGCCGGTGCGACGCTCGAACGCGGGACGGTGCACATCCTCATAGACGTCGCGTACGCCGGGCCAGAGGGTCTCGGTGAACAGCTTGCGCAGCGATCCGCAGAATGCCTCGCGCGCGGCTTCGTCGTGGGTCTGATCGGGCAACACGGCGTGGCGGGCCTGGGGCATCAGATCGACTCCTGGGCTTGGTGATCGGCGGCGGGCTCGAGTTCTTCGAGCATGACCCGGTATACCCGGCGCAGCATCGCTTCGCGTACCGCCGCCCGCTCGGCAAGCACCGCCTCGGTCGGATCGTAGTTCTCGATCGCCTGTGCGGTAGGCGGCAGGCCCGCCTCGACGAGTTTCTCAACGGTGTCGACGCGTTCGCGCGCGGCGCTCACCTCCGCCATCAGCGCGGTGAGCATCATCATCACGCGATCGAGATCGGGGTCGCCGAGATAATCCGGACGTCGGGGCCCGCGCGCCACCCGTGGGCGTGGAGAGCGTTCCGCTACGGCCGTCCTGTCCGTCATGGGGCGACGCTAGCGCGCCGCGCCCGGCCCGGCGAGGCGGTCGGCGGCGACGCCCAACATGCGGTGGGACCCGCTGCCGTCGCGCCACGCTCGCCCGCATACTGGTCGCACCCTGCCAAGTCCGTGGCGATGAGGCGCGCCGACGTGCCAAGCCGTTCGCGTCCGATCGGAGCGTGACAGTCCATGCACGAGATTATGGAACTCAAGATGCTGGTCCACGGGCTTCGCGCACTTGGTGAGTTCGCCCGCGCCGCGCCGGTCGATGCGGTCGGTTTCGCCCGCGCGGCGGGCTTGGGCGCGGACCGGGCCGCGACGCTGCTCAACGTCTATGAGCAGACCGGCTATGCGTTGAAGGTACCGCACGGCCCGCTGCACGTGCCGACGCGTCTAACGCTCGAACTCTTCGCCGATGCCAACCCGCTCGGCGCGCTCGCGGCCTGCGCGATCGAACCGGTGGCGACCCTGGCGGCGGAGACCGGCGCCGCCGCGACGCTGAGCATCCGGCGCGATGGCCGGACGCTGTGCTGCACCGCCTCGCAGGCCCTGGCCGAGCCGCACCTGCGGGTCGGGGGTGGGCAGGGGTTGCACGATGGCACCATCGGGCTGCTGCAGCTCGCCTGTGCGCGGTCGCTCGCCGAGGATCCGGGCGGTTTCAGCATCGTGCGCGCGGGCGAGGGCATCGATCAGACGATGGCCGCGCATGGCACGGTCGCGGTGCCGGTCGTCACCGACCAGAACGACGTGGCGGTGCTTGCCGTCCATGCCGACTCCGCCGCCGCGCGCGCCGGCGACCTCCTGCCGGCCATGCGCCGCACCGCGCGGCTGATCGTCCGGGCACAGCGCGAAACCTTGGCGGCGGTGTCCGGTGCGCCACCGTCCCTGCTCTCGCTCGCGACCTTTCATTGATGCCGGCGGAGCCCGCGGCGGTGGTCCCTCCCCGCCGGCGCCCCGGCGCGCGGGGGCGGATCGGAGTGATCCAGCCGGCACCCGGCGTGATGCTGGAACATGAATGGCCGCGCTGGCTGCCTTCGGGCATGCTCTTTCCCGTGCAGCGCCTGCGGATGAGCGGCGTCGACAAGCCCGGCTATCGCGCGCTCGCCGCCGCCGCGCCGGACGCCGCGCGGGATCTGGCCAGCGCGGGCGCGGACATCGTCGCCTATGCCTGCACCGTTGGCAGCCTGTTCGACGGACCGGCGGCCGAAGCGGCGCTGGTGGCGGGGATGGCGCAGGCCTCAGGCAAGCCCGCTCTCAGCCTTGCGGAAACATCGCTTATGGCGCTGGCCGCGCTCGGCGTCCGGCGGCCGGCCGTGATGACCCCATATCTTGCCGAAACCAACCGATGGGTCGCGGACTACGTCGCCGCCGCTGGAATGGCGGTCGCGGGCTTCGTCCCGATGCCGGTCGGCATCGCCACGGTGGGCGACCTGCACACGGCGGAAGTCGCGGCGGTGGCGCTGGCCGGGCTCGCCGCGCTGCCCGACGCCGATGGGCTGTGGATCCCGTGTACCGCGATCCAGACGATGGAAGCGATCGCGATGATCGAGGCGATCGGGGGACGCCCGGTGGTGAGCGCCACCCAGGCGCTGCTCTGGCGCGCGCTGGCGATGCTCGATGTTGAAACGACGATCGAGGGCGCAGGCGCGCTCTTCACCACGACCAGCCAAGGATGAACCCATGACCCAGCTCACGCTCGCCCATGCTAGAGGTATCATCGCCGCCGCGCATGCGGGCGCGGCCGAGGCGGGGATCGCCAGCGCCAGCGTGGTGGTGACCGACGCCGGCGGGGCGGTCCGCGCGGCGGAGCGCGGCGATGCCGTAGGCACTTTCGGCGTCAGCATCGCGACCGCCAAGGCGCGGACCGCCTTGGGTTTCGGTCGCTCCTCGGCGAAGCTGGCCGCGGTGTTCGGCGACAAGCCGGCGGTGGTGACCGGGCTCGCCGGTGCGGTCGGCGGCGACTTCCTGCCATTGGGCGGTGGGGTGGTGATCGTCGACGCGGCGGACACCGTCATCGGCGCGGCCGCGATCGCGGGCGGCGCGCCGGATGTCGATCACGCGGTCATTACCGCCGCGGTCGAGGCGGCGGGGTTGAAGGCGCGGGCGTAGCGTCCGCGGCTAGGCCTTCGCCAGCGCCGACACGCTCTCCAGCGCGAGGCCGATCGGCAGATCGGCGGTGACCAGCCGCTTGAGCCGCTGGGTCAACCCGACCCTGGCGCCACGCAGCGTCTGGTCCGGCTGGCGCGCGAGTCGCTCCGCAATCGCATGCGCACGGGGCAGCAGCGCTTCGGCCGCGAGCACCTCGTTGCACACGCCGAGCGCCAGCGCGTCCGCCGCCTCGATCCGCTGCTGCGTCAACAGGAAGTAGCGTCCGCGCACCGACCCCAGCACATCGGGCCAGAGCACATGCACGCCGTCGGTCGGGCTGACGCCATTGTCGAGATGCGGCTTGTCCTGAAACGCCGCACCCTCGGCGGCGAGGATGATGTCGCAGGTCAACAGATACTCGCTGTGGATCAGCGCCGGGCCGTTGACGGCGGCGATCATCGGTACATCCACGTCAAGCAGAGCGGCGAGCAGCCTGCGCCCCTCGCGGAACTGGACCCCCCAGCGCTCGGCCAGCGTCAACGCGGGATCGGGGCTCATCGCCGGCGAGCGATCGAACTCCGCGCACCAGTCATCGCCGGTCCCGGTCAGGATCACGACCCGGTTGGCGCGATCGGCACCGACCCGCCCGAACGCATCGATCAGCTGCGCGCGCGCTACCGCGCTGAAGCGGAACGGCCCGCCATCGCTGTGCAGGCGCATCTCAAGGACGCCGGCCTCGCTCCGCGCCATGGCCAGGACCGAATAGTCGCCGGCATAGCCCGGCGCGGTCACAGCGCGCGCTGCAGTTCCGCGGCCCCGCGCATCGCGTGGAAGTCGGGCAGCCGGATCTCGCCGTCGTCGTCGAGCGGCTGGCGCGACGTCGCCGCCTCGCCGATCCGCGCCGCCAGCATCCGCAGGTGCGGCGCATATTCCGCGACGACATGCGCGCTGGTCATCGCCTGCGTCATGTAAATCATCATCAGGCTCGCGACACAGCGGCCGCCCATGAAGATCGGAAAGGCGATGCTTTGCTCGGGCGCGTTGCCGGGCGGCGGCTGGAAGGCGAAGCCGTTCTCGATCACCGGGCCGATCAGCAGGTCGAGTGCCGAGTCGTTCTCCGCCCGCTGGCGATTCCAGCTGTCGGTCGACGTGCACAACATGGTGCGGAGCCGCGCGCGCTCCGCCTCCTCGGCGAAGGCATAGGCGACGAGGCCGCTGGACGAATTGAGCATGGCGATCGACGCGCCGACGCGGCGGCGATGGAGCCACAACGTCGTGGCGGGATCGGTGGTCGAGCGCAGCACCATACGGTCACCCGACGCGGTGGCGATCGCGAGCGGCCAGCCGATCCGCCGGGTGAGGCTGAACAGCAGCGGCGTGGCCGTCTCGACGATCCAGCAATCCTCGGAGAAACCATCGGCGAGGCCGCAGACCTTGGCGCTCAACCGATAGCGTTTGTCATCGGGAACGCGCTGGACATACCCCTCGGCCAGCAGCGTCAGCAGGATGCGCTCGGCGGTGGTGCGCGGTAGCGCCAGATGCCGGGCAAGCTCGGTGATCGAGATCGTCTCCGTCTCGTTGAGCAGCGCGAGCACCTTGAGGCCGCGCTTCAGCGAACGCAGTTCCTGGTCGGCTTTCATAGCGCGTCCTCCTCTTCACCCGGTGCAACGACATCGTTGCGGGGCCGGAAAGAAGCTAACACAGGCAATCGGCGTAGCAACATTGGTGCAACAATACGCAGCGGCCTATGTGTTTATTGCATGCTGCAGGTGCTAAGGGTTAGGTCCGTGCGGTCGCCCGCATCGCCACGCCTCCGTCTGGTGCGAGCGCGACCAGATCGGTTTCGTCGCCGCGGGCGTTCAGACCCAGTGTAAAGGGTGCGCCGTCGAACAGTGGGCGCAGCGCGCGAAAGCCGAACGCTTGCAGCGGTTTGGCCGGTCGAGACCGGAGATGATGGTCGATCAGCAGCGTCGCGATCAGCGGGCCATGGACGACGAGCCCCGGATAGCCCTCCCGGTCGCGGGCATAGTCGCGGTCATAGTGGATGCGGTGGGC
>NZ_DASTMA010000008.1:0-13344 GCF_035714405.1 Sphingomonas sp. | reverse complement strand
GCCTCCGCCAGTCACGCTCGCGGTCTGTGCCCTGTGCTCGTTGCTTTCGGAGAAGAACAAGAGCGCGTCCGAGCGCGCGAGCCCCGCATCGATCCGGCTGATCCAGTCGGCCCGCCCCGCCGCATCCGCCGCACGGCCGAGAACCTGAATGTAGAGGAAATCGACGAACGTGTCATTGCCCGCGACGTTCGCGCCCGACGCCTGAAACTCGGGCGAGCCGAGAAAGAAGTCGGCGACCTGGTTGATCGTCCAACCGTCGTCATGCAGCCGGTCCAGCCAGTTCTCCAGCCCCGGCGGGTCTGCCGCCCGATCGAGCACGGCTGCGTACAGCCGCTGCACCTGCGCGCCCGTGCTGTTCGGATCGATGACGAAGACGCTATCGGCGAACCGGAACAGCTCGACGCCGGTGACGGTGTCCTGTCCATCTGCACCGGTAATTGTCACCACCCCTGCGTTCAGGGTCATAGCCGATTGATGAAAGATGCCCGCGAACGTCGCAGTATCACGCCCAAGACCACCATCGATCCGATCATCGTGCGCTCCGCCGGCGAGCACGTCGTCGCCACGACCGCCGATCAATTGGTCCCTGCCGGCGAATCCCGACAACCTATCGGCATCATCGTCGCCAAAGAGCAGATCGCGAACGCCTGTTCCGCGAAGCTCGTCGTCTCCACTAAAGCCAAACACGGGCGATGCGTCCGATGGTGCAGTCAGCGTGTCGCCGGATCGGCCACCGACGATGTAGGAGACCCCTTCAGCCTTGTTGAGGAAGGAATAGAACACCGGCGGCTCACGTCCAGTGATAGAGACGTAAACATCGAACGCCCGATCCAGGGCGTCGAGCAGCGTGGTCATGCGCGGGATGTCGAGCGCGTTCGACTCCGTCAGGATCGCTACCTGCCGGCCCGCCCAAGGATAACGCACCAATTGTGCGCCGTCATAGGACGTATAGCTGATCGCCGGACCGGGGCTCGCCATGATCTGCGCGTTTGCAAAGTCCGAAGCATGTCACCGGGCGGAACCATGCTGCGGAACGGCAGATCATATACAGAGTCGTCGCTCAGGATAAGCGGGTCGCCGCAACCGGATAGGCGCTTTGTACGAAAATCGCGCGGATCGACGCACATCATGGCCCCGAGCCGTGCCTCCAATGGCCGGACTGCCGGAGCCTCAGAAGAGGACGTCGATCCCGCCGGTGATGTACGTGCTCATCAGCAATTGGTGCTCGGCCGAAAGCGCGAAGCCGAGCAGCAGGTCGCCGTCGGTCATGCCGCCGTCCAGCGCCGCGATCCAGCCGGCGCGCCCGCCCGGGTCCGCTTCGCGCCCGAGCGTGTTCCGGTACATGAAGTCGACGAGCTGCGCGTGCGACATACTTCCCGTGCGGCCCTGGAACTCCGGCGAGATTACGAACAGGCTCGCGATCTCCGAAAGCGAGCGTGTTCCTCCATTGAGCTGGTCGCCCCAGTGCATCAGCCCGGCCGTATCCGGCAGCCGGTCGGCGAAGCTATCGTACAGCAGTGCTATCGTCTGGTAGCCCTCGTCCGTCTGGAAATAGCCGGTTGCGGTCTGGTCAGCGGTGCGATCCTTGTGCTCGGCCGATTCCGAGAAGAATAGCAGCGCGTCGGCACGCGAAAGCCCGCCCGCAAGCTGGCCGGTCCAATACGCGCGGCCCGTCAGTTCGGCTTCGCGGCCGAGCGCGTGGCGATAGAGGAAGTCGACAAAGGCGCTATCGGGGCCAACGGTAGCCCCTGCCGCCTTAAATTCCGCGGAATCGAGGAAATAGGCGGCGACTTGTTCCAGGTTCATGCCCTTTGCGGCCCGATCGAGCCAGCCTTCCAACTCGACCTGCCCTGGCGCGCGGTGCAGAACGGCATCGTACAGGCGGATAATCCTGGATCCCACCGCTTCGTGGTCGATGGTCAGGACGCCGTCCCTAAAATGAAGCTGCTCGATCCCGCTCAGCGTATCGTCGCCATCGCTGACCGGTCCCGCCAACTCCAGCCCGTGGTCGGTGAACCGCAAGGCATATCGGGAGAACAGGTCATCGTAATAAGCGAGGTCGATCCCGCTGCCGCCATCGAGGGAATCGTCTCCTGCGCCGCCGTACAGATGGTCATCGCCCGCTTCCCCGCCGACCTCATCATTGTCGGCGCCCGCCCTTACTGTGTCGTTCCCGTCCGACGTAAAGATCCTGTCCACACGGTCGCTCCCGGTAACGAGGTCGGAACCCGACAGAAGAGTCAGCATGACGGTCTGGTAGTCGCCCTCCGCGATCCAGGTGGTCAACGACTGCGCAGGAATGGCTAGGTCGCTGATGACGAACTGAAGAACATTGTTCCTGTACTCGGCGATGCGCGTAATCGTGCCTGAGATGATCCGGCCGTCGCCATCCACCGTGAAGCCGCTACCTTCCAGGATATCGGAAAAGCCATGGCTGAAGCCGATGGTAATCCGGCCCGGGTCGACCAGCGTGATGTCGGAAACCAGGACGCTGCCGATCGCCGTCTCAAACAGATCGAGGCTGCTTTCCACGCTCGCTTTTATAGACGCCATATAAATACCCGCCCAGGCAACGCTTACCGAACGTTCCCAGCGCGTAGGTTCAAGGGCTTAACATCTAGCAAATGGTGGCGCGCGGCTTTCCGGCAGGCAAAGCCGCTAGGCGACCGCGCAGGACCGGATAGCGTGTGATAATGTCCTTATCAGACGCAAGCGACACGGCAGGATGCCGGTCGGGATGAAGGAGAACGACGATGATTCCCCGGACGGCTAAGCAGCTTCTTCGGCTCAACAAGATGCTCGGCGGCGGGCGGCTCGTATGAGCGGCCTTGCCCCGCCCGCCCCCGTTCTTCTCCCCGGCCTCGCCTGCCCGCGCCCGGCCTACCCGCGCTGATCGCCGCGGCCGACCGCCAAGCGCAGCTGCGCTTCCTGGAATTCTTCGCCGCGACGATCCGCAACGCCCACACCCGGCGCGCCTATGCGCGCGGTGGGCGATTTCCTCGGCTGGTGCGCGATGCGCGGGGTGAGCGCGCTTCCGCAGATCCAGCCGCTCCACGTCGCCGCGTGGATCGAGCAGCTCGGGCTCGACCTGGCGGCGCCGACGGTCAAGCAGCGGCTCGCCGCGGTGCGTCGCCTCTTCGACTGGCTGGTGCGCTGCCAGGTCGTGCCCGCCAACCCGGCGGTGTCGGTGCGCGGGCCGGCGCATAGCGCGCGGACCGGCAAGACGCCGGTGCTCGACCCGACCGAGGCGCGCGCGTTGCTCGACGCGATCGACGTGTCGACGTGCATTGGCCTGCGCGACCGCGCGCTGATCGCGCTGATGGTCTACACCTTCGCGCGGGTCGGCGCGGCGCTGGCCTGCCGGGTCGAGGACGTGTTCGTCCAGAACCGACGGCTGTGGGTGCAGCTCCACGAGAAGGGCGGCAAGCGCCACGCGATGCCGTGCCACCACAATCTCGAGGCGTATCTCCATGCCTATATCTACGGCTGCGATCTGGCGGGGGACGCCCGAGGGCCGCTGTTCCGCACGATCGTGCGCGGGACGGGGCGGTTGAGCCGCACCCCTCTGCCCCAGGCCAGCGCCTATCAGATGGTGCGGCGTCGCGCGGCCGCGGCGGGGATCGCGGCCCGGATCGGCAACCATTCGTTCCGCGCAACCGGGATCACCGCCTATCTGAAGAACGGCGGCACGCTGGAGCGCGCGGCGATCATAGCCAATCACGCGTCGACGCGGACGACCCAGTTCTACGACCGGCGCCGCGACGATGTGACGCTCGACGAGGTCGAACGCATTATGATCCGACATGTGACGTGTCGGATGGGATTGACCCCGCGCGACGGCGACCCGCTCGTACCCGAACGGCTCGGTCGTCTGGCGCCGCATGCCTATGCCGCGGCGCAGGCGGTCGCGTCCGCAGCCCGCGAGCTTGGCGAGCGCGAGGCGGCGTTTGACCGACTGGATCTGATCCGTGAAAGCCTGACGCGAGGCGGACCGGTGACGGTCGGCGACGTGGAGACTCGGCTGGCGCTGCTCGAAGCCAAGGGGCTGCTGCTCGGTGACGGCGACCGCATGGTGACGACCCGGGGCGCGGTGCGGCTGGAACAGGCCTATCTCGCCACGGTCGAGGCGGGGCAGGGGCGGTCGGCACAAATCGTTGCCCGTCGACGCTGCGGTCCGCGCGCAGGAGGCCGCACGCGACCTTGGCCTGCGCCGGCTCAACCCGGGCCAGGAAGCTGCGGCGGTGCTGGTGCTGTCCTCCTCGGACCGGGTGGTCAACGTCCAGGGCGGGGCAGGTCGCGGCAAGTCGGCCGCGCTGGCGCCGATCGTGGCGATTGCCAAAGCCGAGGGACGTACCGTGATCGGTGTCGCCGTCGCGAGCCGCACCGCGGCCCAGCTCGGCCGCGATACAGGCGCGGACACGAGCACGATCGCGCGCTTCCTCGCCCGCCATACCCGCGTGATCGACGGCACCGCGCGACCCGCGCAGGTCGCGCGCGTGAAGGCGGAGCTGGCCGGCGCGGTCATCATCGTCGAGGAGGCCAGCCAGGTCGGCACGCGCGACATGGAGCGGATCGTCCGGCTCTCCAACATCGTCGACGCCGCGCGGCTGGTGCAGACCGGCGACATCCGTCAGCTCGGTGCGATCGATGCGGGCAAGCCGTTCGAGGCGAGCCAGCAGGCGGGCCACGCAACCGCGCACGTCACCGAGAACCTGCGCTCGCGATCCGGGCAGATGAAGGCGATCACCGCCGCGCTCGACCGCAAGGACACGGGCAGCGTCTTCGCGCTGCTCAAATCCGACACGGTCGAGGTGCCTGGCACACACGTCACGTCGACGGTCGCGGCGCGCTGGGCTGCGTTGCCGCGCGAGGAGCGCGATGCCACGCTGCTGCTGACCGGGGGCCGCGCGATGCGGACCGAGGCGAATCTGGCGGTGCAGGCCGAGCTGAAGGCGACCGGCGAGATCGCCGGCACCGGCACGCCGTTCACCGTGCTCGACCGGGTCAACGCGACTAGGGAAGGCGCGCGGCAGATGCGTGCCTACCAGCCGGGCCATATCGTGGAGGTCCGCACCGACCTGCCTGCTCAAGGCCTGGTGCGCGGCGACCGCGGCGTGGTGACCGGCATCGAGGGCGACCGGGTGCGGCTGACGATGGCGGCAGGGGGCGACAAGCTGCTCCGACCCGCGCGGCTGGCCAAGAACCTCGACCGTGATGCCGTATCGATCTACGCGTCGAAGCAGGTCGAGCTGCACCGCGGCGACCGCATCCGCTGGACCGATAACGACCCCGACCGCGGACTCGACAACGGTGTGATGGCGCGGGTGGAGGAGGTGGGGCGGGGCAGGCTGGTCGTATCCTCACGCGACGACGGCATTGTACGCGAGATCCACTCCGGCGACCGCATGGCCGAGCGGCTGGACCTTGCCTACGCGATCAACGTCCATGTGGCGCAGGGCGTGACCACCGAGCACGGCATCGTGGCGCTTCGCTCGTCCGAGCGGAAGCTGCTTACCGAACGGTCGTTCCTGGTCGCGCTCACCCGCGTGGCGGACAGGGTGGCGCTGGTGCTCGATGAGGGCCGCAAGGTCGAGCGTGGTATTGCCCGCAACGCCGGCGACAAGACCTCGGCGCTCGACGTCGCCGGGCGCGGCCAGGCACCCGGCGCGATCCGGTTGCCCGAGGCGCGTTCGCCGCTCGACCGGGCGCTCGATCATTATGCGCACCTGTTCCTGGCGGCCGAGCGGATGCGCGAGGAAGGGGGCCGGCTCTCGCCCGCCGAAACGCGCGACCTGGCTGCGGCCGCGGCCGCGATCGACCGGGTGCGGCCTCATGCAGCCGAGGATCTGCGGATCGTGCTCGATCGCAGCCCTGACCCGGCTCGGGGCTTGGAACAGGCGGCCCCTGGCGCGCTGCGGCAGGTCTGGGCGGAGGAGGGCAGGGCGCGCACCGATCCCCGAACCTATGCCGACCGGTTCGTCGCCGACTGGCGGGCCGCGTCGGACGACCGGGGTAAGGCCGAGACCTGGCGTAGCGAAGACCGGGCGGAGCGCCGCCTCGAACGGCTCGAGGACCGCATGATGCGTCAGCCGGCGCTGGAGAAGGCGCTCGACGCAAGAATGCCCGAGCAGCAGCTCAGGATGGAGGGGCCGGGCATGGGCGGAAGTGGCCGCGATCGGGACCAGGGAATGGAACTCTGACGATCGACGTGAGACCGGCCGCCAGCCGGTCATGAAACCGGACATTGTGCCGGACCCGCTCTGTCTCCATAGACCGATCACAAAGGCTTAATCAGCTAGGTTTCGAGGCTCGTCAACATGGCCAGTGAACCGGACATCGTCCCGGCCGTCGATCGCGGCGAAGGCATAGCCGCCATGCAGCCGATGAAGATCGGCGAAGGCGGCTCGCGCTTTCGTGACGCCGTTGACCTCGCGCTGGAGCTGACCGCCAAGTCGGCCGCGTTCCGCAGCAGCCTCCCGCCGGCCATGCGGACCGGGCTCGCCGACCTCGTCCGGGCGATGAACTGCTACTACAGCAACCTGATCGAGGGTCACGACACCCACCCCGTCGACATCGAGCGGGCACTGAAGAACGATTTCAGCGCCGACCCAGCCAAGCGCGACCTGCAGCTGGAGGCGACCGCTCATATCGCGGTGCAGGGGTGGATCGACGGGGGCGGCCTGGCAGGCCGGGCGACGAGCGTCGATGGCCTGCGCGAGGTTCACCGGCGCTTCTGCGAGCACCTGCCCCAGTCGATGCTCCGGATCGAGCCGGTCGAGGGCGGCGAGCGTGTTCCGGTCGAGCCCGGTGCCTGGCGGACCCGCGACGTCCGGGTTGGGCGGCATATCGCGGTCAGCGCCGGTGCCGTGCCCCGCTTCCTCGACCATTTTGCCTGGGCCTACAGCAAACGCGGTGCGACCGACGCCATCGTCTCGCTGGCGGCCGCGCATCACCGATTCGCCTGGATCCACCCTTTTCTTGACGGCAACGGGCGGGTCGCCCGCCTCATGTCGCACGCCATGCTGCTCGACGCGCTCGACACAGGCGGCGTGTGGTCGATCGCGCGCGGCCTCGGTCGCAACGTGCAGGCCTACAAGCAGCACCTCGCCGCCTGCGACCTGCCTCGCCGCAACGATCTCGACGGTCGCGGCGCGCTGAGCGAGGAGGAACTGGGGAGTTTCACCACCTTCTTCCTTAAAACTTGCATCGACCAAGTCGACTTCATGACCGGCCTCGTCCAGCCCGAGCAGCTGCGCGCCCGTATCCGCCGCTGGGCGGCCGAGGAGACGGATCGGGGAAGGCTCCCGGCCAAGGCCGTCCAGGTGATCGACGCCGTGCTGTACCGGGGAGAACTCCCCCGCGGTGAGGTGGAGAGCATCGTCGGCACCGGCGAGCGCCAGGCACGCCGGGTCACCGCGGCGCTGACGGGCCTGGGCGTGCTGACGGCCGACAGTTCGCGGGCGCCCCTGCGGATCGCGTTTCCTGCCAAGCTGGCAGGGAGCTGGATGCCGGGGCTGTTTCCGGAAGCGGGTAGTTAGGGGATAGCTGCCGACCGATCGGCGGTGCGACGCGAAATCGGGAATCTGATAGGGAGCTATGGCGGCACCGTGCCGGCCAATCCGATGGAGGCAGCCTTCCCGTTCTTCAGCAGAAACGATTCGCCCGCATTCGCGGCGATCACCTTGGTGTGAAACGGCGTGAACCGGTCGGAGACGTGCGTATAGAACAGCACGCCCGGCTCGCTGCCGTAGCGCGCGTTGTGATCGGCGCGAGCTTCTCCGCGCCCGCCCGCCCGGAAGAACTGACCGTCAGACGACGAGGTATCGCCCGGTCCCCATATTGCCCCAAGCGGATGCGCGGTATGCGTATCGACGATCGCGGCCAGTGCCGACAGGTACGTCTCGTCGCGGACATGCCACTCGGCCGTCCAGCGCAGGCGGGCGAGCGTCAGCCCGCGCGAGCTTTCGGCCATGCGGCCGAGCCCGAGGTTGGTCGCATCGGCAAGGATAGTGCCCATCAGCGCCGACTGGTCGGACGCGGCTTCGCCGCTGCGCGCATGAACGAACCGGTCGGCGAACCCTGACCAGGTCGCGACCTCGACCAGCAGATCAGTGACCCTGATGCGGGGCAGCAGCGCATAAAGGCGCGTCTTCAGCTCTTCGGCCGCATCCGGCACCGAGCGACGCAATGGCGAGATGGTCAGCTCGCCACCCGTGATCGCGACGTCGACAGCTCGCCGGTCGCGGCTGCGCGTTCCACCTCGGCCATGCGCCGGGTGAGCAGGACGCGGCGTTCGTCATGCCAGTCCTTGAACATGGGCGTGACCGCCAGTCCAAGTTGGCCTTCCTCGCGCATGCCGACAAACGCCGCTTGGGGCAGCAGATAATCGTCGAGCGTGCGGTAGGCGCGGCTGCCGTCAACCCACACGCTTCCCGAGGCGAGCCGCTCGCGCAGGTGGACAATGACGGCGATCTCATAGGCGCGTCGGTCGATGCCGTTCCCGGGCGGAAACACCACCTTGCGCCAGCGCGGTTTGAGGAACGTGGTCGGCACCCGCTTGGGCAGCACCGAGCGGCCGTCATAGTACATCCGCCGCAGCGCCTCCACGGCGCTGAGCAGCGGATCGCCCGACCGGGCGGCGCGGAAAGTAAAGGCGGACAGGAACGTGGGCGCAAATTTGCGGACTGCAGGGTAGCGTTCGATCACCTCCTCCAGACCGTCATCGGCCGAGCGGGTCAGTTCCTCCGCGGATCGGACGCTACGCTCGAGCTGATCCCAGCCGATGCGGTCAGCGACCGACTGGAGCGGGTCGTGGCCGCTCGTGCGCGTGTCCATCAGCAGGCGGCCGAGCCAGACATGGGCGCGAGCCGTCTCCTTCAGCAGCCGCGCCTGCCCGAGCAGCCGCTCCGAGCGGGTCCGGTCGGCGCGCCGGAATAGCGAGCCGACCAGCTTCTCGACCATGACTAGCGCCGCGTCGGTCAGCGCCGCTTCCATCTCGATCGCGAACGCGACCAGCGTCGCCAGTCGTCGTCGACGTTCGAGGCGGCGCAGGTGCTGGGCGGTGACGATGCCTGCGATGCGGACGATCACGGCATATCGGGCACCGTGGATGCGGCGTGCCCGGTCGGGCTCGATCCCGAGCGAGCGAACATGGTCCAGCCGCTCGATCAATGCCTTCAGCTTGGCGGCATTCGGCGCTTCCAACCAGTCGCGAAGCCACTCCAGGCCCGTTCGCCCCTGCTCGCGCGCGTCGATCAGGTCGGCGAGCCTCGTTTCCTGCTCGGGCGTGCAATCGCGGATCAGGCCCGCATGCGGTACGGCGCGCCTGGGCGCGTGCGATCAGCGCCACGCGCTCCAGGGTCGACGGCGCAGGCACGACGACGTGGGTCAGCCGCAGGCGATCGACCATAGCGGCGACGATCGGCGCGCCGCGGTCGGTCGACGTGGCGATCTCGATGCCGATCGCAAACATCGCCCGTAGGTCCGAGCGCTCGAACGCCCGCAGCCCGAGCAGCGCCTCGATGTCGGCGCGGTGCTCGCGCAAGGTGGGTGCCCGTTCGGCATAGGCGAGGAAGTCGGCTGACTGGCCGCCCAGCTGCTCGCATAATGCGCCGAGCAGAATATTGGACGGCATCTCACCAGGCGCGAGCGCCCGCCCTGGGTGGCGAAGATAGCAAAGCTGGACCGCAAAGCCGATCCGGTTGGGGGCGCGGCGCCGTCGACCAACGTGTGCGAGGTCGTTCGGCCCAAGCGTATAAAGCCGCTCGATCGTCTCGCGCTGGGTAGGCGGATCGAAGATCGCGGCCCGCTGCCCTGGCGATAGGATCGTTTTGACCGACATGGCGTCGTCCTCTGCCCAGGGCTGTCACGAAATCAGCATTTCCCGATGTTGGCGGAGCATAGACAGGAACACGGGTTAAGTGACAAAGAAGGCGCTTGGTGGCGAGCAAGCCGGCTTTGTCACGCAGACGGACGTATATGTGACGACGCTGATCGGCTATGCACGGGTCTCGAAAGCGGACGGCAGCCAGGTCCATGACCTTCAGCGTGACGCTTTGGTGGCGGCCGGCGTCGATCCCGAGCATATCTATCAGGATGCCGCGTCGGGCCGGCTCGACAAGCGGCCGGGGCTGGACGCCTGCCTGAAGGCATTGCGCCGCGACGACACGCTAGTGATCTGGAAGCTCGACCGACTTGGCCGTGACCTACGCCACCTCGTCAATACGGTGGGCGACCTGACGAGGCGCGGCATCGGCCTCAAGGTGCTGGCGGGCGAAGGCGCGTCGATCGACACCACCACCGCCAACGGCCGGCTGATCTTCGCAATTTTCGCCGGCCTCGCCGAGTTCGAGCGCGAGCTGATCGTCGAGCGCACCCGTGCCGGCCTCGCCTCCGCCCGCGCGCGGGGCCGGCATGGCGGGCGCCCGTTCAAGATGACGCCGGCCAAGCTGCGCCTTGCCCAAGCCGCAATGGGCAAGCCCGAAACGAAGGTCGCCGAGCTATGCGCTGAACTGGGTGTCACCCGGCAGACCCTCTACCGTCATGTCACGCCCAAGGGCGAGATCAGGCCAGACGGCGAGAAGCTGCTGCAACGAAAAGCGCGATCGGCCCACTGATGCCAAGCGGGGAAAACATAATCCGTTCGTCACTCATTTCGCCGGTGTCTTTATCGTCCTTGTTGCTCACGGGCTGTGCGACATCAGCCCTGCCTTCCAGTTGCATCGGCCTGCGTGGTGTTCAGGCGGTTCCGGTCGAGCAAGCCGACGGTAAAGTCACGATCCGGTACATCTATGCCGACGAGGCAGTCCGGCTCCCGCACCTGCAATGCCGGGCGGACCAGGGCGAACGTGCGGCCATGGTCGAACTCGCCCGCGCCCTGGAGACGGGCGATAGCTTGGCGCGCGACGACGTTCGCGCCGCTGCGCTCTACGAGAAAGCGGCGCAGGACCGGCCCGCCTTTACCAGCATCTATGCGCCGCCCGTCCGGCTCGGCGGGTCGGGGCAGGTTGTGATGATCCCAAACGCGGACGGCGGACCGGGCGACGCGGAGGCGAAATACCGGCTCGGGCGGATGCTCGTTGAGGGACGCGGCATCGGGCAGGACGTCGCGCGGGGACAAAATTTGATGGCAGCCGCACAGCGCCAGGGATTTCAGCCGTAATCCGGCCCGCCCGCACTCAGTGTTCGGCCGGAACCTCCTGAAGATTGAGGAAGGGGCCGCCCCAACTAGGACCGGCACGCTCGCGGTTTACTGTCGCGACAATGACGGAGTAAGCGAAACCGCGCCATCCGGGGCCGAGATAGCTGTTAGCTAGCCGCTCGGCGGCTTCGGCATCTCCGGCTTTAGCAAGAAGATGTATCAGTTGGAGGCGCTGCCTGGCCGTGGCGTCACGGTCGGACTGGTCGCCGATGTCCAGCGCGGGAGCCGCTGCGGCTGCCGTCTGCAGCATCGCCCTCGCGCTGGCGGTGTCGCCTGACCCCATGCGGCGTTCGATGATTGAAAGTCGCGTCCTTGCAAGAACCCGTGAGTTGCCCGATCGGGTCGCGGCATCCAGAGCCTTGCCGTCCTCGCCGGCCTGGAGCCAGACGTCCGCTGCGATCTCGTCGCCCAGTCCCTTCGGGCACAGCCGCGCCAACGATCCCGACGCTTGAAGCCGCGCCATGTAGGCGGCCACCGCTGCGCTGTCCTGCGTCGGGAGAACCCATCCAGTGACACCGGTCAGACCATCGTCCACCATCGTGCAGTCGGCGGATGGGGGCAGCAGGTTCGTCACGGTCATGGCGCGGTCGAAGTCACGCGCTCTCAGAAAATCGGCGATGAGGCCCTGCGCCTGCGTCGCCGGCTCTGGTGAAAGTACCCCGCCCGTGGCTTGTTTCTTGGCAAAGCCCTGCCGCACCCGCGCGATGGCGTCATCCGGCCTGCCCTCGATCAGGTCGACCTCGATCGTGTCGAGCTGCTCGCTCGCCTGTCGTTGCGTTTCGCCACTGAGAAGGGGGACCAACGCGCGCAGTCGGCGTACCGCGTCGGCTGCACCGCCAGCAAGACGTTCGGGCACGCTCGGCCATGTCGCCATATAAAGGAGCTGTGCCTTGGTCGTTCCAGGCGGCAGCGCATCCGCCGCTATCAGGATCAGGCGAAATGGCGGGATTGGAGTCGGAACAATGCCCGGAGGAGCGTCCATCGAGAAGCAATCGCGGATACGTCGATCGTCCGCAGCATTCGCACTGCTCGGCTTCAGCCGCTCGACAAAGCGCTCACACGCGCGATCTTCGCTGTTCTGCTCGTTCTGCTGAGCCACAATCTGATGGGTCAGCTTGTCCGGGCCGGGGCTGAACGTCCGCAGCTCGTAATCCTCGGACATGGCAGCAGCCGCCTCGATGGCATGATCGCGGTCGGCGTGGCGGAGGTTGCGCGATATCTCGCGAAGAGCAACATCGCGCTCCCGGCCCGCCGGCATCGACTTCGCCTCGGCAACCGCTCGCGCAGCCAGACTGCCAGCGGGCGCTGCATCCGCGCAGCCGCTCGGCAAAAAGATCAGAGCAATGGCCGTGCAGATAGAGCGAACACGAGCGAGCAGCATCGATACAGGCTACGGCAGAACGATCGACACGCAAGCGTCACGTGTTAGGTGTTTGGTCTCAGTGATTGATGGTGCGGGTTTGATATAAAGCGGGCCGGCTCATTTTGCCATGCCTTGCATATGGCTTCGTAGGGGGTGAGGCCTTTAAGGGTCTTGAGCCTGCGGCCGAAATTGTAGGCGGCGACGAAGTCGCCGAGGTGCTGGCGGAGCTGGTCGTGGCTGTCGTAATGGTAGCGTTTGACGGTCGCCTCCTTGATCGTCCTGTTCATCCGTTCGACCTGCCCATTGGTCCACGGATGCTTCACCTTGGTCAAACGGTGCTCGATGCCGTTCTCGTCGCAGACGCGGTCGAAGATGTGGTGGAAAGCGTATTTGTGGTGGGCATGGTTGGTGAACTGGATGCCATTATCGGTCAGCACGGTGTGGATCGTGTAGGGAACCGCTGCGACCAGATTGCGCAGAAACTGGGCCGCGATCATCTTGCCACCTTCCTCATGCAACTCGACGAAGGCGAACTTGCTCGTCCGGTCGATCGCGACGAACAGACGTAGCTTGCCTTCGGCGGTCTGCACCTCTGCGATATCGATATGGAAATAGCCGATCGGATATGACTTGAACTTACGCTTAGAGCGGGATGACATTGCTCTGAATCGATTGAGGATTCCGTTGGGGCGAGAAGTCTGATTCAAGATGCAGGCTGGGCGAGGAGGCCAGCCTTGATGGCGAAGCCCTATTCGATGGACTTGCGCGAGCGGGTGGTTGC
>NZ_DASTMA010000007.1:0-48563 GCF_035714405.1 Sphingomonas sp. | reverse complement strand
GGTGGGTTCAACCGGTGGTCGCAACGGCTTGGGCGAACTTCTCAGCTGGCGTCTGGTACATCAAGGTTTTTCTCGGCCTCTCGTTGAGTTGCCTGGCGATGGTGCTGAGCTGGGCCTGACTGAAGGTCGACAGATCGACGCCGTGGGGCAAGTACTGGCGCAGCAGGCGGTTGGTGTTCTCGTTGGTACCGCGCTGCCACGGGCTGTGCGGATCGCAGAAGTAGACCTCGACATCGGTCGCCAGGGTGAAGCGCCGGTGGTCGGCAAGCTCCTTGCCCCGGTCCCAGGTCAGCGACCGGCAGAGGTCTCCGGGCAGCTTGCGCGCTTGCCCGATCAGTGCCGAGACGACGGTCGCGGTCTGCTTGTTCGCGACCTGGCCAGGATCACGTAGCGCGACTGCCGCTCGACCGGCGTCACGACATGGCTGCCGCGCCCCCCGAGATGAGATCGCCCTCCCAATGCCTGGGCACGGCGCGGTCCTCGACGCAGGGCGACCGCTCAATGATCGGGACAGCGTCCCTGATCTGGCCGAGCCCGTCACGCTTCAGGCTGGCATGGCGCGAGCGCCGGATCGTGCGCTTCGCCCGCAGATGCGCGAGCAGCTCCTTCTTCAGCACGCCGCGCGCCTGGATATAGAGGCTCTTGTAGATCGTCTCGTGTGACACCCGGTGCCGCTCTTGGTCGGCAAAGCTGCGCCCCAGCCAACCCGCGATCTGCTCGGGCGACCAGTTGCGGCGCAGCTTGGCCGACACTGTTCGGCGCAAGGCCGGATGGCAAGCCAGCTTGCAGGGCTTGGGGCGCAACGCACGTTCCCACGCCGCCTGGTCGGATCGGGTCGCCCGGTATCGCTCTCGCCCTCCATTGCGCCCGACTTCCCGGCTAATCGTCGATGGTGCCCGGCCCAACTGGCTGGCGATCGCCCTGAGCGAACGCCCCGCGACCAGACCTCTGGACACCTCCTCGCGCTCGGCCAGGCTCAGCGACCGCGCCGAACGCCTGCGCTCGGCCGGACGGATGCCGCCCGACGGCGATAGCACCGAGAACACCGACGAGGACTCCCGATCGAACCGTCGACCGATCGAACTCATCGACTCGCCGCGTCGCCACCGGTCCCAGATCTCCGCACACTGCGCCGCCGAACAGTAGATCCGCTTCCGCTGCCTCATCGCTCACGCTCCTCTCACCCGAGAATGATGCGTTGCGACCACCGGTTGAACCCACCGGCGTTAGCCGTCGTCAGAACAGCTTCAGTCCTCATCGGCCCAGGCCGTGTATCTCAGGCCGGCAGCGCCCCGCTCGAGTCCACCTTCTCCACCCAGTAAGGAAAGAACGCCGGCTGCCGGTTCGACCAGCCCGATGCGGTCGCCGCCGCCTCGCTGATCGACTGGAGCAGCTTGCGGCGCAGTTCGGGATGCAAATGCGGCAGCGCCGCGGCGGCGCAGAAGGCCGACGGCAGCCACGGCCGCACCTCGGCGCCGACCAGCCGCTCGTACAGGAAGCGATAGGCGGCGAAACTCGTCAGCCGCCCCTGCCCCAGGTCGAACGCGGTCAGCGTCATCAGCGGCGCCAGGAACGGCTCAATCGCGTCGAGACCGCTGTCGTCCGGCACCTGCTCGCGAAGCTCGGGGAGAACCTGATAGAGCCGCGCCTGCGCCCGGATGCTCGCCGCCTCGACGACATCGCGCGACCAGCGTTCCATGGCATCGTCGCGATCCAGTCCGATATCGAGCGAGCGGCGGACGTACCGCTGCGTGGCCGCGCCGAAGCTCGCGAATTCCTTCATCTCCGCGAGGGTCATGACGCCCTCGGCCTGCTTCATCTTGGCACTCATTTTCGTCACCCCGCCCCGAAGCCAACGGTACCGGCAGACGATGCGCCAAGATGGTTAACAAACCCCTGAACGACACCGTCAGCCGGCGTTTACCAAGGCATCACGAAAGCTGTTGCGTCGCAACACGCGTTGCGGTGAGTGGAGTCGGCGGGAACGTATTGATCGCCAGCTGTCACTTTGACGCAACAATCCCCTGGCGGCGTACGACAGACCGTTCTCCGAGAATGGGGAGAGCTGATGCGGAGAGCGTCAGCCGCCGTGCTGCAGCTTCTTCTCGGCTTCCTCGTCATACCCGGACGATGCCGCCGGTCCGGTATTGTGCACCGGCTGGGTCGACGCGGGCGGGTCGCTGGCGTCCATCGACTCGTCCAACGCGTTGTCGAGCCGCGCTTCCTTGCTTTGCGGATCACGCTCGAGCCGGGCCGTGATCGAAGCGTCCTGACCCGCATCCTGGCGCGGATCACGCTCCTGGTTGCTGGCCGTGGGGGCGACGGACAGCGTGTCGAGCGGGGTGTCTGCGGTGTCGGCCATGAGAACGTGCTCCTGCGTGAGGATCGTATCGCCAGGAGAACGAGCGATACGCCCGCCCGTTCCTAGTCCAGCCGCGCCACGCGCACCACCTGCCGCATCAGCGAGGCGCGCCCGAAGATCGTCATGAACGCGATATCGGTCGCATCGCGCCCCACCGCGACCCGCGCCAGCTCCTCCGCGCGCGCCATGCCGGTGGCGTCCACCAGGTGCCAGCCGCCATCGAGCCAAAGCTCCGCCACCGCGTGGAAGTCCGGCGGATCGACGCCAGGCGCATAGGCCGATACGCAGCGGGCCGGGATGCCGCCCGCGCGCGCCAGCGTCACCACCAGGTGCGCGAAGTCGCGGCACACGCCTGCGCGCTGGCCAAAGGTATCGAGCGCCGTGCCGCCGATCGCGCCGTCGCAGCTATAGGCGATCTCGCGCTCCACCCACTCGGCGATCGCAGCGGCGAGCGGTCCACCCGCCAGCCCCGCGAACTCGCGCCGCACGAAGCCGTAGAGCGTCTCGACCGGGCAATAGCGGCTCGGCAGCAGATAGGCGGTCAACTCCGCCGGCACGGCGCGCGGTGCGCTCGCGCCCAGCGTCGCCAGCGTCACCGCTGGCCGGTCGATCGTCACCGTCGCGTGATACTGTGCCTGGAACCGCCCGACCGCATGGACCCAGCACCGCTGCCCTATCCCGTCCTCGCCGCGCGCGGCGCGCAACGGAATGTCGGACCAGACGGTCAGCGTCTCCGTTTCGATCCGTTGGTCCGGCATCGCTGCCGCCTCGATCTGCAACAGCACGTCGGCAGGGTCGGGCAGCGCATAATCGATCTCCACCTCGATCCCGAGCCGCATGCGTCATTCCCACAGCAAAGGGCCCGGCGGATCGCTCCACCGGGCCCGAGTTTTCGTTCGAACTTCGTATGTTAGTCGCGGCTGCCCATGAACGACAGCAGGAACTGGAACATGTTCACGAAGTCGAGGTACAGCGACAGCGCGCCCATGATGACCGTCTTGCCCATCATGTCGGTGCCCGCGACGTGCGCGTACATCTCCTTGATGCGCTGCGTGTCATAGGCGGTGAGCCCTGCGAACAGCAGCACACCGATCGCGCTGATCGCCATCTGGAACGCGGTCGACTGCAGGAAGATGTTGAGCAGCGAGGCGACCAGCAGCCCGACCACGCCCATGATCAGGAACGTGCCCATGCCCGACAGGTCGCGCTTGGTGGTGTAGCCGAACAAGCTCAGGCCGGCGAAGGCCGCGGCCGTCGCGAAGAAGGTCGTCGCGATCGACTGGCCCGAATAGACCAGGAAGATCGACGCCATCGACAGGCCCATCACGCCCGCGAACAGCCAGAACAGCAGCTGCGCGGTGGCGGTGGACAGCCGGTTGATGCCAAAACTCAGCACCATCACGAACGCCAGCGGCGCCAGCATGATGACCCAGCGCAGCGGCGTCGCCAGCACCTGCGCCGCCAGTCCGCTCTGCGCGAACAGCAGCGCGACGATGCCGGTCAGCAGCACGCCGGAAGCCATGTAGTTGTAGACGGACAGCATGTAGGACCGCAGACCCGCGTCGTACGACGCCGAGCGGGTGCCGGCCTGCGTCGCCGCGAACGGCGCGGCGCTTGCCCGAGGGTCAGACCAGTTAGCCATTCCAAACTCCTTTGCCCGAAGCATAACGATGCTCGGATAGGCGCAATATCGGCTCAAATCCCTTCGCTTTCAAGGCGCCCTTGCGCGACGCGGGCGCAGACACAAAAGGTTACACATGGCCATCCGCCTCTTCATCGCGCTGCGTCCGCCCGCCGCCGTCCGCGAGCAGCTGCTCGACGTCATGGAAGGCGTTCCGAACGCCCGCTGGCAAGACGACGAACAACTTCATTTGACTCTCCGTTTCGTGGGCGAAGTCGAGCCCCGCGTCGGCGACGACCTCGTGGCAGCACTGGCGCAGGTGCGCGCGCCCGCGCCGTTGGTGCGGCTGCAGGGCGTCGGCCGCTTCGACAAGCGTGGTGGCGCGCTATGGGCCGGCGTCGCGCCGCACCAAGCGCTTGCGGCGCTGCACCGGAAGGTCGACGCCGCCTGCGTCCGCTGCGGTCTGCCGCCGGAGCGCCGCGCCTTCCTCCCCCACATCACGCTCGCGCGTCTCTCGGGCATCGCGGCGCGCGGGGCTGCCGCCGAGCGCTGGCTCGCCGACACCGCCGGCCTGGCAAGCGCGCCCTTCGTGCTGGAGCACCTCACCCTCTACGAGAGCCATCTCGGACCTGACGGTGCAGCCTACGAACCGGTCATGCGTTGGCCCCTCGACCCCTCATGACCCGGAGATCCCGATGCGCGCCCTCACCTTGCTTCTCCTCGCCGTGCCACTCGCCGCCTGCAATCGGGCCGAGCCGGAAGTCGGGGCGGTGCTGCCTGATGGGCGCCTCGCCACCGCGCAGCTCATCACTGCCACGGGCGCGCCGGCCGGCCGCGCGACGTTGCGGGAGGTCGCGGGCGGCGTGCGCGTGACGCTCGACGTCAACAGCCTGCCCACCGGCACCCACGGCGCGCACGTCCACACCACCGGCCGCTGCGACGCGCCCGATTTCGCCAGCGCCGGCCCGCATTGGAACCCGGCGAACAGCAAGCACGGCACGCTCAACCCGCAGGGGCCACACGCCGGCGACATGCCGAACATCGAGATCGGCCGCGACGGTCGCGGTACGGTCGGCATCACGCTCGCCGGCGCGACGCTGGACGGCATGCTCGATGCCGATGGTGCTGCGATGATGGTCCACGCCACCGCCGACGACCTGCAGACCGATCCGTCCGGCAACAGCGGCGCCCGCATCGCCTGCGGCGTGTTCGCTCCCGTCTGAGGCAAGTGGAAGGCTACCACTAGCAAAACCGCTTCCCCGGCGGCAGCCGGGGCCCAGTCGGCCGCGCCGCGGACTGGGCCCCGACTTCCGTCGGGGAGGGAAATTCCGAAACGCTGGTGCTTAAGTCTAAACGGGCTCCCCCGCCGCCCGCGCCCGCTCGACCGTGCGGGCCGCGGCGGCGGGCACCAGCCGGTAAGCGGTCGCCAGCAGCGCCAGCCCGATCGGCACGATCAGCAGCACCGACTTGACGCCCGTCCCCAGGCTCCCCGTCGTCGCCGAGATATAGCCTGCCAGATACGGTCCCAGCGCCAGCCCGACCAGCGTCGTCGCCAGGAAGAAGGTCGCGGTGGCGGTCCCGCGCATCCTCGGCAGTACCAGGTCCTGTGTGGTCGCCGCCGCCGCGCCCAGTGCCGAACTCGCCAGCGTGTTCGCCAGGCTCGCCAGCGCCACGAAACGGATGAAGTCGCCATCGCCCGGCGCCGACACCGTCGAGAACGCCAGCCAGACCGGGATCACCGGTGCCAGCAGCCCGAACACCACCACCAGGATGCGTCCCGCCGGGTTGCCGCGCAGCAGCCAATCCGACATCCGCCCGCCCAGGATGACGCCCAGGAACCCACCCAACGCGCCGAAGCCACCGACCCAATAGCCGGTCACCGCCGGCGACGCGCCGAGCACCTCCTGCGCGTAAGCGGGCGCGAACGCCGTCGAGGCATAGGACAGGAACGCCACGCAGCCATAGCCCAGGATCGTCGCCAGGAACGCCGGCGACCCCCAGATCAGCGCGAATGTCGGTCGATCGCGCAGCCGCAGTGAACTCGCCCAGGAAAAGATCGCGTAATAGCCGAACGCGATGCACACCCATTGCAGCGCGCTGTTGGTCAGCCGGATCAGCAGCAGCGCCGCCAGCGTGAGCACGCCAGCCGCGAGCAGGTTGACCGCCAGCGCCCGGCCGCCCCGCCTGGCCGCGCCGACGAACGTGAAGGGCGGGATCACCGCGAACAGCTCGGCCCCGAAGTCGCGGAACGGATGCTCCACCGGTGGCGTCGGCACGCCGTCCACCAGGCCGCGGATGGGCTCGCGCAAGGTCGATACCCACAGTGCCAGCAACAGTCCTGGCAACCCCACCGCCAGGAACGCCGCCTGCCACCCGACTAGCCCCAGCGGCCCGCCGCCCGGATAGGCGTTGTTCCACGCCTGCACGACGCCGCCGCCGATCATCAGCGAGATGCCGCCGCCGAGATACAGGCCCGACGAATAGATCGCCAGCGCCGTGCCGCGCTTGCCCTTGGGGAACAGGTCGGAGATCAGCGAATAAGCCGATGGGCTCGCCGTTGCCTCGCCGATGCCGACGCCCATCCGCGCCAGCCCCAGCGACACGCCGTTGCGCGAAAAGCCGGACACCGCCGTCATCGCCGACCATAGCGCCAGCCCGATGGTCAACAGCCGCACCCGGCTCCAGCTGTCGGCCAGCCGGCCCAACGGGATGCCGAACAGCGCATAGAAGACCGCGAACGCGGTGCCGTACAGAAAGCCGATATCGGCGTCATCCAGTCCCAGGTCGCGCTTGATGTCCGGCGCCAGGATGGTGATGATCTGCCGGTCGATGAAATTGAGCACATAGACCAGCACCAGCACGCCCAGCACATACCAGGAGTAGCGCGTCGCCGGTGTTTCAGACGCATCCTGCGCGACGCCCGGCTTTGCGGTGCTGTCCATATACCCTCCCGATTTGGAGGGGTGCTAACAGCAGAAGCGACGAAGGCGAAGGGGGTCCGACTCAAATCCTTCCCGTTTACAGGGAGGGGGGCTGCTCGGCGCAGCCGAGGTGTGGAGCGGGCCGGGCCGCGAGCGAGCCGAACGTGGAGAGGCCGCTCCGTCAGCCGCTTATAGCGGCTGCCACCCCCCCATGAATGGGGGGATCGAAGACCTACCGGGCTACGACCCGCCGCCGCGCACCCTGCTCCAGCCGGCGCAACAGCGCATCGATGCTCGGCGGCTCGTCCGACGACGGCGCAGCCGACGCCTTGACCGGCGCCTTGAGCGCGAACGTCTCCAGCCGCTCGCCCGGCTCCAGCACCGGCGATGCCGCGGGTGCAAGCGTCGCCAACGGCTTGACCGGTCGCACCGGCTCATGCGGCACCGGTAGCACCGCCGCCGGGTCGAACGCTGCCAGCGGCACGTCGAGATCGGCGGGCAGATCCTGCTCGACCGGCGGCAGCGGCGCCGCCGGCTCGGTCAGTTCAGCTACCGACAGCGGCCAACGCGGCGGCGCGTCGGGATGCGCGTCGGCGCGGCGCACCGTCGGCGCATCCTTGCGCACCGGTTTGGCGACGATCAGCCCGCCGGGACCGAACAGCAGATACAGCCCGGCCCAGACCACCGCCGCCACCGCCATGCCGCCGCCCAGCGCGAGCACCGCCCGGGCCGTCGTACCCAGCGGTGGTTCCGCGACGGGCAGCAGCGCCGCGATGCCGCTGTCGACCACCGCGCCTTCGAGCCAGGTTGCAGGTAACAGGACAAAGGTCAGCGCGATCAGCGCGCCCGCCGCCGCGCCGCCGATCGTCGGGAGCTTCCGCATCATGCCGGGGCTGATTGCTTGAACCATGTTGGACCCATCTTCGCGGCCTCGACCAGCCGTTGGTAAACCGGTTCGTAACGGCCAATGTTTGACGACCAGTTACGCTCCTCCTCGACGAAACGTCGCGCCCGTGCGCGGCGCGCGTCCCAGCCGCTGCGGTCAGCGAACAGCCCCGCCAGCGATCGCGCGATCGCATCGGCATCGCCCGGCGCGAACAGCGTGCCGGTGTCGCCGTCCCGGATCAGCTCGCGATGGCCGCCGACGTCGGACGCCGCGACCAGCTTGCCCTGTGCCATCGCCTCCAGCGGCTTGAGCGGCGTCACCAGCTCGGTCAGCCGCATCGCCTTGCGCGGATAGGCAAGGACATCGGTCAGCCCGTAATAGCGTTCGACCTCGGTGTGCGGCACACGGCCGACGAAGCGGATGCGGTGCGCCACCGGCGACGCCCCCGCCTGCGCCCGCAACGCCGCCTCCGCGGGCCCGCCACCGACCAACAGCAACGCCGCTTCCGGCCGCGCCGCGACCAGCGCCGGCATCGCCGCGATCAGGTCGTCCAGGCCCTCATAGGGGTAGAAGGAGCCGATGAAGCCGATCACCTCGGCGCGCTCCAGACCCAGCTCGTGCGCCAGCGCTCCGTCGCGCGCCGGCGGCTGCCCGAACAGCGCCAGGTCGACACCGTTGGGCGACACCATGATCTTCTCGCGCGGCACCCCGCGCGCGACCAGGTCGCCACGCAACCCCTCGCAGATCACCGCCACCGCGTCGGCGCGCCGCACCGCCCAGCTCTCCAGCGCCCGCGTCACCCGATACCGCGCCGATCCTTCCGTCCCCGTGCCGTTGCCGACCGCCGCATCCTCCCAGAACGCCCGGATCTCGTACACCAGCGGCAGCTTGCGCCACCGCGCGATCGGCAATGCTGCCAGCCCATCGAGCACCGGCGAATGGGCATGGAGGATGTCCGGCCTGAAGCTGTCGATCGCCGCCGCGATGCTCCGCGCGAACGACGCCAGCCCCCGCACCTCGCCACCGACCGCCGGCGTCCGGTAGAAGCGAAGTCCGTCCACCTCCTCCCAGCCTTGGGCCGCAGTCTTCTGCCGAGGCCCGCTGACGGCGGCCACGTCCCAGCCGCGCTCGCGCGAGGCCTTCAGGATCGCGCGTGTGCGGAACGTGTACCCGCTCTGCAATGGCAAGGCATGGTCGAGGACGTGCAGGATGCGCATGCGGGCGCTCTGCCCGCACCGGTCTTAATACCGGGTCAACCGGCGAATGTCCGCTAACGCCCACTAGCGGACATTCGTGCCGGGTGTCATCCTGCCGAGATGACCGCCTCCAATGCGCCACACACCAAGCTCGATACAGACACGGCATTTGAAGCGATGCGCATCTTTTTAGAAGCATATTGGCAGAGGGGAGGATGTAGTTCGGAGGAGATTGCGAGCCTACTCGGCGGTCTGAACCGAGCCGAACGAGGTCAGATGCCGCTTGATCCGGCAATGTGGTCAGACTGGTTGCAAGCGGTTCAAGCCGCTTCGTCGGCGGACAGCTAACTACCACAACAGGACGTTGGGGGCTGGCGATCGGCGAAGGTCCGCTAACGCCCAATAGCGGACATGACGGAGGCGCGTGATCAACCGCCCTGCATCTGCCCCGGCATGGTAGATTGATTGTTGAACGCACCGAAGATCGGGTCCCATTCGCTCACGACCATGTTTTCGATCAACTCGTGCTCGGCAAACGGGTCGCTTGCAATCAGCCGATCAAGCACTGCACGGTCTGGAGCGTTCATGATCAGCAGCGCTGATTTAACGGCGGTCCCTGTAAACGGCCCTGATGCAATCAACGAGCCGTCCTTCAGCCGATCTTGAAGCCATGCGACGTGGGGCATGACGTGCTCTTTCCAACCATCCTCATTCGGGTGCTAATATGTGACGGCGAATAGCGGCACGGTGATCTCCTCTATCGGACGCATAGCTTTCACGAGGCCGAAAGGCGAACGGCAGCTAACCACCAAAAACGGACGTTCCGCGCAGAGGATCGGGGAACATCCGCTAACGCCCAGTTTCGGACATGCGCCGCCTAGGAAGCGGGCGTAGTCGAGGAAATCGCCATATTCTCCCAAATGGTCATAATGCCTTCATTGCAGCGGTAGCCTGTCGCACAGTCGACGCGCTTCTCTACCTGGTCCCGAATGGCTTCAATCGATGCGCAGGATGCCCCCATTTCCGTTTCGAGGAACACCCACGGTTCAGGGTTCAACCTAGTGCCGAGCACCAGATACTCATCGAGGGTCTCCCGCGACACCTGCTTGCCGTTCCAATACGTCCTGCCTGTCCTATCCAGGGCAATCTTATTCAGCACAATCAGCTCGAAGCTTCTTGGCTTCCCCCACTCCGAGCGAGGAGGAGAGCAAGCCTTCGGAGCTTCCTTCGAACAAGCGCACGGCGCGACGGCCATCAGCAGAATCGCTCGCCAATGCTTCATATACCGAGCCTGCCAAGGTGAAGCTGGGCGCGCTAGCTAAATGTCCGCTTTCCACCAATAGCGGACATCCGGCAGCGGACCGGCGAACGTCCGCTAACCACCACTATCGGACGTTAGCAGCATACGTCACGGTGGCATCCACCGCTTTCACGACGCATCGCTGCATCTGAAGCTCCGGGACCACACACCTCACCGTCTTTGGCCTCAGATCGGCGGCCGACAGGTCAACTTGAGTTCGTACGCGATTTGCTCGACGATCCTCGACGCCCTGTATCAATGCTCGCGTGACCACATGGGTAACCGGTCGGCCGCGCTTCGACAGTTCTGCCTTATACCCTGCTGTGAAGCGCTGCGTCCTACCATCGTGCGCGGCGGTCCAGACCTCGATTGAGGCGGCGGCGGCAAGTAGGGCAACGTGCATGCCGCCCAGTTACATGGCGCAATGTCAGCTTTCCACGACAAACGGACGTTGGCGCGCTGTCGGCATCGGCCGATCGGGAATGGCGTTCCGCGACGCCGCTTGCCTGCTTAACCCCCCCGCAACCCCGTCCCGCTATGCGCGATCCATGCGGAGTGCTCGCCAGTGATCGACAATTTCGCGCTCGCCGTCAGCCACGGCCTCATCCTGCTCACCGCCTGGCTGCTCGTCCGCCGCGACGATCTCGATCGCGAAGGCCCCGCGCCCGACAAGCGGAAGCGGCCGCCGCGTGCGTGACCTCGCGTTCCTCGGCTTCCTGCTCGCGCTGTTCGGCCTCGGCTTTCGCCGGCCGTTCCTGCTGGTGCTCGTCTATGTCTATATCGACATCGTCGCACCGCAGCGGCTGACCTATTACCTCCTCAACGCGCTGCAGATCTCGCTCGTCGCCGTGGCACTCGCGGTGGGCGCCTGGATGGTGGCAGACGACAAGCGCGACACCCGCGTGGCGCCCCGCCAGATCCTGATCGTCCTGCTGCTCGTCTATTGCGGCCTGACCACGCTAGGCGCCGACTTCCCGGTCGAGGCCAAGTACAAATGGGACTGGGTATGGAAGGCGCTGGCCTTTGCCGCCTTCCTGCCGCTGACTTTGCGGACCAAGCTGCGCATCGAGGCGCTGCTGCTCATCATGGTGCTGTCCGCCTCCGCCATCGTCATCGTCGGCGGCATCAAGACGCTGGCGAGCGGCGGCGGCTACGGCCAGCTCAACCTGATGGTCGACAACAACGCCGGCCTCTACGAGGGCTCGACCATCTCGACCGTGGCGATCGCGATCATTCCGATCATCGCGTGGTTGGCCAGATACGGCACGATCTTCCCGCGGGATTGGCGGTCCACGGGCTTCGCGCTCGCGCTAGGCTTCGCGTGCCTGCTGATCCCGATCGGCACCTCGACGCGCACCGGCCTGCTCTGCATCGCGCTGCTGGCGGTGCTGGCGCTGCGGGTGGTCAAGCGCAAGCTGTTGTATGTGTCCGCGCTCGGCATCCTCGCGCTCGCGGCGGTGCCGTTCCTGCCGTCGACATTTACCGAGCGGATGAGCACGATAAAGACCTACCAGGCCGACGAATCCGCCGCCACCCGCGTCGCGGTGTGGAAGTGGACCTGGGAGTTCGCCAAGGCCAATCCGTTCGGCGGCGGCTTCGACGCCTATCGTCAGAACAAGATCGCCTACGATCTCAAGGCCCGCGACCCGGTGAGCGACGGCCCCAAGCTCGCCGTCGACCAGGGCCGCGCCTATCACTCCGCCTATTTCGAGATGCTGGGCGAACAGGGCTATCCCGGGCTCGCGCTCTGGCTGCTGATGCACCTCGCCGGGCTGTGGCGGATGGAGGTGCTGCGCCGCCGCCACCGGGACGGCGCCGACGCCTGGGCGGGCAGCCTCGCCGCCGCCCTCCAATCCGGTCACCTCGTCTATCTGCTTGGCGCCGCGTTCATCGCCATCGCCTTCCAGCCTTTCATCTACATGCTGCTCGGCGCGCAGATCGGCCTCGACACCTATCTCGCGCGCAAGCGGAGCGAGGCGACGCGCAGGGGTTTTCGGCGCGCGCGTCCGGAACTCGCGCCCGCATGAGCGAGCTGCGTCAGCTCACCGGCGCGCGCGGTCTCGCCGCCTGGGCGGTGGTGCTCTACCACCTGCGGCTCTCGATCCCCGGCCTGCCGGAGCCGGTGGGCCAGGCGCTTGCCAAGGGCTACCTCGCGGTCGACTTCTTCTTCCTGCTCTCCGGCTTCGTCATCTGGCTGGCCTGGCACGATCGCGTCGGCGGCGAGACCTGGCGCTTCTGGCAGAAACGCATCGCGCGTATCTGGCCGCTGCACCTCGCCATGCTCGGCTTCGCAATCTTGCTGGCGGTGGCGCTGACGCTGAGGGGCACGCCCGACCGCGCCTTTCCATGGGGCGAGTTGCCGCTCCACCTGCTGCTGGTGCAGCAATGGGGCACCACCAGCGACCTTCACTGGAACGACCCGGCTTGGTCGATCAGCGCCGAGCTCGCCGCCTACCTGCTCTTTCCCCTGCTGGTCCGCTGTGTCGACTGGCGCCGCTGGTCGACGCTCGCGCTGGTCGCCGCCGCCGCCGCGCTGCTCGCGATCCTGCCACTGGCGATGGGGCTGGGCACGCTGGGCCACGACATCACGCGCTTCGGGCTGCTGCGCTGCCTGGTCGAGTTCGCCACCGGCACGATCCTCGCCGCACTCTATCTGCGCCGAGGCACCGCGCGTGCGCCGCTGGCGATCGCCATCCTCCTGCTCACGACCGCCATGCTCGGCGCGCCCGAGACGCTGGTGGTGCCGGCCGGGTTTGCCGCCCTCCTCCTCGCCCTTGCCCGCAGCAGGGCGGCCGCGCTCGCCGGCTGGCCGCTTCACTGGCTGGGTGAGATCAGCTACGCCACCTACCTCTCGCATTTCCTGCTCTGGAAGGCCGTCAAGCTCCTCCTGCCGCCCGGCCCCGCCCCGGCGATCGTCATCGCCGCCTATCTGCTGCTGGTGCTGCTTGCCTCGCACCTCCTCTACCGTGGACTTGAGCTGCCCGCGCAACGCTGGCTCAACGCGCGGCCGTTCCCCAGGCGGAACGATGCAAGCACCCGCGCATTGCCCGCGCATGAAGATCGTCTACTCCGATGACAGCAAGCCCGGCATAACCCGCAAGAAGGTCCGCAATGGCTGGGCCTATTTCCTTCCCTCCGGCGAGCGCATCACCGACCGTGACGAGATCGACCGACTGAACGCGATCGGCCTGCCCCCTGCCTATCGCGACGCCTGGTTCAACGTGAAGCCCCACGGCCACATCCAGGCGGTCGGCTGGGACGAGAAGGGTCGCAAGCAATACCGCTACCATCTCGGCTATCGCGAGCAGCAGGAGGCCGCGAAGTACGAGAAGACCGCCGAGTTCGGCCGCGCGCTCCCCAAGCTCCGCAAGCGCGTCGCCGAAGACCTCGCCAAGCGCGACCTGACCAAGGACCGCGCCGTCGCCGCCGTCGTTCGCCTGCTCGACATCGGCCACATCCGCGTCGGCAACGAAGAGTATGCCGACCAGAACGAAAGCTTCGGCGCCACCACGCTGCGTACCGAGCATGGCGAGGTGAAGGGCAGCACCTTGCGCCTCCACTTCAAGGCGAAGTCGGGCAAGACCTGCGACATGAAGGTTTCCGACAAGGGCCTCGCCCGCTTCGTCAAGGCGTGCGAGGATCTCGATGAACAGCACCTCTTCGCCTGGGTCGACGCCGCCGGCGAGCCGCACCCGGTCTCCTCGTCGGACGTCAACGCCTATATCAAGGACGGGACCGGCGGCGATTTCACCGCCAAGAACTTCCGCACCTGGGGCGCCAGCCTGATCGCGTTCGAGGCGCTGATCGCCGCCGACAAGGACCTGACGCTGAAACAATTGCTCGAGCCTGTCACCCAGAAGCTCGGCAACACGCCCGCGATCGCGCGCAAATCCTACGTCCATCCGGACCTGATCGACCTCGTGAAGCGCGATCAGGCTGTGTTCAGGCGCGCGATGCGACTGCCCCGCGCCGCCGGCCAGCTTTCCCGCGAGGAACGCGGGCTGATCGCCTTTCTGGAACGCGACGTGATCCCGGAGGCCAAGGCCGAAGCCCAGGAAGCCGTCCTCGCGGCGTAACCGAAGTGGATTGATGAGCACGACCAACACCGCGGCGCTAGCCGCCGCCGAGAAAAAGCCGATCTTCAGCGCCAACGATGTCAGCCAGCAGGCCGAAGCGTTCCTCGCCACCAGCGCGGCCTGGCTGACCAGCCACTGGCTGCAGATCCTGATCGCCACCGGCATCGCCACGCTGATCGTGCTCGGCTTGCATCTCGGTCGCCGCTGGGCGCGACGGCTGTGCGAGCGCAGCCCCGGTGCGGTCGACTGGCGCGTCGTGATCGGCCGCGCCGCCGTGCGCACCAACAATTTCTTCATCGTCATGCTCGCCGCCAAGCTGGTCGGCGACACCTTCGCCTTCGCCGCGCCCCCCAAGGAGGTGGCGGACACGATTAGCTTCCTGTGGACGGTCGCCGCTGCCTTCCAGGTCGCGATCTGGGTGCGCGAGCTGATCCTGGGCGGGATTGAGCACCGCACTTCGGCCGAGACCTATCACGGCGAGGCGCTGGCGAGCGCGATGGGTCTGATCCGCCTGCTCGTCACCTTCGCGCTGTTCGCGATCGCGCTGGTGGTGGTGCTCGACAACCTCGGCGTCAACGTCACCGGTCTGGTCGCCGGCCTGGGCGTCGGCGGGATCGCTATCGGCTTGGCGGCGAAAGGCATCTTCGACGATCTGTTCGCGGCACTGGCGATCATCTTCGACAAGCCCTTCCGGCGTGGCGACACGATCAACTACGACCAGACCACGGGCACGGTGGAGTCGATCGGCCTCAAATCCACTCGCATCCGCTCGGCGACAGGCGAGGAGCGGATCATCTCCAACAAGAACCTCCTCGACAAGGAAGTCCAGAACCTGACGCGGCGCGATTATCGCCGGGTCAAGTTCGTGCTCGGCCTCGTCCAATGGACTCCGGTCGAGCAGATGGAACGCCTGCCCGAGATGCTGAAGGAGGTGGTGGAGGCGTGCGGCAAGACCTTCGTGCGCGCCGGCTTCATGACATTCAACACGTCATCCTACGATTTCGACGTGGAGTTCGACTCCCCGGAAGCGGCGTTCCAGCCCTTTTTCGACGCCCGTCACCAGGTCGGCCTGGCGATCATCAAGCGCCTCGACGACGAAGGCATCGCGCTCGCCTATCCGACCCTGACCCGGTTCAACGCACCCGAGGACGCAGATCGGCCCGGCGCGGCGCTGCCCACCACAAATTCGAGCGGCGCTGCCGAGGGGAGCCGCGCCCGCGTCCCCTAGCGAAGGGCGGAGCAAAGCTCAGAAGTCGGCACCGACCGCCCATTCAAAGGCATTGACCGCGCGCCACGCGCCGTCCTTCTCGACGAAGAAGACGCTGAAGTTGCAGGCTTGTCGTGTCCAGGTCAGCACTTGCGCTCTTGCGCCGTCGTGCCGGCGCGGCGGTCCCGATCGCCGTCGGCCCAACTCGCCATAGAAAGTGCCGGCAGGTCCACCGACCCGAAAGCTCTCACGCGTTCCGACCGGTCCGAAAGCCGCTTCCAGCGCCTCGGGCGCTCGACCCATCAGCGCGGGATGCCGTTCCATACGCGCGTTGCGATAATCGTCGTCGCCGCACCGCGTGGCGTCCCAGCGCTCGATCCCAGAGCGGCCGACCTGCGCCGGGGCCGTAGCTCTGGCAGTGGCCGCCGACTCCGCGCTGGCGTTGCCGATGGCCGGTGCGATGCCGCCACCGCAGGATGCCAGAAGCAGCGACGCCGCAGCGACGCCGCGCGGAGGCTTGCTCATCCGACGGACCTCACACTGAAGACAGCATCTGGGATCATGCGATTCATCTCTTCGACCAAGGTACGGAAATGCCGTTCGCGCAACGCCCGTCCGGTGTTCATCACGCTGCCCGAATCAGCGTGGTGGGGCGAAGTGGGACGATACTCGTCGCCGCGACCCAGCACCCCGGTGTTGCCGGCCGAATGGCCGAATTCATGCGCGACGATGCCGCCGGCATGACGGTTGGTCTCGAAGTCCTCAGTGCAAAGATGGATCGTCCGCTGCGTCCATTCGATGCGGCTGGGATGACCCATGAAGCCATCGGGCACCTTGGTCACGAACACATTCCAGTGAGGTTTCGCGAGAACCCATTGCGGGTCGAAATTGACCGGCAGGGCACGTGCCTCGAAATGGCGGGCGAAAAAGCGATTGACCTCGGACGTTGAAGGTCGCGCGGTTGCTCCAGATGCGCCACACCATCCGGTCGGATCGGCGGTGGTACCGCTCGCGTTCGGCTTGCGTCCAGGCGGTCTGCCCGGCGGGGGCGAGCCAGTGATAAAACCAACGCTGTCGAAACAGAACCTGTCCGCTCTCGGTGTTGATGTCGATCACGCACCAGTCGGTGTCGCGCGTGACATGACCCATCGGTTCAACTCCGCTTGCGGAAACTTGAAGCGTAGGTGTGGTTCTGGTGATGGTCAATCGAGCCCGCCAGGCCGGCCCCGTGCTCGAACTCCGCGCCTGCCGGGGCTGAGATATGCGCCGGGTCAGGCGGTTGGCTTCGCAGTCCGAACTCTGATCCTCCGTCTCAAATCCCTCCTTCGTCAAGGCTCAACAACGTCGCATTCCCCCCCGCGCTCGTGGTATCCGTCGAGACATGCCGTTCCACGCAGAAGCGCTGGAGATAGAGCGGGCCGCCCGCCTTCGGCCCGGTCCCGGACAGCCCCTCGCCTCCGAAGGGCTGCGAGCCCACCACCGCGCCGATCATCGAGCGGTTGATGTACAGGTTGCCCACCGCGGCTTCGGCCTCCGCGATCTCGGCGGCCCGGGCGATGCGGCTGTGCAGCCCCATCGTCAGACCGAACCCCTTGGCGTTGACGCGGCGGATCGTCTCCGCCAGCTCGCCCGCCGGCCAGGTCGCCACATGCAGCAACGGCCCGAACCACTCGCGATCCAGGTCATCCACTCGATCCAGCCGGATCAGTGTCGGCGGCACGAACAACCCAGCCGCCGGCGCCTCCAGCGTCTTCAGCCACTGACCCTTCGCCCGCTCCCGATAGCCCATCAGATGGTCATACGCCGCCCGGTCGATCACCGGCCCGACATCGGTCGCCGGATCGCCGGGATCACCCAGCACCAGCGTCTCCATCGCGCCCTTCAGCATCGCGATAACGCCGTCGGCGATCTCCTCCTGCAACAGCAGCAGCCTGAGCGCGGAGCAGCGCTGCCCGGCCGAGCGGAAGGCGCTGGCGACCACATCGGCCACCACCTGCTCGGGCAGCGCGGTGGAGTCGACGATCATCGCGTTGACCCCGCCGGTTTCGGCGATCAGCGGCACGATCGGGCGATCGTCATCCTCAACCAGCGCACGCGCGATCTTCTTCGCCGTCGTGGTGGAGCCGGTGAACGCCACCCCCGCGACGCGCGCATCGGCGACCAGCGCCGCGCCGACCTCCGGCCCGCCGGGCGCGAGGATCAACACGTCGCGCGGCACCCCCGCCTCGTACGCCAGCTCCACCGCCCGCGCGGCGATCCGCGGCGTCTGCGGCGCGGGCTTCGCGACCACCGTGTTGCCGGTGACCAGCGCCGCGGCGCACTGGCCGAGGAAGATCGCCAGCGGGAAGTTCCAAGGCGCGACAGTCGCCCAGACGCCCCGGCCCTCGAGGCGCAGCACGTTGCGCTCGCCCGTCGGCCCCGGCAGCTCGTGCGGTCGCATGACCTCGCGCGCCTGTTGCGCATAGTAGCGACAGAAGTCCGCCGCCTCGCGCACCTCGCCGATCGCGTCCGCGATGGTCTTGCCGGCCTCCTGAACGCACAGCGCCATCAGCTCGTCGCGACGCGCTTCCAGCAGGTCGGCGAGCCGCTCGAGCACCGCCGCCCGGTGTTCGACTGGTGTAGCCGACCAGCCCGTGAGCGCCGCCTGCGCTCTTGCTACAGCCTCGCCAACAGCACTCCCCTCCCTAGAAGGGAGGGGTTGGGGGTGGGTCGGTTCCTGGCGATTGTCTAGCGTGGGTCCACCCACCCCGGGCTGCTCCCTTGCAGGGAGGGGAGCCTTCACAGCCGCCACCGTCCACGCCAGCACCGCGCGATCACTCAAATCCAGGCCCGCCGAGTTCCGTCGCACCCCGAACAAATCCAGCGGCAGCGGTATAGCCGGATGCCGCGCCCCGCCGACTGCAGCGATCTTCGCCACCGGATCGGCCAGGATCTCCGCCTCGGTCAGCCGCGCGTCAGCTAGCTGATGCACGAAGCTGGAGTTCGCCCCATTCTCCAGCAGCCGCCGCACAAGATACGCCAGCAGGTCGCGATGCCCCCCCACCGGTGCATAGACGCGGGCATGATAGCCGCGCTCGCGCACCAGCCGCTCGTACAGCCCCTCGCCCATGCCGTGCAGCCGCTGGAACTCGAAGTCGCGCGAATTGCCCGCCCATTCGACGATCGTCGCCACCGTCAGCGCGTTGTGCGACGCGAAGGCCGGGCGGATGTTCTTCGCCTCCAGCATGTCGCGCGCTACCGCCAGATACGATACATCTGTCGCCGCCTTGCGCGTAAACAGCGGATAGTCCGCCAGCCCCTCGATCTGCGTCCGCTTGATCTCCGAATCCCAATAGGCACCCTTGACCAGCCGCACGTTCATCAGCCGCCCGAGCCCGTTCGCCCAGGCGACCACCGGCGCCGCGCGCTTGCCATAGGCCTGCACCGCCATCCCGAACCCGTCCCAGCCCGTGAGGCTCGGCAAGCCGGCGACACGGCCGATAATGTCGAGCGACATCTCCAGCCGCTCGCTCTCCTCCGCATCGACCGTCAGCGCGATCCCCTTGCCCGCCGCCTGCACGGCGAGCGCCTCCAGCATTTCGGTGAGCGCCGGCACGCACTCGCTCCAGCGCGCGACCTCGTAACGCGGGTGCAGCGCCGACAGTTTTACGGATATCGAGTGCCCGGCCCGCGCATCCCGCCCGACTGCGTCCACCGCATCGGTGTAGCTGCGAAAATAGCGTTGGGCGTCCTCGTGCGTCCGCGCCGCTTCCCCCAGCATGTCGAAGCTCGCGGTGAAGCCCTTGTGCTCCGTGCGCGCCATCCGCCGCGCCGCCTCGTCGATGGTGCGCCCCATGACGAAGATCTCGCCCATCATCTTCATCGCCGCGCCCACCGCCTGGCGCACGAACGGCTCGCCCGCGCGGCCGATCAGCCGCTTCAGCGCCCCGCCGCCCTCACCGACCACCGCGCGGCCGACCACCAGCCCCCAGGTCGCCGAGTTGACCAGCAGCGAGCTCGACTTGCCGCGATGCGCGCCCCAGTCCGCCTCGCCCAGCTTGTCGGCGATCAGCAGGTCCGCGGTCTCCGGGTCCGGCACACGCAGGAACGCCTCGGCGAGGCTGAGCAGCGCCACGCCTTCCGAGGTGTTGAGCCGATACTCCTGCAGGAACTGGTTGACCCAGCCCCGCCCCTGCGCGGCGCGCAGGTCGGCGAGCAGCTCCGACGCGGTACCCAGCACCCGCTCGCGCGATTCGGGCGAAAGCTGCGCCCTGTCCAACAGCGGCTTTAGAACATCGGGTTCGGGCGCGCGGTGGAGCATAGCCATGGTGGAGAGCGGGTTGGCAAGGGCCATGTTGGAAGATCCGGTTGGTTGAGGCTTGCGAGGAAGGATTTGACGTGCCTAGAGACGCGCACGCGCTTAGCCGCTTTGCCTTCTGAAGGGGAACCATGTGACGACCATCACAGTCGAGGAGATGAAGACCCGTATCGGCACCGAGACGGTCAGCGACTGGGTCGAGGTGACGCAGGAGATGATCGACAAGTTCGCCGACGCCACGGGCGATCACCAGTTCATTCATGTGAACCCTGAAATGGCGGCGATGACCCCGTTCGGCGGCACCATCGCGCATGGCTTCCTGACGCTGTCGCTGATGCCGCTGCTGTCGTCCAAGGTCGCCGACGCGCCGCGGCTCGAGGGCGTGAAGATGGGCGTCAACTATGGCGGCAACAAAGTGCGCTTCCTCACCCCCGTTCGTTCGGGCTCCAAGGTGCGCGGCCGCTTCAAGCTCGTCGAGTTCGACGAAAAGCGGCCCGGCCAGTTCCAGCAGACCAACGAGTTCACGGTCGAGATCGAAGGCGCGCCGAAGCCCGCCATGATCGCCGAATGGATCAGCCAGATATTCGTTTAATGTCAACTACTTAACTAATCCTCCCGCCTATTCTTTGGGCGAAGAAAGGGAAGTTCCATGCGCTCCGCCGTCATCGTCTCCACTGCCCGCACCCCCATCGGCCGCGCCTATCGCGGCGCCTTCAACAACCTCCCCTCGCCCACCCTCGCCAGCCACGCGATCAAGGCCGCCGTCGAGCGAGCCAGGATCGACGGCGCCGAGGTCCAGGACGTGGTGATGGGCGCGGCCCTCCAGCAGGGCGTGCAGGGCGGCAACATCGCGCGCCTGGCGCTGCTCCGCGCCGGCCTGCCGACCACGGTCTCAGGCATGTCGCTCGACCGCCAGTGCGCGTCCGGGCTGATGGCGATCGCCACCGCGGCCAAGCAGGTCATGGTCGACGGCATGGACGTGGCGATCGGCGGCGGCGTCGAGAGCATCTCGATGGTCCAGACTCCGCAGATGCGCGTCGGGCGCGACGACGAGCTGCTGGCGATGCACAAGGACGTGTACATGCCGATGCTCCAGACGGCGGAGGTGGTCGCCAAGCGCTACAACATCGGCCGCGACGTCTGCGACGCCTACGCACTTCAGTCCCAGCAGCGCACCGCCGCCGCCCAGGCCGCAGGTCGGTTCGACGACGAGATCGTGCCCGTCACCGCGACGATGGCGATCGTCAACAAGGAGACCAAGGAGGTCACCCACAAAGAGGTGACGCTCACCAAGGACGAGGGCAACCGCGCCGACACCACGCTGGAGGGGCTGCAGGGCCTCAAGACCGTTCTCGAGGGTGGCACCGTCACCGCCGGCAACGCCTCGCAGCTGTCCGATGGCGCATCGGCGAGCGTGCTGATGGAGGAGAAGCTCGCCGTCAGCCGCGGCCTCACCCCGCTCGGCCGCTATGTCGGCATGGCGGTCGCGGGCACCGAGCCCGACGAGATGGGCATCGGCCCCGTCTTCGCCATCCCAAAGCTGCTCGAGCGCAACGGCCTGAAGATGGACGACATCGGCCTGTGGGAGCTGAACGAGGCGTTCGCGGTGCAAGTGCTCTACTGCCGCGACAAGCTCGGCATTCCGGACGAGCTGCTCAACGTCAACGGCGGCTCGATCTCGGTCGGTCACCCCTATGGCATGACCGGCGCCCGCTGCACCGGCCACGCCCTGATCGAAGGCAAGCGCCGTGGTGCGAAGTACGTCGTGGTGACGATGTGCGTCGGCGGCGGCATGGGCGCGGCCGGGCTGTTTGAGGTGCTGTGATCGGCGATCGCGGGCGGGGAACGCTCCCCCGTCCGCATCGTTCTCCTGCCGAACCGATTACAGGAGACGCATGCATATGGCCGACAACAAGGACGCTCCGCAGGAAGTCGCCGCCAAGTTCCTCGCCAAGCTCGCTGAGAGTCCGTTCATCATGATCGGGCTAACCGACGGCGAGCATTCGGAGCCGATGAACGTCAAGCTGGACGAGGATCAGCCCAACGCGCTGTTCATCTTCTCGGGCCACGACAACCGCATCGCCACCGGCGGCGACGCGATGGCGCAGTTCGTGGGCAAGGGGCATGATTTCTTCGCCTGCCTTGCCGGCGAAGTCAGCCAGGAGACCAATCAGGCCACGTTCGACAAGCTGTGGGACAACCGCGTCGAGGCCTGGTTCCCGAACGGCAAGGCGGACGCGCGGCTCAACCGCTTTGACATCAGTTCCGCCGAGCTGTGGGAGACCGACGTATCGATTGCCGGTCGCCTCAAGATGTTGTTCGGCGGCACGATCAAGCCGAGCGAATCCTCCAGCCATGCGGTGGTGGATTCGGTCGCCTGAGCGAACGTCCGGTCAGGAGTGGATTGCGATCCACTCCTCGACCACCGGCGCGATCCGATCACGCCACTTGGAGCCGTTGAAGATGCCGTAATGCCCGGCGCCCTCGGCCATGTAATAGCGCTTCATCTCGGCCGGCAGCGCGGTCGCGAGTGACAGCGCCGCCTTGGTCTGGCCGAGCCCCGAGATGTCGTCGCGCTCGCCTTCGATCGCCAGCACCGCGACGTCGGTGATCGCTCCCGGATCCACCGGTCGACCGCGATGCGTCATGGTGCCGTTCGGCAGTGCGTGGGTCTGGAACACCAGGTCCACCGTCTGCAGGTAGAACTCGGCCGTCATATCGCAGACCGAGCGATATTCCTCGTAGAAGTCCTTGGTCAGGTCGGCGCTGTCTTCGTCGCCGCGGACGAGATGTTTGAACATTTCCCAGTGGCTGACCATGTGGTCGCCCAGGTTCATCGACATAAAGCCGGCGAGTTGCAGGAAACCGGGATAGACCCGCCGACCGGCGCCGGGGTAGGTCATCGGCACTGTCGCGATCACGTTCTGCTCGAACCAGCTGTGCGGCCGCTGCGTCGCCAGCGTGTTGACCGCCGTCGGCGCCTCGCGCGTGTCGACCGGCCCGCCCATCATGGTCAGCGTCTTCGGCCGGCAGGGATGCTGGTCCGCGCTCATCAGCGCGACCGCCGCGTAGCAGGGCACCGACGGCTGGCAGACCGCCAGCATGTGGCTCTCCGGCCCCATCGCTTCTAGGAACTCGACGAGATAGTCGATATAGTCGTCGAGATCGAAGCGTCCGGCCGACAGCGGCACCAGCTTGGCATCCGCCCAATCGGTGATGTGGACGTCGGCGGTCGGCAGCATCCGCTCCACCGTGCCACGCAGCAGCGTCGCGTAATGACCCGACATCGGCGCAACGATCAGCAGCTTGGGCCCGCCCTCGACGCCCTTGCGGCGGAAACGCTTGAGGCTCCCATATGGCTTGGCGACGAGGATCTCTTCGTTCACCGAAATCTCGCGACCATCCACCGTCGTATGATCGAGGCCGAACGCCGGCTTGCCACGCGACGCGGCAGCATGGGCGAAAACCTCCATGGCCGACGCCATGACGCTGCCGCCCCCCAGGTACGCGAAGGGATTGGCGGGGTTGCCCAGCATCTCCGCCCCCCAACTCGCCCACGCCCCAGCACCGGCGAGCATCGAGCGTTGCATTTCGTAGGCATTGTAAAGCATCGGGATTCCCATAGCCGCGAACAGCTTGCTACCGCCGTAACGAGTTTCGGCCGGGGAACAACGCCCCGAGCGACGTTGAGGGCCCGCCGCCCGCCTGCTACGCGGCCCTGATGCCCGATATCGTCGCCTCCACCCCACCCCGCGACAGCCGTCGGAAACTCGGCAGCCTGGCGATCGTCTGGCGCTATGCCTCGCGCTATCCGGGCCAATTGGCGGTGGCGCTGGTGGCGCTGGTGATCACGTCCGGCGCCACGCTGGCGATCCCCTGGACGTTCCGCTCGGTGATCGACAAGGGCTTCGCGGACGGCGCCAACACCGATCATATCGACCGCGCCTTCTACAGCCTGTTCGCGCTGGTAGCGGTGCTGGCGGTGGCGACTGCGCTGCGCTTCTACTTCGTGTCCTGGCTCGGCGAGCGCACCGTCGCCGATGTCCGCATGGCGGTGCAGGCCAATCTGCTGCGCCTCGCCCCGCGCTGGTTCGAGGAGAACCGCCCGTCGGAGGTCGCGTCGCGGCTGACGTCCGACACCGCGCAGATCGAGATGGCGGTCGGCACCACCGTCTCCGTCGCGCTGCGCAACGTCATCATGGGAATCGGCGGCATCGTGTCGCTGTTCCTGCTGGCGCCGAAGCTCGCCGGCATGCTGATCCTGGGCATCCCGCTGATCGTGCTGCCGATGGTGCTGCTCGGCCAGCGGGTGCGCAGCCACTCGCGGTCGAGCCAAGACCGGATCGCCGACATCGGCGCGATGGCGGTCGAGACGTTGTCGGCGATGAAGGTGGTGCAGGCGTTCGGGCAGGAAACGCGCGAGCAGGGCCGCTTCGCCGCAGCGGTCGACCGCAGCTTCGCGGCAGCCAAGCGCCGGATCGGCATCCGTGCGGCGATGACCGCGCTGGTCATCGGGCTCTTGTTCGGCTCGATCGTCATGCTGCTGTGGTTCACGGTCAGTGACGTCGCGGCGGGACGGCTGTCGGGCGGATCGCTGGGCGCATTCGTGATCACGGCGCTGCTCGTCGGCGGCGCGTTCGGCGCGCTGACCGAAGTCTATGGCGACCTGCTGCGCGCCGCCGGCGCCGCCGACCGCCTTGCCGAGCTGTTGGCGGAGGTGCCGGAGATCGCCGCGCCCGCCAATCCCGTCCCGCTGCCTGAGCCAGCCAAGGGGTCGCTGGCGTTCGAGGACGTGACCTTCCGTTACCCGACCAGGCCGGAGGTCTCCGCGCTCAACCAGCTGTCGCTCAGCGTCGCGCCCGGCGAGACGGTGGCGGTGGTCGGCCCGTCGGGGGCGGGCAAGACCACGCTCTTCCAGCTCGCCGAGCGCTTCTACGATCCCGAGGGCGGCCGCGTCACGATCGACGGTGTCGATCTCCGCGACGCCGATCCGGCGGCGGTGCGGGCGCGGATCGCGATGGTGCCGCAGGAGACGGTGATCTTCGCCGCCTCCGCGCGCGACAACCTGCGCTATGGCCGCTGGGGCGCGTCGGACGAGGAGCTTTGGGCGGCCGCGGCGGCGGCGAACGCGGCCGAGTTCCTGCGCGCGCTGCCGGACGGGCTGGACACCTTCATGGGCGAGGGCGGCGCGCGGCTGTCGGGTGGTCAGCGGCAACGGCTGACCATTGCCCGCGCGCTGCTCCGCGACGCGCCCATCCTGCTGCTCGACGAGGCGACCAGCGCGCTCGACGCCGAAAGCGAGCGGCTGGTGCAGGCAGCACTGGAGCGGTTGATGGCGAACCGCACGACGCTGGTCATCGCGCACCGGCTCGCGACCGTCCGCGCCGCCGATCGCATCGTCGTGATGGACGCGGGCCGCATCCTCGAACAGGGCACCCACGCCCAGCTGATCGCGCGCTCCGGCCTCTATGCGCGGCTGGCGAGCCTGCAGTTCAGCGAGGCGGCCTGAAGCTCCCCTCCCGCTTGCCGGAGCGATTGGAGGAGGGCATGTCTGACCACGCGTGGACGGCAGGCGGACATCCCCTCCCCTAGCCCCTCCCGCAAGCGGGAGGGGAATATGCGCGACTTCGACATCATCGTGTACGGCGCGACCGGGTTCACCGGGCGGCTGGTCGCGGAGTATCTGGTCCAGGCCTATCCGGGCCGCGGCCGCTGGGCGATGGCGGGGCGGTCGGCGGCGAAGCTGGCCGAAGTTCGCGACCTGATCGGCGCGACGGCGGACACGCCGCTGGTGGTGGCGGACGCGGACGATCCCGCTTCGATCAGGGCGATGGCGGAGCGCACCGCCGTGGTGCTGACCACCGTTGGCCCCTATCAGCTCTATGGCTCCGGGCTGGTCGGCGCCTGCGCGGCGGCGGGCACCGCCTATGTCGACCTGTGCGGCGAGCCCGCCTGGATGCGGCAGATGATTGACGCGTACCACGAGGAGGCGAAGCGCACGGGCGCGCGCATCGTTTTCTCCTGCGGTTTCGATTCGATTCCCTTCGACCTCGGCGTGATGACGCTGCAAGATGCGGCGCGCGAGCGGTTCGGGGCGCCCGCCCCGCGTATAAAGGGCCGGGTGCGCAAGATGCAGGGCGGCTTTTCCGGCGGTACCGCCGCCAGCCTCAAGGCGACGCTGGCCGCCGCAGCGCGGGAGCCGAGCCTACTCAAGCTGCTCGCCAGCTCGTTCGCGCTCACCCCCGGCTTCAGCGGCCCGCACCAGCCGACCGGGCTGATCCCGGAATACGATGCCACGCTCGGCGCCTGGGTCGCGCCGTTCATCATGGCGCCGATCAACACCAAGAACGTCCACCGCACCAACTTTCTACTCGGCCATCCCTGGGGCGAGGACTTTCGCTACGACGAGATGATGGTCGCCGGGCTTGGCGACGTCGGCAAGGCGGCGGCCGAGGCAATCAGCAAGCTCAACCCGTTCGCATCGGACAAGGGGCCGAAGCCGGGCAAAGGGCCGAGCAAGGAGGCGCGCGACAGCGGCTTCTACGATCTGTTGTTTATCGGCGAGATGCCGGACGGATCGCGGCTCGACGCGGTGGTCACCGGCGACCGTGATCCAGGCTATGGCTCGACCAGCAGGATGATCGCGGAGTCCGCCTTGTGCCTGGTCGAGGACGTGACGGGCGATGGCGGGGTCTGGACGCCCGGCGCGCTGATGGGAGCCGCGTTGCGGGACCGGCTGAAGGCCAAGGCGGGGCTGACCTTCACCGCCGGTTGATCGGAAGTTGAGGAAAAGTTGAGGGTCGCGCGCTTGCGGCCTAGTTTGGAAGTTGAGGGAAAGTTTAGGGTCAAAAGCTTCCACTTCGGCTCGGAAGTTTGGGGAAGGTTTAGGGTCAAACGCGTGTGCTTGGGAGGCACATCAGCCGAGAGTGCCCTTCGACTTCGCTCAGCGCGAACGATCATGAGACCTGGCGCGCCGTCCCACGGCGCCGGATTGGTCCTTCGACTTCGCTCAGGGCGAACGGCCAACGCTGGCCGCGAGCGGGTTCGGGTTCAATCATGAGAAAGATCGAACCCGGGCTGGCATGATTCCCGGCTTGTAGGACGGCGGTTTCTCCCCTCGCCGGCGATCCGTGAGCTCTACCGCCGCTTGCCCTGGTGCCGGATATTGCCAGGCCGGCCGCGCCGCTTGAACACGCGCGGCGCGCCGCGCCCGCGGTCGCCGGCGGACAGCTTCGTGGTCCCGCTCGGCAGCTCGAAGCGCAGCCCGCCCGAGATCGGGTTGGCCTCAGCCAGCCGCAGCCGCAGCCGCTGGCCGAGGCTGTACTGGTCGCCGCTCTCCTCGCCGGTCAGCGTCCGAGCCGCCTCGTCGAAGCGGAAATATTCGCGGCCGAGATCGCGCACGGCAACGAGACCATCGCCACCCACGCCCTCGACGGTCGCGAAAAAGCCGAAATTGGCGACGCCGGTGATCCGCGCATCGACCTCCTCGCCGACCCGCTCGGCCAGAAACGCGGCGACATAGCGGTCGATGGTATCGCGCTCAGCCTCCATCGCGCGGCGTTCGAGCCGGCTGATGCTCTCGCCCACCACCTCGAAATCCTCGTTGCCCGACAGGCCGCCGGGGCCCAACCCGTAGGCGCTGACCAGCGCGCGATGGACCATCAGATCGGCATAGCGCCGGATGGGCGAGGTGAAGTGGCCGTAGCTGCCGAGCGCCAGCCCGAAATGGCCGTGATTGGCGGGGCCATAATAGGCCTGGGTCTGGGTGCGGAGCACCTGCTCCATGATCTGCGGCCGGAAATCGACCTCCCCGACCCGCTCGAGCAGGTGGTTGAAGGTCGCGGGTCGGATCACCTGACCGAGCGCGAACGGCACACCGAAAGTCTCCAGATAGTCCTTGAGCGCCACCAGCTTCTCGCGCGCCGGCGGTTCGTGGATGCGGTACATGACGGGCGCCTTCTTCGCCTCCAGCGCCTTGGCGGCGGCGACATTGGCGGCGATCATATAGTCCTCGATCAGCCGCATGGAATCGAGCCGCTCGCGGGGTGCGACCGACAGGATGCGGCCTTTCTCGTCGAGGACGACACGGCGCTCGGGGAGATCGAGTTCGAGCGGGCCACGGGCTTCGCGGGCGGTGAGCAGGGCGCGCCAGCAGGCCCAGAGGGGTTGGAGGATCGGCAGCAAGTCCCCCTCCATCTCGTGGGAGGGGCCTTCTAAGCTCCCCTCCCGCTTGCGGGAGGGGCTGGGGGAGGGCATGTCCACAGGCGGTGTTCCCGGATCGACAGCCCCTCCCCCGTCCCCTCCCGCAAGCGGGAGGGGAGATGCAGCGTCGCGGATCGCCTGTGCGTCCTCGTACGCGATGTTCGCCACCAGCCGCACCACCGCGCGCGAGAAACGCCAGCTCTTCAGCGCGCCCGCCTTCGTCACCTGCAGGTGACAGGCAAGCGCCGCGCGGTCCTCGCCTTCCTTGAGCGAACAGACGTGCGCGGACAGGATCTCGGGCAGCATCGGCACGACGCGGTCGGGGAAATAGACGCTGTTCCCGCGCTCCCGCGCGCCGCGATCGAGTGCGGATCCGGGGCGGACGTAGAAGCTGACATCGGCGATCGCGACGATCGCGCGCCAGCCGCCCTCATTGGCGGGGTCGTCGTCGGCCTCCGCCCACACCGCGTCGTCATGATCGCGCGCGTCGGCCGGGTCGATCGCGACGATCGGCAGGTGGGTCAGGTCTTCGCGATCGTCCCCGAGCGGCTGGCCCGCGACACGCTCCGCCTCGTCCAGCGCTTCCTGGCTGAAGGCGTCGGGAATGCCGAGCTTGTGGATCGCGATCAGGCTGAACGAGCGCGGCGCGAAGGGATCGCCCAGCCGCTGCACGACGCGCGCGGTGATGCGCGGCGGGCGTCCGGCCTTTTCGGCCAGCACCAAGTCGCCCGGCTGCGCGCCGCCGGCGTCAGAGACGATCACCTCACGGCGGTCCTTCTTCTCGACGCCGCTTAGCCAAAGCTGGTCACCTTCCCGCCGCAACACGCCGAGCATCTGCTCGGACGCGGGCGCCAGCGTCTTCATCGGATGCGCAATCCACCCCTGCCCTGCCTCTTCGGTGCGCGCGAGGATGCGCTCGCCGACGCCCAGCGCGCCCCGCTTGCGCTCGCGGACCCGGAGGCGGGGCGGCGGCGTCTCGGCCTCCCAGCGCTCGGGCACCGCCCAGACGTTGGCGCCCTCGTCGACATCGACGACCCTCAGCACCGTCACCTTGGGGATGCCGCCCATCTTGTGAAAGGCGCGGCCCGGGGCGGAGTCGATCAGCCCCTCGTCCGCCATGTCGTGCAGCAAGGCCTTGAGCGCGATCTTGTCCTGCGCATGCAATCCGAACGCGCGCGCGATCTCGCGCTTGCCGGCGGGCACGTCGGACGTGGCGATGAAGTCGAGGATCTGCTGGCGGCTCGGGAGGCCGGGGGTCGGTTTCTTTGGCACGGAGGACAGGTAGGCACTTACTACCCCATCGTCACCCCGATGCATCATCTTCGCCGGCGAAGGCCGGGGTCCAGTTGCGAGACGATCACGGTGAGCGCTGCCCGTGCCAACATTGACCGTGGCAGCTGGGCCCCGGCCTTCGCCGGGGAAGAAGTTTTGGCTAGATGCCGGATATGACCGACCTCATCATCATCGGCGGCGGTATTAATGGCTGCGCGATCGCGCGTGAGGCGGCGCTGAACGGGCTGTCCGTGCTGCTGGTCGAGCGCGACGATCTCGGGCAGCACACCTCGTCCGCGTCCACCGGGCTGATCCACGGCGGCCTACGATACCTGGAGCAGTACGACTTCCGGCTGGTGGCGGAGGCGTTGCGCGAGCGGGAGCGGTTGCTCAAGGCCGCACCCCACCTGATCCGGCCGATGCTGTTCGTGCTGCCGCACGAACATGCGGTACGCCCCTGGTGGATGGTTCGTGCCGGGCTGCTGCTCTACGATCTGCTCGCGGGCCGCATGACGCTGCCACGTTCGCGGGGGCTGCGCGCCACGGACACGGCGTTCACCGACCCGTTGAAGGGTGGTGCGCGGGGTTTCGTCTATTCGGACGCGCAGGTCGACGACGCCCGGCTGACGCTCGCCAACGCGATCGACGCGGCGGCCGGCGGCGCGGAGATCGCGACCTACACCACGCTGGAGAGCGCAAGGCGCGAGAGCGGGCTGTGGCGCGCGCATCTGTCCGACGGCCGGACGGTGACGGCGCGGGCGCTGGTCAACGCGGGGGGGCCGTGGGTCGGCGAGGCGCTCGGCAGGCTCGGCGTCAACGCGGCGGGCCATGTGCGGCTGGTCAAGGGCAGCCATATCGTCGTGCCCCCGCTGTATGCGGGCGACCACGCCTATATGCTGCAACAGCCCGACAAGCGCATCGTCTTCGCCATTCCGTGGCAGGGGATGACGGAGATCGGCACGACCGACGTGGCCGTAGACCGGCCGGAGGAGGCGGTGATCGACGCCGGCGAGATCGCCTATCTCTGCGACGCGGCGAACCGGCATTTCGTGCGGCAGATCGGGCCGGACGACGTGGTCGCGACCTGGTCCGGGGTGCGCCCGTTGTACGACGATGGCGCGAGCGCGGCGCAGGTGATCAGCCGCGACTATGTGCTGGAGCTGGACGAGAACGGCCCGGCGTTGCTGAGCGTGTTCGGGGGCAAGATCACCACCGCGCGGCATCTGGCGGAGGAGACGGTCGGGCGGCTCGGCCCATCGTTAGGGCTGGAGGCCCGACACCTGACCCGCAAGCGCCCTTTCCCGGGCGGAGACATCGAGGCGTTCGACTCGTTCTTGGCGAGCGTGCGGACACGGTGGCCGTTCCTTGGCCAGGCCCGATCGGCGCGGATGGCGCACGCCTATGGTTCTGCATTGCACGCCATGCTGGCCGATGTGCGCTGCGAGGCGGACATGGGTCAGGCGTTCGGCGCTGGGCTGACCGAAGTCGAGGCGCGGTGGATGCACGACCGCGAGTGGGCGCGGACGGTCGACGACCCGCTGCAACGGCGATCGAAGCTGGGGCTGAAGATGACGGCGGCGGAGCGCGAGGCTTTCGCCCGTTGGTGGAGCGAAAGCTTTCCTCCTTCCTAGCGCCGCACCCCGACCACCTCGATCAGCACGTCGCCGGGCTCCAGCTTCGCAGCCGCCGGATCGTCCAGCATCACGCATTCGTCGTCGCGATACAGGCGCAGCACCTGTCCAGTCGTCACCTCGGCGGGCGAGCGGCCGACCTCGTGCGGCGCGACGGGGCGCTCGTGAAGGTCGGCGCGGCCGCCGCGCGTTACCAGATCGGCGACATAGTCGGCTAGATGCGGCCCCTTGGTGGAGCCCGCGAGCAGCTGCCCGCCAAAGGAGATCGGGTTGACGATCACGTCCGCCCCAGCATCGCGCGCGATGATCTCGTTCTCGACCTCGGCGATGGCACAGCTCACCCGCACCGCCGGCGCCAGCCGCCGGACCGTCAGCATGACCAGCACCGCCGTGTCGTCGCGTCCGGCGGTGACGATCGCGGCGGCGGCGTTGCGGACACCGGCGCTCTCCAGCACCGCATTGTGGGTCGCGTCGCCCTCGACCGTTGCGACCCCCAGCCCCTCGACGACCCGCAGCCGCTGAGGGTCCCGATCGACCACGACGATGCAGTCGGGGGAGGTGCCGCGCGCGAGCAGTTCGCCGACCGCAGCCTCTCCCGTCGCGCCATAGCCGCAGACGATCGTGTGGCCCTGCAAACGTCGCTGAACATGGCTCATCCGCCACCGCTCCAATCCTTGCCGCAGCATGAAGCTATAGGCCGAGCCCAGAAAGATCAGAAACACGAAGATGCGGATCGGCGTGACGACAAAGGTGTCGAACATCCGCGCCCGATCGGACACCGGCACGATGTCGCCATACCCGACCGTCGTCACGGTGATGGTGGTGAAATACACCACGTCGAGGAAGGAGACATGGCCGTCGCTATTGTCGCGCAGCCCCGCGCGGTCGAACCAGTGGCCGCCGAGCGCGACCCCGACCAACAGCAGCACGCCGAGGATGCGCAGCAGCAGCGTCGCGCGGACGCTCAGCCGCCCGCGCCGGAAGAAGCGCGGCGCGTCTCCCCCGGGCGCCTGCCGGCGCATCAATAGGCGCGCCCGATCAGCACCCGCTCCACGGCCGTCTCGCCGGTGAAGATGCACGGCGCGTCCGGCTGCCCGGTCTGCCCGCGCGGCGCGTTGCGGATGGTGAGCTTGAGCGCCTTCAGCCGTTCGACCACCGCGTCGAGCGCCGCGCCGGTCGGCCTGGACCAGGCGACATCGACCCAGCCGGGGTTCTTCTGGTCCTCGGCGAAGCTCGCCTCCACCGCCGCCCAGTCGCTGAGCGGTACGATGTTGGCGCGGACATTCTCGACCGACTGCGCGTGCAGCGCCGCCTGGATCGCCTCCAGCAGCGCGCCTGCACCGGCCACGAAATCGGCACGGGGCTGCACACGGCTGTCGAGCTTGCCGTCGGGGCGGTAGAGTTCGTCGCGGCGCACGACCGAGACGTTGCCGCCCGCCACGTCGCGGCCGCCGACCTCGACGATAATCGGCGCGCCCTTCTTGACCCAGCCCCACCGCTTGGTCGCGGCCTTTGCGGGCTTCAGATCGAGTAGCGCGCGGATCGGCTCGCCGAGTGCGAAGGCGGCGGCAAGTTCTGCCTGCAAAGCCCTGCAATAGCTGACGATCGCCGCGTCCTCCGGCTGGTCGCGCAGCATCGGCACGATCACCGCCTGCCACGGCGCGATCGCGGGCGGGCAGCGTAAGCCGTCGTCGTCGCCATGGACCATGATGACGCCACCGATCATGCGCGTCGACACGCCCCAGCTGGTCGTGTTGGCCACTTCCAGGCCGCCTTCCGCATTCTGGAAGCGGATGTTCTGCGCCGATGCGAAGTTGGTGCCCAGGAAGTGCGAGGTGCCCGCCTGCAGCGCCTTGCCGTCGCCCATCATCGCCTCGATCGAGTAGGTCGCGACCGCGCCCGGAAACCGCTCATTCTCCGGCTTCTCGCCGGCTATGACGTGCAGCGCCAGGCAGTCCTCCGCAAAGGAACGGTACACTTCCAGCATCTTGAGCGTTTCTTCTCGCGCCTCTTCGGCGGAAGCGTGCGCGGTATGCCCCTCCTGCCAAAGGAATTCGGACGTGCGCAGAAACATGCGGGTGCGCATCTCCCAGCGGACGACATTGGCCCATTGGTTGATCAGAACCGGCAGGTCCCGCCACGACTGTACCCAGCGCGCGAACGCGGCGCCGATCACGGTTTCGGAGGTCGGACGCACGACCAGCGGCTCCTCCAGCTTGGCGCTCGGATCGGGCACCAGCCCGCCCTTGCCGTCACCAATCAGCCGATGATGGGTGACAACCGCCATTTCCTTCGCGAATCCCTCGACATGCTCGGCTTCCTTCTCGAAATAGGAGAGCGGGATGAAGAGCGGGAAATAGCAATTCTCGTGCCCGGTCGCCTTGATGCGGTCGTCTAGCAGGCGCTGGATGCGCTCCCAGATGCCATAGCCCCACGGCCGGATGACCATGCAGCCGCGTACGCCCGATTCCTCGGCGAGGTCACCCTCGGCAATGACGGCCTGATACCAGGCAGCGAAATCCTGTTCGCGGGTGACGGGAAGTGCGCGTTTGATCATGGGTGTCGGATAGTCGCTTGTTCCCTCCTTCGTCACCCTGAACTTGTTTCAGGGTCCATGCGCGTCCATCAGCGTCGAGCGTGACGCCCGCGGTCCGCATGGATGCTGAAACAAGTTCAGCATGACGGAGGCCGTTTGAACGAAGACCGCCTCCTTCCTGCCATCGCGCTCAGGCTCACGGCGGCGGCCTTGTTCTCGCTGATGAACCTGTTCATCAAGCTGGCCGAGCAGGGCGGCGCGGCGTTCGCCGAGATCCTTTTCGCGCGGCAGTTCGGCGCGGCGGTGCTGGTTGCCGGCGTGGTGGCGGCAGGCCCTGGCTTTGCGAGTCTCCGGACGGAACGGATGCCAGCGCATCTGCTACGCTGTGTGGTGGGGTTGGTCGCAATGGCGCTAACCTTCTCGGCCATCCTCATGCTGCCGCTAGCCGAGTCGACGACGATCGGCTTCTCCATGCCGATCTTCGCCACCGTGCTGGGCGCACTTGTGCTGCGCGAGCCGACCGGCTGGCGGCGCTGGGCGGCGGTCGGGATCGGATTTGCGGGCGTCTTGATCGTGGCGCAGCCTTCGGGGGATCACATGCCGCTCGCGGGCGCGGCGCTGGGGCTGACCGCCGCCTTCTGCACCGCCCTGGTCACGATCCTGCTACGCCAGATCGGCCGCACCGAGGCGCCGAAGACGACGGTGTTCTGGTTCTCGGCCCTGTCCAGCGCCGTGCTGCTGCCCTTCTACCTGGCCAATGCCGACCTCCATCCGCCGCTGACCTGGGCGATCCTTGCTGGGATCGGCGCTTTGGGCGGCGTGGCGCAGCTGGCGATGACCGGCAGTCTCGCGCGCGGACCCGTCTCCGTCGTGGTGCCGATGGACTATACCTCGCTGCTGTGGGCGATGCTGCTCGGCTGGGCGGCTTATGGAACGCTGCCGGTCGCAGCCACGCTCGTCGGCGCGCCGCTGATCGTCGGCTCGGGCCTGTTCATCGTCTGGCGCGAGCATCGCCGTCGTCGCGAGGAGGTCCGTCAGGCCAGCGCCGACGGCATCGTCTAGCCGCCCCTGCTCCGGCCCGCTACGCTGCCCCTCATGCGCCCCCTCCTGCCGCTCGCTGCACTGGTCCTGGTCGCCGCCGCGCCGGCCGAGGACGCGCGCTTCGACGCGATCTGGCGCGCCGAATGGCAGTGGCGCGTGGCGGAGGGGCTGGCAGATGACGGCGCGCGCAAGGTCGACGCGCACCTGCCCGACGTGTCGGCCGCCGCGCAGGATCGGCGCACCGCGCGCTGGACGGCGGTGCTGCGGCAGCTCGACGCGATCCGCCCGGCGTCGTTGTCGCCACAGGCGCGCGAGAACGTGCTGGTCTATCGCCAGCAGATCGCCGCGCTGTTGGACGACCAGCGCTTTCGCGAGTGGGAGAAGCCGGTCAACGGCGACAGCGCCTTCTGGTCGGACCTGCAATATGCCGCGCGGGGCTCGTTCGCGACCGGCGAGGCGGATTACGGCGCCTATCTGAGTCAACTGGGCGAGCAGGGCCGCTATATCGACCAGCAGATCGCCAACCTGCGCGCCGGCCTCGCGCGCGGCTTCGTGCCCCCGGCCATCGTCATGCGGGGGCGCGACAAGCCGGTCGCGGCGATCGCCGACGCCACCGAGCCGATGGCGACGGTCTACTACCAACCCTTTGCCAAGCTGCCGTCGACGCTGTCGCCCGCGACCCGAGCAGCTTTGCAAGCAGAGGCGAATCGCGTGATCGCCGCCACGGTCATCCCCGCACACCGGCGGCTGCTCGCCTTCCTGCGCTCGACCTACTTCCCCGGTCTGCGCACCCGGCTCGACGCGAGCAGCTATCCCGACGGCAACGCCTATTATCAGAGCCGCATCCGCGTCTACACGACCACTGACCTGACGCCCGCGCAGATCCACAGGCTCGGCCTGTCCGAGGTGGCAAAGATCCGCGCCGAGATGGAGCGGGCCAAGGCGGACGCGGGCTTCAAGGGCGACCTGCCGGCGTTCCTGAGGTTCCTGCGCACGGACTCGCGCTTCTATGCGAAGACACCCGACGCGCTGCTCAAGGAAGCGGCCTGGCTGTCCAAACGCTTCGACGAACTCGCCCCACGCTGGTTCGGCCGCCTGCCCCGCCAGCGCTTCGCGGTGGTCCCGGTGCCGCCGGAGATCGCGCCCTATTACACCGCCGGGCGCGGCGGGCCGGGGCAATATCTCGTCAACACCTATGACCTGCCGTCGCGGCCGTTGTTCCAGCTGCCGGCGCTGACGCTGCACGAGAGCGCGCCCGGCCACGCCTTCCAGATCCCGCTCGCGGCCGAGAACCGGGAGCTGCCCGCGTTCCGGCGGAATAGCTACATCTCGGCATACGGAGAAGGCTGGGCACTCTACACCGAGCGGCTCGGCGACGAGATGGGCTATTACCGTGACCCCTACGAGCGGTTCGGCATGCTCAGCTATCAGATGTGGCGCGCGGCGCGGCTGGTGATCGACACCGGCATCCACGCGCAGGGCTGGAGCCGGGAGCGAGCTCAGCGATACTTCCACGACAATACCGCACTGAGCGCGCACGAGATCGAGACCGAGGTCGATCGCTATATCGGCTGGCCCGGCCAGGCGCTCAGCTACTATCTTGGCCAGCTCGCGATCCAGCGTGCCCGCGTGAAGGCGGAACGCGCGCTGGGTGCGAAGTTCGACATCCGTGCCTTCCACGATACCGTGCTCAGCCTCGGCTCGGTGCCGCTGCCGGTGCTCGACGCGCGGATCGACCGCTTCATTTCGGAGGGCGGTAAGTCGCCTTATCCGGCCGACTCATAGGGGGAGCATCATGCGAAGGATCATCGGACTGGCGGCGCTGCTGCTGGCGGGGGCTGCGGCGGCTCAGGACGTGAAGGGCCGCGCCGTCGCGGGCGTCGACGCGCGCGCCAAGCTGGCGCAGGAGATCAACGACAGCCTGTTTTCCTTCGCCGAACTCGGCTTTCAGGAGCATGAGACCGCGCGCTACCTGACGGCGCTGCTGGAGCGCGAGGGCTTCACCGTCGAGCGCAACGTCGCCGGCCTGCCGACCGGCTGGACCGCGCGCTGGACCAACAAGACGGGCGGACCGGTGGTGGCGCTGGGCAGCGACATCGACGGCATCCCCAAAGCGTCGCAGATGCCGGGCGTCCCCTATCGCAAACCGATGGTCGAAGGCGGGCCTGGTCATGGCGAGGGGCATAACAGCGGCCAGGCGGTCAACATCGTCGCCGCACTCGCGGTCAAGGAGCAGATGCAGCGCGCCGGCATCGCGGGCACCATCCTGCTCTGGCCCGGCGTTGCGGAGGAGCTGGTCGCGGGCAAGGCGTTCATGGTCCGCGACGGCGTGTTCAAGGACGTGGACGCGGTGATCTTCACCCATGTCGGCGACAATCTCGGCACCAGCTGGGGCCGCCCGTCCGGCACCGGGCTCGTCTCGGTCGAATATCGCTTCAAGGGCGAAAGCGCGCATTCCGCCGGCGCGCCGTGGCGGGGCAAGTCGGCGCTCGACGCAGTGGAGCTGATGAACACCGGCTGGAACATGCAGCGCGAGCATCTGCGCACCGAACAGCGTTCGCACTATGTCATCACCGATGGCGGCGACCAACCCAACGTCGTCCCGTCCGAGGCCGCCGTTTGGTATTATTTCCGCGAGCAGGACTTCAAGCGGATCGCCGACAATTTCGCGCTCGGCAACCGCATGGCCGAAGGCGCGGCGGCGATGACCGGCACCACCGTCAGCCGCCGCATCCTCGGCACCGCGGCACCGCGCCATTTTAACCGGCCGATGGCGGAAGCGGCTTACGCCAACATCCGCGCCGTCGGCCTGCCGAAGTGGACGGCGGACGAGCAGGCCTTCGCGAAGATCGTCCAGAGGAATGTCGGCGCGGAGAAGCGCGAGGGCCTGGCGGTCAAGCTGTCGGAGCTGACCGCGCCGCTCGACGAGCCCAAGAGCGGCGGGTCGGACGATATCGGCGACGTGAGCTGGGTCGTGCCGACGATCACGATCGGCTATCCCGCCAACATCCCCGAGCTGCCCGGCCACAACTGGTCCAACGCGATCGCGATGGCGACGCCGATCGCGCACAAGGGCGTGGTCGCGGGCGCCAAGGTGGTGGCGATGACGACGCTCGACCTCTTCACCAAGCCGCAGCTGCGCACGGCGGCAAAGGCCTATTTCACCGACGTGCAGACGAAGACGCAGAAATATGTGCCGATGATCGCCGCGACGGATCGCCCCGCGACCGAGATCAACGCCGAGATCATGGCGCGGCACAAGCCGGCGCTAGCGCGTTACTATTACGACCCGGCCAAATACGGCACCTATCTCGAGCAGCTCGGCATCAAGTGGCCGCTGCTGGAGGAAGCGCCGGCGGCGAAGTGACAGGAGAAGACCCATGGCAGTGAACGTGATCTACAGGACGACCGCCACCGCGACCGGCGGGCGCGACGGCGCGGCGCGCTCCGACGACGGCTCGGTCGACGTCAAGCTGGTGGTGCCCAAGGAGATGGGCGGCCCCGGCGGCACGGGCGCCAATCCGGAGAAGCTGTTCGCGGCCGGCTATTCCGCCTGCTTCCTGGGCGCGATGAAGGCGGTCAGCGGCAAGGTCGGCGTCAAGGTGCCCGCCGACGCGACGGTGACGGCGGAGGTCGGCTTCGGCCCGCGCGAAGAAGGCGGCTATGGCATCACCGCCAACCTGACCGCGATGCTGCCCGGGGTCGACCGCGCCGACGCCGAGAAGCTGATGCAGGCGGCACACGAGGTGTGCCCGTATTCGAACGCGACGCGGGGTAATCTCGACGTGGGGTTGAGCGTGGGGTGAGGCGCGGCCGCCCTGCTTCAAAAGGCAGGGGTCGGGCACGGCTTTGGCGTTGCAGAACACCGCCAAATGCCCGCTAACGCCCAATAACGAACGTTCGCCGGACCCATTGCGAATGTTCGTCAGCGCTCTAGGAAGAGCAGCCTATGGGACCGCTCTCCTTGCAGCTGTTTGGTGACATTGATCGGCCTTACTCCACGATTGAGGTGATTGCGGACGATCGGATTATTCTGGACATCACCACCGACGTGGAGAAGCGTCCGCACGTCGCGCTGGGGCTGGTAAAAGGCAAGGGACTGGTGCCGGTCGAAGTTGTCGCCGGTCTTCTGCAGGACGTCCTGAACGCGTGGCGACGTATGATCGAAACCACAGATCATGCGCGGCTTCACGCCGCCCGTGGTGCAGATCCAGCAGCAGATTGGGTCGGCTTGAACCTTCGTACGCTCGATGAACTTACCGCTTTTGACGCGGTGCGCGCCTTCCTGGAGGGGCGGTCACGATCAAGCGGCGCGAGCATTACCGATCTGCTAGTTGATCTAGACCGAACAGGTTGGTCTTCGGGCATGCCGATCGACCCGGAAACGTGGCCTGAGTGGCGTCGAGCGGTTGACGCGGTCCTCTCATCCGATTGAGCGCATGCAGGTACCTTAAACGAACGTCCGCTTCCACCATTAGCGGACATTCAGCCCCGAGGTTCAGGCCGGGCTCGCTGGATCACGAACCACAGCAGCAGCCCCAACGGCCCGGCCAAGAACGTCGCCAGCAGCACGGGCGCCTGCGCCAGCCGTCCAACCCCCCGCGCGTCCGCCTTGTCGGCGATCCAGCAGCCGACGAACAGGTCGAACGCCAGATAGTGCGTCCAGCCGACGACGATGCCGCCGTCGCTGGCGAACTGATCGCGCAGGCCAGCAACCGAATACACGAACGGCTGGGAGGGTGCATCGCGCACCGGATCGAGCCAGCCGCTCAGCAGCCCCGTGAACAGCAGGACGTACACGGCGCACAGGAAGCCGACGACGGCGTAGCGGATCACCGGCCGCCAGCGCACAGGGCCGAACAGCAACACCGCCCAGCCGACCAGCGCGGCCAGGTTGGTCACGCCGAACAGCTGGTCCCACATCGCGCTATTCCGCCGCCTCGGCCACCGGCACCGGCTCCTTCCACACCAGCACCGGCTTACGCGCCGCGAGCGTCTCGTCCAGGCGGCTCCTGGGCGCGAAGTGCGGTGCGGTCTTCAGGCTGGCGTCGCCCGCCTTGGCGCGTTCCGCGACAGAGCGGAGCGCGCCGATGAACTGGTCGAGTGCCGCCTTGGACTCGGTCTCGGTCGGCTCCACCAGCATCGCGCCGTGGACGACGAGCGGGAAATACACCGTCATCGGGTGAAAGCCCTCATCGATCAGCCCCTTGGCGATGTCGATCGTCGAGAAGCCGTTCGGCAGGCCGTCATCGGAGAACAGCGCCTCGTGCATGCACGGCCCGGCATGGCCGAACGGCGCGTCGAGCACATCCTCCAGCGAGCGCAGGACGTAATTGGCGTTGAGCACCGCGTCCTCCGCCACCTGCCGCAGGCCGTCCGCGCCGTGGCTGAGGATGTAGGTCAACGCGCGGGTGAACATCCCCATCTGGCCGTGAAACGCGGTCATGCGGCCGAAGCTTTGCAGCGCCCCGCCGAAGTGCTCCTCCGAGAACGCCTCGGCTCGTTCCTCCTCGATCAGGTGGATGTGCCCGTCCGGAGTGCGCGCGGTATAGGGGAGCGGCGCGAACGGGCTCAGCGCCTCGGACATCACCACCGGGCCGGAACCGGGGCCGCCGCCGCCATGCGGGGTGGAAAAGGTCTTGTGCAGGTTGATGTGCATCGCATCGATGCCGAGATCGCCCGGGCGCACACGGCCGACGATGGCGTTGAAGTTGGCGCCGTCGCAATAGACATAGCCGCCGACCGCGTGGACGGCGTCGCTGATCGCCTTCATGTCGCGCTCGAACAGCCCGCAGGTGTTGGGATTGGTGATCATCACCCCCGCCACATCCGGGCCGAGCCGCGCCTTCAGCGCGTCGGTGTCGACGCGGCCGTCCTTCGTCGCGGGAATGTCCTCGACGCTGAAGCCGGCGAAGGCGGCGGTCGCGGGGTTGGTGCCGTGCGCGGACTCGGGGACGAGGATGACCTTGCGGTGGCCCTCGCCGCGCGCCTCCAGCGCCGCCTTGATCGCCAGGATGCCGCACAGCTCGCCATGCGCGCCCGCCTTGGGGCTCATCGCGACGCCGTGCATGCCGGTCAGCGCGATCAGCCAATGCGCGAGCTCGTTGATGACGCCGAGCGCGCCCTGCACGGTATCGACCGGCTGCAGCGGGTGGACGTCGGCAAAGCCGGGCAGCCGTGCCATGCGCTCGTTGAGCCGGGGGTTGTGCTTCATGGTGCACGAGCCGAGCGGGAACAGGCCGAGGTCGATGGCATAATTTTCGCGGCTGAGGCGCGTATAGTGGCGCACCGTCTCCGGCTCCGACAGGCCGGGCAGGCCGATCGGGGTCTTGCGGGTCAGGCCGCCGAGCCGGTCGTGGTGGACGTCGCCCTCGGCGAAGTCGACGCCGGTGGTGCGTTCGGTGCCGATCTCGAAGATCAGCGGCTCCTCGAGCATCAGCGCCTTGTTGCCGGTGAAGGTGGGGGCGGCCGTGTCGCCGGTGGAGAGGCGCTCCGGGCGCCAGCCGCTCTGATTGATGGCCATCAGTGAATTCCCTGCAGAATTACGTCTTCCCCGGCGAACGCCGGGGCCCAGTTTCGGGCTGCTGCGTTGGAGAGGTCTGCGCCCTGCTGGATGGTGCGCGGCAACTGGGCCCCGGCGTTCGCCGGGGAAGATGCAGGAGCCGGGGCTGAGGAATGGCACATCACGCCAGCGCCTCCTCGAGCGCCGTCGCCAGCGCCTCGACATCCTCCGGCGTGGTGGTCTCGGTCACCGCCACCACCAGCCCGTTCTCCAGCGCCGTCTCGCCCGGATAGAGTCGCCCCAGCGACACGCCCGCTAACACGCCCTTGTCGGCGAGCTCGCGCACGATCGGCCGTGCCTCGCGGCCCAGGTCGAGCGTGAATTCGTTGAAGAAGGTGTCGTTGACCAGCCGTACGCCGGGCACTTGCGCCAGCCGGTCCGCCGCGCTCACCGCGCCGGCATGGTTCAGCCCGGCGAGCCGGCGCAGCCCCGCCTCTCCCAGCAGCGTCATGTGGATGCTGAAGGCCAGCGCACACAGGCCGGAGTTGGTGCAGATGTTGCTGGTCGCCTTCTCGCGGCGGATATGCTGCTCGCGGGTGGACAGCGTCAGCACGAAGCCGCGCCGCCCGTCGGCGTCCACTGTCTGCCCGCATAGCCGGCCGGGCATCTGACGGACGTACTTCTCCTTGCAACCGAACAGCCCGACATAGGGGCCGCCGAACTGCAGTCCGACGCCGATCGACTGGCCCTCGCCGACAACAATATCGGCGTCCATCTCGCCAGGCGCCTTGAGCGCGCCCATCGCGACCGGCTCGGTTACCACGGCGATCAGCAGCGCCTTTTTGGCATGGCAGGCGTCGGCGAGCGGTTGCAGGTCGGCGAAGCGGCCAAGGATGTCCGGGTACTGGACGACGACGCAGCTGGTGTCGTCGTCGATCGCCGCGAGTAGCCGGTCGTGATCGGTCTCAGCGGTCAGCGCGGGCGTCGCGGTGTCGAGCTGATCGCCGGTGTACTTAGCCATCGTCTTGGCGACCTGGACGTAATGCGGGTGCAGCCCCGACGACAGGATCGCCTTGCCACGCCGCGTGATCCGCCGCGCCATGCCGATCGCCTCCCAGCAAGCGGTCGAGCCATCATACATGCTGGCGTTCGCCACGTCGGTCCCGAGCAGGCGCGCGACCTGCGTCTGGAACTCGAACAGCATCTGCAGCGTGCCCTGCGCGATCTCGGGCTGATAGGGCGTGTAGGCGGTCAGGAACTCGCCGCGCTGGATCAGGTGATCGACGCTGGCGGGGACATGATGGCGATACGCGCCGCAGCCGAGGAAGAACGGGACCTCGCCCGCGACCATGTTCTTGCGGGCGAGCGCGGTCATGTGGCGCTCGACGGCAAGCTCGCTGGCGTGCAGCGGCAGCCCATGGATCGGACCGTCGAGGCGCGCGGCCTCCGGCACGTCGACGAACAGCTCGTCGATCGAGGGGACGCCGATTGTGGCGAGCATATCCTCGCGATCGTGGCCGGTCAGGGGCAGGTAGCGCATCATGGACTCCTCCCCTCCCTGCAAGGGAGGGGTCGGGGGTGGGTGGAAGCTGGGCCGACCATCTCGCGTGGATCGACCCACCCCCAGCCCCTCCCTTGCAGGGAGGGGAGCAGATTAGAGCTTGGCGACGAACGCCTCATAGGCGGTCTCGTCCATCAGTTCCTCGAGCTCGCTGGGGTCCGAGAGGGTGATCCGATAGAACCAACCGTCGCCTTCTGCGTCCGCGTTGACCAGGTCGGGCGTGTCGGCGAGCGCGGCATTGCCCTCGATCACGGTCCCGGACGCCGGTGAGTAGACGTCGGACGCGGCCTTGACGGATTCAACCGTCGCCGCCTCGTCGCCCTTGGTCAGCTCGCGGCCCTCCAGCGGCACGTCGACGAAGACGACATCGCCGAGCTGGCTCTGCGCATATTCGGAGATGCCGACGGTGCCGGTGTCGCCATCGACATCGATCCATTCATGGTCTTGCGTGAAATAGCGGCTCATTTCGGGGCTCCTGCACGGACATAGCGGTGGGGAACGAAGGGCATCGGCGTCACGGTCGCGTGGTGGACCTTGCCGCGCTGGGCGAGCGTGACGCGGGTGCCGGGCACGGCCAGCGCGAGCGGGACATAGGCCATTGCGATCGGTGCCCCGAGCGTTGGCGCGAAGCCGCCGCTGGTCACCTTACCGACCTCGCTGCCGTCCTCGTCGATGACCCCGGCACCCTCGCGCACGGGCTGGCGGCCCTCGACCAGCAGGCCGACGCGTTTGGCGATCGGGCCCTGCTCGCGCTCCATGACGATGCGCTCGGCGCCCGGGAAATCCTTCGCCCCGCGCCGCCGCTTGGCGAGCGCGAAGCCGAGGTCGGCCATCACTGGCGTCGTCTCCGGGTCGAGGTCGTGGCCGTACAGCGGCAGCCCCGCCTCCAGCCGCAGCGAGTCGCGCGCGCCCAGCCCGATCGGTTTGACCTCCGACTCGGCGGCCAGTGCGTCGGCGAAAGCAACGGCGTGCTCGGCGGGCAGCGAGATCTCGAACCCGTCCTCGCCGGTATAGCCGGAGCGGCTGATCCACAGCGGCGCGCCGTTCCACTCGAACGCGCCGGCGGTCATGAACACGAGGCCCGCGACGCCGGGCACGAGGCGGGACAGCGCATCGACCGCTTTTGGTCCCTGCAAAGCCAGCAGCGCCTGCTCGTCCTGGAGGTTCATCGTCACGCTGTCGGGCAGCGCGTCGAGCAAGTGGCCGATGTCGTCGTACTTGGTCGCGCCGTTGACGACCATGTACAGCTCCTCCCCGCGCCGGGTGACCATCAGGTCGTCGAGGATGCCTCCACCCTCGCCCAACAGCAGCGAATAGCGCATCCGGCCGTCGGCGAGCCCCTTCACGTCGCCCGGCAGCACCGCTTCCAGCGCGGTGTCCGCCTCCTCGCCGGTGAAGACCAGCTGGCCCATGTGACTGACGTCGAACAGGCCGGCATGCTCGCGGCACCACAGATGCTCGGCCATGATGCCTTCATATTGGACGGGCATCTCATAGCCGGCGAACGCGACCATGCGGCCGCCGCGCGCCCGGTGCCAGGCGTCGAGCGGCAGCTGCTGGATCGCGGGCTCTGCGCCCTCCTCCTCCGGATCGTTGCGGAAATGCTGCCCACGGGCGTGGGTATCGTCGCTGGCACCGTTGTGAACCGCTTCGCTCATCGCCACACTCCAAAGGGCGGCCCGCGGCGAAGTTCCGCTGCAGACCGATAACCCCCTCTGTCACGGAACCTGAGAGCTTTGACCCGGGCCAAAGGCCGGGGCTTACACCTTCGGTGGCCTGCCCTCGCGGGCGGACGCTTTCCAGAGTGTCGTTGACCGGCGCGGTCCCTGGTGCCTGAGAGATTCCGGGGTGGTTGCTCCTTCGGCGGCTCCTGAAAGGAGCACTCTCCCGCGCAAGCCCATACGGGCAAGCCCGCATCGACGCGGGTGAGCCTTGGCGAGGGTGCGGAGTCGAGTCAACGGTGAACTCCCCTCCCGCTTGCGGGAAGGGTGGGCGGAAGGCATGTCCCGAGTTTAGTGGCGGGGGAACAACCCCTCCCCTAGCCCCTCCCGCAAGCGGGAGGGGGACGCTCAGCCGACCTGTTCGGCCAGCACCGTCAGGCCACGCGCGGAAACTTCCGCGAAGCCGCCCCGGATTGCCACCGCATCGGGCGCGGACCCTTGCGTGCGGAACACGAGCAGCTCGCCGTCACGAATCGTCGACATGACGGGCGCATGCCCCTCCAGCACACCGAAGTCACCTTCGGCGCCCGGCACGGTGACCATGTACACCTCTTCCGAGCGGACCAGGCGTTCGGGAGTGACGAGTTCGAAGTGGAGCATCTCTTTTTCCTCTTCCCCTCTCCCCTTGCGGGAGAGGGAGGGAGCCGACGCAGTCGGCGGAAGGGTGAGGGGTGCGGCGCGATGCGCCGCGCGAGCCAAGGCTTGCCACCCCTCATCCAAGCTTCGCTAGCCAGCGAGCTGGCAAGCTACGCTATCCTTCTCCCGCAAGGGGAGAAGGCAGGCAACTACGCCTCCTGCGCCATCTTCTCGGCCTTGGCGACCGCCTCGTCGATGCCGCCGACCATGTAGAAGGCGCTCTCGGGCAGGTGGTCGTATTCGCCGTTGACCACCGCCTTGAACGAGCGGATCGTGTCCTCGATCTGCACGAACTTGCCGGGGATGCCGGTGAAGACCTCCGCGACGTGGAAGGGCTGGCTAAGGAAGCGCTGGATCTTGCGGGCGCGGGTAACGGTCAGCTTGTCCTCCTCGGACAGCTCGTCCATCCCCAGGATCGCGATGATGTCCTGCAGCGACTTGTAACGCTGCAACGTCTGCTGCACCGCGCGCGCGGTCTCGTAATGCTCCTGGCCGACCGTGCGCGGCTCCAGCACGCGGCTGGTGGAATCGAGCGGGTCGACGGCCGGATAGATGCCCAGCTCCGAAATCGCGCGGCTCAGCGTCGTCGTCGCGTCCAGATGGGCGAACGAAGTCGCCGGTGCCGGGTCGGTGAGATCGTCGGCGGGGACGTAGATCGCCTGCACCGAGGTGATCGAACCCTTGTTGGTCGACGTGATCCGCTCCTGCAACTGACCCATGTCGGTCGACAGCGTCGGCTGATAGCCCACCGCCGATGGGATGCGGCCGAGCAGCGCCGACACTTCCGCGCCGGCCTGCGTGAAGCGGAAGATGTTGTCGACGAAGAACAGCACGTCCTGACCTTCGGTATCGCGGAAATATTCCGCGATGGTCAGGCCGGACAGCGCGACGCGGGCGCGCGCGCCGGGCGGCTCGTTCATCTGGCCGAACACCAGCGCCACCTTGGAGCCCTCCGGCGTCGCGTTGCCGTCGGCGTCTTTGGCGATGACGCCTGCGTCGAGGAACTCGTGATACAGGTCGTTGCCCTCGCGGGTGCGCTCGCCGACGCCGGCGAACACCGACACGCCGCCATGGCCCTTTGCGATGTTGTTGATCAGCTCCTGGATCAGCACCGTCTTGCCGACGCCGGCACCGCCGAACAGGCCGATCTTGCCGCCGCGCGCATAGGGCGCCAGCAGGTCGATCACCTTGATGCCGGTGACCAGGATCGCGCTCTCGGTCGACTGGTCGATGAACGCCGGCGCCTGCGCGTGGATCGGCGCGCGCAGGGTGGTGTTGACCGGCCCGCGTTCGTCGATCGGCTCGCCGACGACGTTGAGGATGCGGCCCAGCGTCATCGGCCCGACCGGCACGGTGATCTGCGACCCGGTGTCGCGCACCGTCTGACCGCGAGTCAGCCCGTCCGTCGCGTCCATCGCAATCGTGCGCACGGTGTTCTCGCCCAGATGCTGCGCGACCTCCAGCACCAGCTTGTTGCCGTTGTTGTCGGTCTCGAGCGCCGACAGGATCGCCGGCAGATTCTGGTCGAAATGCACGTCCACCACCGCGCCGATCACCTGCGCGATGCGGCCGATATTGTTGGTGCGGCCCGTGTCCTGGACCGGGCGGATGTCGTCGGCGAGGGTTGCCATGTTCTGCTTCCTGCTTTCGGTGTCTTTAGAGCGCTTCGGCGCCCGAGATGATTTCGACCAGCTCGGTCGTGATCGCGGCCTGGCGGGTGCGGTTGTACTGGATGGAGAGGCGCTTGATCATGTCGCCGGCGTTGCGGGTGGCGTTGTCCATCGCGTTCATCTGGGCGCCGAAGAAGCTCGCCTGGTTCTCCTGCATCGCGCGGAACAGCTGGATGGCGACGTTGCGGGGCAAGAGATCGGCCAGGATCTGCTCCTCGTCGGGCTCGTACTCGACCGCGGCGTCGTTGGCCGCCGCGGGGGTCGCACCGCCGGCGCCGACCGCGACCGGCATGATCTGCTGGCTGGTCGGCTCCTGCACAAGCGCCGAGACGAACTTGCCGTAGAACAGCTGCGCGACGTCGAACTCGCCCGCTTCATAGCGGCGGACGAGATCCTCGGCGACCGTGCGCGCGTCGGCGAAGCCGGGGGTCTTGATCCCGGACTGGTCGGCATCGTGGAGGATGCCGTTCGGGTAGAAGCGGCGCAGTACGCGGCCCTTCTTGCCGGCGAGGTAGAACTTCACCGTCTTGCCCTGGCCGATCAGCTCCTCGGCACGGCGGCGCGCGGCGCGGACGATGTTGGTGTTGAACGCGCCCGCGAGGCCACGCTCGGAGGTGGCGACGACGAGCAGGTGAACCTGATCACGGCCGGTGCCGGCCAGCAGCTTGGGGCTGCTCTCGCTCACCGTCACGCGCGAAGCGAGCGACGACACGACCCCTTCCAGCCGCTCGGCATAGGGGCGCCCGGCGACCGCCGCGTCCTGCGCACGGCGCAGCTTGGCGGCGGCGACCATCTTCATCGCCTTGGTGATCTTCTGCGTCGACTTCACCGAGCCGATGCGGATCTTGAGGGCCTTGAGGGATGCCATTCCTGTTCCTTATTCCGTCATGCCGGCCTTGAGCCGGCATCCATCTCACCGCGAGCGTTGCGCCTGAGAGAGTTGGACCCCGGCTCAAGGCCGGGGTGACGGAGGTGTTTACGCAAACGTCTTCGCGAAGCTGTCCAGCGCGGACTTCAGCTTGCCCTTCGGCTCGTCGCCCAGGTCGCGGCTGTCGCGGATCGCGGTCAGCACGTCGGCATGGTTCGCGCGCAGGTCGGCGAGCATCGCCGCTTCATAGCGGGTCACGTCCTGCACCGGCACCGCATCCAGATAGCCGTTGGTGCCGGCGAAGATCGACGCGGTCTGCTCCTCGAACGGCAGCGGGTTGAACTGCGGCTGCTTCAACAGCTCGGTCAGTCGCGCGCCGCGCGCCAGCAGGCGCTGGGTCGAGGCGTCGAGGTCGGAGCCGAACTGCGCGAACGCCGCCATCTCGCGATACTGCGCCAGCTCGAGCTTGATCGAGCCCGACACCTTCTTCATCGCCTTGGTCTGCGCCGCCGAACCGACGCGGCTCACCGACAGCCCGACGTTGATCGCCGGGCGGATGCCCGCGAAGAACAGGTCGGTCTCGAGGAAGATCTGGCCGTCGGTGATGGAGATCACGTTGGTCGGGATGTAGGCCGACACGTCGCCCGCCTGCGTCTCGATGATCGGCAGGGCGGTGAGCGATCCGCCGCCGTTCGCGTCCGACATCTTGGCCGCACGCTCCAGCAGGCGCGAGTGGAGATAGAACACGTCGCCGGGATACGCTTCACGGCCCGGGGGACGGCGGAGCAGCAAGGACATCTGGCGATAGGCGACGGCCTGCTTCGACAGATCGTCGAACACGATCAGCGCGTGCATGCCGTTGTCACGGAAATACTCGCTCATCGCGGTGCCGGTATAGGGCGCGAGGAACTGCAGCGGCGCCGGCTCGGACGCGGTCGCGGCGACGACGATGGAATAATCCATCGCGCCATTCTCTTCGAGCGTCTTGACGAGCTGCGCGACGGTCGAGCGCTTCTGGCCGACCGCGACATATACGCAGTACAGCTTCTTGGATTCG
>NZ_DASTMA010000006.1:0-203914 GCF_035714405.1 Sphingomonas sp. | reverse complement strand
GGCCAAGTCTCGATCCGGCGGAGAAGCGGTTGGCGGTCCGGACCGAGGATCATCCGCTCAGCTACGCGACGTTCGAAGGGACGATCCCCAAGGGCGAATATGGTGGCGGCACGGTGATGCTGTGGGACCGCGGCACCTGGGCGTCGGTGAAGGGCAAGGACCCGCGCAAGACGCTGGAGGAAGGCCACCTCCATCTCATCCTCGACGGCGAGCGGATGAAGGGCGAGTGGCTGATGATCCGCCTCAAGCCGCGTGGGCGTGAGAAGAACGAGAACTGGCTGCTGCGCAAGATCGACGACGAACACGCCGGCGGCACCGACACGCTGGTCGAGACCGCGCTGACCAGCGTCGCGACCGGCCGCACGATGGAGGAGATCGCGGTGGGGAAGAAGGCGATCCTCCCCGGCACGGGGAGGGGGACCGCGCGCAAAGCGCGTGGTGGAGGGGCTTCTCCACAGGCGAGTCGCTCGCGGCCCGGCACCTCCACCCCTCGCGCGAGCGCGAGCGGTTCCCCTCCCCGCAAGCGGGGAGGATCGAAGCTCGCTCCGCCCCCCTTCACCGAACCCCAGCTCTGCACCCTGGTCGACACCGTCCCCACCGGCTCCGGCTGGTTGCACGAGGTCAAATATGACGGCTACCGGGCGCTGATCGCAATCGGCGGCGGGCCACAAGGCAATCAGGCGAAGGTCTACACCCGCTCCGGCCTCGACTGGAGCGACAAGTTCCCCGGCATCGCCGAGGCCGCCGCGGCCCTCCCCGTCCGATCCGCGCTGATCGACGGCGAGATCGTCGCGTTCAAGGACGGCAAGCCCGATTTCTCGACACTCAAGGACGCGATCGGCGCGGGCGGGGCGATGACCTGCTTCGCGTTCGACCTGCTCGCACTCGACGGCGACGACCTGACGGGCCTGTCCACCGTCGACCGCAAGGAACGGCTGCGGCCTCTCATCGGCAACGATGATCGCATCCAGTTCGCCGAGCACATCCTCGGCCCTGGCGAGCCGCTGCTCGCCAAGATGTGCGCCGAGGGGCTGGAGGGCGTCGTTTCCAAGCGCGCCGACGCTCCCTATCGCGGCGGCCGCACCAAGGCGTGGCTCAAGGCGAAATGCACGCTGCGACAGGAGTTCGTGATCGTCGGCTGGACCGCGTCGGACAAGAGCCGCGGCTTCCGCTCGCTGCTCCTGGCCGTCAACGGCCCGGACGGGCTGACCTTTGCCGGCAAGGTCGGCACCGGCTTCGACACCGCGACCATGCAGGACCTGTCCGAGCGCATGGCCAAGCTCGCGCAGGACACGCCGACGGTAAAGGCGCCGCGCGCCCATGTCCGCGGCGCCCACTGGATCAAACCCGAGCTGGTCGCTGAGATCGCCTATGCGGAGGTCACCCCAGACAAGCTGTTGCGCCACTCCAGCTTCCTCGGCCTGCGCGGCGACAAGCGCGCCGCCGAGGTCGTCGCCGAGGTGCCCGAACCCGCGCCCGCGGCGCCAACGTCGGCGATCACCGTCACCAACCGCGACCGCGTCATCTTTCCCGAATCGGACGTCACCAAGGGTGAGCTGGCGGACTACTACCAGCTGATCGCCCCCGCGATGCTGCCCTGGGTCGGCCATCGCCCGGTCAGCCTGGTCCGCTGTCCGCAGGGGCGCGGCAAGAAATGCTTCTTTCAGAAGCACGACGCCGGCACCTTCGGCGAGCACGTCTTCCACGTCCCCGTCCGCGAGAAGGACGGGCATGACGAGGACTATCTCTACGTCGACACCGCCGACGGGCTGGTCGCGTGTGTGCAGATGGGCACGATCGAGTTCCACGGCTGGGGCAGCCGCGTCGATGCGCTGGAGAAGCCCGACCGCCTGGTGTTCGACCTTGACCCCGACGAGGGGCTCGATTTCGAGGCGACCAAGAGCGCGGCCGAGCATCTCAAGAACCAGCTTGCCGAACTCGGCCTCACCAGCTTCGCGCTGCTGTCGGGCGGCAAGGGTGTCCATGTCGTCGTGCCGTTGAAGCCGCAGGCCGAGTGGCCGGCGGTGCGCGATTTCGCCGAACGCTTCGCGCGTGCCCTGGCCCAGGCCGAGCCCGACCGGTTCGTCGCGGTGATGACCAAGGCGAAGCGGACGGGGAAGATCTTCATCGATTACCTGCGCAACGGCCGCGGCGCGACCGCGATCATGCCCTATGCCGCCCGCGCCCGCGCCGGCGCGCCCGTCTCGGCGCCGGTGAGCTGGACCGAGCTGCGCCAGCTCGACGCCGCCAACCGCTACACCGTGCGCGACGGCCCGGCGCTGCTGAAGCGCGCCAACAGCCGCGCGCTGCAGGGCTGGGGCGTGGCCGACCAGGTGCTGCCGGACTTGTGAGGGGAGCGCGGGCGCAGCTTGGCAATCCTCCCCTGTAAGGGGAGGTGGCAGCGCAACGCGCTGACGGAGGGGTGTCCTCCTCTCGACAGCCGGTCACCCTGCGTCACGCGGCCAAGGCTGCGCGCCACCTAGCCTTACAGGGGAGGATTGGCTGGTTCTGCTCTTGCCTCGCCTCCCTAAATGGGGAACGTCCCCTCACGCATGGCGACCCAGCCCGCTCCCCTCTTTGACGCGCAGAGCCACGCCGATCGCTGGCTGGCGGAATACCGCGCCCGCGCCCCCGACGAGGACGTGCTCAAGCACAGCGACGACCCCGCCTGGGCGGCGATGCTGGCCGAGCTCGCTGCGGTCGCGTCGGACGATCTCGGCCACGCCCGCGAGCGCGTCCGGCGCCATGCCGCCGATATCGGCACCGGTTTCCGCATCGCCGGCGAGACCGAGGAGCGGCCCTGGCCGGTATCGCCGGTGCCGCTGCTGATCCCCGCCGCCGAGTGGCACGGCATCGCCGCCGGCGTTACCCAGCGCGCCGAGTTGCTCGAGGCCATCCTCGCCGACATCTACGGCGCGCAGACGCTGGTCGCCGACGGCCGGCTGCCCGCAGCGCTGGTCGCCGGCAGCCCCTTGTTCCTGCGGCCGATGGTCGGCCTCAAGCCGCCGGGCGGGCGCCACCTCCACTTCGTCGCCTTTGACCTCGCGCGTGGCCCCGACGGCGAGTGGCGCATCCTCGCCGACCACCTCCGCGCACCCGCCGGCGCCGGGTATGCGCTCGAGAACCGGCTGGCGGTCAGCCGCACGCTCGGCGGGTTGCAGGAGCGGCTCAACATCCAGCGCCACGCGCCCTTTTTCACCGCGCTCCGCGCCGGCCTCGCCGCCCTGTGCCGGCGCAGCGACCCGCGCATCGGCCTGCTGACGCCGGGCCGCTACAGCCCCTCCTATGCCGAGCAGGCGCACCTCGCCCGCTATCTCGGCTTTCTGCTGGTCGAGGGCGCCGATCTCGCGGCACTGGACGGCAAGCTTTATGTCCGCACCATCGCCGGGCTGAAGCGGGTGGACGCGCTGTGGCGGCGGATCGACTCGCGCCTGCTCGACCCGCTCGCCTTCGACAGCCACTCGCAGATCGGGGTGCCCGGCCTGATCGACGCCTGGGCGGACGGCGCGCTCGTCCTCTCCAACGCGCCCGGCAGCGGCGTGCTCGAAGCGCCAGCTTTCGGCGGCTTCCTGCCCAACCTCGCCGAGGCGCTCACGGGAGCGCCGCTGCGGTTGCCCAACATCGCCACCTGGTGGTGCGGTCAGGCGAGCGCGTGCGCCGCGGTAATCGACGGCCTCGACCGGCTCGCGATCGGTCCGGCCTTTGGCACCGCGCCGCTGGGCCTGCCCGCCGGCCGCAGCGTACCCGGCGCCGATCTCGACGCCGCCGGGCGCGCGGTGCTGCTCGCAGACCTGCAACGCCGGCCGCAGGATTATGTCGGTCAGGAGCTCGTCCGCCTGTCCACCATGCCCGTCGTCGTCGGCGACACGCTGGCGGCACGACCCTTCACGCTGCGCGTCTTCGCGACGCGCGATGCCGACGACCGCTGGACGGTGCTGCCCGGTGGCTTCGCGCGCATCGGCGACCAGGCGGACGCGCGCGCGATCGCGGTGGGGGAGGGGATCTGGTCGGCCGATGTCGCGGTGCACGGGCCGGAGCCGCAGGCGCCCGTGTCGCTGCTGCCGCCCGCCGACACCCTCCAGATCCGCCGCAACCCCGGCACCCTGCCGAGCCGCGTCGCCGACAATTTCTTCTGGCTCGGTCGCTATCTGGAGCGTGGCGAGGCGCTGCTCGGCGCCATTCGCCTGCTGCTCGGCCATTCGATCGACGCCGATGGCGGCGCGGCGCTCGCGCCCGCCACCGTCGGCCGACTGGTCGGGCTGATCGTCGGCGCCGGCGCCGCACCCCATCCGCCGAGCCTGGCGCGCGCGCAGCTCAACGCCTTTGCGCGCGCCGCGATGGAGGATAGCGGCAGCCAGTCGATCGCTACCCTCAACGCGCATGCCCGCGCGATCGGCGAGGGCGCGCGCGACCGGCTGTCGGCGGACATGATCCGGCTGCTGGAGGCGCCGTTCCCGCACCAGCGCGGGATGCTCGATCGCACCGGCACGCTGCAGCGCCGCTACGCCGCCATTTCCGGCCTCGTCGCCGAGCACATGGTGCGCAGCGACGGTTGGCGCTTCGTCGATCTCGGCCGCCGGGTGGAACGCGGCATGGCGATGGCGCGGGCGGTGCGGCTGTTCGGGATGGAGGGCGCGTCGGCGGACGACCTGTCGACCCTGCTCGACCTCGCCGACAGCCAGATCTCGTACCGGCAGCGCTATCTGACCGGCATCGCGCGTGTGCCCGTGGTCGATCTGGTCGCGCTGGACGGCAACAACCCGCGCGCGCTCGCCTTTCAGGTCCGCTGCGTGACCGAGCGGCTGCGCGAGCTGCCGGTGCTGTCGGACGACGGCATGGCCGAGCCGCAGCAGGCGCAGGCGATCGCGCTCGCAGCCACGCTGGCGACGGCGCGCGCGGCGACGCTAGACGCCGACACGCTGGGCGAGGTGGAGCGCGGGCTGGCGCAGCTCTCGGACGCCGTCGCCCGGCGGTACTTCCTCCAGGGCGCCGAGCCGTTGCGCGCAGGCGGGCTGACATTGGCATGAGTTGGGCACGCACGATCCTCCCCGCTCCGGGGAGGATCACATGATCTACGACATCCGCCACGTCACCCGCTTCGACTATGGCAACGCGGTCAAGTTCGCGCGCTGCAACCTCCGGCTGAAGCCGATCGACTGGGCCGGCCAGCGGCTGGTCGATTACCGGCTCGCGATCGACCCGACGGGCAGCACCACGCCCGCCCATGCCGAAGCGGGGCTGGCGCATGTCACCCGGTTGGTGGTGGATCAGCCGGTCCGCAGCCTGACCATCGAGAGCATCGCCAGCGTCGCGGTCGATCGCCTCGTGCCCGTGCCGGCCGCCGACGATCCGACCCTGGGCGAGGTCGCACGGATGGCGCGCGACAGCCGCGATCTTTCCGCCGGATGCCCGGCGAGCTACCTCTACCCGTCGCCGCGCATCCCGCTGGACCGCGCCATCGCCGACTGGTGCGCCCGCGATCTAGATCCCGCCCGGAACAGTCTGGAAGCGGGCATCGCGCTCGCCCGCCGCATCCAGACGGAGTTCGCCTTCGACGCCGAGGCGACGCTGGTCGATACGTCGCCTGCCGACGCCTTTCACCAGCGCCGAGGCGTGTGCCAGGACTTCGCGCAGATCATGATCACCGGCCTGCGCGCGGCGGGGCTGCCCGCAGCCTATGCGTCCGGCTACATCCGCACCATCCCGCCGCCCGGAGAGCAGCGCCTGGTGGGAGCCGACGCGACCCACGCCTGGGTGCTGCTGTGGTGCGGGCCGCAGCGGGGATGGGTGGGGCTCGATCCCACCAACGGCATCTGGATGGCGGAGGATCACATCGTCGTCGCGGTCGGCCGCGATTATGCCGAGATCGCCCCGGTGGACGGCGTTGTGCTCGGATCGGGCGCGCAGAAGATGGAGGTGAGCGTGGACGTTTCGCCGCGCGCCCAGACTTGGCCTGACGCCGGCGATTGTCACTGTCCTACAGGCTCTGGTTGAGCTTAGAGCGGGTGACGTGAGCTAAACCCGTTCGTCCTGAGGAGCCGCTGAGCGAAGCCGAAGCGGGGTCTCGAAGGACTGGTGAGTCTCATGTCCTTCGAGACGGACCTTCGCTTCGCTCAGTCCCTCCTCAGGACGAACGGAGTCGGAGGAGGGACACATGCGCCTTGGGCGCTTCCAGGGAGGCGAACCGAAAGGACAGTATTCAACCCTAAACTCCCCTCAACTTCCGATCCGGCCCGGTTCCGGCAGCAGTGAACATGCCGGCAACTTCGACAACTTCGACCCTAGTCGTCCTTGGTTACCGCATTGACGTTGCCGACCTCCGGATCGTCGTCCTGTCCGCCCTGGCCGGTGCCCGAATAGGCGATCTCGGTCTGGCCGCCATGGCCCATGAAACCGCCGCCTTCCGGCTTCTTGCCGGTATGAGGATTGGGGTAGGCCCCGCCTGCGCTCTCGCCGGCGTCGGTGGTCTTGCTGGGCACGTTCTCGACGCCGTCTTTGGTTTCGGACATGATAGGGCTCCTTGCGGCGGGTAACGCCGCAGCCGGCGATTGCGTTGCGTCGGCCATGACCTACATAGCCGACTAATACACCAACGGGGACGAGAGTGGCGGATCCATACCAGACCTTGGGCGTCGCGCGCGGCGCCACCGAGGCCGACATCAAGAAGGCGTACCGCAAGCTCGCAAAAGAGCTGCACCCCGACCGCAACACGGACAATCCCAAGGCGGCCGAGCGGTTCAGCCAGGTGACCGGCGCCTACGACCTGCTGACCGACAAGGACAAGCGCGCGCGCTTCGACCGCGGCGAGATCGACGGCGACGGCAATCCGGCCGCCCCGTTCGGCTTCGGCGGCGGCGCGGGCCCGCGCCCCGGCGGGCCCGGGGGCGGTTTCCGGTCGCAGGGCTTCGAGTTCGGCGGTGGTGAGGCCGATATGGGCGACATCTTCGAGGGGCTGTTCGGCGGCGCCCGCGGCGGGGGATTCGGCCGGCGGCAGGCCGTCAAGGGCGCGAACCTCGCCTACAAGCTCGCGGTGCCCTTCACCGATGCCGCGACGCTGGCGCCGCAGCGCGTGGTGCTGCCGTCGGGCGCGATCGATATCAAGCTGCCGCCCGGCGTCGAGACGGGCACCCAGATGCGGCTCGCCGGCAAGGGCGAGGCCGGGCCGGGCGGCAATGGCGATGCGACCGTGACGATCGAGGTGCAGCCGCACCGCTTCTTCACCCGCGACGGCGACGACATCCGCCTCGACCTGCCGATCGGGCTCGCCGAAGCGGTCGAGGGCGCGCAGGTCAAGGTGCCGACCGTCGACAAGCCGGTGATGCTGACCATCCCCAAGGGCGCGTCGTCGGGCCGGACGCTGCGTTTGAAGGGCAAGGGCTTCCACAAGAAGGCGGGCGGCAGGGGCGACCAGCTCGTCACGCTGATGGTGCAGTTGCCGACGGGTGACGCCGATCTGGAGCGGTTCGTCGCCGATTGGCCGGGCCGGTCCGGGAACCCCCGCGCCGCGCTGGGCGTCTAGGAGGGCGTGAGCACCAGCGAGATCGCCCCTGCGCTGACGCCCGAGGATCGCGCGCGGCAGCATGGTCGCATCCGGCGCGAGCTGGACCGGCTCAAACCCACCGAAGCCTTTGTCGAGGTGCTGAAGCGCGCGGCACTAGGCGTCTACAACGACGGCTTCATCCATGCCGGCAACCTCGCCTACCTGGCGCTGCTAACGCTGTTTCCCTTCTTCATCGTCGCCGCCGCCGTGTTGTCGGTGTTCGGGCAGGACGCCAAGGCACAGGCGACGGTGATCTCCTTCCTCGCCACCCTGCCGCGCGAGACGGCGGAGCTGCTGCGCCAGCCGATCGTCGAGGTCATCACCGCTAAGACCGGTTCGCTGCTGTGGCTGGCGGGGCTGGTGTCGCTCTATACCGTGTCGAACTTCATCGAGACGATCCGCGACATCTTCCGCCGCGCCTATGGGACGCAGAGCTCCGCCCCGTTCTGGCGTGCGCGGCTGGCCTCCTCGGGGGCGATCGTCGCGGCGGTGATCGTGGCGATGATCTCGTTCCTGGTGCAGGGCCTCATCACCGGCGCGGAGCAGTTCATCTACAAGCTGTTGCCCTGGGCACAGGATGTCGCCGGGTGGCTGCAGTTGGCGCGCCTGATCCCGGCCGCTGTGCTGTTCGGCGCGCTCTACATGCTGTTCTACCTGTGCACGCCGTCCAAATACCGCCGTACGTCCAGCCGCAAATGGCCGGGCGCGCTGTTCACGGCGGGGTGGTGGGTGCTCGTCACCGCGCTGCTGCCGGGTGTGCTGGCGCTGCTCGGCGGCTATGGCGCGACCTATGGCAGTCTGGCGGGGGTGATCGTCATGCTGACCTTCTTCTGGCTGGTCGGGCTGGGCTTCGTGTTCGGGGCACACTTCAACGCGGCGCTGGCGGAACCGCGTCAGGCGGCGCTAGAAGGCGGCGATGCGGCTCAGGAGGCCGACGACAGGGCGGCGGGGGTGACTGCGTGACGGGTTTGATGACAGGCAAGCGAGGGCTCATCATGGGCCTCGCCAACGACAAGAGCCTGGCCTGGGGCATCGCCAAGAAGCTGAGCGAGGCCGGCGCGGAGCTCGCCTTTTCCTACCAGGGCGAGGTGATGGAAAAGCGGGTGCGCCCGCTCGCCGAGCAGCTCGGCCAGCCGCGGCTGTTCGAATGCGACGTCAGCGACATGGCCGCGCTCGACCGCACCTTTGCCACGCTGGCGGAGGACTGGCCGCAGATCGACTTCCTCGTCCACGCGATCGGCTTTTCGGACAAGAACGAGCTGCGGGGTCGCTATGTCGACACCAGCCTCAACAACTTCCTCATGACGATGAACATCAGCGTCTATTCCTTCGTCGCGGTGGCGCGGCGCGCGGCGGCGATGATGGCGCCGGGGGCTGCGCTGCTGACGCTCAGCTATTACGGCGCGGAAAAGGTCATCCCGCACTACAACGTTATGGGCGTCGCCAAGGCCGCCCTTGAAACCAGCGTCCAGTATCTCGCGGTCGACCTCGGCCGCGACGGCATCCGCGTCAACGCGATCTCGGCCGGCCCGATCAAGACGCTGGCGGCGAGCGGCATCGGCGACTTCCGCCTCATTCTCAAATGGAACGAGCTGAACGCGCCGCTCAAGCGCAACGTCACCATCGACGAAGTGGGCGGCGCCGGCCTCTACCTGCTCAGCGACCTGGCGAGCGGCGTGACCGGCGAGACCCACCATGTCGACGCCGGCTACAACGTCATCGGCATGAAGGCGGAGGACGCACCCGACATCGCGTTGGTGTAGCGTGCCCGTTGTTTTCCGTAAGCACGGGCTGCGGTTCGTCGTCTTCGTCGACGATCATCCTCCGCCGCATGTGCATGTTCGCGGTCGCGGAGAGGCTCGGTTCATGCTCGGCGACCCGCACGGCCTGATGAGCAATGACGGGCTGAACAGGGCGGATATCGCTCGAGCGCGCATTGCGATAAGGGAGAACCGCGACGAACTGCTTCGTGTCTGGACCGATCTTCATGGCTGAACTAACCGACGAGGAATACGAAGCCGCTAACGAGCGCGGCAAGCTCCAGTTCGTGTCGCAGCCTCACGCTGCGACCGCTTACTATGATCGTGCGACGGGGCTGATGACTCTCACCTTGTTCAACGGCTGCACCTTCTCATTCCCGCCGCGTCAGTTGCAGGGCTTGCAGCAGGCTACCGACGAACAAATCGAAGCTTATGAACTCGGGGCGGTCGGCTATGGCCTGCACTGGGAAGAGCTCGACGCTGATTTCACCGTTCCTGGTCTTCTAGCGGGGCGGTTCGGCACGAATAGGTTCATGAAGGCTCACGAAGCTCGTCTCGGCGCTATCTACGATCAGCTGTTGAGCGATAGATCATCGGACGGGTGGGACGCCCAAGCCGCCGAATGAGTGTCAACACCTTCGGCCGCGTTTTTCGCTTCACCACCTGGGGTGAGAGCCACGGCCCGGCGATTGGCGCGGTGGTCGATGGCTGCCCGCCAGGGATCTTGCTCAGCGAAGATGATATTCAGCCATGGCTCGACAAGCGCCGGCCGGGCCAGTCGCGCTTCACCACCCAGCGGCAGGAGCCCGACCAGGTCCGCGTCCTGTCGGGCGTGTTCGAGGGACGCACCACCGGAACGCCGATCAGCCTGTTGATCGACAATGTCGACCAGCGATCGAAAGACTATTCGGAGGTCGCGCAGGCCTATCGGCCCGGTCATGCCGACTATGCCTACGACGCGAAATACGGCTTCCGAGATTACCGCGGCGGCGGACGTTCCTCGGCGCGCGAGACGGCGGCGCGGGTCGCGGCCGGCGCGGTGGCGCGACTCCTGATCCCGCAGGTGCGCATCCGTGCCTGGGTGGAAGCGATCGGCGGCGATGCAGTCGACCCCGCCGCGTTCGACGACGCGCAGATCGACGCCAATCCCTTCTTCTGCCCCGACGCCGCTGCGGCGGCGCGCTGGGAAGCGCTGGTCGACGGCGCGCGCAAGGCGGGATCGTCGCTCGGCGCGGTGGTCGCCTGCGAGGCGACCGGCGTGCCCGCCGGCTGGGGCGCGCCGCTATACGCCAAGCTCGACGCGGAACTCGCGGCTGGCTGCATGAGCATCAACGCGGTCAAGGGTGTCGAGATCGGCGACGGTTTCGCCGCAGCGGCGAACACGGGTGAGGGCAATGCCGACCGGATGCGCCCTGGCGATAGCGCGCCGGAGTTCCTGACCAATCACGCGGGCGGGATCGCCGGCGGGATCGCGACCGGGCAGCCGATCACCTTGCGGGTGGCGTTCAAGCCGACCAGCTCGATTCTGACGCCGGTGGAGACGATCGACCGCGCCGGCGCCGCGACGACGATCGCCACCAAGGGCCGGCACGACCCGTGTGTCGGTATCCGCGGGGTGCCGGTGGTGGAGGCGATGGTGGCGCTGGTGCTCGCCGACCAGGCCCTGCTGCATAGAGCGCAATGTGGGTTAAGTTCCGGAACAGGCACGATTTCGACCCGTTGACCTCGCTCCTCGCCAAGGAGCAACCCATGAAGAACTATCTGACCGCAGCCGCCATTGCGCTGCTCACCACCGGCGCCGCGCTGGCGCAGACGACCACCTCCGGCCAGACCGGCTCGACGACGACCGGCACGTCCGGCCAGACCGGTGGCACGACCGCGCAAACCGGCAGCTCAAGCCGCGCGACCACCACGACGCCGCGCGCCAGCACACGCTCGACGCGTGGTCGTGGCACCGCCACGCGAACCCGCACCCGTGCGGGCATGAACGGCGGCGCGGGTGCGTCCGGCACGACCGATACCGGCACTACCGGCCGCGGCAACAGCGGCGTCACGCCCGGCAGCACGACCACCGGCGTCGATGCGACGGGAACCGCCGGCACCGGCATGAACAACGGCACGATGGGAAGCAGGTCGGGCGATACCACGTCCGGCATGGGAACGACCTCGCCGACGACCGGCTCCACGGCCGGCACGACGGGTACCACCGGCTCGATGGGCACCACGCCGGGAACGACCACCGGCACCAGCGGTACCGGCACAACCGGCACAACTGGTACCACCGGCACCACGGGAACGGTCCCGCCGCGCTGATGACGATCGGGACCGGCCGGGCGTCGGCCGGTCCCGTCAGTCGGCGAAGGGATCGCGGACCAGGATCGTGTCCTCGCGCTCCGGGCTGGTCGAGACCAGCGCGACGGGGCAGCGGATCAGCTCCTCGACCCGGCGGATATACTTGATCGCCTGTGCCGGCAGGTCCGCCCAGCTGCGCGCGCCCGCCGTCGACTGCGGCCAACCCTCGACCGTCTCATAGACCGGCTCGACCGCGTCCTGATCCGCGGCATGGGCGGGGAAATAGTCCAACGTCTCGCCGCGCAGGCGATAACCCGTGCAGATCCGCACCTCCTCAAAGCCGTCGAGCACGTCGAGCTTGGTCAGCGCGATGCCGGTGATGCCGCTGACCGCCGCGGATTGTCGCACCAGCACCGCGTCGAACCAGCCGCAGCGTCGCTTTCGCCCCGTCACCGTCCCGAACTCGCGGCCGCGCTCGCCCAGCCGCTCGCCGGTGGGGTTGTCCAACTCGGTCGGGAAGGGGCCGGAGCCGACCCGCGTCGTATAGGCCTTGGCGATGCCGAGCACGAAGCCGACGCCGGACGGCCCGATCCCGGACCCCGCCGCCGCCGCGCCCGCGACCGTATTGGACGAGGTCACGAACGGATAGGTGCCGTGATCGACGTCGAGCAAGACCCCTTGCGCGCCCTCGAACAGGATGCGCTTGCCGGCCGCGCGTGCCGCATTCAGGTCGCGCCAGACCGGCTTGGCGAAGGGCAGCACGAATTGGGCGATCTCGCGCAGCTGCTCGATCAGCTCCGCACGGTCCACCGGCACCGTGCCGAAGCCCGCGCGCAGCGCGTCGTGATGCGCGAGCAGCCGATCGAGCTGCGGCTTCAACCCATCCAGGTGCGCCAGGTCGCACACGCGGATCGCGCGCCTGCCGACCTTGTCCTCATAGGCCGGGCCGATGCCGCGTCGCGTCGTGCCGATCTTGCCCGCGCCCGACGCGTCCTCACGCAAACCGTCGAGCTCGCGGTGGAGCGGCAGGATCAGCGCGCAGGTGTCCGCCACCCGCAGCACTCCGGGTGAGGCGACGATACCTTGTTCGCCAAGTCGCTTGATCTCGTCGCGCAGCGCCCAGGGATCGAGCACGACGCCGTTGCCGATCACCGACGGTGTGCCGCGAACGATCCCGGACGGCAGTAGCGACAGCTTGTACACCTGCTCGCCCACCACCAGCGTGTGGCCGGCGTTATGCCCACCCTGGAAGCGCACCACCATGTCGGCGCGCTCGGCGAGCCAGTCGACGATCTTGCCCTTGCCCTCGTCGCCCCACTGCGCGCCGATCACCGCTACATTCGCCACATGCCGCCCTTTACCTGTGCGCCAGCGCGTTAGGCGCAGACGCGCGCGGGGTCCATGGCGCGGCGGGCGCCGATGCTACCTCCGTCCGCCCAGGATCGAGCCCAGCATGCCACCAAGCCCCCCGCCGAGCGCACCCCCACCGGCGCCACCGAGGCCGCCGCCGGCTCCGCCCAGGCCGCCCAGCACGGAGCCGAGGATACCGCCCAAGCCGCCTGCCTGCCCGCCCGACCGGCCGGCGAGATGGCCCGCGACCAGCATCGCCAGGATCGGCAGCATCTTCTTCAGGAGCGACGGATCGAGCCCGCTGCTCTGTGCGGCATGCCCGGCGACCTCGCGGCTGACGTCCTTGGAGCCGAAGATGCCGCCGAGCAGCTGGTTGCCGAGGTCGGTCTGCGTGGGTTGCGGCCCGAGGACATTGTCGGCCAGCCCGGCACCGCCAAGCGCGCCGACGCGCGCATCGAGCCCTGCCGCATTGTCGCCCATCCCGCCCAGCACGGACGGCAGCAACGCCTCGGCGCCGCGCCTTGCCTGCTCGGGCGGGATGCCGAGCTGGCCGGCGAGGGCGTCGATGCCGCCGCTGGGCAGCAGTTCGTCGAGGTTCATGTCAGGCTCCTGTCTTGAGATAGTTTCGGCACGGCGGCAGGTCAGCCGCCGCCGGCGATGTCGCGGATCTCGGCGATCCGATCCTCATAGCTTTGCGCCACGCAATCGGCGCTGCCGCAGCGATCACGGAAGCGGAGGAAGCGGTCGCGGCTGGCGCGCAGCGCGGCGCGGGTTTGCGGGCCGCCGTCCGCCAGTGCGGCGTAGAAGATCGAGCTCATGCGGCGATCCCGGGCCGCGAGCGCGGGATCGGTGCAGATCATGCGCAACACGCGGCCGCTGACGCGGGCACAGCTGAAGCTAGGCTGGGCGGCCGCCCTGACCGGCGTGGCGCGTTCGGGCCGGGTCTCGGCCGCCACGGCGGGCGGCGGCGGCACGATTGGACGGGGCGGAAGCGGGCGCGGTTCGGCGCGCGAACGCGGTGGCGGTGGCGGATCGGCTCTGGGCACCGGCACCACCGCGCCGGGTGGCACCGGTTCGATCTGTGCGGGCACGGGCGGAGGCGGTGCCGGCGGCGCGGTCTGAGTCGATGCGACGACCACCGGGTCCGGCACTCCCTTCGGCAAGGTCAGCGCGGCGAGGCGGTAGATGATCGGCTCGGCCCCCTTCATCTGATAGACGAGGCCGCTGCCGTCGGCGGCGCGCTGTGCGGAGTATTCGACCTCCGCCTTCAGCTGACGCTCGCCGCTGAAGGCATCCTCGACCCCGGGCGGCAGATCCAGGATCAGCCGCCCTCGACAAACGGTGACGTCGAGCTGCTCGTCGCGGCTGGTCGCGACCGGATCTTCCATCCGCACCGTCGCGCTCGCCTCCAGCCGCTCCAGCAGCGTCGTCCGCGCGCTGCGCAGGCGGTTGGCCTCGTCAAAGGTGAAGGCCTTCAGCCGATCATAGGTGTCGGCCGAGCCGCACGCCTGTTTCAGCCGGCGGGCGTCGGCCTGCTTGCGCGCGGCGGCGCGCTGGTCGGCACCCGGCACCTTCGGCGTCGTCATATCGCACGCGCCGACCAGCAGGGCCACGACGACGAACGACGCCGTGCGCCCGCGACGAGGATAAGCAACAATCATCGGCACGGTAAACGTCCGGCTGCTCCGAAGGTTCGAACGCCGCGTGCCGGCGGCCTACTCCCTTAGTAGTTTTACCCCGTCCGGCCGCCATAGATGGGTGCAGAGCTGCGCCTCGGGCGTGTCACCTGGTGCCAATGCCGCGACCGTCACCCAGCCCTCGCCCCGCATCGCGGCGCCGGCCTCGGCGGGGGTGCCGAGCGGCAGGAACAGGCGGCGGCGCTCGGGCGGACTGGCGCTGGCGACCAGCGCGTCGGCGAAGAGCGAGAAGCCGGTGGCGACCTCCTCGCCGCCGCCCTCGTGCAGCAGCGAATAGGTGCCGCCGCGTCCGACCTCCGCGCCGACACCGTCGACGAACAGGGAGAATCCCAACCAGGACTGGTATTCGAACCCATGCCGCTCGGTCGGATCGAGCGTCAGCGTCGCCCGGCCCTCCAGCCTTGGGGCAAGTGCCGACAAGCCGTCGAGCCGGTCGCGGAGCACCCCCGTCTTATCGAAGGCCCGTAACCGCTCCAGCGCGCTCGCGAACGGCCCGGCCGCCTCGATCAGCGGCAGGTACTCGGGCGAGATAGCGGCGACGCCGCCCGCGTCCTTGGCATCGAGCCGCTCGCGGAGCGCCTGCACGTCGGCGACCGGCAACGGCCCGGCGGCGAGGGTGTCGACCAGGTCAGGCAGGGTCAGGTCGATCGACAGCCCCGTCGCGCCGGCCGCCCCCAGCGCTTCCACCGCCAGACCGAGCAGCTCCTGCACCGCCGCGACCGTGTCGAGCCCGATCAGCTCGCAGCCGAGTTGCCGGCGTTCCCGCGCCGGCGCGAGCTCGCCCGCGCGCAGCCGCAGGATGCTGCCCGCATAGGAGAGGCGCACTGGGCGCGGGTGATGCGCCATGCGCGTGGCGGCAATCCGCGCGACCTGCGCGGTGAGATCCGGTCGGACGGCGAGCGTGCGCTGCGACACCGGATCGACGAACCGCACCGCATCGCGCAGCGCCCCTGCCTTGAGCCGCGAGCCGAGCGCGTCCGCGTACTCCACCAGCGGCGGATCGGCGCGCTCATATCCATGGCTGTGCGCGACCGCGAGCACCCGCGCCTCCACCGCCGCAGCGGCGTCGGCATGGGGTGGTAGGCGATCGGCGAAGCCGGAGGGGAGGAGGGGGGTCATGGAGCGGACGAAGGACCCAGCTTCTCCCTCTCCCCTCCGGGGAGAGGGAGGGAGCCGCCAAAGGCAGCGGAAGGGAGAGGGGCGGTCTCGTCGAGCGCGGCGATGATGGCCGTCAGGACACCCTCTTCATTGCTCATCACCTCAGCATTCGGAAAACGCAGCACACGATATCCTTGCTCCTCCAGCGAGCGCGTCCTGCGGGTGTCATACTCGACAGAATGTGCGTGCGTGTCGCCATCTACCTCGATGACAAGCCTGCAGGATCGTGCCACAAAGTCGGCGATATATGGTCGGCGTACGGATTGTCGGACGAACTTGACTCCGCCCAGACGCTTGGCTCGAAGATGATACCAAAGCCGCGCCTCGGCCGGGGACATCTCCTTACGCAGAGCTTTGGCGAAGCCGAGCAGGCGTTCATCAACCTTCGGCACTGCCCCTCTCCCGACCTCGCTTCGCTCGGCCACCCTCTCCCCGGAGGGGAGAGGGAGATCAAGGGCCATCTTCCCCTCCCTTGAGCGAGCCTCGCCTAAGCTACCTCAAAACCGCAGCCCCATCGCCGTCCTCACCCCCGGCAGCGCCTTGACCCTTGCCAGCAGCTCCGCCGTGACCGGTTCGTCCACCGACAGCAGCAGCACCGCCTCGCCGCCGGCTTGGCGGCGGCCGAGGTGGAAGGTGCCGATATTGACGCCCGCCTCGCCCAGCAGCGTGCCGAGACGCCCGATGAAGCCCGGCGCGTCCTCGTTGACGACGTACAGCATCGGCCCGGTCAGGTCGGCCTCGACCTTGATCCCGAACAGCTCGACGAGGCGCGGCGAGGCGGCGCCGACCAGCGTGCCCGCGACCGATCGCTCGCCATCGGCGGTGCGGACCGAGACACGCAGCAGCGTGTGATAGTCGCCCTCACGCTCGGTGCGCACCTCGCGCACCTCGATGCCGCGGTCGCGCGCGAGCAGCGGCGCGTTGACCATGTTCACCGTCGCGGTCTGGTTGCGCAGGAACCCGGCGAGCGCGGCCGAGGTGATCGGCTTGGGGTTGAGCTCGGCGGCGGCCCCCTCGGTGTGGATCGACACCCGTCCGATCGCGCCGGTCGCGAGCTGGCCGACCAGGTCGCCAAGCTTCTCGGCAAGCGCCATGTACGGCTTCAGCTTGGGCGCCTCCTCCGCCGACAGCGACGGCATGTTGAGCGCGTTGGTGACGCCGCCTGCGACCAGGAAGTCGGCCATCTGCTCGGCGACCTGGATCGCGACGTTGACCTGCGCCTCGGTGGTCGACGCGCCGAGATGCGGGGTGGAGACGAAGCCCGGCGTGCCGAACAGCGGCGAGGCCTTGGCCGGCTCCTCCACGAACACGTCGAGCGCGGCGCCGGCGATGTGGCCGCTGTCGAGCCCTGCCTTGAGTGCCGCTTCGTCGATCAGCCCGCCGCGTGCGCAGTTGATGATGCGCACACCCTTCTTCGTCTTCGCCAGGTTCTCGGCCGAGAGGATGTTGCGCGTCTGATCGGTCAGCGGCGTGTGCAGCGTGATGAAGTCGGCGCGCGCGAGGAGCTGGTCGAGGTCGACCTTCTCGACACCGATCTCGATCGCGCGCTCGGGGGTCAGGAAGGGGTCGAAGGCGATGACCTTCATCTTCAGCCCGCGCGCGCGGTCGGCGACAATCGAGCCGATATTGCCGGCGCCGATCAGCCCCAGCGTCTTGGCGGTCAGCTCCACCCCCATGAAGCGGTTCTTCTCCCACTTGCCGGCCTGGGTGGAGGCGTCGGCCTCGGGCAGCTGGCGGGCGAGCGCGAACATCAGCGCGATGGCGTGTTCGGCGGTGGTGATCGAGTTGCCGAACGGCGTGTTCATGACGACCACGCCGCGCGCGCTGGCGGCGGGAATGTCGACATTATCGACGCCGATGCCGGCGCGGCCGACGACCTTCAGGTTGGTCGCGTGCTCTAGGATCTCCTTGGTGACCTTGGTCGAGGAGCGGATGGCGAGGCCGTCATACGCGCCGATCATCGCCATCAGTTCGTCCGGCGTCTTGCCGGTGATCTCGTCCACCTCGACCCCGCGTTCGCGGAAGATCTGGGCGGCCTTGGGGTCCATCTTGTCGGAAATCAGTACCTTGGGCATGGAATGATCCTTCGGAATGTCATGCTGAACTTGTTTCAGCATCCATGCGCGACGGCTTGTGTCGAGCATGGTGGTTGATGTCGCGCATGGAAACGCGTTCAGGGTGACAGACTAGGACTGCGCGCGCGCTTCGGAGTACGTCCAGTCGAGCCACGGCCCGAGCGCCTCGATATCGGCGGTGTCGACCGTCGCGCCGCACCAGATGCGCAGGCCCGGCGGCGCGTCGCGATAGCCGGCGATGTCGAAGGCGGCTTCTTCGGCCTCCAGCAGCGAGGCCATCTTCTTGATCAGCGCCTCGTCCGCCCCTTCAACCGTCAGGCAGACGCTGGTCCGCGACCGGCTTACCGGATCGGCCGCGAGGTGGCCGAGCCAGTCTCGTTCGGCGACGATGCGGTCGAGCGCCGCGGCGTTGGCGTCGGAGCGCGCGATCAGCCCGCCTTCACCGAGCCCCTGCGCCCACTCCAGCGCCCAGATCGCGTCTTCGACCGCGAGCATCGACGGCGTGTTGATCGTCTCGCCCTTGAAGATGCCTTCGCTTAGCTTGCCCTTCGACACCAGCCGGAACACCTTGGGCAGCGGCCAGGCAGGCGTATAGCTCTCCAGCCGCTCGACCGCGCGCGGACCCAGGATCAGCACGCCGTGCGCGCCCTCGCCGCCGAGCACCTTCTGCCAGGAGAAGGTGGCGACATCGATCTTGGCCCAATCGATATCGTACGCGAAGACGCCGCTCGTCGCGTCGGCGAAGGACAAGCCTTCGCGATCCGCCGCGATCCAGTCGGCGTTCGGCACCCGTACGCCCGAGGTGGTGCCGTTCCAGGTGAACAGCACGTCGTGCGACCAGTCGACCTGCGCCAGATCGGGCAGCGCGCCATAGTCGGCGCGGATCACGGTCGGATCGATCCTGAGCTGCTTGACCGCATCGGTCACCCAACCCTCGCCGAAGCTTTCCCAGGCGAGCGCCGTCACCGGCCGCGCGCCCAGCATCGTCCACATCGCCATCTCGTAAGCGCCGGTGTCGGAGCCGGGGACGATGCCGATGCGGTGGGTGTCGGGCAGCTTCAGCACCGCGCGCATCAGGTCGATGCAATGCTGCAGGCGTTGCTTGCCGACCTTGGCGCGGTGCGACCGGCCGAGGCTCGTGGTGGCAAGCCTGTCGGCGGACCATCCCGGCGGCTTGGCGCACGGGCCGGAGGAGAAGAAAGGCCGCGCCGGCTTCAACGCAGGCTTGGGTATAGCGGCCCCAACGGCCGCGAGGGTATCAGTCATGTAACTCTCCTTACAGAGAGCACGCGCGGCGTTGGGACCGCGTGGCCCGTCGACGGCGGTAGGGGAAGCCAGGGCCGGCAACAACCTATTTCGTCAGCGGACTTGAGCCGGGATCGATGGAGCCGCACAGTCCTCGCATGAGGCGCTCGCGGATGGATGGATGCCGGATCAAACCCGGCATGACGATGATCGCGTTGACTCTCCTCGCGGCCTGCGGGCGCGGGGAGCGGCCCTCGCGCCAGCCCGAGATCGCCCGGCCGTCCGCGCGCGAGACCGCGCAGTGCCATGCCGACCTGCGCGCGCAGTCGGTCGCGTTCCGGGTCCTTTCCGACAAGCAGACCGGCGCTGGCTGCGGCTTGTTAGGCGCCGTGCAGCTGCTCGAGATCGGCGTTCCCATCACCAATCTGACGGGCATCCGCTGCGGGCAGGCGCGCGCGTTCAGCGCCTGGGTGCGCAACGGCGTCGCGCCCGCGGCCTTTCAGCTGCTCGGGTCCGAGCTGGCGCGGGTGGAGACGTTCGGCAGTTTCGCCTGCCGCAACGTGGCCGGGCGCGACCGCCGGTCGGGGCACGCGATCGCCAACGCGATCGACGTCGCCGGCTTCGTGCTCAAGGACGGCCGCCGGGTGACGATCCTGGCCGACTGGCGCTCGCCCGATCCGGCGGTGCGCGACTTCCTCCAGACCGTCCGCCGCTCCGCCTGCCGCCGCTTCGGCACGGTGCTGTCGCCCGACTACAACGCCGCGCATGCCAATCACCTGCACCTGGAGGACGACCGCGCCGGCCTATGTCGTTGATCCCGGTCAAGCTGCCGGGCGGCCGACTTGCGCCTGACACACGCCCTATGTAACCCGCTGGGATGACAGACACACGAGTACCGTCGCGGATGTTTCCGCGCGCCAAGCAGGATGCCGAGAGCGCCAAGACCGCGATCTCGACGCCGCAAACCCAGCATCCCTCCTACAAGCTCGCCTTTCAGGACATGGACTTTTTGCTGCGCGAGGATTTGCGCCCCGTCCGTTTCCAGCTGGAATTGTTGAAGCCCGAGCTGATCCTGGACGAGGCGAAGATCGCGTCCACCTTCGTCTTCTACGGCTCCGCGCGCATCCCCGAGCCTGCCAAGGCGCAGTCGATGCTCGACCTCGCCAGCGACGATGCCGGCCGCCGCCGCGCCGAAAGCCTGGTTGCCAAGAGCAAATATTACGATGTCGCGCGCGAGCTCGCCCGCCTGGCCAGCCGGCTGCCGCGCGACGAGAAGGGGATGCGCCACTTCGTCGTCTGCTCGGGCGGCGGACCGTCGATCATGGAGGCGGCCAATCGCGGCGCGCAGGATGTCGGTGCGGACTCGGTCGGGCTCAACATCGTCCTGCCGCACGAGCAGGCACCCAACCCCTACGTCACCCCCTCGCTGTCGATGCAGTTCCACTATTTCGCGCTCAGGAAGATGCACTTCCTGCTTCGCGCCCGCGCGCTGGCGGCGTTTCCGGGCGGGTTCGGGACGTTCGACGAGCTGTTCGAGCTGCTGACGCTGATTCAGACCGGCAAGATCAAGCCGCTGCCCGTGCTGCTGTTCGGCCGTGAGTTCTGGGAGCGGGTGGTGAACTTCTCCGCGCTGGTCGAGGAAGGCGTGATCTCCGAACGCGACCTCGACATCTTCACCTATGTCGAGACCCCGGAGGAGGCGTGGGAGGTGGTGCGGAAATTCTACGACGAGCGCGCCAACCAGGAGCCGCCGCCACCGGCGTGAGGCGCGGCGCGGCAGCTGGCCGCGTCGGGCTGACTCGCGCAAGCGCGGCCGGCCGGCGGGTCGGCACGGCCGAGCCCGACCGATGACGCCGCTTTGCCGCGGCGATTTAGGTTGCAGAAGTCTACCAAAGGCAACGGCCGACGCGGGAGCGGACCCCGCGTCGTTGGACGGGTTTGCGATGCGACATGCCGTCCGGGCTTGCGCGTCTTCTTTTCAGCTTCGCTGCGCAGGTGCGCGCTAGCGGCCGATCTTTGCCCCCTGCACCGCCGCGGCCGGATCGACCGACGGCGCGCCGCTGGCCGGCGTACCCGTATTGGCGATATCGCCGGTCTCCGCGCGTCGGTCGGTGGCGACCGCTTCGACCGCGGAGTTGGCGCCCGGCGCGGCTGCTTGACCCTGACCGCCCTCGGTCCCCGGCGCATTGCCGCCAGTCGCCGGTGTGGCACCCGCCGCGGCGGCGCCAGCGGCCGGCGCGGCCGGCAACGGCAGGTTCGAGCCCTGCTGGTTCAGATAGGCCATGACATTGGCGCGGTCTTCCCCCTTCGACAGGCCGGCAAAGGTCATCTTGGTGCCGTCGGCGAACTTGCGCGGGCTCTTCAGCCAGGCGTTCATCTTTTCCCAGTCCCAGTTGCCGCCGACACCCTTGAGCGCGTCGGAGAAGGCATAGGGCCGCGCCGCAATCGCCTCCCCCATCACACCGTGCAGGTTGGGACCGATGCCATTGGCGCCGCCCGGGGTAATGGTGTGACAGGCCGCGCACTTCTTGAACACGTCGGCGCCCTTGGCCGGGTCGGCCGCCGCCAGCAGCGTCGCGATCGGCACCTCGGCCTCCGCGCCGGCGCCGGTTTCGGCCGCCGCCTCGATTGCATAACCTTCTTTCTCGGGCTCGGCACCGTGGAACACCATGCCGCCGATGATGGAGAAACCCAGCGCCGCTCCGAAGGCGGCGAGCGTCCAGCCCGCGATCGTGTTGGTCTTGTTATCCATCGGGCGAGCGCATTCCTGGGTTGGGCGGGCAGAAGAACGCGCGACCCTTAGAAAAGCGCCGCCCCTACCGCAAGCGCGACGGTCCGGCTAACGGATGCGTCAGATGGAGAACTTCCCCACCCCGGCCCGAAACCTGGTCGCGTCGATGACCGCAGCCGCCGCCGACGCACCCGACCGCGCCGTCGCGTTCCAGGGTGCACCGGGCGCCAATAGCCACATCGCGGCGCTTGAGGCATTTCCCAACGGCTTGCCGCTGCCCTGCTTCGACTTCGCCGACGCGATCGACGCGGTGAAGGAGGGACGCGCCGACTGCGCGATCATCCCGATCGAGAACTCGCTGCACGGCCGGGTCGCCGACATCCACTTCCTGTTGCCGGAATCGGGGCTGGTCATCACCGGCGAGCATTTTCTGGCGATCCGCTACGCTTTGATGGGGCTGGGGCCGATCGGCGCGGTGCGCGAGGCGGTCAGCCATCCGCAGGCGCTGGGCCAGTGCCGCCACTGGCTGAAGGCGCATGGCATGGCGCCGGTCAGCTACCCCGACACCGCCGGTGCCGCGGCGCTGGTGGCGGAGCGCGGGGAGGCGAGCGTTGCAGCACTCGCCCCGCCGGGTGCGGCGGCGCTGTACGGCCTCGACGTTCTCGCGGGCGACATCGCCGACGCCGATCACAACACCACCCGCTTCGTGGTGCTCGCGCGCGGCGGTACGCGCCCGGTGGGGGAGGGGGCGTGGATGACGACGCTGATCTTCGAAGTGAAGAACGTCCCCGCCGCGCTCTACAAGGCGCTGGGCGGCTTCGCGACCAACGGCGTCAACATGACCAAGCTGGAAAGCTATCAGCGAGGCGGCAGCTTCTCCGCGAGCGAATTCTATGCCGATGTGGAGGGCAGGCCCGGCGACGTCGGGCTCGACCGCGCGCTCGACGAATTGGGCTTCCACGCGAAATGGATGCGGGTGCTGGGCACCTATCGGCAGGCGCGCAAGCGGGGGTAAGAAGCAGCACATCGCCTCAAGCTCCTCCCCGGCGAAGGCCGGGGTCCAGCTGCCATGAACATCGTGGTCGAAGCGCAATCCTGCGAGACGAACCTTGGGAAACTAGGCCCCGGCCTTCGCCGGGGAAGATCCTACCGGGCCTGGTCGCCTGAAGCCCGCCCGGCAGCACTCAACGCCAGCAGGATCGCCGGCGCGACGATCAGCGCCGCGATCACGAACGGCGCGTCGATCGACAGGTGCGCGAACGCCAGCCCCGCCGTCAGCGGCCCGACGAACCGCGCCAGCGCGCCGGTTGCGTTGTTCAGGCCCAGCACCTGGCCCTGCTTGGCGGGGTCGGCGTTGCGCGAGATCAGCGCGCCGACATTGGGCCAGCTCACCGACTGTCCCAGCGCGGTTACCGCCAGCAGCACGGTCGTCATCGCGATCCCGGTCGACCAGATCTGGCCGAGGCAGCCGAGCACCGTCAGCGCCATGCCTGCCGCCAGCACCCGCGCCTCGCCGAACCGCTCCGACAGGGGGCCGGTGACGAAGAACTGCGTCACCGCAGAGACCGCGCCGGCGAACGCAAAGCACCAGCCGACCTCCTTTGGCCCCCAGGCGAACCGCGCTTCGCCCCACAGACCGAACACCGATTCGATGCCGGTAAAGGCGAAGCCTACCAGAAAGGTGAGCAGCATCAGCCGGCCGATCACCGGGTGGCTGGTCACCTCGCCCAGCGCTTCCAGCCGGCTCTGGTGCGGCCGTACCTCGCGGGTCCGCAACGGCTCGCGAATGAATAGCATAATTGCGACAAGGCACGTCGCCGACAGCCCGGCCGCGATCAGCAGTGGCACCCGGAACCCCGCCGGCCCGGCATGGGTCTGCGCGAAGATGCCGCCGATCGACGGCCCGACGACCAGCCCCAGGCTGGCCGACGCGCCGATCCAGCTCAGCCGCCGCGCGCGCTTCTCCGGCGCGGTGACGTCGGCGATATAGCCCTGCATCACCGACCCGTTGCCGCTCGCCGCCCCGCCGACGAAGCGGATCACGAACGCGGTCCAGATATCGGGCGCGAAGGCGAGCGCCAGATAGCAGAGCATCGTGCCCGTGACGGTCGATAATAGCAGTGGCTTGCGTCCGATGCGGTCGCTCAGCCGCCCCCATACCGGCTCGCCAAAGAACGCGCCCATCGAGAAGGCGGAGAAGATCAGCGCGATCTGCCAGGGGTCGGCGTTCAGCGCCTGACCGTAAAAGGGCAGCAGCGGGATGATGATGCCGAAGCCGAGCATGTTGATGAACATGACACCGACCAGGCTTCCCGCAGCCAGGTTGGAAGAGCGATCGGCGGCCATGCGTACCTAAGACACGGCTTTGCGGGGTTGGACAAGCGACCCTGTCCGCTGCACGGCGTGACGATGGATGAAGAAGCGTTTTTCCGCCCCGCCGACGACGCGTTTCAGCCGCTGCCGCTCGCACGCGGCCCGTGGAATCCGCAATCGCTCAACGGCCGCGTCGTGGCGGGGCTGCTCGGCACCGTTCTGGAACAGCGCCACGGCCGTGCGGGTTGGCTGCCGGCGCGGATGACGGTGGACTTGTACCGGCTGCCCGGCTTCGATCCGGTGACGGTCGACACCTATGTGGTGCGCGAGGGGCGGCGTATCCTGGTCGTCGATGCGCGTTTCGTATCGGGCGGTGTCGATATGGCGCGGGCGACCTGCCAGTTCCTGCTGGCGGCGGAGAACGCGCCCGGCGAGGTTTGGAAGCGCGAGGGCTGGGACGTGCCGGGCCCCGACACCGTTGCCCTTGCAGCCATGCCTCACGCCATCTGGGACTTCCGCCCGATCAGTGGCGCGTTCGCGACGGCGGGCCAGCGGCGCGGCTGGATGCGCGAGCTGCGGCCGATGGTGGCTGGGCTGCCGCTGACGCCGTTCCAGCGCGTCGCGGCCGCATGCGACTTCGCCAGCCCGTTCGCGCATAGCGGGTCGGAGGGGCTCGGCTATATCAATACCGACGTGACACTGGCGCTGCACCGGCTCCCGGCGGGCGAGTGGATCGGCTTCGAGAGCGACTACCACGACGCGGACGCCGGCGTCGCGCTGGGACAATGCCGGCTATACGACGAGACGGGGCCGATCGGCCTCGCCACCTGCCTTGCGCTCGCTCAGAAACAAGCGCTCAAACCGCGTTAGTCCTCGCCGCTGCCGAGATCGTCGCCGAGCACGGCCCGCACCCTACGCCGCGGCTCACGCACCCTCAGCAGCAGCACCAGCAGCGCCGCCACCAGAAAGCCCAGCGCCACCCCCATCAGGGCCCGCGCGCCCAGCAACTCCACCACCACGCCACCGATCAGCGGCCCGGCGGCGGCGATCACGCCCTCGACCGTGGTCGACAGGGCAAGGCGCATCGTGGTGTCCTGACGGGCGCCGAACTCGAGCACCATCGTCGTCGCGCTCATCATATAGCCCGAACTCGCCGCCCCGAGCGCGCAGAAGCTGGCGACGATCCCCCAAGCGTCGGTCGCGACCAGCAGCAACGTGATACCCGCGATCCACAACACGACCGAGCACACAAAGGCGATGCGGAAGCCGAGCCGATCGCCCATCTGTCCCCAGAGCAGGTTGGACAGCGTGTCCGCACCCAGGAACGCAAAGGAGAGCAGGCCGATCGTGCGCCCGTCCATCCCCATCCGCTCGGCCGCGACCAGGACGTAAAAGGGGGCGGCGACGCGACCCGCGATCGTCAGCGCCTGCGCGACGATGAACCAGCGATAGTCGCGATCCGCCAACAGCGCCGGCAGATCGCGCAGCCGCTCGCGAAAGGGCGTCGCCGCGCGCAGCTGGACGGGATCGGGCTCGACCATCATCACCCTCAGCACCGCCAGCCCCATCGAGGTCAGCACGAAGGTGACGAAGAAGGTCGTGGCATAGCCGTTGCCGAGCACGTTGCGCTCGATCAGGAACGCGCCCGCCCAGTACGACAGCGCCGCGGCGATCGCGCCGCCGGCGAGGTTGCGATAGCCTTGCAGTCGCCCGCGCCGTGCGATCGGGATGACCTTCGCCATCAGCATCTGGAACGCGACGCGCTGCGTACCGGTGAAGATGCCGAGCAGGAAGAACAGCGCCAGCGTCACCCCAGTCAGCACCGGACCATTCAGGAACCACCCCGCCAACGCCAACCCCAGCACCTGCAACCGCATCAGCGAGCCGACCCGAATCGCATAGGGCAGAACGCGCGCGCGGTGCTCGATCCGCGACGCGCCGACGATCGGCGACAGCACCGCGCCGAGCTGGAGCAACGCCTGGCCCAGCCCGACCATCGCCGCCGATCCGGTCAGCAGGTGGATGTAGCTGGGGATTAGCGTCGGCGCGTACATCAGCCGAAACCCGGTCAGCCCGAGCATGCCGTGGATGAAGTGTCCGGTAAAATTGCGCCGCAGATTGCGCTCGATGAACGCGTCGTTCGCCGCCTCGCGCGCCGCCAGCCCCTCCGTCACCTTGGTACGAAGCTCACCAAAAGCTCCACTTCAGCCTGAACTTGTTTCAGGGTCCATGCGCGACGGCCAGCCCCGAACGAGTGGCCATTGGTCCGCATGGATGCTGAAACCAGTTCAGCATGACGGTTGCTGTCAAGCCTCACGTCTCCGGCGCGAACATGGGATAGGGCGCGCCCTCGGTGGGTGCGAACCGCACCCGCACCCGCTGGCCGATCGCCAGCGCGTCATGGTCGTCGGCGGCGATGTTGGTCAGCACCGCCGGCCCTTGATCGAGGGTGACATAGGCGAGCGTGAACGGCGCGTCCGGGCCGCGGCGCATGGTGGACAGGCTATAGATCGTGCCCGCCCCGTCGGTCTCCTCCCACCGCGTGTCGGCGGACAGGCAGAAGGGGCAGAGCGCACGCGGATAGTAATGCGGCGCGTCGCACGCTCCGCACCGCTTGATCAGCAGCTTGCCCTCAGCGGCGGCGTCCCAGAAGGGCTGGGTCTCGGGCGTGACCTCGGGCGGACTTAGCTTGCGCATCACTGGCGCTCCAGGATGAGGGTGGCGGCACCATGCCGTGCGCCGAGCGAGCCGCCGATCGCGGTCGCCACCGCCAGGTCGCAGTCCGGTACCTGCACGGCGGGGTGCGCCTCGCCGCGCAGCTGGCGCACTGCCTCGATGACCTTGGTGATGCCGCCGCGATTTGTGGGGTGATTGTTACACAAGCCACCGCCATCGGTGTTGAACGGCAGCTTGCCCGAGCCGGCGATCAGATTGCCGTCGTCGACGAAGCGCCCGCCGTCGCCCTTGGCGCAAAAGCCCAGATCCTCCAGCTGGATCAGCACGGTGATCGTGAAGCTGTCATAGATCGAGGCGTATTTGATGTCCGCGGGGGTGACGCCTGCCTCCTTGAACGCCGCCGGCCCCGACACGGCGGCAGCCGACGTGGTCAGGTCGAGGTCGCGGCCGCCCGCAGGCCCCTTCACCGCCTCGCCCGCGCCGCGCACCGCCACCAGCGGGCGTTTCAGGCTCCGGGCGATTTCGGGTGCGACCACCAGCAGCGCGCCGCCGCCGTCCGAGACGACGCAGCAGTCGAGCCGGTGGAGCGGGTCGGAGATCATCGGCGAGGCGAGCACGTCCTCGACGCTGACCACGTCGCGCAGCATGGCGTGTGGATTGTGCTGGGCATGGGTGCTGGCCGCGACCTTGATCCACGCCAACTGCTCTGACGTCGTGCCATATTCGTGCATGTGCCGCGCGGCGCACATGCCATAGCTGTTGTGCGTCGACATCCCGACCCAGCCCTCGAACGGCGCTTCCGGCGCGCCGCCGGGAAAGCGCCGGAACGGCTCCGACCGCGGCCGCCCGGCCAGCGTGATCAGCGCCACCGAGCACTTGCCCGCCGCGATCGCCTGCGCCGCATGGGAGACATGGAGGATATAAGAGGAGCCGCCGGTCTCGGTGGAGTCGGTGTGCCGGACGTTCAGCCCCAGATAGTCGATCATCGACAGCCCGCCGAACCCCGGCGCGTCGCCCGCACAGAAATAGCCGTCGACGTCCGCCACGCTCAGTCCGGCGTCGGCCAGCGCACCCGCGGCGCATTCGGCATGGAGCTGCGGTGTCGTCTTGTCGGGCGCCAGCCGGGTCGGATGCTCCCAGGCGCCCGCGATGTAAGCCTTGTCGCGTATCGTCACCCGCGGACCCCTCCGTTGCCGGTGCGCTGTGCCGAACAACAGGGCGGCGCGTCAAGCGGCCATGCGGTGCTCCGCCCATACCAAGACTTCGGAAAGCGGCAGCGGCGCTCGGCGCGAGGAGGGCGGACGCGTTGCGTAAACCGTTGATCGCGCCCGGCCCCTGTTGGAAGCTTGACGAGCGCACGTCCGTACCGCACCCTCCAATTGCGCGCGAAGGTGATCGTGAACGCGAGGGAAGGGATGTCATGACCGCCATCGATACCCGGCTTGGGCGGGGCGCCGAGCGTTGACGGGCGCCGCGATCGAGGCGGACCATGTCGCGGACAGGGCGCTGCGCCGGCGCACGCTGACGCTGGCGCTGCTGACGCTGACCTATTTCTTCAGCTACATGGACCGGCAGATCCTCGCGATCCTGCTGGAGCTGATCAAGGCCGATCTCCAGCTCTCGGACACCCAGCTGGGCCTGCTGTCGGGTCTGGCATTCGCCATCTTTTACGCGGGTCTGGGTATCCCCGTGGCGCGGCTCGCCGACCGCAGCAACCGGCGCAACATCATTGCCGTATCACTGGCGATCTGGAGCGCCATGACCGTGGTGTGCGGCGTCGCGCAGAACTTCGTCCAGCTGCTGCTGGCGCGGATCGGCGTCGGCATCGGCGAGGCCGGATCGAGCCCGCCGAGCCATTCGATCATCGCCGACCTTTATCCGGTGGAGAAGCGCGCCAGCGCGATGGCGATCTATACGTTGGGGGTGGTGCTGGGCGGCGGCTTCGGCACGCTGATCGGTTCACAGCTCGCCGCCGCCTATGGCTGGCGCGTCGCGATCATGGCGATCGGCGCGCCGGGCCTGCTGCTCGCGATCATCGTGCGCCTGTTCGTGGTCGAGCCGCGCCGCGGCCAGTCCGAAGCCGCGCAGGTCAAGGACACCTCGGCCATGCCGACCATGGCATCGGCATTCAAGGACATCTGGCGCAATGGCGCGGCCCGTCACCTGGTGTGCGGGGTCACGCTGACCTCGCTGATCGGCTATGCGCTGACCGCCTTCGGCCTCAGCTACCTGCAGCGCTCGCTCGGCTTCTCGATCACGCAGGCGGGGCTGTTCGGGCTGGTCGCGGCGCTATTGGGAACGGTCTCCGGCGTCGGCGGCGGCCGCCTGGCGGACTGGTCGGCGAAACGCTGGGGCATGCATACGCAGAGCTGGATGGTGGCGCTGCTCAAGGTCGTGGCGCTGCCCTTCACCCTGCTGTTCTACCTGACCGACCAGCCGATGGTGGCGGTGACCGCCTATGGCATTCAGATCCTGTTCGCCTCCAGCTATCTCGGCCCTACCTTTGCGCTGCTTCAGGGGCTGGCGCCGCTGCGGATGCGGGCGATGTGGGCGGCGATCACGCTGCTGGTCATCAACATGATCGGCCTCGGCCTCGGCCCGACGCTGATCGGCGTCATCAGCGACCTGCTGGTGCCATGGGCGGGCAAGCAGGACTCGCTGCGCTGGGCGTTGGTCATCATGGCCAGCATCACACCCTGGGCGATCTTCCACTATTGGCGCGCGGGCGTCCTGCTGAAGCGCCAGCAGGGCGAAGCGCGGCAGCCGGCGGTGTCCCGATGACTCGCGCAAGCGCGGCCGGCGGGCTTCAGCCTGTTCGACGAGCCGGCGTTGCCGCGGCGGGTCCATCGTCATGAAGCTCGAAGCGCAACTCGACGCCGCCGGGCTGACCGGAACCAAGCTGGCGGTGTGGGCGGCGCTGCGGCCGGACGGTGTCGCGGTCGTGGACCCCGACGGAACCGAGCACAGCTTCGCGACGGTGAACGGCAACGCCAATCGGCTGGTGCGACGGTTGCGTGCCTACGGGCTCGGCGCCGGCGACGCAGTAGCGATGATCTGCTCCAACCGCGTCGCATTCGTCGAGGTGACCGCCGCCTGCCTGCGCGGCGGCTTTCGACTGACGCCGGTCAACTGGCACCTGACCGCCGAGGAGATCGGCTACATCATTGCCGATTGCGAGGCGAAGGCGGTGATCGCCGAGGCGGGCCGCGCGCCGGTCGCGGCGGCAATGGCACAGGCGGGCGAGGTCGCGGTGCGCCTGAGCGTCGGCGGGACGATCGACGGCTTCGAGGACTATGCCGCGGCGCTGGCGGACCTGGACGCAGGCGACCTGCCCGACCCGGTGCTCGGCGGCACGATGATGTACACTTCGGGCACCACCGGCCGGCCCAAGGGCGTGCACCGCCCGCAGCCGGTGCCGATCCCGCAGGCGGCTTATGCGACCCGCGGCTATGGCCCGGATTCGGTGCAGCTGTGCGCCGGCCCCGCCTATCACGCCGCGCCCTTCGTCTTCGACCTGACCGCCGCCACCTCGACCGGCGCGCCGCTGGTGTTCGTCGACAAGTGGGATTCCGAGACCGTGCTGCGCCTCATCGCCGGACGCCGGGTCACGCACCTGCATCTGGTGCCGATCATGATGCAGCGGCTGCTCGCGCTGCCCGATGCGGTGAAGGCGCGCTATCCCGTCGACAGCGTCCGTTTCCTGATCCACGGCGCCGCGCCGTGCGCGCCGGAGGTGAAGCGGGCGATGATCGCCTGGTTCGGCCCGGTGCTGACCGAATATTATGCTGGGTCGGAGGGCGGTGCGGGCTTCTTCATCGATAGCGACGAATGGCTTAGGAAGCCCGGCAGCGTCGGCAAGCGCCCGCTGCTGATGCAGGTCCGCATCCTCGACGACGAGGGCCGCGAGCTGCCCAACGGGCAGGAGGGCGGCATCTATCATCAGCTGCCGCCCGGCGGCTTCACCTACTACAAGGACAACGGCAAGACCGCCGCGACGCGCGTCGATGGCTTTTTCACGATGGGCGATGTCGGATATTTCGACGCGGACGACTATTTGTTCCTGACCGGCCGCAGCGCCGAGACAATCATCTCCGGCGGGGTCAACATCTACCCGCAGGAGGTCGACAACCAGTTGATCAAACATGACGCGGTCGCCGACAGCGCCACCGTCGGCATCCCCCACCCGGAATGGGGCGAGGAGGTGCGGGCGGTGGTGGCGCTGAAGCCGGGCTTTGAACCTTCCGACGTACTGGCGCAGGAAATCCTGGCCCACGCCCGCGCGGCGCTGCCGTCGTTCAAGGTTCCCCGTTCGCTCGATTTCGCCACCGAGCTGCCCCGCAGCGAGGCAGGCAAGATCCAGCGTGGCAAAGTGCGGGCGCCGTACTGGGCGGGGCGCGAGCGGCAAATTTGACAGCCCGCGTTCCCCTACCATAGCCAATCACGCTGTCCTACAGCCTCCGACCTGTGCTCCACACTGCCGGATGAGTGATTCTCCCTTCACCCCCGTGCCCGTCCGCGCCCGGCGCGACGGCTGGACCCCGCAGCGTCAGCGCGACTTCATCGCCGCCTTGGCGGATGTCCGCTGCGTCGTCGTCGCCGCGCGCCTGGTGGGGCGGAGCTTCCAGACCGCCTACCGCCTGCGCGCACGGGCCGACGCGGTCAGCTTCGCCGCGGCGTGGGACCCGCACTCGCCCGACCCGAGCCGGCGCCGTCGTTTACCGGGCGCGCGCTCGGGGGCATCGCCCGCCCGATCCTGTACCGTGGCCGTCAGGTCGGCGAGCGCCGCAGCTATGACGACCGGTTCGCGCAATACATCCTCGCGGTGCGCCGCCCGGGCCGGTCCCGCGTCGGGAGCGATCGCGCTGCGGACGTAGCGTGCATTTCCTCACCTTCCACGCCCCGAAGCGTCGAAGTTCCGCGCCCGACGCACCTTTCCCGTGACGCCGGCCTTGCACCCCGGTCCCGCTGCCTTGCGCCGAAGGCGGAAGAAGCGGCACGCGCGCTCGGCCTCGGGGTGACGAGGGTGGGAGCCGAGGCTAGGGCGCTTTCATGCGCTTCCTTCCCCTCCTGCTCCTGCTCGGCGCCGCGCCCCCCAACATTGTGCGCGTCCGCCTCGACACCGCCGCCGGGCCGATCACCGTGGCACTCGATGCTCGCCGCGCGCCCAAGACCGCCGCCAACTTCCTGCGCTATGTCGACGACGGCCGGTTCGACGGCGTCGCCTTCGTCCGCGCCGCGCGGCGCAAGGCGGGGCCGGGGGGCTTCATCCAGGGCGGGATCGGCATGGAGGCACGCCGCGTCCTGCCGCCGGTGCCGCTGGAGCCGACGAGCCGCACCGGCCTCCGCCATATCGACGGCGCGATCTCGATGGCCCGGTTCGAGCGCGAGAACTCGGCGACCGGCAATTTCTCGATCTCGGTCGGCGCGAACCCGGGCATGGACGCCCGCCCCGGCGCGCCCGGCTATGCGGTGTTCGGCCGCGTCGTCGCGGGCATGGACGTGGTCAAGCGCATCCTTGCGCAACCGACCGGACCGGGCGGCTCGGGGGCGATGAAGGGCCAGATGCTGGTGCGTCCCGTCACCATTCGCCGCGCCGTGCGTCTGGACGGTGTCGCCCGCCCGACCGGCCGGCCAAAACCCTGGACCCTGGGAATATGAGCGTGAACGTGAACACCGCCGATCAGGCCGCCCTTGACGCCCATCCGCCGCTCGCGGGCCACGGTTATGAGATTGTGCGCTATCGCGAGGATCGTGGAAAGTTCACCGCGCTGCGCCAGCTTGACGAGGTGCCCGGCCTCGCGGGCAAGCTGGACGATGCCGCCCGGGCGGAGCTCTCGCTGTGAAAACCGCGCCCAAGACCGCGCTCATCACCGGCGCCACCGCCGGCATCGGCGCGGCGGCGGCGCGGCGGTTCGTTGCGGGTGGCTGGCGGGTGATCGCCACCGGCCGCCGGCAGCAGCGCCTCCACGCGCTCGCAGCCGAGCTCGGCGACGCGCTCCACCCGCTCGCTTTCGACATGCGCGACGAGGTCGCGCGCGAGGCCGCCATCGCCGGGCTGCCGACGGGCTTCGCGGGCGTCGACCTGCTGGTCAACAACGCGGGGCTCGCGCTCGGCACCGCCCCGGCGCAAGCGGCGAAGCTCAGCGACTGGCAGGTGATGATCGACACCAACATCGTTTCGGTGGTGGCGCTGACCCACCGTCTGCTGCCGACCCTGATCGAGCGGCGCGGCGGGGTCATCAACCTGTCGTCGGTCGCGGCGAACTACCCCTATCCGGGCGGCAACGTCTATGGCGCGACCAAGGCGTTCATCCGCCAGCTCAGCCTCAACCTGCGCGCCGACCTGCACGGCACCGGCGTCCGCGTCACCTCGATCGAGCCCGGCATGGTCGAGACCGAGTTCACGACCGTGCGCACCGGCAGCCAGGCGGCGTCCGATCAGCTCTACGGCGGCGCGAACCCGATGACGGCGGAGGATATCGCCGAGACGCTCTGGTGGGTCGCGACGCTGCCGGTACATCTCAACGTCAACACGCTGGAGCTGATGCCGGTGACACAGAGCTTCGCGGGGTTTCAGGTGGCACGAAGCTAGATTCTTCCCGTTCAGCCTGACGCCGCTAGACCCACCTCATGCCGACCCACGAAGACTTCCGTGCCTTGAGGACGATCTTCGCAGCACTCGCGCTGCTTTTCGCCACCGCCGCGCAGGCGCAGGTCGAAAGCCCCGACACGGCACTCGTCCGCGATGCCGCGACCTGGGCTGCGGTCGCGGGGTTGCCGGTCGACGAGGCGGAGCGGCACCTTCGCGCTCAGGCCGAGACGATCCCAACCACGGATGCCATTGTCGCCGAGTTCCGCGACCGCCTCGCCGGCATCGCGGTGGAGCACCGCCCGGGCTATCTCATCCGCGTGCTGCTGACCGGCACCGACCCGGTGCCCCACCGTCGCATCCAGGCCGGCGGCATGGCGGTCGCGATCGAGTTCCGTGTCGGTGCGCTCGCTACGCGTGAGACGTTGCTGTCCGCTCTGACCCGGCACCAGGCCGAGATCCGCGCCAGTCTGCGTCGACCGCCTGGCCTGGGGATCGACCAGCGGACGGGCGCGCTGGCGGTGATGGTTGCCGGGGTCGATGAGGAGCCGTTGGAGCAACTGGAACAGCGTTTCGCCGACCTTACCGGTGTGCCGGTGGTGGTGCGTCGCCTCGATCAGGCGGCGAACAGCGCGATCGAGGGCGGCGCCCGCGTCGTCGGCACCAGCCCGATCGACGGCAAGCGTTACGCCTGCACCACCGGCTTCGTCGTCACCGACGGCACGCGCAACGGTGTCGTCACCGCCGCCCACTGTCCGGACGACCTTGCCTACGTCCAGGCCAACCGCAGCCAGGTGCCGCTCAGCTTCGTCGGCCAATGGGGGTGGAGCTTCCAGGACGTGCAGCTGCATCTGGCGAACACCGAGCTGGCACCGGCGTTCTTCGCCGATAACGCCAAGACCATCCGCCGCCCGGTCACCGGCGCGCGGCCGCGCGCCAGCACCCGCGCCGGCGATGTCGTCTGCCATCGCGGCGAGCGCACCGGCTATAGCTGCGCCGAGGTCGAATATGTCGATTTCGCGCCGTCGGGCGACCTGTGCGGCGGCCCCTGCGCCCCGACCTGGGTGGCGGTGGCGGGACCGTCCTGCCGCTCCGGCGACAGCGGCGGCCCGGTGTTCGACGGTACCGTCGCGCTGGGGCTGGTCAAGGGCTCGAGCACACGCGCCGACGGGACGTGCAGCCTGTATTATTATCAGTCGACCGATTACCTGCCCGAGGGGTGGCGCGTGCTGGTAGCTGATCCTCCCCTGCAAGGGGAGGGGGACCAGCCGCAGGCTGGTGGAGGGGCCTCTCCTCCGGCGGCTCGCTAGCGGCGAAGCCCCTCCACCACCGAGCTACGCCCAACGGTCCCCCTCCCCGTGAACGGGGAGGATCAAGCCGCCAGCCGCCCGTCCGCAATCGCCACCGTCTCGAACGCGAACAGCACTTCGGGGTCAGGCGCATCGACCTCGGCGGCGATCTCGGCCGGCGCGACCTGCCCGAGCAGGTGCCGGATCACCGCGATCCTCGTCCGCGGCTTCTTGTCCGCGCGGACGCAGGCCCATGGCGCCAGCGGCGTGTGGGTCCGCGTCAGCATCAGGTCGCGCGCAGCCGAATAGTCGCTCCATCTCGACTGCGCGACCGCATCCAGGTCGCTGATCTTGAGCTGCTTGAGCGGGTCCTCGCGCCGCGCATCGAGGCGCGCCTTCTGCTCATCCTTGGAGATGTCGAGCCAGACCTTGACCAGCCTGATCCCGCTCTCGACCAGCATCCGCTCGAAATCGGGCGCGTCGCGCAGGAACTCGGCCTGCTGCGCTGGCGTCGAGAAGCCCATCACCACCTCGACCCCGGCGCGATTGTACCAGGATCGATTGAAGATCACGAGCTCGCCCGCGGCGGGCAGATGCGCGACATAGCGCTGAAAGTACCATTGCGTCCGCTCGCGGTCGGAGGGCTTGGGCAGCGCCACCACGCGCGTCGCGCGCGGCGACAGATGCTCGACGATGCGCTTGATCGTTCCGTCCTTGCCCGCGCCGTCGCGTCCCTCCAGGATCAGCACCGTCCGCTCACCCGACGCCTGCGCCGCCAGTTGCGTTCGCACCAGCGCCAGCTGCAGCGCCTCCAGTTCGTCGTCGTGCTTGTCGCCCAATGCTATTCTCCCGGCCGGTATCGACGCTCGACATGGCCGGCGAGTTCATCCGGCCAAAAATAGACCGGCCTGAGGTCGCCCGCCGCATAGCGTTTCGCCTGATTGGCGAAGTGCGGCGATCCCGGCCGCCCGCTCTCGCCGCCGGCGGTGACCGCCCAGGCGCGTACCCGCGGGCCGAACTCGACGATCGCGACGAAGCTGTTCCCGCTCGTCCCATACCACCGCCTCGTACCCGGATAGGCGCGCGCGCCGAACGAGGCGAGGCTGCCCCAGCGCGCGCTGGCGAACGGCACGGGGAGCGAAGGCTTCGCATCGTCGAACCGCTGCACGATTGCGGCATCGTTGCGCTGGAAGCGGTTGACCTCGCCCCAGGGCACGTCCCAGCGGCCGAAGTCCCGCTTGAGCCGCGCCACCGCGCGCTCCAGCGCGGCCAGCTTGGCACCGGCAGGCATCCCCGTCTCCAGCCATCGCCACGGCGTCAGCTCCGGCGGGCGCTGGTTGCTGACCGCCTCGGGCCACATCTCGTCCGCCCAGAACATCGCCAGCGTGGTCGCGGTCGAGTTGGCGGCGGCGCGCTGATCCCAGCGGGTCAGCGCGGCAATCGGTTCGCGCAGCCTCTCGGCCGCTGCCGGATCGGCGGTGTACTCGCGCACCGAGATCAGCTGCGGGATCAGCCCAGCGAAGGCGGAGAGCCACGGATCATAGGCGATCGCGCGCAGCCCCTGCCAGTCGAGCGCGCGAGCCTTACCCAGCAGCGCGATCGCATGGTCGCCGCGCGGATTGGCACCCGCTTGATCCATGTAACGGGGGTATGCGTTCGCGCGCGGACTGCCCGCGCCCGCCGCCCGCCACGGCGCGTCGTTGGCGTTGTAAAGCCATCTGCCTGCCGGGTCCGTCACCGCCGGCAACTTCGCCAGCGGCGTCAGCCCGCGCCAGGCGGTGGCGGGATCGCTCCCGTTCACCGGCCGGCGATAATCGAAGCGGTCGTCGCGCAGCGGCACGAACTGCGGCAGCAGCAGCGCGGTGTGCCCGTCCGCGTCCGCATACACCGTGTTGTTGGACGAATTCGCCTGCCGCCCCGCGACCCGCAGGAATTCGGGATAGCTGCGCGCGCGGGTGCGCAGCCAGCTTTGCTCCAGCGCCGGCACGGGCCGGTGCATCAGCGCGGTGCTGATCCACTTGGCGCCGATCTTGTGCGTCACTGGCCCGTGTTGCGAGCGCCAGGTCAGGAAGTTGCGCTCGCCCAGGCTGCCGTCCGGCTTACGGAACTTCAGCCGCACGCTCGAGACCTCCAGCGGCCGGTTCTCGCGTCCGAACCGATAGGTGATCAGGTCCGGCCCGCGTCGGGTCACGTCCAGCGCGAACTCATCGACGGCATCCACACCGCTCGTCGTGTGCATCCAGCCGACCCGATCGTTCCAGCCCTGATAGATGAAGAACTGCCCCCAGGTGCTGGCGCCATAAGCGTTGAGCCCGGCGTCGCTGGTCATCTGCAGCTCGGAGCGGAAGAAGAAACTGGTGTGCGGGTTGACCAGCAGTAGCGGGCGGCCGTTCGCCGACAGCTTCGGCCCGATCGCGATGCCGTTGGACCCGCGCGGCTCGGCATCGACCTCCGCTACCCGCGCCAGCTGCGGGGCAGGGGTGCCGTAAAATGCGGCGAGCCGGGCCAGGTCGACCTTCTCGATATCACCGCCGATCGAGCCCTCGGTAAAGGACAGCGCCATCCACGGCTCGAACCGCGTCAGCACCCTCGGCTTCTCGGTCGGGTGCCTCGCCAGGTAGAAATTCAGTCCGTCCGCCCAAGCATCCATCAGCACCCGCAACCAGGGCGGGCTGCGGCGATACTCGGCTTGCAGCGCGATCGGGTCGATCCAAAGCCGCTGACGCAGGTCCGCCCAGATCGCCGCCTCGCCCTCGGCCTCGGCGGTGCGACCGAGCGCGGTCAGATAGTTCGCCTCGATGCGCGGAAAATCGTCCTCCGCCTGCGCATAGATGGCGCCGAACACCGCATCCGCGTCCGATCGCCCCCGCACATGCGCGATGCCCCAGTCGTCGCGCGTGATGCTGACGCGGGCAGCCTGGGTCTGCCAGCGGCCGAGATCGGTGGGAACCGGGGCGGCGCCCAGCAGGGCCACCGACAAAGAAGCGAGGAGAAACGGGCGCATGGCGTTACCATAGCCCAGCGTCGGGAAGGCGAAAGCACCTTCCCGGCGAAAGCCGGGGCCCAGATGCGGTCATCTAACTCAGCTTCGTGCCTGTATCCGGCGCGGCCGACTAGGCCCCGGCGTCCGCCGGGAAAGGCCATATCAACGCCTCCACGATCTCCGCCGCGATCTCGCCCGGCGCGCGCATTGCCCCCTGCGCCACCGTCTGCACGGTCACCCAGCGCCCAGCCCAGCCCGTTGCCCCCAGCGCCGCATAGTTGTCCCGCACCCGCGCCTGCAGCGCCGCGTCCGCCTCGTTCACGTCAAACGCCGCGTCCGTGTACGACCGCTGCTGCTTCATCGCGATCTGCCGCCGCGCGACGTCGACAGGCGTCGCCAGATAGACGGACAGGTCCGGCGGCGGTAGCGCAAAGGCATCGGTCTCCAGCGCCCAGGTCCAGCGCATCAGCTCCTCCGCGTCAGCCAAGGGCCCGCGCGCCGCCTGATACACGAGGTTGGAGGCGATGTAGCGATCGAGCACCACCACCTCGTGGTTCGCCGCTGCCGCCAGCAAGACATCGCGCGATTCCAGCCGGTCGAGCGCGTAGAGCACCGCCGCCGCTCGCGGGGAAACCTCGCGCGGCAGCCGTCCGCCGAGCATCTCGCCCAACGCCCAGCCGCCTGCCGTGTCGGCATAGCGCGGGAACGACAGCACCGTCGCCGATCGCCCGGCCGCGTTCAGCGCCACCGCCACCGCCGCCGCCGCCGTCGCCTTGCCCGCACCGTCGCCGCCCTCGATCGCCAGCAGCATCAGGCTTGCAGGCGTTCGTGGTGGCGGATCACCTCTTCGATGATGAAGCGCAGGAACGCCTCGGAGAATTCCGGGTCCAGCTCCGCCTCCGCCGCCAGCTGCCGCAACCGCGCGATCTGCCGTTCCTCGCGCCCCGCATCTGCCGGCGGCAACCCGGCCGTCGCCTTGTACCGCCCGACCGCCTGCGTCACCTTGAACCGCTCGGCGAGCAGGTGGACCAGCGCCGCGTCGATATTGTCGATGCTCTTGCGATAGCCCGCGAGCACGTCGTCCATTTTCTTCCTTTCGCCCCCAGGCCCGCCTCCGTTCGTCCTGAGCGGAGTCGAAGGGCATGTGCTTCGACTGCGCTCACCACGAACGGGAACCGGATCACCTGCCGGGGTAATGCGGATAACCGCCGCGCCGGACAAGCCTTGCCATGCCACCTGCCAGCCGCCACATCGCCCGCGTGAACGCGACCGTCCACCAGCTTCGGCCCCCATCGTCTTCGGGCACCCCCCACAGCCAGCCGTCGCTCGAGCCGATGGTGCAGCTGGTCGCCGGCGACCTCAACGCGGTCAATGCGGTGATCCTGGGCCGGATGCAGTCCGAAATCCCGCTCATCCCGGAGCTCGCAGGGCACCTGATCGCCGGCGGCGGCAAGCGGATGCGGCCGATGCTGACGCTCGCCAGCGCGCGGCTGATCGGCTATACTGGCACCCGCCACCATCGGCTGGCGGCGTCGGTCGAGTTCATCCACACCGCGACGCTGCTCCACGACGACGTCGTCGACGGCTCCGACCTGCGTCGGGGCAAGCGCACCGCCAATCTGATCTGGGGCAATCCCGCCAGCGTGCTGGTCGGCGATTTCCTGTTCTCCCGCGCCTTCGAGTTGATGGTGGAGGACGGCAGCCTGAAGGTACTGAAAATCCTGTCAAACGCATCCGCGGTGATCGCGGAGGGCGAGGTCAACCAGCTCACCGCCGCGCGGCGCGTCGATCTGGGCGAGGACCGCTATCTCGACATCATCGGCGCCAAGACCGCCGCGCTGTTCGCCGCCGCCTGCCGCATCGCCGCCGTCGTCGCCGAGCGTCCCGAAAGCGAGGAGGGCGCGCTCGATGCGTATGGCCGCAACCTCGGCATCGCCTTTCAGCTGGTCGACGATGCGATCGACTATGTTTCGGACGCGGGCACGATGGGTAAGGACGCCGGTGACGATTTCCGTGAGGGCAAGATGACGCTCCCGGTCATCCTCGCCTATGCGCGCGGAAGTGCCGACGATCGCAAGTTCTGGAAGGACGCGGTGGAGGGCCGGCGCGCATCCGACGAGGACTTCGCCCACGCCGTATCGCTGGTCGAACGCACCCGCGCCGTCGACGACACGCTCGCCCGCGCCCGCCATTACGGCCAGCGCGCGATCGACGCGATCGGCGGGTTTGCCGACGGCCGCGCCAAGGAGGCAATGGTCGAGGCGGTCGAGTTCGCGGTGGCGCGAACTTACTGATCAGCGAACCGGGGTCAGTCGGGCGCCCGCGACCGCCCGCGCGAGCGCCGCGCCGTGATACAGGTCCAGGCACTTCAGCATTACGAACTCGCCCGGCACCGAGCCGCCATACTTCCTGGCGAGCTGCGCATCGACCAGTGTGTCGAGCCGGTTGTACACCGCGATGTCGTACTGACCCCGTTCGAGCAGCGCCGAGGCACTGGCAAAAGCGTCTTCCTGCGCCTTACCCGGCCCCAGGCCCCGGCCGACGCAGCGGGTTAGCGTCCAGTCCTTGAGCAACGCCCGCTGGCCGGCCACATCGACCTTCGCGGTCGCGCCCGGCGCGGCCGTCGCGAATAGCGCCAGTGCGCCCGCTAGCGCCCTCACGGCAGCACCCACAGGGATGCAGTGTCGGGCGTGAAGGTGCCGTTGTCGGGATCTTCCATCAGGTGGCAGCTGTCCGAACACATCCCGCCGTTCCAGAGCGTGACGTGGCCGACCGCGTTGCTCCAGCCCTTGCCGCGCACCACCAGTATGCCCTTCTTGCCGGCGAAATGCTGCGGGGTCGGCGCCGCATGGGTGGCGTCCGCCTTGCCGAAGCTGCGCTCCAGGAACTGCATCATCTCCGGTACACGGTACATGTACCACTTCTTGTCGGCGCCGCTGACCACATGATAGCCGGCGGAGGGGACCGGGACGCCAGTGTAGTTAAGAACGTAGCTCATCCGAATCGGACAAGCGTTCTGGAACGTGCCGCTGACGATGTTGTGCTCGACCTTGCCTCCGATCTTCGTGCCGACCCCCGCGACCTTGACGTTGACCTCGGCAAATTTTGCCCAGGCGGGGGCGAAAGCGGGACGTGGCATGATGACCCCTCCGATGACTATGCCAGGCTAGCCCCCGCGCAGGCCCCCCGCAATGGTCAGCAACGTCCCTCATCGCCGCGCTCGACCTGCAGCGTCGCGTGGCCGATACCGTACTTCTCGCGCAGCATCGCTTGCGCACTCCGCAGGAACGCATCGTCCGGTACGCCGCCGGGCATGACCAGATGAGCGGTCAACACCGGTTCGGTCGTCGACATCGGCCAGATATGAAGGTCGTGAACCCGCTCCACGCCCGGCAGCACGCGCAGCGCCATGCGCACCTTGTCATAGTCGAGGTCGCGCGGCACCGCCTGCAGCGCCATTTCCACGGTCTCGCGCAGCAACCCGGCGGTCTGCCAGAAGATGATGCCCGCGATGGCGAGGCTGACCAGCGGGTCGATCCAGCCGAACCCGGTCCACCAGATCAGCAGCCCCGCCACCACCACGCCCGCCGACACCGCCGCGTCGCTCAGCATGTGCAGGTAGGCGCCGCGAATGTTGACGTCGCCGTGCCGCCCGCGCGCGAACAGCCAGGCGGTGAAGCCGTTGACGGCGATCCCCACCGCCGCGACCGCCGCGATCTCCCCGCCGACCAGCGGCGCCGGCTCGCCCAGCCGCCGCGTCGCCTCCAGCACCACCGCGCCCAGCGCCACCATCAGCAGCAGCGAATTCATCATCGCGGCAAGGATGGTCGAGCTCTTGAAGCCATAGGTGAAGCGCTTGGTCGCCGGGCGCCGCGCCAGCACCGCGCCCGCCCACGCGACGCCCAGTCCGGCGACATCGGACAGATTGTGCCCCGCGTCCGCCAGCAGCGCGACCGAGCCCCACCACAGCCCCGCGCTCGCCTCGGCAATGACGTAGAGAAGGTTGAGCCCGATGCCGAACGCAAAGGCGCGATCGAACGAGGTGGGTCCGTGCGCGTGGCCATGGTCGTGCCCGTGATGATGATGACCATGACCCATCGGTGCTCATCCTAGCAGCGGCAGTGACCGGTGCCAGCCCCGCTGGTAGCGCGCGTGCGCCCATATCGCCTAAGCCACTCGCACCATGGCCGACCTGCCGATCCACTCCGTCCTGCCCGACCTGCTCCGCAGCCTGCGCGAGCGCCCAAACGCGGTGCTCGTAGCCCCACCCGGCGCAGGCAAGACCACGGCGGTCGCGCCGGCTTTGCTCCACGAGCCGTGGTGTACCGGCGAGATCCTGCTGCTCAGCCCCCGCCGCCTCGCCGCGCGTGCCGCTGCCGAGCGGATGGCGCAGCAGCTGGGCGAACCAGTCGGCGCGACCATCGGCTATGCCACCCGCATGGACAGTCGCCGCTCGGCCGCGACGCGGCTGACGGTGTTGACCGAGGGCATCTTCGTCGCCCGCATCCAGGCGGACCCGGAGCTTGCGGGCGTCTCAGCGGTGCTGTTCGACGAGGTTCACGAGCGCAGCCTCGACGGCGACTTCGGCCTGGCGCTGGCCCTGGACGCGCAGGACGGCCTTCGGCCGGACCTGCGGCTCGTCGCCATGTCCGCGACGCTCGATGGCACACGGTTCTCGGCATTGATGGAAGATGCCCCGGTGATTGAGAGCGCCGGCCGGGGCTATTCGCTCGCCTACCGTTACATCGGCCGATCCGGCGACCAGCGGATCGAGGATGCGGTCGCCGCCGCTTGCCGCCGCGCGCTCGCCGAGGAAGAGGGCGGGGTGCTCGCCTTTCTGCCCGGCGTCGCCGAGATCGAGCGCACTGCCCAGATACTTGGCGAGCGGCTGGATCGCTTGCCAGACGACGTGGTCCTCCACCGGCTCCACGGCCAGCTCGACCCAGCCGAGCAACGCGCCGCGATCCGTGTCGAACCGGACGGCCGTCGCAAGCTGGTGCTGGCAACGAGCATCGCGGAAACCAGCCTGACGCTCGACGGCATCCGGATCGTCGTCGACTCCGGCCTGGCACGCCGCCCGCGCTATGATCGCGGCGCGGGGATGACCCGGCTGGTGACCGAACGCGCCAGCCGCGCCGCCGCCGACCAGCGCGCTGGCCGCGCCGGGCGCCAGGCGCCGGGGGTCGCGTACCGGCTGTGGGAGGAGGCCGCGACCGCCGGCCTGCCACCGTTCGATCCGCCCGAGATCGCCGACGCGGACCTGTCGGCGCTGGTGCTGGCCTGCGCAATCTGGGGCGTCGCCGACCCGCGCAGTTTGCGCTGGCTCGACGCGCCCACCGCCGCCGCAGTCTCCGAGGCGACCGAACGCCTGCGCACGCTCGACGCACTCGACGCCGACGGCCGCCCGACCCCGCACGGCCGCGCCATCGCCGGGCTGCCGATGCCGCCGCGGCTCGCGCACATGCTGCTGATCGCGGGCGCGCGCGGCTTGGCCGGTGTCGCGGCGGAGGCGGCGGTGCTGCTCTCCGAACGCGGCCTCGGCGGCACCGACCCCGACCTGGAGGTGCGCCTCCGCCGCTGGCGGAGCGAACGGGGCGGCAAGGCTGACGCCGCAAGGAAGCTGGCGAAGCGGTGGGCCGCCAGCATCCCCCTCCCGCTTGCGGGAGGGGCTAGGGGAGGGGATGTGACGGCAGGACCCGCTCCCGCGGGCGAGAGCGGAGAGGCACTCGCCACCTGCATCGCGCTCGCTTTTCCCGATCGCGTCGCCCGCCGTCGCGACGCCACCGGCGAGCATTGGGCATCCACCGGCGGTCGCGGCTTCCGCCTCGACCCAGCTTCGTCGCTCGCCCGCGCCGAATGGCTGGCGGTCGCAGAGACCCAAGGCGCCGCGAGCGGCGCCCGCATCCTCGCCGCCACGCGGATCGACCTCGCCACCGTCGAACGCCTGTTCGCCGATGGCATCGCTACGCGGCGAACCGTGATCTTCGATCCCGCCACAGGTGCGGTGGAGGCCCGCCGCGAGCGGGTGCTCGGCAGGCTGCGCCTTTCCGCCGGTCCGGACGCGGATGCCGAGCCGCAAGCCGTTACCGCGGCACTGCTCGGGGGCGTGCGCGAACATGGCCTGGCGCTGCTGCCGTGGAGGGACGCCGCCCAGTCACTCCGCGCCCGCGCCGCATTCGCCGGCGCGCCGCTCAATGACGCAGCGCTGCTCACACGGCTCGACGAGTGGCTACCGCCGCTCCTCGCCGGCAAGCGCCGCCTCGATCAGGTCACCGGCCTCACCGATGCGCTGCGCAACCTGATCGGCTGGACCGACCTGCAGCGCATCGACCGCCTCGCCCCCGCCGAGTTCACCAGCCCCGCCGGCTCCACCCACGCGATCGACTATGCGGCCGAAGGCGGCCCGCGCGTGACGCTCCGCGTCCAGGCACTGTTCGGCCTCGCCGAGCACCCGGTGGTGGGGGAGGGCAGGGTGCCGCTCGTCCTCAGCCTGACCTCACCCGCCGGCCGCCCGATCCAGACCACCCGCGACCTGCCCGGCTTCTGGGCAGGCAGCTGGGCCGCGCTCGCGAAGGAGATGCGCGGCCGCTATCCCAAGCACCCCTGGCCCGACGATCCGGCGGCCGCGGCCGCGACGCTGCGCACCAAAAAGGCAGATGCGCGTTCTGCCGGGCAACGGTAAGGACACGAACATGGCTCACGCGCGCATCCTCCAACGCATCAAGAACACCATGCAGTCGGGCAAGGCCCGCGCCGGCGTCTGGCTGGTCGAGTTCGCGTCGGACGACCCGCAGCGCGCCGATCCGCTGACCGGCTGGGCGGGCGGGCAGGAGACGCAGGCGCAGGTGGTGGGGCTGACCTTCCCGACCGTCGAGGCGGCGATCGATTATTGCGAGCGTCAGGGCCACAGCTACTCGGTCGTGCCGGCGCAGAATGCGAGCCTCAAGCTCCAGGCCTACGCCGACAATTTCCGCTGAGCCTCAGCTCAGTCCAGCGCCCAGCACCAGCAACAGCTTGGCATCGATGCCCAGGCCCGCGCGGCGCTTAGCCGCGACGAACGCCGCCACCTCGCTCAGCACCATGCGGTGGACGACGATCCCCGCCTCCGGCTCGCCGACCAGAGTCAGCCCGGTCGCGCGCACCAGCGTGAAGCTTTCCGATGTCAGCCCGGGCGAGGAATAGAAGCTGCCCATCTCCACGACCGTCGCGGCGCGGTAGCCGGTCTCCTCCTCCAGCTCCCGCGCGCCGGCTGCGATCGCGCTTTCCGGTCCGCCCTCGTCGCCGATTAATCCGGCGGGCAGCTCCAGGCAGACGCGGCCGGCCGGAATGCGATGCTGCTCGATCAGCAGCAGGTGGTCGTCATCAATGGCGGCGATCACCACCGCGCCGTCCGAGCCCGTGCGCGCCACATACTCCCACCGGCCGTCCTGCACGACCGACAGGAACTTGCCCGCCCAGACCGTCTCGGCCGTCACGGTTCGATCAACCGGTCGGGCAGTTCGTTGACGTCGTTCTCGCCGCGCGGGAAATGCTCCGCCAGCACCGCACCGACCTGTGCGATCGCCGCGACCAGCCCGTCTCCCGCGCGGCCGTCACGCACCGGACCGAGCAGCGCCGCCATCGCCTCGCCCCAGACATCCTCGGGGACCTTGTCGTGGATCGCCGCGTCCGCGATGATCTCCGCGCGGTGTTCGGCGAGCGACAGGTAGATCAGCACCCCCGTCCGCCCCCGCGTCCGCCGCTCGGCCCCGACCCGGAACAGCGCCAGTGCCTGCCGCCGCACCCGCCGCGTCTTGGTCGCGCCGGGCGTCATCGCCATGCGCAGCGGCTGCCAGGTGAACAGCAGCCGGAAGAGCAGGAACACGAGCACGCTGCCGACCAGCGCGACCAGCAACGGCGCGCCCGCCGGCTGCGGCGACCAGCTCTCCACCAGCCCCTCCCAGATGCGCGGCGCCAGCTCGGGTCGCCACGCCAGCACGGCCGGAACGCCCAGCATCGCCAGCACCGCCCAATGCAGCGCCGCATCGTGATAGCTGTCGGACTTCTCCGCCACCGCCGTGACGATCTCCCCCGCCGTATGACGCTCCGCCTCCATCACCGCCACAGTGACGCGGGCGTGGTCGGCTTCGGAGATCACCATGACCCCGACGCCCCACCGCCCCCAAAGGAGCCGCCGCCGCCGCCGCCGGAGAAGCCGCCGCCGCCCCAGCCTCCGCTCGAGCCGCCGCCACCCCAGCCGGAACCGCCGCCCCAGCCGCCGCCACGGCTCGAGCCCATCGCGTTGCCGAGACCCCAGAGCACGATCGGCAGGTTGCCGCCGCCGCCGCTCCACCGCCGCCCGCGCCGCCGTCCACCGCCGCGCAGCATCGGCAGGATGACGAACAGGAAGACCACACCCCAGAAGATCGCGCCCAGCGGCAGCCCGCCGCCGCCGCCGCCGCCCGTGCGCTCGCGCTGGTGGGTGCGGTTGAACTCGGCCACCGCCGCGTCGAGCTCGGCCTTCGCCTCCTCCGGCGCGGCGCGAAGCTGGGCGACCAGCGCGTCCGTGCCCGCCGTCATCGCGCCGGGCACGTCTCCGCTCCGCAATAGCGGCATCATTCGGTCGCGGATGACGCGGCCGGCGAAGATGTCGGTCAGCACCGGCTCCAGGCCATAGCCGACCTCGATGCGGGGCCCGCGACGGCCGGCGGGCTCGTTGGGCGCGATGAACAGGATCGCGCCATTGTCGACATCGCGCAGGCCCACACCCCAGTAGCGTCCGAGCTTCAGGCCATAGTCCGCCAGCTCCTGCCCTTGCAGGTCCGGGATCGTCGCCACCACCAGCTGCCGCTTGGTGTCACGCTGCAGCGCCTGCAGCTTGGCGGTCAGGTCCGCCTCCGTCGCCGGCGGCAGCACGTTCGCCGCGTCGACTACCAAGCCCGTGAACGGCGGGAAGGTCTGTGCGGCGGCCGGACTCGCCAGCAGCAGCAACCCCGGCGCGAACAGGCGCACGAGGATCAGCTCGCGTTGCCAAAATTGACCGGCGGCGCGGTCTCCGCTCCCGGTGTAACCGCCTGGAACGGCACCATCGGCTTGGCGCCGTGGATCACCTTGGCCCCGATCGCGTCGGGAAAGGTGCGGATGCGAGTGTTATAGGCCTGCACCGCCTCGTTATAGTCGCTACGCGCGTTGGTGATCCGATTCTCGGTTCCCTCCAGCGAGACGAGCAGGTCCTGATAGCCCTGCTGGCTCTTCAGCTCCGGATATGCCTCCTGCAACCGCTGCAGCGACAGCCCGACGGTGCCCTGCACCTGCGCGTAACGCTGCACCTTGGCCGGATCAGTCAGGTCGGCACCGGTCAGCTGCACGGTGTTGGCGGCGGCGCGGGCTTGCGTGACTTCGACTAGGATCGCCTTTTCCTGCGCGCCCGCCGCCTTGACGGTGGAGACCAGGTTGGGGATCAGGTCGGCGCGACGCTGATACTGGTTCTGCACATTGGCCCATTTCGCCTTGGCATTCTCCTCGGCGGTGGGGACGCTGTTGATCCCACAGGCGGCGAGCGGGACGACGAGCGCGAGCGGCACGAAACGGGTCAGCATGGGCATCCTCCTGTTGGCGTGGCGTATAAGCGAGCCCGCCCGGTTGGCGAAAGTGCAATCGGGCCCTAGCTTCCCGCGGACTGGGAGGGGACGATGATGCTCAAGGAGTTCAAGGCGTTCGTGATGCGCGGCAACGTGCTCGATCTCGCCGTCGCCGTCATCATCGGCGCCGCGTTCGGGAAGATCGTGTCGTCACTGACCGACGACATCCTGATGCCGATCATCGGCCGCATCTTCGGCGGCCTCGATTTCTCCAGCTACTTCATCCGGTTGGGTGCGATCCCGGCAGGCTATGCCGGTTCGGCGACCGACTATCTTGCGCTCAAGAAGGCCGGCGTGCCGCTGCTCGGCTATGGCGCCTTCCTGACCCAGGCGGTCAATTTCCTGATCGTCGCGGGCATCATCTTCCTGCTGCTGCGCGCCGTCACCCGCGCCACCGCGCTGCTCGAGCGCGACACCGTCCCGGTCACTCCCGCCCCGGAGCCAGTCGAGATCGGGCTGCTGCGCGAGATCAGGGATGAGTTGCGGGCGCGTTCTGGCGGGTAACCTCAAGGCCGGTGCGGCCATCGGCGCGAGCGGATCGAGTCACGCAACCGCCAGTTCCTCCGCCGCCGCGTCCGCCAGGCTCGTCCCGTCCAGGATGCGCGCGGTCTCGTCGCGGACGCGCATCATCGCATGGCGGATCGCGCAATCGGCCTCCGACACGCAGTCGCCGCACGGGCGGTAGGCGGTACGGCTGACGCAGGGTACCAGCGCCAACGGCCCCTCGATCACGCGGATGATGTCGCCGAGCGAGATCAGGTGACGCGGACGGGACAGGCAGTATCCGCCCATCTTGCCACGGTGCGAGTGCAGCAGCCCGGCCTCGCGCAGATCGGCCAGGATCAGCTCCAGGAACTTGCGCGGCACATTGGCGGCGATCGCGATGCGGGTCATGGGGATCGGCGCGCTGCCGGCCGGTGCTTCGGCCAGGAACAGCATCGCGCGCATGGCGTAGCGAGAGCGTTGGGTGAGCATACTACCGGGCCGGTAGTGGGAGTTTGTGGCGCGCGAAAGGCGGGGTTTGCAAGAACTTGGGCGAGCGACTATATCGGTCGGGCCGGGTTCGCCCGGCTATGGCGATAAACGACCGTGTATAATAGGCGCAGCGGACCCGGGGGCAGTACCCGGCGGCTCCACCATAAACCGCCCCCAAACTCTTTTAGAGTGGCAGGGACGGGTTCTGATGGGGCCGAACCAGGATCGACGTGTGTTGAACGGCGCGGACTTTCGCTCGGGATGGGACCACCGTGACGGCCTAAACCATAAGTGCCAACGATAACGAAGCACTCGCGATCGCGGCGTAACTGACGGCCTCACGGCCTGAAGTTATTCCAAGTTAGCGCGGTCGGACCCCACCGGGCAACAGAAGGGGATTCCAGCGGTCAGGGGACGCCGGGCAACAGAAGTCCCCACCGCGCCGCGCCGCAGCCGGCCACGCCCGGCTGACTTGCGCAAGCGCGGCCGGCGGGAAGCGAAGCGCTCCCGTCCGACGTCACGACGCCTCTGCTTTTTCACCGCTTCCCCGGCGAACGCCGGGGCCCAGGCTCGGCGCATTCAAACGTCGGGCATCGCCGCTCCCAGCCCGCGACTGGACCCCGGCCTTCGCCGGGGAGGAACTCAAGCCGGGCTCATTCCTCCATCTCCTCCCGCACCACCCACGTCTCGTTCTGCACGATCACCGACCGGAACGGCCGTCCCCGCGCGTCCTGCGCCGGACGATAGCGGAAGCGCTGCACGATCAGCCGGCAGGTGGTGTCGTCGAGCAGGCGGCTGCCGCTCGAGCGTGTCACCTCGCAAGACGGCACGCGGCCATCGACCTCCACGACGAAGCGCACACCCACCGTCCCGCCGACACCCTCCTCGCCGGCGGCGAGCGGGTAATCGGAGTCGCGGATGCGGCCGCCGACACGCCGCGGCGGCACGTCGCCTGCACCATCGCCGTCGCCGGAGCCGCCCGCGCCGAAACCATCGCCCTCGCCACCGGCGCCCGTGCCCGGGCCCGGCACGTCCGCCGCGCCTGCGCTCGCCTGCGTACCCGGCCCCGCCACCGGCGCGACCACCACCGGCGGCGGAGGCAGCGGCATCGTCACCACCGGCTCGGGAGCAACGATCTCGGTCGGCTTGGCGCGGAAGTTGGGCGGCGCCGCTTCGCCCGCCGGGCGGAAGTTGCGCACCGGTTTCGGCGGGTCCTTCTCGGGTGGCGGGGGAGGGGGCCGGGTGACGCCGAACAGCTTCAGTCCCTCCGAGACGGCGCCGCCCCGCGCCACCGACAGCCCGACCAGCAAGGCCCAAAGCAACAGTGCCACCAGCCCGGCCGAGACGAGCGCGGACACCATGCGATCGCCTTTGTTCAGTCGCGCGGTCATTGGCCACGCCTAACGCATGGCGGCTTAACGAGGGCTGCTAATGGGCTGCCGCGCCGCGCCCGCCATCGGCCGAAGCGGCGCGCAGCACCCGCGACAGCTGCTCGACCGAGTAGGGCTTGTGCAGCAACTCAAAGCCATGGGAGCCGTTCAAGGCCAGCACCTGGCTATAGCCGCTGGTCAGCACCACCGGCACACCCGGGAACCGTCGCCGCACCTCGTGGCCGAGTTCAATTCCGTTCATCCCCGGCATGACGACATCGGAAAAGACGATGTGGAACCGCGTACGGTCGCGCTCCAGTTCCGCCAGCGCGCGCTCGGCGTCGGTGGCGTGGACGCTGTCATAGCCGAGCTCGCGCAGCGCCTGCGTCGCGAAAGCGCCGACTTGCTCATTGTCCTCGACCAGCAGCACGCAAAGGCCACCGCCATCGGCGAGGGCGGGCGGCGCGGCCGCGACGGTGCGATCCTCGGTACGCGCGCGGGGCAGATAGAGAGTGAAGGTCGCGCCCTCGCCCGGGCGACTGGTGACCTGGACGTCACCGCCCGACTGCTTGGCGAAGCCGATGACCTGGCTGAGGCCGAGGCCGGTGCCGGAGCCCACCTCCTTGGTGGTAAAAAAGGGTTCGAAGATGCGGCCGACATCCTCCTCGGCGATGCCGCTGCCGGTGTCGCTGATCGTCACCGCCGCGAAATCGCCCGCTACCGAAGCATGGCCGCGGATCGCGGGAATACCGGACACCGACGCCAGCCGGATCACGAGCCGCCCTTCGCCCCCCATCGCATCGCGCGCGTTGATCGCCATGTTGACGATCGCGGTGTCGAACTGACCGCGATCGGTCACTGCCCAGACCGGCTCCGACGGCAGCTCCAGCTCCAGCTCGACACGCGAGCCGGTGAGTGTCCGCACGATGCCCGCCACGTCCTCCAGGCTCTCGCCGGCGTCGAACGGCTCGGGCGTCAGTGCCTGGCGTCGGGCGAAAGCGAGCAATTGCCCGGTCAATTTGGCGGCCCGGTCGGCGGTGGACCCGATCGCGTCGACATAACGACGCCGTTTGTCTTCGGACAGGCCGTCGCGGCGCAGCAGATCGACCGAGCCGCGGATCACGGTCAAAAGGTTGTTGAAGTCATGCGCGACACCACCGGTCAGCTGGCCGATCGCTTCCATCTTCTGCGCCTGGCGCAGCGCGTCCTGCGCTTGTTCGCGCTCGCGGGTGCGCTGCTCGACGCGCTCCTCCAGCTCGTCGGCGAGCTTGCGCAACGCCTCCTCGGCCGCCTGCTGGGCCGAGATGTCGGTGTTGGTCCCGAACCAGCGCACCACCTCACCCGCCGTGTTGCGCAGCGGCTGCACGCGCGTGAGGAAGGGGCGATAGCTGCCGTCGGCTGCGCGCAGCGGAAAGACCATCTCGAACAGTTCGCCCGTGGCGATCGCCGACGCCCATCGTTCGAGCACTTCGGGTAGCACCGCCGGATCGTGGACCGACTGCCACCCCCAGCCCGCCATCTGCTCGGGCGTCGCGGCGGTATATTCGTACCATCGCTGATTGTACCAGGTCACCGATCCGTCCGCGTCGGCGGTAAAGCACAGCGTCGGGATCGAATCGGCGAGCGTGCGGAACTGCTGCTCGCTCTCGCGCAGCATCTCCAGCCGCTCGCGCGCCTCATATTGACGCCGCCGCCCGCGCAGCGCCGCCTCGGCCAGGCTGACCAGCGTCGTGGGGTGAAAGGGCCGTTCGACGAACGTGACGTTGCCCAACAGCTTCAGGTGCCGCACCGCGCTCGGGTTCCGCTCCAGTCCGCCGCCGCGATGCGTCAGCAGCACGAAGGGAAAATCGGACCATTCCGGTTGCGCGGCCAGCCACCCGGCCACGTCGCGCACGTCGCCGCCGGCCGCCAGCGCCTCCTCGGTGACGATGGCCATGCCCGCGCCGCGGCCGAGTTCGGTGGCGAGCTCGGACAAGTCACGGCACGAGCGCGACGCCAGCCCCGCTTCCGCCAGCATGCGCGCGGCGACATCCGCGTCGCGGCCGAGCGGCGCCAGGATCAACGCCCGTTCCGATGCCTCAGTCGTCGGCAAGCTGTTCGCTCAACAGAGGATTCTGGCCGCCGCCGACATAGGAAGGCACCCCGCGCAGCACGCCCTGGAAGTCGCTCAGTGGCTCGCCCAGCGTGATCCCGTCCGCGCCGATCCGGTATTCGCGGATGGTGTTCTCATGCGCGCCCGTGCGCTTTTTGATGACGGAGATCGCGCGCAGCACCCGACCGACCGCCTCGAAAAAGCGCAGCAGCACCACGGTATCGGCCAGATAGGTGACATCCACCGGGCTCTTCATGTCGCCGACCAGACCGTGCTGTGCGACGGTGAGGAAGGTCGCTGCCCCGCGCCGGTTCAGATATTGCAGCAGCTCGTGCATGTGCAGGATGAGCGATCGCTCCTCCGGCATCGCCGCCTGATAGCCGTTGAGGCTGTCGATCACGACCGCGGTGACACCGTTCCGCTCGACCACGTCGCGCACCATTTGCGTGAACTGGCCGGGGCTCAGTTCGGCCGCGTCGACCTGGTGGATGAACAGTATGCCGTCGTCCATCATCGCCTGCAGGTCGATGCCGAGTCCCAGCGCGCGTTGGAACAGCAGCCCCAATTCCTCGTCGAACACGAAAAAGGCGGACCGCTCCCCCCGTGCGGCCGCCGCCGTCAGAAAGGTCAGCGTCAGCAGCGACTTGCCTGCACCGGCCGGTCCAAGGATCAGCGTACTCGACCCGCGCTCGACACCACCGCCGAGCAGCGCGTCGAGTTGACGTACGCCGCTGCTCAACGTCTCGCGTTTGAAGGCGACGCGGTGCTCGGCCGAGACCAGCCGCGAAAAGGCGCGGACGCCGCCATGCTCGATCACGAAGTCGTGATAGCCGCCACGGAACCGTCGCCCACGGAACTTGATGACGCGAAGGCGCCTGCGCTCCGGTCCGTATTCGGGCGCCAGCTCCTCCAGCCGGATCACCCCATGAGCCACCGAGTGCACCGTCTTGTCGAGCGTGTCGGTGGTGAGGTCGTCGAGCAGCATCACCGTCGCACCCGCCTTCGCGAAATAGTGCTTCAGCGCCAGGATCTGACGGCGATAGCGGAGCGAGCTCTGCGCCAGCAGCCGGATCTCGGACAGGCTGTCGAGGACGACACGCTCGGGCCGCAGCCGCTCGAAAGCCTCAAAGATGCTGCGCGTCGTCTCGCCGAGTTCCAAGTCGGAGGAATAGAGCAGGCTCTGCTGCTGCTCCTCGTCCAGCAGCGTCTCGGGCGGCACCAGTTCGAAGATCTCGAACCGGTCGCCGATGTCATAGCCGTGCGAGATCGCGCTCTCGCGCAGCTCCTCCTCGGTTTCGGATAGGGTGATGTACAGCCCGCGCTCACCCGCATCCGCGCCGGTCATCAGGAATTTCAGAGCCGTGGTGGTCTTGCCGGTGCCCGGACTGCCCTCGACCAGGAAGACGCGTCCTGGGGTCAGCCCGCCGCCCAGGATCTCGTCGAGCCCGGGTACCCCGGTCATCGCACGCTGCTGTTCTTTCGCCATCATCCTCGAACCCCGATATTGCCCGTCGCTGCCTCAATACGCCCTTTGGGGCAACTCGAATCAGTAGGTTACGCCGGCTTGAAGTTCGAAGGGCCGACGCGCGTCGCGGACGCAACGCGCAACGCGGTTATCAGAGCGGTAACCATCGGCGTTTAGGAGATCCACGGCATAGGGAGACCTCATGTCCGTTCCAATCCGCGCGCGATCTCCGATCCTCGTCATGCTCAGCTTCGCGCTGTTGCTGTGCTGCGGCCTCGCGGCGGCGGGCGTGCAGCGTCAGCAGAACCTGTCAAACGGCTGGGTGCTCCACACCACGGAGGTGCAGAAACGGCTAGCCAGAGTACGGATCGCGCGGCTGCGCGCGGAGGTCGCGCGCATGGAGTTCCTGCTCACCCGCGACCCCGCCGATCTCGTCGCAGCACTCACGGCCCGGCGCGATGCCACCACGCATCTGCCGCAGGTCAAGACGATGACCGCCGACAACCCGCGCCAACAGGCCAGTCTCGCCAAGCTGGACAGCGCGATGCGACGGCAGTTCGCCGAAACCGATCTGACTTTCGACCTGGTCCGCCGCGGCCGGGGCGAGGAGGCGCGGCGGATCGTCGGCGGCGCGGCCAGCCGGCGGGTGAATGTCGAGATCGCGTCATTGGTGAAGCGCATTTACGACGAGGAGACACGGCTCCTGCGCGAACGGGAACGCCGTGCAACTCGCCTAAAGGGTATCGCCCGCGGCGTCCTGGGCGCCAGCGTGGCCTTGATCCTGCTGCTGGCCGGCCTCGTCTGGCATGACCGCGTGCTCCGCTTGCGCGCGCTGCGCCAGGCCAATGACGAGCTGGCCGACGACATCCACAAGCGCGAGCTGGTCGAAGCGCAGCTGCGGCTGCTGGCGACCAATGCCACCGACGCGGTGTTCCGCATCGCCCTCGACGGCACCTTCCTCTACGCGTCGCCCTCCACCGGGCATGTGCTCCAGGTCGACCCGGCCGCCGTGGTCGGACAGCACGTCGCGTACGGCGTTCATCCGGACGACCTGCCGCTCCTCACCGATGCCCTTGAGCAGTTGCGCGACGGGAGCGTGGAACGCCTGTCGCTCACCTACCGGACCACCGGGCGCAGCGGGCCCGATCCGTGGCGATGGGTGGAGTCCAATGCCGGGCTGGTGCGCGATGCGGACGGGCGACCCGCCGAGGTGATCTCCTCGGTCCGCGACATCAGCGAGCGCAAGCAGCTGGAGATCGCGCTGAAGTCGGCACGGCGTCATGCCGAACAGGCGGTGCAGGCGAAATCGACCTTCCTCGCCAATATGAGTCACGAAATCCGTACGCCGATGAACGGCGTAATCGGCTTCACCGACTTGCTCCTCGCGGGCGATCTCGACCCCGAACAGCGCCGCCGGGCCGAGCTGATCGCCGATTCGGGGCGCGCGATGATGCGGCTGCTCAACGACATCCTCGACCTGTCGAAAGTCGAGGCCGGGCAGATGCGCATCGCCAGCGAAGCATTCGACCTGCGCCATGCGCTCAGGGCATGCGCGCGGCTGGTCATGCCCGCGGTCGCGCAGAAGGGCGTGACCCTCCAGGTCGAGATCGCGGACGCGCTGCCGCCGATGGTCTGCGGCGACGGGCTGCGCTTGCGTCAGGTCGTCCTCAACCTCCTCGGGAACGCCGCGAAGTTCACCCTTGAAGGCACGATCACGATGCGCGCAGCATCGCTCGAAACGCCTGAAGGCACGATACTGTCGATCGAGGTCGAGGACACGGGTATCGGCATTCCCGCGGGTCAGCAGGCCGCGATCTTCGACACCTTCGTCCAAGCCGAGACGGGGACCGCCGCACGTTTCGGCGGCACCGGCCTCGGCCTGCCGATCAGCCGCCGGCTGGCCGAGCTGATGGGGGGGGCGCTGGTGCTCGATGGTGGCTGCGCGTCGGGTTCATGCTTCGTGCTGACCCTGCCCCTCGTGCCCGCCGACGAGGCGGCGTGCGCCGCCGCCAGGCCCGCGCCCGCGCCGGCGGCGGTAGCCCCCGCCGCGCAAGCGCCCTCGGGTCTGCGCCGCCGCGTGCTGGTGGCGGAGGACCACGACGTCAATCAGCTGCTCATCTCCGCCATGCTGCGGCAACTCGACTGGACCGCCGATGTCGCCGCGGACGGCAGCGAGGCGATCGCCATGGTCGAGGCCGCGCGGGGGACGGGACAACCCTATGACCTCGTGCTGATGGACGTCCAGATGCCGCTCATGGACGGGCTGGAAGCGACGCGCCGGCTGCGTTCGCGCGGCGTGTCCGCGGCGGAGTTGCCGATCGTCGCGCTCACCGCCAACGCCTATGCGGACGATGTCGCGGCCTGTCTCGCGGCCGGCATGCAGGATCATCTCGCCAAGCCGGTGATGCTCGCCACGCTCGGGGCGGCGCTGCGGCAATGGGGCGAGCACCGCCCGGCGGAGGCCATGCCGGTCCAAGCGGCGGCGAAGCCGAGCGGCAGCATCCGCGACCGCTACGTCGCGCGCCGGCAGGAGACGCTGGCGGCACTCGATCAACTCGTCCGCCGCGGCGCCTTCTCGGACGCCGAGCTGAGCGACGTGTCGGGGCTGCTCCACAAGCTCGCCGGCACCGCTGCCATGTTCGAGGAGCCGGCGCTGGGCGACCTCGCGCGCGAGCTGGAGGAGGGCATCGCCGTCTGGGATGAGTCCGAGCGGGCGGCATGCATCCGCGCCGCCGTGCACGCGATGCGCGACGCCGCTTGAGGAACCACCCGTCGCATTCTGGATTGGAGACCGCATGGCGCGCATCATCATGGCGGACGACGACGAGATCGTCGGCGAACTGGCAAGGGATGCACTGATCGGCGCCGGCCATGCGGTCGGCGTGCTCGACAATGGCGCCGATGCGCTGAAGGTGATCCGCGCCCGCCGGCCCGACCTGGTCATCCTCGACTGCAACATGCCCGAGATTTCAGGTCTGCTGGTGCTGCGGCAGATGCGCGACTCGGTTGACCTTTGCGATACGCCGGTGCTGATCCTGACCGGCCGGCAGAGCACCCGCGACAGCGAGATCGCGTTCTTCGAGGGCGCCAGCGACTATATGACCAAGCCGTTCGACCCCGACGAGCTGGTGTTCCGCGTCAACGAACTGCTCGCACGAAGGGCGAGGGGAGCCGCTTCGCAGTCCTGATCACCGGGTACGGTCGTGAAAAAGGCCCGGAACCTGAGTTCCGGGCCTCCTTCTTGTCTTGCGTTTAACCGATACGATCAGTCGCGGTCGCCGGTCAGGAAGGCCGGCGCGAACTCGGGCGCGGGGCCGTTGTCGTCGCGAGCAGCGCGCTCGGGACGCGGACCACGCTCGCCGCCACCGTCACGGCGCGGGCCGCGATCGCCACGCGGACCACCGTCGCCATCGCGACGCGGACCCCGATCGCCCCGGGGACCACCGTCACCGTCACGGCGCGGACCACGATCGCCGCCGCCGCCACGCGGACCACGGTCACGACCGCCGCCGTCACGGCCACTTTCACGCGGCTCGCGCGCCGGACGGGTGTCCTCCAGTTCGGCGCCGGTCTCCTGGTCGACGACACGCATCGACAGGCGGACCTTGCCGCGCGGGTCGATCTCGAGCACCTTGACCTTCACGGCTTGGCCCTCGGACACGACATCGCCGGGCTTCTCGACTCGCTCGTTCTTCATCTCGGAGACGTGGACGAGCCCGTCCTTGCCGCCCATGAAGTTCACGAACGCGCCGAAATCGACGATGTTGACGACCTTGCCGTCATACACCTTGCCGACCTCGGCCTCCTCGACCAGCCCCTTGATCCAGGCGATCGCCGCCTCGATCTGCGCCGGATCGGACGAGCTGACCTTGATCACGCCCTCGTCGTCGATGTCGACCTTGGCGCCGGTGGTGGCGACGATCTCGCGGATCACCTTGCCGCCGGTGCCGATCACTTCGCGAATCTTGGACTTGTCGATCTGGAAGCTCTCGATCCGCGGCGCGTGAGCCGACAGCTCCTCGCGCGTATGATCGAGCGCCTTGGCCATCTCGCCCAGGATGTGCGCACGGCCCTCGTTGGCCTGCGCCAGCGCGACCCGCATGATCTCCTCGGTGATGCCGGCGATCTTGATGTCCATCTGGAGCGACGTGATGCCCTCCGACGTGCCGGCGACCTTGAAGTCCATGTCGCCCAGGTGATCCTCGTCGCCGAGGATGTCGCTCAGCACGGCGAACTTCTCGCCCTCCAGGATCAGGCCCATCGCGATGCCGCTGACCGGCCGCTTGATCGGCACGCCCGCGTCCATCAGCGACAAGGAGCCGCCGCACACCGTCGCCATCGACGAGGAGCCGTTCGACTCCGTGATGTCGGAGGTGACGCGGATCGTGTAGGGGAACTCCTCCTTGGTCGGCAGCACGGCGTGCAGCGCCCGCCAGGCGAGCTTGCCGTGGCCGATGTCGCGACGGCTCGGCGCACCGAAGCGACCGACTTCACCGACCGAATAGGGCGGGAAGTTATAGTGCAGCATGAAGTGCTGGTAGCTGAGCCCGTTCAGCCCATCGATCATCTGTTCGGCGTCGCGCGTACCCAGCGTCGTGGTGGCGATGGTCTGCGTCTCGCCACGCGTGAACAGCGCCGAGCCGTGCGCGCGCGGCAGGAAGTGTACCGTCGCGTCGATCGGACGCACCGTTTTCGTGTCGCGGCCGTCGATGCGGACGCCGTCGTTGAGGATCTGGCCGCGGACGATTTCCGCCTCGACCTTCTTCACCAGCTTCAGCGTACCCAGATACTCGGCCGGGCTCTCGTGCTTCAGCGTCTCGAACGCCTCGCGCGCCTTCGTGCGGGCGGCGTTGATCGCGGTCTGGCGCTGCTGCTTGTCGGTCAGCTTGTACGCCGCCGCCATGTCGCCGCCGATCAACTCCTTCAGCTTCGCCTTGTGGCCCGACAGGTCCGCGCCCTTGGGCAGGTCCCACGGCTCCTTGGCGGCCTGCTCGGCCAACTTGATGATCGCGTTGATGACATCCTGCGATGCCTTGTGCGCGAACATCACCGCGCCCAGCATGATGTCCTCGGACAGCTCCTTGGCTTCCGATTCCACCATCATCACCGCGTCGTGCGTGGCGGCGACGATCAGGTCGAGCTCGCCCGCCGCGACCTGCGCGTCGCTGGGGTTCAGGATGTATTCGCCATCCTGATAGCCGACGCGTGCCGCGCCGATCGGGCCCATGAAGGGCACACCCGACAAAGTCATCGCCGCCGAAGCCGCGATCATCGCCAGCAGGTCCGGCTCGTTCTCGCCGTCATAGCTCATCACCTGCGCGATGCAGTTGATCTCGTTATAGAAGCCTTCGGGGAACAGCGGCCGCAGCGGGCGGTCGATCAGGCGCGAAACCAACGTCTCGCGCTCGGTCGCGCCGCGCTCGCGCTTGAAGAAGCCGCCGGGAATGCGGCCGGACGAGGAGAACTTCTCCTGGTAATGGACGGTGAGCGGGAAGAAGTCCTGCCCTTCCTTGACCGACTTGGCGGCGGTGACAGCGCACAGCACGACGGTCTCGCCGAGCGTCGCGAGGACCGCGCCGTCGGCCTGGCGGGCGACGCGCCCGGTCTCGAGGGTCAGCGTCTGGCCGCCCCACTCGATGCTGACTTTTTTGGTATCGAACATTCTATTTCCTTCACTCCGCTCACCCAATGTGAGCGGGGCCTATCTGCGGGCTAAGCCGGCCCGCTTCGGTGTGGAGCGATGTGTCGCTCCGTGCCCACATACGCCGAATTGCGCGCGGGCGGATGCGACAAGGGCGCCCGAAGGCGCCCTTGCGAATTACTTGCGAAGCCCGAGCTTCGCGATGAGGTCGAGGTAGCGCTGCCCCTCCGTCTTGCGGAGATAGTCGAGCAGCGAGCGCCGCTTGTTGACCATCATCAGCAGGCCGCGGCGCGAATGATTGTCCTTCGCATGGCCTTTGAAATGCTCGGTCAGGTTGCGGATGCGCTCGGTCAGGATCGCGACCTGGACTTCGGGGGAGCCGGTGTCGCCCTCGGCGCGACCATGTTCCTTGATCAGCGCGTCCTTGCGCTCGGCGGTAATCGTCATGCGTTACGTCCTCGACATCGAGTTACAGGTTGAAACCCCGGACCACGCGGACCTGCCCGTCGATGATCTCGACCAATGCCTGGGGCACATCGTCGAGGGTCGCGAGGGTCACGCCATCAAGGGCATCGATCCCGACCAGCACGCGCCCCTGACGGAGCGCCCCTGCCTGGTCGAGACTAAGCGGAAGAGCCGGGATGTCGTCCAGCCCTGCGCCGAGCGGCAGGAGGTGGTGTTCAAGGCTGCGCGCCTTACCCGCTTGGCTCAGAATGTCCAGCGATATCGCCGACGCAAGGGTAAATGGGCCGGCCTTGGTGCGGCGGAGCATGGTGACATGCCCGACCGCTCCGAGTGCGCGCGCAATATCCCGGGCAAGGCTGCGGATGTAGGTGCCCTTGGAGACATGCGCGGTGAGCGTGACCTCTTCCAGAACCTCCCCGGCACGGGGAGGGGGACCGTCCGGCGCAGCCGGATGGTGGAGGGGCTTCTCCGCAGAGGATTGCTCTTGCGGCCCGGCCCCTCCACCCCCGCTTTCAGCGGCGGTCCCCCTCCCCGTGGCGGGGAGGATCGCAAGCGAATGCACCGTCACGCTGCGCGTCGCGAGCACCACCTCCTCGCCGGCTCGCGCCAGGTCGTACGCCCGCACGCCATCTACCTTCAGTGCCGAATAAACGGGCGGCACCTGCTCGATCGCGCCGGTGAAGCGCGGCAGCACCGCCTCGATACCCGCGAGCGTCGGCCGCACCTCGCTGGCGGCGACAACCTTGCCCTCCAGATCGAGCGTATCCGTCTCCGCCCCGAACCGGATCGTGAACGCGTACACCTTGTCCCCGTCGAGCAACCGCCCCGCCAGCTTGGTCGCCTCCCCCAACGCGATCGGCAGCACGCCGGTCGCCAGTGGATCGAGCGTCCCGCCATGTCCGACCTTGACCTTGGCATAACCGCCGTCGCGAAGCGCCCGCTTGACCGCGGCGACACCCTGCGTGGACCCCAGCCCGAGCGGCTTGTCGACGATCAGCCAGCCATGCACCGCTACTTGCGTCGGAAGATGCAGTCGAATTCCAACGCGCTCACCCCGTCATGGTCGGGCGTGTTGGCGCGGAACTGAGCGGGGACGAAGCCGAGCCTGTCGAGCGTGTCGATCGCCTCCGGGAACCGCCAGGCGCCTTCGTACAAGTCGGCGATCGGGAGCTCGATCAGCAGTCCGACGGCGCGCGCCAGCGTCTGGCCGGCGCCTTCCAACACTTCGCGCTCAAAGCCCTGGGTGTCGATCTTGATGAACGGCGCGCGTGCCGGGTCGTCGGCCATGAAGGAGTCGAGGGTTGCGATCGGCACCTCTTCGGTCCGCAATGCCGCCGATCGCGGGTCGAAGGCGACCGCCGTCGGGGTCGCGGAGCGCAGCGAGCTGAACACGTCGAGGTCGGACACGTTGATGCTCGCCGTGCCCGGCTGCGCCCCCAGGGCGGTGCGGGTCGTCCGCCAGCGCGCGTCGGTCGCGGCGGTGCGCGCAAGCTGTGCATGGATCGCCTGGACCGGCTCGAAGGACCAGATGCGTTCTCGATAGCCCAGGTGGCGCAGCTCGCTGGCGAACTGGCCGACATTGCCACCGACATCGACCACCAGATCGACCGCGCGGCTGCGCAGGAACGCCGAGAGCTCGGGCTCGCGCCGGAGCACATAACCACGCTGGCGCAAAGCCGCTTGAACTGCCTTACGCCACATGCCGCATCTCCGTCGGCGGAGCGCTGCCACAGTCGCCGCTCCCCTGCAACGGCTGTCAGTCTAGCGTTGTCCGGAGTGCTTGATTGAAGTGCCGTCTGCACATCGCGACATAGCGGTCATTGCCGCCGATCTCGACCTGACGACCCTCCGCCACCGCGTTGCCGGCGGCGTCGACGCGCAGGTTCATCGTCGCCTTTCGCCCGCATTCGCACACCGACTTGATCTCTATCAGACTGTCGGCGATCGCGAGCAGCCGCGCCGAGCCGGGGAAAAGTTCGCCGCGGAAATCCGTGCGCAGGCCGTATGCGAGGACAGGTACGCTCAGGACATCGGCGACATGCGCGAGCTGATCGACCTGCGCGGCGGACAGGAACTGCGATTCATCCACCAAGACGCAGGCCACAGGTCCGTGCGCCTGCTCTGCCGCAACCGTCTGAACGATATCCGTGCCGACGTCGAACGGCGTCGCCGCCGCGCTCAGGCCGATGCGGGAGTCGATCACCCCCGCCCCGCCACGGTCGTGGACGCCGGCGGTGAACAGCATCGTCCGCATCCCCCGCTCACGATAGTTGAAGTCGGCCTGCAACAGGTTGGTCGACTTCCCCGCGTTCATCGAGGCGTAGTAGAAATAGAGCTTGGCCATCAGACGATATGCTCGATGCCGACAGGTGAGGCGGAGCCTGCCTGTCGCTTCAGCTTGGCGTCGAAGGTGCAGAATGTAGCGGCATTGCCGCTTGCGGAGATCAGATGGACAACATCCGCCCAGTCGGCGCCGGCTCGCAACCGATCGACGGCCCACCGCAACCCGGCACCATCGGCGGTATTGATCGTCTCGAGCTCGAGCAAGGCTTCCAACATGTCCGCAAGCGTTTGGCGCTGAAGATTGAGCTGCTTGCCCATGACCCAGCCCAGCTCGAGCCAGACAGATGTGGTTACCCAGACTGGCTTCGCCAGCACCGTTTCGGCCAGCCGCGCCTGCTCGTCATCGTCGCGAAGCAGAAAGCGGGCGAGGACGTTAGTGTCCACCGCCTTCAAGGCTGATCGTCTCCTTCGGCGTTCCAGCTGAGCTGATCGAGCGGCACGGGCGGACCCTGGTGAACGTAAATCTTGCGCAACCGCGCGACCGCCTCTTCGACGGTCAGCGTCTTGCGAGGGCCCCGAGGCCGCAGCAGCACGCCGGTGCCGGCGTCAACGACCTCCAGGTCTGTACCTGCCGGCCAGTCCTTCAATTCACGCATCGCTTTCGGCAGGACGATCTGCCCTTTGCCCGAGAGCTTCGTGTACATGTTCATGCAGGTAAGATGCGTCTTACCTGGCGAGCTGTCAATCCTGGCTCAAGTCGCGCGCCACCTCTGGCTTGCGCAGCAGCTGGTCGATCCGCGTGCCCTCGTCGAAGCTCTCGTCCGGCAGGAACTTCAGTTTGGCCGCGTATTTGGTCTGCACCCGGTGCGCGACCTCGCGCTGGAAGAAGGCTGTGTTGGTGCGCAATGCCTTCAGCACCACGTCCTCATCCTTGCCCAGCAGCGGCTTCACGAACACCGTCGCGTGGCGCAGGTCCGGCGACATGCGTACCTCCGTCACCGACACGAGATGCTTGGCTAAGGTATCGTCATGCACCTCGCCGCGCTGGAGCAGCTCGGACAGGATATGCCGCACCTGCTCGCCGACGCGGAGCAGGCGGACGGAGCGGGTCTCTGGAGTGGCGTCGCTCTTCATCATCTTCCCTCCCGCTTGTGGGAGGGGCCGGGGGTGGGCCCACGGCCAGCCAAATACGGGAACGGTGACCGGGGAGCCCACTCCCCAGCCCCCTCCCGCAAGCGGGAGGGGGAGCGGATCACAGCGTCCGCTCGCGCATCTCGACCTCGAATGTCTCCAGGACGTCGCCCGGCTTGATGTCCGTGAAGTTCTGCGTGAACGTCACACCGCATTCCAGCCCGGCGCGAACCTCCGCCACATCGTCCTTGAACCGCCTGAGCGACGCGATCTCGCCCTGATAGATGATGACGTCCGCCCGCGTGATGCGCGCCTTCAGCGCCTTGCGGATGATGCCCTCCGTGACCAGCAGACCGGCGGCCTTGCCGATCTTGCCCGCGGAGAAGACCTCGCGGATCTCCGCGCGGCCCACGACCGTCTCGAACGCCTCCGGCCCGAGCTCGCCCGCCATGCCGGCGCGGATCTCGTCGACCAGGTCATAGATGACGTCGTAATATTTCAACGCCACCTTCTGCCGCTCGGCGATTTCGCGTGCCTTGGCATTGGCGCGGACGTTGAAGCCGATGATCGGCGCCCCCGATGCCGCCGCCAGTGTCACGTCGCTTTCGGTGATGCCGCCGACGCCCGAATGCAGGATGCGCGCGCGGATCAGGTCGGTGGAGATCTTGTTGATCGACCCGACGATCGCCTCGATCGTCCCCTGCGTGTCCGCCTTGACGACCAGCGGATATTCGATCGCCTGCTTGTCCTTGAGCGCGGAGAACATGCTCTCCAGGCTGGCGGGCGCGTTGGTGGTACGCTTGTTCTGGATGACGCCGGCGCGATAGGCAGCGACCTCGCGGGCGCGCGCCTCGTTTTCGACCACCTGCAGCGGATCGCCCGCCTGCGGTACGCCCGACAGGCCCAGCACCTCGACGGGCATCGCCGGACCTGCTTCCTTCACCTGGCGACCCTTGTCGTCCATCAGCGCGCGGACCTTGCCGCTCTCTGCGCCGATCACGAACACGTCGCCGACGCGCAGCGTACCGCGGTTGACCAGCACCGTCGCGACCGGGCCGCGGCCCTTGTCCAGCTTTGCCTCGATCACCGTGCCCTCGGCGGAACGGTCGGGATTGGCGCGCAGCTCGAGCAGCTCGGCCTGGAGCTGGATCTTCTCGATCAAGTCCTCCAGTCCGGTCTTCTTGGTCGCGGAGACTTCCACGTCCTGGACCTCGCCGCCCATTGATTCGACCTGCACGTCCTCGGACAACAGGCGCTCGCGGACGCGCTGCGCATTGGCTTCGGGCTTGTCGATCTTGTTTATCGCCACGATCATCGGCTTGCCGCCCGCCTTGGCGTGGGCGATCGCCTCGATCGTCTGCGGCATCAGCCCGTCGTCGGCCGCGACCACCAGCACCACAATGTCGGTGACGTCCGCACCACGCGCGCGCATCTCGGTGAACGCCTCATGCCCGGGCGTGTCGAGGAAAGTGACCTTGGACTTGTCCTTCAGCGTGACCTGATAGGCGCCGATATGCTGGGTGATGCCGCCGGCCTCGCCGCGCACCACGTCGGTGCCGCGCAGCGCGTCGAGCAGGCTGGTCTTGCCGTGATCGACATGGCCCATGATCGTGACCACCGGCGGCCGCGCGACCATCGTCTCGGGCGCGTCGTCGGTCGTGTCGTTCCGCAGGTCGATGTCGGACGCGGAGACGCGGCTGATGTTGTGGCCGAACTCGGTCACCAGCAGCTCGGCGGTGTCCTGGTCGATCGTCTGCGTCATGGTGACGGGCATGCCCATCTTGAACAGCGTCTTGACCAGGTCGGCGCCCTTTTCCGCCATGCGGTTGGCGAGCTCCTGGACGGTGATCGCCTCCGGCACCTGGACGTCGCGGACCTGCTTGGCTTGTGCCTCGCGCGGGCCGAAGTGGCGCTTCTCCTTCTCACGCGCACGCTTGAGCGCGGCGAGCGAGCGTGAACGCGCGCCGTCTTCGCCGAGCGCACGGTTGACGGTCAGCTTGCCGCCACGGCGCTCATCGCCCTTGCGATCGCGCTGCTGCGGACGAGCCGCCGGCGCGCCGGCGCGCGGCGTCGCGGCGCCGGGGCCGAAAGCGCGCGCACCTGCTGCCTGACCGGCTGGAGCCGGCGCGGCGGGGGCCGGAGCCGGTGCCGCTACCGGCTCGGGCTTGGGCTGCGGCTTGGGGATGTCCGGGCGCGCCACGGGCGAGAAGCGGCGGGGCGCCGGCATCGCCGGATCACGCGCCAGCGCGGTGAGGGGCGGCGGCGGGGGAGGCGGCGGCGGTGGGGCCGCGGCCTCCGCGGCGCGCACCACTTCGGGCTCCGGCCGCGGCGTGGGGGCGGGCTCCGGCTCCGGCGCAGCTTCGACCGGCGCCGGTGTAGTGGCCGGCGACGGCGCGACGGGCGCGGGAGGGGGCGTTGCGGCCTCCTGTTCGGCCCGGGTGCGCTCCTCGGCGCGGCGGCGCTCGTCCTCGGCGGCGCGCTCGCGCTCGCCGATCTCACGGCGGCGGCTGTCCTCCAGTGAGTGCATCCGCTGCTCTTCGGCGTCGCGCAACAGACGCGCCTGACGCTCCTGTGCGGTTTCGCCGGCGGGCGCGCGGGGCGCGACGGGCTCGGGCGCACGGGCGACCGGCGCCGCCACCGGCTCGGGCACGGCGACCGGGGCGGCGGGCTGGCCGCCGCCGGGGCCGAGGATACGGCGGCGCTTCACCTCGACCTCGACCGTGTTGGTGCGGCCGTGGCTGAAGCTCTGCTTGACCTTGCCCACCTCCACGGTGCGCTTCAGCCCCAGGGGCGCGCGCATGCCGAGCTTGGGCTTGTCGTTGTCGGTCTCGCTCACTCAGATTCCTCGTTCAATACCACGGCCGGCAGGCTCCGGCGAAACGCCGGGTGCCGATGCGCCTTGCGAGGCCGTTCCGCAAGGCAAAGGCAGGGGTTGGGTTCCCATCAAAGTTTCACTTCGACAGGCCCGTCGGGGCCGATGAAGTGCAGCCAGCGGTCGAGCGCCTCGCTCACCCGCCCTGCCGCAGCACGGTCGGTCACGCCGATATGTACCACGTTTTCGCGCCCCAGCGCCACCGACAATATGGAGCGCGACACCGGCAATGTTAAGCCCTTGCGCCCCGTGCCCTCCTCGTCGCGGCCCACGCGCCACGCCTGGGCGAGCTTGCCCGTGCCATCGGCGCCGGCATCGGCGGCATGGTAGAGGCCGTGGAGCTGCCCCGACCGCGCCGCCGCCTCGATCCGCTCCGACCCGGTCAGCACGGTGCCGGCGCGCGCCTCCAGCCCCAGCCGATCGAGCGCATTGCGCTCCAGCGCGCTCGCGATCTTCGCCGGCAGCTCGGGCGTCAGAGTGAAGGCGGCGCCCTTGAACGCCCGCGATAACGTCCCCTTCAGCTTGCCCTTGGCGAGCGCGGTCGCCAGCTCCGCCCGCGTCACGCCGATCCACGCGCCCCGTCCCGGCGCCTTGGCGCGCACGTCGGGCAGGATTTCGCCATCCGGGGACAGCGCCAGGCGCACAAGGTAGTCGCGCGAGTCCCGCTCGCGCGTCAGGATGCACGAGCGGGGATTCTCCTCCCGCTTGCGGGAGGGGTTAGGGGAGGGAATGTCACCATGCGTCGGGAGAGCCGACAAGCCCTCCCCCAGCCCCTCCCGCAAGCGGGAGGGGAGCTCGCGAGCTCCTACCGCCTCATTGTCCGGATTCCGCATCAGCGTCCTCCGGAGCCGGAGCAGCTTCATCCTCGAACCAATGCGCGCGCGCGGCCATGATGATCTCGTTGCCCTGCTCGTCGCTCAGGCCATAGTCGGACAGGATGCCACCCTTTGGCTCGGGCCGCTTGGGTGCGTCCTCGTTGCGGCGGCGCGGCTCGACCCGCTTCTTCTCGACCAACTCGTCGGTAGCGAGGTCGGCGAGGTCGTCCAGCGTCTTGATCCCCGCCTTGCCCAGCGTGACCAGCATCGCCTCGGTCAGATACGGCATCTCGGCCAGCGCATCGTCGACGCCAAGCGCCCGGCGCTCCTCGCGCGCCGCCTCGTTGCGCCGCTCCAGCGCTTCCTGCGCACGGCTCTGCAGCTCGTCGGCGAGCTCCTCCAGGCCCTCGATGCCCGCGATCTCGTCCGGCTCGACATAGGCGACCTCCTCGAGCGACGAGAAGCCCTCGGCGACCAGCAGCTGCGCCAGCGTCTCGTCGACATCGAGCTCGTTCTGGAAGGTCTCGGTGTTGGTGGTGAACTCGCGCTGCCGCTTCTCGCTCGCGTCGGCTTCCGTCAGGATGTCGATCGCCTTGCCGGTCAGCTGGCTGGCGAGGCGGACGTTCTGCCCGCGCCGGCCGATCGCGAGGCTGAGCTGGTCGTCGGGCACCACCACCTCGATCCGGTCCTCTTCCTCGTCGATCACGACGCGGCTGACGCTCGCCGGCTGCAGCGCGTTGACGACGAAGGTCGCGGTGTCCTCGGACCAGGGAATGATGTCGATCTTCTCGCCCTGCATCTCCTGCACCACCGCCTGGACACGGCTGCCCTTCATGCCGACGCAGGCGCCGACCGGGTCGATGCTCGAATCGCGGCTGATGACGCCGATCTTGGCGCGGCTGCCGGGGTCACGCGCGGCGGCCATGATGGTGATGATGCCGTCATAGATTTCCGGCACCTCCTGCGCGAACAGCTTCTTCATGAAGTCGGGATGCGCGCGGCTGAGGAAGATCTGGGGCCCGCGATTCTCACGCACCACCTTCAGGATCAGGCTGCGGATGCGGTCGTTGACGCGCACCACTTCGCGCGGGATCTGCGCGTCGCGGCGGATGACGCCCTCGGCGCGGCCCAGGTCGACGACGACATGGCCGAACTCGACCCGCTTGACGACGCCGGTGATGATTTCGCCGGCGCGGTCCTTGTACTCCTCGTACTGGCGCTCGCGTTCGGCGTCGCGAACCTTCTGGAAGATGACCTGCTTGGCCGCTTGCGCGGCGATGCGGCCGAACTCGATGGGAGGCAGGGGATCGACGATATAGTCGCCCACCGACGCGCCCGGCTGCAGCTTCTCCGCGCCCTTGAGGTCGACCTGGGTGAAATAGTTGTCGACCGCCTCGACCACCTCGACGACGCGCCACAGGCGCAGATCGCCGCTGGTGATGTCCAGCTTCGCGCGGATATCGTTCTCGGCACCGTAGCGGGCCTTGGCGGCGCGCTGGATCGCGTCCTCCATCGCCTCGACGACGATCGCCTTGTCGATCATCTTCTCGGCCGCGACCGAGTTGGCGATCGCGATCAGTTCCGCGCGGTTGGCGGTGGCGCCCGAAGGTGCGGTGGCAACGGCCATCAGTTCAGTTCCTCTTGCTCGGCGTCTTCGGCCGGTTCGTCTTTCCCGTCCGCGTCCGCGGACACTCCAAACTCATCCGCGTCTGCGGACATCTCGAATACCTCGTCAGCGCCCTCGATGGAGAGCGGTGCGGTGGCCGCAAGCAGCCGGTCGGTGAATACCAGCTTGGCGTCCTCGATCCTGTCGAACGGCAGCATCGACACAGTGCCCGCCGCCGAGCGGAGCATCACGAGCCCGTTCTTCTCCTCGACACCGGCGAGGTCGCCCTTGAAGGTGCGTTGCCCGTCGAGCTTCTCGGCCAGCGTCACCCGCGCCTCGTGCCCGGTCCAGTCCGCGTAATCCTTGAGGCGGGTGAGCGGACGATCGATGCCGGGCGACGAAACCTCGAGTCGGTAGGCGTCCTCGATCGGATCGCGGCCCTCCGCCTCCAGCGCGTCGAGCCGGTCGGAGATGCGGCGCGACAACTCCGCGCAATCGTCGATCGTCAGCTGGCGCGTGTCCGGCCGCTCCGCCATCACCTGCAGGGTGCGCTCGTCGCCACGTCCGAACAGCTTCACGCGCACGAGATCGAAGCCGAGCGCACGGGCTTCGGGCTCGATCAGGCGGGACAGGGCGACGTCGTCCGTCAACAGGGTCTTTCAGATGCAGGTCTTGGGCGCCGCGGAGCCAGCCCCGCAGCCTCTTTTCACCTGACGATGTAAGAGAGTGAGCGCGATATAGGCGAGAGCGGGGCGGGGAGCAAGCTACTCGTGAAGCGTCGTGGGGACCCAGGCACCACCCCCGCGAAGGCGGGGGCTCAGTTGCGATCCGCTCATGGAAGCGCGATGCGCGGGTACAGATCCTGCCAGTCCGGGTTCAAGCCCTCGCTTTCACGCAGCTTCCAAGCCCGGTTCCATCTCTTCATCTGCCGTTCGCGCGGGCCGAGCCGGCTCCCAGTCGCCCGCCCACTCGTACCAGACCAGCAGTTTGCACCCGTGTTGCCGCGTGAAGCCGGGCACCACCCCATGGCGATGCTCCCACACGCGGCGCGGCAGATCGACGGCGGCGCCGATGTAGATTGTTCCGTTTCGCTGGCTTGCCATGATGTAAACGCAGGCATGTTCTCCCACCTTGAGCGCTCCGCAACTGGGCCCCCGCCTTCACGGGGGTGGAGGTCGGGCCTACATCGTCCTACGTTGCCCAACCACCGGTCCGCCCCATAGTTGAAGGAGCTCCCTTGCGCCACCTGACCCTCTCCGCCTTGGCGCTCGCCGCCTGCACCAGCGCCCAGCAACCCGCCGGCCAGCCACCGGGCCAGAGTCGGGCGGGGGAGCACGCGCCGACGGCCGCCGCCCGGCCCTTCGCGGTCTCGCCAGTCGCCGACTTCGACGCACCATGGGCGATGACCTTCCTGCCCGACGGCCGCATGCTGGTGACCGAGAAGGACGGGCGGCTGCTGCTCGTTTCCGCCGATGGCGCGACCCGCAGCACGGCGGCGACGCTGCCGGTCGACAGCGCCGGGCAGGGTGGCCTGCACGATGTGGTCCTCGCGCCGGACTTCGCGCGCAGCCGCCGGGTCTATCTGTCCTGGTCGGAGGCAGGGGCGGGCGGCAAGGGCATCGTGCTCGCGCGTGGTACGCTGACGGGTGCCGCCGGCGCGGAGCGGCTGGAGGGCGTCGCCGTGCTGTTCCGTGCGCGTCCGTTCGTGGCAGGCGACGGCCACTACTCCGGCCGCATTGCCTTCGCACCCGATGGCAAGCACCTGTTCTTCACCAATGGCGAGCGCCAGAAGTTCACGCCGGCACAGGACAAGGCGGCGACGCTCGGCAAGGTGCTGCGCCTGACGCTGGACGGCAAGCCCGCGCCCGGCAATCCGCTGGCCAAGCAGGGTTTCGCGCCGGAGGTCTGGAGCTATGGCCACCGCAACCTGCTCGGCATCGCCTTCGACGGGGCTGGCAATCTGTGGGAGCAGGAGATGGGCCCCAAGGGCGGCGACGAGCTCAACCTGATCCTGCCCGGCCGCAACTATGGCTACCCGCTGGTATCGGACGGCGACCATTATGACGGTCGCGACATTCCCGACCACGCCACCCGCCCGGACCTGGAGAAGTACAAGGTCAACTGGACGCCGGTGATCTCGCCGGGTGGACTGATGATCTACTCGGGCAACCTCTTTCCGGCCTGGAAAGGAGACGCGTTCATCGGCGGTTTATCGTCGCAGGCGTTGGTACGCGTCGATCTGAACGGCACGACGGCGAGGAAGGGCGACCAATGGCCAATGGGCGCGCGTATCCGCGAGGTGGAGCAGGGCCCCGACGGCGCGATCTGGGTGCTGGAGGACGGCGGACGCGGTTCGCAGGGGCGGCTGCTCAGGCTTACACCGCCAGCCTAGCGCTCGCGCTGCTGCTGACGGGCTGCGGCGGCGAGGACGGCGGTGGCGTGCCGCCGATATCGTCGCCAAGCCCGACGCCGACCACGACGCCCAGTCCGGCGCCGAGCAGTACGCCAAGTCCCACCCCCGTCACCTCGGCGGTGACGCGCACCCCGGTGGCGACGCTGAGCAACCCTTGGGCGATGGTGTTCCTGCCCGACGGACGCCTGCTGGTGACCGAGCGCGGCGGCGCGCTGCGGATTGTCACGACCGCCGGCGCTGTCTCGGCGCCGGTGGCGGGCGTGCCGGCCGTGGTCTTCGCGGGTCAGGGCGGGCTGCTGGACGTGGCCCTGGATCCCGGCTTCGCGACCAACCGTCGAGTCTATCTGAGCTTCTCCGAGGCGGGTAACGGCGGCAGCGGCTTGGCGGTCGCGCGCGGCACGCTGACCCTCGACGGCGGCGGCGGGCGGCTCGACGGGGTACAGACCGTCTGGCGCGCGGTGCCCAAGGTCACCGACACGCGGCACTTCGGCGGTCGGATGGCGTTCGGGCCGGACGGCATGCTTTATGTGACCTCGGGTGAGCGCCATCTTGGCTCGCCGGCGCAGAGCACCGCGCAAACGCTGGGCAAGATCGTCCGCATTCCGCCCGACGGTGTGCTGCCCGCAGTCGCCGACCCGCGGCCGGAAATCTTCACGCTCGGCCACCGCAATCCCTATGGTCTCGTCTTCGCGACCGATGGTCGGCTGTTCTCCAGCGAGATGGGACCGGAGGGCGGCGACGAGTTCAACCTGATCACGAGCGGACGAAACTATGGCTGGCGGATCGTGTCGGAGGGCAATGACGGCGAGGTGCTGCCGCGCCATGCGACCCGCCCCGAGTTCGCGCCGCCGCTGGTCAGCTGGACGCCGGTGATCGCGCCCGGCGGCATGATCCAGTACACCGGCACGCGTTTCTCGGGCTGGCAAGGCGATTTCATCCTCGCCGGCCTCGTTCAGCAGGGCGTCGTCCGCGTCCGCGTGACCGGCTCGACCGCAACCGAAGCAGCCCGCATCGCGCTCGGCGCCCGCATCCGCGAGGTCGAGCAGGGCCCGGACGGCGCGATCTGGGTGCTGGAAGACGGCGGTTCCGGGCGGCTGGTGCGGCTCGACCCCGCGTGACGGGCGCTCGCGGCGTCATCGCGATGCGGATCAATCCCTGCCTGGTCGCGATCACGCTGGCCCTGGCAGCAGCGCCGGCCCACGCCTGTCCGATGTACCTTCCTCAGCAACTCGCCGATGTGCGGTATGCGCAGACCGTCGTGGTGGGACGCATCACCGACTACCGGCTGGTGCTCGATCCGGGCGCACGGCGGCGCTGGCGGGAGCACGTCGCCTTGCAGCGCCGGCGTGATCCGAATTACGTCGATACGATCAAACCCTCCGGCTTCATCACCGACTACGCCCGGTTCACGATCATCGTCGACGCGCTGCTGTCCGGCCGCGCCGGCCGGCGGATCGACGTTACCTGGGACGCCTCAACCTTCAGCGAACCCGAGCAGATGGCACCAGGCCAGTATCTGATCGCCCTGCGCGATCCCCGCGGATCCTTGCCGCCGCTGCGCGGTCCCAGCGGTTATGTCGCACCGGGCCCGGGCCCAAAGGCGCCGACGGTGCTGCAGGCGCCGTGTTCGGGCGCTTTCATTTTTCCGGCCGGGAGCGCAGATGCCGCCCGCGTGCGCGCGTTGTTGCGCCGGCCTCAGTCCCGCACGATCAGATAGTTCATCCGCGCGCGGGCGATCGGCTTTGCGCGGTCGTCCTGCCAGGCGGTGGCATCGACATTGGCGACGCGGGTGCCCAGCCGCTCCACCACCGCGGCCGCGCGCGTCGGCTTGTCGCGGCCGCCGCGCATGAAGTCGACGGTGACGTTGACCGGCTTGATCCGGCCGCCCCCCTCGTCCTCCAGCGCGTGGCGCAGCGCGACGATCGCCGCCATCTCGAGCAGTCCCGTGATCGCCCCGCCATGCAGAAAGCCCGGTCTGCCGAGCACGGGATCAGCAAAGGGCATCACCAGCAGCGGCGGTCCGCTGGCCTGCGGCTCCTGCTCCAGCCCCAGGGTGCGGGCATAGGGCGGCAATTCCGTCATGCGTCGACGTTCATGAAGGTGCCCGCGACATGCGCGATCGGGTCGTCCGGGTCGCCGTCATGCGCGGTGCCGCGGATGAAGGAGATGGCGCGGGTCAGCCGATAGCATTCGCCCCGCCCGATCACCGTCCGGCTCGGAGTGGCGGGGCGGAGATAGTCGACCCGCAGGTCGAGCGTCGCATGCGGCACGAACGCGCCCTTTTTCTGCCAGACGGAGAAACTGGTCGCCATGTCCATCAGTGTGATGATCGGCCCCGATGCGAGCACCCCATGCTCCGGATCGCCGACCAGATCGGCATGCCACGGCAGCGCCAGTTCGACCCAATCCAACCCATGCGCATAATAGCCGATGCCCAGCCGTCCGCCATGGCCGCCGAAGCCGCGGGCGGTGAACCGCTTGACGTCGAAGGGGTCGGCCATGCGCTGGGTCACTACACGCGGCGGCCCCCGCCCGGCAAACATTGCAGCATTGTAACTAAGCCCCGCTCCCGTGCGCCCCTAGCCATAGCGTAACGAAACGGGGAAGCCATTGATGCCTATGGATTGCTGCGATGCCGCAACGCGACCCCGCTCTCGACGAAAGCCGGTCCGAAACGGAGCTTGATGGCGGCCGGCCGTGGCGGGGCAGCGATACAAGGCGGGGGTGCTTCCGGTGCTGCTCCTCGGCGTCGACCGCCCCGCGCTGATCGGGCTGTTGGCGGCGCGTGGCTTGGTAGCGAAGTCGTCGGGCGCGGCCTTCTCCGCCGCGTTGGTCAGCGAAGATCACGACCGGCCGCTGTGTCCGGCGATCGTCGAGGCGAAGCATGCGGGCCGCGCCGGTCGGCTGCTTGACGAGGGCGCCGACGACGTGGTGCTTGCGACCGATCCCGACAGCCTGGTCGTCGCTCGACTGTCGGCGCTGGTCCGTCGGACCCATGCCGGTCTGGTGCAGGTCGGCGACATCGCCATCGACACGCTCGACCGCCGGGTGACGTGCGGTGGCCATCCGATGACGCTGCTGCCACGCGAATACTCGCTGCTCCTCTATCTCGCGCGACATGCCGGCATCGTGGTCGATCATGCAACGCTGCACAGCGCGATCTGGGGGCGCGGCTTCGACCCCGGCACCAACGTCATCGCCGTTCACGTCTCGCGGCTGCGGGCAAAGCTCGTCAGCGGCGGGGTGACGGTGATCACCGAGCGCGGGCGCGGCTACCGGCTCGTCGTTGCGGGCGGCGGCGCGGCGGGGTAACGCTCCTGCAAAGGAGAGCCTGATGTCCGACCGGGTCACCACCGTCCTTAAGGGCGGCATCGCCGATGTCCGCCTGGCGCGCCCCGACAAGATGAACGCGCTCGATCCCGCGATGTTCGAAGGCATCGGCGCCGCCATCGACGCTTTGGCGGAGCGCACCGACGTGCGCTGCGTCGTGCTGTCGGGTGAGGGCCGCGCCTTTTGCGCCGGGCTGGACATGGCCAGCATGCAGGCCGGCCGCAGCGGGACGGGCCGCGAGCGCAATGCGCAGGGCGCGATCTTGCCGCAGCACGTCACCTGGGGCTGGCGCAACCTGCCCATGCCGGTCATCGCCGCGGTCCACGGCGTCGCGTTCGGCGGCGGCTTCCAGATCATGTCGGGCGCCGACATCCGCATCGCCGCGCCGAACGCGCGCTTCGCCATCCGCGAGACCTATTGGGGCCTCGTCCCCGACATGGCCGGCTTTCCGATCTGGCGCGGGCTGGTGCGCGACGACGTGCTGCGCGAGCTGACCTACACCGCGCGCGAGTTCGACGCGGCCGAAGCGCTCCACCACGGCTTCGTCACCCGCATCGCCGACGATCCCCACGCCGCCGCGATGGAGCTCGCGCGCCAGATCGCCGCCAGGAGCCCGCACGCGATCCGCGGCGCCAAGCGGCTGTGCAACATGGCGCACGACGCCGACCCGCTGACGATGCTCCAGGCCGAGACCGACGAGCAGATCAAGGTGATCGGCAAGCCCAACATGATGGAACAGGTCCGCGCCAACATGGAGAAGCGCGCGGCGGTGTTTCAGGACTGAGGGGGAAAGACGGGCTCCGGCGCCCATCTTTCCCGGCGAAGGCCGGGGCCCAGTTGCGCAGGTTGCGGTAGGTGAGGCTTGACCCCCGCGACATGAGGCATAGCACCTGGACTCCGGCCTTCGCCGGGGAAGAAGGGCAAGGCTCAGACTCAGGCTTCACCACCCTCCCGCACCCGCCACTTCGCCAGTTCGGCGCGGAATGCGTCCGGCAGCCCATTGCCGCCCGCGTCCTTGTCCATCACGACCGTCGCGTCGCAGGTCGCGATCGGCTGCCCGCCCTGGAACATCGTCGCCAGGATCTGCCAGCTGCGGTTGCCGATCTCGCCGATGCCCGTCGCGATCTTGACATCGTCAGGGTACTGGCCCTCCGCGAGATAGTTGATCTCCATCTGCGCCACCACCGCGCGGCGGTTCAGCAGCGCGCCCCATAATCCCGCATGATGGTTGAATTTGGTCCGCCCGGTCTCGAACAGCGCCGCGAAGGCGACGTTGTTGAGGTGGCCGAGCACGTCCATGTCGCCGAACCGGGTCTGGATCGGCTGGCTGTGCGGATAGGCGTCAGGCGAGAGACGCCATGGGGCGGGGCGGGGCACCTTACCGCGGCGCCATCCGGATCGCGCCGTCGAGCCGCACGTCCTCGCCGTTGAAATAGCCGTTCTCGATCATCGTCAGCGCGAGGTGGGCGTACTCCTCCGGCTTGCCGAGCCGCTTGGGGAACGGCACCGACGCCGCCAGCGCGTCCTTCACCTGCTGCGGCGCGCCGAGCATCAACGGCGTCTCGAAGATACCGGGCAGGATCGTGTTGACGCGGATGCCCTCGCTCATCAGGTCGCGCGCGATCGGCAGCGTCATGCCGATGACGCCCGCCTTGGACGCCGCATAGGCGACCTGTCCCATCTGCCCGTCCTCGCCCGCGACGCTCGCGGTGTTGACGATCGCGCCGCGCTCGCCGTCCTCATTCTGCGGGTCGAGCGTCATCATCCCCGCCGCCGACAGCGCGACGCAGCGGAAGGTGCCGACCAGATTGATCTGGATGAGCCAGTTGAACGCGTCGGCCGGATAATGCTTGATGCTGCCGTCCTGCTTGGATCGGCTGGCGGTCTTCATCGCCGAGCCGGTGCCCGCGCAGCAGACCAGGATGCGCTCCTGCCCGTGGGCCCCGCGCGCCTTTGCAAAGCCGGCGACGACGCTCTCGTCCGAGGTCACGTTGACCTCGCAGAAGGTGCCGCCGATCTCGGCCGCGACCGCCTCGCCCTTCTCCTTCTGCAGGTCGAAGATCGCGACCTTGACGCCGCGGGCGGCGAGCGCGCGGGCGGTGGCGGCACCAAGGCCGGATGCCCCGCCGGTGATGACGGCGGCGACGGTGTTGTCGAGTTTCATGAGCTCTCCTGTTCTAATGTCGTCATGCTGAACTTGTTTCAGCATCCATGCGCGACAGCAGCGTCCAACGGTTCGCCTGTGTCTCGCATGGACCCTGAAACGAGTTCAGGGTGACGACGTACTTTATCGTTGCGACTACATCCGCTCGATGATCGTGACGTTGGCGAGCCCGCCGCCCTCGCACATCGTCTGCAGGCCATAGCGTCCGCCGCGCTTGTGCAGCGCGTGGACCAGCGTCGCCATCAGCTTGGTGCCCGACGCGCCGAGCGGATGCCCGAGCGCGATCGCCCCGCCGTTGACGTTGAGCTTGTCCCGATCGCCGCCGGTATGCTTCAGCCAGGCGAGCGGCACCGGCGCGAACGCCTCGTTGACCTCGTACAGGTCGATGTCGTCGATGGTCAGCCCCGCCCGCTTGAGCGCGCGATCGGTTGCGAACAGCGGCTCCTCCAGCATGATCACCGGATCGCCGCCGGTCACCGTCAGGTTGTGGATGCGCGCCAGCGGCTTGAGGCCATGCGCCTTCAACGCCGCCTCGCTCACCACCAGCACGGCGGACGCGCCGTCACAGATCTGGCTGGCGTTGGCCGCCGAGATCACGCCGCCTTCCTTGAGCAGTTTGACCGAGCCGATCGATTCGGGCGTCGCATCGTAACGGATGCCCTCGTCGCGATCGTGGCGCGTCGTGCCCTCGGGCGTCTCGACTTCCAGCGCGACGATCTCGTCGGCGAAGTCGCCGCGCTCGGTCGCTTCGGCCGCCCGGCGGTGGCTTTCATAGGCGTAGCGGTCGAGCTGCTCGCGCGAAAAGCCGTACTTCGCCGCCATCATCTCGGCGCCCGTGAACTGGCTGAACTGGACATCCGGGAACCGCGCCGCCTGCTTCGGGCTCATCGCCTTGCCGAGCCCCGCCTGCGCGAACAGCATGCCGGTCGAGCCCATCGGCACGCGCGTCATCGATTCGACGCCGGACGCGATCACCACGTCCTGGGTGCCGCTCATCACCGCTTGTGCTGCAAACTGGATCGCCTGCTGCGACGACCCGCACTGGCGGTCGATGGTCACGGCGGGCACCGACTGCGGCAGCTTGGATGCCAGCACCGCGCCGCGGCCGACCTGGAACGACTGTTCGCCACCCTGACTGACGCAGCCCATGATGACGTCCTCGACCGCGGCCGGATCGATGCCGGTGCGATCGACGACAGCGTTCAGCACCTCGCCCGCCATGTCGGCCGGGTGCCAGGCCGCCAGCCTGCCGCCGCGCCGGCCGCCGGCGGTGCGGACCGCCTCGACGATGAAAGCGTCTGCCATTTCCACTCTCCATAACAACTGTTATCCTCGTCCTCATCGCGCAAAGCGCGCGCAGCGGCAAGGGGTCGGACGTGCAGGTAAGCGAAGCGGTGGCAGCCCGGCGATCGGTCCGCGGCTTCCTCGACAAGGCCGTCGCACCCGAGCTGCTGCGCGAGCTGGCGATCAAGGCGGCGCGGGCGGCGACGGGCGGCAATATCCAGCCCTGGCACATCGACATCGTCCAGGGCGCGCCGATGGCCGAGCTGAAGGCGATCATGGCCGACAAGCTGGAGCGCCGCGAGAAGGAGAAGCCCGGCTACGACATCTATCCGCGCGAGATGACCGACGCCGCGAAGGCGCGCACCTTCGGCGTCGGCGAGGCGCTGTACCGCCATCTCGGCATCCCGCGGGAGGACAAGGCGGCGCGGCTGCAATGGTTCGCGCGCAACTTCCAGTTCTTCGGCGCGCCGGCGTCGTATTTCTGCACGGTCGACCGGCGCATGGGCCCGCCGCAATGGGCGGACTGCGGCATGTATCTGCAGAACCTGATGCTGCTCGCGGTCGAGGCGGGGCTGGCGACCTGTCCGCAGGAATGCTGGGCGATGTACCCCGAGACGGTGGAGCGGTTCCTGGGCACGCCGCCGGAACGGATGCTCTTCTGCGGCGTCGCGATCGGCTATGAGGATCCCGCCGAACCCGCCAACCGCATGCGCGCCGATCGCGCGGCGGAAGCGGAGTGGCTGACGGTGCTTTGAAGCCTTCTCCCCTCGCGGGAGAAGGTGGCTCGGCGTAGCCGAGACGGAAGAGGGGGGCGAGCCGCAGGCTCGCGCGACCGCTACGCGGTCGCCCCCTCACCCTTCCGCCGACTGCGTCGGCTCCCTCCCTCTCGCGCAAGGGGAGAGGGTAAAGGCTACAACACCACCGTCGTCGGCTTGCCCTGCTCCAACCCGGCCAGGATCATCGCTTCCCACACCCGCGGATCCCCCGCCGCCGCCATCGCGGGGTCGGGCTCGCGTAGCGTCTTCAGCACCGCGACCGCGTCGGGCAGGTAATCGCGCCAGACCGCATCGACATGCCGGCCGGCCGACTCCTCGTCACCCAGCGCATTGGTGCTGATCCGCTGCCCCGCCAGCACGCGCGCGACCCGCTCGACGGCAGGGGTGGTGGATACGTCCATCTCATGTCTCCCGAATTGCTTCGGGAGCGAAACGGGTCAGAACGGGAGAGTTTCCGTCGATACTATCGCCTTCTACCTTCCCCGGCGGAAGCCGGGGCCCAGTTGGTCGCGCCGGGAACATGCCACACCCTTCGCAGCATATTCGCATCTGGACCCCGGCTTTCGCCGGGGAGGGTAGAAGCGTGGAAGTAGGAGCCTACCGCGCCGCCGCGCTGCGACCGCCGCCGCCGCTACGACCGCGACCACCGCCCGAACGGGCCTGGCCCCCGCCACGGCTCGCACCCGCATAGTTGCGGCCGCCGGTATTGGCGCCGCCCTGGGGCGAGCCGCGCGTCGGCTGCGGCGTGTGCGTGGCACGTGGCCGTGCCGGACCGCGCTGCCGATCTTCGCGCGGCGCCGGATCCGCGCCGATCGCCTGGACGCGGGTCGCCTTGATCGCATTGGCCTGCTTGGTGAAGTCCTCGGGCAGCGGGCGCACCTCGATCTTCTGGCGCGTCAGCTTCTCGATGTCCTTCAGGTAAGGCCGCTCGTCATCGGCGCAGAACGCGACCGCGATGCCCGACGCACCCGCGCGCGCCGTCCGCCCGATGCGGTGGACATATTGCTCGGGCACGTTGGGCAGCTCGAAGTTGAAGACGTGGCTGACGCCCGACACGTCGATCCCGCGCGCGGCGATATCGGTCGCGATCAGGATCGGCGTCTGGCCCGACTTGAACGCCGCCAACGCGCGCTCGCGCTGCGGCTGCGACTTGTTGCCGTGGATCGCGTTGGACGCGATGCCGTTGCCGGCGAGCAGCTTCACGACGCGGTCGGCGCCGTGCTTCGTGCGGGTGAAGATCAGCGCGCGTTCGATCTTTTCGCTCTGCAGCATCATGGTCAGCAGCGCCTGCTTCTCCGCCTGGTTGACGAAGGTGACGCATTGGTCGACCCGCTCCGCCGTGGTTGCGGCGGGCTTGATCGACACCGTCGCCGGGTCGGTCAGGAACTGCGACGCCAGCTCGCGGATCGCGACCGGCATGGTGGCGGAGAAGAACAGCGTCTGGCGCTTGCGCGGCACCATCCGCACGATCTTCTTGAGGGCGTGGATGAAGCCCAGGTCCATCATCTGGTCGGCTTCGTCGAGCACCAGGATCTCGACCGTGGACAGGTTGCAATAGCCCTGCTCGACCAGATCGATCAGCCGGCCCGGCGTCGCGACCAGGATGTCGACGCCGCGCGACAGATCCTGACGGTTCTTGTTGATCGACGTGCCGCCGAACACGGTGGCCACGCTCATGCGGCTGAACTGGCCATAGCCGCGCGCGCTTTCGGCAATCTGGCTGGCGAGCTCGCGCGTCGGGGCGAGCACCAGCATGCGGCAATGCGTCGGCAGGACGCGCTTGGCGGAGGCGACGAGGCGTTGGATCGACGGCAGCACGAACGCCGCTGTCTTGCCGGTGCCGGTCTGCGCGATGCCGAGCAGGTCGCGCCCCTCGAGCAGCGTCGGGATGCTGTCACGCTGGATCGGGGTGGGCTCGGTATAGCCCTTGGCCTCGAGCGCGCGGACGAGCGGCTCGGCGAGGCCGAGATGTGCGAATGACATGGAAATAGCACTTTCAGTATGTGCCGGACTCGCGCGAACAGAACGCACGAGTGGCGGGGAGTGGTGTGAACCCCCGCGTGATTTGGGAAGCCCTGTTACAAGCAACCGAGGCGGAGCCGGACCCATGAAGGGCCGATCACGCTGCATGAACGCCTCGATGCCGCCGCACATGCCTGCTGCAGTGCAAAATGTCAAGTCGAGCGACAAGGGCGCTGTCCTACACGGCCCGGCCATGTCATGGGCGCGCGATGCCGTCGCTCCCGCACCCGCAATATGCAGCGCCCCATACCCATGCTTGCATCGGTGAGCGGCGTGGGGATGAGCGTCGATCCCGGCAACTTCGTCAAGTTCGGAACGAACCATGATCGCGATCGGCATCCTCGGCAGCGAAGGGCGGATGGGCCGCGCCGTCGCGCTCGCGACCGAGGCGGCGGGTGCGGCGCTGGCGGGGGGCGCCGACGCGCAGGACGAATGCCAGCCGCTGGCACAGCGCGCCGACGTGCTGGTTGACTTCTCCGCGCCCGGCGCGCTCGAGGATCATCTCCTCGCCGCCCGCATCGCCCGTACACCGATCCTGGTGGGCACCACCGGATTGCGCGAGCGTCACCACGCCATGCTGGACGCGGCGGCGCAGGAGATCGCGGTGCTGCAGACCGGCAACACCTCGCTCGGCGTGACGCTGCTGGCGCGGCTGGTGCGCGAGGCGGCGGCGAAGCTCGACTGGGATATCGAGATCGCCGAGATGCATCATCGTCACAAGGTCGACGCCCCGTCGGGCACCGCGCTGCTACTCGGCGAGGCGGCGGCGGCGGGGCGGGGGTTGCCCTTGTCCGAGCTCAAGGTCGAGAGCCGCGCCGGGCTGACCGGCGCGCGGACGGAGGGCACGATCGGCTTCGCGAGCCTGCGCGGCGGCTCGGTGATCGGCGACCATTCGGTGGTGTTCGCAGGCGAGGGCGAGCGGATCGAGCTCAACCACCTCGCGCAGGACCGCTCCACCTTCGCCCATGGCGCGGTCAAGGCGGCGCTGTGGCTCGCCGGCCAGCCCGCCGGCCGGTACAGCATGAGCGACGTCCTGGGGCTGTGACGCGCGCGCAGGCGTTCGAATTCTACCGGCGGCTCGCCGAAGCCGATCCCGATCCCCGCACCGAGCTCGATTGGGTGAACGCCTATACCCTGCTGGTCGCGGTCGCCTTGTCCGCGCAGGCGACGGACGTATCGGTCAACAAGGCGACCAAGGCGTTGTTCGCGGAGGTGCAGAACCCGGCCGCGATGGTGGCGCTGGGCGAGGTGGCGCTCAAGCAGCACATCAAGACCATCGGCCTCTACAACACCAAGGCCAGGAACGTCATCGCCCTGTCCGAACAACTGCTGGCCGAGCATGGTGGCGAAGTGCCCGCCGATCGTGACGCGCTGGAACGGCTGCCCGGCGTCGGACGCAAGACCGCCAACGTGGTGATGAACGTCGCTTTCGGGGCGGAGACGATCGCGGTCGACACCCATGTCTTCCGCGTCGGCAACCGCACCGGCCTCGCGCCGGGCAAGACGCCGCTGCACGTCGAAGAGCGCCTGGAAACGGTCACCCCCGCTCCCTTCCGCCGCCACGCGCATCACTGGTTGATCCTGCACGGCCGCTATGTCTGCAAGGCGCGGTTGCCCGAATGCTGGCGCTGCCCGGTCGCCGATCTCTGCGCCTTCAAGCCGAAGACCGCGCCGCGCGGCACCGTCGCGAACGGCTAGGGACCGCCCTTAGGGACTGGCGCGCCCGCACCCACGCTGCTAACCGGGGAACACGCACCCGTAGCTCAGCTGGATAGAGTGGCGCCCTCCGAAGGCGTAGGTCACAGGTTCGAATCCTGTCGGGTGCGCCATTCCCACCGATATCGTGTCCCGAGCTTTCCGGCGACCGGGTCGCCGTCAACACCGCGACTTCGCCATCACCGCCGCGCGGCCACCGCGTCCGCGATCAGCGGCGTCACCCGGTCGGCGATGATCCGCACGCCTTCGCGGGTCGGATGGACGCGGTCGGCCTGCATCAGTGCCGGATCGCCGATCACGCCTTCGAGGATGAACGGGTCCAGCGCGGCGCCATGCTGCTTTGCCAGGTCCGGCCAGATTCGATCGAACGCCCGCTGATAGTCGGCGCCCAGATTCGGCGGCGCGCGCATGCCGGTGAGGACCACCGGGATGTCGCGCTGGCGCAGCTCGGTCAGCATCGCGGCGAGGTTCGCGCGGGTCTCGGCGGGCGGAATCTGGCGCAGCACGTCGTTGCCGCCCAGCCCCAGCATCACCAGGTCGGGCTTGCGCGGCAGGTTGTCGAGCACGAACGCCAGCCGCTGCCTTCCGGCCGCGGTGGTGTCGCCCGACACGCCGGCATTGACGACCTCGGCATTGATCCCGGCGGCGCGCAGCCGCGCCTGGACGTCGTCGGGCAGGCTCTCGCCGCGGCCGAGACCGTAGCCTGCATACAGGCTGTCGCCGAACGCGACCACCAGCCGCTCCGGCCCGCTCGGCCGCGCGGGGAGCGTGCTCGCCCCGGCCGGGCTGGCCTCGACCGGCGGAGGCGCCGGTGCCCGATCGCAGCCGGGAAGGGCTTGGATCAGCAACGCCCCCATCGCATAGCGCATCCAGTTCCGCTGCAAGGTCCGCATCCCTTCATGACCGACACATCCGATATGCTGGCCGATATGGTGATCGCCGCGCGCGGTGTCACGCTGACGCTGGGCGAGACCGCGATCCTGCACGGTATCGACCTCGACGTGGCGGCCGGCACCAGCGTCGCGCTGCTGGGGCCGTCGGGATCGGGCAAGTCGTCGCTGATGTCGATCCTGTCGGGGCTGGAGCGAGCGACCGGCGGCGACGTCCGGGTTGCCGGGCGTGACTTCAGCGGCCTCGATGAGGATGCGCTCGCCACTGCGCGACTGGGACGGATCGGCATCGTGCTGCAGGCCTTCCACCTGCTGCCGTCGATGACCGCGCGCGAAAATGTGGCGGTGCCGATGGAGCTGGCGCGGCGCGGCGACGCCTGGCCGCGCGCCGCCGAGGAGCTGCAGGCGGTCGGGCTTGGCCACCGGCTCGACCATTATCCCGCCCAATTGTCGGGCGGCGAGCAGCAGCGCGTGGCGATCGCGCGCGCGCTCGGCCCGGGGCCGCAGCTGGTGTTCGCGGACGAGCCGACCGGCAATCTCGACAGCGCGACCGGGTCGGCGGTGATGGACCTGTTGTTCGAACGTCGCGCCGCGACCGGCGCGACGCTGATCGTCATCACCCACGACCGCGCGCTCGCTGCGCGCTGCGACCGGCAGGTCGAGATGGCGGACGGCCGCATCGTCGCCGACAGCGCGGCATGAGCGACTGGGCGATCGCCTGGCGGCTGGCGCGGCGCGAGCTCGACTGGCGCTTCCGGGGCTTGCGGCTGCTGCTCGTCTGCCTGGTGCTCGGCGTCGGCGCGCTCGCGGCGATCGGCAGCCTCTCGCAGGCGATCGGGCGCGAGCTCGCGGCGCGCGGCGCCGTGATCCTCGGCGGCGATGTCGAGTTCGGCATTTCGCAGCGCGCCGCCACCTCGGCCGAGCGTGCCGACATGGCACGACTGGGGCGCGTGTCCGAGACGGTCAGGATGCAGTCGAGCGCCGTCGCGGGCAGCACTGCCGACCCGACGGTAGTGCCGATCGAACTGAAGGGCGTCGACGCGGCCTATCCGCTCTACGGCCGCCTGGAAGCCAGCGGTCCATCAGGCGCGCGCGACGCGGCGGGGGTGTGGATCGCGCCGGCGCTGGCGGAGCGGCTCGGTGCCGCCATCGGCGACCGCATCCGCCTCGGCGGCGCGGCGTTCGTGGTGCGCGGCATCGTCGCCAACGAGCCGGACCGCCTCGGCGAGGGCTTCACGCTCGGCCCGGTCGCTTTGATCTCGCTCGAAGGGCTCGCGCGCACGGGGCTGATCCAGCCGGGCAGCCTGTACGAGCGCAAATACCGCGTGCGGCTGGCCGGCGGCAACCCGCCGGCGGTCGCGGCGGCATGGAAGCGCGCGCGGCCCGAGGCCGGGTGGGAGGTGCGCACCCGCGACCGCGCCGCTCCCGGCGCATCACGCTTCGTCGAGCGGATGGGCGAGTTCCTCGCGCTGGTCGGCCTGTCGGCGCTGGTGATCGCCGGCATCGGCATCGCCAACGGGGTCGGCTCGTACCTGGCGGCACGGCGGCGCGGCATCGCCATGTTCAAGGTGATGGGCGCGACGGGCGCGACCGTCACGCGCATCTACCTCCTCCAGGTGGCGGTGGTCGCGGGCATCGGCATCGCGCTGGGCCTTGTCATCGGCGTCGTCGCGGTGCCGCTGATCGGCTGGGCGGCGCGCGACGTGCTGCCGGTAGCGCCGGGGTTCACCCTGGAGGCGGGGCCGCTGGCGCTGGCGGGTTTGTACGGCGCGCTGGTCGCGCTCGCCGCCGCGGCGCCGCCGCTGACCGCCGCCGCCCATACCCGCGCCGCCGGGCTGCTGCGCGGCGCGGTCGAGGCGGAAGCGCCGCCGCGCAGGAGCCTCGTCTGGTGGGTGGGGGTGCCGCTCGCGGTCGTGGTGGCGCTGGCGATGGCGACCAGCGCGCAGCCCTGGCTCGCGGGCGGATTCCTGCTGGCGGTGGCGGGCGCGCTCGCGCTGCTGGCGCTGTTCGGCTGGGCGATCCGGCGCGGCGCGGCGCGGCTGCCGCGCTCCCACCGCCCGCTGGTGCGGCTGGCGGTCAGCGGCCTGTACCGCCCCGGCGCGCGCACCGTGGCGCTGGTAGTGGCGCTGGGCCTGGGCCTGACGCTGTTCGTGCTGCTGGCGGCGATCCGCTCCAGCCTCGATGCGAACATCGCGCGCACCGTCCCCGCCCGCGCGCCGGCGCTGTTCGCGCTCGACGTGCCGCGCGACCGAGAGGCCGAGTTCCGGCGCATCGTCCGCACCGCCGCGCCGCGGGGCGAGGTGCGCACCGTGCCGGTGCTGCGCGGCACGATCACCGCCTATGGCACCACCCGCGTCGCCGACATGCGGACGATCCCGGAGGGCGCCTGGGCGCTGCGCGGCGAGCGCGGGCTGACCTATGCCGCGCAAATCCCGGCCGGCAGCACCCTCACCGCCGGCCGCTGGTGGCCTGCCGATTACGCAGGCCCGCGGCTGGTGTCGGTCGACGAGCGGCTGGCGAAGGCGCTCAACCTGCGGCTCGGCGATTCACTGTCGGTCAGCGTCCTCGGCGTCGAGCGCACCGCCCGCGTCGCGTCCTTCCGGCGGATCGACTGGGACACGCTCGGCTTCAACTTCGTGCTGGTCTTCTCGCCGAACACGCTGGCCGACGCGCCGCACAACCTCGCCGCGACGGTCGAGCTGCCGCCGGGCGGCGAGGGGCCGGTGATCCGCGCATTGCTCAGGCCCTTTCCGTCGGTGTCGGTGATCGAGGTGCGCGGCGTCTTGGCACAGCTCGGCACGCTGGTCGGCCAGATGGCGACTGCGATCGGCGCGGCGGCCGGCGTGACGGTGCTCGCCGGCGTCGCGGTGCTGGTCGGCGCCATCGCCGCCGCGCGCGAGGCGAGAACTTACGACGCGGTGGTGCTGCGGACGCTGGGCATGACCCGCGCGCAGCTGCTGACGGCGCAGGCGCTCGAATATGCGCTGCTGTCGGGCGCGGTGGCGCTGCTGGCGCTGGCGCTCGGCGCCGGCGGCGCGTGGTACGTCGTGACGCAATTGTTCGAGTTCGTCTGGCTGCCGAGCTGGCCGCTGGTGCTCGGCACGCTGGCGGCGGGCGTCGCCGTCACCATGGCGCTCGGCCTCGCCGGCGCCTGGCCCCTTCTTGGCGTCCGCCCGGCGGCGGCGCTGCGGCAGGTTTAAGGTTGTGCCATGCGACTAGCAGCGGCTGGCCTGATTGGGATCCTCACCGCCGGGCTCGCCACCACGATCATTCCGCTCGCGATCGGCGGCAGCGCGGCACGGCACCCCGGAAGGATGCTGCGCACCGACCTGTTCCTCGCACATGCGCTGATCGAGCGACCCGTGGCCATCGTGATCGGCGACAGCCGGGTTGATCAGGCGGTCGACCCGGCTCCGGGTGTTCTGAAGGTGGGTTACGGCGGGGCGCCACTGCGCGACTTGATCGGTCTGGCGAGGACGCTGTGCTTTGTTGCCCGGCCCGCCAGCATTGTCGTCGCCGCAGGGATCAACGACGCGCGCGACCCGAGGATGCGCGCTGAGGCGTTCGTCCGCGACGCGGCGCTGATGATGACCATCTGTCCCGGAGCGCGAATGACCGTCATGGGCGTTTGGCCGGGCGAGACGGATCGGCCGCCATTAGGAGCGACCACACCGATCAACCGCATCGTGCTGATCAACCGATTACTGCGGCAGGTCTCCTCGGAACGGCGCGCGCGATTCATCCCGCCGCCGTCAAGGGTGATAGCAACCCAGGATGGGGTGCATTTCGCTCCTGCGGAGAACAGGCGTTGGTCGCGGCTTCTATGGCAAGCAGCGCTCGCGTCCAATCCGCACCCGCCGCTGGACAGCATGTCTCCGCCAACGGCATGATCCGACGACGCAAACGGAGTTCGCGAGGATGAGCAGGCATAAGTGGCTGCGATGGGCGGGCGTGGCGGTGGTGGCACTGGCGGTGCCGACGGCGGCGGAGTGGACCAACCGCTACCCCAAGATCGCCAACGTCTCGCACCATGTCTATCTGGAGGGCTTCAACCTCCCGACCTTTGCGACCAGTCCGACCGACCCCGCGCCTTCGCCCGACGGGCGGCAGGTGGCGTTCGCGGCGCGCGGCTGGCTGTGGGTGATGGACGTGGGCACCCGCCAGGCGCGGCCGCTGACCCGCGATGGCGGCGTGGACTCGCGGCCGGCCTGGTCGCCGGACGGGCGGCAGATCGCCTTCGTTCGCGACTCCTCGCGCGATCTTGCCATCTGGACGGTGGCTGTCGCGAGCGGACAGGCCCGGGTACTCGTCGACACGCCGGCGATGGACATGGACCCGGTGTTCGCGCCCGACGGCCGCAGCGTCTTCTATGCCTCGGCGGAGGCGGGCGATCTCGACATCTGGCGCATCGACCTCGCCAACAACCGCCGCACCCGGCTGACCGAGGCGCGCGGACAGGAGCTCAACCCGCAGCCGATCGCCGGGGGCCTAGCCTTCATCGCCAAGCCGAGCGGCGCCAGCGACACGGTGGCGACGCTCGACTTCGCCAGCGGCAAGACGACGGTGATCCGCCGCGAAGGCCTGGCGCCGCAGATGCGCCTCGCCGCCGCGCCCGACGGCCGGAGCCTCGCCTTCACTCCCTTTCAGGGCGGCGACCGCACCGCGCTGCTGCTCACCGCCACCACTGGCGGCGAGACGATCCGACTCGCGACCGACGCGCGCTATCCGCTGACGCCCGCCTGGGGCGGCGACGACTGGCTATGGTATGTCGAGCCCGGCCGCGACGAACGCTTCCTCCTGAAACGCGTCCGCGCGACCGGCGGCGCGTCGCAGGACATGACGCCGCGCGGCTGGAACGGTGGCGAGCCGCTCGCCCGCGTGACGGTGCGCACCCGCGTGGGTGGCAAGCCCTCGGCGGCGCGGATCGCGGTCGCCGACGTACGGGGCCATCCCGCCGCGCCCGCCACCGGCATCAGCTATTTCGACGGCCAGCATGGCCGCATCTTCTTTCATTCCGCGGGCGTCACCACCGTCGAGGTTCCCGCCGGCGAGATCGGTATCACCGCCAGCCGCGGCTTCGACGGCGCCGCCACCGTCCGCCGCGTCGTGCGCGCGGGGGAGGCGGTGACGATCGACCTCGATCTGCCCGCCACCGGGTTCGACGCCGCCGCGCGCGGCTGGTTCGCGGCCGATCTGCACAGCCACCTCAACTATGGCGGGCCGTTCCAGCTCGAACCCGACGACCTCGTCACCGCGATGCGCGCCGAGGGGCTGGATGTCGCGACGCCGCAGCTCGCCAACCTCCAGACGACGCTGGTCGACGAACGCTGGTGGGGCGCCAACCGCACGACGGCGCCGCTGATCCGCTTCAGTCAGGAGGTGCGCTCGCACTTCCTCGGTCATGTCGCGGTACTCGGCGCCGATCGGCTGCATGACCCCTGGTTCTTCGGCCCCGGCTATCCCGTCTACGGTCAGATCGACCTGTCCAACGCCTCGCCGCTCCGGTTCGCGCGGGCGCATGGCGGCATGAACGTCTATGTCCATCCGGTCTCCGGCCGCGACCCGTTCCCCGCCGGCGCGACGGCTGCGGGCCTGCCGCTGGAGCTGGTGCCGGACGCGCTCGCGGGCGACGTCGACACGCTGGAGATCGCGTGCCTGTGGAGCGACGAGCTCGGCACGGCGCAGGCTTGGTATCGTCTGCTCAACCTGGGTCTGCCGATCATGCCGTCGGGCGGCAGCGACACGATGCACAATTTCCACCGCACGATGGCGATCGGCGCGGCGCGCATCTACGCCCGCGCCGCCCGGCCGCTGACCGTCGCCGGCTATCTGGCGGCGGTGAAGGCGGGGCGCAGCTTCGTCACCACCGGTCCTATGCTCGAGTTCGCAGTGGCGGGGCAGGGGCCGGGCGGCATCGTCGCGCGCGGCGGGCGGCTGCCCTTCACGCTCGAGGCCTGGAGCGCGTCGGGAGCCGAGCAGGTGGAGGTGCTGGTCAACGGGCGTGTCGCCTGGTCGGGCGGCGCGCTCGCGGGACACCGGCGTTACAGCGGCACGATCGAGGTGCCCGCCGGCGGCTGGGTCGCGGCGCGGGTGCATGGCGGCACCACCGCCTGGCCGTCGCAGGACAGCTACCCCTTCGCGCACACCGCGCCGGTGTGGATCGGCCGGCGCGGCAGCAGCGATCCCGCCGCCGTCCGCGCCGCCGCCGCCGACCTATCGCGCTGGCTGGACGTTGCCGACGCGCAGCTCGCCCGCGGCTATCCCGGCGCGGCGGGGGGCGGCATCAAGGCGCGCTTCGCCACCGCCCGCGCGCGGCTGACCGGCGCCGCTCAGTCCGGGGTCTTGAGCGCCGCCCAGCCGTAGATCGCGAGCACCAGGCAAGCCACGCCGGCGGTGAGATAGGGTAGGGCGTTCTGCGCCTCGTACAATCCGACGCCGATGCTCGGCCCCAGCACGAAGCTGGCGCCGTTGACGCTCGTCACCTTGCCCGCCACCGACCCCTGCGCCTCCGGCCCGACCGCCAGACTGGCGCCGGCGGTGAACCCCGGCCGCGAGAAGCCGAAGCCCAGGCTGGCAAGCGCAAAGGCGCAGGCGATGCCGTACAGCGAGTCCGCCAGTCCGGTCAGCGCAGTCCCAGCGGCGGAGATCACCAGCCCGACCAGCACCAGCTGGCGCGGGTTGAGGTTCAACAGCGGAATGATCCCCCATTGCACCAGCAGCGCAGCACCTGCGCCCATCATCAGCACAAGTCCCGTCGATTCCAGCGCGCCCGCGGGTGGCAGCCCCAGCCGGTCCATGACCAGAAAGCCGATCGCCTGGCTGGTCATCGCCTGCGCATGCCCCATCACCAGGCCGACGATCACCCAGGCGCGGATGCGCCGGTCGAGAAAGCCGACCGGCTTGCCCTTGCCGGCGGTCGCCGCGCGGACGCTCGCACCGGTCGGCGCGCCGCCGATCGAGGGGTAAGCCGACTGCGCGCCGCCGCTGCCCTCCTCGTCGCTGGCCGGCTGCGGCCGGTCGTCGGGCAGCATGCGCCGTACGAATAGCCAGACCAGCATGCCGAACGCGGCCATGATGAAGGCGGGGCCGGCGAGGCCGATCTCGACGCCGCCGAGGCTGCCCAGGATCAGCCACGGCGCGATCGCGGGACCGACAATGGTGCCCAGCCCGAATGCGCTCGCCAACAGTGTCAGCGCCTTGGTCCGCTCCTCGCGCGTGGTCGATCCGGCGACCAGCGCCTGCACGGCCGGCGGCGCGGCGGCACCCAGGCTACCATAGATCAGCCGCCCGAAGATGAAGAGCCCGAACGCCGCCGCGCCCGAGATCCAGCCGTTGATGCCCGCCACCAGGAATACGCCGCACACCAGCAAGGAGGTGACGAGCCCGCTCATGCCGAGCAGGATCATCGTGCGCCGCCCATGCCGGTCGAGCCGGTTGGCCCAGAACGGCGCGGCGAGCACCCACAGCAGCGCCGAAACCGAGAACGCCGCCGCCACCGCCGAATCAGCCACGCCCAGCGAACGGCCCAGCGCCGGCAGCACCGATTGCAGCGCGGTGTTCGCCGCCGCTACCGTCAGCATGACCAAAAACATCAGCGCGAAATTACGGTCGATGCTCTTGGTCACGCGATGCTCCAGTCATAGCCGCGTTCGACCCGCGCGACGGTGACGGTGTAGCCGTCATACCACCGCGTCCGGCCGCGTTGGCGCGTCGCCGCATGGTCGGGCTGGTCCCGCCACGCCCGCGCGCTTGCCTCGTCCGCCCAGTAGCTGACGGTGATGCCGAATTCGTCCGCTCCGCGCGCCGAGACCATGCCGCGATACCCTGGCTGCGCGGCCGCGAGCGCGTCCATCGCCACGACGGCAGCATCGTACCCGGCCTGATCGCGGCCGTTGCGCTGCGAGGTGAAGATCACCGCGACTTGACCTATGCGGCTGTCGTCCATCCCGGAACTGGATAAGCCGCGTCGGTCACGAGGCAACCCTTGGCTTTCGAAAAGGTTGTCGGACGGGCGTGGCTTGATTACCGCGCCCGGAATTGCGACGGCGCTAAGAGACTGTCAGGGAGCCTTCATGCCGAGTTCGACCACTGCCGTCAGGCGCGACCGCTCCCGTGCCCCCGGGGTGCCCACGCCGTGGGGCATGTTCTTTCAGGGTTTCCTGAAGCATCCGGTGATGGTCGGCTCGATCATTCCGTCGTCCGATCGCCTGATCGACAAGATGCTGGGCCCGGTGGACTGGGCGAACTGCAAGCTGTTCGTGGAATACGGCCCTGGCGTCGGCACCTTCTGCCGGCCGATCCTCGACCGCATGGCGCCGGACGCGAAGCTGATCGCGATCGACACCAACGCCGATTTCATCCGCTACCTGCGCCACACCATCACCGATCCGCGCTTCGCGGCGGTGAGCGGCTCGGCCGCCGACGTCGAGCAGATCGTCGCCGATCATGGCCACGACGCGGCCGATTATGTGCTGTCGGGCCTTCCCTTCTCGACGCTCCCCGAGGGCGTCGGCCCCGCGATCGTCGCCGCCACTCACCAGGTGCTCCGCCCGGGCGGTGCGTTCCTGGTCTATCAATTCTCCCCCAAGGTCCGCGATTACGTCGCGGTCCATTTCGACCGCATCGACCACGACATGGAATGGTGGAACGTCCCGCCGGCGCAACTGTACTGGGCGCATAAGGACTGACCCCGTCACCGGCTCGAGCCGGGGTCCAGCTTTGCGTGAGCGCGGAGTCCTCGCTACCTCGGATGGCGGCTCAAGGGCGGCAGGACGGTCACCCCAGGTTGAGCCGCCGCGAAACCGTCGGGTCGACCACCGCCAGCAGCGCATAGGCGACGAACTGCTTCACCCGCGTTCGCCAACCGGTCCGCGCGCGGTAGAGCTCCGGCGTGATCGCCTCCGAATTGGCGATCTCCCCCGCCACATACTCCCGCATGTGCGCGGCGAACGCAGGATCGTCGATCCGCAGCATCAGCTCCAGGTTGATGAACAGGCTGCGCATGTCGAAATTGGCCGAGCCGATATGCGTGGTATCGTCGACCAGATACAGCTTGGTGTGCAGCTTGGTCGGTTCGTATTCGAAGATCTGGACCTTCTTGCGCAGCAGCCCGGCATAGGTGAAGCGCCCTGCTTCCACTGCCGCGGGATGGTCGGACAGCCGCGCGGTGATGATCCGGACCTGCGCGTGACGCTTGCCGGCGCGGTCCAGGTGACGGAGGATCGCAGGACTCGGCGCGAAATACCCCGCTATGATGTCGATCCGGCGCGCGCTCCGCATGTCGGCGCGCAAGGCCCGCGCCCAGGGCGACAGCCGCCGCATCGGTCCGCCGATCAGCCACCGCACCGGGCCTTCGGTCTCGCTCCACCGCTTCAGCGTGCGGTTGAGGTGCCGCAGCTTCGCCTTGGGCGTGCTGGTCCAGGTGTGCAGCGCATCGAAATAGCCTGCCATCCGCGCCGCCGCCGGCCCCTCGACCAGCAGCCCCAGGTCGCGCCACACCATCCACGGCTCTTCCGCCTTGCCGAGATAATCGTCCTCGATGTTGAAGCCGCCGACGATGATCCGCCGCTCATCGGCCAGCGCCAGCTTCTGGTGGTTGCGCAGCAGATAGCGCCGCCCCCAGCGCGGCGAGAACCAGCACAGCCGGACGCCGGCATCTTCCAGCGGCTGGAAGAAGGCGCGGTCGGCGGCGATGCCCGCGCCGAAGCCGTCGACGATCAGCGCCACGTCAGCACCGCGGCCGCGCGCCCGGATCAGCGCTTCGTTGACCAGCCGTCCGGCCTCGTCATTGGCATAGATGTAATAGAGCAGCCGCACCGATCGCTGGGCCCCGTCGATCAGCGCCAACAGCGCGTCCAGCCGGTCGCGGCCGGTGACCAGCAGCGTCAGCGCGTTGCCGTCGACGGCAAAGGTCGGCTGCGCCCCCATGGTGCGGATGCATGGGGCAGGGTCTCGCCAAGGGCAAGCAGGGCCGATTTCCTTGACTTGCGCCGGGGCCGCCGCTACCGGCTCCGGCCTTACCTGATAGTCTGTTTTACCTAAGGACACGGCATGGCGCGCGTCACCGTCGAGGATTGCGTCGACAAGATTCCGAACCGCTTCGATCTCGTGCTGTCCGCGGCGCAGCGCGCGCGGCAGATCTCGGGTGGGGCGGAGCTGACCATCGACCGCGACCGCGACAAGAACCCGGTCGTGGCGCTGCGCGAGATCGCGGAGGAGACGGTGCGCCCCGATCACCTGCGCGAATCGATCGTTACCGGCCTGCAGAAGGTCCAGATCGACGACGACGACGAGGCGGATGCGGTCGGCTCGCTACAAGCGTCGGCCGAGGCCCTGCGGCTGACCGCGGCGGCGCCGCCCCGTAATCAGAACATGGGTGGGGATTACGAGTGAGGCCCGAAGCTAACGCGTAAGCGTTAGCCGAGGATCAGCCGAACTCCGGCCGGCGGGTCGGCCATGCCGAGCCCGTCCGACGTCACGACGCGGCTTTGCCGCGGCGCTGTCCTACATACCCCGGATGTGTTTAGACGAGTCGCGGCCCAAAAGCCGCCGCTCTTTCGCATGTCCACGCCACCAGCCCCTCCCCGCGAAGGCCGGGGCCCAGTCGCCACGCATTCACTGGGACGGGCTTCTCATCCGAGCAGCCCGATTCTGGGCCCCGGCCTCCGCCGGGGAAGATGAAGTCGGGGAAGATAAGCGCGCACCACGGCAACTTCGACAAGTTCGACCCACCCCGTCGACCGCGTTTATCCCTAAACTTCCCCTAAACTTCCGAATGCCCGCCGCGGCAAAGCCCCGTCGTCGGACATGGCTGCGCATGCCGGCCGGGGCCAGTCCGCGACGCGGAATAGCAAGGCTATTCCGCTGACTGGCCCTTGAACCCCTGACACACTACGAACCACTCGACGCTGCCCTTGCGCGAAGCCGGCGGCTTGGCGTGCTTGACCGTCGCGAACCGCCGCTTCAGCTCCGCGACCAGCGTCGTGTCCGCCCCGCCCGCGAACACCTTCGACACGAACGCTCCCCCCGGCCGCAGCACCTCATAGGCGAACTCGGCCGCAGCCTCGACCAGCGCCATCGTCCTGAGCGCGTCGGTCTGCGGGTGCCCGACGGTGTTCGCGGCCATGTCCGACAGCACCAGATCGGCGGGCCCGCCCAGCGCCGCGCGCAACGCGTCGGGTGCCGCGTCCGTCATGAAGTCCATCAGCAGGATCTCGACCCCCTCGATCGGGTCGACCGGCAGCAGATCGATGCCGACCACCGTGCTCGCCGGCAGCCGCCGCTTGACCACCTGGCTCCACCCGCCCGGCGCCAGCCCCAGGTCGATCACCCGCTTGGCCCCCTTGAGGAAGCCGAACCGCTCGTCCAGCTCGCTCAGCTTGTACGCCGCGCGGCTGCGATACCCTTCCGCCTTGGCGCGGCGGACATAGGGGTCGTTCAGCTGCCGCTCCAGCCAGCGCGTCGACTGCGCGGTTCGCTTCCTGGCCGTCTTGACCCTCTGATGACCCGGAGGCTTCATGGGCGAGCGGCTCCCATCAGCCGCCGCAGGATGCCCTCGCGGATGCCGCGATCGGCGATGCCGATCCGTTCTGCCGGCCACAGGTCCATGATCGTCTCCAGGATCGCGCAGCCCGCGACCACCAGGTCGGCGCGCTCGTGACCGATGCAGGCCAGCCCGGCGCGCTCGTTCACGGCCATGCCGGCCAGGTCGGCGCTGATCCGGCGCATCGCCGCGGCAGGCACGATCAGCCCATCGACCGCCGAGCGGTCATATTGGCTGAGCCCCAGATGCACCGAACCCAGCGTCGTCACCGTCCCCGACGTACCCAACAACCGCGGTCTTCCGACGTCGCGCGGCAGCCGCGCCGCGAACGACGCGACGCTCTCCGCCACCAGCGCCCGCATCCGCGCATAGGCCGCCAGCCTTCCCTCGCGGCCGTCCCCGCCGCCCGCGCTCTCGGTCAGCGACACCACGCCCCACGGCGCCGAGTGCCAGTCGAGCACGCGTGGCACCGGTCCCGCGGTGTCGACCAGCACCAGCTCGGTCGAGCCGCCGCCGATGTCGAAGATCAGCGCCGGGTCGTCGCCCGGCTCGATCAGCGCATGGCAGCCGAGCACCGCGAGGCGCGCTTCCTCCTCCGCCGAGATGATGTCGAGGTGGATGCCCGTCTCGGCGTAGGCGCGCGCGATGAACTCCGCGCCATTCTCGGCCCGCCGGCACGCTTCGGTCGCCACCGAGCGGGCGAGGGTGACGTTGCGACGCTTGAGCTTGTCGGCGCAGATCCGCAGCGCCGCGAGCGTCCGGTCGATCGCCGCGTCGCTCAGCCGGTTGGAGGCGGCGAGCCCCTCGCCCAGCCGGACGATGCGCGAAAAGGCGTCGATCACCGCAAAGCCCTCGCCTTGGGGCCGGGCGATCAGCAGGCGGCAATTGTTGGTGCCCAGGTCGAGCGCGGCAAAGGCGTGCGCGTTGGACCAGCGGCCTCGCTGGGGCCGGTTCGCCGCCGGACGGTCCGGTCCCGTCACGGGGGCCTGCCGCTGCGGCCCTTGGGTGGACATGTCCCCCATCGGCCAGTTTCTCTCTTCTGTTATTCCGTCACGGGCAGGCCCGCTCGGTGCTTGTCGCAAGTGCTAGCGCGCGGGCGGGAAAACGACAAGCTGCGGTGGTTACCGCAGGTTTTTCGCATCCACCCGTCATCCGATCGGCCGGGTTGCGGCATCATAGGGGTAAGACCAACGCACAAGGGGAACATCGATGCCTGAAACCGAAATGATCGTCACCGTCACGCTGGCGATCTGCCTCGTCCTGATCGTCGCGCTGGGGTTCCGCGCGTTCAACCTGCGCTCGCTGCACCGGACGGTGATGGTCGCGATCGAGCAGGGCTCGCCCGACGCGTCGGTGCTGATCGACCGGTTGGGGCAGCGGCCGCGCGTCAACCTTCGCCTCGTCGCCTATGTGCTGATCGCACTCGCCCTTGCGATCGTTGGGGCCGGGCTGCTCGAGGGTAATCTCCATGACCTCAAGGAAGCGGTAGTGCCTGCCCTGTTCCCCGGCCTGGTCGGCGTGGCGATCCTGCTATACCTGCGCGGGGCGGATCGCGCGGGTGACGCCTGACGCCGATGCGCTGGCGCGGTCGGCAGGGGGCGATGCGCGCGCCTTCGACCTCATCGTCCGCACCCACGAGGCGCGGGTGCGAGGCTTCCTCGCCCGGGTCGCGGGTGCGGACCTGGCGGACGAGCTGGCGCAACGCACCTTCATCCAGGCGTGGCGCAAGGCCGGCGCCTTTCGAGGCGAGGCTGCGGTCGGCAGCTGGCTGCTCGGCATCGCCTGGACGACCTTTCTGATGGACCGGCGCTCCGATCGCCGCGAGGCCCGGCGGCGCGAGGCGGTAGGCCAGCTTGCCGAGCGCAGCTACGCCCCGCCACAAGATGCCGCGGTAGACGCCGCCCGGCTGCTCGCCGCCCTGCCGCCTGACCAACGCGCCGCGCTGGTGCTCGGCCACGGCCTGGGCCATAGCCAAAGCGAGTGCGCCGCGATCCTCGGCCTGCCGCTCGGCACGTTCAAGTCGCTGCAGGCACGGGCACGGGCTCGCGCCCAGACCTTGTTGGGAGAGGCAGGATGAACCGCTTCGACGATCGCCTGGCCGCATTGCTCGCGGTGCCGGACCGATTGCCCGACGTCGCGTTCGCGAACGAGGCCGCGCTGCGCGTCGCGGCCGAGCGCAAGCTCGCGGCCCGGCTCGCGGCCGACCGCGCGCGCACGCTGACGCTGATCGTCGCCACCGCCGCGCTCGCGTTCGGCCTCTGGCTGTTCGCGCGCGGCGCCGCCTTTGCCGCCGCCGGCGGTGGCGGGCTGACCGGGCTCGCCGCGATCGGTGCGGTCATGCTGTTGTGGGTGGGAACCGCCGCCACCGGCGGACTCGCGGCCGACTGACGCTTGACCGAGTCATTACAGCGCCCTAACTAGCCGCCGCTGTTGCCCGATCCTCTAATGGTAAGAGAGCGGACTCTGACTCCGTCAATCAAGGTTCGAGTCCTTGTCGGGCATCCAGCACCTCCCACCCGGTAAGTAACGGCCTGCTCGTTGGATGCGCACCGCCGCGCCTGGCCGTAGGGCGTCCGCTGACGTCTGCCGCGTGGACGCTGGTGTGGCCGCCGCTTTGCTTCCATGCTGCGCGTCGAAGCGGCGAGGGAAGAGAGCGGACATGGCTGGCATCGAGACGCTGTCGTGGGACCCGCTGTTTGTGATGCGACTGGACGTCGGCTACGTGGACGCGCAGGCGATCGGCGGCGGCGACCGGCTGGGGATCTTTCCCGTGCTCGGCGGTACGTTCGAAGGGGCGCGGCTGCGCGGCCGGGTGCTCCCACACGGCGCCGATTGGGTGACGTGGCGGGCCGACGGTGTTATGGCGATCGACGTGCGCACCGCGCTCGAGACCCACGACGGCGCCCGCATCGCGATGCACTATACCGGCTTGGCCGTACCCGCTTCACCCGAGGCGACCGCGCGCTTTCGCAACCGCGAGCCTGGCCCGTACGAGGATCTCTACCTACGCACCACGCCCCGCTTCGTAACCGGCCATCCGGCGTATGACTGGCTCAACCGGGTGATCGCGGTGGCCAACGGCATGCGTACCGCCGACGGTCCGGTCTATCATGTGTTCGCGATACGCTGACCCTGCCCGCCGGAGTTCGACATCGCTAAGACTTGCGGCCGTCCTGATCGAGGAAGAAGCGCAGCATGGCGCGCGACGCATCCGGACCGCTTGCGTCGGCATAGGAGCCGGACGCATCGCCCCCCGACCACGCGTGCCCGGCGCCGGCGATCGTCCATTGCTCGATCACGCTCCGCCCCTGCGCGTCACGATAGACCGCACGCGTATAGCTGCGGCCGCCGGCGTCGCTGCTCTCCGTCTCCACCCTCAGCGACACCTTCGCCGCGCGCTCCGCCGCGCCGACGATGTCGCGCGCGTTGACCTCGTGCACAGTGCCGTCGCGATCGCCGTGGAAGGTGATCACCGGCACGAACGCCATGTCCCCCTGCGCCGCGCCGCGTGCGCCCTGGCGCATCGCCGTCAGCGCGCTCGGCAGGTCGCGCGCGACGCCGCACGACAGACCGGAGTGGATGCCGACTGCGGCGAACAGGTCGGGATAGGCCGCGGCGAGGTTCGCGGCCGCCGCACCGCCGGCAGACAGGCCGGCGACATAGACGCGCCCGGCATCCGCCTGCTCCGCCGCGATCACGTCGCGCGCAACGCCCGCGATCAGCGCCGCCTCGCCGCCGTCGCGGTGCTGGTCGCCGGGGCGGAACCAGTTCCAGCATTTCTGCGCATTCGCCGCCTGGGTCTGGCGCGGATAGGCGACCAGAAAGCCGAGCTCGTCCGCCAGCCGGTTCATCGCCGTACCCCGGGCGAAGTCCTCGGGCGTCTGCGTGCAGCCATGCAGCATGATCACGAGCGGCAGCCCCGGCGCCGCCGCGAGCGGGCGGTACAGCATATAGTCGAGCGCGCCTGCGGACCCGACATGCCGGCGCGCCTCGAACAGGCCGGTGGTATCGGCTGGGGTCGGCGGTGTAGCGGCCGAGAAACGACCGGTGAACCGCGCCGCATCGAAGCCTAGGGGTGCGCTCGTCGTTGTCGATGTTCCCGCTGCGGCGAGCCCGGGCAACATGTCGCGCAGGCGGGCCGTCGCCTCCGCCAGATTGCCGGCGCGGGTCAGCCGCAACGCTTCGGCCATCGAGGAGGGCAGGGCCATGAAGCGGGTCTCCGGGCGAGGAAGGTCGCCACCATGGGTCGCCGGTACGATCTCGCGATTCCGGCCGACGGTCAGCCGCAATTGGGAAGCCGAAGAACGATATACAACATCAAGATCGCTGACCTTCGGGCTCAGTCGACCAGCACATAGGGTGCCCAAACATAGGGGTCGGCACCCCCCACGACGCTCCGATCGGCGAGCAGCCTCAGCATCGCGCGTTGCAAGGCGACCTCCCGCGGGAGCCCGGCGCGCGCACCGCTGACCGTATCGACGGAGATGCGCGCGGCCGCGTCGTCGCGCACCGGCCAATGCGACAGCAGCAGCGAGCGCGCCCCGGCATAGCGGAACGCCTGCGCAAGTCCTGAAAAGGCGGGGGTGGCGACGCCGTCGCCCGCCGCGGTGTTGCACGCCGACAGGATCACCCAATCGGCGTCGAGCCGCAGCGTCGCGATCTCGGACGCGCCGAGCAGCCCGTCGCCGTCGCCGGAAGCGCGCGGCGGCGACAGCACCAGCGCGGGCTCGGTGACGCCCTCCATCTCGCCGCTCACCAACCCGTGGGTCGCGAACATCACGGTCGAATAGCCGCCGAGGTTGAGCCCCCGCACCCGCGCTTCGCTGGCGTCGCCGCCGGTCAGCAGCGTCGCGCGCGAGGAGCCCAGACGGTTCGCGACCGCGCGAAGCTCGCCCAGGGCGGCGGGCAGCGGCGGCAGCGAGCCGAGCGCGCCCGGATCGGTGCCGCCGCCGCGATAATATCGTCCCGCCACCATCACCGGCCTGGTGGTGTCGCCGCCCGGGAAGGGCAGGGGCGCGCCGATCCCGAGAAAACGCTCCGCCTTGCCGCTCGCCCGCACCGCCGGCACCGGCACGAAGCCCGATGCCATGCGCATCGCATAGCGGCGTACCAAGAACGGCGCGGCGCGATCGACGCGAGTGACCGGTCTTTCGAGCAGCGCCGCAAAGGGCAGCGCGGCCAATGCGCCGGTCGCCACCACCCGCAGCGAGGTCGCGCCGCCGAGCGCCGCCTTCACCCCGGGCGTGAACATCTGCGCATGGAGCGCGTGCGCCGCCGCCGCGTCGAACGCCCCGGCCGGCAGCGATGCGCGCAAGCGGCTCACCGCCGCGACGATCCCGGCGCGGCCAATGGCCGTGCGCTCGATCGCCGCGCCGCTCCGCCCGATGGCGAGCACATAGACGCCGTCGAACGCCGGCGTCACGCCCAACAGCGCCTCGCCGCGCGCCAGCCCCGCCCGAATGCCCGGCAAGTCCACCGCCGCCAGCGCGTTGGCCTCGTCCCAGCGTGGATGGTCGCGGGCGATCGCGGCGCGCAACGCGCCGACCGCGCCGGCTGCGCGGTCGCGCGCCAGGCGCCGTTCGGCGACGTCACCGCTACCGCCCAGCGCCGACAGATAGGCACCGTCGGCGCTTTGCGCCGCGCGCACCGCATCCTGCAGCGCGCGGACCCGGCTCCCGAGGCCCGGATCGCCGGTCGCCAGCCGGTCGATCAGCAACCGGTTCGCCTGCGCCATCCGCGATCCGGCCAGCACGGCCATGGCCTTGAGGCCGAGCGCCGGGTCACGCGCCTCTACCGCGATGCGCAGAGCGAGGTCGAGCCCGGCCCGCTCCCGTTGCGGCAGCTCGCCGGCGCCGGCAAGCAGCCTGTTGTCGGCTACCACACCGACCATCCGCCCCGCGGCGGCGACCGCCGCTGCCCGCCCGGCCGGATCGCCGCGCAGTGCGACATAGGCACGCAGCGCCGCGGCGTTCGCGCGCAGGAACGCCTGCGCCCCTTCGGTGGCGGCGACATCGGTCACGAACTGGTCGGCATGGCCTTTCGCCTCCTGCACCCGGCCCGCGTCGAGCGTCGCCACGGTCAGCACCGGCAGCGAGACCTGCGCCACCTCGCGGGTGTTGCGATCGCGCGCGCGCGAGGCACCGACCGCCTCCCCGAGTTCGCGCGCCGCCAGCGCGGACTGCCCCTCGGCGAAGTGCGCCAGTCCGATCAGCGATAGCGCCTTGGCGATGTCGAACGGCGACTTGGCGGCGCGGAACCCGGTCAGCGCACCGTCGAACGCATGGAGCGACTGCGGGTACAGCTCGCGCTCGAACAGCGTCGACCCATAGGCTTGGCGGAACTGATGGAAGCTCAGCGTGCGGTCCGTCCCGGCGGCTGTCATCGCCTCCAACGCGCCTTCGAGATAGGCCGAGCCCTGCAGTCGGCGGCCGTTGCGCGAGAGCATCAGCCCGGTGAAGCCCAGAATACGCGGATAGTGCTCATCGGTCCGTGGCAGGTTGGCGACCGTCCGCTCCACCACGGCACGCGCGACCGCCTCGGCCTCGTCGCGCCGCCCGGCGCGGCCGAGCAGCACTGCGTAATCCGCCTGGGCACGCAGCGCGGCGCCGGCATTGGGGCCGAGCCCCGCCGCCATCGCCGCGGCGGACCGCTGCTGAGCGACGGCGGCCTGATCCAGCTTGCCCAGCCGCGCCAGCGCCTGGCTATAGGCGTAAAGGCCATCGGCGCGTTGCACCTCCAGCTGCTTGGTGCGACCGGCAGGCGGCAAGGCATCGTGGAAGCGCTCGAAATCGGCGACATTGGGTTCGAGGATCGCCAGCCCGCCCGCGGCATCTCCCGCGATCACCTTGAAAAAGCCCTGCAGCGTGCGGCCCTGGGCGATCGCAGGACGATAGTGGTCGGCAAAGGGCGCCAGCAGTGCCAGCCCGGCGGTCACCCGCTCGGTCGCGAGCGGATAATCGTCCGCCATCTGCTCCACCGCCGCCAGCATCACCAGCGCGCGCCCGGCGAGCGGATGCGGGTGCTGCGTGCCGGGTACCGGTGTCGCGAGGGCGGCATCGCGTAGCGTGGTCCACGCGGCACGGTGGACGGGCAACTCCGCGACCTTTGCCTGGTCGAGGTCGAGCGCGACCGCCGCCGCCTCGAGCGCGTACAACTGGCGGTAAGCGGGATCGGCGGGATTGAACCCGCTCGGGCGGACCACGGGCGTGTCGGCGCCGACCGGCCCCCACGCCGTCAGCAGCACGGCGCTCCATGCGACGAGCGGTACGATTCCCATATCCGACGATCCCCCGCGGGATCATGCCCGAATCGTCGACCTGGGCAATGGCCTGGATCAGCGCGCCTCGGCGATCAGCGCCAGCGACTCGGGCGTGGCCCAGTCACGTCCGCCCGCGACACGCCAGACCTCCTTGCCCTGCGCGTCATAGAGCAACGTCGTCGGCAGATTGGTGGCGAGACCAAGGCTGACCGCCATCTTCGGGTCGCTGAGCGTCTGCAGATGGGCCAGCTTCGCCCTCGTCAGAAACGGCTGCATCTTGGCGGGTTCTTCGCCCTGGTTGAGCGCAATCGCGATGACGTTGGCCGCTGCCTTGTCGAGGCTCGGCATCTCCGCGATGCACGGCGCGCACCAGGTCGCCCACAGGTTCACCAGCAACGGTTTGCCGCGATAAGCGTCGAGCGTCGTCGGCTTGCCGTCGAGCGTCGCCAGCTGCGCATCCGGTGCGACCTCGCCCTGGTGGGTGCGGTCGACCGCGCCCGCCTTCAACGCCGGGGTGCTCGCCGGTGGCGCTTCGTCCGGGGAGACGGTCGCCACGTTCGCTTGCTCGGGCGCGGGGCTTTCCTTAGTGCAGCCGGCGGCGGCCAGCGCCAGGAGACAGGCAATCGCCGAGCGTGCAGACATCACCGGCTCCAACCAGATGTGGGGTGGCCGCTTCGCCGAAGGGCCGGCGGCGGTGATGCGCGAGATAAACGCCTCCATCCCCTTCGACAAGCGGATGTGGCGACAGGACGTGCGCGGCAGCCAAGCGCATGTCGCGATGCTCGGTACGCAGGGGATCGTCTCTGGCGAGGACGCCGCGACGATCGCGCGCGGGCTGGACGAGGTCGCGGCCGACTTCGAGCGCGACGGTGTGCCCGACGATCTCGCGCTTGAGGACATCCACATGCTGACCGAGGCGCGGCTGGCGGAGCGGATCGGGCCGGTGGCAGGACGGCTGCACACCGCGCGCTCGCGCAACGATCAGGTCGCGACCGACTTCCGCCTGTGGGTGCGCGACGCGACCGACGAGGTGCTCGCCGCCATCGCTGCGCTCCAGGCCGCACTGCTGGCGAGAGCAGAGGAGCATGCCGCCAGCGTCATGCCCGGCTTCACCCACCTCCAATCCGCCCAGCCGGTGACGCTCGGCCATCACCTTATGGCCTATCACGAGATGCTGCGCCGCGACGCAAGCCGCTTCGGCGACGCGCGGCGACGGCTGAACGAGTGTCCGCTCGGCTCAGCGGCGCTGGCGGGGACCGGCTTTCCGATCGATCGCGACGCGACCGCGCGGGCACTCGGCTTCGATCGGCCAACCCGCAACAGCCTCGACGCGGTCAGCGACCGCGATTTTGCGCTGGATTACCTCCAGGCCGCGACCCAGTGCGCACTGCATCTCAGCCGGCTGGCGGAGGAGTTCATCCTGTGGGCCTCGCAGCCCTTCGGCTTCGTGGCGCTCAGCGACGCCTGGTCGACGGGCAGCTCGATCATGCCGCAGAAGCGCAACCCCGACGCCGCCGAGCTGGTGCGCGGCCATGCGGGGCGGATCGTCGGCGCGACGGTGTCACTGATGGTGACGATGAAGGGCCTGCCGCTCGCCTATTCCAAGGACATGCAGGACGACAAACCGCCGGTGTTCGAGGCGCACGACCTGCTCGGCCTGTGCCTGGCGGCGATGACCGGGATGGTCGAGACCGCGACCTTCCGCACCGATCGGATGCGCGCGGTGGCCGAAGCTGGCTATGCGACCGCGACCGACCTCGCCGACTGGCTGGTGCGCGAGGCTGGGGTGCCGTTCCGCGAGGCGCACCACATCACCGGTCGCGCGGTCAAACGCGCGGAGGACACGGGCGTCAAGCTCGACGCGCTGCCGTTGGCGGCGTTGACCGCGATCGACTCCCGGATCGATGCGCGGGTCTTCGACGTGCTCTCGGTCGACGCGTCGGTCGCGAGCCGCACCAGCCACGGCGGCACCGCGCCCGCCAATGTTCGCGCGGCAGTCGCCGCCGCGCGGGGGGAGACGACATGAAACGCCTGGCCATCATCGTGCCGCTGGCGCTCGCCGCCTGCGGCTCGGCCGTCGGTCTGAAGCCGCCGCCAGGCGGTACGCTGCCGGTCGCGCCCTACGGCGCGACGGCGCAACCGACGCCGCCACAGCTGGTGACGCCCACGCCGCAACAGCGGCCACAGCGATCCGACGAGCTGCTGACCAACTCCCAACAGCGTCGTTCCGACGAGTTCGACCTGCCACCAGAGGGCTGATGGACCATTTCACCTACCGGAACGGCGTCCTGCATGCCGAGGACGTGCCGCTGCCCGTCATCGCCGCGGCGGTGGGGACGCCTGTGTATGTCTACTCGGCCGCCACCTTCCGCCGCCACGCCCGGGTCTTCCGCGAGGCGCTGAGCGGCCTGCCTCGCGTCCATCTCGCCTATGCGATCAAGGCCAACCCCAACCTGGCGGTGCTGCGGCTGATGGCGAACGAGGGCTATGGCGCCGACGTCGTCTCGGGCGGCGAGATGGTACGCGCGCTGGCGGCGGGGATGAAGGCGGAGGCGATCGTCTTCTCCGGCGTCGGCAAGACGCATGGCGAGCTGGCGGCGGCGCTGGACGCCGGCATCGGCCAATTCAACCTTGAGCTGGAGGAGGAAGGCGAGGTGCTCGCCCGCCTCGCCGCACAAAGAATGCGGGAGGGGCGCGGGCAGCGCGCGCCGGCGGTGCTGCGCGTCAACCCCGACGTCGATGCCGGCACTCACGCCAAGATCTCCACCGGGCGCAAGCAGAACAAGTTCGGCGTCCCGATCGCCGACGCGCCGGCGATGTTCGCGCGGCTGGCGAAGCTCGACGGGCTCGACCTCCGGGGCGTGGCGCTGCACATCGGCAGCCAGCTCGCCGATCTTGCCCCACTGGAGGCCGCGTTCGGCCGCATCGGCGCGCTCGTCCGCGAGTTGCGCACGGCCGGCCACACGATCACCCGCGTCGATCTCGGCGGCGGGCTGGGTGTGCCCTATCGTGAGGACGACGTGCTGCCGACGCCGGCCGATTACGGCGCAATGGTGGCGCGCGCGACGGCGGGGTGGGACGTCGAGCTGCAGTTCGAACCCGGTCGTGTCATCGCCGGGAATGCCGGCGTTCTGCTGACCCGCGTGATCTGGGTCAAACCCGGCTCCGTCGCGCCCTATGTCATTGTCGACGCGGCGATGAACGACCTGGCCCGGCCCGCGCTCTACGACGCCTGGCACGACTTCGTCGCGGTCGCGCCGTCGGGCGCGCGGATGACCGCCAACATCGCCGGGCCGGTATGCGAAAGCGGCGATACCTTCGCGATGGGCCGCGACATCGACACGGTTCACGCGGGCGACCTGGCCGTGTTCCGCACCGCCGGAGCGTACGGCGCGACGATGGCGTCGACCTACAACAGCCGCGCGCTGGTGCCGGAGGTGCTGGTCGACGGCGACCGCTACGCCGTCGTCGCCGACCGGGTGAGCCCGGAGACGATGATCGCCGCGGAGCGGGTGCCGGAGTGGCTCTAGCGCCGCGCGCGCACGCGCAGCGACGCTGCGCGTGAGACGTGCAAGCTCGGCCGGCGGCGCCTTGGCGCCGACCGACGACGCGGGCTTTGCCCGCGGCGCCGCGACAAAGGTCACGCCACCTTTGACCTGGCCCGGCCTGCCCGTGCTGGTGAAGCTCGACGGCCGGCCCGTGATCCTGGTGGGCGAGGGCGAAGCGGCGGATGCCAAGCGCCGCCTGCTCGAGCGCGCGGGCGCGGTGGTGGTTACGGACCACCCCCATGCACGCCTTGCGGTGGTCGCCCTCGACGACGAGGCCTTGGCACTCGCCGCGGTCGAGCGGCTGCGCGCGCGCGGACTGTTGGTCAACGCCGTCGACCGACCGGCGCTGTGCGACTTCACCCTGCCCGCCGTGGTGGACCGCTCCCCGGTGCTGGTGGCGGTGATGACCGGCGGCGTGTCGGCGGGGCTGGCGGCGGCGGTGCGGCAGCGGCTCGACGCGCTATTGCCTTCGACGCTCGGCCGCCTCGCTGACGCGCTGTTCGCCGCGCGCGCGGCGCTGCGCCGCGCGTTGCCGGACATGGGCGAGCGTCGCCGCGCGATTGGCTCCGCGCTCACGGGCGAGCTCGACCCGTTCGATCCGGAAGCTGTTCGGCGCGTCGCCGCCTGGGTGGAGCGTGCCGGAACCGGACAGAGCGAACCGCGTCTCGAAAGGATCGCACTTCGCTCCGCCGATCCCGACGACCTCACCCTGCGCCAGGCACGCTGGCTGGCGCTCGCGGACCGTGTGTACCACCACCCCGCTACGCCCGTGGGGATCCTCGACCGCGCCCGCGCGGACGCGGCGCGGATTGTGTCGGATGCACCGCCGGACGATGGGGAGCTGGGGTTGAGCGTCTGGGTGGGCTGGGCATGAACGGATTGGCGTACAGGGTCAGCGGCGGCACGGCCGAGGCGGTGCCGGTCGAGGCGGCGCTGACCTGCGATGACGCACTCGTCTGGGTGCATCTCAACAGCACCGCAGAGGAAGCGAGCGGCTGGCTGCGCGATCAGGCCAAGCTCGACGAACATGTCGTCGAGGCGCTGACCGCGACCGAGACCAGGCCGCGCTGCGAGGAGTTCGCGGCGGGCGCGCTGGTCAATCTGCGCGGGCGCGCGAAGGAGGAGCTGTCGCAGTCGGACCCGCTCGCGTCGGTCCGAATCTGGGCGACCAAGGGCCGGGTCTTCTCGACCAGCCGCGCGCATCTGGTCGCGACCGATACCGTCGCTGCGAGCATGAAGGCTGGGACGATCCGCGATCCCGGCGACCTGATCGCCGCCTTCGCCACCGCGATCACCGCCGATCTCGACCCGCTCGTCGCCGGACTCGGCGACAGCCTCGACGATTGCGAGGAGCAGCTGTCCGCCGACCGCATCTTCGACCTTCGCCGCAATGTCAGCGCGGTGCGGGTGCGCGCGATCGGCTATCGGCGCTTCCTCAATCCACAGCGCGCCGCGCTCGAGAAGCTGGGCGCGTTGCCGGGCGACTGGCTGGAGGCGGACGACCGCGTTCATCTCGCCGCCGCCGCCGACCGCGCCGCGCGCATGGCCGAGGAGCTGGAGAGCATCCGCGAACGATCGGCGGTGATGCACGACACGCTCTCCGATCTGCGCGCCGAGCAGCTCGACAGCCGCAGCCTGGTGATCTCGATCGTTGCGATGATCTTCCTGCCGCTCACCTTCATCACCGGTCTGTACGGCATGAACGTCAAGGGCCTGCCCTGGGCCGAAAATCCTTTTGCCTTCCAATGGATCGCGCTCGGCTGTCTGACGTTGGCGGTGGGCGTGATCGCTTTTTTCGTCCGGCGGCACTGGTTTCGGGGGTAGACAATGCGTCCGGTGGTTCTCTTGTGGGAAAACTTCGGACCTTATCACCACGATCGCTTGGGAGCGGTCGCCGCGAGCGGACGCGAGGCGATCGGTATTCAGTTCGCTCCCGTCAGCGCCACCTATTCATGGTCTGCCACGGTCGACGATGCGACCGTGGTGACGCTGCTGCCGAAAGGTCGATCGCGTTCGCCGATCAGGCTGGCCCGACGGATCTTCCGCGAATGCCGGCGCATTGGCCCGCCCCATTTCTTCTTCTGCCATTATGAGCAGCCCGCGGTGCTGATGGCCGCTATCGCATTGCGGCTGTGCGGCTCGCGCGTGTGGACGATGGGCGATTCCAAGTTCGACGACTATCCGCGACTGCTGTGGCGCGAGGTTGGCAAGTCCCTCTATCTGCTCCCCTATCGGGGAGCGATCACCGCTAGCTCGCGCTCGCGCGATTACCTCCGCTTCCTGCGCTTCAAGCCTCAACATCTCGCGCTCGGCTATGACACGATCTCCGTGGCCCGATTGCGTGCGCAAGCCGACGCTCCGCCCGCGCCGGACGGGGTCGGGTTCTGGGAGCGTGAATGGATCATGGTGGCGCGGCTGGTGCCGAAGAAGAACATCGCCTTCGCGCTCGAGATATTCGCGCGATGGCTGGGGGAGACCGCGCACCCGCGCGACCTGCACATCCTGGGCTCCGGGCCGCTGGAAGACGAGTTGCGCGCACTGGCGGCGAGCTTGGGCATCTCCGAACGGGTGCGGTTCCATGGGTTCGTCCAGACCCAGGAGGTCAGCCGTCAGCTCGCCCGTTCCCTGGCGCTGCTGATGCCCAGCGTCGAGGAGCAATTCGGGTTGGCGGTGATCGAGGCGCAGGCGGCCGGACTGCCGGTACTCGCCAGTCCTCAGGTCGGCGCGACCGATCTGTTGATCGACGGCGGTCGCAACGGTTTCGTCCTGCCGCTGCACAGTCCCGTCGGCTGGGCCGCGTCGATGCTGCTCCTGTCCGAGGACGAACCCACCTGGCGCCGCTTTGCCGCTGCCGCCAGAGACGGTGCGCATCGCGGCGACACCGCGCGGTTCGCCGAAGCGGTAGCGCAGCTGACTGCCTGATCTTCCGTCTCCTGTGGGAAGAGGGACTCAGGGCCGCTCCAACGCCTTGGCGCGGCGCCGCTGGACCGAGCTGCCGATACCCATTCCCTCGCGGTATTTGGCCACCGTCCGTCGGGCGATATCGAAGCCTTTCGCCTGCAACTGCTCGACCAGTGTGTCGTCGCTCAGCACCTGATCGCCCTCCGCCGCGATCAGCGCCTTCAGCGCGCTCCGGACCGCCTCAGCCGACACCGCATCACCCCCGTCGGCCGCCTGGATCGCTGCGGTGAAGAAGTATTTCAGCTCGAACAGGCCGCGCGCGCAGTGCAGGTATTTGTTCGAGGTGACGCGGCTCACCGTCGATTCGTGCATCTCGATCGCGTCCGCGACCCGCGCCAGCGTCATCGGCTTGAGATGCGAAACGCCATGGAGGAAGAACGCCTCTTGCTGCTTGACGATCTCGGTCGCGACCCGAACGATGGTGCGCTGGCGCTGGTCGAGCGCCTTGACCAGCCAGTTGGCGCTGGCGAGCATGTCTCCCAGCCATGCCTTCGATGCCTTGTCCTGCGCGCCGCTTGCCAGCTCCGCGTGATAGCGGCGATTGACCAGCACGCGCGGCAGTGTCGCGGCGTTGAGCTCGATCGCCCAGCCCGTCCGGGTGCGGGTGACGAACAAATCAGGAACCACCGCCTGCACCGGCGCCCCGCCATAGCGACAGCCGGGCTTGGGATCATAGGAGCGCAGTTCGCGGATCATGTCCGCCATGTCCTCGTCATCGACCCCGCACATCCGCTGCAACCGCTTGACCTCGCCGCGCGCGAGCAGGTCCAGGCTGTCGATCAGTCGCGCCATGCAGGGGTCGTAACGGTCCGCTTCCTTGGCCTGGAGTGCGAGGCACTCGGCGAGGTCGCGCGCGCCGACGCCGGTAGGGTCGAAACCGTGAATGATCCTGAGCACCCCCTCGACCCGCGCCAGCGGTGCGCCCAGCCTGGTCGCGACCTCGAGCAGCGACGCGTGGAGATAGCCGGCCTCGTCGATCTGGTCGATCAAATGCTGGGCGATGAACAGGTCGGCGCGCGGCACGGCGGTGCCCGCCTGGGCGAGCAGATGGTCCTGCAGGCTGGCGGGCGGTGCGCCCAGGCTGTCGAGGTCGGGCAATTCCTCGCCCGCCAGGCCGCTGCCGGTCGGCCCGGTCGACATCGCCCCGTCGGTCGGGCCATCGTCGAAACGTTCGGACGCGACATCGATGTCCAGCGCCGTGTCGCCACCGGCCATGTCGGCCGTCACCGGCTCCGCTTCGACACGCTCGGGCGTGACACGCTCGTCGGTCTGGTCGGCGGCGAGCAGCGGATTGCGCTCGACCTCCTCGGCGATGAACGCCTCGATCTCCAGGTTCGACAACGTCAGCAGCTTGATCGCGTGCTGCAGCTGCGGCGTCATCACCAGCGACTGGGACTGGCGGAGGTCCAGACGGGGAGCCAGGCTCATGCGCTACAACTCGAAACTCTCGCCCAGATACAGCCGGCGGACATTGGCGTCTGCCACCAGCTCGGCTGGTGAGCCGGTGAACAGCACACGACCGTCATAGATGATGTACGCCCGATCGACGATCTCCAGCGTCTCGCGCACATTGTGGTCGGTGATGAGCACCCCGATATCGCGGCGCTTCAGGTCCTTCACCAGATCGCGGATGTCGGCGATCGAGATCGGATCGATGCCGGCGAACGGCTCGTCGAGCAGCATGATCGACGGGTCCGCCGCCAATGCGCGCGCGATCTCCGCGCGGCGGCGCTCGCCGCCGGACAGCGCCATCGCGGGCGCGGCGCGCAGGCGGGTGAGGCCGAACTCGTCGAGCAGGCGATCGAGCTTCTGCTGCCGGGCCCCCTTGTCGGGCTCCGACAGCTCCAGCACCGTCAGGATGTTCTTCTCGATCGAAAGCCCGCGGAAGATCGAGGTTTCCTGCGGCAGATATCCGAGTCCCAGGATCGCGCGCCGGTACATGGGCAGCCCGGTGATGTCGTCGCCATCGAGCATGATGCGGCCCGAATCGGGCTTCACCAGCCCCATTACCGAATAGAAGCAGGTCGTCTTGCCGGCGCCGTTGGGGCCGAGCAGCCCCACCACCTCTCCCCGCCCGACCGAGACCGAGACGTCGGTCAGCACCGTCCGCTTGTCGTACGACTTGGCGATGGAGATGACCTGCAGCCCACGCACCACCGGCGGCTCGTCCAGCGACGCGTGCAGTGTCTCGGTCAGGGCATCCATGCCGTCGGCCTCAAAGCTAAGGCCGCTGGACGCAGCCGTCCGGGCCGATTGGCAGGAATCATGCATGAAATCATGCATCAGCGCGCGCGAAGCCGCCACCCCCGATGCGACGGATCGCCGGGTTACCTGCGGTCGGGCACCGAGAAAGTCCCGGTCACGCGCCCGCCGCGCGTCGCCGTGCCGCTGGCGGCGCCCGAGCCGCGACTGCCGACCGACGAGCCGTCGATCACCGCGCGGCCGGTATCGAGGTTGATCGTCAGCCGCCCGCCATTGACCGTGTTCGGCCCCTGATTGAGCGTCACCGCGCCGAGCATGGTGATGACCCGGCGGTTGAGGTCATAGATCGCATAGCTCGACCGCGCCGTCTGGTCGGGCCGCCGCACGGTCACGCCGCCTGATGCATCGAGGCGCGAGACCTGCGGATTGCCGCCGAACACTTGCCCCGTGTAGGCGACCGTCATCCGCGCCGCGTTGAGGTTCATCCCCGCCTGTCGCACCGACACATTGCCCGACAGCACGGCGCGGTTGGCGCGGTCCTGCAGCTCGATCGTGTCGGCGCCGAAGTCGATCGGCGCCGCGGTGTTGTGGCGCGTCTGCGCCAGGGACGGGGCGGCGAGCAGAGCGAGGACGAGAAGAACGGGGCGCATCGCCCCTATTTCGGTCCGCGGGGCTGGATGCGCAAGCGGGCATTGCCCGCCAATGTCACCGTGCGACTCTCCAGGTCCGCGCGCAGGCGGTTGGCGGAGAAGGTGCCCTGGCGGACGCTGCCCGTCACCGCGCCGCCGCTGGCCAGCTTGCGCGCCTTCAGGTCCACGGTCGCGTCGCGCGTGTCGAGCCGGTAGCCGTTCGGACCCAGGAACTGGATCGGCCCGGCGACATCGACCTGCTCGGTGTCCATGTCGTACCGGCCCTTGTCGGCGTGGAGCCTGGCCGGGCCGTCGGTCAGTTCGATGCGCGCGTCGAGCGCGTTGAGCTCCACCACCGGCTCCGCCGAGCTGCGTTGCAGCGCCGATCCGGCGTCGAGCGTAAACGCCTGACCCTTGGCATCCTGACCCCGATACTGGGCGCGCTGGATCTTCATCCGTTCCTTGGCGACCTCGACCTTGTTCTTGTCGAGCACGAACGAGACGTCGCCGCCCGAATAGATCGGCGCCATCACCAGAAAGGCCGCGAGCACCCCGACGCCGACCGGCAGCATGAACGACAGCGTCCCGATCAGCCGGTCGTGCCGTCCGCCGGGCGCCGCCCATAGCTGCCGCGCCGTGCGTTCAGGCCGGGCATCAAGCATGGGCGAAGATGTCGATTTCGGGCCAGCCGGCGAGGTCGAGCGCGGCCCGCACGGGCAGAAAGTCGAAGCACGCCTGCGCCATCGCCATCCGGTTCTCGCGCGCAAGCCGCCGCTCCAGCTCGTCCTTGAGCCGGTGGAGATAACGCACGTCCGACGCGGCATATTCGCGCTGCGCATCCGACAGATCGGGTCCGCCCCAGTCCGACGACTGCTGCTGCTTGGACAGGTCCTGCCCGAGCAGCTCCTTGACCAGCTCCTTCAGCCCATGCCGGTCGGTGTAGGTGCGGATCAGCCGCGACGCGATCTTGGTGTCCCAGGCGGGCGCCGCCAGGATGCCGAGATAATGCTGGAGTGCCGCGATATCGAAGCGCCCGAAATGATACAGCTTCAGCCGCGCCGGATCGCCCAGCAACGCTTTCAGGTTAGGCGCCGCATAGTCGCTGCCGGGCGAGAAGCGCACCAGATGCTCGTCCTCCCCACCATCCGACAGCTGCACCACGCACAGCCGGTCGCGCGGCGTGATCAGCCCCATCGTCTCGGTATCGACCGCAATCGCCGCGCCCGGCGCGAACACGATGTCGGCAGGCAGGTCTTCCTCGTGCAGGTGGACGGTCAATGCGCGGCTCCGGGGGCTGCTCCGGCGGCCTTGGCGCGCTCGCGGCGTTTGCGGGCGAAGATGTTGAGCAACTCGACCAACACCGAGAAACCCATTGCGGCATAGATATAGCCCTTGGGCACATGCACGCCGAAGCCGTCGGCGATCAGCACCGCGCCGATCATCAGCAGAAACGCGAGCGCCAGCATCACCACCGTCGGGTTGTGCTCGATGAACTTGGCCAGCGGATCGGCGGCCAGGAACATGATCGCCACGGTCACCACGATCGCCACCGCCATCACCGGGATGTCGTCGGTCATGCCGATCGCGGTGAGGATCGAGTCGATCGAGAAGACCAGGTTGAGCGCGGCGATCTGCGCGATCGCGGCGCCGAAGGTGATCGCGACATGGCCCTTCTTGTCGAGCATTTCGCCCGAATCATCGGGGTCGACCGCGTGGTGGATTTCCTTGGTCGCCTTCCAGACCAGGAACAGCCCGCCCGCGATCAGGATCAGGTCGCGGCCGGTGAACGCGGTCTCGAACACCGGCGCGCCATGTTCGCTCGCCGGGCCGACCAGCCCCAGGTCGAACAGCGGTGCGTTCAGCGAGATGATCCAAGCGATCGCGAGCAGCAGGATCAGCCGCAAGCCGAGCGCCAGGCCGATACCGACTCGGCGCGCGCGCTGCTGCTGATCGGCCGGCAGCTTGTTCGACAGGATGGCGACGAACACCAGATTGTCGATGCCGAGCACGACCTCCAGCACGATCAGCGTCAGCAGCGCGACCCAGGTCGCGGGATCGGAGAAAAGGGCGAGAATGTCGGTCATCGCGCACCTGTGCCGTTCCGGCCACGGTTGTGCAAGGAACTGCGTCGCGAAAGCACGAATCGCCCTCGCAGGACGGTGGAAAATGCGCTATGGCCAAAGTGAGGCGCGAAGACTTTGGCGCCAGGCTTCCGTGTGTTCGTCGTCCGACGCCCGGTGGTAAGTGGTTGGACGAGCCGGGAAGACGATCAGGGTTATGGGTTTCGATAAGGGTGGCCGCGGCAATCGTGGCGGGCGTGGGCGCGACAAGCGCGACGGCTTTGGTGGCGATGAGCCCAGCGGCGGCTTCGGCGGCGGTGGCGGTGACTTCGGCGGCGGCGGTTTTGGCGGCGGTGGCTTCGGCGGCGGTGGCGGCGGCTTCGGCGGTGGTGATCGTGGCGGCTTTGGCGGCGGCGGCAGTGGCGGCGGTTATCGCGGCGGCGGCGGCGGCGGCTTCGGCGGCGGCTCCGGCGGCGGCGGTTTCCGTGGCGGCGGTGGTGGCGGCTTCGGTGGTGGTGCCGGCGGCGGCAACCGCATGCCTCCCCAGGTCGTCGGCGAGGGCACGGGTGTCGTCAAGTTCTTCAACGCGCAGAAGGGCTTCGGCTTCGTGGTCCGCGACGACGGCGGCGAGGATGTGTTCGTGCACATCTCCGCGGTCGAGCAGGCGGGCCTGTCCGGCCTGGCCGAGGGTCAGCCGCTCGGCTTCACGCTGGTCGATCGCGGCGGTCGCATTTCGGCCACCGAGCTCAAGATCGAGGGCGAGCCGATGGCCGTCACCGACCGCGCGCCGCCACGCGAGCCGCGCGAAGGCGGCTTCGGCGATCGTGGTCCGCGTCCTGCCGGCGGCGGTTTCGGCGGCGCCGGTGGTGGCGATCGCGGCGGTGCGCCGCAGCGTCAGCTGACCGGCGAGAAGGCGACGGGTACCGTCAAGTTCTTCAACGCCATGAAGGGCTTCGGCTTCATCCAGCGCGACGATGGCCAGCCGGATGCGTTCGTGCATATCTCCGCGGTCGAGCGCGCCGGCATGACCAACCTCAACGAGGGCGACAAGCTCGAGTTCGAGCTGGAGGTCGATCGGCGCGGCAAGTACGCGGCGGTGAATCTGTCCGCCGGCTCTTGAGCTGAGTGAAACGATGAACGGCCCGTCCGGTGCAAGCCGGGCGGGCCGTTCGCGTTTGCGGAAGCGGACACGAGGACGTCAGGCGATCCGCCGCATGGCACCGACACGCTTGGGAGTGTAGCGAGCCCCGATGCTGTTTCTCCTCGCTTTCCTCCTCCAGGCTCCCGCGCCTCAGCCTGCCGCGGTGCCCCCTGTCTCCGCCGAGTCGGACGCGCCGGTGCCGGTGCTTACCGCCCGCATCGTCGCCCGCTATCCGCATGACGCCACCGCCTTCACCCAGGGGCTGCTGTGGCACGAGGGCAATCTGTACGAGAGCACCGGGCTGGAAGGTCGATCGGAGATCCGCCGCGTGCGCCTCGCGGATGGCAAGGTACTCGGGCGCGCCCGGCTCCCCACCACCCAGTTCGGCGAGGGCATGACCCTCTGGGGCCGACAACTGGTCAGCCTCACCTGGAAGAGCGGGATCGCCTATCGTTGGGACATCCGCACCTTGAAGCGCGTCGCCGAAGCGCGTTTCGTCGGCGAGGGCTGGGGTCTCGCCGGCAATGGTACGCAGCTGATCCACTCGGATGGTACGCCCACGTTGCGTTTCCTCGATCCGGCGACGCTGGCGGTGAAACGGCAGGTGACGGTGACGCTGCGCGGCAAGCCGGTGTCGCAGCTCAACGAGCTCGAGGTGATCGACGGCGCGGTGCTCGCCAACGTCTGGCACACTCCCTATCTGCTGCGGATCGACCCCGCGACCGGACGCACCACGGCGGTGGTCGACCTGCGCGCCGTGGTGGCGGAGATTAAGACCGCCGATCCCGAGGCGGTCGCCAACGGCATCGCCTGGGATCCCGCCCGCCGCCGCCTGTTCGTCACCGGCAAGCTGTGGCCGACGCTGTTCGAGATCGCGCTCACGCCAGCAGGATAAGCCCCGCACCGCTGAGAATGCCGAACACCGCCAGACCTCGGCGCAAGGTCACCCGTTCGCCCAGGAACACCACCGACAGCAGCAGCGCCGTCACCATACCGGTCTCACGCAGCGCGGCAAGCGGCGCGGTCGGCCCCATCGAGAACGCCCACAGCGCCAGCCCATAGGTCACGACAGACAGCGCGCCCGCCGTTGCGCCCGGTCGCCATTGCGTCCGCACGGCGCGGATCGCGGCGCCGCGGGTCAGGACGGAGAACATGACGAGGCTGAGGCCACCGATCAGCACGAAGTCCCAGACGATGTAGCTCCACACGCTCGGTGCCGCGCGCACGCCCTGCGCATCCAGGACGGTATAGGCGGCGATGGCGGTACCCGTGGTCAGTGCCCAGCCAAGTGCCCGAATGCCGAGATGCCGCCCGATCACCAGCGCCAGCAGCGCCACGCCGATCAATGCGATGCCGATCAGCGCACCCGGCGCGACCGCCTCCCCGAGCAGGCCGACCGCCACCAGCGCGGTCAATAGCGGCGCGGTGCCGCGCATGGCGGGGTAGATCGCGGAGAAGTCGGACGACGCATAGGCGCGCATCATCGCGTAGAGATAGACTAGGTGAACCGCAGCACTTCCGGCCAGCCACCCCCAGGCGCCGGTGGGCAACGGCACGAAGGGCAGGACAGGCAGCAACAGGATCGCGCTCGCGCCATCCGTGGTCGCCCGCGCCGCCATCAGCGACCCGAGCACCGGACCATGTTCCGCCTCGACGTCGCGCCGCCCCTTGATGATCGCATTGACGACCGCGTGGATGGAGCCTGACGCGATCACCATCGCCGCGGGAAGGAGGATGGAGGGCACGTTCGGGGTGTGGCGCGCGCCGTGCCGACCGTAAAGCGGCGCGGGTAAGCACAACCGTTCTAACCTACGGCAATCTCCTGAACCTACCGGCAGTCCGCACGTTCCACGCGCACAAACCAAGGAGATTCTGATGGACCGCAGAACGTTCGGAACGACGATGTTGTTGGGCGCAATCGGCTCCGCCGCGGTGCCCGCGTTGGCGCAAGACCGTTTCGGCTCGCCGCAGGGCGGGATGATGCCGATGGGCCCGGCCGAGCGCCGCCACGCCATGGACACGCTGATGGTCGGCAGCGTTGCGCTACAGACCAGCCAGCTCGCCCAGGGCCGCGCCGCGCGTCCGCAGGTCCGCGAGTTCGCACAGTTCGAGGTCGAGGAGCAGACCACGGTGGCGCAGATCATCGGCGAGATGATGGGTGGCGCGATGCCGCCGCCTCCGCCGGCGCCCGCCGACGCGCGCATGGTGGCGATGCTGCAGCGCGCGCGGGGGCCGGCGTTCGACCGCATGTACCTGATGGGTCAGGTCGACGGGCACCGTCGCCTGCTCGGCATTCAGGAGAGCTATCTACGCGACGGCCGCAATCCGCATCACCGCCACATTGCGATGCTGGCGCGCGGCCGCATCCGCGAGCATCTGGAAGACCTGCAGCGGCTCCAAAGCCGCGGCTGACCGCTGCCGGGGTCGGGTGAGCGCACCCGGCCCCATCGCGCTGCTTGACTTAGGCCGCGGCATCGCGGCCTAGCCGCGCTGCACAGCGGCGAGGCGGCGTGAGCGATTTCGAGTTCCTGTTCGCGCTGTTCGGGCTGTTGCTCGGCTTGTCGCTGGCCGAGGTGTTGGGCGGTCTCGCCCGCGCCATCCAGGCGCGCATGCGGCCTGGATCGGCCGTGCGGATCGGGTGGCTGACGCCGCTGCTCGGTGGCTTCGTGCTGCTCGACCTGCTCTCCTTCTGGGGCGCGGCATGGAGCGCCCGGGCCGTCGTGGCGGTCTCCGGCCACTCGCTGATGGCGGTGCTGCTGTTCGCCAGCGCCTATTACCTCGCCGCTGCGCTGGTCTTTCCGCGCGATCCGGATGCTCAGCCGGAGCTGGACGACCATTTCTACCGGGTGCGCCGGATCGTGATCGGCGTCATGATGGCGCTGCTGATCTGCCAGCTCGGCTGGTATGTCAGCGTACCGACCTTGTCCGCTAGGCTGGCGAACCCGGCGCCGCTGGCACTGACAGCGGTGCTCGTGCTGCTGATGGTCGCGGCGCTGCTCGTCCGCGGCAAGCGCGCCGCCCGGCTGGTCATGCTCGCGCTCGTCGCCCGCTACCTGATCGTCTACGTCATCCGCTGACCGAAAACGCTGTCCTACATGGGGTGCTTGTGGAACACCGACGATGCTGTTTCTCATCGCCGGACACGGGGTCGCTCACGACGGCCGCGATTGTATTTAGCCCTAAACTTTCCCTAAACTTCCACCGGCACGTGGGCTTCAACGAGAAAGTGTTTGAGCCTAAACTTTCCCTAAACTTCCAGAAAAAAGCTCATGTAATCAGACGTCTAAGGGTTTCAATCCGGTCCGCCTCCGCTGCCGGCTTGTCGTTCCGGATGCGCAGGATCCGCGGGAAGCGCATCGCCAGGCCGGACTTGTGGCGGCCCGACAGGTGGATGGAGTCGAACGCGATCTCCAGCACCATCGTCCGCTCGACCTCACGCACCGGGCCGAAGCGGTTGAGCGTGTGCGTCCGCACGAATTTGTCGAGCTGCGCGATCTCCTGATCGGTGATGCCCTGATAGGCCTTGCCGACCGGCAGCAACTCGCCCTCGTCGGTCCAGCAGCCGAATGTATAATCGGAATACCAGGACGACCGCCGCCCATTGCCGCGCTGCGCGTACATCATCACGCAATCGGCGGTCAGCGGATCGCGCTTCCACTTGTACCACAGCCCGGCGCGGCGGCCTTGTATGTAAGCGCTGTCGCGACGCTTGAGCATCACGCCCTCGATCGCCGCGTCGCGCGCGCCGGCGCGGATCGCCTCCAGCGCCGTGAAGTCGTCCGCCTCGATCACCTGGCTGAGGTCAAAGCGGTCCGGATCGAGCTGGGTGACGAACCGCTCCAGCCTCTGCCGCCGCTCGGTCCACGGCAGCTGCCGTATGTCCTCAGTGCCGTCGAGTAGGACGTCGTAGAGCCGGACGAACGCCGGATAGTCAGCGAGCATCTGCTTGCTCACCACCTTGCGCCCGAGCCGCTGCTGGAGCGCGTTGAAGCTCGCGGCTTCCCCGCCCTGGAACTCGCCCTTGACCAGCAATTCGCCATCGACCGCGCCCGGCGTGGCGAAGGCGTTGGCGACGTCGGGAAAGCTGCCGGTCACGTCGTCGCCGGTGCGGCTATAGAGCCGCGTCTGCCCGGCGACATGGACGATCTGGACGCGTATCCCGTCCCACTTCCACTCGGCGGCATAGTCGTCGAGGCTGACGCGCGCATCTTCCAGCCCATGCGCGAGCATGAAAGGGCGGAACACCGGCACGTCGGCGGGCGTGGGCTGCGGCCCGTGCCCGTCGAGCCAGTGGAACAAGGCCGTATAGGGCGGCGCAAGCCCGTGCCACAGCTCCTCGATCACGTCGACGTCCTGCCCGAACGCCTGCGCCAGCGCGGTCTTGGCTAGCCGCGCGGAAAGGCCGATCCGGGTCTCGCCGGTCGCCATCTTGAGCAGCGCGAACCGCTCTTCGGCATCGAGCCGGTCGAGCATCCCCGCCAGCGCCGCCGGCGCGTCCGACCGCGACAGGTGACGCAGCCGCTCGACGGCTTGCGCGATCGACAAGGGCGTCGTGTCGACCGGCACCACGGGCGCCGGCCAGAGCAGCGCAACCGTCTCGGCCGTATCGCCCACATAGTCGCGGCTCATCCGGAACAGCAGCGGATCGACGCGGCTCTCGATAAGCGCACGGATCAGCGCCGGCTTGACAGCCGGCAGGTCGAGATCGCCGGTCAACGCCGCCATCGCCCAACCGCGATCCGGGTCCGGCGTGGCGCGCAGGTAATCCGCCACCAGCTTCAGCTTGCCGTTGCGTCCGCGCGTGTAGATCAGGCTGTCGAGAAGCGCGGCAAAGGCGTGCATGGGAGTACAACGCTTGGCGAAGGGGCGGTTCCGTTTCGGACGCGTGACAAAGCTGCTTGCTGCCCTCGCGGCGGTCGGACTTGTGGTCATTGCGCTCGCCTATCGCAGCGCCCGGGCCGATCCGCTGGTGCGGACGATGGCGGTGAAGCTACCCCGCTGGCCGACGGGCGCGCCGCCGATGCGGGTGCTGGTGTGGAGCGACCTCCACCTCGGCAACCGTGCCACCGGACCCGAGCGGCAAATGCGGCTGGTGGCGCAGGCGAACGCCCTGCGTCCCGACCTGGTCGTGCTCGCGGGCGACTACATCGCCGGTCACGAACGCGCCAATGCCGCCGTCGCGCCCGGGTTGGCGGTACTAAGCGACCTGCAAGCCCCGGTGGTAGCGGTGATGGGCAACCATGAATACTGGACCGACGCGCCGCGGGTGCGTCAGGCGCTGGTCGCGGCGGGCGTCACCGTGCTCGCGAACACGGCGGTGCGGCGCGGCCCGCTGGCGGTCGGTGGCGTCGACGACATGGTCAACCGTCGCGACGACATCTCGGCAACGGCATCGGCGATACGAAGCCTGGGCGGCGCGCCGCTGCTCGTCTCCCACTCGCCTGACATCGCGCCCGACATGCCGGCGGACCTGCCGCTGCTGGTCGCGGGTCACACCCATTGCGGACAGATCGTTCTGCCGTTCTGGGGGCCGCCGGTGGAGGTCTCGCAGCCTCGCTATCGCTGCGGCGCGGTCCGGGAGGGAGCGCGGCTCGTGGTCGTCACCGCCGGCACCGGCAGCAGCGTCATGCCGCTGCGCTTGCGTGCCCGGCCCGACTGGTGGCTGCTGACGCTCGGGCCATAGCTTGACCCAGCGGCGGCCCTCGCGTAAGCGCGCCGCTTCGCAATCGCCCCTGCATCCCGGTGAAGCAGGCGGCCTGCCCTCAGCAATGAGCAAGTAGCGCGAGACCGGGACCATCGTTGTTGCAGATTGAAGGAATTACCATGTCGAAGCGCGCCAGCGCCAAGTACAAGCTCGACCGCCGGATGGGCGAGAACATCTGGGGTCGTCCGAAGTCGCCCGTCAACAAGCGTGAGTACGGTCCGGGCCAGCATGGCCAGCGCCGCAAGGGCAAGGTCAGCGACTTCGGAATTCAGCTCCGCGCCAAGCAGAAGCTCAAGGGCTATTACGGCGACGTCACCGAGAAGCAGTTCAAGGCGGCGTACACCGAGGCCGCGCGGATGAAGGGCGACACCAGCCAGAACCTGATCGGCCTGCTCGAGCAGCGCCTCGACATGATCGTCTATCGCGCGAAGTTCACGCCGACGATCTGGTCCGCGCGCCAGCTGGTCAGCCACGGCCACGTCCGCGTCAACGGCGTGAAGTGCAACATTGCCTCGCGCCGCTGCTTCGTCGGCGACGAAATCTCGCTGGGCACCAAGGCGCAGGAGATGGCGCTGGTGATGGAGGCGCAGAGCCTCGCCGAGCGCGAGATCCCCGACTATGTCGTCCCGGACGGCAACGCCAAGGCGACCTTCAGCCGCGTACCGACGCTGGACGAGGTGCCTTATCCGGTGAAGATGGAGCCCAATCTGGTCGTCGAGTTCTACTCGCGCTAATCCCGGAAGGACCGACGCTCCGTCGGAGAGCATAAGAGGGCGGTCCCGCGGGGCCGCCCTTTTCACGTCCGCTAACAGCCCGCTAACCAATCACTACTACCGCCCGCCTCATGCTCCGGCGCGCAACCCTGGCCAAGAACACGCTACTCATGGCGCTGCTGGTGGTCGTCACCTCCTGCGTTGCTCCTCCGCCCGGTCGCACTTCGACCGTGCAACGGGTGACCGACGCCCGCGAGCTCGTTCGTCGCCTCGCGCCTGACGCCAGTCCCGCCGATCTAGCGGCCCTGTCCGACACGCTGGGCCGTTCGCCTCCTGACCCGCGCGGCGCGGCCAAGCCATTCCTCGCGCAGCCCGCCAGCGCCGATGACGCGACGCGGGCGCAGGAATGCCTCACCGCCGCCGTATATTACGAGGCGCGCTCCGAGCCGGTCGAAGGCCAGCGCGCGGTGGCGCAGGTGGTGCTGAACCGGGTGCGCGCGCGCGCGTTTCCGCACAGCGTCTGCGGCGTCGTCTATCAGGGGGTCGGCTCGGGCAAGGCGTGCCAGTTCTCCTTCGCCTGTGACGGCTCGACGCTCCGCGCCCGCGACCCCGCCGCTTGGGCGCGCGCACAACGCGTCGCGATCGCGGCGCTGAATGGCGGCGTGATGGCCGAAGTCGGCGCCGCCACCTTCTATCATGCGAGCTATGTCCTGCCTTGGTGGGCGAGCAGCCTCGCGCGTGTCGGTGCGGTCGGCAGCCACATCTTCTATCGTTGGCCGGGCGCGGTCGAGCGCGCACTGGGCATGCGGGCGACCTATGCCGGCGTCGAGCCGGCGGCGCCTGCATCGGGAGCGGCGGGGGTCGCCATCGTGCGCGGCGGCGATTTCGGGGTGACCGTGCATCGCGGTGCGGCACCGAACGTGTCTGCCGAGACCGAGGCGGCGCCGGTTACCGTCCGGCCTGCCGCCTTCCACGGCGTCCGGGTGCATCGGGGTATGGAGCCGCCGGTGCAGGCGGAGAGTGCTTTGGACGAGTCCGTCTAGATGTAGCCGGATCAGATACCCAGCCAATCGAGCGGCTCGGGCAGCGGTTGACTGGCGTAGTCGACCTGCAGGACGCGGCGACGCGCGTGCCCGGACGACGCCGCCGACGCGTGCACGATCGGCGTCGCATAGGCCCAGACGTCTCCACGCCCGGCCAAGCAGGCCGCCGTACCACACCGTGCGACGACGCTTTCGATTTCTCTCTCCGTCAAACGGCCCAGTTGGTGTGAGCGCGGCGCTATCAAAAGCGGCGCATTGTCGGCCGGGACGGCATCGAGGTGGATGCGCAGCGTAACCATGTGCTCGATCAACGCGAACGGCGGCTCGACGTGCTGGATGCCGGCCTTCAGCGACCAAGGACCCCAGCCCGGCAGATCGTGACGCGCCCGCACCGCAATGGTGCGGTCCTGATGCCAGCCCAGCGCCCAGTTCGTGCCGGGCGTCTTGTCGAAGAGCACGGCCCGTACCGGCTTCGCATCCTCGCCCAGGGTCGCAGCAGCGATACGGCCGACCGGGGAGTCGAAGGCGAGCAGCGGTCGTAGCGCCGAGTTGCCGTGCAGGCGCACGCCGGGACGACCTTGATTCGTGCCAGCCAGCGCCGCTGCCAACGCGTCCAATATGCAAAGGGCGGCACGATCGTGTTGTGCCGCCCCGTGCTGCTTCAGGTCCACTCTAGGATCAGCCAGCCTTGGCGAGCTTCTCGGTCAGCTCCGGCACCAGCTTGAACAGGTCGCCGACCAGGCCCAGGTCCGCGACCTGGAAGATCGGGGCGTCCTCGTCCTTGTTGATGGCGATGATGGTCTTGCTGTCCTTCATCCCCGCCAGATGCTGGATCGCGCCGGAGATCCCGACGGCGACATAGACTTCAGGTGCCACGATCTTGCCGGTCTGGCCAACCTGATAGTCGTTGGGGGCATAGCCCGCGTCCACCGCTGCGCGGCTGGCGCCAACACCGGCGCCGAGCGCGTCGGCCAGAGGATCGATCAGCTCGTGGAACTTGTCGGCCGAACCCAGTGCGCGGCCACCGGAGACGATCACCTTGGCGGATGTCAGCTCGGGGCGGGCATTCGCCGCGATCTCGGAGCCCTGGAACGTAGAGAGACCCTTGTCACCCGTGCCGGCGACGGCCTCGACCGTGCCGCTGCCACCCTCGGTCGCCGCCTTTTCGAAGGCGGTGCCGCGGACGGTGATGACCAGCTTCGTGTCGCTGGTCTGCACGGTCGCGATCGCGTTGCCGGCATAGATCGGGCGGGTGAAGGTGTCCGGCCCCTCGACCGACAGGATGTCGGAGATCTGCATCACGTCGAGCAGTGCTGCGACGCGGGGGGCGATGTTCTTGCCCGAGGTGGTGGACGGCGCGACGAACGCGTCGTGGTGGCCCATCAGCTCGGCGACGAGCGGGGCGACGTTCTCCGCCAGCGCGTGGGCATAGGCGGCGTCGTCGGCGACATGGACCTTGCCGACACCGGCGATCCCGGCCGCGGCCTGAGCGACCGCGTCGACGCCCTGGCCGGCGACGAGCAGATGCACCTCGCCCAGCTTCGATGCGGCCGTGACTGCCGACAGCGTGGCGTCCTTGACGGTCTTGCCGTCATGCTCGACCCAGACCAGCGTTTTCACTTCTTTATCCCCATCGCAGAGAGCTTCATCACCAGTTCGTCGACATCGGCGACCTTGACGCCGGCGGTGCGCTTGCCCGGCTCGACCACCTTCAGCGTCTTGATGCGCGGGGTGACGTCGACGCCGTAATTGGCGGGCGTCTTCTGCGCGAGCGGCTTAGACTTGGCCTTCATGATGTTGGGCAGCGAGGCGTAGCGCGGCTCGTTGAGGCGCAAGTCGGTGGTGACGACGGCGGGCAGCTTGAAGCTGTCGGTCTCCAGGCCGCCGTCGATCTCCCGCGTCACTGTTGCAGACTCGGCGGTCAGCTCGACCTTGGACGCGAACGTGCCCTGGCCCCAGCCGAGCAGGCCGGCGAGCATCTGCCCGGTCTGGTTGTTGTCGTCATCGATCGCCTGCTTGCCGCAGATCACGAGCGAAGGCTGCTCCTCCTCGACGATCTTGGCGAGGATCTTGGCGACCGCGAGCGGCTCCGCCTTTTCCTCGGTGACGACCAGGATAGCGCGATCCGCGCCCATCGCCAGCGCGGTGCGCAACGTTTCCTGTGACTTGGCCTCGCCGATCGACACGGCGACGATCTCGGTCACGCCCTTGTCCTTAAGCCGGATCGCCTCTTCGACGGCGATCTCGTCGAAGGGGTTCATGCTCATCTTGACGTTGGCGAGGTCGATGCCCGACCCATCGGCCTTCACGCGAGGCTTCACATTATAGTCAAGCACGCGCTTGACCGGGACGAGTACCTTCATGTCAAATCCTCAATTCGTCAGGTCGAGCCGGCGCTCGATGCGGTCGAGCCTGTCTCCAAAGCGATCCATCTGCGTCTGCACATGAGCAGTCACCTCGGCATCGCTAAGCTGATCGCGGCGAAGTCCTAATACGGCGGTATGCGTCTCAGACTGCCTTACCTTGAGCTCACGAATGTCGCGCTGCATGCTCTCTAGCGTCGCCTGAAACTTCTTCAGATGTCCCAGCATCAGGTTCTCGACATTGTCCACCATGTCAGCTCCTCAAGCCGCCTTCTTCACCTCGGCGACGATCTTCTGCGCAGCGTCGCCCAGGTCGTTGGCGGGGACGATCGCCAGGCCGGAGCCCGCCAGGATCGCCTTGCCCTGTTCGACATTGGTGCCCTCCAGCCGAACCACAAGGGGAACCGACAGGTTCACCTCCTTGGCCGCCGCGACGATGCCGTCGGCGATGATGTCGCATTTCATAATGCCGCCGAAGATGTTGACCAGGATGCCCCTCACGTTCGGGTCGGCGAGGATGATCTTGAACGCGGCCGTCACCTTCTCCTTGTTGGCGCCGCCGCCGACGTCGAGGAAGTTGGCGGGGAACATGCCGTTCAGCTTGATGATATCCATCGTCGCCATCGCCAAGCCGGCGCCGTTGACCATGCAGCCAATATCGCCGTCGAGCTTGATATAGGCGAGGTCGTATTTCGACGCCTCGATCTCGGCCGGGTCTTCTTCGGTTTCGTCGCGCAGCGCAGCCAGATCCTTGTGACGGAACAGGGCGTTGGTGTCGAAGCCGACCTTGGCGTCCAGCACCATCATCTTGCCGTCGTCGGTGATGGCGAGCGGGTTGATCTCGATCTGCGCAGCATCGGTGCCGAGGAACGCGTCGTAGAGTTTGGACGCGATCGAGGTCGCCTGCTTGGCGAGATCGCCGGTCAGCTCCAGCGCCGCCGCGACGGCGCGGCCGTGATGGGGCATGAAGCCGGTCGCGGGATCGATGTCGATCGTCGTGATCTTCTCCGGCGTGTCGTGGGCGACCGTCTCGATGTCCATGCCGCCCTCGGTCGAGACGACCATGCCGATCTTGCCGCTCGCGCGGTTGACCAGCAGCGCCAGGTAGAACTCCTTGGCGATGTCGACGCCGTCGGTGACGTAGAGGCGGTTGACCTGCTTGCCGTGCTCGCCGGTCTGGATCGTGACCAGCGTGTTGCCGAGCATGTCCGTCGCAGCAGCGCGCACCGCGTCGAGGTCCCGCGCGAGGCGGACGCCGCCCTTGGCATCGGGGCCGAGCTCCTTGAACTTGCCCTTGCCGCGGCCGCCGGCATGGATCTGCGCCTTTACGACATAGAGCGGACCGGGGAGCTGCCGCGCGGCCTCGACCGCTTCGTCAACGCTCATCGCCGCGTGGCCGGCGGGAACGGGAATGCCGAACTTGGCCAGCAGCTCCTTGGCCTGATATTCGTGGATGTTCACGGGGGCGCAGCCTCTTCAGCGGGAATGGCAGCGGCCTAAGCATATCGTCCGCGCCGAATCCACCCTATATGGCCAGCCTATGAGTTGGCCCCTAGGCATCTTCCTGTTCCTCGTCACCATCGCTGCGATGGAGGGGGTGGCCTATGTCGCCCATCGTTGGGTGATGCATGGACCAGGCTGGTTCCTGCACGAAAGCCACCATCGGCCGCGAACCGGCAACTGGGAGCTAAACGACCTGTACGCTGTCATCTTCGCGGTCCCGTCGATCGTACTGATCTTCGGTGGGGTGCAGGCCGGGTGGTGGCCGGGCTGTACCTGGATCGGCGCGGGGATCGCGGCTTACGGCGCGATCTATTTCGGCTTTCACGACATCATCGTCCATCGCCGTCTGCCGAGCCGCTATCTGCCGAAATCGGCGTATATGAAGCGGATCGTCCAGGCGCATCGGCTGCACCATGTGGTCGAGACCCGCGAGGATTCGGTCAGCTTCGGCTTCCTGATCGCGCCGCGGCCCGAGGCGCTGAAGGCCGCGCTGAAGGACCGTGGACGCAAGGGCGTGCGCGCCGCGGCATTAGCCGAAAAGTAACCAGCTGCGTGGCAAACGGGGCGCATGGAACAGCCCCGCTTCATGCCCCCGTTCGAACCGCTGACCAAGAACGACGATTCGCGCCGTGCCCTGCGCAAGGGCGTCAAGATGCGCGCGCACCTGCGCGATCGTGGCCAGACCAAGTTCGAGATCGACGTCGTCGACCTGTCGCAGTCGGGTTTTCGGGCCGAGACCAGCTTTACGCTGTGGCCTGGAACGGTCGTGTGGCTGACGCTGCCGGGCCTCGCCGCGCTGGAGGCGGTGGTCGCGTGGCGCGACAAATTCAAATATGGCTGCGCCTTCGCCAAGCCGCTGCATCCGGCGGTGTTCGACCACATCGTCGCGTTGTCGGAGCGCTGAGCCCAACGCGGAAGTTGAGGGGAAGTTGAGGGCGAAACGCTTCGCTCCGCGACCGCCCCGACCGCGCTCAGGATCGGAAGTTGAGGGAAAGTTGAGGGTTAAACCGGCCCTATTCGGCTGCTCATCCGCAGCATAGTTTTTCCCGTTTCCGGAAAACGATAACGATCCGATGTTGAGAAAGAGCGTGGCGGCACCATCTGCCACGACCCGCCGGTTGTAGGACAGACCCTCGCTTTCGGGTCAGTCGAACAGGGACGAGACGCTCGATTCGTCGGAGATCCGGCTGATCGCCTCACCCAGCAACGGCGCCAGCGGCAAATGGCGGATACGGGTGGATGCGACCACCGCTTCGCTGGCGATCGAGTCGGTGATGATCAGCTCCGACAGCAGCGACCCCTCGACCCGCGCCACTGCGCCGCCCGAGAGCACGCCGTGGCTCACATAAGCGACGACCTCTTCCGCGCCCGCCTCGCGCAGGGCTGCGGCGGCGTTGCACAGCGTCCCGGCCGAATCGACGATGTCGTCGATCAGGATGCAGAAGCGGCCCTCGACTTCGCCGATGATGTTCATCACCTCCGACTCGCCGGCGCGCTCACGGCGTTTGTCGACGATGGCGAGTGGCGCGTTCTGGAGACGCTTCGCCAGCACGCGGGCACGGACCACGCCGCCGACGTCGGGCGACACCACCATCAGGTTGCGACCGCCATAGCGCGCGGTGATGTCGGCCGACATCACCGGCGCCGCATAGAGGTTGTCGGTCGGGATGTCGAAGAAGCCCTGGATCTGGCCGGCGTGGAGATCGACGCACAGCACCCGGTCCGCGCCCGCCGTCTCGATCAGGTTCGCGACCAGCTTGGCCGAGATCGGTGTGCGGGGCCCCGGTTTGCGGTCCTGCCGGGCATAGCCGAGATAGGGCACGACCGCCGTGATGCGCCGTGCCGACGCGCGTTTCAGCGCGTCGATGATGATCAGCAGCTCCATCAGATTGTCGTTGGCGGGGTAGCCGGTCGACTGGATGACGAACACGTCCTCGCCGCGGACATTCTCCTGGATTTCGACGAAGATCTCCTCGTCGGCGAAGCGGCGAACGCTGGCGGCGGCGAGCGGCAGGTTCAGATAGGCCGCGATCGCCGCCGCAAGCGGGCGATTGGCGTTGCCGGTCAACAGTTTCATGCAATCCTCCGCTCGCGCGCTCATAGCCGCCGAGGCAGACAAGGCAACCGAGCCTTACCGTCGGATCGCGTCCGCGCTATATGAGGACAGTGAGCGAAACCGCGCCCGAACCTCCTCGCTGGGCGTACCGCCATCGTCTGCCGACGCGCATCTGGCACTGGATCAATGCGGTGACGGTGTTCGTGATGATCGGCAGCGGGCTGATGATCTCGAATGCCCATCCGCATCTCTACTGGGGTGCCTATGGCGCCAATCTCGACCCCGCCTGGCTGCACCTGCCGCGCTTTCCGGGATGGATGACGATCCCGGAGAACTACAATCTGGCGCTGGCGCGACGCTGGCACCTGCTGTTCGCGCTGGTGCTGGCGTTCAACCTCATGTGGTTCATGGTGGCGAGCCTCCTCAACCGGCATTTCGCCCGCGACCTGCGGCTGCGCACCGCCGAGCTCGCCCCGCGCCATCTGCTCGCCGACGTGCGCGAGCATCTCGCCTTCCGCTTCCACGATGCCGCGCATCCCGAGCGGTTCAACGTGCTGCAGAAGATCGCCTATGCCTCCGCGCTGTTCGTGCTGCTGCCGATGCTCATCGCGACGGGGCTGGCGCTGTCGCCGGGGTGGAACGCGGGCGCGCCGTGGCTGCTCGACCTGTTCGGTGGGCGACAGTCGGCGCGGTCGTTGCACTTCATCGCCATGGCGGGGCTGGTGGTGTTCGTCGTCGTTCACCTGACGCTGGTGATCCTGGCGGGGCCGGTGGCGGAGGTGCGCTCGATGATCACCGGCTGGTTCCGGCCGCCGGCGGAGGAGACGCGATGATCGGCCGGCGCAAGCTGATCCTCGGCGGCTCCGCGACCCTGCTCGCCGGCTGCGAGCGGGTGCAGAATTGGGGGCCGGGGCGCGAGCTGCTGCGCACCGGCGAGAAGCTCAACGGCGGTCTGCAGCGCGCGCTCATCGACCGCGCCGCGCTCGCGCCCGAGTTCCGCCCCGATCAAATGTCGCCGGTGTTCCGCGTCAACGGCACCGCCAACCCGAACACGCCCGATTACAACGCGCTCGCCGCCGGCAATTTCGCCGATTGGCGGCTGCAGGTCGGTGGACTGGTCGCACGGCCGCTGCGGTTGAGCCTCGCGCAACTGCGCTCGATGCCGCAGCGCGCGCAGATCACGCGGCATGACTGTGTCGAGGGCTGGAGCGCGATCGGCCAGTGGCAGGGGCCGCTGCTCGGTTCGCTGCTCAAGCTGGCGGGTATCCGCGACGCGGCGCGGTTCGTCGTCTTCCACTGTGCCGACCGCATCCAGGGCCACACCTATTACGAATCGATCGACCTGATCGACGCCTGGCATCCGCAAACCATATTGGCGCTGTTCCATAATGGCCGACCGCTCGACGTCGGCCACGGCGCGCCGGCGCGGCTGCGGGTGGAGCGGCAGCTCGGCTACAAGCATGCGAAATATGTGATGCAGGTTGAGGCGGTGGCCTCGCTCGACGCCGTAGGACTGGGCAAGGGCGGCTTCTGGGAAGACCATCACGATTATGACTGGTTCGCCGGCATCTGAGCGATAGCAGGCCGATGGCGCTGATCGACCTGTTCCTGCGGCGGATCGTCCAGCGCGGCGAACTGATCATCCTCGATCACGACGGCCGCCGGGCACGGTTCGGGGCGCCCGATCCCACGCTCCGGCCGGTCACGCTGCGCTTCGCCGACGCCGGCGTCGGCAACGCGATCCTGCGCAACGCCTCGCTGGGCGCGGGCGAGACGTTCATGGACGGGCGGCTGGCGATCGAAGAGGGCGACGTGCTCGACCTTGTCACGCTGATGACCGTCAACGACAAGTGGGAGGCGGGGCAGAACCGGCTGGAGCCGTCACCCTCGGCGCGGGCGTTCAACGCGGTCAAATACCGGCTCGATCGCTGGAACATGGAGCGCGCGTCGAGGCGCAACGTCGCGCATCACTATGATCTCAGCGACCGGCTTTACGCTCTCTTCCTCGACCGCGACCGGCAATACAGCTGCGCCTATTTCACCGATCCCGCCAACAGCCTGGAACAGGCGCAGGCCGACAAGCTCGCCCACATCGCCGCCAAGCTGCACATCCGACCGGGGATGCGGGTGCTCGACATCGGCTGCGGCTGGGGCGGGATGGCGCTTTACCTGAACCGGATGCTCGGCGCCGAGGTGCTGGGCGTGACGCTGTCGGAGGAGCAGCTCAAGGTCGCCCGCCGACGCGCCAGGGACGCCGGGGTGGCCGACAAGGTCAAATTCGCGCTGATCGACTATCGCCGCGTAACCGGACAATTCGACCGCATCGTCTCGGTCGGCATGTTCGAGCATGTCGGCCCAGCGCATTACCGTGCCTTCATGCGGAAGTGCCGCGACCTGCTGACGCCGGAAGGCGTGATGCTGCTCCACACCATCGGCCGCCTCGGTGCGCCGGGGGTGACAGACGCGTGGACCGCGAAATACATCTTTCCGGGCGGCTACAACCCCGCGTTGTCGGAGATCGTCCGCGCGTATGAGGGGCTGCGGCTGTTTCCGACCGATATCGAGGTGCTGCGCCTCCACTACGCCTGGACGCTGCGGGAATGGTATGCGCGCACCACGGCGCACGAGGCGGAGATCGTGGCGCTGTACGACGCGCGCTTCTTCCGCATGTGGACCTTCTATCTGGCCGGCGCGGTGGTCGCATTCGAGCATGGCGGCATGTGCAACTATCAGCTGCAGTTCTCGCGCAGCCGGACGGCGTTGCCGGTGACGCGGGATTACATGCTTGAGGGGGAGCGGGCGTTGCGCGGGTAGCGAGCGTCCATGAAGGCGAGCGTGCCGCGGGCGATCTCCTCGAGCACGGCGAGGTCCACGTCGGCCAGCTTCCTGACGTAGAGGCACGCCTTGCCCGTCTTGTGCTTGCCCAGCCGGGCGAGCTGCGGCGCCTGTTCCGGCTCGCCGGTAAGCACATAGAGGACGAGCTCGGCCTTGCGCGGAGAGAAGCCGAGTCGGCACGAGGTGCCCTGGTGGCCGCTGTCGTACCGATAGTCGTAGCTGCCGAAGCCGACGATCGACGGCCCCCACATTCGCGGCGGCTCGCCCGTCAACCGCTCCATCATGGCGCGGACCACCTTCGCGTCCTCGCGGCGGACCGGATCGGCGACCGCGTCGATGAAGGCGTCGGCGGTGACCTCAGTCGGCTTGGTCTTGGTCTCCGCCATGGCGTCCTCCTAGAGGTTGCAGTCGTTCCAATAGTCTTTGTTGGTCGTGCAGCTCTGCCGCGATCCGGAATAGGCGCTGACATAGCAGACCGTCTTCATCGGGCAGAGCTTGCGGACCCGCGGACGGTATTCGGGCGGGGCGTTGACGCGCTGGTAGATCGCCACAACTTGGGGGCGCAGTTTCTGAACATGGGCCTTGACGGTGGCGTCGCCGTCGCGCGCCGCGACATCCATCCAGTAGAGCACTTCCTTCTCGTTCTCCGTGGCGCGTTTCTGCTGCAGCAGCGCGCTGGCGGCGATGATCGCGCCCGAGACCTCGCCCTGGTCGGCGAGATTGCGGGCGAGCCGATAGGCGAGGTTGAAGTCCTGCTTCACGCCCTCGCCGTTCAGCGCCATGCTCGCGGCCAGATAGGTGGCGAACACATGGCCGCCGGCCGCCGCCTTCGACAGATGGTCGAAGGCGAGCCCGGCGTCCTTCTTGGTGCCCAGGCCGTTCATGTACATGGCGCCGAGCATGAAGGTCGCGTCGAGGTGGCCCGCCTTTGCGGCTGCCGCGTAGAAGGGGAAGGCGCCGGCCTTGTCGGGCTTGGGGAGCCCCTCGCCCGAAAACAGTACCGCGCCGACGACATATTGCGCGTGGGCGTCGCCCATGTCCGCGGCCTGCCGGATCATCTGCGCGCCCTGCATCGGCGTCATCCCGCCCAGCTTGATCGTGCCGGTGGCGAGGCCATAGCCTGCCTCGAACACCGCCGACGGGTCGGTCCTGGTGAAGCGGGTGAGCATCTTGATGCCGGGGCCGGTGCTGACCGAACGGTCGGCGGCACGGGTCGCCAGCGTGGCGGGCGGCGGCGGACAAGGCTTGCCGGCGAGTGCCGCATCCTCGTGCAGGCGGGCCCAGGCGCGATCGCCGACGGATGGCGTGCGCCCCGCGTCGACATCGGCGTTGAGCAGGTCATAGGCGCCGTGGCAGTTGCTGCGCGGATGGTGGCTCTTCGACATGTCGGGCATCGTGCCGCTCGACTGCATCGCCACCGCCCCCGTGCCGACCAGCGCCGCCGCTCCAAACCAGAGTGTCCACCGTGGCATGGCCGTTCTCCCCCCGGCGCCCGTCACCCCCGCGACTCCAGCGCCGGCAGGAGATTACCGTGATTTGATGAGGAGCGGGACTGACAAAAGCTGTCAGCTTCCGTTGCCCTCGCCCGACCCACGCCGTAACGCGCGCGACATGAGCGATACTCCCATGAAGGTCGTCCTCGCCTATTCCGGCGGGCTCGATACCAGCGTCATCCTGAAGTGGCTGCAGCGCGAGCGCGGCTGCGAGGTGGTCACCTTCACCGCCGATCTCGGCCAGGGCGAGGAGCTGGAGCCCGCGCGCGCCAAGGCGGTGATGATGGGGGTGAAGCCGGAGCACATCTTCGTCGACGACCTGCGCGAGGAGTTCGTCCGCGACTATGTCTTTCCGATGATGCGCGCGAACGCGCTGTACGAGGGGCTGTATCTGCTCGGCACCTCGATCGCGCGGCCGCTGATCGCCAAGCGCCAGATCGAGATCGCGCGTCAGGTCGGCGCGGACGCGGTCAGTCACGGCGCGACGGGCAAGGGCAACGATCAGGTCCGCTTCGAGCTCGGCTATTACGCGCTGGCGCCGGACATCAAGGTGATAGCACCTTGGCGGGAATGGGATCTGACCAGCCGCACCGCGCTGCTCGACTTCGCCGAGAAGAACCAGATTCCGGTACCCAAGGACAAGCGCGGCGAGGCGCCGTTCTCGACCGATGCCAATCTGCTCCATACCTCGTCCGAAGGGCTGGTGCTGGAGGACCCATGGTCCGAGGTGCCGGAGTATGTCTTCTCGCGCACGGTCAGTCCGGAGGACGCGCCCGACACGCCCGAGATCATCACGATCGACTTCGAGCGCGGCGACGCGGTGGCGGTGAACGGCGAGGGGATGAGCCCGGCCACGCTGCTGGCCAAGCTCAACGACTATGGCCGCACCCACGGTATCGGCCGGCTGGACCTGGTCGAGAACCGCTTCGTCGGCATGAAGTCTCGCGGCATGTACGAGACGCCTGGCGGCACCATCCTCCACACCGCGCACCGCGCGATCGAGCAGCTGACGCTCGACCGGGGCGCTGCGCACCTGAAGGACGAGTTCGGGCCGCGCTATGCCGAGCTGGTCTATAACGGCTTCTGGTTCTCGCCCGAGCGTGAGATGCTGCAGGCCGCGATCGACCATAGCCAGGCCAAGGTCGACGGGACCGTGCGGCTGAAGCTGTACAAGGGCTGCGCCCACGTCATCGGCCGCAAGTCGCCGCACTCGCTGTATTCGGAGAAGGTGGTGACGTTCGAGGACGACCAGGGCGCCTATGATCAGCGGGATGCGGAGGGGTTCATCAAGCTGAACGCGCTGAGGCTGCGGCTGCTGGGGCGGCGGGATCGGTGATCAGCGCATAACCACGTCGCCATGAACTTGTTTCAGGGTCCATGCGCGACCTTGGGTGTGCGGGTTGCGGGGGCACGGTGCGCATGGATGCTGAAACAAGTTCAGCATGACCGGGGGAGGCGTAACCCCGCCTTAAATGACGCTCGGCTAGGTAAAGGAGGTGCTGTCTACTTCCACGCTCCGCCGTGACGCCCTCCTTGCGCTCCTCCTCGCCTTGGTGCTCGGCGCGGCATGGGCGTGGCGAGCCTGGGTCAACCTGCAAGCGTTGCGGCTGCCAGATACCGACGACGTCGTTCGGCTCCAGCAAATCCGCGACTGGCTGGCCGGGCAAGCGTTCGCGGACCTCACCCAGTACCGGCTGGCGGGTGGCTCGCCGATGCACTGGTCGCGGCTGCCGGACCTGATCCCCGCCGCGTTGATTGCCATGCTGACGCCGTTGCTGGGAAGCCATGCCGCGGAGGTGACGGCGGTGATCGCCTGGCCGGTAATGCTGTTCGCCGCCGCGCTGCTGCTGGTGGCGCGGATCGCGCGGGCGCTGGGCACCCATGCGCCGACGGCGGTGGCGGTGGCGGCGATCGCTTATCCGGCCACGACTTTGTTCCTGCCGGGGCGGATCGATCATCACGGGGCTCAGATGGTGCTGCTGCTCGGCGCGGTGCTCGCCCTGCTGCGGCCAGCGAGCACGGGCGCGGGGTTCGCGATCGGCGTTCTCGCAGCAGTGAGCCTGGTGATCGGGCTCGAGACCATGCCGGTGCTGGCGGTGCTCGGCGCGTTTGCCATCGCCGAGTGGGTGATGGACCGCCGTGGCGCGGCGGCGCGGCTGCAGGGATTGGGTGTCGGCGCGCTGGTCGCGCTGGCTGCGGCGAAGGGCATCTTTGCGACCTCCGCATGGGATTTGCCCGCATGCGACGGGTTCACGCGACAGGCCTGGCAGGGAGCCGTGGCCGTCGCCCCGGCGCCCCTGCTGCTGGCCTTGCTCGATCAGCGGCTTAGCGGGTGGCGCGCGCGGCTCGGAGCGGCTGCTCCGGCAGCGATCGTCGCCGCCGGCGCGGCATTGTGGCTCTCGCCCGCGTGCCTGCGACCTTATGGCGGGGTCGATCCAGTCATGGCGCGACTGTGGCTTGCCGAAGTCGGCGAAGCGCAATCGCTGTTCGCGGCGCCCTTCGCCACTGCGCTGGGTTATGCCGGGCTGATGATCGCCGGGCTGATCGGCTCGATCTGGCAGTGGCGGGTGACGCGAAGCTGGGGGTGGGCGGCGCTGCTGACGTGCCAGGTCGCCGCGCTGGCGGTGACGCTGATGTCCTTGCGCGGTGCCTACGCCGGCGCATTGCTCGCTACGCCGGCGCTGGCGGCGGCGATCACGGCGGCACGCGAGAAGGGCGCGCTAAGACTGAGCGCGGCCTGGATCGCGTCGGCGGGGATGCTTTATCCGCTTGCCGCGAATGCGCTGACGCCGGCGGCGGCGTCGGCCCCGCAGGGCAGCGGGGATTGCGGATCCACCGCGATGCTGGCCGCCCTTGATGCACTGCCGGTCGGCACCGTCATCGCGCCGATCGATGCGGGCGCATATATCCTCGCCGGTACGCGGCACCGGGTGCTCGCCGCGCCCTATCACCGCAACGGTCAGGGCAACCGTGAGGTCTACGCCTTTTACCTCGGCGAAGCTGCGCAAGCGGCGGCGGTGGCGCGGCACGCGGGCGCCGATTACGCGCTGGCCTGCGCCGCGATGCCGGGGCCGGCCCGAGCCTCCGCGCTGCCCGGCTGGGGTGCGCTGGTCACGCTGCCGGACGGCGCGATTATCTACGCGCCCCGCTTGTCCCGGGAGCCGGCGGAGCGGTAGAGCCTCCGCATGCAGGGGGAGCGTCTCGGTTGGTGGCAAACGCGTGTTTTCGTGGTGTTGCTGACGCTTGCGTCGACGATCCCGCTGCTGTGGCCCGACATTCCGCCGCTGGTCGACCTGCCGGGGCATCTCGGCCGCTATCGCGTACAGCTGGCGATCGACGCCTATCCGCACCTGCGGCAATGGTATGACTTCCGCTGGTCGCTGATCGGCAATCTCGGCATCGACCTGCTGATCATCCCGCTGGCGCCGCTCATCGGGCTGGAGCTGGCGGTCAAGCTGATCGTCATCACCATCCCGGCGCTAACGGTGGCGGGGCTGTTGTGGATCGCGCGCGAGGTGCATGGGCGCATCCCGCCGGCCGCGCTGTTCGCGCTGCCGCTGGCGTACAGCTATCCATTCCAATTCGGTTTCGTGAATTTCGCGCTGTCGATGGCGATCGCGCTCAACCTGTTCGCGCTGTGGCTGCGGCTGGCGCGGCAAGGCCGGTTCCGCTTCCGCGCCGCGCTGTTCCTGCCGCTGTCGTGCCTGTTGTGGGTGTGCCATACTTTCGGCTGGGGCGTGCTCGGCGTGCTCGCTTTCTCCGCCGAGATGATCCGCCAGCATGACCGGCTGAAGGACGGGCAGAACGGCCACTGGCTCGAAAGCTGGGTGCGCGCCGGGCTCAGCTGCCTGCCGCTGGCGATCCCGATGGTGCTGATGATCTTCTGGCGCTCGGGCGATCATGTCACCGGCCAGACTGCGGACTGGTTCAACTGGCAGGCCAAGATCAACTGGGTGACGATGATCCTGCGCGACCGGTGGCAGCTGTTCGACCTGCTTTCAGTGCTGGCCCTGTTCGGCGTGCTGGTGTTCGGGCTGCTCGATCGGCGACTGGAGTATTCGCGCAATCTGGCGCTGTCGGCGGCGTTCCTGTGCGCGGTGTTCGTCCTGCTGCCGCGGATCGTGTTCGGCTCCGCCTATGCCGATATGCGGCTGGCGCCCTTTGTGCTGGCGGTGGCGGTGATCGCCATCCGGCCGCGCGCGGGGATGTCGCTGAAGGGGGCGGGGGTGCTGGCGGCGATCGGGCTCGCCTTCTTCGGAGCACGGCTGGGCGGGACGACGGTGAGCTACTGGCTGTATGACCGTACCTATGATCGCGCGCTGACGGCGCTGAACCATGTGCCGCAGGGCGCCCGCGTGTTGACGCTGATCGGGCGGCGCTGCCAGGATACATGGGCTTATTCGCGGCTCGAGCATATTCCGGCGATGCTGCTAGTGCGGCGGCTCGCTTTTTCGAACGATCAATGGTCGATGCCGGGCGCGCAGCAGCTGACCGTGCGCTACGCGGCGGCACGCGGCTGGGCACATGATCCCTCGCAGATCGTGACAGACCGCAAATGCCGGGGCGAGTGGTGGCGGCCAATCCGGCGTTCGCTGGCGGACTTCCCGCGCGCGGCGTTCGACTATGTGTGGATCCTGCAGCCACCGCTCTACGATCGCTCGCTGACGGATGGGATGACGCCGGTGTGGCGCGACGGGCGCGACGTGCTGTTGCGGATCGATCAGCCGCGCTTGAACGGGGTGAGTTCGCCGAGATAAGCGGTGTCCCGCGCCACCGCCTCGCGCTCGCGGACCAGGAAGTCGGCGACGGCGCGGCGGAAGCCGGGGTCGGGCAGGTAATGCGCCGACCAGGTCGGCACGGGGACATAGCCGCGCGCGAGCTTGTGCTCGCCTTGTGCGCCCGCTTCCACCGTCTTGAGCCCGCGCGCGATGGCGGCGTCGATTGCCTGATAGTAGCAGAGCTCGAAATGGAGGAACGGCACCTCCTCCGTACAGCCCCAATAGCGGCCGTAGAGCGTGTCGTCGCCGATCAGGTTGAGCGCGCCGGCGATCGGCATGCCGTCGCGTTCCGCCAGGATCAGCAGCACGCGGTCGCCCAGCGCCTCGCCGAGCAGCGGAAAGAAGGTGCGGGTCAGATACGGCGTCCCCCATTTGCGGGCGCCGGTGTCCTGGTAGAAGCGCCAGAACGCCGCCCACTCTCGCGGCCCGATCTCGGCGCCGACGAGATGGCGGACGGTCAGCCCCTCGACGGCGGCGGCGCGCTCCTTGCGGATCGCCTTGCGCTTGCGGCTGGCGAGCTGAGCGAGAAAGTCGTCGAACGTCGCATAGCCTTCATTCTGCCAGTGGAACTGCGTGCCCTGGCGGATCAGCCACCCCGCCGCCTCGAACAGCGGCACCTGCTCCGGCGCGACGAAGGTAGTGTGCGCGGAGGACAGCCCGTGCTGGTCGGTGACCGCCTCCAGCGCGGCGATCAGCGCCGGTGCGGCGTTGCGGTCGCGGAGCAGCAGGCGGGGGCCGGGGACGGGGGAGAAAGGGGCGGCGATCAGGAGCTTTGGGTAGTAGTTGCCGCCCGCGCGCTGCCACGCATCGGCCCAGCCATGGTCGAAGACATACTCCCCTTGGCTGTGCTGCTTCAGATAGGCCGGCGCGACCGCGGCGGGGGTGCCGTCCGCGCCGTCGACAATCACCGGCACCGGTTGCCAGCCGGAGCGGCCGCCGACGCTGCCGGACGCCTCGAGTGCGGCGAGGAAGGCGTGGCCAACGAAGGGGTTGGCGGTGCCGGCGCACGCGTTCCAATCGGCGGCGGGGATGGCGGCGACGCCGTCGGCAAGGCGGGCGGTGACGGCGGTCATTGGTGGGGTATGTAAGGGGTGAGCGGAGCAGGAGTAGAGTAAAGCCACGGACTGTCTCCAATCCTCCCTATAAGGGGAGGTGGCACACGCTCGCGCGTGACGGAGGGGTGTCACCGCTCGTGAGGTGGGACACCCCTCCACCACTCGCTGCGCGAGCGGTCCCCCTCCCCTTACAGGGGAGGATTTGAGGTCACCCCTTCACCTGGAACACCGCATCCACCTCCACCGCCGCGCCGCGCGGCAGGGTAGGGACGCCGACGGCGGCGCGGGCGTGGCGGCCGGCGTCGCCGAATACGTCCTGCATCAGCTCGGACGCGCCGTTGGCGACCTCGGGCTGCTGGGTGAAGCTGCCGGCGCTATTGACGAAGACGCCGAGCTTGACGACGCGCTCGACCCGGTCGAGGCCGACCGCCGCCTCGACCTGGGCGAGCAGCATCAGGCCGCACAGGCGTGCCGCCGCCTGGCCCTGCTCGACGTCCACGTCCTCGCCGAGTCGGCCCGTCACCACCTGCCCCTCGCGGAACGGCAGCTGGCCGGAGACGTGGAGCAGGCCGTTGGCGAGCACCGTGGGGACATAGGCGGCGACCGGCGCGGCGGCCTGGGGCAGGGTGATGCCGAGTTCGGTCAGGCGGTCTGCGATGCTCATGCGGGCTCCTTGTGGGTCGAGGCTTCGGCGAAGCGGGCGGCGATCCAGGCCTGTGCCTCGCGCCAGTCGTCGATGCGGGCATGCGCCTCGGGCGCGGGCGGGATGGCACCGGCGAGTTCGGGCTCGGACACCATGTGGAGGCGGTGGACCTGCGGGGCATGGCGCGCGACCGAGGCATGATGGATGGCGAGGTCGTCGACGAACACGGTTACCGGGTCGCCATGCTCGGCGACGAGCCGCGCGACGGGCTCGCCCTTGCCGCCCGAATTGCAGACGACGCGGTGGTGGATGCCGAAGCGGGCGAGCTGTTCCAGCCTGGGGCCCTGGCATTCCTCCTCCAGATTGGTGAGGACGACGATATCGGCGGTCTCGGCCAGCGCCGCCAGCGCCTCGGCGGCGTGAGGGACCAGCGTCTGGCGGTGCATCTCGGTCGGGAAGAAGGCGCGGAGCAGCGTCCACATCTCGGTCGGCTCGAGCGGCCCCTCGCGGTCGCGGCGGCGCATCGATTTCTGGAAGTCGCCGGCGCCGATGTGGAAGTCGATGTCGTGATGCTCGTCGAGCCAGGTGCGGAAATGCTTCACCATGTGCAGCAGCACTTCGTCGCAGTCCGTGATGAGGAGCGGTCTCATGCGTCGAGCGCCTCGGCGGCGCGGGCGAGTGCTGTGGGCGGCACGTCCAGGCCAGCCGCGCACGCGACCAGATCGGCCTCGTGGGCGAGGAGGAACTGGAGCGAGGCAGCCAGCACGGCGGGGTCGCTCAGGCGCGCGCGCAGGTCGGCGGGGTCGATGCCGGTCACCGCGAGCACCCGCTGCGCGCGCTCGGGTTCGGCAAGGGTCCAGACCAGCGCGCGTAGCGCCAGGGTGGGGGCGTCCTCGATTGTGTCGGGTCGACGCATCGCCTAGCGTCCTTGGCTCGATTGCATGGGGGCCGCGTGGCAAAGAAGGTGCTCGTTGTCGAGGACAACGAACTCAATCTGAAACTGTTCTGCGACCTGCTGCGCGCGCACGGGCACGCGGTGGAGCCGGTGCGCGATGGGCGTGAGGCGGTGGCGCGCGCGGCGGCGTTCGGGCCGGACCTGATCGTGATGGACATCCAAATGCCGTACGTCACCGGCTTCGAGCTGATCGTCGCGCTGAAGGCGGATGCAGGCCTGGCGGCGATCCCGGTGATGGCGGTGACCGCCTATGCCGGGCGCGACGACGAGGAGCGGATCCGCGCGGCAGGGGCGGCGGCGTACGTCTCCAAGCCGATCAGCCTGGCGCGGTTCATGGAGACGGTGAACGGGCTGCTGTGACCTAGGCGCGACGCGGCAAAGCCGCGTCGTCGGTCCTAGGCGAGCCTAGGCCGGCCGAGTTTGCGCGAGTCTTGCGCCAGCGTGGCGCAAGCCGCGCTTCACTTAATCTTCGCTTCCTTGAAGTCGACGTGCTTGCGCACGACGGGGTCGTACTTCTTGAAGGACAGCTTCTCGGTTTTGGTCCGCGGGTTCTTCTTCGTGACGTAGAAGAAGCCGGTGTCGGCGGAGCTGACGAGCTTGATCTTGACGGTGGTCGGCTTGGCCATGAGCCCTATCCTGAAATGCAAGCGAGCGGCCGGCATGGGCGCCGCCGCTCTGAACAGCCGCGGCGCATGACGGATCGGTCCGCACAAGTCAACGTGCGTGGTGTCGCACAGCCTTAATCACCGGGTAACCTTTCGGGCGCAGCCTCGCTTCGGGACATGAGCGGGGCTGCTATGGCGCGGGCAATCGATCTGGAAGCGGTGCGGTACGAACTTAGCGCGCGAATCGCGGCGATCGACGTGCGCGCGCCGTATCTCGGCTGCGGGGAGGTGGCGGTCGCGGTGGACGAGATCCGGCACATCGCGCATCATGCCGGGCTCAATCCCACCGTCACGGTGGCGCACTTCATCGAGGCGGCGCTGGCGCGCGGCGAGCGCGGCGCGGTGCATGGCTGGCTGTCGATGCTGCGCGACGCGGTGGGTGCGGACCGACAGGACGTGGCGGCGTGCGATGCGTTCGCCGCCGCCTGTTCGGTGAGGCTCGCCGCCTGAGATGGACGCCCTGATGGCGGCGTTGGTTGCCGTTGCATTGGCGCAGGTGGGAGATCGGCCGGCGCATCTGGCGGCGATCCTGGCGGATCGGTATCGCGCGCCGGGGCTGGTAATCGTCGCGGCGCTGCTGGCGCTGGCGGCGGCGAGCGGGATCGCGGCGGCGGGCGGGGCGCTGATCGCGCCGATCATGACCCCGGAGGCACGGCAGCTGCTGCTGGCGCTCGCCCTGCTCCTGCAAGGGGGTGGCGCGCTGTGGCGCGGCAAGCCACCCGAGCGGCTCGCCGGGTGGAAGCTCGGCGCGTTCCCGACGTCGCTGCTAGGCCTGTTCATCCTGTTCTTTGGCGACGGCGTGATGTTCGTCGTCCTCGCTTTGGCGGCGCGTAGCGAGGTGCCGGCGTTGGCGGCGCTGGGCGCGACACTGGGGGCGCTGGCGGTGGTCGTGCCGGCGGTACTGCTGGGTGAGGCGGCGTGGACCCGATTGCCGCTCGTCACGACGCGGCGGGTGATCGGTGCGCTGTTCGTCGTCGCAAGCCTTTGGTTGGGCATGGGGGCGCTCAGGCTGGTGTGAGCCGGCCGAAAGGTCACACTAAGGTCACACTAACGCGAACCGACATCGACGGCGTCGATCGGTGGCTTGCCGCCTTGCACGGCGGCGACCGCCTCCACCCGTTCCATCACGCGCAGGATGTTGCCGCCGGCCAAGTTGGCCAAATTGGCATCACTCCAACCTCTGCGCGCGAGCTCCGCGAACAGCAGCGGATAGGCGTCGACACCCTTCATGCCCGTCGGCCCGGTGCCCTGGATGCCGTCATAATCGCCGCCGAGCCCGACCGCGTGGTGGCCGGCGACGCGGGCGATGTGGTCGAGATGGTCGGCGACGGTGGCGACGGTCACCGCCGGCTCGGGGCGTGCGGCGTCCCAGGCGACCAGCGGCGCGGGTGCTCGCGTCCCGTAAGCGTCGGCGGGAACGCCCGCACTCCTGGCGAAGTCGCTGCGTGCGCGGTCCCAGGCACGCCATGCGGTCGACAGGAACGACGGATAGAAATTCACCATCACCACCCCGCCTTTCGCGCCGATCGCGCGGAGCAGGTCGTCCGGGATGTTGCGCGGCGCGTCGGCGATCGCACGGGCATTGGAGTGCGAAGCGATCACCGGCGCCGTCGAGACGCCAAGCACGTCGCGCGCGGTGGTGTCGGCGACATGGCTGATGTCGACGATCATGCCGATGCGGTTCATCTCCGCCACCACCTGCTTGCCGAAGGGGGACAGGCCGCCGGCGCGAGGCGCATCGGTCGAGCTGTCAGCCCAGTTGAGGCTCTTGCCGTGGGTCAGCGTCATATAGCCGACGCCGAGCGCCTTGTACTGGCGCAGCACCGCAAGGCGGCCGTTGATCTGGTGGCCGCCCTCGACCCCGATCAGCGACGCGATGCGGCCCTGCCGGGTCAGGCGGCGGATGTCGGCGGCGGTGGTGGCGAGCGCGAAGGTGGTCGGTTGCGCGGCGACCAGGCGGCGGACGACGTCGATCTGCTCCAGCGTCAGCTCGACGGCGCGGGGGCCGGGGGTGTCGGCGGGGATCCAGACCGACCAGAACTGTGCGCCGACTCGGCCCTTTCTCAGACGTGGAATGTCGGTCTGTAGCGGGCGGGGCAGCTGGGACGTGTCGCGGGTGAGGTCGGTTGCCTCGACGGCGTTGCCTTGCGAGTCGCGCAGCTCCCAGGCGAGATCATTGTGACCGTCGATCACCGGTTGGCGCGCGAGGACGCGATCGACGCGCGCCGCGACCGCGCGATCGGGCTGGACCTGGGCGAGCAGGAGGAGGGCGAGGATCATGCCCCCAGGCTCAGGAAAGGCGAATGTTGAGAAAGTGGAGGACGTCGCCGGTGCTCCACTTTCATTCCGACGGGCAAGGTGGGGGCGGTACGCATCGGCCGATCAAAGCAGATCGGCGCGCTGTAGGACAGGGGCGGGCGACTTCGCTAACCCAGGTTGAAGGCGGGGCGATCTCCCGTCCGCAGCGGGGAACGCGACACGTCGTCGTTCATTGGCGAAAAGCAATAAACAGGAGGTCGAGGCGATGAACGGTGGCGAGACCAGCATCCTGGCGCCGCTGCTGCTCGCGGTCGCGGCGACGGTGGCGCTGGCGGCGATCGGCTTTGCCTTGAAGCGCCGCGGCAAGCTGCGCGGGCGCGGGGCGGCGCTGGGCTGGGCGGTGCTGACGGTACTGCCGCTGTTCGGCTCGGGCGCGGCGATGTTCGTGAGCCATCTGGCGGATGAGGCGTCCGGCCGGACCAAGTCGGGGGTCAGCGATTTCGAGGCGCGCGGCGCGCCGTAAGCGGGTGCGGCTTGCGGCCCCGGCGGGCCGATGCCAGACAGCGGCATCGTCCGTTTGCAAAGGTCCGCCCATGCGCCGCCTGTTCCTGCCTGCCCTGCTGCTCGGGTCCGCTGCCTTCGCGCAGACGCCCGCGAACTCGCCGGCGATCTCTGTCGAAACGCTGAAGACAGTGACGCAGACGCTGTCGTCGGACGCCTATGAAGGCCGCGCGCCGACTACGCCCGGCGAGGAGAAGACCGTTGCCTATCTGATCGAGCGGTTCAAGGCGGCGGGGTTGCAGCCGGGCAATCAAGGTCAATGGACGCAGGACGTGCCGATGGTGGAGATCACCGCCGGCGAGGTGGCCCCGCTGACCTTCACCGGCGGCAAGACGCCGGTCAGCATGGCGTATCGCACCGACATGGTGGCGGGCACCTATCGCGTGGTGCCGTCGATCAGCGTCGCCAATTCGCCCGTCGTCTTCGTCGGCTATGGCATCACCGCGCCCGAAAAAGGGTGGGACGACTATGCCGGGGTCGACGTGCGCGGGAAGACGGTGGTGATCCTGGTCAACGATCCGGACTGGCAGACCAAGGGGTCGACAGGGCCGTTCGAGGGCCGCGCGATGACCTGGTACGGGCGGTGGCCGTACAAGTACGAGAACGCGGCCAAGCACGGCGCCGCGGCGGCGATCATCGTCCATGAGAGCGAGCCCGCCGCGTACGGCTGGCCCGTCGTGCAGTCGAGCTGGACGGGGCCGCAGATCGGGCTGGACGAAGCGGGCGACCATATGGACCAGAGCCAGCTGGTCGGCTGGATGCAGCTGGCCAAGGCGCGCGAGCTGTTCGCGTCGGCCGGCAAGGACTTCGCGGCCCTGTCCGTGGCCGCCAAGCGCAAGGGCTTCAAGGCGGTGCCGCTGGGCGTCGCCATGTCCGCTTCGTTCAGGAACACGATCCGACGGCAGGCGTCGAAGAACGTGATCGGCGTGCTGCCGGGGACTTCCGCGAAGGAGGAGACCGTCCTGTATTCGGCGCATTGGGACCATCTCGGGCGGTGCGACGCGGTCGCCGGCGACGACATCTGCAACGGGGCGCTCGACAATGCGACGGGGACGGCGGGCCTGGTCGCGCTGGCGGAGGCGCATGCCAAGGCCGGGCCGGCGAAGCGGTCGGTCGCTTTCCTGGCGGTGACGGCGGAGGAGTCGGGGCTGCTCGGATCGCGCTATTATGCCGAGCATCCGGTGTATCCGCTCGCCCGCACCGTCGGTGGCGTCAACATGGACGGGCTGAACGTGACCGGGCGGGCGCGGGACTTTGTGCTGACCGGGGCGGGCAAGTCGGAGCTGGAGGACCTGGTGCGGCCGATCGTGGCGGCGCAGGGGCGCCGGATCAGCCCGGAGCCGACGCCGGAGCGCGGCTTCTACTACCGCTCCGACCATTTCTCCTTCGCCAGGCTGGGGGTGCCGATGCTGTACGGCGATTCGGGCGAGGACCTGGTCGCGGGCGGCGCCGCCGCGGGGCGCGCGGCGGCGGAGGATTATGTCGCCAACCGCTATCACAAGCCGGCCGACCAGTATGATCCGAAGTGGGATTGGGCCGGGGCGGTCGAGGATCTGGATGTCTATTATGCGCTGGGGCGCACGCTGGCGGACAATACGGGGCTGTGGCCGAACTGGTATCCGACGGCGGAGTTTCGGGGGGTGCGGGACAAGGATCGGGCGGGCGCGAGGTAAATCCTCCCCTGGCAGGGGAGGTGGCACGCGCTTGCGCGCGAGGGAGGGGTGTCGCCCGCTGTGAGTCTCACTTGCGGTGATACCCCTCCACCACCGGCGCGAGCGGCGGCGGTTCCCCTCCCCTTGCAGGGGAGGATTGGCTAAAGGCCGCATCATGCATCCCAAACCCCCTCCCCCCGAATGGGCGCCCCACGCGGCGGTGTGGATCGGCTTTCCCAGCCACCCCGAGCTGTGGGCGGACGACCTCGACGAGGCACGCGAGGAGGTGATCGGCTTCGCGTGCGCGGTCCATGCCGGTGGGCGGGGCGAGCAGGTGCTGCTGGTCGCAGCCGACGCCGAGGCCGCTGCTGCGGCGGCGGCGATGGCCTCGTTCGCGCAGGTCTTGGTGGAGCCGTTCGGGGACATCTGGCTGCGCGACACCGGGCCGATCGTCGGTGGTGACGGGGTCGGGCGGCTGTTCCGCTTCAACGGTTGGGGGGGCAAGTACGACTTGCCGGGTGATGACAGCATCGGCGAGCGGCTGGCGCACGGGCGCGGGCTCGCCGTCACGGCGCACGACTGGGTGCTGGAGGGCGGCGCGCTCGACGGTGACGGGACAGGAACCGTCGTTACGACCGAACAGTGCCTGCTCAACCCCAACCGCAATGGGCTGATGCCGCGCGCCGAGATCGAGGCGCAGCTGGGGACGGACCTGGGCTATCGCCGCGTCGTCTGGCTGGGCGAGGGGCTGGCGAACGACCATACCGACGGCCATGTCGACAACCTCGCGCGGTTCGTCGCGCCCGGGGTGATCGCGCTGCCGGAGCCGGCCGAGGATGATCCCAATCGGCAGGTGTACGAGGACGCTGCGCGCGCGGCGCGCGCGGCGGGGCTGGAGGTGGTCGGCGTCCCCTCGCCGGGCCGCGTGCTGCGCGACGGCGAGGTGGTGCCGGCGAGCTACATGAACTTCTATATCGGTAACGCAGCCGTGGTGGTGCCGACCTATGGGGCCGCGAACGACGCGGCGGCGGTGGCGGCGATCGGCGCGCTGTTCCCGGGACGCGATGCGGTGGGCTTGCGCGCGGACGCGATCCTGACCGGTGGGGGGAGCTTCCACTGCATCTCGCAGCAGGTGCCGGGTTGAAGAAACATCCTCCTCGCGAGTGGTTCGTCGAAGGGCGTGGCAAGCCCTACATGCCAGCAACTTGGGAGGGTTGGCTGATCGTCGGAGTGCCAGCCGCTCTGGTAGCTATTGCGATCCTGTTGGGATGGGGCGGGTAGGCTAAGCACCCGTGGCGACTTTAGGAGATATCCCCTACATCGCTGCCCATGACCCAGATCACCGTTGCCGCGCTGCAGCTCGCCTTTTCCGACGATCTCGAGCGCAACATCGCCAACGTGTCGCGGCTGGTGCGCGAGGCGGCCTGGCGGGGCGCGCAGGTGATCCTGCCGCCGGAGCTGTTCGAGGGCGAGTATTTCTGCCGGGTGGAAGACGAGGGGCTGTTTGCGCAGGCCAAGCCGGTGGCTGAGCATCGCGCGGTCATGGCGATGCAGGCGCTGGCGGCGGAGCTTGGGGTGACGATCCCGACCAGCTTCTTCGAGGCGGACGGGCCGCATCATTATAATAGCCTGGCGATGATCGGGCCGGACGGGGCGGTGCAGGGCGTTTACCGCAAGAGCCATATCCCGGACGGGCCGGGCTATGAGGAGAAGTTCTATTTCCGTCCCGGCAATACCGGGTTCAAGGTATGGCCCGGACCCGGCGCGAAGCTCGGCGTCGGGGTGTGCTGGGACCAATGGTATCCCGAGACCGCGCGCGCGATGATGCTGATGGGGGCGGAGGTGCTGTTCTATCCGACCGCGATCGGGTCCGAGCCGCACGACACGTCGCTGGACACCGCACGGCTGTGGCGGCGCGCGATGGTGGGACATGCGGTGTCGAACGTGGTGCCGGTGGTTGCGGCCAACCGCGTCGGGGTGGAGCACGGGCAGACCTTCTACGGCACCAGCTTCATCGTCGACGAGCGCGGCGACGTGCTGGCGGAGCTGGATCGCGAGGAGGAGGGCGTCATCGTCGCGACGCTCGACCTCGACCGCGTCAAGCGGCACCGCGCGGCGTTCGGGTTTTTCCGGGATCGAAGGCCGGAGCTGTACGGACGGCTGGTGGAGGACGTGTAGGCGTTCCTCCCCGTTCACGGGGAGGTGGCAGCCGCTTCCGCGGCTGACGGAGGGGCGTCTCCGCACACGACCAGCTCGCGCTACCGCCCCTCCACCACTCGGCTGCGCCGAGCGGTTCCCCTCCCCGTTCACGGGGAGGATCTGATTACCGCGCCGTCCGCGCCCGTTGGATGAACGCGGCGGTCAGCTCGGGCTGGGTGATCGGGAGCATGTGGCCGCCGTCGGTGAGTTCCAGCCGGGCGCCGGTGATCTCGCCGACGGTCTGTTCGCCGTGGAGCTGATAGCCGAGGATGTTGTCCTCGCGTGCGTAGAGGACCGAGACGGGCAGTTGCAGCTCGCCATAACGCGCGGCGATGCCTGCCATCTCGTCGGCTGCGGCCTGCATCTCGAAGATGGCGGCGTAGACGTTGCCCGGACGGAGCGCGAGCAGGCCGCCGCCTTTGACCGCGAAGTCCGCGGGCACGGGCTCGGGCGCGAACACCGCCTTGGCGCTCTGTTCGCGGGTCAGCGTGCCGACCGGCACCGCCAGCAGATTGGCGACGAGCGTCCGGCTGATCTTGGACGCACCGCCCGCGGCCAGGCCCCGGAACGCGGCGGGCACCTCGGTCTGCGGCTGGGTCAGCGGCGCGATCAGCGCCAGTGCGGAGACGAGGCCGGGACGGTCGAGCGCCAGCGACAGGCTGATCGCGCCGCCCAGCGAATGGCCGACCAGCAGCGGGCGCTTGAGGCCCAGCGCGTCGATCGCCTGCGCGATGGCGTCGGCCTGGTCCTTCAGTCCCGGCTCGACGCCGGCTGGAACCGTGGAATAGCCCGAGCGCGGGCGGTCGATGATGACGAGGCGGTGGCCCGGCAGCCGGTCGCTCAGCGCATAGGTGAAGTTGCGTAGCTGCCCGCCGAGCCCGTGGATCATGACGATCGCCGGGCCCTCGCCCACATCGAGATAGTGCAGCCTGGCGCCGTCGACATCGAGGAACTTGCCGTCGGCGGGGACCTGCCGCTCGGCGCGTTTGCCCTGCCATTGCGAGAACAGCGCCAGCCCCGCGCCTACGGCTGCCGCGCCTGCGCCGATCGCCGTCCAGTTTGTCTTTGCCACGCTTCTACCCCTTCGATTCTTCGCGCAGAGCGCGTGGTGGGCGGGCAAGTTCCGTTCGCAGCGCCAGCGCGCGTGCGAACACCGCCTCGAACATCGGCGCCGTCAGCTTGCGCGTATTCTGGTTGTAGCGCGAGCAGTGGTAGCTGTTGAGCAAGACGCGGCCATCGGCGAGGCGATGCTCGGCGAGGTGCCCGAACCTGGCGGTGCTGGGTTTGAGCTCGAGCGCGCGGGCGGCGGAATCGTGGGCGATCTGGCCCAACGCGACGAGCACGCGGACGTTGGGCAGCGCAGCGAGCGGGGCTTCGAGGAACGGGCGGCAGGTGCGGATCTCGGCCGGGGTAGGCTTGTTGGCGGGCGGCAGGCAGCGGACCGCGTTGACGATCACCGCGCCGCACAGCCGCAGGTCGTCGGCCGGGTCGGCGCCGTAGGTGCCGGTGGCGAGGCCGAACCGCAGCAGCGTCGCGTAGAGCAGCTCGCCCGCGAAATCTCCCGTAAAGGGCCGCCCCGTTCGATTGGCGCCGTGCTTGCCCGGCGCCAGGCCGACCACCGCCAGCCACGCATTGGGATCGCCCCAGGCGGGCACCGGCGCGTTCCACCAGCCGGGATGCTCCAGGCGGCATTCCTCGCGGAAGGCGACCAGTCGCGGACACAAGGGGCAGTCGCGCGGCGGCTCGGTCGTGGGCAGCGGCGAGAGTGCGGACAGCATCGCGATCGGGTAGGCGGCGGCGATGCGGTTCACAAGTTACGCGATCGCGCTCGGGTCCAACCGTCGGGGACGGCATGGTCCGCCCGAAGCGGAGGTGCGGGCGGCGGCGCGGGCGCTGGGCGCACGCACCCTGTCGCGCGTAATGGCGAGTGCCGCGATCGGCCCGTCGGTCCGCCGGTTCGCCAACGCGGTGGCGCTGGTCGACAGCGATCTGTCCCCGCCCGCGATGCTGGTGCTGTGCAAGCGGATCGAGCGCGACTTCGGCCGTCGCCGCGGGCAGCGCTGGGGTGCAAGGGTGATCGACCTCGACCTGGTACTGTGGTCGGGCGGCGCGTGGCGGTCGGTGGGGCTGAGCGTGCCGCACCATGCATTCCGCGAGCGACGCTTCGTGCTCGGCCCGCTCGTCCAGGTGGCGCCGGGGTGGCGCGACCCGGCGACCGCGCTGACCGTGCGCCAGCTCCACGCGCGGTTGACCCGGCCGCGACCGCTGGCCTAGGCGCTGGCGCGCCGCGCCGTTGATGGTCGGCCCACGCTGGTTGGGGTCCGTAGCTCAGTTGGTAGAGCAAGCGACTTTTAATCGAGAGGTCCCGGGTTCGAGCCCCGGCGGACCCACCAGCGGACGCGCGCGCGTTAACTCCTTGATGACGATGATCGCGTGGAACGCCATGCCGTTTCGTGCGCTTCAAGACGATAAGGGGCTGGCATGATCGACGGGAAGGACACAGCGCTCGCGCCGCGGGCCAGGGCGAGGCGCAAGCTGTTCCAGCCGGCGCAGCTCGACGCCGCCGGCGGCACGCGACGGATGCATCTGCTCGATCTGTCCGAGACCGGCGCCTTGGCGAACAGCCCAGAGCCGCCGCCGAGCGGCAGCTTCGTCAGCCTGATCTGCGGCGACCTGCGCCGCTCCGCCCGCGTGGTGTGGGTCGAGGGACGGCGGTTCGGCCTCGCCTTCGTGATGCCGCTGAGCGCCAACGAAGTGCAAGGCGTGCTGCAATTGGGGACCAAGACGTGCTGTTCGACGGACACCGGCGACAGGTCGGCGATCAGCCCGACGCGAGCAGGCGCTTCGCCGCCTTCAGGTGAGGGGCGTCCACCATCCGGCCGTTGAGCTGGAGCGCGCCCGCGCCCGGATTGGCGGCGAACAACTCCACCACGGCGCGGGCATGGGCGAGCTCCTCGTCGGACGGGGTGAAGGCGGCATTGATCACCGGCACCTGCGTCGGGTGGATCGCCATCATGCCGGTAAAGCCGTCGCGGCGGCCCCGCGCCGCATAAGCGGCGAGGCCGTCGAGGTTGCGAAAGTCCGGGTAAACGGTCTCGATCGCCGGCACGCCCGCAGCATGCGCGGCGAACAGGGTCAGCGATCGTGCGAGCTTGTACGGGTCGGTGTAGCTGCCGTCGGCTTCGCGGCTGGTGGAGGCGCCGATCGCGGCGGGCAGATCTTCCGCCCCCCAGGTCAGGCCGGCGAGATGCTCGCGTGCCTGGCCATAGGTGCCGAGCTGGAAAAGTGCCGCCGGGGTCTCGGACGCAACGGGCAGAATCGGGACGCCGGGCGCCTTGGCCGCGAGCGCGGCGATGCTGGGCGCGCCCTCCGCTTTTGGCAGCATCAGCCCGTGGGGACGACCCACCAGAACCGCGGCGAGATCGTCGTCGATCAGCCCGGAGTCGAGCGGGTTGACGCGGACGAACAGGACGCGCGTGCGCTCCTGCGCCAGGTAAGCGGCGATCGCGGCGCGGGCCGCGGGCTTGCTCGCTGGGACAACCGAATCCTCCAGATCGAGGATCAGCGCGTCCGCGCCGCTCGCCGCGGCCTTCGCGAAGCGTTCCGGACGGTCACCGGGGACGAACAGCAGCGAGCGGAGTTTCACGCGCGCTCGGCCAGCTTGCGTTCCCAAGCCAGTGCGTCGGCGACGATGGTGTCGAGATCGTCGCGCTGTGGGCGCCAGGGCAGGGCGGCGAGGATGGCGCGGTTGTCGGCGACGAGCTCCGCCGGATCGCCGGCGCGGCGCGGCTCCATGCGGCGGTCGAGCTTCAGGTTGGTGACGCGGTCGACGGCATCGAGCACCTCCATCACCGAAAACCCCCGGCCGTAGCCGCAGTTGAGGGTGTGGCTCTTGGCCGGCTCGGCGACGAGCAGCTCGAGTGCCGCGACATGCGCGGCGGCGAGGTCGGAGACGTGGATGTAATCCCGCACGCCGGTGCCGTCGCGGGTCGCGAAGTCGGTGCCGAACACCGAGACGTGGGGCCGTTTGCCGGTCGCGGCCTCGGCGGCGATCTTGAGCAGGTGAGTGGCGCCGGCGGTCGACTGGCCGGAGCGGCCCTGCGGATCGGCGCCGGCGACGTTGAAATAGCGCAGCGCGCAATAGTTGAGCGGGTGCGCGGCGGCGACGTCACGCAGCATTGCCTCCGTCATCAGCTTGCTGGTGCCATAGGGATTGATCGGCACCGTCGGGTCGCCCTCCGCCACGGGCACACGCTCGGGGGTGCCGTAGGTCGCGGCGGTCGAGGAGAAGATGAAGTGCGGCACGCCCGCTGTCACCGCGCTCTCCAGCAGCGAGCGCGTCGCGGCGGTGTTGTTGCGATAGTATTTTAGCGGGTCGCTGACCGATTCCGGTACCACCACCGAGCCCGCGAAGTGCATGATCGCAGCGACGCGATGCTCGCGCAGGACGCCGACCATCCCTTCGTCCGCCACATTCATCTCGACCAGGGTGGCGCGCGGATCGACCGCCCAGGCGAAGCCGGTGACGAGGTTGTCGACCACCACCACCTCATGCCCCGCGTCGAGCAGCGCCAGCACCGCATGGCTGCCGATATAGCCGGCGCCGCCGGTGACCAGAACCTTGCCGTCGATCAATGGGGCTCTCCTTTGCGCCGCTCCTATCTGCTTCCTACATGGGGAGAAAGCTTCAGGAGATTGATCGATGACCGAATATGCGACGTTCGCGGGCGGCTGTTTCTGGTGCGTGGAAGCGGTGTTCAAGGACGTGATCGGCGTCGAGACGGTCGAGAGCGGCTATATCGGGGGTCATGTCGAAAACCCCGGCTATCGCGAGGTGTGCAACGGCACCACCGGCCATGCCGAGGCGATCCGCGTCGGCTTCGACCCCGCACAGCTTAGCTATGCCGACCTGCTCGACATCCACTTCGCGACCCACGACGCGACGCAGCTCAACCGGCAGGGTAACGATGTCGGTACGCAATACCGGTCGGCGATCTTTCCGGAGACGGTGACGCAGGAAGAGCAGGCCAGGGAGGCGATCGCGCGGGCGCAGGCGGGTTCCGCCAAGCCGATCGTGACGACGATCGAGGCGTTCTCCACCTGGTATCCGGCCGAAGGCTATCACCAGGATTATTGGGAAACGTCGGGCCGCTCCAATCCGTACTGCATGGCGGTGATCCCGCCCAAGCTGCAGAAGCTGCGGAAGAGTTTCGCGGAGCGGGCGAAGAGTTTGGCGGCGTGAACGATCCTCCCCGTTCACGGGGAGGGGGACCGCTCGCGCTTGCGCGAGTGGTGGAGGGGGCGGGGAGCAAGGACGACACCGGCGGCGAGCCCCTCCGTCAGCCGGCAAGCCGGCCGCCACCTCCCCGTAAACGGCGAGGATCAAGGGTGTGCGGCGCGTTTCAGCCGGTCGGCTATCGCCTCGCCGATGCCGTGCGTCGGCATCGGGGCGATCGCGATACCTCGGCGGTCGCTGGCGTCGGCGCGGTGGAGGGCGGCGAAGAGGTTGGCGGCAGCTTCCACCAGGTCGCCCTGCGCGGATAGCGTGTCGTCGCCGGCGATCGGGCCAAAGCCGATCAGCCATTCGTCGCGTCCTGCGCGGGCTGCGTTCAGCCGGAGCGGCTTGGCTGGCGCGTAATGGCTGTCGAGTTGCCCCGGCGCAGTCACCCCCTCCGGCGAGAGCCGAGCCCCAGTCGGCCGAGCCAGTGACTCAGCCGCTGGCTTGGGTCGGAGTTCCGCGTCTGGGCCCCGGCTTTCGCGGGGGAGGGTGGTTATGACCGCGTCAATCATTCCAGCTGTAATCGGCCCAGGACGCAGCATCGCGCGGCCGGCCACGATGGTCGACTCCACGCCGGTCGGGCACGCGCCGTCGTCGAGGATCAGCGGCACCGCGTCGCCCAGGCTGGCGGCGACGTGCTCCGCCCGGGTGGGGCTGATGCCGCCGCTGCGGTTGGCCGAGGGGGCGGCCAGGGGTCGGCCGCTCGCCCTCAGCAGCGCCTGCATCGCGCGGTGGGCGGGCACCCGGATCGCGACGGTTGCCAGCCCGGCTGTCACTGCAGGCGCCAGCCCCGCCTCGGCGCGCACCGGCAGCACCAGCGTCAGCGGTCCGGGCCAGAACGCCGCCGCCAGTGCCTCTGCGTCCGCATCGAACACCGCCAGCGTCCGCGCGCTTGCCACATCGGGCACATGCACGATCAGCGGGTTGAAGCTCGGCCGCCCCTTCGCGGCATAGATGCGCGCCACCGCCAGCGGATCACGGGCGTCGGCGGCGAGGCCGTAGACCGTCTCGGTCGGCACCGCGACGATCCCGCCCGCCGCGATCAGCGCGGCGGCTTTCGCGACCGCTTCGTCGCTGAAGGGCAGGATCAGGGGCATGGCCGTCCATAGCGAGCCGGTGCGCGCGCCGTCACTCTCAACCTTTTGTTGAGCGTGCCGCACTACCGTCCTCCCCATGAAGCGATCCACCCTGATGATGATGGCCCTCGGCGTTCCCGTATTCACCGGCGTCGTGGCAATCGGCACCTTCTGGATGATCTCGCCAGCGATCGACGCGCCGCTCCCGCCGGCGCCGGTCGCGGCGCAGCCGCTGACGCCGCCGCCACCACCCGCGCCCGTCGCGGAGCCCGCCCCAGCGGAGCCTGCGCCGACCCCGCCGGTGGCCGGGCAAGCCGCGCCGGTGCCGGGCCAGCCGATGCTCGACCCGGCACCGATGCTCGATCCGACGCCGCCGCAACCGGCGGGCGCTTCCTCGTCCCCATCGCAGCCCCAAGCCCAGCCGCCGTCGCAGCCCGCGCCGCAGCCGCAAGCGAACGCCGGCGTGGCGCAGCTGCCGGTCCTCCAGTAAGGGCGCTCTCCGCCCCTTCGGAGACCGCCAGTGCCCTTCACCCCGCCCACCGCCGAGCAGCGCTTCGTGCTCGAGCATGTCGTGCGCCTGCCCGAGCTCGCCGCCACACCGCGGTTCGCCGCCGCGAGTCCCGACGTGATCGACGCGGTGCTCGACGGCGTCGGCCAGATCGCAGCCGGCGAATGGGCGCCGCTCAACCGGATCGGCGACACGGTCGGCGCGAAATGGTCGCCGAACGGCGTGACCATGCCCGCCGGCTATGCGCAGGCCTACAAGGATTATGTCGAGGGCGGCTGGGGCACGATCGGCGTCGCGGAGGAATGGGGCGGGCAGGGGCTGCCCTTCGCGATCCAAACGGCGGTGCTCGAGACGCTGGGCGCCGCGAACATGGGCTTTGCGCTGTGCCCGACGCTGACGGTGGGCGCGATCGAGGCGCTGGCGCATCACGGTACGCCCGAGCAGCAGGCACTATACCTGCCGAAGCTCGCGACCGGCGAGTGGACGGGGACGATGAACCTGACCGAGCCGCAGGCGGGCTCCGACGTCGGCGCGCTCAGGACGGTCGCCACCCCGCGCGGCGACGGGACGTGGAGCATCAAGGGCACCAAGATCTACATCTCGTTCGGCGACCACGACCTGGCGCCCAACATCGTCCACCTGGTGCTCGCGCGCACCCCGGACGCGCCGGCGGGGACGCGCGGCATCAGCCTGTTCCTGGTGCCCAAATACCGGCTCGACGCCAGCGCCGCGCCGGGCGCGTTCAACGACGTCCGCGTGGTTTCGATCGAGCACAAGATGGGGCTGCACGCCTCACCGACCTGCGTCCTGTCGTTCGGCGACGCGGACGATTGCGTCGGCGAGCTGATCGGCCCGGTCGGCGGCGGTATGCGCGCCATGTTCACGATGATGAACAACGCGCGGCTCAATGTCGGGCTGCAGGGGGTGCAGGTGGCCGAAGGCGCGACCCAGGCGGCAGTGGCGTATGCCCTGGATCGGGTCCAGTCGGCCCGCGCGGGCAGTGCCAACCGCGAGGCGGTGCGGATCGTCGAGCATCCCGACGTGCGGCGGATGCTGATGCGGATGAAGGCGCAGGCGCAGGCGGCGCGGGCGCTGGTCTATTATGCGGCCGGGCAGGTCGATCGCGCGACTTTGGGCGTGGAGGGCGCGAAGAACCGGCTGGAGCTGGTGACGCCGCTGGCCAAGGCGCATGGCACCGATCTCGGCAACGAGGTCGCGAGCCTGGGCATCCAGGTCCATGGCGGCATGGGCTATGTCGAGGAGACGGGCGCCGCGCAGTTCTTCCGCGATGCGCGGATCACCCCGATCTATGAGGGCACCAACGGCATCCAGGCGGCCGACCTGGTCGGGCGCAAGCTCGGGCTGGAGGGTGGCGCGGCGTTCGCAGGCCTGATCGCCGACATGCGCGCCGAAGTGGCGCATGACGAACTGCTGACGCTGGTCGAGACCTGCGACGTCATCGGCCAGCGGCTGGCGGAGGCGGGGCATGACGACCGGCTGGCGGCGAGCTATCCTTTCCTGACGATGCTGTCGGTGGCGGTGTGCGGCTGGCTGCTGGAGCGCGAAGGCCGGGCGGCGGGCGACGACGATTTCGGGCGGATGAAGCGGGCGACGGTGCGCTTCTATCTCGACCAGATCGTGCCGGAGGCACTCGGCCTGCGCGCCGCGGCGTCGGCGAGCGCGGAGGTGCTGTACGCGGTCGAGGCGGAGGCGTTTGCGGGGTAGGGAGTAGGGAGTAGGTATCCTCCCTGACTCCTGACAGCCTTCCCCGGCGGAAGCCGGGGCCCAGATGCGGTTATCCGACGAACGCTGGGCTTTGATGCCGGCGCGGCCGACTGGGCCCCGGCTTCCGCCGGGGAGGGTGGACACGGCGAGCGGGAGAGCCCTACTCCCTACTTCCTACTCTCCCTATCTGCCCCTCATGTTCGACCTCGAAACCTACCTCCGCCGCATCCACCTGCCCGCCCGGGTCACGCTGGACGCGGCGGGCCTGCAGCGGCTGCAGCGCGCGCACCGGCTGTCCATCCCGTTCGAGAATCTCGACGTGGCGCTCGGCCGCGGCGTGGCGATCGACTCCGCGTCGGTGTTCGCCAAGCTGGTGACGGCGAAGCGGGGCGGTTTCTGCTTCGAGCACAACCGGCTGTTCGGCGACGCGCTGGCGGCGCTGGGCTTCGACGCGCGGCCGCTGCTGGCGCGGGTATGGCTCAACGCCCGCGACGCGCCGCCGCTCAACCATGCGGTGACGCTGGTGACGATCGAGGGGCAGCCCTGGCTGGCGGATGCCGGGTTCGGCGGCAGCTATACGCCGCCCATGCCGCTGACCGATGGCGCGGAGGCGACCGCGCCGGATGGCGCACGGCTGCGGCTGACGGCGGCCGCGACGCTCGGCTGGCTGCTGTCACGCGACGGCCCGGCGGCGACCACCGACGGCCGTGGCACCGAACCGGGGTGGCAGAAGCAGTACAGCTTCACGCTCGACGCAGTGGACGACGACGCGCTGGCGGCCGGTAATGCCTGGGCCTGCACGTCGCCCGACAGCCGCTTCACGCAGAAGACCGTGGTCAGCATCCCCCTGCCGCACGGCTTTGCCACGCTGACCGACCGTAGCTATCGCCGTCGCGCCGGCGCCCAGGAGAATGCGGGCGAGATCACCGATCCGCGCGTGTACCGGATGCGGCTGAGCCTGATGTTCGGGATCGACCTGACCAAGGAAGAGGTCGCGGGGTTGGGGCTGTTCTAGGCCCGCTCGACGTCCAGCAACTCGCCCGTGTCCAGCCCCAGCAGTTCGATATAGTCGCGGATGCGCGGCCACTGACTGGTCACGAAATGGTCGCGCTCGGCGACGCGCAGGCGCTCCGCTGCACCGGCAAGGACGAACATGCCGACGCCGCGCCGCACCTCGACATAGCCGTCGTCCTGGAAGCTCTGATAGGCCTTGGCGACGGTCAGCGGATTGGCGCCGTGCTCCGCCGCGAGCGCGCGGACCGAGGGAAGCTGGTCGCCCGCGACAAAGTCGCCGCGGAGGATGCCCGCCGCGATCGTGCCGCGCAGGCGCAGATAGACGGGGGAGTCCTCACCGTTCAGAGCTGTCATGCTGCCTTAATACAGCAACGAACGTGCTAGTCGAGTCCTTCTCCGCGCCAAGCGGTGACCAAGGTTGCCAGATCGGGACGCGGACGCTCCTCCAGCGGGCGCTGCGGCGTGCCGATGAAGACGAAGCCGGCGATGCGTGTGCCGTCCGGCCCGAACGCCGCGCGCACCGTGTCGGAAAAGGCGGCCCAGCCGGTCAGCCAGCCGGCGGCAAAGCCCAGCGCATGCGCGGCATGGAGCAGGTTCATGGTGACCGCGCCGGCCGACAGTTCCTGCTCCCACACCGGCACCTTGTGGCCGGGCACGGGGGCGGAGAGGATGACGACCAGCGCCGGGGCCTGAAAAGCAAAGGCGCGGGCGGAGTCGATGTCGTGCGCCGCGGCTTGCGGATTGGCTTGGGTGTAGGCGCGCGCGAGCAGGTCGGCGAAGTCGCGGCGCTGGTCGGCGGCGATCGTGACGAAGCGCCAGGGCGCGAGCTTGCCATGGTCCGGTGTTCGCGCGGCGATGCTGAGCATCTGGTGCAGCTCGGCGTCGCTCGGACCAGGCGCGCCGAGATCGCGCGGCTTGCCCGAGCGGCGGGTGGCGAGTGCTTTGAGGTAGGAGGAGCGGTCGTTGAACATGGGCGCGGTTTAGCGAAGACGGCGGGGCTTACCACCCCAGGGAAGGCGCGTTGCCCCCGCGACAAGCTATCCACCCCCGCGCAGGCGGGAGTCCAGTTGGGACGCACACAGTTGGCGAGGGCGGACCTTCGATCTTCGAGCAGCCCGCAACTGGACCCCCGCCTGCGCCGGGGTGGATGGATGAGCAGATGGATGCACGGCGGTGCGGCAGGGCAGGGCGAGGCTGCAAGGAAGGAAGGCGAGCCGCAGGAGGATTTACTCCCCCGCCGTTCGCGTTAGGGTGCACCATCAACGACTTGGGCGCGGCCCGGGCAGGTTAGGGGTGTAGCGCGTATGACTTCGTGGACCGAGGCTGATTGGATCGCGGCGATCGCGGCGCTGGTGCTGGGCGGGTTCCTGCTCGGCGGCGCCTATATCGCGACCCGCAAGGAGCCCGAGTTCGCAGGGCACCCGCGCGGCCTGTACGTCCTGTTCTTCGCCGAGATGTGGGAGCGGTTCTCCTATTACGGCATGCGCGCGCTGCTGATCCTGTACCTGACCAAGCATTGGCTGTTCTCCGACGGCAAGTCGAACCTGATCTACGGCGCCTACACCAGCCTCGTGTACATCACGCCGGTGCTCGGCGGCTGGCTGGCCGACCGCTATCTGGGCCAGCGACGCGCGGTGCAGTTCGGCGCGGTGCTGCTCACCTTCGGCCATGTGCTGATGGCCTTCGAGGGGACGGGCGGGCAGAATGACGGCACCATCAACATCTTCTGGCTGGCGCTCGCCTTCATCATCGTCGGCTCGGGCTTCCTGAAGGCCAACATCTCCGTCATCGTCGGCCAGCTCTATCCGCGCACCGATGTCCGCCGCGACGGTGCCTACACGATCTTCTACATGGGCATCAACGTCGGTGCCGCGATCGGCACGATCTTCGCCGGCTATCTGGGCGAGACCTATGGCTGGTCCTACGGCTTTGGCGCCGCCGGGCTGGGCATGCTGCTCGGGCTGGTCGTGTTCATCATCGGCCGGCCGCTGCTGCTCGGCCGGGGGGAGGCGCCGCGGCCGCTCGCCAAGAACACCGAATGGAGCATCTACGGCGTCGGCCTGGCCGCGGTCGCCGGCATCTGGCTGCTGATCCAATATCAGGGCTTCTACGGCTGGATCCTGCTGCTGATGGGCGCGGCCCTGCTCGGCTATGTGCTGTTGCAGGCATTCAAGCTCGATCGCGAGGCGCGCGATCGCATCTTCGCGATCCTGTTCCTGCTCGCCCTGCAGCCGCTGTTCTGGGCGCTGTTCGAGCAGGCGGGCGGCAGCCTCAACCTGTTCACCGACCGTTTCGTCGACAGGCAGGGCGTACCCGCGTCGCTGTTCCAGTCGATCAACCCGATCTACATCATCCTGCTCGGCCCGATCTTCGCCGGGCTGTGGGTATGGCTGGGCCGGCGCGGGCTGGAGCCGTCGACGCCCGCCAAGTTCGGGCTCGCGCTGGCACAGGTCGGTTTCGCCAACCTGGTGCTGGTGTGGGGCGCGAACGGCGTCGGGCCGAACGTGCTGGTGCCGGTGTTCTTCATCTTCGCGATCTATTTCTTCCAGACCACCGCCGAGCTCTGCCTGTCGCCCGTCGGCTTGAGCGCGATGAACCGGCTGGCGCCCGCGACGATGGCGTCGCTGATCATGGGCGCCTGGTTCTTCGCGACTGCGGGCGGCAACTTCCTGGCGGGCGTGATCGGCGCCGCGACCGGGGGGCATGACGGCGAGATGACGCGCGACGCACTGCTCGGCGTCTACCAGCAGATCGGTTGGATCACGATCGGTATCGGCGTTGCGGTGCTGGCGATCTCGCCGCTGGTGAAGAAGCTGATGCATGTGGACAGCCTGCGCGACGACGACGAACTCGCCGGTCAGTCACAGCTGGCGGAGCCCAAGGCGGCGGGCGTGCACGTCGAGCGCGAAACCCGCTGATGGGTGTCGCCGCCGTCCTGACCTGGGCGGTGGCGTTCGTCGGCACCCACTTCGTCATGTCGCACCCGGCGCGCGCGCCGATGGTGCGGACGCTGGGCGAGCGCGGGTTCCTGGGCGTGTACTCGCTGGTGTCGTTGGTGACGCTGAGCGGGCTGATCTGGGCCTATCGCGCCGCGCCGATGGAGCCCTTGTGGTGGGCGCCGGGCGACCTGCTCTGGGCGGTCGCAACGGCGGCCATGCTGCTGGCGAGCGTGTTGCTGATCGGCTCGCTGCTCGGCAACCCCGCGCTGCCGAGCGGGGGCAAGCCGATTGCAATGCCGGCCGAGGCGCGTGGCGTGTTCGCGATCACGCGGCATCCGATGATGTGGGCGTTCGCGCTGTGGGCGGTGGTTCACCTCGCGGTCTATCCGGTCACGGCGAACGCGGTGCTGACCGGAGCGATCCTGGTGCTGGCGCTGGTCGGCGCCGCGATGCAGGACCGCAAGAAGGCGCGGCTGGAGCCTCAGACCTGGCCGCGATGGCAGGCGAAGACGAGCTATTGGCCGTTCGCCGCGATCGCCGCCGGCCGCGCGCGTTTCGGCGGTTTTCGCCCGCACGACCTCGCCGGCGGGGTGGTGATCTGGCTGCTCGCGAGCTGGGCGCACCTGCCGCTGGCCGGGTGGCCGGCGGGCATCTGGCGATGGCTCTGACCTCCCGGTCATGCTGAACTTGTTTCAGTATCCATGCGCGACGGCCTGATCTACCCGCGGCGGTCTTTGTTGAACCCATCGCGCATGGACCCTGAAACGAGTTCAGGGTGACGGTGTCCTCTTGTCGGCGCGGAGCCTACAGCCGTACCATCTTCATGCCCCGCTCGCCGTAACGCGGCCCTGCCGTTCCGCCCCTTGGCGCCGCCGCATCGAGGTCGGCGAGATCCTGCTCCGTCAGCGCCACCTTGTAGGCTTCGAGTGAGTCGCGCATCGTCTCGCGGCGCTTGACGCCGGGGATCGGCACGATGTTCGGGCCCTGCGCGAGCAGCCACGCGAGCGCGACCTGCGCGTTGGAGACGCCATGCCGCGCCGCCACGGTCCCGACCGCGTCGACGATGGCGAGGTTCGCCGGTAGGTTCTCGGCCGAATAGCGCGGGTCCTGCCGCCGCCAGTCGTGGGGGCCGAGATCGTCGAGGCTGCGGATGCCGCCCGCCAGAAAGCCGCGGCCGAGCGGCGAATAGGGGACGAAGCCGATGTCGTGGGCCTGACAAATGCCCAGGATCTCGTCCTCGACGTCGCGCTCCCACAGCGAATACTCGCTCTGCAGCGCCGCGATCGGGTGCGTCGCCACGGCGCGGCGGAGTGTCTCGGGGCCGGCCTCGGACAGGCCGATGTGGCGGATCTTCCCCTCCTCGACCAGGCGCGCCATGCCGCCGACGGTCTCCTCGATCGGCACGTTGGGGTCGACCCGGTGCTGGTAGAACAGGTCGATTGCGTCGATGCCGAGCCGCTGGAGCGAGCCCTCCACCGCACGCCGGGCATTGGCGGGCGAGCCGTCCAGCCCGGCCATGGCGTTGCCGTTCCAGCGCATCGCGAATTTGGTCGCGATTACCAGGCCTGTGCGCTTGCCCCTGATCGCGCGGCCGACCAGTTCCTCGTTGGTGAAAGGCCCGTACATTTCGGCGGTATCGAAGAACGTGCAGCCGCGCTCGATCGCCTCGTGGATGGTCGCGATCGACTCGCTCTCGTCCGCCGCGCCGTAGCTGATGTTGCCGCCCGCGATCATCGGCATGCAGCCGATGCCGATCGCGGAAACCTCGAACCGTTGTCCCAGCCAGCGCTTCATCATGATGGAGTCTCCAAGGGGGCTTGCTCGATGCCGCCGTTGCGCCGCGCCAGCGTGGCTGTCGCTGCGAGGTTCATCGACACGTTGCCCAGCGTGCGAAAGATGTCGGGGATCGTCTCCACCGCGATCAGCAGGCCCAGCGGCGCCAGTGGGACGCCGAGCGCCACGCACGGCGGCGCGACCGAGGCGAAGAAGGTGAGCTGAGCCGGCAGGCTGACGCTGCCGAGCGACACCAAAGCCGCCACGGCGACCGCCGCCGCAAGGTTGGCGGGCTCGATCGGGACCGCGAACCAATAGGCGATATAGACCGCGATCGCGACGTTCATCGCGGGCTGCGTCGCGCGGAACATGGCGACGCCGATCGGCAGCGTCACGCCCGACACGTCCGTCCGGATGCCGAGCGCGCGCACCGCCTCGATCATCGCCGGCAGCGTCGCGAGCGAGGACTGGGTGCTCGCCGCCACCGCCTGCGCCGGTAGGATGGCGCGGCCGAAGCGCAGCGGCGACATCCGCGCGCCCACCGCCGCCAGGACATAGGCGAGCAGGATCACGACGACGCCGACCGCCGCGACGACGAGGATGTAGTGCACGAACGCGCCCAACGCCGCGACGCCTGCTCGTGCGCCGACGCCATAGGCGAGCGCGAAGACGCCGATGGGGGCCAGCACCAGCACCCACCCGACGAGCACCAGCGACGCGTCGCGGATCGCGGCGAAGAAGCCGACCAGTCGGTCCCGCGCGTCGGGTTCCAGCCGCGTGATCGCGAAGGCGAAGGCGAGCGTGAAGACGATCAGCGACAGCAGCGCGTTGTTCGCCGCCGCCGCGACCACGTTGGTCGGCACCAGCGTGGTGAAGAACTGCGACAGCGGCGGCGGCGGCTCGACCGGCGTCGCGCCGCTGAGCGCGCCGCGCAGCGCGGCGGCGGCTTCCGCGGGCACCGGGAACAGGTCGAGGATCAATGGCGTCGCCAGCGCCGCGATCGCGCCGGTGACGAAGACGCCGGTGATGAACAGCGCAATGCCGCGCGCCGCGACCTTGCCCGCGCTCGCGGCTTCCGCCGTCTGCGCAACGCCGGTGATGAGCAGTGCCGTCACCAGCGGGATGACCGTCATCTGCAGCCCGGCCAGCCAGGCGTTGCCGATCGGCTCGGCGACCGACGCGGTGGGATCGACCGCGCCCGGCGCAAACGCCGCGACGGCGATGCCGGCGATCAGGCCCAGCAGGAGCGAGAGGAGAATGCGGGTAGCCTGCGACATGCTCGCTCTTCGGTTGCGGCCGCGCTATCGGCCGGTGGACGGGTATGCATAGCGGAACGATAGGCGCACGGAATGGCAAGAAAATATTTCGGCACCGACGGCATCCGCGGCGCCACCAACGCCAGCCCGATGACCGCCGAGATGGCGATGAAGGTCGGCATGGCCGCGGGCAGCTGGTTCCTGCGCGGCGATCACAAGCACCGGGTGGTGATCGGCAAGGACACGCGACTGAGCGGCTACATGCTCGAATCGGCGCTGGTCGCGGGCTTCACCAGCGTCGGCATGGACGTGGTGATGGTGGGGCCGATGCCGACGCCGGCGGTGGCGATGCTGACCCAGTCGATGCGCGCCGACCTCGGCGTGATGATCTCCGCCAGCCACAATCCCTTCGCCGACAACGGCATCAAGCTGTTCGGGCCCGACGGCTACAAGCTGTCGGACGAGGCGGAGATGGCGATCGAGGCGTTGATCGACGGCATAGAGAACGGAGGGGTGCCGCTCGCGGCATCGGCGGAGATCGGGCGCGCGCGGCGCATCGACGACGCGCAGGGGCGCTACATCCACTTCGCCAAGGCGACCTTTCCCGAGGACCTGCGCCTCGATGGTCTGCGCGTCGTGCTCGATTGCGCCAATGGTGCTGCGTACAAGGTCGCACCGTCAGCGCTGTGGGAGCTGGGCGCGGACGTGATCGCGATGGGCGTCACGCCCAACGGCACCAACATCAACGATCATGTCGGCTCCACCGCCCCGACCGCGTGCGCGGAAACGGTGGTGGCGAGCGGCGCGCACCTGGGCATCGCGCTCGATGGTGACGCTGACCGGCTGATCGTCGTCGACGAGACCGGCCGCGTGATCGACGGCGACCAGCTGATGGCGACGATCGCAGGCGGCTATGCCCGCGCCGGCAGGCTGCGCGGTGGCGGGCTGGTGGCGACGGTCATGTCCAACCTGGGGCTGGAGCGGCACATGGCCGCGCAAGGCCTGGGGCTGATCCGCACCAAGGTCGGCGACCGCCATGTGCTCGAGGCGATGCGCGCGGACGGGTACAATGTCGGCGGCGAGCAGTCGGGGCACATCATCCTGTCCGACCACGGCACCACCGGCGACGGCCTGGTCGCGGCGCTGCAGATTCTCGCCGAGCTGAAGCGCGCCGGCGCGCCCGCGAGCGAGGTGTTGCACCAGTTCGATCCGCTGCCGCAGCTCTTGAAGAACGTGCGCTTTGCCGGGGGCAAGCCGCTGGAGATGGCGGCGGTGCGGGACTGCATCGCTCAGGCCGAGGCGGAGCTGGCGGGGCGGGGCCGGCTGGTGATCCGTCCCTCGGGGACGGAGCCGGTGATCCGGGTGATGGCCGAAGGGGACGATGCGGCGCAGGTGGAAGCGGTGGTGGACCGGATTTGCGACGCGGTTAGGGCGGCGGTGTAGATCCCCGGCGAGACGCGAGTTGTACGACTAATCGTGCCGTCCTAAGCTGCCAGGCGGAGCTGGGGAGCGCGGCGGTGGCGGGGTTGGTCGAGGCGACGCTGGTCGAGGCTGGTATGAACGGCCTCGAGGCCAGGCTTGATCCTGCCTGGGACATTTGGGGACCAGCCGGCGGCTATGTCGCCGGCATTGCGCTAAGCGCGGTGCGGACTCACGCACAACTCGGTCAACGCCCCATAACGTTGACTGGCCAATTTGTCAGCGTCGCAAGGCCGGGGCGGCTTCACGTCCAGGTTGAGACGGTCAAGGCAGGAAGCACGGCGTTGTACTCGGTCGCGCTCTCGCAGGCGGAGCGAACGATTTTCCTGGCGCAGGTGTGGACAAGCTCGCGCGATAATCCTTCGCTATCGCTTATGCCTGCCATGCCGTCGGTGCCGCCACCCTCCTCTTTGCGAGGCCAAGACGAACTGATGGCAGAGCGCGGCGTCGATCAGATCGCCTTCTGGCGCAATCTGGAGGGTCGGCCAGCCAACTTCCGCCTTGCCGCCGACCCGCCCGCCGCCGAACCGCATCAGCACCGCTGGATGCGATTTCGTGATTGGGCGCCGACCGCCGACCCCTTCGTAGAGGCCATGCGCCACCTTCTACTTATCGATATCGGCATTTGGCCGGCCCACTGGCATCGACATTCCGCCCAGGGCGGCTATCTGGCCCCCTCCCTCGACGTCTGGGCACATTTCCATGGCGGACCACCAGCCGGCGAATGGCTGCTGTCCGACGCCGATGCCGACGTCTCGGGTCACGGTACAATCAGTGGCCGGGTACGCCTGTGGAGCGAGGACGGCCGGGCCGTCGCGACCGGCGGTGGGCATTGTCTGGTGACGATACCCCGCGCGAAATCGGCATGATGCTCATCCGCGACTTCGATTGGAGCTGGACAACAAGCCGCTGAGCGGAAGGGTAACGGACGGGCGAGCCGTCTTCCTTGATCGACCGATCGCTATTAGAGGCGCAATCCATGCTCGCCATGCACCCCGACTGCCGGCGCTGCGGCGCAGACCTGCCCGCGCAGGAAGGCGGCGCGTTCATCTGCTCGTTCGAGTGCACCTTCTGCGCGTCTTGTGCCGACGCACTCGACGAACGCTGCCCCAATTGCGGCGGCGAGCTGCTCGACCGGCCGACGCGGGCGGGCAAGGCGCTGAAGGAGCATCCGGCCGCGAGCGCGCGCGGGTATCGCGGCTGAGGCTGTCCTACACGCTGTTTGTCGTGGCATAGGCCTGTCATGAGCTTCAGCCACCTCCATCCCGAAAGGCCCGGCAGACGCTTGCGACGCGGCGATGTGGACAGCCATTGGGCGTCCTCAACATTCTCAACATTCGCGGCCGCTTTTCGGTGAAAAGTCCCCGCATCCTGATCGTCGCGGGCTCTGATTCCGGCGGCGGCGCGGGCATTCAGGCGGACATCAAGACCGTGACCATGCTCGGTGGCCACGCCATGACCGCCGTGACGGCGATCACGGCGCAGAACACGGTCGGTGTACAGGGCGTCCATCCGGTGCCCACGGAGATGGTGGTGCGGCAGATGTGCTCGTGCCTGGATGATATCGGGGTCGACGCGGTGAAGCTAGGCATGATCGGCTCGGCCGAGACCGCCCGCGCCGTGGCGGAAGTGCTGCAAGGGCTGAGGTTGCCGGTTGTGCTCGACCCCGTCATGGTCGCGACCAGCGGGTCGGTGCTGGCCGACGCGGAGACGATCGCCGCGTTTGGCCACTTGGTCGCGCTCGCCGCGGTGGTCACGCCCAATCTGCCCGAACTCGCCGCATTGAGCGGGCTGGACGCGCTGAACGGGCGTGGCGCGACGGTGCTGGTGAAGGGCGGCCATGCCGAAGGCGAGGTGGTCACCGACCGCCTGATCGGACCTGAGGGCGAGATCGCGCGCTGGTCCAACCCGCGTATTCACACATCGCACACGCATGGCACCGGCTGCACACTGGCGAGTGCCATCGCCACCGGGCTCGGCGCGGGCGTGGACCTGCCCGCCGCGATCGGACGCGCGATCGCCTTCGTCCGCGCGAGCCTTGAGCGCGCGCCCGGGCTGGGGCAGGGGCATGGACCGATGGGACAACAATTCGCGACCGAATTCAGGAGCCTGGATGCCCGCGGCTAAGCGCCCGAGCCTCCGCCACGAAAAGCTCGCGCTCGCTCCCGTCGCGGGCGTGGACGAGGCCGGGTGCGGGCCGCTGGCCGGGCCGGTGGTGGCGGCAGCCGTGATCCTGCCCGCGCGCGGCGTGCCGCGCGGCATCGACGATTCGAAGAAGCTGCCCGCCGCCGAGCGCGCGCGGCTGTGCCTGCGACTGCAAGCCTGCGCGATCGTCGGCGTCGGCATCGTCGAGGCGGACGAGATCGACCGGCTCAATATCTACTGGGCGCGGATGAAGGCCATGGCGCTGGCGGTGGAAGCGCTCGGGTGCCTGCCGGGTCATGTGCTGGTCGACGGCAACCGCCTGCCGCGCTGGGACCACGCCGCGACCGCGATCGTCGGTGGCGACGCGCTCAGCCTGTCGATCGCTGCCGCCTCGATCGTCGCCAAGCACACCCGCGACCAGATCATGCTCGTCCATGCCGAATCATATCCGCAGTACGACTGGCATTCGAACAAAGGCTACGGCTGCCCCGCCCACAAGCGCGCTTTGCGAGAGCACGGGCCGACGCCGCTGCACCGGCGTAGCTTCGCGCCGGTGGCGCAAGCGGAACTGATGTTCTGAGTCTTTTGCGCCACACCCCTACCCCTTGAGGCGAGCGGGTGCAGCCGGACTCAACATCTAGGTCCACCCCATCTCCGTTCCGCTTCGTTAACGCTATCGCAACGCTTCTCGTTAACCAATGTCCGCTTGACGGAGTCCGTACTCAGCGGGCCTCATGCGGGCAGGGAGGCGTTTGGGATGGGGGTATTGGAGAAGGTCCGGCGGGGTCAGCCCGCCGTGGCGGAGCCGTCGGTTCTGCCGCTCGACAGCATCATCATGGCCGATTGCATCAACGCGATGAGGGCGTTGCCGGCGAAGTCGGTCGACATGATCTTTGCCGATCCGCCCTACAATCTCCAGCTCGGCGGCGAGCTGTTCCGCCCCGACGGCAGCCATGTCGACGCGGTGACCGACGACTGGGACAAGTTCGAATCGCTGAAGCACTATGACGCGTTCACCCGCGCCTGGCTGGCCGAAGCGCACCGGTTGCTGAAGGACGACGGCACGATCTGGGTGATCGGCAGCTATCACAACATCTTCCGCGTCGGCGCGGCGGTGCAGGACCTGGGCTATTGGATTCTCAACGACATCGTCTGGCGCAAGGCCAACCCGATGCCCAATTTCCGCGGTACCCGCTTCACCAACGCGCACGAGACGCTGATCTGGGCGTCGAAGGGCGAGAAGGCGAAATACACCTTCAACTATCGCAGCATGAAGACCTTGAACGACGAGCTGCAGATGCGTTCCGACTGGGAATTCCCGATCTGCGGTGGGCCGGAGCGGCTGCGGGCGGACGGGGTGAAGGTCCATCCGACCCAGAAGCCGGAGGCGCTGATCTATCGCGTGCTGCTGGCGTGTACGAAGCCCGGCGATGTGGTGCTCGACCCGTTCTTCGGCACCGGCACCACTGGCGCGGTGGCGAAGCGCCTGCACCGACGCTGGATCGGCATCGAGCGCGAGCCCGGCTATTGCGCCGCCGCGGCAGAGCGGATCGAGGCGGCGCTCCCGCTCGACGAATCGGCGGTGGCGACGATGCAGTCGCCGCGCTCCGCGCCCAAAGTTGCGTTCGGAACGCTGGTCGAAACCGGTTATCTGACGCCGGGCGCGGTGCTGACCGACGCCAAGCGCCGGTTCAAGGCGATGGTCCGGGCCGACGGCAGCCTCGCGAGCACCTGTGGCGCGACCGGCTCGATCCACAAGCTCGGCGCGACGCTGCAGGCGGCGCCCGCGTGCAACGGCTGGATTTTCTGGCACCATGAGGCGGCGGGCAAGCTGGAGCCGATCGATACGCTGCGGCAGACCTACCTGCTCGCGACGCAGCCTTGAGCTGGCGGCATTTCCGTCCTGTTGGCTTTATAGACTCGCCGACCATCTCCGGTTCGCAGGTCGCGAGGCTGGCTGGCAGTAAGCTCTATTTCACGCATTACGAGATCGGCGAGGCCGGGCAAGCAGCCCTTCGATTGGTGCCGGTCAGTAGCATCGCAGCCGAGTTGCGTAACGAAACCGAAGCGTTAACGATAAAACGGATAATCGCGCCGCGTCCGCCGGTCGCGCTGACGCAAGGAGCGCTCCGCTTCGACCAGCCGTCTGTCGTCGGCATCGTGAGCGTGAAGGCCAGAGCATCTACGAACGGCCCTACTCACGCGCAGCTGGACGCGGCAGTCGCGCGTGGCATTGACATGGCAGCGGTGGGTGCGGTGCTGGTGGACGTCGACGGTGATACGACCCCTCCAGGCGCCGGGCCGGTGTGGCAAGGGGACGAGCGCGCGCGCGTCGTACCGATTGTGGCGGCGCTGGCGGCCGCTGGCGTTGCAGTCTCGATCAAGACTCGCAACGCCAGCGTCATGGACGCAGCGCTGAAGGGTGGGGCGGTCATCGTGCATGACGTGTCGGCCGTCATGGATGATCGCGAGGTCTGGCCCTTGCTGCAGGGGGCAACCTGTCCGATTATCATTAGGCATTGGACTAACAAGGGGCGCTCAAGACGCGGCCCTGGTCGCGATGATGGTGTCGCGCCTCAGACCTATGAATGGCTCAAAATCCGTGCCGACGTGATCGAGGAGCACGGGATCTCGCGCAGCCGCCTGATCGTCGATCCCGGCATCGGTCATAGCGGAAGTGTGGCGGACGATCTCGCCTTGCTGAACAATCTGGCTCTTTTCCACGGACTGGGCTGCCCAATCATGGTCGACGCGCCCTGCGTACGGTTGATCGGCGATTCGGCCAGGGAGACCTCGGCGGATCAAAGCGCCGCCGTCGCGGTGCATGCAGCCAACCAGGGGGTTCAGCTGCTTCGCGTCCATGATGTGGCGGCAACGGTGCAGGCATTGCGCGTCCGGCGCGACTCGCGCAACCAGGCGCTGGTCAGAGATTGATCGCGCAGGCACGAGGGAGGTTCGTCGGGAGACGCCTTTCACTGCCAGCCGGTTCGACTTTCTCTGTCGGGTGATCCCGCGTTAAGGCGCCCCATGCACCTCCTCCCAACCCAGTTCGTCACCACTCCCATCCACCAGTCCGATGGCGCCGTCGCGCGGCTGGCGGGGGGGATGCAGTGGTTCGCCGCCTATGAGGTGTTCGACGCCGGAACCCGCCGCACCGTGCCGGTCGCCGAGATCGCGGCGCTCGGCGAGCGCGCGGCGCAGCGCCACGCCCGCATCGTCGCACCCCGCGCGCCGCTGACGCTCGGCGAACGGACGCTGCGTTTCGACCAGCCGCTTGTCGCCGGTATCCTCAACGTCACGCCGGACAGCTTCTCCGATGGCGGCGCGCACCAGGGCGATCCGGCAGGCGCGGGCGCCGACATGCTCGCGAGCGGCGCCGCGCTGGTCGATATTGGCGGCGAGTCGACGCGGCCGGGTGCCAAGACGGTGTGGGAAGGCGACGAGCTCGCGCGTGTGCTCCCCGTCGTCGAGCGACTGGCAAAGGGCGGCGCGCTGGTCTCGATCGACACCCGTAAGGCGGCGGTGATGGAGGCGGCGCTGGGAGCCGGAGCGACGATCGTCAACGATGTGTCGGCGCTGCTGTGGGACGATCGGTCGCTAGACGTGGTGGCACGAAGCGGCGCGCCGGTGGTGCTGATGCACTCGCCCAATCCGAAGCAGGGCGGCCACGGCAAGGCGCTGTACACCAATGTCCTGACCGACGTGTTCGACTGGCTCGAGGCCCGTGTCGAGATGGTGGTGGCGGCCGGCGTCGACCGAACCCGCGTCATCGTCGATCCCGGCATCGGCTTCGGCAAGTCGCTGGCCGAGAACCTCCAGCTGCTCAACGGCTTGGCGCTGTTCCACGGGCTCGGCTGCCCGATCATGCTCGGCGCCAGCCGCAAGCGCCTGATCGGCGCGCTATCGAACGAGGCACCCGCCGACCAGCGCTTGGGCGGCAGCCTGGCACTGACGCTCAAGGGCGTGGAGGCGGGCATGCAGCTGCACCGCGTCCACGACGTCGTGCAGACCGTCCAGGCGATCCGCGTCTGGCGCGGCCTGCGCGATCAGGCGTTGGTGGGGTAGGGACGACACGGCCTAAGCCGCTGCGAAAACGCCTCGCCGCTCGGGGGCTGCGTTCCGCCGGCCGCGCTAAGGCGAGTCTTGGCGCGGGGACGCCTAACCGCCTTACGCCGCGTTCTCGATCCCCAGCTCGCTCAACTTGCGGTACAAGGTTGACCGGCCGATCCCCAGACGCCTTGCGACCTCGGTCATACGGCCGCGATAATGGCCGATTGCCAGCCGGATCACGTCGGCCTCGATGTCCTCGAGCGGGCGCATGTTGCCGTCGGCGCGGAACAGCGTCACCCCGCCTGCGACCGCCGCCTGGGTGGTGGCGCTGCGCCGCGCGCCGAGGCTCGCGATCTGCGGGAAGTCTGCCTTGGTCAGCGCCGCGCCCTCGCAGAGCACGGCGGCGCGGAACAGCGCGTTCTGGAGCTGGCGGACATTGCCCGGCCAGTCGTATTCGCCGAGAAGCTGGAGCGCGTCGTCGGTGATCCCGAGCGGCCGCAATCCGGGCTGCAGCGCGATCCGCGCGAGGAGGTGGCGGGCGAGCGCGGGGATGTCGCCGGCGCGTTCGCGTAACGGCGGGATGGTCACGGGCACGGCGTTCAAGCGGAAGTATAGGTCCTCGCGGAACTGCCCCGCCTCGACCGCGTCGGCCAGCCGCTGGTTGGTGGCGGCGATGACGCGGACGTCAACCTCGCGGCCGTGCCGCGCGCCGAGCGGGTGGATCTCGCCGTCCTGCAATACGCGCAGCAGCCTCGCCTGCGCTTCAAGCGGCATCGCGCCGATCTCGTCGAGGAACAGCGTGCCGCCATCGGCCTGGACGAAGCGGCCGACCTTGCGCTCGAACGCGCCGGTGAAGGCGCCCTTTTCGTGCCCGAACAGCTCCGATTCGAGCAGATTGGCGGGAATCGCGCCGCAATTGACGCTGACCATCGGTTTTTTGGCGCGCGGGCTGGCGGCGTGGATCGCTTCCGCCATCACCTCCTTGCCGACGCCGACCTCGCCCTCGATCAGCACCGGCACCCGCGCGCGCGCGGCCTTGGCGGCGATGGCGAGCGCGGTGCGGAACTCGGGCGCGGAGCCGACGATCTCGTCGAAACCTAGCAGCGCCGGAATCTTCTCGGTCAGCGGGCGCAGCTCGCCCGCAGCCGTGCCGGCGACCGCCGCCTCCAGCGCGGCGAGCAGCCGCTCGGGCGCCAGCGGCTTGACCAGGAAGTCGGTCGCACCCGCGCGCATCGCCGCGACCGCCGCCGCGACCGAGCCGTTGGCGGTCAGCATCATGATCGGCAGCGCCGGGCGACGTTCGCGGAGCGCAGCGATCACCTCGGTCGCGTCGCCGTCCGGCGAAGCGTCGTCGAGCAGGATCGCGTCCAGCTGCATCCCGTCCTGCGTCCCCAACGTCGCGACGCCCATCTCGCCGTCCGTCGCAAAGATCGCGCGCCACCCGCCGCGCGCGGCCAGCGCCGCCACCAGCCGGCGCTGCGCGGGCTCGTTGTCGATCAGGAGCAGCAGCCGCTGGCCGTTGCGCGTCATGGGCGGGGGGTTTCTGGCATCGTGCGAGCGGCTTAGCCGCGTCCGGGTATAGACCGGGTTAAACACGCTTGAGGGTAGCGGGGGCGACCGGTAAGGCTGTCGCCGAGAGCATAAGCAAGGATGACGGCCATGGCCGAAGACGGCATCGATCGGGGCAGGTTGAGCGCGCATGTCAGGACGTACGACGGCGTGATCACGATGCTGAAGTGGGGCACCGTGATCTCGGTCCTGCTGGCGGCGCTGGTGATCTGGCTGATCGCAACCTGAGGTGAAGATCGCCGTCCTGCGCGAGCGAGCCCCCGGCGAAAAGCGCGTCGCCGCGACCCCCGAGACGGCGAAGAAGCTGATCGCCCTCGGCGCAAGCGTGGCGGTGGAGCTAGGCGCGGGCGAGGGCGCTGCGATCGCCGATGCGGACTACGCCGCCACCGGCGCTACATTGGGCGACCTCCAGAACACGGTGGCGGGCGCGGATATCGTGTTGGGTGTGCAGGGACCGGAGCCGGCGAGCCTTGCGGGAGCTAGCCAGGGCGCGTGGATCGTGGCGTCGCTCAACCCGTTTGCGGACCGCTCCCGCGTCGATGCCTATGCGGCCGCTGGGCTGGAGGCGCTGGCGATGGAACTGATGCCGCGCATCACGCGCGCGCAGTCGATGGACATCCTGTCCTCCCAGTCGAACCTGTCGGGCTACAAGGCGGTGCTCGACGCGGCGGCCGAATATGGTCGTGCCTTCCCGATGATGATGACCGCCGCCGGCACGATCAGCGCGGCGCGCGTGTTCGTGATGGGCGTCGGCGTCGCCGGGCTGCAGGCGATCGCCACCGCGCGCAGGCTCGGCGCGCAGGTGTCGGCCACCGACGTCCGCTCCGCCACGCGCGAGCAGATCATGTCGCTCGGCGCAAAGCCGGTGTTCGTCGAGAAGGTTGCCGGCATCGAGGGCGAGGGGGCCGGCGGTTATGCCGGCGAGACCAGCCCCGAATATCAGGCGGCACAGGCGGAGCTCGTCTCCGGCCATATCGCCAAGCAGGACATCGTCATCACCACCGCGCTGATCCCCGGCCGCGCGGCACCGCGCCTGGTCAGCGACGCGCAGCTCGCGACGATGCGACCCGGCTCGGTCGTGGTCGACCTCGCGGTCGAGCAGGGCGGCAATGTCGAGGGCGCGGTCGCCGGCGAAGTCGTCGAGCGCCACGGCGTCAGGATCGTCGGCCACCGCAACGTGCCGTCACGGCTGGCGGCGGACGCGTCGGCGCTGTTCGCGCGCAACCTGTACAACTTCCTCGCGGCCTTCTGGGACAAGGAGGCCGGCCGCCCGGTCTTCGATGCGGAGATCGGCGACGCCATCCGCCTTACCCAGAGCGGCAACGTCGTGCACCCGAGGTTGCTCCAGAGTTGAGCCGGTGGTGAGGCCGGATGCGCTGCTGGAGCGCATGCGCGCAAATCCACGAGACTGGCGGATCGAGGATGTGGTGCGCGTGTGCGATGCGACCGGCGTCACCTGCACAGCACCTCGGGGCGGTTCACATTACAAGGTAAAGCACCAGGCGGTGGAGGATATCCTTACCATCCCGGCGCACCGACCGATCAAGCCGGTTTACATTCGCGCGCTGGTCCGCTTCATCGGTCGCGTTCTGGGAGACGAAGCGTGAACCCACAGGACTATGAGGTCGACATCCGACCACTCCGGGTCGAGGACGGCGGAGGATTTATCGCGCTTGCGCCTGAGCTTCCGGGTTGCATGTCCGATGGCGAAACGCCGCAGGAGGCGCTCGCCAACGCATATGACGCGATCGCCTGCTGGATCGAGGCGGCGGCCGAGATGGGTCGTCCAGTGCCCGAACCCCGGCGCGCCGCGGCTTAGGAGACGCTCATGGACTTCATCTCGATCCTTTCCGTCTTCGTGCTGGCCTGTTTCGTCGGCTATTACGTCGTGTGGAGCGTCACGCCGGCGCTGCACACGCCGCTGATGGCGGTGACCAACGCGATCTCGTCGGTCATCATCGTCGGCGCGCTGATCGCCGCGGCCGCGGGCGGGTCGCCGAGTTCCAAGTGGCTGGGGCTGCTCGCGGTGACGCTGGCCAGCATCAACATCTTCGGCGGTTTCGCGGTCACCGCGCGGATGCTCGCCATGTACCAGAAGAAGCGCTGAGATGGAGCATGTCTCCCCCTGGGTAGGGCTCGCCTATCTCGTCGCCGGTGTCCTCTTCATCCTCGCGTTGCGTGGCCTGTCGCACCCGACCACCAGCCGGCGCGGCAACCGGCTGGGCATGGCGGGGATGGCGATCGCGGTCGGCACGACGCTGCTGACCCACCTGCCGACCCGTGCGACCGGCGGGGAGACCCAGTGGCTGGGCATGTACGCGCGCTTCGCCGCGATCGACGCGGTCTCGATGGTCGAGATCCTCGCCGCCATTGGCTTGGGCGCGGTCATTGGCCTGGTCACCGCGCGCCGCATCGCGATGACGGCGATGCCGCAGCTGGTCGCCGCCTTCCACAGCCTGGTTGGCCTCGCGGCCGTGCTGGTCGGCGTCGCCGCCTATCTGAACCCGCAGGCGTTTGGGATCGCCGAACTGGTAGTGCCGCTGATCGGTCAGCCCTTCGCCGTGATCCACCCGGCGAGCAAGGTCGAGATGGGGCTTGGCGTCGCGATCGGCGCGATCACGTTCAGCGGCTCGGTGATCGCTTTCCTCAAGCTCAACGGCAACATGGGCGGCAAACCGATCCTGCTGCCCGGCCGCCACGTCCTCAACCTCGGCCTGATCGCCGCGATCCTGGGGCTGATCGCGCTGTTCGCGCTCGGCCAGGAGGGCTGGCCGTTCTGGACGCTGACCGTGCTCGCCTTCGTCATCGGCTTCCTGCTGATCGTGCCGATCGGCGGCGCGGACATGCCGGTGGTGGTGTCGATGCTGAACAGCTATTCGGGCTGGGCGGCGGCGGCGATGGGGTTCACGCTCCACAACAACGCGATGATCATCACCGGCGCGCTGGTCGGCAGCTCGGGCGCGATCCTCTCCTACATCATGTGCCGGGCGATGAATCGCTCGTTCCTCAGCGTCATCGCCGGCGGCTTCGGCGCGGAGGCGGCGGTCGGCGCCGAGGCGAAGGAGCAGCGGCCGTGGAAGCGCGGCTCGGCGGAGGATGCCGCGTACCTGATGCAACAGGCCGAGCAGGTCATCATCATCCCCGGCTACGGCATGGCAGTGGCACAGGCGCAGCACGCGCTGCGCGAGATGGCCGACAAGCTGAAAGAGCATGGCGTTCGCGTCAAATACGCGATTCACCCCGTCGCGGGCCGCATGCCCGGCCACATGAACGTGCTGCTCGCCGAGGCGAACGTGCCCTATGACGAGGTGTTCGAGCTGGAGGACATCAACTCCGACTTCGCGCAGACCGACGTCGCGTTCATCATCGGCGCCAACGACGTGGTCAATCCGGCGGCGAAGACCGACAAGGCGTCGCCGATCTATGGCATGCCGGTGTTCGACGTCGGCAAGGCCAAGACGGTGTTGTTCATCAAACGCTCGATGGGCGGCGTCGGCTATGCCGGCGTCGACAACGAGGTGTTCTACGAAGACAACACGATGATGCTGCTCGCCGACGCCAAGAAGATGGTGGAAGAGATCGTCAAGTCGCTTGATTAGCCGCGGGCCCGACTGGGGCGGCGACGCCTTCGACGTCGTGCTGATCGGTGGCGCCGACGGGCGCATGGTGGAGGCGGTGGCGCTCGCCGGCGGGCGCGTCGTCGCGACGCCGGGCTGGGGCGAGGCGCTGGAAAGCGATCCCGGCGCGTTGGTAGCGGTTGATGTCGGGGGGAGCGCGTCGCTGCCCGATCTCTCCACGCTCGCCGGGCGGGCGGACCTCGTGTGCTGTGACCTCGATCAGCTCGATCTTGTGGCCGGCGCGCTGCTGCTGACCGATGCCGAGCTGCTCTGTGCACCAAGCATGGCGGAGCGGATTGCGGCGCTGGCGATCGTAGCGGCGGAGGCGGTCGCAGGAGGCGTGCGCGAAGGGGAGGCGGCGCGGCTGCGGCGCTTCAGCGCGGAGGTGGCGCGGGTCGCACAACTGCTCGGGCGGCTCGCGGCGAGCGAAGGCGGCGAACTCGCCGACCGCCGCCCGGCCTATGACGCCGGTCCGCTCCTGTCCGATGCCTTTGTCGACCCGCAGATCGTGCGCCAGGCGATCCGCGCCCGCCGGTTGCGCACGGCGCATTTCGGCGACGGTCTGTTCGAGGATCCCGCCTGGGACATGCTGCTTGACCTGTTCGCGGCCGAGCTGGAGGGCGGCCATGTCTCGGTCTCCTCGCTGTGCATTGCCGCGCATGTCGCGCCGACGACGGCGCTGCGGTGGATTGGCCGCATGACGGAAGCCGGGCTGTTCGAGCGTCGCCCCGACCCGCAGGATCGGCGCCGCGCTTTCATGGCGCTGACGCAGCGCGGGTCGGTGGCGATGCGGGGGTATGTGGCGGCGCTGGGGCGAGCGGGGTTGGTGTTGGGCTAAGATCCTCGGATACCGGCCAATGACCTTCCCCGACGAAGGCCGCGGTCCAGCTGCGCAGGTCTCGCGATCGGCTGAAAACCTCAGCAACAAGCGTCTTGCAACTGGGCCCCGGCCTCCGCCGAGGAAGATGCGGTGGGCCTCGTCCGCGCTTTTCCGAAGCCGATCACGCTCGCATCCAGCCCCGAGCTGTGGCATCGACCGTGCCGAGGGCGCTTAGCTCAGTTGGTAGAGCGCTTCCTTTACACGGAAGATGTCGGCGGTTCGAGCCCGTCAGCGCCCACCAGCACAGAACGCCACGATCCGAGGCATCGCCGGCACTCCCGGCGATCGGTCTCAGCCCAAACCCCTAGCCCGCAACAGCGCCGCCGGCTCGGGCGGCCGCCCACGGAACGCGACAAAGGACGCGAGCGGGTCGCGTGTGTTGCCGCGCGCCAGCACCTCGTCTCGCAGGCGGCGGGCCAGACCCGCATCGAACACGTCGCCCGCTTCGGTGAACGCCTCGAACGTGTCGGCGTCGAGCACCTCCGCCCACAGATAGCTATAATATTGGCTCGCATAGCCGCCGTCGAAGACGTGGGTGAAGTGGGTCAGCCCATGCCGCGGGATGATTGTTGCCGGCATGCCGAGCGTGGCGAGCAGTTCGGCCGCATGGGCGACCGGATCCACGTCGCGGGTCAGCCGGTGCAGCGCCAGGTCGACGATAGCGGAGGCGACGAACTCGACGGTGGCGAAGCCTTGACCATAGCTGTCGGCGGCGGCGATCGCCGCGATCAGCGCCGCGGGCACCTCCAACTCGGCCAGCACCTCGGACGCGACAATCCAATGTTCCATCAGCTTGCTGGGGAACTCGACGAAATCGCGCGCCACGGCGGTGCCGGCCTGGCTCGGATAGGTCACGTCCGAGAGCAGCGCGTGCAGCGCATGGCCGAACTCGTGGAACAGGGTGCGCGCCTCGTCGATCGACAGCCCGGCGTCGCCACCCGCATCGACCGCGAAGTTGGCGACGATGTAGACGATCGGCCGTACATCGCCGTCGAGCGCCTCCTGCACCCGCAGCGATCCCATCCACGCGCCGCCATGCTTTTCCGCGCGAGCCGAGAAATCGGTGTAGAGCAGGCCGACCGCCGCACCGTCCGCCCCCGTCACCGCCCAGGCGCGCGCGTCCGCATGCCAGGTCGGCAGCGCCTCGCGCGCGCTGAAGGCGAGGCCGTACAGCCGCCCGGCGACGCGGAAAGCCGCCTCGCGGACGCGTTCGAGGGTGAGGAACGTCTTCACCGCGCCGCCGTCGAGTGCATAGCGATCGCGGCGGACCTGTTCGGCATAATAGCGCCAGTCCCACGCCGCGATCGTCACGCCGCCGCGCTCGGCAAGCTCCTGCAACTCGGCTTGCTCCTCCGCGGCGGTCGCCATCGCAGGGATCCAGACCTTGAGCAGCAGCGCCTCCGCCGCGGCCGGCGTTTCGGCCATCGTCCCGACCAGCGCGTGATCGGCATAGCTCGCGGCGCCCAGCATCGCTGCCTTCTCGCGCCGAAGCTTGAGGATCGCGGCCGCGACCGGGCCATTGTCATGGGCGCCGCCGTCGCAGCGGCCGACAAAGGCTCGCCAGAGTCGCTCGCGCAAGTCGCGGTGGTGTGCGAACGCCAGGAACGACTCGACGTCGCCGCGGCCGAGGGTGACGACATGCCCGGTCAGCCCGCCCGCTGTCGCGCGCGCCGCGGACGCCGTCAGCATCGCGTCCGGCAGTCCGGCGCATTCCTCGCGGGTGAGGTGCATCGACCAGTCGGCGGTGGCGGCGAGGACATTCTGTCCGAAGCGCGTCGATAGCGCGGAAAGCTCCTGCAGGATCGCGGCGAACCGCGCCTTGCGCTCGGGATCGAGCAGCGCGCCGCCGTCGATGAACCCCTGATGGCTGTCGCGCAGCAACCGCGCCTGCGCCTCGTCCAGTGTAAGGTCCGCGCGCTGTCGCCACACTTCATCAACGCGCGCGAACAGCCGCGGATCGTGCGCGATGGCGGTGCCGTGCTCGGTCAGCATCGCCGCGACCTCCGCCTCGATCGCGCGGATCGCGGGCACCGCCTGCGCCGAGGACAGCGTCCAGAAGATGCGCCGCACCCGCGACAGCGCTGCGCCGGCGCGCTCCAGCGCCGCGACCGTGTTGTCGAAGCTCAGCGGCGCCGGATCGGTGGCGATCGCTTCGATCTCGGCTTGCGCGGCGGTGATGCCGGTTCGGAACGCCGGCAGGAAGGCGGCGGGGTCGATCCGGTCGAAGGCGGGCGCGCCGAACGGCAGCGGGCTCTCCTCCAGCAGCGGGTCGAACCGGGGGAGCGCGTCAGCCAAGCGATGTCACCTCGTCGGTGTGGACCTGAAAGCTCGCGAGCTGGGCCGGGCCGAACGCCGTGGTCAGCGCGGTGTCGGTCGCGTCCCGCCCCCGCGCCATCAGGATACGCCCGATGCGCGGATGGTTGTGGCGTGCGTCAAAGGTGTGCCACACGCCGCTCAGGTACACGTCGAACCAGCCCGAGAAGTCCATCGCCGAATCCGACGGGGGCACACCGATGTCGCCAAGATAACCGGTGCAGTAGCGGGCCGGGATGTTCATGCAGCGGCACAGCGTCACCGCCAGATGCGCATAATCGCGACACACGCCGGTCTGCTCCTGGTGCGCGTCCCATGCGGTCTTGGTTGAGCGCGCGTGATGATAGCCAAACGCGATGCGCTGATGGGTATAGTCGACGATCGCCTGCACGCGACCCCAACCCGGCGCGACATGGCCGAACAGCGACCAGGCGGTCTCCGACAGTCGGTCGGTCTCGCAATAACGGCTGCCGAGCAGGTAGACGAGCACGTCGGCGGGCAGCGCCTCGATCGGGTGCTGTACAGCGTCGGGCGACGCCGGATCGGGCAGCCCGTCGTCTTCGATGGTGAAGTCGCAACTGAGCGTCAGCCCTCCCACCGGCACGGTCACGCGGGTGCAGACGTTGCCGAAGGCGTCGACATAGTCGTGCGCGGGCACCTCGGGCGTAGTTGCGATCCGGTGCGGGGTGCGCAGATCCTTGTGCCGCGACGGATGGACACTTAGCATCGCCATCAGCGGCGTCGCCATGTCGGCGTCAAAGCGGATGTCGTAACCGGCGCGGATCAGCATGAAACGGTCTCCTTGAGGCCGATGGAAGCGACGGGTTCGGGATCGGCGATGGCGACATCGACGTTGACCGTCATGTCCAGGAAGCTGCCCGGAAAGCCGCCCCAGGTGCCGGAGATCGGCACCGCCTGATAGATGTCGCGGACGATGGCGACGCGGATCAGCCCGGCATTGCCGATCGTCCCGTTGGTGGGATCGAACTCGACCCAGCCGGAACCCGGCAAATACACTCGGACCCAGGCATGGGTGTTGCCGCCGCCGACGCGGCCATCGGTGCCGGCGGGATCGTAGACATAGCCCGACACGAACCGCGCCGCGAAGCCGAGTGCACGCACCGCCTCGATCATCAGCATCGCGAAGTCGCGGCAGGTGCCCTTGCGCCGCGTCAGCGTCTCGATCGGCGATTGCGTGCCCTTCTCGGCGCGGCCGACATAGGTGAACTCGCGCTTGATCGCGGCGGTGATGTCGGACAGCAGCGTCAGCGTGTCGGTCCCGGCCGGATCGAGGAACCGGCGTACCCAGCCGTCGATCTGGCGCAGCGGGTCGAGGTGCTGGCGCTCGATCGAGCGCAGCAGGTCGGGCATGTCCTCGGCCGAGTAGGTAAACGGATAAATGCGGGCATAATCCTCGATATCGACATGCTCGACCTCGGCGGGGGTATGCTCGAGATGGATGCGGCTATCGAAGCACAGCCGCGTCGCCTGACGGTCGAAGGTCGCGATCGCGACGGCGTTGCCGAACACGTCCTGGAGCCAGCGCAAGTCGGAGGGCTCCGGCTCGATGCGCAGCGTCGCTTCTAGCAGGCGCAGGTCGAAGCTCTCGCGCGGACGGACCATGATGCGGTGCTCGCCGAACGAGACCGGCTGCTTGTAGGTATAGGTGGTGACGTGCGAGAGGTTCAGGAATGGCATCGCATGTCGATCATCGCCCGAACGCTCCGCTACTGACTGCCCTTGACCCGCCGCCCGTGACGGTCGAGCGGCCGAAGGGACGGTCCCCGTTCCTCTTCATCGGCGATCATGCCGGCAATGTCATCCCTTCTCGCCTGGGCCGGCTGGGCCTCGCGCCGGAGGAGCTCCAGCGACACATCGCCTGGGATATCGGCATTGCGGAACTCGGTACGCTGCTGTCGGAGACGATGGACGCGACCTTCGTCCGGCAAACCTATTCGCGGCTGGTGGTCGACTGCAACCGCCGCCCGGATGCCGTTGACGCCATGGTCCCGGTCAGCGACGCGACCGTGGTGCCCGGCAACGCGAGCTTGTCGGACGAGGCTCGGGCGGCGCGGCTCGCCGCGTTGCACGATCCCTATCACCGCGCGATCGCGGCGGAGATCGTGCGGCGGCAGGCCGACGGCCGCACCACGGTGATGATCGCGCTGCACAGCTTCACCCCGTCGCTGGCAGACGGCAAGGTCCGGCCCTGGCACGTCGGCGTCCTGCACGATCGCGGCGACCAATCCTTCGCGCTGGCGCTGATCGACGAGTTCCGGCGCGACGTCGCCTTGGTGGTCGGCGACAACGAACCCTATCGCATGGACCTGATCGACTACACGGTGCCCCGCCACTGCTATCCGGATCGGCTGCCCTATGCGGAGCTCGAGGTGCGGCAGGACCTGATCGGCGACGACGAGGGCCAGCGCCGATGGGCTGCGCGGCTGGCGGAGGCGCTGGACCGGGTGATCGCCGGCCGCGCCTAGGCCAGCGCCTCAGCCGAGGTCGTTCTCGCTGACGATCACGATCGTCTGATCGGTGTCGCGCGCCAGTGCCGCCAGTGCCGCGTCGGAGATCGGATCGACGAACTGGTTGAAGAGGTCCAGGGCATCGTCCTCCGGCGCGTCGCCGCTCAGCGCCTCCAGCACGTCATACTGGACGGCGAACTGATATTCGTCGCCGTCGACCTCGCCGGAGAATTCGATCTGCTGCTCCTCGACATTGTCGAACAGGCTCGAATTGTCGATGTCGAGGCGGTCGGTCATGATCGTTGCTCCAATGCGATGTCGCCTGCCAAGCGCCGGACGAGGCCAGGTGTTCCGTTTTGCCGTCGCTCAGGCAGCCCAGGCCGCGGGATCGGCGCCGCCGCCGATCAGGGCCAGCCCGTGCGCGATCGAGGTCAGCTCGCCACCGGTGGCGATGGACCTTGAGTCGAAGCGGCGGTCGAACAGCGCGCGGAAGGCCGGGATCAGCGACGAGCCGCCGGTGAGGAAGACCTGATCGATCGCCTCTGGCGTGACCCCAGCGCGTGCGAGCGCCGCGTCCATCGCCGCCTCGATCCGGCGCAGGTCCTCGGCGATCCACCCCTCGAACTCCGACCGGCGCACCTCGGCTTCGATGCTCACGCCGCCCCCCTCGAAGCGGAACGCCGCCTGATCGACCTGCGACAGCGCGCGTTTCAGGCGGCCGACCGCGTCGTAGAGCGGGAAGCCCTGTTCATGCTCGATCAGCGCGATCATGCGGCCGATCGGCGCCGGGTCGACCGCGCTCAGCTGCAGGCGGCGCAGTTCCTCCAGGGTTCGGCGGTTGCGCATCAGCGCCAGCCGCGACCAGTCGGCGAACTCCGCGAACCAGCCGCCAGGGATGTCCAGCAGCTTGCCGAAGGAGCGGTACTGCCCGCCCTTGCCGAGAAGCGGCAGCACCACCCGGTCGACGATCCGCCGGTCAAAGGCGTCGCCCGCGATGCCGATGCCGGAAAAGGCGAGCGGGACGCAGCGCCGCGCCGCGCCCGGCGCAGCGACACGCACCACCGAGAAGTCCGTCGTGCCGCCGCCGAAATCCGCGACCAGCACGGTTGCAGGCTCGGTCAGTCGAGCCGCATAGCTGTGCGCCGCGCCGAGCGGTTCATAGACATAGTGGAGCTCGACCCCGAAGTTCTGCAGCATCAGGTCATAGCGTCGCCGTGCAAGCGCCGCGTCGGGCCTGGCGCCGGCATATTCGACCGGCCGCCCGACGATGATCCGCTTCGGCCGCCGGTCGAGCCGGCCGCCGGCATGGGCGACGAGCTTCTGCAGGAACAGCCGGCCCATGTCCTCGAACCGGAACGGCTGGTTGAAGATCAGCGCGCGTTCGAAGGACGAACTCGCCGCCACACTCTTGAACGACTGGATGAAACGGCTGTCGAGCGGGGCCTGAAGGTACTCTGTGATCGCCCACGGCCCAGCCTCATGCGCGATGCCGTTCCAGCCGCGCTCCTCCTCCCAGAAGCACAGCGCCGACCGGAACACCGCGCCCGTCGCCTCCTCGCCTGCGAATGGCACGAGCTCGGAGCCGCCGCTGCCGTCGGCCAGCGCCACAACGGTGTTGGTGGTGCCGAAATCCAGTCCGAGCGCAGCCGGTGCGGCATCGCTGCTCATGCACCCTCCTTGTCGGCACGGTCGCGGGGCGGCGCGCTTTGCACGGTCGCCCGCAGGGGGCAAGCCGATCTTGCGGATTGCCACGGGCATTCGGCTCGCCGATGAAGCCGCGATCGCAGCAGGTGGGCAGCTCGGACCATGCCCCCGCCGCACAGGATGGGAGAGGCCATGGCCGTTCGGGAAGACGTGCGCGGCCGCGAGGCGCTGCTCGCGCGCTACGCGGCGGAGCGCGCCAAGCGGCTGCGCGCCGACGGCAACGCCCAATATGTGCGGCTCGACGCGGTGCTGGGCGCCGCGGAGCGTGACCCCTACACCGCGCCGATCGCGCGCCAGCCGGTTCGCGACCACGTCGCCTTTGCGTTCATCGGCGCCGGCTTTGCGGGACTGGTGACCGGCGCGCGGCTGGTCGAGGCGGGGATCACCGACGTCCGACTGATCGACAAGGGCGGGGATGTCGGCGGCACCTGGTATTGGAACCGCTATCCTGGTGCGCAGTGCGACACCGCGTCGATGGTCTACATGCCGCTGCTCGAGGAAACCGGGCACATGCCGACCGAGAAATACGCGCATGCGCCCGAAATTCTGGAACAATGCCGGCGCATCGCGCGGCAATACGGCCTCTACGACAAGGCACTGTTCCAGACAGAGGTACGCGGGCTGGCCTGGGACGACGCGGCCAAACGATGGGATATCACCACGGATCGCGGCGACCGCTTCACCGCGAGCTTCGTCGGGCTCGGCACCGGCCCGCTCCATGTCGCCAAGCTTCCGGGCATCCCGGGCATCGCCGATTTCAAAGGCCGATCCTTCCACACCAGCCGGTGGGATTACGACTATACCGGTGGCGACGCGGAGGGCGCGGCGATGGACCGGCTCGCCGATAAGCGTGTGGCGATCATCGGCACCGGCGCGACGGCGGTACAGGCGGTGCCCCACCTTGCCCGCGCCGCGGCCAAGCTCCATGTCGTGCAGCGTACGCCATCGTCGGTCGACGCCCGCAACAACGCGCCGCTCGACCCGTCCTGGTTCGCGTCGATCGCGACGCCCGGCTGGCAGAAGCGCTGGCTGCGCAACTTCACCGACAATCAGGCCGGCGGCACGGCGCGCGAGGACCTGGTGCAGGACGGCTGGACCGACATTGCGCGGCGGATAAGGGCCAAGCTGGTCGGCTTGCCGCGCGAGCAGCTAACACAGGCCGCGCTGCTCGACGCGCTCGAGGCCAGCGATTTCGAGAAGATGGACGAGATCCGCGCCCGCGTCGACACGCTGGTCGAGGACGAGATCACCGCCGCGAAGCTCAAGGCCTGGTATCGCCAGCTCTGCAAGCGGCCCTGCTTTCACGACACCTATCTACAGGCGTTCAACCTCCCCTCGGTCGAGCTCGTCGATACCGACGGCAAGGGCGTGGAGCGGATTACCGAGCGGGGTTTCGTCGTCGGGACACGCGAATATGAGGTCGACTGCATCATCTTCGCGTCAGGGTTCGAGGTGGGCAGCGGCTTCGTCGAGCGTGCCGGCTTCGACGTGGTCGGTCGCGACGGGATGACGCTGTCCCAAGCCTGGGCGGAGGGCATGCGGTCGCTACACGGCACCCACGTCCACGGCTTTCCCAACCTGTTCTTCGTCCAGCCCGCGCAAGGGGCGAACCTGATCTCCAACGTCCCGCACAACCTGACCGAGGCGGGTGAGACGGTCGCCGCGATCGTGCGACACGCGCTCGATCGCGGCGCCGCGGAGGTGGAGGTCACGGCCGAAGCGGAGCGCGAATGGGTCGAGCTGCTGCTGAAAGCACCACCGACGCTACGCGGCGCGCCCGATTGCACGCCGGGCTATTACAACAACGAGGGCGGCGAGGCGACCCCAGCAATGCGCCTCGCCGTCGGCTATCCGGCCGGACCGAGCGCATATTTCACCTATCTCGATGCGTGGCGGCGTTCGGGCATGTTCGCGGGGCTGGAGATGCGCTGACGGTTCAGTTCGGCGCGCCCGCCTCGGCGCCGGTGCCGTTCACGGTCCGATCATGGGCGGGTAGGCCTTTGCCACCTGCGCTCTGCGCCGAGTCCGGCAGAGTGAGACTCCCGTCGCTGCTACCCGCCAGCATCCCGTTGAGCGACCCGCCCGTCATGCCGAGCTCGGCCATGAGCCCGTCGATCAATGGGCCACCGACGCGGTACCGCATCGCCGCTGCGACCGCCGCATCCGCCAGATTGCCCTGACCCGCGGCGCCGCCGTCGCCCGCGCCCTCGCCATGGAGCCCGCGCGCGTCGAGGATGCTGATCCGGTCGATATTTTCCATCGGCTTGCCGGCCGCGGCGATGATCGCGGGCAGCGCCTCCAGCATCGCCTTGCGGACCAGCAGCGCGGTCTGCGCCTCGTTGAGGATGTTGGTCGCTTCGTTCAGCGAAGCCTGACCGGCTGCATCGACCTTGAACGCCGCCTCGCGACCTTCGGCGCGCGCCTTCTCCGCGTCGGCCTCGGCGGTGGCCTCGGTGCGCAGCGCGCTGGCTCGGGCCTCGGCGGCTTCCTTTTCCGCCGATGCCGCGACGGTGATGCCGATCGCTTCCTCCTGCGCGCGCTGGGTGGCGGCGATCACCGCCACGTTCTTGTTGCGGTTGGCGATTTCGGTCGCCTTGGCGGTCAGCACGCTCTCCTCCGCGCGGACCGCCATTGCTCGGGCGTCGTTGGCGGCGGCGGTCGCGGTCGACTCCTCCTCAGATTTCTGCGCGGTCTGCACCGCCGTGGTGATCCGGGCGATCTCGATCGTGCGATCGCGTTCGATGGTGGCGGTCTGGATCGCGCCGTCGCGCGCGATCGTCGCCGTCTTGATGACCTTGTCGGCCTCGGTCTGGGCGACGGTTTGCGCCTGTGTCGCGGTGATGCGCGCGATCTCGGCGAGGCGGGTCTGCTCGGCCTCGGCCGTGGCGATGGCGGTCGCCTGTTCGGCGCGACGGGCGGACAGCGTCTGCTCCTGCGTCAGCCGCGCCTGCTCGGCCGCCTGCGCGATTTCCAGCGACTCGTTGTTGGCCTGAAGGTTGCGCTGCTCGATCGCGACGCGGTTGGTCGCGACGATGTCGTTCCTGATCTTCTTGCGCTCCTCAATCGTGCGGGTGAGCACCGTCAGCCCCTCGGCATCGAACGCGTTGTTCTCGTTGAAATGCTCGAACGCGGTCTGGTCGAAATGGGTGATGCTGACCGATTCTAGCTGGAAGCCGTTCATGTCCAGATCGGTCATCAACGCCTCCTGGACCTTCTGGATGAAGTCGGCGCGGTTGGCGTGAAGGTGTTCCATCGTCATCGTCGCCGCCACCGAGCGCAACGCGGAGACGAGCTTGCCGTCGAGCAGCGACTTCACCGCGTCGGGACTGTTGACCGAGTCGCCCAGCGTCTGCGCGGCGGCGGCGATCGATTCGGCGTCGGGCTTCACCTTGATATGAAACAGGCCGACGACGTCGACGCGCAGCTTGTCGAGCGTGATCAGCGCGTCCTTGTTGAGGCGGCTCACCTCCAGCTTCACCGTCGTCAGCCGCACCTGCATCAGCTCGTGCAGCACCGGGATGACCATGATGCCGCCGTTCAGCACTACCTTCTCGCCGCCGAAGCCGGTGCGGATCAGCGCCACGTCCTTGGTCGCGCGGCGATACAGCCGCGTCAGGATGACGCCGATCACGACCAGCGCGATCAGGACGATGCCCGCATAGATCAGAATGTTCAGCAACGATGCAGGCACATAACCCTCCCCGGTCAGCGATGCCCTCGTGTATCAGATCGATTGCAGAAGCGTATGCCTTTCCGGCACCACGAAGAAGCGCGCACCGTCGCGCCGTACGATCAGCACCGTCTCGCCCGCTGCGATGATGTCGGCGTCGTCATGAGGTTCGACGAGGACGACATGCGCCTGACCGTGGCGGTCGACGACCTTGACGCGTGCGGGCGCCCCCCGGCGGGCGGCGCCTTCCAGCACCGTGCCGCGCTGGCGCAGCAGGTCGTCGGTCGAGATGACGCTGGTTTCGAAACGCGGCAGGATGCGCGCCAGCGCATTCGCGGCGAGCGTGTTGAGTGCCCCACCCGCCAGCAGTGCTCCCCCGACGGCGCCGGGCCAGGGTAGCGGCGCCCCCTGGAGGCTCTCCGCGATCTGCTGGATCGCAGTGCCCGCCACCGTGAAGCAGCCTAGCAGCGAGGTGAGCCAGATCAGGATCGGCAGTTCGCGACCCAGGCCCAGCCAGTCGAGCACGCCGCCATGCCCGTCGGCGCCCATGTCCGCGTCGAGATCGAGGTGCCCGAGGCCGAGCCCGATCGACTCGATCAGGCCGATACCGATCATCACGGCAAAGGCGATCGCGAAGGGCAGATAGGCGGGGGTCAGGAACTGCGCGAACATCCGCCATTGCCTATCATGCGACGGCGCCGATGTCAGGCCGAGCTGGCAGGCGGGCGCGACGAGGGTGGCTCGAGCAGCGGCAGTGTCGGGCCCTTCGGTTTAGCGTCGCCGAAATTGGAGACGGTGACCCCGACCAGCCGGATACCCGCCGCCGCCGGAAGCACCGCGCGGATCAGCTCCAGGCTCGCTGCGTACAGCTCGTCGCGTGTGGTCACGGCGGCAGGGCGGCTGCGGCTGCGGGTGATCTGGCGGAAGTCGCCGTATTTGACCTTCACGGTGACGGTGCGGCCGAACGCCTGGGCCCGCTCGCACCAGGTCCACACGTCCTCCGCCATGCGCAGCACGCCCGCCTCGATCTCATTGGCATCGGTGAGGTCGCGGTCGAAGGTCGTCTCCGATCCCGATGACTTGCGCGCGCAGTTGGGGTTGACCGGCCGTTCGTCGTGCCCGCGCGCGATCGCGTGATACCAGCCGGCGGCGCTGCCGAAATGCGCTTCCAGAAAGGCGAGCGGCTTGGCGCGCAGGTCGGCCCCGGTCTCGATCCCCAGTCGCTTCATCTTCGCGGCGGTGACCGGCCCGACGCCATGGAAGCGCGACACCGGCAGCGCCTGGACCCAGTCCGGCCCCATCGCCGGGGTTACCGCGAACTGGCCGTTGGGCTTGCGTTGATCGGAGGCGAGCTTGGCCAGGAATTTGTTGTACGAGATGCCTGCGGACGCGGTGAGCCCGGTCTCGGTCAGGATGCGCGCGCGGATCTCCTTGGCGGTCGCCCAAGCGGTCGCCAGCGCGCGCCGGTCGGCGGTCACATCCAGATAGGCTTCGTCGAGCGACAGCGGCTGGATGAGATCGGTATAGTCGGCGAAGATCGCATGGATCTGCCGCGACACCGCCTTGTAGACATCGAAGCGCGGGCGGACGAACACCAGCTCGGGGCAACGTCGTAGCGCCGTAACCGACGGCAGCGCCGAGCGGACGCCGGCAGCGCGCGCCTCATAGCTCGCCGCCGCCACCACCCCGCGAGCGGCCGGTGAGCCGACCGCGACCGGGCGACCGCGCAACGTCGGATCGTCGCGCTGCTCCACCGACGCATAGAACGCGTCCATGTCGACATGGATGATCTTCCTGGGCGCCCCGGGGTCCATGCGCGGTGCTATAGGCCATCCGGAACGGAGCACGAACAGGGAAGTGCCGATCGCGACAATCTGCGACACAAAGTCGCTGGACTGAACTGGCGTTTGCGGGCCAATCACCTGCCATGCGCCGTCTAGCCGCCTCCTTGAGCCTGATCGCGATCGCCGGCTGCACCGTCGGGCCAGTCTATCGCCCGCGAGTCGCGGCGGAACTGGGGGTGCCGGACGCCTATTCCCTTCCCGCCGGTCGGACGCCGGAGGATCTGACCCGCTGGTGGCAACGCTTCGGCGATCCCGACCTGGCGCGCCTGGTCGAGCAGGCGCGTGCCGCCAATCTCGACCTTGCCCAAGCCGTCGGTCGCCTGCGGCAGGCACGCGAGGCGCTGCTGCAGAGCCGGTCGCAGCTGCTGCCCAACGTCAGCGGCTCGGGGGGCTACAGCCGCTCGCAGCCGATCGTCGGCGGCGGTAGCACCATCATCCTCCCGGACGGCACCGTCTCGACCGTCGGCGGCGGCGGGCGCGACAGCTTCAGCCTGGGCCTCGACGCGCAATATCAGGTCGGGCTGTTCGGGGAGGTGCGCCGCACGGTGGAGGCGAGCCGGGCGGAGCAGGACGCCGCGCGCTTCGACTATGCCGCCGTGCTCGTCTCCGTCACCGGCGAGGTCGCGCGCAACTATGTCCTCGCGCGCGGCCTGCAGGCGCAGATCGCCAATGCGCGCTCCAGTCTGGCGCTGCAGGACGACAATCTGGAGATCGCGGGCTTCCGGGTCCGCGCCGGCCTCGTCTCCTCGCTCGATGTCGAACAGGCGCGTAGCCAGCGCGCGCAGACCGCGGCCACCATCCCGCAGCTGCAGCAGCAGTTCGACGCAGCCGTCGCGCGGCTGGGGGTGCTGACCGGACAGGCACCCGGCACCCTCCGGCCCGAACTCGCGGCGGCGCGCCCGATCCCCGGCGCGCCCGCCGTCGGCGCCGGCATTCCGGCCGACGTGCTGCGCCAGCGTCCCGACGTCCGCGCCGCCGAGCGCACGCTCGCGGCCGCCACCGCGCGGATTGGGGTAGCGAGGGCGCAGCTTTACCCGGCGCTGGCGATCAGCGGCAGCATCGACAGCAACGCCGTCTCGCTGACCGGATTGGTGGACACGATCACCGGCAGCCTGTTCGCCGGTCTGACCAAGGCGATCTTCAACGGCGGCCGGTTGCGCAGTCAGGTGCGCGGCGCCGAGGCCGCCGCCGACACCGCTTTGGCCGCCTATAAGAGCACCGTCCTGGCCGCGCTGGAGGATGTCGAGAACGCGCTGGCCGCGCTGCGCGCCGCCCAGGAGCGACAGCGCCAGTTCGGCATCGCGCTGGAGGCGGCGCGCAACTCCGCGATCCTCAGCCGCACGCTCTACCGCAGTGGCCTCACCGACTTCACTACGCTCAACCAGCAGGAATTGGCGCTGCTCTCCGCCCAGAACGGACTGACCCAGGCGCGCGCCGATCAGGCGACCGCGCTGGTGTCGCTCTATGCGGCGCTCGGCGGCGGCTGGGACGAGGCGACACTGCCCGACGGGCGACCCACTTCCGCAACCCCGAACCCCGCAAACACAGGCGCGCGCTGATGGCCGACCAGAACCTCGACGACTTCCTCGGCCAGAAGCCCGCCTCGCTTTGGCGCCGTTATGTCAAATGGGGCCTGGTCGCGATCGGCATCGTGCTGCTCCTGCTGCTCGCCAACCGCCTGCTCTTCGCCGGCGAAGCGGAGCAGCAATATTCGACCGCTGCCGTCGCGCGCGGCGACCTGACCGTCACCGTCTCGGCGACCGGCAAGCTGGCGCCGACCAACCAGGTGACGGTCGGCTCGCAGCTGTCGGGGCTTGTCACGCGCGTCGTCGTTGACGTCAACGACCGCGTCACCGCCGGTCAGCCGCTGGCGCTGATCGATCCGCAACAGATTGAGGACCAGATCCGCGCCGGCGAGGCGCAGATCGCCGCCAACCAGGCGCAGGTCGCCCAGGCCCAGGCGACGGTGGCGCAGGCGCGCGCACAGCTCGGCAGGCTGGAGGAGGTGTTTCGCCTCTCCGGCGGCCGTGTCCCGTCGCGCACCGAACTCGACACGGGTCGCGCCGAGGCCAACCGCGCCAATGCGGGCCTCCGCGCCGCGCAGGCACAGGTCGTCGCCGCGCGCGCGGCCTTGGCGCAGACCCAAACGCAGCGCGCCCGCGCCATCGTCCGCAGCCCCGTCACCGGCGTGGTGCTCGCGCGCCAGGTCGATCCCGGCCAGACCGTCGCCGCGTCGTTCAACACGCCGACGCTGTTCGTGATCGCCGAGGATCTCACCGCGATGAAGCTGGAGGTCGCGATCGACGAGGCCGATGTCGGCGCCGTGCAGCCCGGCCAAAAGGCGAGCTTCACCGTCGACGCCTTTCCGGGCAAGACCTTCCCGGCGTTGATTGCCCGCGTCGATCTCGGCTCCAACCTGACCGTCAGCGCCGCGTCGGCGAGCACCGCGACGCCGTCCGCGACCGGGCAGGTGGTCAGCTACGCCGCCGACCTGACCGTTGCCAACCCGACCCGCCAGCTCCGCCCGGGTATGACCGCCACCGCCGACATCGTCACCAGCGACAAGAAGAACGTCCTGCTCGTCCCCAACGCCGCGCTGCGCTTCAGGCCCGCGGCGGCGGGCGCCGGGCAGGGCGGCGGCATCGCCGGCTCGCTCACCTTCCGCCCCAACCGCAACCGGCCGGAGCGCACCGCGACGGCCGGCCGCGGCGCGACGCAGACGGTCTACGTCAAGGGCGCGGACGGCAAGCCGCAGCCGGTGCAGATCCAGACCGGCGACAGCGACGGCAGCATGACCGAGGTGCTGGGTGGCGGCCTGCGGCCGGGGCAGCAGGTCATCACCGGCGCGCTCGCCGGCGGCGAGTCTGCGAGCGGCGGCGGACGGCGGAGTGGCGGCGCGGGCGGTGCAAGCGGCCAGCGGCGGCAGGGGGGTGGCGGTGCTTAAGCCCCTCTCCCCTGCAGGGAGAGGGTAGGTGGAATCCCTCATCCAGCTGCGCGACGTCACCAAGGTCTATGGCTCGGGCCCGACCACCTTCCAGGCGCTGAAGGGCGTCGATCTCGACATCCAGGCGGGCGATTTCGTCGCGGTGATGGGCCCATCGGGTTCGGGCAAGTCGACGACGATGAACATCCTCGGCTGCCTCGACGTGCCCAGTGCCGGCACCTTCCTGTTCAAGGGCCACCCGGTGCAGACGCTCGATCGCAATCAGCGCGCGCTGCTGCGGCGACGCTACCTCGGCTTCGTCTTTCAGGGCTTCAATCTGCTCAGCCGCACCAGCGCGCTCGAGAATGTCGAGCTGCCGTTGCTCTATCGCGGCGACGAGAAGCGGGCGCGGCGCGAGACCGCGATGGCGGCTCTCGACAAGGTCGGCCTCGCACCGTGGCACAAGAACACGCCCGCCGAGCTCTCCGGCGGCCAGCAGCAGCGCGTCGCCATCGCCCGCGCGATCGTCACCAACCCCGACGTGCTGCTCGCCGACGAGCCGACCGGCAACCTCGACTCCGAGCGCTCGGTGGAGATCATGGAGCTGCTCACCGACCTCAACCGGACCAGCAACATCACCGTGCTGATGGTCACTCACGAACCCGACATGGCCGCGTTCGCCAGGACCGTGATCCACTTCAAGGACGGGCTGGTGGAGCGGGTGGAGACGGGCCACCGGCAGGGTACGAGGGTGGAGCAGTCCCCCTCCCGCTTGCGGGAGGGGCTAGGGGAGGGGATGTCCCCCTCCCTCCACGGACAATCCCTTCCCCAACCCCTCCCGCAAGCGGGAGTGGAGAAGTCGGGCGTTCTCCCGCAAGCGGGCGTGGAGTAGATGCTCGGCACCACGCTCTTCCTCGCGCTGCGCTCGATCGCGCGACACAAGCTCCGCTCGTTCCTCACCATACTCGGCATCATCATCGGTGTCGGCGCGGTGGTGACGATGGTAACGCTGGGCAAGGCGACGACGGCGGCCGTCCAGCAGAACATCTCCGCGCTCGGCTCCAACGTGCTCCAGGTCCGTCCCGGCCAGGGCTTCGGGCGCGGTGGCGGCGGGCCGCAGCCGCCGCCCTTCGAGATGGAGGATGTGGACCAGGTCGCGCGCCAGGTCGCGGGCGTCACCGCCGTCGCACCGCAGGCGAGCTCGGCCGCCACCGCGATCTATGAAGGCTCGAACTGGTCCACCCAGATCAACGGCACGACCAGCGCCTTCCTGACCGTGCAGCCCTGGCCGCTCACCGCCGGCCGCTATTGGCTGCCGGCGGAGGAGGCGGCGGGCAAGGCGGTGTGCCTGATCGGCAATACCGTCCGCCAGAACCTGTTCAGGGGCGGGGAAGCCGTGGGCAAGCGGATGCGGATCGGCGCGATCAGCTGCGACGTCATCGGCACACTGTCGACGCGCGGGCAGGGCGGGTTCGGCGACCAGGACGATGTCGTCGTCATGCCGATCAAGGCGGTGCAGCGCCGTTTCACCGGCAACCGCGACATCCGCCTGATGCTGGTCGGCATCGACCCCAGTTATTCCTCAACCGCAATCCAGGCTGCCATCTCCGGCGTCCTGCGCGAGCGCCGTCGCATCCAGCCGGGCCGGGACGACGATTTCAACATCTTCGACACCGCGCAGATCAGGGACACGCTGAGCTCGACGACGATGCTGCTCACCCGCATCGTCGCCGCGGTCGCCGCGATTAGCCTGGTGGTCGGCGGCATCGGCATCATGAACATCATGCTGGTGTCGGTGACCGAGCGCACACGCGAGATCGGCATCCGCCTGGCGATCGGCGCGGTCGCGCGCGAGGTGCTGTTGCAGTTCCTGGTGGAGGCGGTGGCGCTGTCGTGCCTGGGCGGCCTGATCGGACTGGTCGTCGCACAGCTCGTCATCCTGGTGCTGACGCCGCTGATGCAGGTGCCGTTCGTCTTTGACCCCTTCATCAACGTCGTCGCCTTTGCGATCTCGGCTGTGATCGGAGTGGTGTTCGGCTATTTCCCGGCGCGCCGCGCGGCGGGGCTCAATCCCATCGATGCGCTACGGCATGAATAGGACGTAGCGCGGCAGTCCGGCTACGTCCCGCTGACTCGCGCAAGCCCGGCCGGCGGGCGCGTAGCGGCCGTTGGACAACGCGGCCGTGCCGCGGCGGGTGTAGGATTATTCCCCGGTCCGCCGCGCCGTCGCCCGCGTGATCGCCTCCTTGGAGTGCACCAGCGCGCGCAGCCGCTCGAGGTCAGCGGGCGTGTCGACGTCGATCAGCTCGGCCGGCGCGGTGACGACGTGGCGGCCGGCGCGGACGAGGTCGCGCGCGCCCATCGCGCCTTCCAGCGATAGCAGGAAATCGAACCGCTCGCGGCCGAACAGCGCCGGGGGCTTGGGATCATAGCCGTCCGAGGAGGCGACCACGGAGGCCAAATCGGTGCTGGCGTCGAACAGCCGGTAAATGTGCGCCGCCGTCACCCGCGGCATGTCGGCGAGCGCGACCAGCACCGCATAAGCGCCGCGCTCCTTAGCGCAGGTCACCCCAACGCGCAGCGACGAGGCCATACCCTGTGCCGCGTGCGCGTTACGGATCACGCGATAGCCATGATCCGCGTAATTCAGCCGGCAGCTGTCGACCACCGCGACCCGCTCCTGGAACGGCATGTCCTCCAGCGCGACCGCGACGTGGAGCCCGAGCGGCTTGCCCAGGAACAGCTCGTCCAGCTTGTCCTCGTCCCCGAACCGCTGCGACTGGCCGGCGGCGAGCAGCACCAGGATCGTCTTTTCAAGCGCGATCATGCCAGGCTCCTACCATTGCGGCCGCAATCGAAAGCGCGATCTCCGACGGCCCGATCGCGCCGATATCGAGCCCGACCGGCGCGTCGATGCGGTCGAGATCGCCCGGGCCGACACCCGCCGCCGCCAAGCGTTCGCGTCGCGCCGCATGGCTCTTGCGACTGCCGAGCGCGCCGACATAAGCGGCTGGGCTGGCCAGCGCCGCGATCAGCGCGGGATCGTCAATCTTGATATCGTGGCTCAGGGTCACGACTGCGCTCGCCGGCCCCGGCCGGTACGCCGCGATCGCCTCGTCGGGCCAGCGATCGTCAAGCGCCACGCCGGGGAAGCGCTCAGGCGTGAGGAAGCGCGCGCGGGGGTCGATCACCACCGTCTCCACCGCCAGCGTCGCCGCCAGCGCGCTCAGCGCCTGCGCGATCTGTACCGCGCCGACGATCAGCAGCCGGCGCGGTGGGTCGTAGCGGTTGACGAAAATCTCGCCGGTCTCGAGCGGCCGCTGGCTGCTGTGGCCGTTCGCCAGGTCGGTATGCACCGTCAGCGACTGCCCCTCCGCTCGCGCCGCGGCGATCCGGTCGAACAGTTCGGGGTCGAAGCCCACGGCGGAGACCGGCTGCACCATCACGGCGATCTCGCCGCCGCAGGGCAGCCCCACTTCCCACGCGTCCGCGTCCGCCACGCCGTAACGCTTCACCACCGACGGCGCGCCTTCGATCACGTCGGCGGCGGTGTGAAGGATGTCGTTCTCGACGCACCCGCCTGACACCGATCCCTCGAACCGCCCGTCGCCATGCACGAGCATGTGCGACCCCCGCGGCCGCGGCGCCGAGCCCCAGGTGGAAACCACCGTGGCGAGCGCCAGCGGCGCCCCCTTCCAGGCGAGGGCTGCGGCGAGGACAGAATCGTTTTCGGCCATGTTCCCCCCGGTCATGCTGAACTCGTTTCAGCATCCATGCGCAAAAACAGCCTGCGCCCGACGCAGATGATCGCGCATGTACCCTGAAACAAGTTCAGGGTGACGGAACGCCTAAAGCTCCGGCAACCCCGCCAGCAGCTTGTCCGGCGTGATCGGCAGGTCGTACACCCGGACCCCGCAGGCATTGTACACCGCATTGACCACCGCCGCGCCCGCGCCGGAGATGCCCAACTCGCCGACGCCCTTGGCGCCGACCGGGTTGGCGTGGTCGTCCACCTCCTCGATGAAGCGCACTTCGATCGCCGGCACGTCCGCCGAGGTCGCGACATGGTACTCGCCGAAATCCGGCGTGACGAAGCGGCCGTCGCGGGGGTCGACCACCGCGTGCTCGGTGAGCGCATAGGCGATCCCCCACACCATGCCGCCGACGATCTGACTGCGCGCGGTCTTCTCGTTGAGCACGCGGCCGATGTCGAACACGCCGACCATGCGGCGCACGCGCACCTCGCCGGTGACCGCGTTGACCGCGACTTCCGCGAACTGCGCGCCGTGGCTCGCCTGGCTGGTGCGCTTGCTTTCCGCACCCGGTCCGGTCTTGCCATGCGCGACGATCGGCTCGCCGCGTGTCAGCTCCGCCAGCGTCGCCTCGCGTCCCCCTGCGCGAACACACCCGTCCTTCATCTCCAGCTCGTCGGGCGCGGCGTTCATCCGGCGGCCGAGCTCGACCAGGATATCCTCGCACGCGAGCACCACCGCCGATCCCGCGCTGCCCGCGCCAAACGATCCGCCAGAGCCTGCCGAGGGCGGCAGGTCGGTGTCGCCCAGCCGCACCTCGACGCGGTCGACCGGCAAGCCGAGCATCTCGCCCGCGACCTGCGCCAGGATCGTATAGGTGCCGGTGCCGATGTCGGTCATGTCGCATCCGACCGTCGCGCGCCCGTCCGGCTCCAGCCGCACGCGCGCCTCCGCCTTGACCGTGAAGTTGCCGCGCAGCGACGCCGCCATGCCGATGCCGATCAGCCAGTCGCCCTCGCGGACGGACGCGGGTGCCGGCACCGTGTCGGGCCAACCGAACCGCCGCGCCGCCTCGTCGTAACACTCGACCATCCGCCGGGTGGAGAAGGGCTTGCCCGACAGCGGATCGACGTCGGGCTCGTTGCGCCGCCGGAGTTCGACCGGGTCGATCCCCAGCCGCTCTGCCAGCTCGTCCATCGCGCCCTCGACCGCGAAACTGCCCACCGCTTCGCCCGGCGCGCGTACCGCGCCCGTCGCGGGAAGATCGAGCCGCACCAGATCGGTCCGGAAATGCCGCACCGCGCCGCGATACAGCGGCAACGTCCCGAACGGCACCGGCTCCAGAAAGCCGCCATCGTCGTTCTGCGCCGCGACGCTCTCATGCGCGATCGCTTCGATCCGGCCTTGTGCGTCCGCGCCTAGGCGCAGGCGCTGCACGGTCGCCGAGCGGTGGTGCACCAGATAGGCCGACTGCGCGCGCGGCAGCGACACTTTGACGGGCCGCCCGATCTTCTCCGCGGCGATCGCCGCCAAGATCACTTCTGGTCCCACGCCGGTCTTGCCGCCGAAGCCGCCGCCGACGAACGGCGCCAGTACGCGCACCCGGGACGCGTCGATGCCCAACGCCTTGGCGATCGTGGCCTTGGCCGCGCCGATCACCTGGTTGCTGGACCTCACCGTGAGTCGATTGCCCTCCCACCAGACGGTGGAGGCGTGCGGCTCGAGTGCTGCGGGAAAGTGGATGGGGGTGCGATAGGTCCGGTCGATCGTCACCATGCTGGCCGCTAGCGCGGCGTCGAGATCGCCCTTGGCGATGGTCGGCAGAAAGCCGACTCCGTGATCGGATTGCGGCGTCTCGGCATCCGCGTCGAACCGCCCCGGTGTCGCCTCGACCAGCACCCGCACCAGCCGCGCCGCCTCGCGCGCGACCTCCGCCGTCTCCGCCACGACCGCCGCGACCGGCTGTCCGAGATGGTAGATGCGATCGCCACCCTGTGCCGACAGTCTCTGAGAGTTGGACCCGCCCGCCGGCATCCGCGTATCGCCGTGGACCACCGCCAGCACACCCGGCAGCGCCTCCGCGGCGGCTGTGTCGATCCCGGTCACTCGCCCGCTGCCGACCGGCGTGCCGACGACGGATAGGTATGCCGTGCCCGCCGGTGCCTCTTCGGATGCGTAGGTCGCCGCTCCGGTTACCTTTGGCGGCCCGTCCACGCGGTCGAGCGGCTTGCCCAACACCCCTTGTCCGGAGCGATCGAGCGCCGCCGGGCGATACGGTGCGTCCATCATCAGCTCGGCCATCGGTGTTCCTTCTGAACTTCTCCCCCAGCGGGGGGGAGGGGGGACCGCCGCGCCCTTGCGCGGTGGTGGAGGGGTAGGCCACCGCGAGCGTGCGGTCCGAGGAGAGCTACCCCTCCGTCACGCGCCAGCGCGCGCCACCTCCCCCGCCGGGAGAGGAGTGCAAACTCACGCATCCGTCAGCTCGCGCAAGGTCGCGATCAGCACGCGCCTGGCGAGCGGAATCTTGAAGTCGTTGTCACCATGCCCTCCCGCCTGGCCAAGCAGTACGTCCGCCGCCTGTGCGAACAGCGCGTCGGACGGTGCTTGGCCCACCAGCACGGCCTCCGCCGCCGGATCACGCCACGGCACCGTGCCGAGCCCGCCGAACGCCAGTGCCGCATGGGTGATGCGGCCGCCCTCGACCTTCACCACGCCCGCGACCGAGACCAGCGCGAATGCATAGGACGCGCGGTCGCGAACCTTGCGGTAAGTCTGACGTGAGCCGGCAGGGGCGGGCAACTCGGTCGCCACGATCAGCTCGCCCGGCTCCAGCATCGTCTCGACCTGCGGCGTCTCGCCCGGCAGCCGGTGCAACTGCGCTAAGGGCAGCCGCCGCTCGCCGCCTCGCCCGAGCGTCACCACGGTCGCATCCAACGCCAGCATCGCCACTGCCATGTCGCTGGGATGCGTGGCGATACAGTGTTCGGAGCCGCCGAGTACCGCATGGATGCGGTTGTACCCACCCATCGCCGCGCAGCCGCTGCCCGGCTCGCGCTTGTTGCAGGGCGTGGCGGTGTCGTAGAAGTAATAGCACCGCGTCCGCTGCAGCAGGTTGCCCGCTGCGGTCGCTTTGTTGCGCAGCTGCCCGCTCGCGCCGGCCAGCAGCGCGCGGCTCAGCACCGGATAGCGCGCGATGACCAGCGGGTGCGCGGCCAGATCGCTGTTCGGCACCAGCGCCCCGATCCGCAGCCCTCCGTCCGGCAGTTCCTCGACTTGGGCCAGATGGAGCCGGCTGATGTCGACCAACGTCTCCGGCGCCTCGACGCCCGCCTTCATCAGGTCGATCAGGTTAGTCCCACCGGCGATGAACCGTCCGTCGACCTTTACTGCGTCCGCGACCGTTTGGGCGCGCACATAGGCAAAGCTCTTCATGCCGCCACTTCGCTGATCGCGTCGACGATGTTGGGATAAGCCGCGCACCGGCACAGATTGCCGCTCATCCGCTCGGCGATCTCCGCGCGATCCAGCGTCGGCGCGCTCAGGTCCGCGCTCGCATGGCTTGGCCACCCCTTCGCCGCCTCGTCGAGCATCCCCACGGCCGAACAGATCTGCCCCGGCGTGCAATAGCCGCACTGATACCCGTCATGCGCCACGAACGCGCGCTGCAAGGGATGCAGCGCCGCCGTCGTGCCCAGCCCCTCGATCGTGACAATCGCGTCGTCGGTATGCATCACCGCCAGGCATAGGCAGCTGTTCACCCGTCGCCCCTCGATCAGCACGGTGCACGCCCCGCACTGGCCGTGGTCGCAGCCCTTCTTGGTCCCGGTCAGGCCCAGATGCTCGCGCAGCAGGTCGAGCAGGGTCGTGCGGATATCGGGCTCGGCCGCATGCCGTTGCCCGTTGATCGTCCACTCCATGCCGCTATCCTCAGGCGTAATGCGTTTCGCCTTGCCACTTGTCGCCGCGCTTGCCTTGGTGGTCAATGGCGGGGCATCGCTGCCCATCGTGGAAAACCCCCCGGAACGCCCGATCGTCATCGCCCATCGCGGCGCCAGCGGGGAGCGGCCAGAGCATACGCTCGCTGCCTATGACCTCGCGATCGACCAGGGCGCGGACTTCATCGAACCCGATCTGGTGCCGACCAAGGACGACGTGCTGGTCGCCCGCCACGAGAACGAGATCGGCGGCACCACCGACGTCGCCGCGCATCCGGAGTTCGCCGCCCGTCGCGCGACCAGGACCATCGACGGCGAGCAGGTTACCGGCTGGTTCACCGAGGACTTTACCCTCGCCGAGCTGAAGACCTTGCGCGCCCGCGAGCGCCTGCCGCGGCTTCGCCCCGGCAACATCGCCCATGACGGCCACTACGAAATCCCGACGCTCGCCGAGATCATCGCGCTCGCCAAGCGCCGCTCCGCCGAGACCGGCCGCACCATCGGCATCTACCCCGAAACCAAGCACCCGACCTATTTCGCCGGCATCGGCCACCCCACCGACGCGCGCCTCGTCGCCGAGCTCCATGCCGCGGGTTGGGACAGCGCCGCCGCCCCGGTCTTCATCCAGTCCTTCGAGGTCGACAACCTCCGCCGCCTCGGGACGATAACGCACATCCGCCTGATCCAGCTGCTGGCAGGCAGCGGCGCCCCCGCCGACGGTGCGCAACCCAGCTACGCCGCCATGACCACGCCCGACGGGCTGAAGGCGGTGGCCCGCTATGCCCATGGCATCGGCCCCGACAAGGCGATGCTGTGGACCGGCAACACGCCCAGCGCGCTGGCGGCGGACGCGCATCGGGCGGGGCTCAAGGTCCACCCCTGGACCTACCGCGCCGAGGAGCCCTTCCTGCCGGCGCCCTATAAGGGCAGGGCGGGGCGCGCCGGCGTCCGCGCCGAAATCCGCGCCGCGCTGGACCAGAAAATCGACGGCTTTTTCACGGATTTTCCTGTAGATGGCGTCCAAGTCCGCGATGGAGCCCCGTGATGCGTACACTCGCCCTTCTCCTCTTGCCCCTCGCCGCCACCGGCTGCGTCAGCACCGCCGCCGCGATCGTCAAAGCGCCGTTCCAGGTCGCCGGCAAGGCGGTCGACTGGACCACGACCAGCCAGTCCGAGGCCGACCGCAACTATGGCAAGAAGATGCGCCAGGCCGAGGAACGCGAGGGCAAGGAGCGCCGCGCCTGGGCCAGACGCTGCGACGGCCATCCGGAGCGCGAAGGCTGCGACCGCTACGAGGGCTTTGTGGCGTCCGAGGTGCGGTAAGCCGCTCGACTCAGGCCATCTTCCCCGGCGAAGGCCGGGATCCAGGCTCGGCTGCTGAGTTGGTGAGGGCTGTCCTCTCCAATCCATTCCGTGGCGACTGGGCCCGGCCTTCCCCGGGGAGGAGACAAACCGGGCGACGCCTTAACTCAGAACCACCACATCACCGTCGCAGGGAACGGTGTCCACCAGCCCACCCGCACTCCCGCATGCGCCAGCGCGGCACCGGTCCAGGCGTTGCACGTCCGCACCGCGCTGTAGCGGCCCGTGCCATCGTAGAAGGCATCGTAGCCGTAATAGCCGCGGTACGACCGCGCGCCCGGCGCCACGGTCGCTGCGATGTATCCGGCCAGGCGGCGATACTGCTCGGGCGTGACGACGATCGCACGCACGTCACCGGTGCTGCTCGGGCGCGGCACATGGTCGACATGGACCAGCGTCTGTGCGCTGCCGAGCGCAGCCGCCAGCACGGTCGCGAGCTTCACGTCGGCCCAGGTCGGCGTCTCGAGGTAAAAGGCGCGCTCGCCCCAGCCGAACGAGAGGTGATCGTGCCGAGCGTAGCGCGGATCGGCCAGATGCTCGGGCCTTGCAAGCCATCGCCAGTCCACCCCCGCCGCTACCTTGGGCACAACGATGCCGGTATGGACGCCGTTCGACTCCACCCAGATCGTCACGCCCTGGGCGGGCGCCTGCCAGTCGCGATTGACCGGCACCGCCCCGCCGATCATCCCGGCCCCGCCATAGGCCAGCACCAGCCCGACCAGCGCCAGCAAGGCGCGGCGGGCAACCAGGGCGGCGAGGCGGACGTTTAAGCGCATCGATGGACGATGCTAGGGGAAGAGCATGACCGAGGAAACGCACATGCTCGCTTCGCCGCCCGCTGGCGCCGCCGCCGACTGGACGATCCCGCAGGGGTGGGAGAACTACACGGCGGAGGAGCACTCAACCTGGGACACGCTGTTCGCGCGCCAGACCAGGCTCTTGCCCGGCCGCGCGTCGGACGCCTATCTTCGCGGGCTCGAGGCGCTGAGGCTGTCCGAGTCCGGCATCCCCAACTTCGAGGAACTGTCCGAACGGCTGATGAAGCTCACCGGCTGGCAGGTCATCGCGGTGCCGGGCCTTGTTCCCGACGATGTGTTCTTTGACCACATGGCCAACCGCCGCTTCGTCGCGGGCAATTTCATCCGCCGTCCCGATCAGCTCGACTATCTGCAGGAGCCCGACGTCTTCCACGACGTCTTCGGCCATGTGCCGATGCTCGCCGATCCGGTGTTCGCCGACTATCTGGAGGCGTACGGCAAGGGCGGCCAGCGCGCGATGCAGCACGACGCGCTCAAATATTTGGGACGCCTCTATTGGTACACGGTCGAGTTCGGGCTGATCGCCGATCCGGATGGCCTGCGCATCTATGGCTCCGGCATCGTCTCCAGCTTCGCCGAAAGCAAGTTCGCGCTCGACGATCCGTCACCGCATCGCATCGCCTTCGACCTGCCGCGGGTGATGCGCACCGAATACCGGATCGATGACTTCCAGCAGAATTACTTCGTCGTCCCGAGCTTCGACGAGCTGCTCCGCCTCACCGTCGAGACCGATTTCGCGCCGCTCTATGAGCAGCTCAAGGCGCAACCCGACGTGTCGGTCGCCGAACTCCTGCCCGACGACCGCGTCATCACACAGGGTACGCAGGAGTATGCGAGCGGGAAATCGTCAACCCGGCCTTGAGCCGGGCCGACGCTGCCTTGTTCGCCGCCTGACGAGGGGGATCTCGGGTCAAGCTCGGGATGACGAAATTCAAAGGTCCAGCGCCCACCCGTCGCGACCTTTCGGATCGAACGGCCTGTCAGGCACATATCGCGTTGCGCCTGCCGCCAGCTTCAACACCGTCCAGTCGCCGCGCTGGTCCGTCTCCACCGGCGAGCACCCGCACGCCGCATAGGCGGCGATCACCTGCTCGGCTTGCGTGTCCAGCAGCCCCGCCAGGATCAGCACCGCCCCCGGCGCCGCGATCGCGGCCAATTCGGGCGCCATCGACACCAGCGGCCCGGCGAGCACGTTCGCAATGACGAGGTCGAACGGCGCGCGCGTGGTGATCGTGTCGTGCAGCGCGCCGTCCGCAACCACCCAGTCGATCCGCTCGACGCCGTTCACCGCCGCGTTCGTGTGCGCCACCTCTACCGCCGCCACGTCGACGTCCGTCGCCATCACCGCCGCGTCCGGCCACAGCTCGCGCGCGGCAAAGGCGAGCAGGCCGGTGCCGGTGCCGATATCGATCGCGTGCGCGACCGGCCGGTCCGCCATGCGGTCGAGCATCGCGAGGCACCCGGCCGTCGTCGCATGGTGCCCCGTCCCGAACGCGCGTCCGGCGTCGATCAGGAACGTGCGACCACCCGGGACCGCATCGGCGGGGTGCGCGGCGGTATGCACCACGAAGCGTCCTTCGCGGATCGGCTCCAGCCCCGCCTGGCTCAGTGTCACCCAATCCTCGTCGGCCAGTGCGCGCACCAGCGGCTCGACTCCCGTTGCACTCGGCGCCAGGGCGCGCAGCCGCGCGATCAGGTCGGCGTCCGGCTCCGCTTCGATATAGGCGTCGAGCCGCCAGCGTTCGCGGTCGTCCTCCACCTCTTCGGTGGTCATCAGCACGATGTCGTCGATCTCGCCCGCGTCGATCGCCTCCGCCTCCGCGCGCGTGCAGGGCAGGGTGACACGCCAGCTCCCGCCGGCGGAGGCCGGCCCTCCTTCAGCGGACATAGCTCGCGCCGTTCACGTCCAGCACCGCGCCGGTCATCGAAGCGGGTGCATCGAGCGCCAGGAAGCGCACCACGCCGGCCACCTCCGCCGGGTCGGCGACGCGCCCCAGCGGGATGTCGGCGAGCAGCTTGTCGCCGCCCCGGCTCGCCAGATAATCGTCGGCCATCCCGGTCATCGTGAAACCGGGGCACACTGCGAACGCCAGCACCCCCTCGCGCGCGTAGGCCCGCGCGATCGTCTTGGTCATCGCCACCATTCCCGCCTTGGACGCGGCATAATGCCAATGCGCTGGCGAGTCGCCACGGTACGCGGCGCGGCTCGCGACGTTGACCAGCCGGCCCCCTCCGTTGTCGTGCCAGTGCAGCACCGCCAGCCGGCTCAGCTCGGCGGACGCGGTGAGATTGATCCGCATCGTCCGCTCCCACCCCGCAACCCAGGCCTCATGGTCGCGGTCGAGCGGGTTGTCCTCGAACACGCCCGCGTTATTGACCAGCACGTCGATCCGCCCGCCCGCCTGTTCCAGCGCTTCGGCCCATAGCCGCTGCGGCGCCGCGGGATCGGCGAGGTCCGCCGCGATGCCTGAGCGCGTGCCGTGGCCGAGAACGGTGGCACCGGCGCCGGTAAGGACATCGAAGCACGCCGCGCCGATGCCGCGGGTCGAGCCGGTGAGAAGGATGGTGGTCATGACACCCTGTTAGTCCGCGGCACGGGCAGCATCCACCCCGGCCTTCGCCACCGGTGATGCTGTTCCGGGGATCACCCCACCTTGGCCAGGAACCCGTCGGCTGCGGTCTTCAGCGAACCCAGCTCGTCATCGACATCGCCCAGTCCATGCCCCAGCTGATCGATTTCGCACGCCACCGCCTCGGTATCCTCGCGGATTGCAGCGACGGTGCCGGACATGGAATCGGCGGCCAGCGCGGTCTCGTCGACGGCGGCGGTAATGGCGGTGACGGTCTGTGCCTGCGCCTCCATCGCATAGCGGATGCGCTCGGCCGATTCCTGCACCTCGGCGACGGTTGCCTTGATGGACGCGTTGGTGTCGACCGTGGAGCGGGTCGCCGACTGGATCGCCGCGATCTTGGCGGCGATGTCGTCGGTCGCGCGCGCGGTCTGGCTGGCGAGCGACTTCACCTCCTGCGCCACCACCGCGAAGCCGCGGCCCGCGTCGCCCGCCCGCGCCGCCTCGATCGTCGCGTTCAGCGCCAGGAGGTTGGTCTGGCCCGCGATGTCGCGGATCAGGCCCAGGATGCTCTCGATCGACTTGGCATGATCGGACAGCGTCTCGCTCATCCCCACCGCGAGGCCCGCCTGCGCGCTGGCACGCGTCGCGATCTCGGCTGCCGCCTCCACCTCGGTGCGCGCATCCTCGATCGCCCGGATCAGCCCCGCCGCGGTCTGCGCCGCCTCGCGCATCGCCACCGCCGACTGCTCCGCCGCCGCCGCAACCTCCGAAGCCTTGCCCAGGACGCCGCGTGCCGA
>NZ_DASTMA010000005.1:0-7430 GCF_035714405.1 Sphingomonas sp. | reverse complement strand
ACACAGGTGATCTGTAGGCACTACAACGTGCCGCGTGCTGGCGGCCCGCAGGAGGGGGATGCAGTGCACATGCCAGTGATGGCTATTTGGTCCCAAATCCGGATCAAAGCTGGAACACGACCGCGATCCAAATGCCGGTTGATCGATTAACGGCGCGCTATCCCGCGCGCCCAAGTGCCTGCCGGAAAGCGGTTTTCTTGCCGAGGAACTGGCGGCCTTTTACGATCACAGACCAATGCCAAAGTCCCTGATTGACAAGCACACCTTACGCGGTGCCTCGCAGGGTAAGTGATTGATTGTCATTGCCAATTCTCTCTGAGGCCAAGGGGAGCTTCCTCTGAGAAGCTCTGATTCGTGGTGGTCAATGATGAGCACATTGATTTTTCACGACAATTCTCTCTGAGGGCGGAACGTAAAAAGAACGGTTTCCTACAGCCTTCCGCGTCGTTACGCCGGGCGGGCCTTGCGTAGCGCACACCACGCCTCCCCATTTTGGAGTCGTGAAGTGTATCGAAATCTCATCAGTTGCCACGTCAGCGACGGCGTGCGGGATAGCTTCAGTGCGTTGGCGAAATCGCGCGGACTGACGATGGCTGCCCTCCTGCGTCAGATCATCGTCCGCGAGACTCTGGAGCGTGCTGGCACCCAGGAACATACGTGGGAGATGATCGTGTTCCTGACGCTTGCCGTGGACGGTCTTCTCGGTGCGCAGCCCGATCCTGATCTACGCCCGAAGATCATACAGCTGTGGCAAGATCGCCTGGCAGAGGAGGCGCGTCGCCATGCCGACTAAGCGCGCCCTTTCGAAACCCTGCCCCGACACCTTGCCGCTACCGTTCGAGCCGATCACCGTTCGCATCCCGATCGCGGTACGGATGACGGGGATCGGGCGATCCAAGCTCTACGAGCTGATCAAGGCCGGCGAGGTTGAAACGGTCAAGATCGGCACCGCCACCTTGGTCAAGGTAGCGAGCCTTCACCGGCTGGTCGAACGCGGGGCAGGTTAGGCGGAAGGAGCCATGCAGAAGTCTGCCCAATCGCGCATGAGGGCGCGGCGCTTTTCGAGGAAGTCGGTGCGGCGATACGCCGCTTCGACCTTGTTCGGGATAGCGTGCGCGAGGGCGGCTTCGGCGATCTCGCCGGGATAGCTGGTCTCTTCCGCTACCCAATCCCGGAACGCGGAGCGGAAGCCGTGGACGGTGTAGGGGAGCTCGAAATCGCGCATGACCTTAAGCAGCGTCATGTCCGAGCTCGGCTGCTTCAACCGCTGCCCTGGATAGACGAGATCGGTGCATGGGGCACGGAGCGCTTCGGCACGGCGAAACGCCTCTACCGTTTGCGCGGCAAGCGGCACGTGGTGGACGCGACCCATCTTCATGCGCTCCGCGGGGATCGACCACACTCCGGCGTCCAGATCGACTTCGGTCCACGTCGCGCCGCGTATCTCGCCCGAACGGGCGGCCGTTAGGATCAGGACTTCCAAGGCCAGTCGGCCGACCGACACACGTTCTTGCAGGCGAGCGATGAACGCCGGCACCTCGGTATAGGGCATGGCCGCGAAATGGCCGTTCTTGCGCGGCTGGCGGGGCAGGCCCTTGGACAAGGAGCGCATCGGCGCTTCGCTCTTCCTGTAGCCCTTCACGTAGCTCCAATCGAGCACCGCGCCGATCCGCTGGCGAACACGGCGGGCGGTTTCGGGCTTGCTGAGCCAGATAGGCGCTAGGACGTCACGGATGATCGGACCTTCGATCTTGTCGACCGGGCGATCACCCAGCATCGGAAATGCATAGGTCTCTAACGTGCTGATCCATTGCGCCTGATGCTTGCCGTTCTTCCAACTAGCTTTGTGATCGGAGTGCAGGCGGTGGGCGGCATCGCGGAAAGTCGGAACCGGATCGGCGACCTTCTTCTTCTCTGCGATGGGATCGACGCCACGTGCGATGTCCCGCCGCAACTCGGTGGCTTTGGCGCGGGCTTCCGCGAGCGTGAGCACCTTTGTGGACCCAAGCCCGATATCGCGGCGCTCGCCTCCTACGCGGGCGCGGAGCAGCCAGCTTTGTGCGCCCGTTGCCTTCACCAAAAGCATGAGGCCGTCGCCATCGGTGTACCGGCCAGCCTCCTTAATGGCTTTGATCCGAGCAACGGTAAGCTGTCCCATGTCCGATCCTCCATACGATACCCACAATCGTTCCCACCAGCGGCGGTGGGAACGGGTGGATTGCGGCGGACGATGATGGACACAACAAGCGCCGCAAACACTAGGTTTTTAGCCGTTTTCTAGTGCTTTTGGAAGGGCGGCGAGGGGCCTAGTTGGCGGAGACGGAGGGATTCGAACCCTCGGTACGGTTTCCCGTACGACGCTTTAGCAAAGCGTTGGTTTCAGCCACTCACCCACGTCTCCGGCTGCGGCTAGGCGCGGGGCTATAGACGCGGGCCGGCCGGCGATCAACTGGCCGGCGCGCTTCGGACTAGCCTGGGCAAACCGTTCATTGCACGGCAAGCTCGGCTCTGTTTACCATGGTGCGGGACGAGAGCGGGGTTTGCGTCATGGCGAAGTGGTTCGGTTGGGCGATGGCGGGGCTGCTCGCCGCAGGCACGGCGGGCGCGCAGGTGCGCACGATCGACCCCAATCAGGCGGTCGACAGCGATCTTCGGCAAACTGCACCCCGCCCCGCGCCGACGCCGACCTATGACGAGCCGGTCGCCGCCGAGGCGCCGGTCGAGGCCGTGCCGCAGGTGCCGGCGCCGCCGCCGCCCGACGAGCGCAGCGCCGACGCGACCACCACGTCGGCCGACACCTTCGAGCGCGACGACGTGCTGGGCGCGGCGGAAGGCGTGTTCGGCAAGGGCGCGCAGGGGCTCGCCGGCATCATCGAAAAGACGCTGAAGGATCAGGGTCGTCCCGTCGCCTATATCGCCGGGCGCGAGGCATCGGGCGCGTTCATCGTCGGCCTGCGCTATGGCTCTGGCGTGATGACGCACAAGGTGGAGGGGCAGCAGCCCGTCTATTGGACCGGCCCCAGCGTCGGCTTCGACGTCGGCGGCGACGCCAACAAGGTATTCGTGCTGGTCTACAACCTCCACGACACCGAGGAGCTGTTCAAGCGCTTCCCTGGCGGCGAGGGGCGGCTGTATTTCGTCGGCGGCTTCGCGGCGACCTATCTGCGGCGCGGCAACGTGGTGCTGATCCCGATCCGGCTCGGCGTCGGCTGGCGGGCGGGGGTGAACGTCGGGTATATGAAGTTCACCCACAAGAGTAAGTGGCTGCCTTTCTGACGCAGCCCGCATGCGAGCAGCGAAGCTGCGCGCAAGGCGGGCAAGGACGGCCGGGCTCGGCGTCAGCCGAGCTTCGACGTCACGGGATTTACTCCCGTGGCGGCCTTGCAGCAGTGACCCGTGCGCCACCTGCTTCGTTCCACCCGAAGAGCACCATGTGCCACGCTCCAGGCCTCCGACGCGAGCTGTCGATCAGCCCTACCGCCCCAATCTCGCGAGCCAGGTCGGACACGGCCCACGAACTGGGCTCCTCTTCCCGCGCGATGGCCGCGAGCCAGTCTTCCTTGGCCAGCGCCGGGTTGATCATCAATTCTGCACAGGCGTCCGTGTCGCGCAGGTCGAGAAGCCTTTCGGCCGCGACCTCGAACCGCATCAAGGTCCTGGCCACCTCGCCATAGCGCGCCATCGCGGCGGCTACGCCCTCGGGTGAGCCGCTCATATATAAAGTCCGCTGCCCTGGCCGATTGTAGCGTCCGGCCCGTTCGGTCCCATTCAATGCCGCAGCCTCCTGCCCTGCCGCCACAGCACGCCAGCACGATCCCGTGTAGCGGGCAAAGCGGCTCAACCTGCGACCCGCCACCCCAACCGCTCCCCGGCATGGAACGGCACCACGTCACCAACCCGCTCCGGCACCTCGACCACCTCACGCCGCAACGTCACCGTCCCTTCGTTCAACCCCAACCCGTAAAAGCGCGCGCCATGCTCGCTCGCGAACCCTTCCAGCCGCTCCAGCGCGCCTTCCTCCTCGAACACCGCCGCATAGCTCTCCAGCGCGAACGGCGCGTTCCACACGCCCGCACAGCCGCAGCCTGACTCCTTATCCCCCACCCGATGCGGCGCGCTGTCGGTGCCCAGGAAGAACTTGCCCGATCCGCCCACCGCGGCCGCGCGCACCGCCAGCCGATGGCGTTCCCGCTTCAGCACCGGGAGGCAGTAATGATGCGGCCGCAGCCCGCCGGCGAACAGCGCATTGCGGTTGAGGTGGAGGTGCTGTGGCGTGATCGTCGCCGCCAGCGTCGGCGGTCCCTCGGCCACGAACGCCGCCGCCTCGGCAGTGGTAATATGTTCCAGCACCACCTTCAGCGCGGGAAATTCACGCAACAGCGGCGCGAGCACGCGGTCCAGGAACTCCGCCTCGCGATCGAACACGTCCACCGCCGGGTCGGTCACCTCCCCATGGACGCACAGCACCATGCCCGCGCGCTCCATCGCGGCCAGAACGGGCCGGATGTTCGCCACCTCGGTCACGCCGTGCGCGGAGTTGGTTGTCGCATGCGCGGGATACAGCTTGCAGGCGGTGAACACGCCCGCCTCGAACCCGCCCACGATTTCCGCCGGATCGGCATCGTCGGTGAGATAGCAGGTCATCAGCGGCTCAAACCCCGCACCCGACACCGCGAGGATGCGCTCGCGATAGGCGGTCGCCGCCGCTACCGTGGTGATCGGCGGCGTCAGGTTGGGCATGACGATCGCGCGCGCGAACTGGCGGGCGGTGTAAGGCGCCACTGCCGCCAGCATCGCGCCGTCGCGGAGATGAACGTGCCAGTCGTCGGGCCGGCGGATCGTCAGCGTCGCTTGGGAATTCATCGGCAAGGGCTTACCTGAACCCCATGCCCGCAACCACCCTCGCCGACCGTGCCCTCCTCCGCCTGTCGGGAGACGACGTGCGCGGCTTCCTGCAGGGGCTGGTTACCAACGACCTCGATCAGCTCACACCCGACCGGCCGCTCTGGGCGGCGCTGCTGACGCCGCAGGGCAAGGCGTTGTTCGACTTCATCCTCTGGGCGGACGGGGACGCGGTGCTGGTCGACTGCGAGGCGGCGCAGGCGGACGCGCTCGCCCGCCGCCTGTCCATGTACCGCCTGCGCCGCGCGATCATGATCACGCCCGACGCGCGCGCGGTCCACTGGTCCGCGATTGGAACCGAAGGCGTCCCCGACCCGCGCCTGGCGGCACTCGGTCGCCGTTGGCTGGGGGAGCCCGGCGACGCGGCGGAGGGCTGGCGCGCGCACCGCCTCCGGCTCGGCGTCACCGAGGGCACAGGCGAGCTCGGCAGCGGCGACACGCTCTGGCTCGAATGCAATGCCGGCGAGCTGAACGGCGTCAGTTTCACCAAGGGCTGCTATGTCGGGCAGGAGAACACCGCCCGCATGCACCACCGTAGCAAGGTCAACCGGCGGCTGGTGGTGGCGCCGCTCGGCGCACCCGGCGACCGGACCCGCGCCACTTATCCGCAGCTCGGCCTGATGGTCGAGCATCGCCGCGTCGACGCGCTCGGCGACGCGCTGTGCCCCGCCTGGCTCGCCGCCGCGCTCGCATGAGACAAGTTGCGACAACCCTGTCGGGAACCTGACGGGGGGGTTCCGCGTCCGTTCACCGCCGAGGGGCCATTAGGCTTCTCATCCGGGGCCATTCCCGGTTGTGCAAGAGGAGAGTATCCCATGCGTAAGTTGATCACCGCCGCGCTCGCCGCCACCATGCTGGTGCCGGTCGCCGCATCCGCCCAGAGCTACAACGAAGTCCGTCGCGACCAGCGCGAGGTGCGTGAATCGCGCCGCGATCTGCAGGATGCGCGCCGCTACGGCGACCGCCGCGACGTTCGCGAAGCCCGTCAGGAGCTGCGGGAGGATCGCCGCGAACTGCGGGAGGATCGCCGCGACTATCGCCGGTCGGATCGCGGCTACAACCGCGGCAACTACAACGCCCCGCGCGGCTATCGCTATCGCCCGGTGACGGTCGGCTATCGCTTCCAGCCGAGCTATTACGGCCGCAACTACTGGGTCAACGACTGGAACCAGTACCGCCTGGCCCGCCCCGGCTACAATCAGCAGTGGGTGCGTTACGGCAACGACGTGGTGCTCGTGGACATCCGCACCGGCCGCGTTCTCCGCGTCCAGAACCGCTTCTTCTACTGAGCGGACGGCCTCGGCCGGCGCAAGCTGGCCGAGGACTCGTCACGGCGGCAGCAGAGCCGGCATCGCCGGCGATGTCTGACGGCGTGACGGTTGGAAGCCCGGAACCTCGGTTCCGGGCTTCTTCGCGTCAGTAGTTCCCCCACAACCCCGGCGTGGCAAGCTCTAGGACATGCCCGTCGGGATCGTCGAAATACAGGCTGTACCCACCCCGGGGCCAGGCCACCTCGCTGCGGATCGCGACGCCCTCCCGCGTCAGGTGACCGCGCCAAGCCTCCAGATCCGCCGCCGCGACGGCAAAGGCCATATGCGCCCGCCCAGACCCGTCATGGCCGGGAATGACCCCGCCTGCGCCGGGCATGTCCTCGGCCGAGCCGCCGCGCGCGAACAGCAGCAGGACGCTGCCCGGCCCCGCATCGAGCGCGACCAGCCGCTCGGTGCTCAACATCGCCCGCAAGCCCAGCACGCGCGCGAAGAAATCGGCCGCCCGCGCCAGGTCGTCGACGTACAGCGCCGTCTCGAGCACCCGCCCGAGCGGCGGCGCCCTCACCGTCCGACCGCCAGATAGGTGAACCCCGCCGCCTCGACCGGCTCGCGACGATAGACGTTGCGCAGATCCACCAGCACCGGCGCGGCGACCAGCCCCTTCAGCCGGGCGAAGTCGAGCGCGCGGAAGGCGTCCCATTCGGTCACGATCACCACCGCGTCCGCGCCCTGCGCCGCGTCATAGGGATCGCGGCAATATTGCAGGTCGGGCATCACCGCCCGAGCCGTCGTCATGCCCTCGGGGTCAAAGGCCCGCACCGTCACGCCCGCGTCGGTCAACGCCTGTGCGATGTCGATCGCCGGCGCGTCGCGCATGTCGTCGGTGTTGGGTTTGAAGGTGAGGCCGAGCAGCGCCACCGTCTTGCCGCGCGGCGCGTCACCCAGCGCGGCGAGCACCTTGCGCCCCATCGCGCGCTTGCGGGCATCGTTGACCGCCACCGTCGCCGCGACGATCCGCTGGGGCGCCTGATACTCCTCCGCCGTTTGCAGCAGCGCCAGCGTGTCCTTGGGAAAGCACGACCCGCCATAGCCCGGGCCCGCGTGCAGGAACTTGCGCCCGATCCGGTTGTCGAGCCCGATCCCACGGCTGACGTCCTGCACGTCGGCGCCGACCGCCTCGCACAGATCGGCGACCTCGTTGATGAAGGTGATCTTGGTCGCGAGGAACGCGTTGGCGGCGTATTTGATCAGCTCGGA
>NZ_DASTMA010000004.1:0-8317 GCF_035714405.1 Sphingomonas sp. | reverse complement strand
GCTACTCCGAAAAGCCGACGAGCGATCTGTCGATGCAACATGGAAGCGCATCGGCTCCCTACTCGACTGCTTCGCCCCAGACGAATGCCGCAACTACCTCGTCAACTCCGGATACGCCTCAACGTGATCCGGTCACGCTCTGGTTGTTTGATCCCGGGCTTTGATGGTGCATTCTTCACGGCTGAGTGGAAGGAGGCATTATGGGCCAGGTACTCCATGGGAGCGCCACGACGACTGAGGCAGTCCGTCGAGCGATACAGCATAGTCAAGAGAGCTTGAGGGCGCTGGCCAGGCGTCACGGGGTCAACCAGAAGACCATCGCCAAGTGGAAGAAGCGCAGGTCAACGGCTGATCTCCCGACGGGTCCGAAGGACCCAAGATCAACCTCGCTGTCGATCGAGCAAGAGGCGGTGGTCGTCGCGTTCCGGCGCCACACGCTGCTGCCGCTCGACGACTGCCTCTACGCGCTCCAGGCGACGATCCCGCACCTGACACGCTCGTCGTTGCACCGCTGCCTTCAGCGCCACGGCATCAGCCGATTGCCCGAGGTCGACGGCGACAAGCCGGCAAAGCGCAAGTTCAAGTCCTACCCGATCGGGTACTTCCACATCGACATCGCCGAAGTGCGGACCGAGGAGGGCAAGCTATACCTCCTCGTCGCGATCGACCGGACGTCCAAGTTCGCGTTCGTCGAGCTGCACGAGAAGGCGACGCGCCGTGTGGCCGCCGACTTCCTGCGCCACCTCGCAGCCGCCGTACCCTACAAGATCCACACCGTCCTCACCGACAATCCTGTCCTGAGCGAAGTCGAAGGGGGAACGCACTTCACCGATCCCACCGGTGATGGCTGGACGCCCGAGGACATCAAGGCGATGCGGGCGCAGAAGCTGCCCTTCCGCTGCCATTCCTTCGAAGCGGCCTGCGCCGATCTTGACGTCCAGCATCGCCTGACAAAGCCGCGGCATCCGTGGACCAACGGTCAGGTGGAACGGATGAACCGAACCATCAAGGAAGCGACCGTCAAACGGTACCACTACGACAGCCACGACCAGCTCCGGCAGCATCTCGGCGACTTCGTCGCCGCCTACAACTTCGGCCGCAGGCTCAAGACCCTCAAGGGGCTCACGCCATACGAAGCAATCTGCACAGCATGGCAGAAAGAGCCTAGACGCTTCACGTCAGACCCGCACCATCAACCCCCGGGACCAAACATCTAGGACGGGCGCGTTCCGCCCAACGGATGCCGCACAGTCCATCGGCAACATCTCGAGTTTCGGCGTCGACCGCGCGGGTTGGCTCTACATCGTGGACTTCGGCGACGGGCAGATATTCAGGGTGGAGCCGGCGCCATGAGCGGCGTCGCTTATTGCCTGACTCGGGATATCTGCACCTCGCGCGGCGCCGACACGCCTTCCTGCACCAGCAGGCGGGGCTCGCCGGGCGAGGTGAGGGCCACGCGGACGCGCCGGCTGACGTAGGATCCGACGCCGCCGCCAAGCGCCAGCGCCGTCAGCGCCGGGCGGTCCTCGGCCAGCGTATAATGCACGTTCGCGTCGACGATCCGGTCCAGCACTACCACGCGCCTGTCGGCAGGGGCGGTGCCAGCGCCCGGGAGCTCGCCCACCGTCAGCGAGGCGATCGCCAGGCTTTCGACATCGGCGAAGACCACCGCCGGCAGGATCGGCCGTAGCACCGCCAGCGTGCCCAGGCGGACCCGCCTGATCCTGCTTGTTCCCCCCTCCCGGCTCGGGTCCGCCTGGAACCGCGCCGTCCCGCCGGCGCAGCGCAGCGTGTTGATGGACAGGCCGTTGATCGGGCCGACCGCCTGGAAGGACCGGCACGTCACCGTGCCGAGGACGACATCGCTGGCCGAGCCGGTGCTCGCATTCAGCAGAATATCCCGGTCGGCTGCCTCGACCGCGTCGATGCGTATCCCCTCCTGCTTCCCCTGCAGGATGATGGCGTGGTCGGCCGACCCGGCGACGCGCAACGCCTCGATTACGACTGCGGCGGCGGTGTCGACGAACAAGGCCTGATGCCGGCTCCGCTCGCTCGTTACCGTCCCTAACGTCACGCCGGCAGCACGCTCGATCGCCACACTATGCGTCGCCGCGTCGCTGCACCGCACTTGGCCCACCGTGACCCCGAATCGGCGATAGGCGTCGCTCGCCGCATGGCGGCTGATGACCTGAACAGCGCACAGGCAATCGCCTGCGTCGACCGCGCCGATCCGCACGTCGCGCGATGCGCGATATTGCCATGCCGCATCCCGACCGATCTCCTCCGCGCTGTCGATCACGACCGCGGCCCCGGCCTTGCCCGTCGCCGACACGGCATCGATTGTGACGCCAGACGCGCCCGCAATGCGCAAGCCATTGGCGCGGCCATGAACGGATTCGACCCGCCCGCCCGTGGCGCCGGTGTTCGACCACTCGTCCAGTTCCGGCCGCGCCCATGGCGTCGTGCTCGTTTTCCAGTCGGCAGCGGGATCGCTCGCCTCGCCTGCATAGGTCACCAGCGCGACCGCATCGTCGCCGACGTCGTCGCCCTCCCAGCGCTCCACGTCCAGATGGCGGACGGTGCCGAAAGCGGGGGCGCGGCAGGCGTTGAAGTGGAGGCCGTCCGCCAGCGTCCGCTCGATCGCCGCAGCCGCGACATGCGGGCGGTCGCAGCCCATGATGATGATGCCGGCCTGTGGCGCGTCGCGGATCGTGGCCGTGCCTTCGATACGAAAGCCGCGCGATGCCCATGCGCTGCCGGGTCGGCTCTTGCAGGTGATCCCATCTCCGCGCGACCGCCGGCGCGGCCGCCTTGTCCAGGCGATGGTGGGATTGCGCAGCGTGCAGTCGTGGCAGCTTCCGCCGAACCAGAAGCCGCTGCCGCTGCCCGTGCCGTCGACCCGGAGGTTATCCATGGCGAGCGCGCCGCCCGTCATGTCGATCGACACGCCCGGCACGTCGATCAGCGTGACCGCGCCGGGCCGGCTTGCGGCCGTGTCCGTGTAGCGTAGCGTGCGGTCCCAGCGGAGCTGCCGGATTGCGCCGAGCTGCATGAGGCCGGCCATGGCCACGATGGCGGCCGTGGCATCGCGTTCGCCTTCGCGCGTGAACCACCCGACCTCGGCCGGGCCGTCGAAGACCCGCCGCCAGACTCCTTGCGCGGGAGGGACATGCGCCGAGCGGACGACCAGACCTTCCACCGTGTCGACCGCCACCAGTGCGCGCGCGTCTCCTGGCCGAAAGACGAACAGTGCATTCTCCTGCCGTGTCCGCGCGCGCAGGCCGGGCCGCGGCACCACCGCGCGGAGCGCGACGCGGTCGTCGAGAACGATGTCCGCCGCGGCGTCCATGTCGGCCGCCGGGCTCGCCTGGGTTACCGCCAGCAGCGGCGCAAGTAACACGGTCCTGCGGGTCGCGTCCATGGTCATGTCTCATGCTCCGGCCGCTCCGGGTCCGGCGAAAGGGTTTACCCTCGTCCGCTCGGGTAAAGGATTGGAAGATCGTCCTTCTCTTTTGCTATGGAGCCATTTGCAAGGCCAAGCAGGAGAGGGTTGCCATGGAAACGATCACCGGAACCGAGGGTGACGACACCCTGGAGGGCACCCTCCAGGATGATACGATCAAGGGCCTCGGCGGCAACGATGTCATCCGTGCCGGTCGTTACAACGGATCCTACGACCTGATCGAGGGTGGCGACGGCAACGACACGATCTATGCTGCCCTCGGCTCCATCGCCGGCGGTGCCGGAGACGATCGCATCGTCCTGGACGGCGGGAACCAATATTACGGCTATCTGGACGGCGGCAGCGGCTATGACACGCTGGCCGTGGACTTCGGCTCCTGGACGGTGGACCTGACGGCGACAGGCACCAACATGATGAGCTGGTACGTCGCCCGCAGCAGTTGGGGATATGGCCCATTGTACGGCATCGAGGCCTTCGAGTTCACCATGCTGAGCAGCCGCGACCTGAAGTTTCAGGGCGCCGCCGGCGACGAGAGCGTTACCGTTGTGCAGAAGTTTCTGCCGTACGGCCTTGTCGAGATCCGGGGCGGGGACGGCAACGACGTGCTGAGGGGAAGCGTCGGCGTCGACTCGCTCCATGGCGAGGCGGGCGACGACCGGCTGCTGGGCGGCGAGGGCGACGACGTCTTGGACGGCGGCGGCGGCATCAACATGCTGGTCGGTGGGCCTGGCGACGACCGGTTGTCGAACGGCGACGCTTATTACCTCGGGTTCCGCAGGCAATATGCCATCTCCGACAGGCTGGATGCCGGCGTCGCCACGCACAGCATCGGCGGCGGAACGGAGACCGGGACGGACACGCTGACAGCGACCGGCCGGACCTTCTTTATTGACGGCCAGTTCGACTATGGCACCGGTTCGGTCGCGACGCAGGTTGCGCGGCTGTATGATACCGCCTTCGATCGGGCGGCCGATCAGGACGGCCTCAACTTCTGGTCCAATGCTTTGAACAAGGGGGTGACGCCGGCCGGCGTGGCGCAGGCATTCCTGCTCTCGGGCGAGGCAGCGGCGCGGGGCTATGCCGCCTTGTCGAATGCAGCCTTTGTGGACCGGCTGTTCCGGTTCTCGGTGGATCATGCAGCGGGCGCGGACAGCGCCACCTATGTCGCGGCGCTGGACGGCGGCACGGCGACGCGCGCGTAGGTGCTGGTGCAGGTGTCCGAGCGGCAGGAGCATGTCGCAGCCTCACCCAATCTCCTGAACGGCCAGTGGGTGGCCGATCCCACCGCCTTGCAGGCGGCGCGGCTCTATGATGCGGCGCTCGACCGGCTGCCCGACGCGGCGGGTTTCGGGACATGGATCGCGAACCTCAAGAGCGGACAGACGCTGGGGCAGATGGCGGCCGCGCTGATGACGACCGATACCCATCGGGCACGTTACGACGGCCTGTCGAACCAGGCCTATGCCGAGCAGCTCTATCGTCTGATCCTTGACCGCGAGGGCGAGGCCTCGGGGGTGGCCGGCTGGGTGGCCAGCCTCGACGCCGGCGTCGACCGCCACACCATCCTCGCCGCCTTCTCGGAATCGCCCGAGCATGCCGCGCTGACCGCTTCCTTCTGGCAGTACGGGATCATGCTGGACGGGGGCTTCTAAGCCCACGCGGCTCCCCTGAACCAAGCCTATAGCACGTCGATGCCGCCGGTGATGTATGCGGAGTAGAGGTACTGGTGCTCAGTGCTGGTGGCGAAGAGGAGGAGCATGTCGCCGGTGGAAAGTCCGCCGTCGAGCTGGGCGATCCAGTGGGCGCGGCCAGGGGCGTCGGGTGGGCGGTCGAGGGTGTTCTGGTACATGAAGTCGACAAGCTGGCCGCGGTCGAGCCCGGCGGTGCGCGTGCGGAACTCGTCGGAGGCGGCAAAGCCAGCGGCGACCTGGCTCAGGGTCATGGTGCCGCCCTTGAGCGCCTCGGCCCAGCCGATCAGCCCGGCCGCGTCAGGCCTGCGGCCGGCGAAGCTGTCGTAAAGCAGCGCCACCGTCTGATAGGCGTCGTCCGTCTCGAACCAGCCGCCCGCCGTCATGCTCGCGGTCTGCGCCTTGTGCTCGCCGCTTTCCGAGAAGAACAGCAGCGCGTCCGATCGGGCGAGCCCGGCGTCGAGCCGTGCGATCCAGTCGGCGCGGCCCGCCGCGTCGGCGGCGCGATCGAGCACCCGGCGGTAGAGGAAGTCGACGAATGCCGCATTGCCCGCGACGTTCGCGCCCGACGCCTGGAACTCGGGTGACCGAAGAAAGGCATCGGCGACCCGGTCGAGCGTCCAGCCGTCGTCGTGCATCCGGTCGAGCCAGCTCTCCAGCCCGGCCTGGTCGGCGGAGCGGTCGAGCACCGCCGCATACAACCGCTGCACCTGCGCGCCCGCGCCGTCGGGATCGATCACCAGTACGCCGTCGGCGAACCGGTATTGCTCCACGCCGACGCCGGTGTCTACGCCCTCCGGTCCTGCGACGGTCGTGACGCCCGACGCGGTGCCGACGCTCGACTGCCGGAACCCACCGGCGAACACCGCCGTGTCCTGCCCCGCGCCGCCGTCCAGCCGGTCGTCGCCCAGGCCGCCGATCAGCCGGTCGTCGCCCGCGGCCCCGGTCAGGTCGTCCTTGAACCGGGTTCCCGTCAGCGTATCGGCACCCATGCCGCCGGTCTGCCCGCTGTCGACCAGCTTGATCGTGACCGTCTTGGTGTCGGTACCCGTATCGAACATTTGCCCCGACGCGCGGATCGTCACCGCGATCGTCTCCGTTCCCTCGACAAGGCTGTCGGCAAGGATCGCGATCGTCGGCAAGGCGAACGTATATTGGACCGACGCGGGCGGAATGGCGTATTCTTCGGAATAGCTCGGCACGGTGACGTCGGTTCGGTCGGTCGCGGTCGAGCCGGCGGCCGCGAACGACAGGGTCACCGTGCCGCGGGCTTGCGAGACATTGGAAAAGGTCAGGTTCAGCGACAGCGCCTGTCCGCCGTCCTCGGCGATCGCCTCCGGCGCGGCGACCGAGACCGTGGCGGCTTCGGCAAGGCCGACGATCCGCGGCGCGAAGCCCGCGAAATTGGCGGCGGTGAGCGCCGCGGCGTCGACGTTGCGCAGCACCGCTCTGGTCTCGAACCGGGAATGATCCACCGCGGCCCCGGTCGGATCCAGTTGCAGCAGCGTGTCCGGCCCCGCCCGAACGAGTCGCGCATGCCCGCTCGCGCCGAACGGATTGCCGCCGTCCCAATAGCCGAGCCGCTGAAACAATTCGGCCAGTTCGAAGACGTCGCCCGCCGCACCGGGCACGAAGTCGGTGAACTCGGGTGCGTCCACGCGCCGCGTCTGTTCGGTCAGCACCACCGTGTCGCGGCCGCGACCCAGCGTCACGCGGGTCGGTCCGGCGGCGGACTGGAGCAGCAGCCGGTCGTTGCCGTCGCCCAGAGCGATGGTCGCGAGGCTTCCGGCGGACACATATCCGTCATTGGCGAAGGTGACCTGGTCGTCGCCGACACCGGCGTCGATGCGAACCGTCTGCACACTCGGGATGACGTTGGAGGTCGAGAAGGAGACCATGTCGTTGCCGCGGCCGCCGATCAGCGTGTCGGACCCGCCCCCGCCCGAGACATAATCGTCGCCGTCCCCCCCGTCGACGAAATCGCTGCCCGCGCCGCCGTGAACGCTGTCGTTGCCCGCGCCGCCGTAAATCGTATCGTTGCCCGCTCCGCCGTCGATCTCGTCTCTCTCGCCGAGCCCGCGGATCGTGTCGTTGCCGATCGTTCCCTTGATCACCTCGTAAAGGTCGGTTCCGGTGATGCTGGTCGCGGGCGGGGCCGCGCCATCGGGCCGCCAGCCGCCCAGATTCGCCGCCGTGAACGCGCTCGCCGTCGTGTTCTCGAAGCGAAACAGGGGGCGCCACGACGAATACGGGCCGTTCGGCCCGTCGCCGTCGATCTCCAGCACGGCGTCTGCGCCCGTTTGGACGAGCCGCAAATGGCCGCTCGCGCCGAACGGGTTACTTCCATCCCAGCCGTAAAGCTTGGCGGTGATCCAGGCGTTGAAGTCGATCGCGTCTCCGGTGCCGCCCGCGGCGAAGTCGGCGACGACGACGGCGTTGGGAAAATAGCCGTTCTCGCTCAACACCACCGTGTCGCGCCCGGTGCCGAGCGACACCCGCACAGTGTCCCGGTAATCGGTTTCCAGCGTCAGCCGGTCGTCGCCCGCGCCGAGATCGATCGTGGCCGTGCTCGACGCCAGGTAGAAGTGCATCGAACTGTAATCGACCCGGTCGTTGCCGTCGCCGGCGTCGATCCGGATGGTTTCGGCGACCGGCTGCGACCAGGAGGAGTGGCGGAGCCGGATTGAATCGTCGCCCGCCCCGCCGATCAGCGTGTCGGAGCCGCCGCCGATGTCGTCGATGCTGTCGTCGCCGTCGCCGCCCCGGACGGTATCGCTGCCGTCCCCGCTCTGGATGTAATCGCTGCCGTCGCCGCCGTCGACCGTATCGTCACCGTTGCCACCGCTGATCAAGTCGTGGCCCTCGAGACCCTGGATCGTGTCGGCGTCTACCGTACCATCCAGCCGGTCATCCAGCGCCGTGCCCGTGATATCCATGACAATCCCTCCCCGGGAGGCTCAGCGGCTTACAGGTTTCAAAGTATTGTATCTATTAGGCACTTGCTACCACTGGTTCGTCAACCGAGCCTCACCCCAGTACGTCGATTCCGCCGGTGATGTGTGCGGAGTAGAGGAACTGGTGCTCTGTGCTGGTGGCGAAGTAGAGCAGCATGTCGCCGGTGGACAGGCCGCCGTCGAGTTGGGCGACCCAATGGGCGCGGCCAGGG
>NZ_DASTMA010000003.1:0-95883 GCF_035714405.1 Sphingomonas sp. | reverse complement strand
GCAAGCCGTGCAATCCACCCGGAGCGATCGTGCCCAAGCCCTTTACAGAGCGAGCGGTTATCGCGGCGGTTCACGAACTCGGGCCAATCTCGTAGCCGCACTCGATCAACCGGTGGTCGCGCAGGCGATTTGTTTTTCCGCAGCTTACTATGGGTTGCTGCGGAGGAGGCTCTCGAGGCAGCAGAGCGCACCCAAGTCTGACAGGACCCAGAAGCGGACGTTCACAGCGGCTCTAGCGCGCGCCAACGCCAGACGTTCATTCAGGTTCATGCCGGCGCGGACTCCCTAACAGCAACGAGCTACGAGGTCAGGCGTCAGTTGCCGTGGCATCGGGCGAGTGTTGCCCGCACTGTCCGCTTGTGCGACCTTGCAGCCGAGCGAGGTCGCCAAGGAGCCATCATGTCCCATTCGCGCCAGATCCACCTCGCGCGCCGCCCGCGCGGCATTCCCGTGCGCGAGGACTTTGCCGTCGTCGAAGTGCCGCTCGGCGACGCGGCTGAGGGGGAGGTTCTTGTCCAGGGACTAGTCATGTCTGTCGATCCGTACATGCGGCCACGGCTGGATGCCGATCAGGCGCTCGAGACGCCGCTCATCGGCGGCGGCATTGGTCGCATCGTCCAGTCGCGTCATCGTGCCTACGCAGTGGGCGATCTGGTTCGGCACGGCAGCGGGTTTCAAGAGCGATTTTGCTCCGACGGGAGGGGCCTGACGAAACTCAGTCCCGACCCGGAACTGCCGCTCACGGTGTACATGCACGCGCTCGGCGGGACCGGGCTGACGGCCTATGGCGGCCTGCTCGAGACCGGCGCGCTGAAGGAGGGGGAACAGGTGTTCGTCTCTACAGCAGCTGGCGCGGTGGGTTCGGTTGCGGCGCAGATTGCCAAGATCAAGCAATGCTACGTCGTCGGATCAACCGGCTCCGATGAGAAGGCAGCCTGGCTGCGCGACGAGGTCGGACTGGACGCGGTAATCAACTACAAAGCCGAGCCCCTGGCGGAGTCACTCGCCGCAGCGACGCCGCGTGGAATCGATGTCTATTTCGAGAACGTCGGCGGCGCACACTTGGATGCAGCGCTGCCACGCATGAATGTTCGAGGGCGGGTGCCGGTGTGCGGTACAATCTCCTCGTACAATGGATCTCCGCAAGCCGTGTATGGGATCTTCAACCTGATCTATAAGCGGGTAAGAATGGAAGGGTTCGTTGCGACGGACTTCGCGCCGCTAAACGGCGCCTTTATGCGGGACATGACTGGCTGGCTTAAGGACGGACGAGTCAAGTACCAGGAAACCGTTCTCGAAGGCTTCGAACGCGCCCCGGAGGGCCTGATCGGCCTCTTTGAGGGGCGAAACACGGGCAAGATGCTGATCCGAGTCGCCGATTAGGAACGCCCCGAAACCATTACGTTTGCAGCGGTCACACCTATTTCGTCCGGCAGCTTCACAGCGGTGCTCACCGTAAACCCGGCCGCTCCCGTGGCTTACTCAGCTTCACCTGTGGGATCGGTTCGGCTCAGTAATCCGTCTTCTTCCAGGTCAGGGGCCGCCCCCCCGTCGATGCCGAGCTTGGCGCCATCAAGCCGCGCCGAGCGTATATCGCTGATGGACGCGAACCCGGGCATCTTCCCCACATTCTTTCTGAGCGGCTTCGAATGCTCGACGTTCGACTGGAAGGATCGTGGCCGGCGAGACTTGTGCGAGGAAACGCAGCATCGCCAGCATGCAGACGCAGATTACGCTATGCTGCCCCCGCTTGGGATTGCCGTGGCTCGCGAGGGCGTTCCGTGGCCGATGGTCGATCGTGGCGGGTCCAGTTACGACTTCAGCTTCATCGCTCCCTTCATCGACGCGATGCGGTGCCACAAGATCATGCCGATCTGGGACCTCTGCCACTATGGCTACCCTGAAGGCGCCGATCCGTTCGCTCCAGATTTTGCGGAGCGCTTCGCCCGCTACGCAGGCGCTGTGGCCGAGCATGTCAGCGCTGCCCTGCCAGGCCCCTACTTCTTTACCCCCATGAACGAGATAACCTTCTTCGGGTACATGGCGGGAGAGTGGGGTTGGGCCGCACCTTTCGGAAAGGACAAAGCGAAAAGGCGTGCCCTAACGCTAGCTATGTGCAGCGCGGACATCGCCGCCGTGAAAGCCATTCGGAACGTGATCCCGGACGCGCGGATGGTGCACATCGATCCGTTGATCCACGTGGTCGCCCCCGCCGGCCGGCCAGACCTTACGGAAGCCGCGCGTGTGGAGTCCTGGGACGACGCGTTCCTGGCGTTCGACGTCATATCTGGACAGCAGCACCCTGAACTTGGGGGCTCGCCCGAGACGCTCGATGTCGCCGGTTTCAACAATTACAGCTTCGGCCAGATGGAGTATCGCGAAGGTGGCCCGCACGCCGCGTTAGAGGCGGGCGATCCGCGCATCCGTCCGCTGTGCGACCTCATCGAGCAAGGTTATCGTCGGTACGGACGGCCGGTAATCGTGGCTGAGACATCGGGGATGGAAGGTGGTCGTGACGACTGGCTCAATGATGTCGTAGCCGAGGCTCTAGCGGCGGTTAACCGGGGCGTGGAGTTGCACGGCATCTGCATGTTCCCGGCCGTCGACATGCCAGACTGGCATACCGGCAAGTGGCTGAACAACGGCATCGCCGATCTAGTTCTACAACCCAGCGGTGACCTGATGCGGGTCCCGTTTGCTCCCTATGTCGAAGCACTGCACAGCTGGCAGCGACGACTCAACAGGCCCGAGGTGCTGGACGCAGATCCGTTCGACACCGCTGTCGATCTGAATGACGTGCTCCGGGCAGCCGGAGAGCTGAAGCCACGAGCCGACGCGGATTGGCACTAGGCACCTCTTGGCTCGACCCGTCACCAGCATCATACGCAGAGGATTTACCAGCCGGAGCCAAGCCCGATACCGGGGTGGATTGCAGCTCGCACCGCCGCTTCCCCCGATCTCAGCTCTGTGCTGACAGTTTAGACCCAACTTCAGACATTGGGCCCGATCAGCCGCTCTCAGCAATCGTCTTCGTTCATGTGCGAGGGGTGGCTCGGAGGGCCGTAAGCGCCCGAGCCTGTTCTGAAGGCAGGTGTCACCTGAACTTTGAACATTATTGTTTTGTTAACTGTGATCCCATAGCCTTTGTTTTGGAGAGCAAAGGGGCTCTAGGGAGAACGTGGCATGCCGGACTCCCATCTTAGCGGCGAACAATTCGTTGCCGCTATGGAACACTCGCCGATTGGAACGGCGTTGGTGGCTCTCGATGGAGGATGGTTGTGGACAAACATCGCGTTGCGTTCGCTACTGGGCTATAAGGCAACTGAACTGGAAGAGATGAGCTTCCATGCGATTACGTATCCCGATGATCTTACGTCAGACCTAGAACACTTGAAGCAGTTGCTCGACGGCAAAACGGCAGCTTACCAGATGGAGAAACGTTATCTCCGCAAGGATGGTTTGCCATTGTGGTGTCTTCTGACGGTGTCGCTCGTGCGAGATGTCGACAGCGAACCAGACTATTTCATTTCGACAATTCAAGACATCAGCGAGCGCAAGGCCGACGAGGCCGAACGCGCCTTGCTGATTGAGCGCTTGGCACTCGCTACACGCGCCGGCGGGGTCGGCGTGTGGGAGTGGGATTTGGCAACGAATGGACTAATCTGGAATGAGCACATGTTCGAGCTTTATGGCCTCGACCGTGCTACCGTGGCCCCTTGTTACGAAGTCTTTCTATCGGCCGTCAGTCGCGATCATCGCGACCGCGTAGCACAGGAACTAGCGGAAGCTGTTAAGGGCACGAGCGAATATAACACCGAATTTCTCATCGAGACCCCATCACGCGAGGTGCGCCATATCCGCGCGCTGTCGACAGTCGTTCGCGATGCATCGGGAGCGGCGATGCGCATGATTGGCACCAACTGGGACATCACAAGCGCGAAGCAACTGAGCGCAGTGCAACACGAGCAGGACCGCTTCCGTGCGGCCGTCCATGCGGTGCAAGGTGTGCTTTGGACCAACGATGCCTCTGGTCGCATGGTAGGCGAGCAGCCTGCTTGGGCGGAGCTCACCGGCCAGGCGTTTGCTGATTACCAAGGATACGGATGGGCCAACGCTGTCCACCCGGACGATGCGCAGGCTACGGTTGCGGCCTGGAACCAAACCGTTGCCGAACGTCGAACATTCATCTTCGAACACAGGGTCAGGCGAAATGATGGTGTTTGGCGGCTCTTCGCAATCCGTGCTGTACCGCTGCTTGATCTTAACGGCGACAGCGTAATCGAATGGGTTGGTGTTCATACCGATGTTACTGATCAGCGCCATGCCGAGGCCGAAGTCAAAGCGATCAACGTTAATCTTGAGAAGCGAGTCGAAGCTCGGACTGCCGAATTGAGGCAGATGGCGGAGCAGCTGGAAGCTGAGGTAACTGAACTTGAGCAGGCGAGGCGTGATGCCGAAGCTGCCACGGCTGCCAAAGCAGCTTTCCTAGCCAATATGAGCCATGAGATCCGGACGCCGATGAATGGCGTTATGGGGTTTGCTGAGTTACTGCTCGACACTCCACTAACTGGCGAACAACGGCGCCACGTGGGCTTGATACACGGATCGGCGCAAGCGCTGCTCAAGCTCCTCAATGACATATTGGACGTGTCGAAAATGGATGCAGGCCAGTTGGAGGTGGTCGCAGAACCGTTCATGCTCGCTCACGGCGTCAATCAGTGCGTCCAGTTAATGTCGCCGATGGCCGAGCAGAAGGGCATATCGCTGAACTTCGAAGTTGCGCCTGATCTGCCGCAAGTTGTCCTGACCGACGGACTGCGTCTCCGTCAAATCCTCCTCAATCTGTTGGGAAATGCAGTAAAGTTCACAGCCACCGGATCGGTCTCAGTGGCGCTACGGCAAGCTCCACCGTCAGGAGCGTGCGCGGCATTCTCCGTCACCATATCCGATACGGGGGTTGGCATCGAGCAAGACCGTCTTGATGCTGTATTTGGAGCATTCGTCCAGGCCGATGCATCAATCTCCCGGACGTTTGGTGGTTCGGGCCTTGGACTTAGCATTTCGCGGCGCTTGGCAAATCTAATGGGAGGTAGCATCAGCCTGCAACGCCGCCCCGGAGGCGGGACGATCGCCACACTTATGCTGCCGTTAAATGACGCGGAACCGACTGAGCGGACGCAAGCGTTGTCACCATTCGTTTCGCAAAACGCTGCGCTCTCGGCGGCGCAGCGTGGCGCATCGATCCTGCTGGTGGAGGATGTCGACATCAACCGCGTGTTGGTGACCACCATGTTAGCCCGCATGGGGCACCAGGTGGAAGTGGCGGAGAATGGAGCAGTAGCGCTGGCTTTGGCGGCACGTCTAGCCGACGAACCTAACAGATGGGATCTCATTCTTATGGATGTTCAGATGCCCGTCATGGACGGCTTAACTGCAACTCAGCAAATCCGGACGCTCGGTGGAAGGGCGAAGACGATCCCTATTATCGGTCTAAGCGCCAGCGCCTTCGCTGACGAGGTTCGAGCTTGTAGAGATGCCGGGATGAATGACCATGCTTCTAAACCGATCGCAATTGCCAAGTTAAAACAAGTGGTCGATCAGTGGTCCAATCTTGCTGCGTGATGTCCAATGAACTCGCCCGTGCCGCCGGAAACGTCTCCGCGAGTCCATACCGGTCGTCCTTGTCATAGCTTGCGAATGTCGTACTGTGCATTCAGCTGAAGTCCAAAATTGGCGCTTAGCTGCTGCTCTTGATTGGTGAATGAGCGGCCGAGACAAACTGTTCTCCACACCAAAAGCGGACAGGTCGCTTTCCCTCTCATCAACTAACGCTCCGGCACCTTGCCGCGGCACATGAACGAAGGTCAACTTACCGCCTCCGTCCTCCCCGAAGCGGTCAGGCGGCTCTCCACCAACTTTCGCCGTCCGCACGCCCGGCAGCAACGAGACAATCGCTGCCTAGCTTAGTCGAGAAGAGGGTTCAGCGGCCGCCCTCCCCACCCTCACTGGCGACAAAGTAGCCATTCTGTCATGAGTGCATTTGCCGGTCGGCGGAACAATGACCCTCTAGAGGTCAATCTTTGGAGAATTGCCGTGCACGATGATCCTGTAAACTCGGCCGCAGCAGCGCGCGGCGCCTGTGATCAGTCGCTTGCGTCAGTAGCCCGGGCTGGAACTGCTGCCTATGCCGAAGCCTGCAGACTTGTCGTCGCGCACGGCAAAACGTCTCCGGCATGGCTGCACCGGCAGATTGGCGGAAGCTACAATCGAGCAGCCGGCCATGTTGAACAAATGCAGAGGGACGGGCTCGTATCGGCCCCGGACCACGTTGGGCGCCGGGTCCTTCTCTCGCAGCAAACTTAGCGGCCTCGGCGCAGGACAGCGCCTTGTGCATGCTCTCTTAATAAGGACTCAACCAGCTCCCGCCGATGCAACCAGCTCATCTCGCGAATTGACCGCATAGGGTCTAGCGAAAGTGGAGCATCGTGGGGAAGCTGCCGGCGCTCACGGTGTACCGACACCGGGCTGTACCGAGCGGAGGCTCGTGGCCGAACGCCGTTCCAGAATCGGGTAGCGCCCTCAACGGACAGTTCCGTGTTCCGGCTTCGCACGACGTTGGCATTCAGATGACCGACAAGCGCCGTGCGCAGCGGACTGCCCGCGCCGCCTGCCATAATGAGTTCATCGAGATATAACGACGACAGAAGCTCGGTCTGCCTTGCAGCAGCGCGAGGCGGCAGTGCGCAGTCGTCCAGCACGAAGCCCCAACGACTGCTAGTGCTAGGAATGCGGTGCTTCCCGACGGCTGCGGCCTTCAGCATGTACGCGATTAGGTTGGTTGGGGACGTATCAGCGGTCCGCCGCACGTCAGCCGTTTTTGCTGAGGCATGGCTAAACAATCGCCCTGACCTTAGCATCCTATCCTCCGCAGCCTCGAACGAGAACGACGGATCATCGCTCCAGGCCACAGCATGGACGTTCGGCAAGATGAGCCTGCCTAGCCCGCCAAGCGTGTTCACAAGCGTTTGGAACTCCACGACCGCCAACCAGCCATCAAACTGCCCTAGGCGGATCACTTGCCGAGACGCTTCCTTGATACCGCCGAGCAGGACCCACAGATCGCGATCGAACGACAACCAACGATCGCTGAAAAGGGTAGCAAGGGCATACCGCCGCTGAGGCCACTCACGACGGTGCTGATCAAAAAGATCGATGCCGAATTGGCCGACCGCGTACCGCGCGCTCGAGTTAGACGCCAGCGCGTTGGCCGGAGCCTTCCCGGGCCGACCCAGGATAGCGTCTTCGATACGTTGATCTTGCGGCCGAAGGTGCCACCACTCGGTGCTCCGCTTGTGCAGCCGCAGGTGTTGCTCCAGCGTTCCACTCAGGTAGGTCTTTGCGGATCGAGGGCTCGGATCGATGCCGGAGAGGTACTCTGGCACGTTCAAATTGGAAAAACCGCGGCTCATGAATATGCCCTCTCAAGCACCTCGGCTGACGTTTACAGCTCTGGATGGGGGAGTTTGGCGGGCCTGAATGGGGTAACATACACGCACGTCCATAGTGGTGCGCTTGCTCCCATAGCCCGGCCACTCGGGTTCAGCTCTTCCTGAGCGCGCTGGCTGCGGCAGCACCCCTCGCAATCAGCTCTTCAACGCTGCGCTTTGTAACGAGCGTCCTCGAACCGATTTTCACGGCTTCGAGTTCTCCGCTTCCAAGCAGTTTGTAACACGTGGTTCTTTGGATTGAGACGTACTCACATACCTCTCGAATACTCATCAGCATGGCTGTCCCCGTCGATGTGGCGTCGCCAATTTACAGCAGCGCTGAGTGACCTGCAGGGAACAGCATCACCGCGTTGAGCGCACCCTTGGAAACTGGCCATCCTTGGCATCGGGAGTCCTGACACCGCCGTCAGCAGGAATTGCATTGGACTTCTAAACGTCATACGCAGCGCTGTGACTTCGTCTCTTCAACGGCCCGCGGCTCGAACCAGCAAACGCCGCCGTCGCTCGCCTCAGGTAGACGCGGACTGGCTTGAGGATTGGACTCGCGAGATGGAACAGCTCAGTTCCGCTCTGACCACGCGCCCTAAGCTGCGTCGTGGTCACGCACCTTGGGATAATTGGTCGGGCAGCGTCCGTCGGCACATATACGCGCTTGTTCGTCGATATCGCAGCGAGGGTAGCCTCAGAATTCTGAGCGCCGTCGTCGGTGCATTGGAAAGGGAGCCGCTGAAGGTGTCCTTTCGCCAGAACCCTTTCTACTGGGCGCTGTATGCCGCTCGAAACGACGGATCAATCGACTCGATAGCCGACAAGGACATGTCGCGCTTCGCCGCCCAGATGATGTACGCTGATCGGCACGATATCCCCCCTGAGCTCCTGGTCGGTTTCATCTACCAGCAGGGGAGCGAGGCTGAGCTAACTCGCAAGCTTCGCAGCCGGGAGTTTGAGCCGTGGTATAGAGGCGCTGGGAGCAGAAGACCCAGGTCTCAACAGGGGGTTGAAGATGATAAGGCGGCAGCTGCCGGAGCGGATGAACGGTGGTGAGACACAGACGACAGCTAAGAGAAAGTTTGTGTTCAGACAGCCCCTTTCGAAGAACCTTGGGGCTATAGGGCTACGTAACGCACTCAAATCATTCACGAGTTTGCCGATTGGGGGCCATTCTTGGGGCCACCATTGATGAGGCTCAATTTTCCTTACTAATATTAAGTGCTTAGCTGCAACTTGCTGGTGCTCTTCTGGCACCACTTCCCTGTTCGCGAGAGGTCTCGAGGGGATGTGGCAAGCTCCAACGGTCTGTCTGCGTCGTTTGGCCGAGAATGCGGCCCCCGGTGGTGCCGCGGTGGCGGTTAGGCCGCGCTCCCTGGTAGTTGCACGGCAAGGGTGACAACGCCGACCAGCGCAAGCCTTGAAGAGGCCGCCCATTCGGCGGCGCAGTTCAGGGCGCGCCCATGGCTGAAGCCATCGCGGAGCCCCGGCGGGCCAGCGCGAACAGCGCGCCTGCCGCGACCGCCGAGCCCAGCGCCATCAGCACCGCTACCGTCGACAGGCCGTATCCGGCAGCGAACAACAACCCCGCTAGCGCCGGCGCCAGCGCCGATCCGCCGCGTCCGATGCCGATAACGAACCCCGTCGCCGTGGCGCGCACGCTGGTGGGAAAGCTCTGCGCGATGAGGGCGTACAGGCCCACCACGGCGGCGTTGGTGGCGAAACCGGCCAATGCCGCGATCAGCGATAGGGCAGCAAGGTCGCTGCGCTCCTGCCCGAAGGCGATCACGAGCACCGTCGACAACAGCATCGCCGCGATCGTCAGCCTCAGCAGCCGCACCCGCGCGGTGAGCAAGCCCAGCACCAGCGATCCGGTCGCGCCGCCGATACTCGCCCACACGAGTACGCCAGCGGCGAGGGGGGCGGCAAAGCCCATATCGACGACGATCTTGGGGATCCACTTCAGGATGAAGTAGAAGGTCATGATATGCGTGAGATAGGCCAGCGTCAGCAGGCCGGTCGTCCAGATCAGGGTAGGCGAGAACAACTCGATCAACGGCACCTTGGCCGCCTTCGCCTCGGGCGCGGGCAGGGTAGCGATAGCCGGATGCCCCATCCGCGCCATCATCGCGTTGATGCGGGCGAGCGCGCCGGGCGGCCGCCGGTGCATCAGGAACTCGATCGATTCCGGGGCTTGCCATAGCACCAGCGGAATGAAGCAGAGCGTCGCCACGCCGCCAAACACGAAGACCGCCTGCCAATTATAGTGTGCCAGCAGCAGTGACGAGATGGAGCCGCCGATGACGCTGCCCACCGGATAGCCTCCCGCCATCAAGACAACGCACAGCGCCCGGCGATGCGCATTGGCGGCCTCCGCGACGGCGGCGTTGGTGGCCGCCAGCATGCCTCCAATGCCTAAACCCGTCAGGACCCGCCACAGCGACAGCGTGGTCACGTCGCCGGCGCTAGCTGCGCCGAGCATGCCGCCCGCCATGACCACGAGGCATCCCAGGATCGTGGCACGGCGTCCGACGCGATCGGCAATGCCGCCGAGCACCAGCGAGCCGATCGCCATGCCGATCAGCTCCATCGACAGCACGAAACCGAGTGCCGCGCGATCGATGCCCCACGCTGCGGCGATGCCGGGCGAGGCGAAGCTGATCGACAAGACGTCGAAACCGTCGAGTGCGTTGAGGCCGATCATCGTTGCGACGATACGCCACTGGAAACGCGACATCGGCGCGGCATCGACGATCGTCCGCGGGTCGACCGCGCTCATTGCTTGTTCAACACCCCGGCTCCGTCATCAAAACCTATAGCTCGCGCTCACCCCGAACTCGCGTGGGCGGCCATAGCTGTCCTCCGCCAGGCCGAACGCGCCGGAGATGTTGCCGGACACCAGGTACAGCGACTTTGTCAAATTAGTCCCGAATACAGATAGGCTCACCGCTTTGTTGGGCAGGGTATAGCTGATCCTCGCGTTGAGCAGGCCATAGCCGGGTTCGGTGATGATCGGCGTGTTCGCGACGTCCTGGAAGATCCGGCTGTACATCGTGTAGTCCGCGCGGAATGCCGCCTCGCCTCCGCTTGCGAATTCATGGGTAAGGTCAAGGCCCGTGGTCACCGTCCATTCGGGCGCCTTGACGAACCGGCTGCGCAGCGTGATCGGCAGGATCTGCGTCGGTCCCAGCCCTTCGCCGACGGACGTGTACTTCGCGTCCAGGTACCCGACCCCGGCGTTGAAGGTGAACCAGGCGGCCGGGCGCAGCACCATCTCCAACTCGACTCCGGTGATCTCGCCTGATGCCGCATTGGCGACGAAGTTGGTCGGCGTCTGGTTTAACGTCAGCTGGATGTCCTTGTAGGTCGAACGGAACGCGGCGATGTTGGTGGTCAGCCTTCTGTCCAGCCATTGCGCCTTCAGGCCAGCTTCATACGTCGTCAGCTCCTCCGGCGCGTATTGTGTCACCTCGTCGGCGTTCGCCAGCGGACGTCCGTTGAAGCCGCCTTGCTTGAAGCCCTGGGAATATGACGCATAGAGCAGAACGTCGTCGGCGGCTTTGTAGTTCACGCCGAAACGCGGGGTGAACTTTCAAAAGTGGCTTCCTTGGTCACGTTGACGAACTCGACCAGGTCTCGCTGACGCACGTTGATCGAGGTGAATTTCTTCTGATCGCTCGTATAGCGGGCGCCGAGCGTGATGCTGAGCCGCGGAAGGATCTCGAAGTCGAGCTGGCCATAGGCCGCCAGGCTTTTGTTATCGGTGTAGTTCTGGACGAACACCGCCGGCGTGAACGGCCCGACGGTCGCGAGCGGGGGTTGCAGGCCCACCGCGATGTCTGCCGTCGCGAGGTCGGACGCCTTTTCCTTGAAAAAGAACGCACCGACGACATAGCTCAGCCTGCCGTCCAGGAGCTTGCCCGTCAGCTGCAACTCCTGGCTGAACTGCCACTGCTTGTCGTCGTTGGTGGTTTGGCGGAACAGGAATGGCGAGTTGTCTCCGTCGCGGGCGAAATACGCCGTCATGTCACGATAAGCGGTGATCGACTTTATCGTGGCGCCGCTGAGATCATACGCGACGACCGCTTGGACGCCCCACAGGTCCAGGTCGTTGATGTTCGGTCCGGTAGAATAGGTCTCGAACGGGCTGGCCGTGATGAAGCTGGGATTGAGCGTCGGCTGGCCGTTGGGGGCGATGATCCCGCGGCTCGGGGCGACGAACCGGTTATAGTTCGCCAGAAACGGAATGCCGGTGATGCCCGGCACATTGCCGACCGCCAGCAGATCGAGCGGCGCCGACGTCTCACGCGCACGGGTATAATCGCCACCGATGTCGATCGTCAGGCCGCTTCCCTCCGGCTGGATGCGCAGCTTGGCGCGGAGCACCTGCGCGGAGCGGTCTCCCTGAGTGTCGCCGTCGACCAGCCGCCGGGTGTAGCCGTCGCGGTTGAGCGTCGCGGCGGAGATGCGCAGGGCCGCGACACCGCGCGCGATCGGGATGTTGACCGCCCCCTTCACGTCGATCCGGTCGAAGGTGCCATAGGTGCCCTCGACCCGTCCCGACACCGTGTTCAAATCGGGCGTTCCGGTGTTGATCAGCACCGCGCCGCCGATGGTGTTCTTGCCGAATAGCGTGCCCTGGGGTCCACGCAGCACCTGCACACTCTCGATGTCGACCGCGTCGAGCACGCCGCCGATCGACCGCGCATAATAGACGTCGTCGACATAGAAGCCGACGCCAGGATCGCTGAAGATGGCGAAGTCGTTCTGGCCGACACCGCGCACGAACACGGTCGCATTATAATTGCCACCCGACAGGGCCGCGGCGCCGTCAAAGCGGATTTTTGGTGTAAACTTCGCGATCTCGTCGAGCGTGGCGACATTGCGCTCGGTCAGCGCCGCACCCGTCAAGGCAGTGACGGCGACCGGCACGTCTTGAAGACGTTCCGAAGTGCGGCGTGCAGTCACGAGGATATCGTTACCCGTGACGGCGTCGTCCTGCGCGGCGTCCGTTCCGGCCGGCGCAGCGGCCCCCTGCGTCTCCTGCGAACGCGCAACTTGAGCAGTCGTCAGCGCGATCATGGCCGCGCCGGTCAACAGCAAACCCCTCATTTCACCCTCCTCAAGTTCACTCGTCTGGTTGTGGCTGCGCGCGGAGCGGTCGCGCTATTGGCGGCGCGGACCTTCACCAGCAGGCGAAACAACTCCGCCCGCTCGGCATCGGTCAGCGTCTCGAACACATGCGCATCGTGATCCGCGGTGATCTGGATCGTCTCGGCCACTAGCCGGTGCCCATCATCGGTGAGGTGCAGTGCGTTGCTGCGGCGATCGCGACCGGGATGGCGCGCGATCGCGTTCAGGGCGACAAGTGTATTGACCATCGCCATTGTGCTGGCCCGATTGATGCCCAGCACGCGGCCGAGCGCCGCCTGGTCGCAGCCCGGGTGACGTTCGACATGGATGAGCGCGGTCGCGCGCGCCGGCTGCAGCCCGATCTCGGCCAGCGCGTCATGCAGCCATTCCATCGACAACAGGTCGACGCGGCGCAGCTGATACCCCAGCCGAACCGCGAGCAGGCCGACCTAGTCTTCCTCGCGCGCCACGCGCCGTCCTCCCCCATCGCCGACAGCTTATATGCTGTTTGGCATAACCGTATGTCTGACATACGGTTGGCGGCATCGTCAAGCGTGGAAAGGGCCGCCTGCCGGCCTGCCCTGGTTGGGGCCGCAGCGCACCGCTCAGGGCCACTCGGCTGGCTTGCCTTCGGCGCCTGTCGTGACTCGGAGCCCACAGGCGGCAGACGTCGCCCAGATGCGGACGTAGCGCTCTACGTCGACCGGCCTATTGAGGACACGGCCCAGTCCCTCGTTCCAGTCGATTGCATGGGTCAGCGAGCCGAAACAGAACTCCGCATAAGGCTCCGGGTCGTCGCAGGTGAACTCGCCCCGTGACACGCCGCGCGCGATGATGCGGACGAACAACCCGATCACCGGATCGTAGACACGGGTCCGAAACGTGTCCGCCAAGTCCGGGAAATTGCCGAGTTCGCCTTCGACGACGCGGATGATCGCCGCCACCTGCTCATCCTTGCAATGCTGCCCCCAGAACAGTCCCAGCCACTCCAGCAGCTCGCGTGTCGTGCCCTCGAAGCCGCTGATCGCCGCGTCCACCTGATCCATCTCGGGTTGCGCCAATCGCTCGATGCACGCGCGCAGCAGGGCTTCCTTGGTCGGGTAATAGCTCCCGACCGTGCCATGGCTAACGCCCGCCTCACGCGCGATGTCGACGATCCGGGTCTTCTCGAACCCACGGCTGGCGAACTGGGTGATCGCTGCATCCAGTATCTCCGCGCCGCGTTCGGCCGGCCGCCGTCGGAAAGCAGGCGGATCAATCATCGTCGGTCACCTAATTGGATGGACATCCATCTATTAGCAGGATAGCGGCGCCGGACAAGCCGGATTACCCGGCGAGTCGGGACGGTCCACGAATGCGTCAGATCCGCGTTTCTGCCTGGGCGATCCAGAACCCGATTCCAGTCGTCGTGCTGTTCGCGGCGCTGACGCTGGCCGGCATCTTCGCGTATCTGATGCTGCCGGTGAAGCAGTTTCCGGACGCCAGCTTCCCCGCCGTATCCGTCACGGTCACTCAGAACGGCGCCTCGCCGGCCGAGCTGGAGACGCAGGTCACCCGTCCCGTCGAAGATGCTATCGCCGGCATCAGCGGCATTAAGGATATCCGATCCGCGATCTCGCTCGGCGCGTCGGTCACCACGATTAATTTCGAGATCGGCGAAGACCAACAACGCGCGAAGGATGAGGTCGAGAGCGCGATCGACCAGATCCGCGCGACCTTGCCGCGGGAGATCGACGAACCGATCATCGAACGGGTCGACATCGAGTCTCAGCCGATCCTCACCTACGCCGTCGAGGCACCCGGCATGAGCGTGCCCGATCTCAGCTGGTTCATCGACGATACAGTCGGCCGCGCGCTGCTCGGGCAGGAGGGGGTCGCCCAGGTCAGCCGCGTCGGCGGCGCGGAGCGTGAGATCAACGTCATCGTCGATCTGGAGCGACTGGCGGGCTTCGGCCTGACGGTGCCGCAGCTGAACGACGCCATCCGGCAGGTCAGCGTCAACGCCGCCGGTGGACGGCTCGAAGTGGGCGGGCGCGAACAAACGGTCCGGATCGTGGGGCAGGCCGATACCGAACAGCGGCTCCGCGATCTTAGCATTTCGCTTCCCGGCGGCCGCTACGTCCGGTTGGCGGACGTAGCCGAGATCGGCGCCGGTGCCGCCGAGGCGCGCCAGTTCGCTCGCCTCGATGGCCGACCGGTGGTCGGCTTTCAGGTGCTCAAGACCAAGGAGGGCAGTGACGTCGAGGTCGAGGACGGACTGCGGATAGCGATCGCGGACCTCGAACGCGCGCACCCGCAAATCCGCTTCACTAAGGTGCTTTCCACCGTCGACGAGACCCGCGCGAGCTTCGAGGCGACGATTCATGTGCTGATCGAGGGGATGCTGCTCGCCGCGCTCGTGGTCTTCTTGTTCCTGCGTGACTGGCGCTCGACGATGATCGCGGCGGTGGCGATGCCGCTGTCGCTGGTTCCGACCTTCGCGGCGATGCTGTTGTTCGGCTTCAGCCTCAATGTGGTGACACTGCTCGGACTGACGCTGGTGATCGGCATCCTCGTCGACGACGCGATCGTCGAGATCGAGAATATCGAGAAGCGGATCGAGCGCGGTCAGCGTCCGTACCAAGCGGCGATGGAGGGCGCCGACGCGATCGGCCTGGCCGTCGTCGCGACCACCGCGGCGATCGTCGTCGTGTTCGCTCCGGTCTCCGCCATGCCCGGCATGGCCGGCCAGTTCTTCAAGGAATTCGGGCTGACCGTCGCGGTCGCGGTGCTGGCCAGTCTCGCGGTCGCGCGTTTCGTGACGCCGCTGATGGCCGCCTATCTGCTGAAGCCGGGCACGAAGACGCATGCGCCGGAAGACCTCAGGCCATGGTATCGACGCGTGCTGACCTATGCGCTCGATCATCGCAAGCGGTCGATCCTGTTGGGAACGCTGCTGTTCATCGGCTCCGTCGCGATGATGGGGCTGCTGCCCGCAAGCTTTCAGCCGTCGCAGAATTTCGACTATGTCAACCTGACGGTGCAGGGCGCGCCCGGCGCGACCCGCGCGGACATGGAAGGCGCCGTGCGCGACACCACCGCGGTCCTTAAACGCCGGCCTGAGGTCGCCAATGTGTTCGCGAGCATCGGCTCGGGCGCGTCCGGCGGGTTTGGTCAAGGTGCGACCGGCGGCGACCTGCGCACCGGTACGATCATCGTCGTGCTCCATCACGAGCGCGATCTTTCCTCGACGGAGTTCCGCGATGCTGTTCGTCCGTCCCTGCGCGCGGTCACCGGCGCCCGGCTGAGCTTCCTCGGCGACTGGGGAACGGCGGAACTACCGATCACGCTCACGGGCGACGACGGTACGGTTCTCGCCCGGGCGACCGAGCAGCTACGCCGGGAGATGGGCCAATTGCCGGAGGTGCGCGATCCGCGTCCCGCCGCGCTTCCCGCCGCGCCTGAGGTGCAGATCGTGCCGCGTCCCGCCGAGATGGCGCGGCTGGGCGTCAGCTCGGAGACGCTGGCGACGGCGGCGCGGCTGGCCACCATTGGCGACATCAACGCCAATGTCGCCAAGGCAACCCAGGGCGAGCGCCGCATCCCGATCACGGTCCGACTGCCCGAAAGCCAGCGCACCGAAGCGGGTGCGCTCGCAGCTCTGCCGATCCCGACCGCCAGCGGCGCACCGACCACCTTGGGCAGCGTGGCCGACATCCGCTTCGAGGCGGGACCGGCTCAGATCGACCGGTTCGACCGGCGCCGACAGCAGACCATCGAAGCCAATCTGGGCGAGGGGGTGGCGCTGGGCAGTGCCGTGGCGGCCGTCAACAACCTGCCGATCATGAAGAACCTGCCGCCGGGCATCAAGCAGGCCGAGACGGGTGACGCCGAGGCGTTGTCCGAGCTGCTGAGCGCGATGGGGCTGGTGATCGCCGCCGGCGTGCTGATGCTCTACGGCGTCATGGTCCTGTTGTTCGGCAGCTTCTTCAAGCCGGTCACCATCCTTTCGGCGCTGCCGCTTGCGATCGGGGGCGCGGTGCTGGGGCTGCTGGTCACAGGGCTGGACCTGTCGCTGCCGGCGATGATCGGCTTCCTGATGCTGCTCGGGCTGGCGGCGAAGAACTCGATCCTGCTCGTCGAATACGCGATCGAGCGGGAGCGTGAGGGCATGAGCCAGCGTGAGGCCTTGCTGGAAGCGTGTCGTGAACGCGCGCGTCCGATCATCATGACCACTTTCGCGATGGCAGCCGGCATGCTTCCGACCGCGCTCGGGCTCGGAGCGGGCGCCGAGTTCCGCCAGCCGATGGCGGTGGCGGTGATCGGCGGCCTGATCACTTCCACCGCGCTGTCGCTCGTGCTGGTTCCGGTCATCTATGAGTTCGTCGATGATTTCGAGGCGTGGCTTCGCCCCAAGCTGACACGCTTCGTCACCCCGCGCGAGGCGGCGACGGAGGTGGTGGCATGAGGATCATTGTACCGCTGGTCGCCGGCTTGCTCACGACCGCCTGCGCGACCGGCACCGCGCGCGCACCGGTTACCACTCTGCCCGGCAGTTTCGAGGCGAGCGGCGGCATCGCCCCGACGATCCAGCTGGATCGCTGGTGGATCCTGTACGGAGACGCGCAGCTGACCGCGTTGGTGGAGGAGGCGCTCGCCCGCGGATTTTCGGCACGCGAGGCACTCGCCCGCCTCGACGAGGCGCGGCTGGTTCGACGAACCGCGTTGAACCGGTTCGACGTCCAGGGTGACGTCCAGGCGAACGCGTCGCGACAGCGCACCTATGATCTGGGTCCGGGTGACGGCACCGGCGTTCCGGCCACCGGCGGCGGCGGGACTGGTCCAGCCACCGGTGGCGGGTTCGCCGGCGGCGCCGGCGGCTTCGTGTTTCCGGGCCGCAGCGACAGCTATGCCTTGAGCCTGCCCGTAAGCTGGGAGCTCGACCTGTTCGGGCGCCGTTCGGCCGCGCGGCGCTCCGCGGACGCGGACCTGGAGGCGTCGATCTTCGCCTATCAGGGAGCACGCGCCACGCTCGCCGCCGACGTCGCGGATCAGCTGTTCCAGGCACGCGGCCTGGCGGTGCAGATCGCCGACGCGGCGGAAACGGTACGCATTCGCGAGGAGCTTCGCCGAATTGTCGACATCCGCGCCCGGCGTGGCCTGGCACCGCGCGCCGACGCCGATCGGATCGAGACGGACCTCGCCACGGCGCGCGCGCAGCTCGCTGGGCTGGAGGCGGAGCTGTTCGCCGCCCGTCGCACGTTGCTGGCGCTGCTCGGCCGCGCAGGAGATCGCGTGGACACAGTCCCGGCCACACCCACGCTCGCGGTACCACCGCCTGTTCCACCCGGTCTGCCGGCCGACCTCTTGGTTCGTCGCCCCGACATCCGCGAGGCCCGCGCACGGCTGGAGAGCACGCTCGGACAGCTGCGGACCGCCGAGCTTGCTCAGTTCCCCAGCTTGACCCTGACGCCAGGGATCGGACTCAACGCCCAGCGGGGCGTGTTCGAATCGACGACGGGTTTCTGGTCGATCGGGGCCGGATTAGTGGCGCCGCTCCTCAACCGGGGACGTGTACGGAACGAGGTCCGGATCGCGGACGTGCGCACCGAGCAGGCGGTGCTGGCGTTCGAACGGACTGTCCAGACGGCGTTCTCCGAAACCGACCAGGCCATTCGCCGACTCGAGGCCGATCGTCGCAGGGCCGCCGTGCTCGCCCAGGGTGAGGGTCGGGCTCGTGCCGCCTATGAGGCGGTCCTGATCCAGTATCGGCGTGGGCTGATCGACCTCCAGCGCCTGCTGGACTCTGAGGCGACCTGGCGTGCCGCGCGGGCGCAAACCGTTACGGCAAGCTTGGACGCGCTTTCGCGATCGGTGCAGCTCTTCAAGGCGTTGGGCGGCGGCTGGAGCTCCCCGACGGCACCCTCTGCCACCTACCCCAGGACGGACCCGAACTGATGCGCTCCACATTACCGATTGCTGCGCTGGCCGCGGCACTGGTCGCCTGTTCGGGCGAGGATCGGCGCGAGGCGCCAACCCCGCCGACCCCCAGATCGGTGCGGGTGGCGACGATCGAACTACGCCCGCTGGCGCAGGTAGTCGCGGCGTCCGGTACGCTGCGTCCACGTGAAGAGGCGGCCGTGAACGCGGAACTCGCCGGCTATCGTGTTCTTTCGGTGTTGGCCGATGTCGGCGATTTCGTGCGTCGCGGAGAAGCGCTGGTGCGGCTCGACCCTGCGCTGCTGGAGGCGCAGATCGCCCAGCAGCGCGCCAATCTGGATCAGCAGATCGCGCGGCAGCGCCAGGCGGCCGATCAAGCCCGGCGGGTGGCCGGCCTCGAGGGTACCGGCGTGCTGGCGGACGAACAGATCGTCCAGCGTAGGTCGGAAGCCGCGAATGCCGCCGCCGCGGTTCGCGTGGCGCGGGCGCAGCTGCAGGACACGCTGACCCGCCGCGCTCGCCTGACCGTCACGGCGCCGGTGAGCGGAATCGTGCTGTCGCGCGGGATCCGGCCCGGCGACGTGACCGGCGGGGGCGCGGCTCCCTTCTTTACCATCGCGCGCGACGGTCTGGTCGAGCTTCAGGCGGAGTTGAACGAGGCAGCCTTGCTCAGCGTTCGTTCGGGCACCCCGGCGCGCGTACGGCTCGCCGACGGAACCGAGTTCCAGGGTGCCGTGCGTATGGTCAGCCCGCAGGTGACCCCCGAAACGCGTCTGGGTCTGGTCTATGTGGGCCTGCCAGTGCGTCGGGACGCGCGGGTTGGAGGGTACGCCACCGCCTTTTTCGGCGTCTCCGCCACACCGACGGCCGCTGTGCCCGAATCGGCGGTCGCCTTCACCGCCGATGGCGCCCGACTGACGGTAGTCGGACCGGACAATCGCGCCCGCCAGCTTCCCGTCCGCACCGGCGCGCGTGGCGGTGGGTATGTCGCGGTGCTGAAGGGTCCGCCGATCGGCACGCGCGTCGCGCTTGGTGCCGCCTCTTTCGTCATCGAGGGAGAGCAGGTGCGTCCTGTGCGCTCGGGTAAGTAGCGCTATCGTCCGGCGGACGCCGCCGTGGCCAACACGGGCCCTACGTTATCATGCGGTGTGATGAGCCGCGCGAGCACCCGCGCCCCCGAGATCGTCCGCGCAGCTACGGACGAGGTTCCTCAGCCACCCGAGACCGATGTCGCGTCCACGGGCACGATGGGTTTGAACCAGTTCGCGCAACGGGGGCATGTGGAACGGCAGTTCGGCGTGTCGGAGCGGATACATGTCGCTATAGCGTTCGGCGAGGCGGCGGTGCATGACCGCCACGCGCTGTGTGCCGACGAGCAGCCCCGGCACGGTTGTGAATCCAGGGGCGATCACCTCGATGCGCCGCGAGCCCCGGAACTGTTCCATGTGGCGCTCGGCATAACCGATTTCCCTCGCCTCGGTGAAGTTGACCGCGATATGCCCAAACGCAAGGAAGCCGTCCAGCGTTACTGAGTGGCGCATGGCCGCGTTGTCCGCCCATCCGACCAGCACGTGATCCTCTTCCAATAAAGTTTCGGCGGGATGATCGTGCGCGCGGTGTTCGTTCGGAATCAGGATCATGTCGGTGACACCGCGCTCTAGGTTGCTGGCGGGGGCGCCCTGTTGAGCGAGGATCAGCGTGATCGTGATCCCTGGTGCGATCCGGGCCGCCTCACGGATCACGCGGCTAAGGACGAGTTCGATCAGGAAGTCGGACGCCTGTATCGTGAAGTGCCGGTGCGAGGTCGCGGGGTCGAACGCGCCGCCCGGTCCTGCCGTGGACTCCACCTGGATCAGCAGCTCTCGGATCGGCTCGACCAACCCTTCGGCAAACGCGGTCGGTACCATGCGCCGGCCGACCTGCACCAGCAGGTCATCCTCGAAATGCTCGCGCAACCGTTTCAGGATGCTGCTCATCGCCGATTGGCTCATGTACATGCGCCGGCTGGCCGCAGAGACGCTGCGCTCCGCCAGCAGCACGTCGAGCGCGATGAGCAGGTTCAGGTCGAATCCACGCAGTCGCATCAGCCACTCCAGCCATCCAGCAACGTATCGAGCCGATCGATATGTTGCTAGAAGAACAATCGACTTCTCACGGGGGTCAAGCGCGTTCCATACAGCGGGCAACATCGCCGACAGTAGCGGCCCAGCTGAGAGGATCGGTCGAGACCGTGCCCGGCTTTCCCCGCCACAGGACGATGAACGAGGGGAGTGGGACATGAGCGTTCGTGGCACGACGTCGTTCGCGATGGCAGGTCTGTTGGCTGTATGGGGAGCCTCTGCGGGCGCACAGACCACGTCCACGGCCCAGCCGACAGCGCCTGTCGCCAACCAAGGTGAAGAGCGGCCGGACGACGGCAGTCTGGCCGATATCGTCGTTACCGCGGAGCGGCGCTCCACCAACCTCCAGGACACGCCGCTCGCCATCACCGCTTTCACCGGCGACGCCCTGTCCAATGCCGGCGTGACCGCCGTCAGCGGCCTGACCGATGCGGTGCCGGCGCTGAAGTTCAACGCCGCTCCCGACTATCCGCAAATCTATCTGCGCGGTGTCGGCAACAACGATCTGTCCACCAACGGCAGTCCCGGCGTGGCGCTGGCGATTGATGGCGTGTTTCTGGCGCGGCCGACCTTCGGCGATGGCGGCTTCTACGACGTCGAACGGGTGGAGGTGCTGAGGGGGCCACAGGGCACGTTGTATGGTCGCAACGCGATCGGCGGCGTGATCAACGTCATCAGCCGCCGTCCCGGCTACGAGTTCGGCGGCGATACGCGTGTGGAGGTTGGCAATTACGACCTGCTGCGCGCGTCCGGAGCGCTCAACGTGCCTTTGATCCGCGGCAAACTGGCACTGCGCGGCGCGTTCCAGGCTTCGCGGCGCGACGGGTACTTCAGCAACGGGCTGGCGGACGCCGACGACGTCGCCGCACGTCTGCGCCTCTTGTTCGAGCCGACCGACCGGCTGTCCGTTCTGCTGACCGCCGACTACCTGAAAGCCAGTCCCAGGGGTACGTTCCAGCGCAACGCACCGTTCACCGGCGATCCGTGGGATGTCGGCAGCTTCGACGGGTCGGACGCCTTCAATCGCGTCGAGCGCAAGACGTTCAATGCGGAAGTCACGCTCGACCTCGCGTTTGCGGATCTGACCTACCTCGGGGCCTATAGCCGCCAGGATCAGGATCTCGTGCTCGAGTTCCAGGATCTGTCGCGACCCCGCCCGGGGCCGGGAGCCTGCCCGAACAGTCCGCTATGCTCGGGTGATTACCGACAGGAAGACGATGCCGCGAGCCGCCAGTGGACGCACGAGGTGCGCCTGTCGAACGATGCCGGACCGTTCAAATGGGTCGTCGGCGGGTTCTACCTGAAGGATCGCCGTCGCTCCTTCAGCCGGCAGCTCGAAGGCCGCCTGGACGATCTCGCCAATCCGCCGCAGATCGGCGGCTTTGCTTATCCCCGGTATGTGACCGAATCGACCGCGGTTTTCGGGCAGGCGACCTATTCGATCCTGGATGCGCTACGCGTCACCGCTGGCATCCGCTATACCAAGGATCGCAAGGAGCAGACGGTGCGCCGGATTGCGGGCGGATCGGCTCTGGACTCCGCCAACAGCTGGGACGCAGTGAACTATCGGGTCGGCGTCGATTACGATCTCGGACCGAACTCGCTCCTTTATGCCAACGCCACCACGGGCTTCAAGGCCGGGGGCTTCTTCGTCGCCAACCTTCCGCCGGACAATGTCTTCGATCCAGAGAATGTCCGCGCATACGCGATTGGATCGAAGAACCGCTTCCTCGACAACCGGCTGCAGTTGAACGCCGAAGCCTTCTACTATGATTACAGCGATTACCAGGCGACGACCTTCGGTGTCGGTACGTCCGGCAGCTTCGGGACGATCGTCCGCAACGCAGGCGAGGCGACACTTTATGGCTTTGAGGTGGAAGGGGACTTCCGCGCTACCACGGACGACCGGATCACCGCCTCCGTCGGCTACCTCTACAGCAACTACGATGATTTCCAAATCCCGTATGGGCTCAATTTCCTCGTGCCGTGCAGGTTCTTTCCGGATTGTCAGACCAACGCCGCCAGTCCCACCGGCTTCTCGCTGGTGTATACCGGGCGGGACCTGCCGTTCTCGCCAAAATGGTCGGTCTCCGGCGGCTACGAGCGGACGTTCCGCCTGACGGGGGATCGAGCGATCGTCGCGGCGGTGCAGAGCAGTTTCAGCTCACCATATTTTCTGGGCTATGAGACCACCGATCCGGAGAGCTTGCGCCGTCAGGATACCTATACTCGGACGAACGCGTCGCTGACCTATTACGGCCCCGATCGCACCTACAGCGTGGGCGCGTGGGTTCGGAACATCGAGCGGGAGGCGGTGGGCGATCTGCTGCTGTTCAATCCCAGCCTGGGCTATCAATTGGGGATCCAGGCGCCTCGCACCTATGGCGTTACCGCTACCGCACGGTTTTGAGATGCGCCGTCGCACCCTGATCGCCGCCGTCGCGGCCTTGGCGGCCTCCGCGGCGCAAGGCCAGGTCGCGCAGCCGGTGGAGACCCCGCCGCTGCCCGCCGGGGCTGATGTGTTCGCGCTCGACCTCGCCCAGACCCGCACACAATCGGCCGCCCGCAACTTCGAAGTGGTCGGGCACAGCTATCTGAAGGTTCCGCAGCGCACAGCGTTCGCCAAGGCCGAGGCGCGGACCGGACCGGAACTCGGATCCGGCACCAGCAGCGTCGCGGTATTCGACGGTGTCGCCTATGTCGCCGGCTACAGCTATCCTCCCACGCTCTTCGGTGTGTTGATGGTTGATATCCGCGACCCCGCCAACATGAAGCCTCTCGGCTTCGTGCCGTGCAATGCCGGCACCCGCTGCCCTTATCTGCGCGTCGATCGTCGGCGTAAACTGCTGATCTACGGCAATGACCCCGACCGCACCAATCCGGCCGCGGCTCCGGGAGGAAAGGCACAGGCGGGCTGGGCCTTTGTCGATGTTTCGAACCCACGCCGTCCGCGCCGGGTCGGCTTCGTGGCGGTGCCCGACGGCGCCACCACCCATGGCATGGAGATAGACGGGCGCTATCTCTATGGCTGTGGCGGCGTCCGCGCCGGGATGGAACGCGAGGCGATGCAGATCATCGACTATGCCGATCCCCGACGGCCGCGCGAGGTGGCGACCTGGCATGTGCCTGGCATGCTGGCGGGTGAGACCCCCGGCCCGCTTGACCGCCCCGGTCCCGATGGCAAGCCGCAAATCCTGCAATGCCACGAGATCGTCTACGACCATGACCGGCTCTACACCGCCTGGCGTGACGCGGGCGTGAAGATCTTCGACGTCAAGGATCGCACCCGTCCACGGCTGATCCAGACCTATGACTATGTGCCGCCGTTCGCAGGCGGTTTCCTGGGCGCGACGCATACCGCGTTGCCGGTGATCACCCGACCGGGCACTCCGCCCGACCTGCTGGTGCTGGTCGACGAGATCTTCGACTGCCCGAGCGGGTTCGGTCGCATCCTGGACGTGTCGGACATGAAGAACGCCGACGTCACTGCCGGTCGGCGCGAGGCTAGCCTACAGATTGTGTCGACGATTCGCGCGCCCCACGTCCAGGATAATTACGAGCGCAAGGCGGACAAATTCGCCTGCCCGCGCCCGATCAGCGGTCCGTTCGGCGGGCGGTCGAGTTCCATCCACCTGCCTCTGCTCGATGGGCGTACATCAAGCCTGTTGTACGTGACCTGGTATGATGAGGGCCTTCGCGCCTTCGACATCAGCAATCCCTTCGTTCCAACCGAGATCGGCTATTATCTGTCACCGCCCTATACCGCACCCGGCGGCTATGAGATCGCGCCGGGGATCAAGGCGGATGAACGCACCGGTCGGCAAACGCGCGAAGTCGCGCAGGATCCCGACACCGGCCTGATCTATGTAACGGACGGTAATGGCGGCGGCCTGACCGTGTTGCGCTACACCGGCTCTTTGCCGCCGCCGCCGATCCCCGCGGCACGGTAAGCGCGCCGGCGCCACCGGTCACTGACGGGAGGCCGTTCCGGCGTCCATGGGCGCCTCTCCGCGTGGGAGGCTAGGTGGAGATGTCGAGCGGCGGGGGCACACCCTCGAACGCGGTGATGTGGTCGATCATCAGCTGGAAGGTCCAACCGTTCGACAGGCGTATGCGGGCCGTGTAAAGCAGGAACGGGTGGGCCCCGGCCTCGAACAGGGCCCGATAGTCCATCGCGAACAGATCAGCGCGTTCCTCGTCAGTCAGATCACGTTCGGCGAGAAATGCATGGCGGTCCGCGCAAAAGGCCGCGCAGGCGCTATCGTCGCGCGCGATCTGCCACAATACCTTGTCCACGGCATAGCGGCTCATGACGGCTCTCCGTTCAACCGTGCCTCGTCCCATTCGAGGAAGAGGCACAAGGGATGCGCGTTGGACGGAATATACCGGTCGCGGCTAATCGGTGCGCCGTTCGCGATCCCGAGGGCGAAGACATAGGCAAGAAAGCCGGGCGTGTTGTTGCCTTGTTCGTACATCTCCTCCCAGCTGCTGCGCGCGATTACGCCGGGGATGTCGTTGCGGACGATCAGGTCATGCACCGCCCGGTCCCACGCGGTTTCTGCCATCTGCATGTGGCGCATCATGTGCGGGCCGCCGACGCCGTTCGTCAGGTGCCCGGTGGCGATCACCGCTACCCGGATGTCGTCATCATAGGCGTCGATGATCTCGCGCACCACCTGCCCGACCTTCAGGTACCTGCGCGCAGGCGGCACCGGCGGCGCCAGCACGTTGAGGAAGATGGGAACGATCGGCAGGTCGCCTTCGGGCCGTAGGAAGTTGAGCGGGATCGTGAAGGCATGATCGGCGACGAACTCGTCCGAATAGGCGAAATCCACATCGTGTTCGAAGCCTTGCGTTAGGATCGTCCGCGCCAATTCCCCGGCGATCGGCGCATGATAGGACTGCAGGCCCCAATCGGCCATTTCGTACGATGGCGGCCCTGTCATTGTCCGCGCCTTGCCGATCAGGAACGGCGGCATGTTGTTCATGAAGAACTGGCAGAGATGATCGTTACCGACGATCACGATCACGTCGGGGCGCGCGTCGGCCAACGACCGGCGCACGCGGGCATACTCGGCCAGCACCGCCTTGGTTGTCTCGGCCGGGGGAGGCCCCTCGCCGCGCGCGGCCGCCGGCAGCGTGGGCTCGTGGGGGACGACCACCATCTTCACCAGCCTAGCCATCCTCGATACTCCACCGCCATGCCTATGCCCGACGCGATGTGTGCGGTGTGGCGTGCACCGTGTCGCCGAGCAACACGATTCGGCCGCGCGCCGAGGACTTGGGCTGGATCATCGCGGCCACAGGGCGATAGTTGACGCAGCCGGATGCGGACAGGGTGTCGCGCACCCACCCACGGTGCCGCTGAAGTCGGCGATCTTCTCGCGCAGGCGGTCGTGGCCTTCGGCCTCCTCGAACCGGGTGCTGGGCGCAAGCGAGCACTGTCGCGCACGATCAGCTTTACCCACCATCAAGGCCTCGGTGTGCCAGGGCACCGGCCAGCATGCGCCGCAATCGGTCGATGACTTTATCTGCGAGCGGGGCGATCGGCAGCATAGGGGCCGTCGCAACCCGTGGGTTGAGATTTCCCGCGACTCACCCCATCTGACAGCGCTCCATGCCCTTCACCACCCTTCCGCAGCCCTTGGCCGAGGCGCTGACCGCGCGCGGCTATTCCGAACCCACCCCTGTCCAGGCGGCGGTGCTACAGCCCGATGCGCAGGGCCGCGACCTGCTCGTCTCTGCGCAGACCGGCTCCGGCAAGACCGTCGCGTTCGGCATCGCCATCGCCGGCCAACTCCTGACCGACGACAAGCTGCCGCCCGCCGCAGCACCCCTGGCGCTGGTAGTCGCGCCGACGCGCGAGCTGGCGCTGCAGGTCAGCCGCGAGCTGCTGTGGCTGTTCGGCCCCGCCGGCGGGCGCATCTCCACCTGTGTCGGCGGGATGGACGCCGCCAAGGAACGCCGCTCGCTGGCGCACGGCGCACACATCGTGGTCGGTACGCCGGGCCGCCTGCGCGACCATCTGGAGCGCGGCAGCCTCGACCTCTCCTCCTTACGCGCGGCCGTGCTCGACGAGGCGGACGAGATGCTCGACATGGGATTCCGCGAGGATCTGGAGCAAATTCTCGACGCGACCGCCTCCGAGCGCCGGACGTTGCTGTTTTCCGCGACGATCCCCAAGCCGATTGTCGCGCTGGCGAAGCGTTATCAGCGCGACGCGCTGCGCATCTCGACGGTGGGCGAGGATCGCGGCCATGGCGACATCGCCTATCAGGCGGTCGCCGTGTCGCCGTCCGACATCGAGCACGCGGTCATCAACCTGCTGCGCCTGCATGAGGCGGAAACCGCGATGCTGTTCTGCGCCACGCGCGACAACGTCCGTCACCTCCACGCCAGCCTGCTCGAGCGCGGCTTCGCGGCGGTGGCGCTGTCGGGCGAGCATTCGCAGAACGAGCGCAACGCGGCGATGCACGCGCTGCGCGACGGCAGAGCGCGCGTCTGCGTCGCGACCGACGTCGCCTCACGCGGCATCGATCTGCCGACGCTCAGCCTCGTTGTCCATGTCGAGCTGCCGCGCGATGCCGAGACGCTACAGCACCGTTCCGGCCGCACCGGCCGGGCGGGCAACAAGGGTGTGGCGGTGCTGATCGTCCCCTATCCGCGCCGCCGCCGCGTCGAGATGATGCTGCGCGGCGCGCGGATCGCCTTCGAATGGGTAGACGTGCCCACACCGGACGCGATCCGTGCCGCCGATCACGAGCGGCTGCTGACAACGCTGCTGGCGCCGGTCGAGGTCGAGGAGGAGGACCGCGCGCTGGCCACACGGTTGCTTGCGGAGAGATCGCCGGAGGACATCGCCGCGGCACTGGTCCGCGTCCATCGTGCGCGCATGCCGGTACCGGAGGAGCTGATCGAGGCATCGGCGAGCGCGCCGCGGCAGGATGGTCACCGTGCGGGCTTCGACGACACCGTCTGGTTCCGGATGGATGTCGGCCGTCGGCAGAACGCCGACCCGCGCTGGATCCTGCCGCTGATCTGCCGTCGCGGTCACCTCACCCGCGCGGAGATCGGCGCGATCCGCGTCGGTCCGGGCGAGACCTGGTTTCAAATCCCGCGTCCGCTCGCCGCCAAGTTCATGGCCGCCGTGACCCGTACCGCCGATCCGAATGGCGAGGACGAGAGCGGCGTGCGCTTCGAGCAGGCGCATGGCGAGCCGCCCAAGGCGGGCGGTGCGCAGCGTGGCGGCCCCAACCGGCCACAGCCGGCGCGCCACCAGCCCAAGCCGTACGGTCCCGGCAATCGCGAGCGGTGACGCCCCGGCCGTGAACAGGCGCATCCTGGTCGACGCCGACGCCTGTCCGGTCAAGGATGAGATCTACCGCGTGGCCTGGCGCCACGAGGTGCCGGTGACGATCGTCAGCAACAGCCACTTCCGCGTCCCCGCGCATCCCTTGATCGAGCGGGTGGTGGTGAGCGACGGCTTCGACGCGGCCGACGACTGGATCGCCGAACGCGCGGACATAGGCGCGGTGGTCGTCACCGCCGACATCCTGCTCGCCGATCGCTGTCTGAAGGCCGGGGCCACCGTGCTCTCGCCGACCGGCAAGCCTTTCACCGCCGCCTCGATCGGCAGCCAGATCGCGACGCGTGCCATCATGGCCGACTTGCGGGCAGGGGGCGATCAGCTCGGCGGCCCGGCGCCGTTCGCGAAGACCGACCGCTCGCGTTTCCTCCAGGCGCTCGATACCGTGCTGGTACAGATCGCCCGCGCCAAATATTGACCTGAAGACGGCAAGTGTTACGGACGCTCCGGTTAAAGGAGCGTATCAATGGCTGACGACACTACCGACCTCAACGCCGTCGAACTTGCGGTCGAACTGACCATCGCCTGGCTCGGCAACCCGAACACCCGCAGCAATGCCGACGACGTGCCCGCGTTCATGGGCCGGATGCACGACACCGTCCAGCAGCTGATGGGTAGCAACACGACCGATGCCGCGGCCGAGCCGGTGCAGGACTATCAGGGCAAGGTCACGGCGCGCAAAAGTCTCGCGTCGAAGGATCACATCATCTCGATGATCGACGGCAAGCCTTACAAGACGCTGCGTCGCCACCTCGCGACCAACGGCCTGACACCTGACCAGTATCGCGAGCGTTATGGCTTGAAGCCGGATTATCCGATGGTGGCCGAGAACTATTCGGAGAGCAGGCGGGCCATGGCGAAGCAGATCGGCCTTGGCCGCAAGCCCGGCCAGAAGAAGGGCGAGCCCGCTCCCGCCGCAGCGGCGACGCCGGCAAGCGGCGGTCGTGGCCGCAAGAAGGCCACGGCTCCCGAAGCAGGCGCCGAGTAAGTACGGGCCCTAGGCTGGTCCCGCCGCCTCGATCGGGCGGCGGGCCTCCTTGAGGCTAGTCCACGAACTCAACCAGCCGGACACCCCTGTCCGCCAGCTTGAACATGATCCGGGTCAGGCATTTGCGGCTGGACGAACTCGGCGCGTGAACGCGGACGGGAACGCCGGCGGCCCATTCGGCGGCGCGTGCGTCGAATTCCCGGCTCGATAGGATGCGGTCGGCGACCGACACGTCGCAGCGGCGCTTGCGGGCGATCACGACCACATCGGTGGGCGCCGCCTGCACCAGCAGCGCCAGCAGGATCATGCCTGCGCCGCCTTTGTCCGCGCGCTCAGCGCCCAGCGCAGCACCCCCGCGGTGGCGCTCGCCCCCAGCCGGATGGCGGGACGGCGCAGCGTCGCCACCTCGCGCCGGTGCAGCGCCGCCGCCCATGGCTGCATCAGCTCGACGCCTGCCTGCAACAGCAGCGCCTGGATCGGCGCCGTAGCCCCATTGGTCGCGGGCTGGTTCATCAGCGCGTCCGCCACCGCCTTCGTCCGGGCGTCGTAGCGCAGCGCGGGACGCACCCGGCGGAAATACTGGGACGTCGCGCGTCGCGTTTCCGGCACGTCGGTCGCGCCCATCATCCGCGCCAGCACCGCCATCTCCGCCAGATATCGGTCTTGCCGCGCCCCCGACATCCCCGGCTCGCGATAGGCGATGTAGGCACGCAGGAAGCAGTCGGCTTCGGCGACATGGACCCAGGTCAGCAGCGCGGGATCGTTGGCGCCATAAGCTGTGCCGTCGGGCAGCGTCCCGGTGACGTGATCGTGGATGCGCCGCACCCGCGCGATCTGCGCCTCGGCGAGCGCGGTCGGACCATAGGTGGTGCCGGCGACGAACTGCGCGGTGCGGCGCAGGCGCCCGGCGGGGTTCTTCTCCCAGTCGCTATGGTCCCATACGCCGGCCAATGCACCCGGATGCAGCATCTGCGTCATCAGCGCCGCCACTCCGCCGATCATCATCGACGAGAAGTCGCCATGGACGGCCCAGGCGATGGAGCCCGGCCCGAACAGCCCCGGATCATCGGCGTCGCGCGTCAGGTTCATCTGTCCCGCGCCGACCAGGCGGTGGATCTCGTCCCGAATGGTGTCACGGATGGGGGGCATGGAGGTAAGGTAGGGACGTCGAGGCCGGATGCTAGCACCTACTCCTCCCCGTTCACGGGACGGGGAACCGCCGCGCATCGCGGTGGTGGAGGGGGGCAGGTGGCGAACGACGCCCTTGCGGTCGCCCCCTCCGTCAGCCGCTGACGCCGCCACTCCCCTCCCACGGGAAGAATTCGATGCCTGCACGGACGAGCGAGGGTAAGCCGGCCCCATGCGCTCGCTCGTCATCCTCACCGGCGCCGGCCTGTCCGCCGAGTCCGGCCTTGCGACCTTCCGCGGCCCCGGCGGGCTGTGGGAGGGGCAGCGGGTGGAGGACGTCTGTACGCCCGAGGCGCTGGCGCGCGATCCGGCGCTGGTGCATCGCTTCTACGACGAGCGCCGCGCAGGTCTCCGGCGGGTCGAGCCCAACCCCGCGCACCGGGCGCTGGCCACGCTCGACCGCGAATGGGCGGGCGAGCTGCTGGTCGTCACGCAGAATGTCGACGACCTGCAGGAGCGTGCCGGGGCGGAGCGCCTCGTCCACCTCCACGGCGAGCTCAACAGCGCGCTCTGCGCCGCCTGCGAGGCGCGGTGCCATTGGAGCGGCGATCTGCCGCCCGGCACCTCCTGCCCGACCTGCGCCGCGCCGACGCTGCGCCCCGACATCGTCTTCTTCGGCGAGATGCCCTATCAGATAGAGCGAGTGCAGGACGTGGTCGCTGCCTGCGACCTGTTCGTCTCGATCGGCACCTCGGGCGCCGTCTATCCCGCCGCCGGCTTTGTCCAGGCCGCGCGCTATGCCGGTGCCCGCACTCTGGAACTCAACCTGGAGCCGTCCGCCGGCAGCGGATGGTTCGACGACAGCCGGCTGGGACCGGCGACGGCGCTGGTACCGACATGGGTCGATGAAATGCTAAAATAGATCAGTCACTTTCGAGTGGCTCGGACCGGCTGCGCAATAAACTTTGCACGGCCGTCGCAGGTTTTCCACCGGTATCCTCAGCCGGAGATCAGCCGTGTATTTCCACGACAAGCGCCTGCAATACCCTGTCACCGTCACCGAGCCCGATCCCGCCTTCGCGCGCGCGCTGCAACAAGCGATCGGCGGCGTCGAGGGCGAGATCCGCGTCTGCATGCAGTATTTCTTCCAGGCCTGGGGCAATCGCGCGCCCAATTCCAAATATCGCGACATGCTGCTCCACACCGCGACGGAAGAGATCGGTCATATCGAGATGCTCGCGCATGCGGTGGCGCTCAACCTCGACAAGGCGCCGGCGCACCTTCAGGAGGAAGGCGTCAAGGACAAGCTGGTCGGCGCGGTGATGGGCGGGGAAAGTCCGCGCACCAAGATCGAGGGCATGATCCACAAGAACCTCTTGTCCTCGGGCATGGCCGCGATGCCGATCGATTCCGACGGCGTACCGTTCAACATGAGCAACATCTATGCGTCGGGCAATCTCGCCGCCGACATGACCTGCAACGTCGCCGCCGAGGCCACGGGTCGCGTGCTCGCGGTGCGCCTGTACAACATGGCGCATGACGAGGGCATGAAGAAGATGCTCAGCTTCCTGATCGCGCGCGACACCATGCACCAGAACCAATGGAAAGCGGTGCTGGAGGAGATCGGCGACGACACCGGTGCCTTCCCGATCCCCAACAGCTTCCCGCAGGAGATGGAGGACCGCGACTTCTCGTATCAGTTCGTCGCTACCGCCGCCGACGGCTCGGTGCCGGAGGGACGCTGGACGCAGGGGCCGTCGATCGACGGCAAGGGCGAGTTCCAGGTGTTCCAGCACAAGGCGATGGGGGAGGTGCCCGATCTCGGCCCCGCTCCGCCGACCAGCGGCGCACAGACGGAGCAGATTTCGACCGCCAAGGGCCTGGAACCACCGACTTACGCGTGATGCCGCGGAGTTGCTGATCCTCCGCAGCCGGGGAATCAGGCTGCTGACGATCGAGGGAGAGCCTTGCCGGCCCCGGAAGGTGCTGGCGGGCGCCTCTCCCGTCCGATAAAGGAGCGGTCAGGAGATCGTCATGTCGGAAACCATCCCCGTCGCGCTCGCCGAACACTGGCGCGTCTATCTGCAAGGCCTGGTGCAGAACCGCCGTTTCGCGTCGGTGGATGACGCAGTCGAGAGCGCGTTGCGGTTGTTGGAGGCGCATGAGAGCGCCGACGACCGACTTGCCCGCCTGCTCGAAGAAGGCGAGGCTACCGGCGGCTTTGCCGAATGGGATTACGACGCGTTCAAGGCCGAGATGCACCAACGTCACGATGCCCGCAAAGCGGCTTGAACTCGGCGCGCGTGCCCGCGCTGACCTCGACCAAATCTGGACGTTCACCGCCGCGCAATGGGATCCCCGGCAAGCGGACGAATATACGAATCGACTAAATGCGGCGATGGTGGGCCTGGCGAACGGCTCGCCAATCGGTCATCTCGCGAGGGACAACAGGTACCTTGTTCTGCGGTTCGCCGCGCACATGATCTACTTCCGAGCCGAAGCAAACGCCATCAAAGTCGTTCGCATCCTTCATGGCCAGCAGCTACCCGAGCGCCACCTGCCGCCCGAAGCCTAATCAACCCAGTCCAGCCCCATCCCCCGATACGCCTCGCGGTCCTCGTCCCAACCTGCCTTGACCTTGACGTGCAGATAGAGGTGGACGGGCCGGCCCCACAGCTCGGCCAGTTCCGTGCGCGCGGCCGCGCCGATTCGCTTCAGCTGCTGCCCGCCCTTGCCCAGCACGATCGCGCGCTGCGTCGGGCGCTCGACGGTGATCAGCTGCCGGATCTCGACCGAGCCGTCGGCGCGCTCCTCGAACGCCTCGGTATCGACCAGGCTGGCATAGGGCAGCTCGGCGTGGAGCTGGCGGAACAGGTGCTCGCGCACGATCTCGGTCGCCAGCGCGCGCTCGCTCGCGTCCGACACCTGGTCCTCGGGGTAGTGCCATGGTCCTGCGGGCATTTGCGCCGCCAGCGCGCGCTTCAGCTCGGGGACGCCGTCGCCGGTCTCGGCGCTGACGAACCAGGTTTCGGCGAACGGCACCGCCGCGTTCAGCTTCTCGGCATGGACCAGCAGCTTCTCCTTGGTCGCGACATCGACCTTGTTGAGCACCAGCCATTTCGGCTCGGATCGGTGCGCGATCGCGTCCACCACCGCCATCACCCTGGGGCCGATGCCGCCCTTGCCGTCCACCACCAGGCACAACAGGTCCGCGCCCTCCGCGCCGCTCCAGGCGGCGGCGACCATCGCCCGGTCCAGCCGTCGCTGCGGCTCGAAGATGCCGGGCGTGTCGACCAGCAGCAGCTGCGCCTCGCCTTCGATGGCGACGCCGAGCAACTTGGCGCGTGTCGTCTGCGCCTTGGGACTGACCGCCGCGACCTTTTGCCCAACCAGCTGGTTGACCAGCGTCGACTTGCCCGCATTGGGCGCGCCGACGATTGCGACCAGCCCACAATGCGGGGTCATACGCCGATCTCCTTGGACGCGCGTCTGGGCACGCTGGGGTTCCTGGCGGAGATGGCCTTCGCCTTCCTGATTGGCGCCGTCGCCTTTAGCTGCCGGAGTAGTCGCCGTGCCGCCTGCGTCTCAGCCTCGCGCTTGGTGGAGCCGGTGCCGGTCTGCTCCGCCTCGCCCACCCGCACGCTGACGGTATGCTGCCGGGCATGGCCCGGACCGCTCTGCTCGACGATCGCATAGACCGGCAGGCCGCGGTTCTTGGCAAGTGCCCAATCCTGCAGCTCCGCCTTGGGGTGCTTGGGGGCCGCGTCCTCGCGGTTGAGGCGGCTCTCCCAGGCCTGGCGCACCCAGCCGCCCGCCGCTTCCAGCCCCGCCTCCAGGTAGAGCGCGCCGAGCAGCGACTCGATCGCGTCGCCCAACACATAGTCGCTCTCGCGCACCCCGTCGTCGCTGGCCTGCTTGTTGAGGCGCAGATGCGCGCCAACACCGATCTCGCGCGCCACCTCCGCACAGATCGCGCCGGAGACGAGAAGGTTCAGCCGTCGCGTCAGCTTGCCCTCCGGCTCATCGGGAAAGAGCTGGTACAGCCACTCCGCGATGCTCAGCCCGAGCACGCGGTCGCCCAGGAATTCCAGCCGCTCATACGACCCCTCGTCCTCGCGGCTGCCGTGCGTCAGCGCACGCGTCCACAAGGCGAGATCGGCGGGCGCATGGCCGAAGGTGGCGGTCACCCAGACCTCGAGATTGCTCAGAACCCCTCCCCGATCCGCTCGGGCCGCGCGGCGCTGAACCACGTCCAGGGCTTCCAATAGGAGGCCGTGCCATCGGTCGAAAAGGCAGTCACCAGCGCGCGGCCCTCGACCCGCTCCGCCGGGATATAGCCCATGCCCGTGGGGAACGGAAACCGGCTGTCGGCGGAATTGTCGCGATTGTCGCCCATCAGGAAGACGCTGTTTGCAGGCACGCTGTACAGGCCGGTATTGTCGCCATCGGCGTTGGGTACGGTGTCGAGCACGACATAGCTGCGCCCGCCCGGCAGCGTCTCGCGGTAGCGTTCGTACCGACACACGGGCTTGCCCTCCAGCACCTCGGTATGACCCGGGGGGCAGCGGGTGAAGTTGGGCGTGATCGGCAGCACGAAATCGGCGATACGCTGCTTGGGGATTGCCTGCCCATTCAGGATCACCTGCCCGCGCCGCACCTGGATGGTGTCGCCGGGCAGGCCGACGACGCGCTTGATGACGTCGTGATCGTCGTGCGCCGGGTTGGTGTCGCCGGGTGGCGCGTCAGGCGAGCGGAACACGACCACGTCTCCGCGCGCCGGCATGCTCCACCTGACGGTCGGGAACAGCGGCAACCCCCAGGGCAGCGACCAGCGCGAATAGCCGTAGGGCCATTTCGCGACGATCAGGTAATCGCCCACGAACAGGCGCGGCAGCATCGATTCCGAAGGGATGACGAAGGGTGCGGCGATGAACGAGCGCAGGATCAGGATGCCCAGCATCACGGTGGCGAGGAACCGCACCGTCTCCTCGGTCTCGCCGCGCTTGCGCTTCGCCTTCGCCATGGTCAGCGCGTTGGCGACGTGGCGCGGGGGCGTCAAGCCGGGGTGTTCCTGCATCGCTTGCCGCACTAGGGCGTTGGGGGAGCACCACCGCATCGGAGTTCCCATGGCCGACTGGTCCCGCATCGAAGCCCTGCCCGACTCCAAGCTGATGGACCTGTTCGACCAGGACCCGGGCCGGCTGTCCCGCCTCAGCCTCGATGTGGGTGGCCTGCACTTCGATTGGTCCAAGACCCACCTGACCGCCGACGCGCTCGCCGCCTTTGCAGCCTTGGCGGAAGAGACGGGGCTTGCCGCCCGTCGCGACGCGCTGTTCGGCGGCGCCCATGTCAACGTGACGGAGGACCGCCCCGTCCTCCACACCGCCGAGCGCGGCGAGGGCGAGGTCGGCGCCGTCGACACTGCCAGGCGCTTTCACACCCGCATGCGCCAGCTGATCGACGCGATCGAGGGCGGCGCGCTGGGCGAGGTCCGCCACATCCTCCACGTCGGCATCGGCGGCTCCGCGCTCGGCCCCGACCTGATCGTCGACGCGCTCGGCCGCCCAGAAGGCGGAGGGGAGAAGCGGTACGACGTCGCGATCGTCTCCAACGTCGACGGCGTCGCGCTAGAGGATGCCTTCGCGCGGTTCGATCCGCACGCGACGCTGCTGGTGATCGCGTCCAAGACCTTCACCACTACCGAGACGATGCTCAACGCCACCAGCGCGCTGCAATGGATGACCGAGCACGACGTCGCGGACCCGTACGGCCGCGTCGTCGCCCTCACCGCCTCCCCCGACAAGGCGGTCGAATGGGGCGTCGACGAGACCCGCGTGCTGCCGTTCGACGCGGGCGTGGGCGGCCGCTATTCGCTGTGGTCCTCGATCGGCTTCCCGGCCGCGCTCGCGTTGGGCTGGGGCGCGTTCGAGGAGCTGCTGGAGGGCGCGGCCGAGATGGACCGCCACTTCCGGCTGTCGCCGCTGGAGCAGAATGCCCCCGCGCTCGCCGCCTTCGCCGACCTTTATTACACCCAGGTCCGCGGCGCCGAGACCCGTGCGCCCTTCGCCTACGACCAGCGCCTCAAGCTGCTCCCTTCCTATCTCCAGCAGCTGGAAATGGAGTCGAACGGCAAGTCCACGACCGTTGACGGCCGGCCGGTCGGCCGCCCGACTGCGGCGATCACCTGGGGCGGCGTCGGCACCGACGCGCAGCATGCGGTGTTTCAGTTGCTCCACCAGGGGACGCACCTTGTGCCCGTCGAGTTCGTCGCGGTGATCGAGCCCGGCGACACACTGGCCGAGGAGCACCACCGCCAGCTGCTTCTCAACGCCTTCGCACAAGGTGCTGCACTGATGAAGGGCAAGCAGGTCGACGACCCCGCGCGCAGCTATGCCGGCGATCGCCCCAGCTCCACGATCCTCATCGACGACCTGACGCCGCGCACGCTGGGCGCGCTCATCGCTTTCTACGAGCACCGCGTGTTCGTGAACGGCACACTCCTGGGCATCAACAGCTTCGACCAGTTCGGCGTCGAGCTCGGCAAGGAGATGGCCAAGGCGGCGGGCCAGGGCGACGGCGACTTCGATCCGTCGACGACGGACCTGATCCGGCGGGCGGGCCTGTCCTGATGCCCTATGACTACGACCTCTTCGTCCTCGGCGCAGGCTCCGGCGGCACGCGGGCGTCGCGCGTCGCGGCGGCGCATGGCGCGCGCGTTGCGGTGGCGGAGGAGTATCGCGTCGGCGGCACCTGCGTCATCCGTGGCTGCGTGCCCAAGAAGCTGCTCGTCTATGGCGCGCATTTCGCCGAGGATCTGAAGGACGCGCGCCGGTTCGGCTGGGACGTGCCGGACGACCTCCATTTCGACTGGGACCGGCTGAGGACCAACGTGCTCGCCGAGGTCGACCGCCTCAACGCCGCCTATACCGATACGCTGAACAACAATGGCGTGACGATCTTGCATGCGCGCGCCGAGGTCACCGGCCCGCACTCGGTCCGCCTGTCCACCGGCGAGGAGATCACCGCCGAGCGCATCCTGGTCGCGGTCGGCGCCCACCCCGCCATTCCCGATTTCCCCGGCAACGAGCATGGCATCACGTCCAACGAGGCGTTTCACCTTCCCGCCATCCCGAAGCGCATCCTGATCGCCGGCGCGGGCTATATCGCCAACGAGTTCGCGGGCATCTTCCACCAGTTCGGCGCCCACGTCATCATCATGAATCGTACGCAGGAGATCCTGCGGGGTTATGAGATCGCGTTGCGTGACCGGCTGCTCCAGATCTCGCTGATGAAGGGGCTGGAATTCCGCTTCGACGCGAAGTTCGAGCACATCGAGAAGCACGAGGACTGCCTCACCGTCCACATGACCAATCACGAGCCCGCTACCGTCGACTGCGTGATGTTCGCCACTGGCCGTATCCCCAACACGACGGGGCTCGGCCTGGAGGCCGCCGGTGTCGAGCTCGACAACGGCGCGGTGAAGGTCGACGCGGACAACCGTTCCACCTGCCCGAGCATCTTCGCGATCGGCGACGTCACCAACCGCATCCAGCTCACCCCGATCGCGATCCGGGAGGGGCAGGCGTTTGCCGACAGCTTCTATGGCAACAAGCCCACTCGCGTCGATTATGGCTGTGTACCCAGCGCGGTGTTCAGCCACCCCCCGATCGCGCAGGTCGGTATGACCGAGAGCGAGGCGCGCCAGAAGCTCGGCAGCGTGAAGGTCTATTCCAGCGACTTCCGGCCGATGAAGAACGTGCTGGCCGGCCGCAACGAGCGCGCGCTGTACAAGATGGTGTGCGACGGCGACACCGACCGCATCGTCGGCCTCCACCTGATCGGCCCCGACGCGCCCGAGATCATCCAGGGCGCGGCCGTGGCGGTCAAGGCGGGGCTGACCAAGGCGGATTTCGACGCCACCGTGGCGCTGCATCCGACCATGGCGGAGGAGCTGGTGCTGCTGCGCTGAAGACGCAAGCGAGCGGCTTTGCGCCGGCGCTCCCGCGTTCTATGCGGCTTCGATGGATCGCATTCTCATCAGGGGCGGTAATCGCCTCTCCGGCCGCCTGCCGATATCTGGAGCCAAGAACTCCGCGCTGACGCTGATGCCGTGCGCGTTGCTGACCGACGAACCGCTGACGTTGCGCAACCTGCCGCGGCTCGCCGATGTCGACAGCTTCGGGCACCTGCTCAACCAGCTCGGCGCCTCGACCGCGATCGAGGGGACTCGGCCGGACGAGTTCGGGCGGGTGATGACGATCCGGACGGGCAAGCTCACCTCCTCGGAAGCACCCTACGACATCGTGCGCAAGATGCGGGCGTCGATCCTGGTGCTGGGGCCGCTGCTCGGGCGCGGTGGCGTCGCGACGGTGTCGCTGCCGGGCGGCTGCGCAATCGGCAACCGGCCCATCGACCTGCATCTGAAGGCGCTCGAGGCGATCGGGGCGGAGCTGGAGACGGCGGCCGGCTTCGTGCGGGCGCGCGCACCCGGTGGGCGGCTGTCGGGCGGGCGCTATCGCTTTCCCGTGGTGTCGGTCGGCGCGACCGAGAATGTGCTGATGGCGGCGGCGACGGCGCGCGGCATCTCGCTGATCGAGAACGCCGCGCGCGAGCCGGAGATCGTCGATCTGTGCCGGCTGCTGGTGGCGATGGGGGTGAACATCGACGGGATCGGCACCGACCGGCTGGAGATCGAAGGCCGCGACCGACTGCATGGTGCCACCTATGCGGTGATGCCCGACCGGATCGAGGCGGGCTCCTATGCCTGCGCCGCCGCGATCACCGGTGGCGAGCTGGAGCTGGCCGGCGCGCGCGCGGAGGATATGCGCGCGACCATCGACGCGCTGGTCGAGGCGGGCGTGTCGGTGACGGAGCTGGCGGACGGGATCAAGGTGAGCGCGCCCGAAGCGTTGAAGCCGATCACATTGTCCACTGCGCCGTTTCCGGGCTTCGCGACCGACATGCAGGCGCAATTCATGGCGATGCTGCTGAAGGCGGACGGGGCCAGCGTGCTGACCGAGACGATCTTCGAGAACCGTTACATGCATGTGCCGGAACTGGCGCGGATGGGCGCGGATGTGCAGGTCAGCGGCCGTACCGCCGTGGTGCGCGGCGGGGCGCATCTGGTCGGTGCGCCGGTGATGGCGACCGACCTGCGCGCGTCGATGAGCCTGATCCTCGCGGGGCTGGCGGCGGAGGGCGAGACGCAGGTGAGCCGTGTGTACCATCTCGACCGGGGGTACGAGCGGCTGGAGGAGAAGCTTTCCGCCGTCGGCGCCGATATCGAGCGGGTCGGGGACGGCTGACGAGCGGGGGGCGCGTCCGAAGACCTGCCGCGGAAGGTGAGGAAGTGCGCGATACGTCCTCGGCGAAATCGTGTCCCGGCGTGAGAGCAGCGCCGCTCGCGACGTCGGCCTCAAACGCCAGCGTGCCGGCCTTGCAAGCGGCCTGATCGCGAGGCGCAGGCCTGGTCTGCGGCGGCCGATGGCGTTCCGGCCGGCGGATGCTCAGGATGAACATGGCGAGACGGTTGTCGAAACGCCGCCGCTCGCCGATCTGGCGACCCCGGTAACAAATCGGTGTCGCAACGCCGCTGGTCGCGCGGCCCGAATCGAGGTCGCGCCGATCGGGAGCGGCAAGCGCGCGGTCCCAGGCGTCGGCGAAGCTCATGGCATCGGCGCGAGCGCGCAGGCGGTACGCCGTCTGCCAGCTTCGACCGACCGCGCGGCAGGCGGTGGCAACGCAGCGACAGTCCGCCAGGGCTGCGATGAATTCGGCCTGGATCGCAGGCGTCCAGCCGTCCCGGCGGGAGCGGACGGGTACGGGGACGAAATCTGGTGCGGTGCTCATGGCCGGTCTGGAGCACAAGCGCGGTCTTGTAGGACAGCACCTTTTCGGGGGTCGCCGATCAGCCGATCACGCGATGCGCTCGGGAACCTCGGCGGCGTCGGCGGCGAGGGCTTCGGCGGGAGCGAGCGCCTCCCAAGGGAAGACGAACCAGTCCTTGTCGACGGTGCGGTCGAGCGTGCGGGCGCGGTAATCGACCCGTTGCGACGAGGCGATGTTGTCGAGCAGGGTGGCGAAGCGGACGCTGCCGGCCACCGCGCCGGCTTGTGTCAGGCGCTCGCGCAAAAGACCGATGGTGCGGCCGGAATCGTTGATGTCGTCGACGAACAGCAGGCGTTCGCCGTCATGTGTGCGGCCCGCCAGACGGACGAGGACATCGTCGGCGAAGTCCTTGACCTGGCTCGACAGGTCGCAGCTGAGCGTCGGCAGGCCGGTGGCGTGGCTGAGATAGACTGCGGGAACCAGCCCGCCGCGACCGACGCCGATGATGCAGGTCGGGCGCCAGCCGTTATCGGCCGTAACGGCTGCGGCGATGGCGAGGACGTCGGCGACGACCTGGTCGTGGGTGATCGGCGCGAAGGTCGGCGTCATGCCGCCGCCACATAGGCGTCGATCGCGGCCAGGTGCTTAGCCACGTCCGCGTCGGAGAGGAATGAGCCGAGGAAGCTGTTGCGCGCCAGCGTCGCGAGCTGGTCTCGGGTCAGCCTACGCGCGGCGGCGGTCGCGCGGTAGTTCTCAGCGATGTAGCCGCCGAAATAGGCGGGGTCGTCCGAGTGGATGGTGGCGCGCAAGCCCGCGGCGAGCATCCGGTCGATCGGGTGGTCCTCCAGCCGCTCGACGTTGCGCAGCGCGACGTTGGACAGCGGGCAGACGGTGAGCGTCATCGCCGACCGCGCCAGCCGGGCGACGAGCAGCGGGTCGTCCAGGCTGCGGTTGCCATGGTCGATGCGGTCGACACCGAGCAGGTCCAGCGTCTCGCGGACATACTCTGCCGGACCTTCCTCGCCCGCGTGCGCGCACAGCCGGAAGCCGCGTGTGCGCGCTTCGGCGAAGACGCGGGCGAACTTGGCGGGCGGGTTGCCGACCTCCGACGAGTCGAGTCCGACCGCTTCGATCCGGTCCTTCCATGGGGTCGCCTGCTCGAGCGTCGCGAACGCCGCTTCCTCCGACAGGTGGCGCAGAAAGGAGCAGATCAGGCGGCTGGTGATGCCATGGTCGCGCGCGGCCTCGTCGCAGGCGGAGAGCAGGCCGCGGATCACGGTGTCGAAGGCGATGCCGCGATGGGTATGGGTCTGGGGATCGAACATGATCTCGGCATGGACCACGCCGTCTGCAGCGACGCGGGCGAAATAGGCGGCGGCGAGATCGTGGAAATCCTGCTCGGTCACCAGGACGTTGGCCCCCTGGTAGTAGATGTCGAGGAAGTCCTGCAGGTTGGAGAAGCGATAGGCGGCGCGGACCGCTTCGACGCTGGTGAAGGGAATGGCGACGCCGTTGCGCTGCGCCAGCGCGAACATCAGCTCGGGTTCCAGGCTGCCTTCGATGTGGAGGTGGAGCTCCGCCTTGGGCAGGCCGGTGATGAAGGTGGCAAGGTCGTCCATCCCCGCCTTGAGCCTCACCAGCGGGCGCCGGTCAAGGCAATCGGAACGGGTTGGTCGAACGCGGTCCATCCCCGCGCGCGCAGCACGGCGTTGCTCTCCACCGACTCGCGTGCCGCCGCCGCGTCAAGGCTCCAGGTGATGTGGAAGGTCGAGCCGTCCGGCCGATCGGTGGTGCCGTTGAGGCGGATGACCATCGCCTCCAGCCCTATGCCATCGTCGACGTGGCCGACGATCTCGGCGGTGTGCGGGTCCGCCGGCGGCACGCCCGCGTGTTCCGACTTGCTGGACCACAGCGTGACGTGGTCGGCATCGGCGTCGGGCCAGCGCGGCGGGAATCGCCGAAGCAGCGCGTCGCGCTCGGCGCGGTCGAGCTTCCAGCCGGTGGTCATTTGGCCGTCCTCACTTTCTCTCCGGCAAAGGCCGGGGTCCAGTTGCCACGGAGCCGATTGGAGAGGTCATCTCCGACCAACCGGTCAGCTCGAACCTGGGCCCGGCCTTCGCCGGGGAAGAAGAGGGTAAGCATTCACCGCACAGCCGCGGGCTGTCAGAAAGCGGCCGACAGCCCGGCGAACGCGGTTATGCTGTCGCGATCCCGCCGCAGAACCTGGCCCGACACGCCCGCGCGCAGCGACAGCGGCCCAAGCACACGCCCGTCGACGCCCATCGCGAAGCTGGCGTAGTCGCGGTCCGCGCGTTCCACCGCTGTCGTATAGGAGATCGGTGCGCCGGCCGGGGTCAGCGTGATCGTGCGAGGATCGTCGTCGAACTCACGCTCATAGCTCGCACGCGCGAAGAAGCCGGTGGTGGAGCCAGGTAGCGCGCGCACGACCAGCCCGGCGCGGCCGGACCAGCTCTCGATCCGCTGGCGCGAGAAGGCGGCATTGGTGGAGGTCGTCGCGTCTTCCGCATAGCCGTCGATCGTCACGCGCTCATATTGCGCCGACACGTCCGGGCCGAAACCGACGCCGCCGGCGGAGAACAGGTCGAACGCGGCGGTGAGACGGCCGGCGACGTAATCGCCGTGGGTCTGCCCACGGTTCTCGCGGTTGGTCGGCCCGAGCTGCACGCGCCGGCTTATCCGGTCGTAGTCGATGCGCCCATAGGTGCCGTCGGCGAGCAGTCGGCCGGGGCCGAGACCGGCGCGGGCATAGGCGTTGGCGGTCCAGCCGGTCACGTCATAGTCGCCATTGCCGCGCGCGAAACTGCCCGAGCCGTCATAATAGCCGCCGACCAGCCCGACCCCGGACGTGCCGCCGAGCGACAGGTCGAGCCCGAGCACGCCCGAGAAGCCGCGTTGGGTGACACCGATCCGCTGGGCCGATCCGTCAGCGTTGTAATAGTGGTACGCGCCCGCGCCGAACAGCGCGAGGTTGCTGCCCTCGCGCGCCGCGCCACCACGCATCGGCGCCTCGAGGAGGTCGCGCTGCGAGCGGAACTGCGCCTGTGCGGCATAGCTGAGGCCGGCGATCTGCTCGGGCGCCTCGACCAGGCTGGCGACCGCCTGGCCCTGGATGCGCTGCGTGATGCCGGCGGGGTGGACCGAGTCCGCCAGCAGATAGGTCTCATTGGCATTCGGCGCGACCAGCGAGGCCCGCGTACAGGTCAGCGACGAGCCGATGCAGGCGGTGCCCGTCGTGTTGGTGATGCCGAATGTGCCGGGGCTGGCGACGATCTCGTTGAACAGCTTGTTGGTGTCGAAATAGAGCGCGTTGACGTTGGCGGCGGCGAGTGCCGCGGCATAGGTCTGGTTGAACAGCAGCAGCCCGCCGGCGTTCGCGCCCTGGATCGCAAAGGTGACGATGCGCTGCGCGCCCAGCCCCTGGATGCGGCTGACCTGCGCGGCGAGCTGGGTCGCGGCGGTGGTGATGATCGCGTTATTGGTGCCGCCGCCGGCCTGAAAGGCGAAGAAGTCGTTGCCGCCGCCCTGAATGTAGACGAGGTCGTTCGCGCCAAAGGTGCCGCCGGACGCGATGAAGTTGGTGATCTGATTGGTGATCGGGATGGTGACCCCATTCGCGGCCGCCACGCGCGCGCCGCCGATCGCGTAGTTGGTGCCGCCGCGCCCGTACACCGGCTGCAGGTCGATGCCGAGCCGGGCGGCGAACACCTCGGGTGCCACGGGATCGGGGTTGGTGGTGAAGCTGCCCGCCTCGCGCGGGATGCCGGGCTGCAGCGGGAGGAAGAAGCCGCCATCGGCCAGACTGTCGCCGAACACGATCACGCGGGTGACCGGCTCCCCCGCCGCCGTCGCGGTGGCGCTGGTCTGCGCGACGACAGGTGCGGCGAGGGCGAGCAGCGGCAGTGCTGCGAGCGCGGCGAGACGGGTCATGGGCGGTCCTCTCCTGTGCAGAGCCGCGCTGTACCGCGCGGTCCCCTTGTGTTTCGCCCCGTTCGGACGATCCGGCGGGCAAGTCAACGACTTGGGTCAATCCCGCCGCGGCGGGTCAGACCGTCGCCAGCGCCTGTTCGAAGTCCGCGATCAGGTCGTCGGCGTCCTCCACGCCGATCGAGATGCGGACGAGATTGTCCGTGATGCCCAGCGCCTGCTTGCGCGCGTCGGCGACCGACAGGTGGGTCATGCCGGCGGGGTGGCTGGCGAGCGTCTCGGTGCCGCCGAGCGAGACCGCGAGCTTGGCGATCTTGAGCGCGTCGAGAAAGGCGAACGCCTCCTTCTCGCCGCCCTTCAGATAGAGCGAGAAGGTCGAGCCGGCGCCGGTGCAATGGCGGCGATAGATGTCGGCTTGCCGCGCGCCATTCTGATCTTGGGGCGGGCCGTCCTCGAGGAAACCGAGATAGCCGACATGCTCGACCTTCTCGTGATCGCGCAGATAGGCGCAGACCTTGGCGGCGTTTTCGCCGGCTCGGCTCATGCGTAGCTCCAGCGTCTCCAGCGAGCGGAGCAGCATCCAGGCGGTGTGCGGGTCGGTGATCGTGCCGATCGTGTTGCGCATCGACCGCACGATGTTGATCTGCTCCTTGGAGCCGAGCAGGCCGCCGGCGACGAGGTCGGAATGGCCGCCGGCATATTTGGTGAGGCTGTAGACCACCAGGTCGGCGCCGTGGCGGAGCGGCTGGTGCCACAGCGGCCCGAGAAAGGTGTTGTCGATCGCGATCGGCGGCTTCTCCGCGGCGTTCGCCCAGATCGCGTCGCGGCTGGCGGCGACCGCCTCGACGTCGACCAGCACGTTGGTCGGGTTGGCAGGCGATTCGAGGTAGATCAGCGCGACGCGGCCGGTCGCCGCCTTTTGCAGCACCGCGTCGATCTCCTCGCGGGTCGCGCCGGCGGGAAAGTCGAGCCAGTGGACGCCGAAGCGGCCGAGCACGCGGGCGATCAGCGTCTCGGTGGCGGCGTAGAGTGGACCGGAATGGACGATGGTGTCGCCGGGCTTCACCATCGACAGGAACAGCGTCGCGATCGCCGACATGCCGGAGGAAAAGGCGAGCGCGTCCTCCGCCTCCTCCCAGACGGCGAGGCGATCCTCCAGGATCTCCTGGTTGGGGCCGTTGAAGCGCGAATAGACGAGGCCCTCGGCGCCGCCCGGGCGCTTGCCGGTGACGCCCTCGAAGTGCCGCTTGCCCGCGGCCGCGTTGGGGAAGACGAAGGTGGAGGTGAGGAAGATCGGCGGCTTGAGCGAACCCTCCGACAATGCCGGATCGAAGCCGTGGCCCATCATCAGGGTGGACGGCTTGAGCTTGCGGCCGCCGATCGCGCCGATGTCAGCCTTGGCCTTGCGGCGGGGTACGGTGCCGGACAGGTCGGCTTCGGTCTCGTTCTCGATATCGGGCATGGGACGTCTCCTTGGCGGACCCTCTACCGGCATCCGGGGCGGTCGCGAACCCCTTGCGAAACCCAGCGATCCGGGCGGAAGTTGAGGGAAAGTTTAGGCATGAACAACGCGGCTCGGGCGCGGAAGTTGAGGGGAAGTTGAGGCTCGAACGCGTCGCAGACGGCGAGGCGTCGGAGATCGATCGGCCATGTCAAAGAGCGAATGCGGATTTGCGCGCTGGTGCGCATGTAGGACAGCGGTTTCTCGCGCTCAGAGGCCGATCAGGCTGATCTGGCGGCCGTAATCGGCCTCGTCGCGGTGGGTGGCGCGGCGGAAGCTGTAGAAGCGCTTCTCGTCGGCATAGGTGTCGAGGCCCAGCGCCTCCACCCGGGTGACGCCGGCGATGGCAAGGCGGTGAGCGACATAGGCTTCGAGGTCGAAACGGTGGTGACCCGCCCGTGCGGCGGTGAAGAACCGTTCGTTGGCCGGATCGGCGGCTTCGAAGCGGCGGGCGAACGCGTCGTCGACCTCGTAGCTGGCGCGCGCGATGCACGGGCCGATTGCGGCGGCGATGCGGGCGCGGTCGGCGCCGAGTGCTGCCATCGCTTCCAAAGTCGCGTCGGTGATGCCGGCGAGCGCGCCCTTCCAGCCGGCATGGGCGGCGGCGACCACGCCTGCCTGCGCATCCGCGAACAGGACCGGGGCGCAATCGGCGGTGAGGATGCCAAGCAGAAGACCGGGGCGGTCCGTGACCAGCGCGTCGGCGCGCGGGCGGGCGGTATCTGGGAAGGGCGCGCGCACGGTCGCCACTTCGGCGGAATGGATTTGGTAGCAGGTCAGCAGCGTCGCCGCCGGCAACACGGCGGCCACTGCCCGGCGGCGGTTCTCGGCCAATTCCGGGCCGATCGCGTTCTGCCCGCGTCGACCCATGTCGAGGCCCGCCATGATCCCGGTCGACACCCCGCCACGTCGGCCGATGAAGCCGTGCGGGGTGGTGGCGAGGGTGGCGGCGCGGGTGAGGTCGATGCTCTGGTCGGTCATGAGGTGCGGCTTACCGTGCTGCGTGGCGCCTGTCCCGTCCTCCCGGGCCAAAGTCGGGCCCAGTCCAGCCTTCCCGTCGGGGCTTTGGCTTTCGCCGGGGAAGGTGCTGATGCGGAGCGGCTAGAGCACCAACCGCATCAGCCGGTCCTGGTCGGCGTGGGAGCCAACCATGAAGGCGTAAGGACCGACATCCTCGAAGCCGTAGCGCTCGTACAAACGCCGGGCGCGGATGTTCTCGTGATAGACCGATAGCCACAGCTCGGCAGCACCCCGTGACCGCGCGGTCGCGAAGGTCCAGTCCATCAGCGCCTGCGCGACTCCGAGTCCCTTGGCGGCGTCGAGCAGGTAAAGCTGGCGGAGCTCGATCGCCGGCGCGCGGCGCTCGATCGGCAGCGCGGGCGGGCCCAGCTTGGCATAGCCGACGGGGACATCGTCCATCGCCGCGATGCGGAAGGCGAAGTCGGCGTCGGCGAGCTCCTGGGTCCACCGATCGAGGGTGAAGCCGGCCAGGAACGCGGCGAGATCCCGGCCTGCGTAGAGGTGACCGAAGGTGGAGGTGAAGCTTTCCGCGAACAGGCCTGCGAGCGCTGAAGCGTCGGTCGTTGTGGCGTCGCGGTAGGTGATACTCATACGGGCCTTCGATCAGGGTGACGGATGATTAAAGGCGGCTGGCTCGGGCCAGCCTGGCGCGACCACGGCCAACGCCTTGAACAGTGTGCCCATGTCGTTGACGAGACGCATGCGGGCGGCGGCGATCCCCTCGGCTTGCGCGGGCGCGGCGCGGCCGAGGGCGGCGGCGCGAGCGTCGATGCCGAGGCGGACCAGCCACTCGGCCTGCTCGAGCGGACCGAACACCGTCGCGCCCTCGACCTGCGCGGCGGCGGCGAGCGTGGTGAAGTCGACATGCGCGGTCAGGTCCCGCTCGCCGGGTGCCTCGTACGGGTTGGCGCGGGTGTGGGCGCGGACCGCCTGGAAGGTGTCGCCGAGCGCCGGCCCCTCATGGCCGTAGTCGATGACGAGGACGGCGCCGCCCTGCGACGCGAGCCGTCGGGCGAGCGCGCGCATCAGCGCGACGGCGGCGGGGGAAACTTCCAACACGGAGCCCGGAACGGCATCGCGCAACCGGGCGGGGATCACAGTATCCGGGACGGCCGGGCCGGCGATGGGGAGGAACAGCGTGTCCTGGCAGGCGACCAGCCGCTCGCGCCAGCCCTCCGCCCCGCGCACGAGCTGGCGGATGGGTAGGGCGTCGAAGAACTCGTTGGCGACGATCAGCAGCGGCCGGTCGGTCGGGAGGGTGTCGATCGCGTCGTGCCAGGTCGCGCCCGGCACCCGCTCCGCCTGCAGGCTGCGCAGGGTCGGCGAGGTCTCGACGAAGTGGGCGGGCGGGGCCAGCCCAGTCTTGGCCATCGCCCGCAGCGCGTCAGCGGCGAGCGTGCCGCGGCCGGGACCGAGCTCCACCCAGGCGACGTCCGGCCGGTCGGCGCGGTGCCACAGGTCGGCGCACCACAGGCCGACCAGCTCGCCGAACATCTGGCTGATCTCGGGCGCGGTGACGAAGTCGCCCCCCGCGCCGAAAGGGTCGCGGGTGGCGTAATAGTGTGCGTTCGCCGCGCCCATGAACTGCGACAGTGGCATCGGCCCGGCGAGCGCGATGGCGCGGGCGAGGCGTTCGGGGAGGAGGGCGGGCGGGTCGGTCACGCCGCAGCCATGCCCGCGCGCTTCCCCGTCGGCAAGCTGACCGAAGTTGGGCCTTCAGCGGCTGGGTGTGGGATCGAGCATCGGCTGGCCGGGCCCCGGCGCCCGGACGGGATCGTTGTCGGACATGGTCCCCACGCCCCCACCGGCGAGCACGGGGTCGGCCGGCGCCATCTGCTGTTGAACCGGCTGGAAATCGCCGTCCTGATTGGTGTCGCAGCCGTTGCGGCGCATTTCCGCCTCCATCGCGTGCAGCCGCATGATGTTCTTGGCGCCCTCGGCCATGCCCTGGCGGAAGCCTTCGGGGCGCTCGCCAATCGCGGCGAGGTTGTGATCGGTGAAGCCGTCGAGCAGCTTCTGGCAATCCTCCGCGCTGGCGGCGGCTGGCTGCACCAGCTTGTTGACCTCGCCTTCGAGCGCCATCGCGAACAGCGCCATCGTCAGTCCCTTCGACCGGAACGCCGGCGATACGAAATCATCGGGCGCGTCGCCGCGCTCGACGCTGGTGCGGATCAGCGTCGCGCGGCCGTCGTCGGCGGGTTCGAACGTCGCGGTCATCGCGGTCGCGACCTTGTCGCCGCTCATCACCCACCAGGTCATGCGGTTGCCGTCGCGCTGCAGGCGGAACAGCGGTTTGACGCCGCCCGCCGCTTGGGCGGTGGAGCCGGGCGCACCCGGCTGTGCGGTGAGGTCGAGGTCCTCAAGCGCCGCCATCACCTGCGCGGGCGGGCGCGACACGGTGCGCGAATAGGCCTGCGGCCCGAACGCGCCGACGAAATAGCCGCCCGCGAAGACGAGCAGCAAGACTGCGGCGATACTTTTGAACATGTGCGCCCCCCCGATGGGGCGCATCATGGCGAAGCTTATCTTATCAAGCGGTTACCGGATCAGGCGACGCTCGCACCGCCGGCGATCGACTCGACCCGGTTGCGCCGGCCCGGCGCGGACCAGATCAGATAGGCGCCGCCCAGGATCATCGGTACGCACAGCCACTGGCCCATGTGCAGGCCGGTGGCGGCGACGCGCTGGGTCCATTCCTGCGCGTCCGGTTCGCGGAAGAATTCGACGATGAAGCGCGCGATGCCATAGCCGACCAGGAACAGCCCGACGAGCTTGCCGGGCTCGTACCGGGACTGGGTGCGCCAGAAGGCGAACCACAGCAACGCGAACAGCACGATGCCCTCAAGCCCCGCCTCGTAGAGCTGGCTGGGGTGGCGCGCGGGCTCGATCGCGCCGGTCTGCACCGTGCGGTCGAAGACGATCCCCCAGGCCGCGTTCGTCGGCTTGCCCCACAACTCGCCGTTCACGAAATTGGCGAGGCGGCCGAAGAACAGGCCGAAGGGCACGGTGCACGCGACGTAGTCGTGGATGCGCAGCCAGTTCAGCCCATGCTTGCGCGCGAACAGGATCAGCCCGAGCGAGGTGCCGATGACGCCGCCGTGGAAGCTCATGCCGCCGTCCCACAGGCGCAGGACGCGGGCGGGATTGGCGAACATCTCCGGCGCGTAGAACAGGACATAGCCGAGCCGGCCGCCGAGGATGATGCCGAGTGTCGCGTAGAAGACGAGGTCGTCGGCGTGGCGCCGCGCCATCGGGGCGCCTGCTTCCGCGATCAGCTTCAAGAGATACCACCAGCCGATGACGATCCCGGCGATATAGGCGAGGCTGTACCAGCGCAGCGTGAAGAAGCCGATGCTGAACACGTCCGGATGCAGCCCGAGATCGGCGAAGCGGACATGGCCCGTCGGGTCGCCGACAGTAGTGGCGACTTGGGCGAGCGTGGTCAGGAACAAGGCTTTTCCCCCGGCATTGGCGTCTGCATAAGGGCGCAAAGAACGAAACTAAAGCGGAGAGAGCCATGCCGAGCCAGTTGGACCAGCGGATGACGGCGACCATGGCGGCGCTGACCGGGCCGGGTGGCATGCTGCCGGTCGCCACGGTGCCGTCGCGCTGGGGGGTGGCGCTGCCGCTGATCACCGCCGCGCCGCCATCGCTGGCGCATTACATGGCGCATTACGCGCACGAGCATGGCGACAAGACCTTCCTGGTCGCGGGCCCGGAGCGGCTGACCTTTGCCGAGACGTACGCGGTAGCGGTGCGGGTGGCGCAGGGCCTGGTCGCGCATGGCGTCAAGAAGGGCGACCGCGTCGGCATCGCGATGCGCAACTCGCCGAGCTGGATCGCGACGTACATGGGCGTGGTGATCGCCGGCGGGGTGGCGACGCTGCTCAACGGCTGGTGGCAGACCGAGGAAATGGCTGCGGCGGTCCACGATGTCGAATGCTCGCTGATCGTGGCCGACGGGCCCCGGTGCAAGCGGCTGGCGGCGATCGCGCACCTGCCGGCGCTGTTCGAAATCGACGACCTGCGGCCGTTGGCGCAGGCGATGGCGCCGCTGTGCGTGGACCGGGACGTAGCTTTGCCCGAAATCGGGTCCGACGACTGGGCGACGATCCTGTTCACCTCCGGCTCGACCGGGCTGTCGAAGGGCGCGATCTCCACCCACCGCGCGGTGGTGCAGGGGGTGTTCAACTTCCTCGCCTCGGCGATGATGATGATGGGGCTGGCGACGCAGGACGGCAATCCGCCGCAGGGGCAGCCCGCGACGCTGCTCAACGTGCCGCTGTTCCACGTCACCGCCGAGGTGCCGGTGTTCCTGCAAAGCTTCGCGATGGGGCGCAAGCTGGTGCTGATGCCGAAATGGGATGCGGAGGAGGCGATGCGGCTGATCCAACAGGAACAGGTCAGCTATTTCGTCGGCGTACCGCTGATGAGCTACGAGATCCTCAATCATCCCAGGCGCGGCGACTACGACCTCTCCACCGTCACCGACTTCGCCGCCGGCGGCGCGCCGCGGCCACCCGAGCATGTGCAGCGGATCAAGGACGAGATGGGCGGTGGGGCGCCGTTGATCGGCTATGGCCTGACCGAGACCAACGGCGTCGGCACCGGCAACTGGCGGGAGAACTACCTCGCGAAGCCCAACTCCGCCGGGCTGCCGTCGAAGCCGCTGAGCGATCTGGCGATCCTGGACGAGGCGGGCAAGCCGGTGGCGACCGGGGCGCGGGGCGAGGTCGGGCTGCGGACCATTGCCAACTTCAGCGAATACTGGGGCAAGCCCGAGGCGACGGCGGCGGCGTTCACGGCCGACGGGTACTTCCTGACCGGGGACATCGGCTATGTCGACGAGGACGGCTATCTCTTCATCGTCGACCGCAAGAAGGACATCATCATCCGCGGCGGCGAGAACATCAGCTGCCAGGAGGTCGAGGCGGCGCTGTACCAGCATCCCGCCGTGGCCGAGGTGGCGGTGTTCGGACTGGCGGACGAGAAGTTCGGCGAGGTGCCCGGCGCGGTGGTGCATCCGGCCGACGGCGCGGTGCTCGACGAGGCGGGGCTGCAGGCGTTTCTCTCGGAGCACATCGCGGCGTTCAAGGTGCCCGCGCGGATATGGCTGTCCGCGACGGCGCTGCCGCGGCTGGGGACGGAGAAGATCGACAAGGTGGGGCTGCGGAAGACGTTCCGGGAAGTGTGGGCGGGGGAGCATTGATCCCCTCCCGCTTGCGGGAAGGGCCAGGGGAGGAGATGTCGAGGGCGCGGGCTGTGGACAGGCCCTTCCCCAACCCCTCCCGCGGGCTCCCGCCAAAGTAATACTTCGCGGGCTCCCCAGGCGGGAGGGGAGATGACGGGGCGGCCGACCCCCGCTAACGCCGCCGCATGATCTCCCGGCGGCAACTCCTGATCGGTGGCGGCGCCGGAATCGGTCTGGTGGTCGGCTGGGCGTTGTGGCCGCGCGACTATCCGGCGAACCTGACCGCGTCCCCGGGCGAGACGGTGTTCGGCGCGTGGCTGAAGATCGGCAGCGACGGGCATGTCACGGTGGCGGTGCCGCAGGTCGAGCATGGGCAGGGGGTCTACACCGCCATCGCGCAGATCGTCGCGGACGAGCTCGGCGCGGACTGGCGCACGGTCGGGGTCGAGGCGGCGCCGCTCAACCCCCTCTACGGCAATCCGCTGGCGCTGGCGGCGCTGACCGGCATGGCGCCGGGGCGGCTGGTCGAGGCGCCGATGCTGACCGGGGGCTCCAGCTCGATCCGACGGTGGGAGGAGCCGTGCCGGCGGGCGGGCGCGGCGGCGCGGTGCCTGTTGCTCAAGGCGGCGGCGCGGCGCTGGGATGCCGATTGGGAGCAGCTGAACGTAGCCGATGGCTTCGTGACGCGCGGCAAGCAGCGGCTGCGCTTCGCCGATCTCGCCGCCGCGGCGGTGGGGGAGACGTTGCCCGCGCCGTTGCCGCTCGCGACCAGCGGCGCCGGGCGCCTCACGGGCAAGCCGCTGCCCCGGCTCGACGCGCCCGCAAAGGTCGACGGCTCGGCCAATTTCGCGGGCGACATCCGGCTGCCCGACATGGTGCACGCCGCCGTCCGCCAGGGACCGGTCGGCGCCAATCGCCTGGTGCGGATCGACAAGGCGGCGGCGGACCGGGTGCCCGGCGTGCTGGCGGTGATCGAAGCGGGGGATTTTGTCGCGGTAGCGGCGACCACCGGCTGGGCGGCGGAGCGCGCGCTCGACGCGATGCAGCCGCGGTTCGAGACGCGCGGTCCGGTGGTCGACGACGCGGGCATCGCGCGGGCGCTGGCGGCGGCGCTGAAGCGGCCCGGCGTGCGCATGTCGGCGGTCGGCGAGGTCGACCCGCTGCTGACGGGTGCGGGATTGGTGACCGCCCGCTACGACGTGCGCCCGGGGCTCCATGCCGCGATGGAGACGCCGAGCGCGACCGCGGCGTTCCGCAACGACCGGCTGGAGCTATGGCTCGCGACGCAGGCCCCAGGCGTCGCGCGGGCGGCGGCGGGGCACGCGGCGGGGCTGAGCGAGGCGGCGGTGACCGTGCACCCGCTGATGATCGGGGGGTCGTTCGGCGAGGCGCTGGATACGCGGGTCGCCGAGCAGGCGGCGCTGCTCGCGGTCAAGCTGCGGCGGCCGGTCAGCGTCCGGTGGAGCCGGGGCGAGGCGGCGCGGCAGGATCAGGTGCGCCCGCCGGTCGCGGCGGTGATGACCGCGCGGCTGGCGGCGAACGGCGGCATCGCGGGCTGGCGGGCGCAGATCGCCTCGCCGGCCACCGGCGCGACGATGCGCGAGCGGTTCACGCCCGGGCTGACCGGCGACGCGCTGTCGCGATTGGCGAAGGGCGATCCGTATTCCGTCTCGGGCGCGGCGACGCCCTATCGACTGCCTGCCTCGGCGGTGGACTGGCACGAGGCGGAGCTGGGCCTGCCGACCGGCCACCTGCGCGGCGGCGGTGACAGTTGGACCTGCTTCTTCACCGAAAGCTTCCTCGACGAGGTGGTGCGGGTCGCGAACCAGGAGCCGGTCTCCTATCGTATCGGCATGTTGGGCGGCGACGCGCGCGCGGCGCGGTGCCTGTCGACGGCGGCGGCGCTGGGCGGCTGGGACGGTGGCGTGGCAGGGAGCGGGCAGGGGATCGCGCTGCATTCGATGCGCGGCAGCCATGTCGCGGTGTTGGCGGAGGCGTCGTTCGAGGGCGGCCGCGTGCGAGTGGCGCGGCTGGTGGCGGCGGTCGACTGCGGGCGGGTCATCAACCCCGACCTGGTGCGTCAGCAGATCGAGGGCGGGCTGATCTTCGGTCTTGCCCAGGCGACGGGCGCGGCGACCGGTTACGCGCGCGGCGTCGCGAGCGCGACCAACATGGGCGATCTGAACCTGCCGCGCCTCGCCGATGCGCCCGACATCACGGTGGAGCTGATCGCCAGCGAGGCGGCGCCGGGCGGGGTCAGCGAGCTGGCGGTGCCGCCGGTCGCGCCCGCGATCGCCAACGCGCTGGCGTCCGCGACCGGACGGCGGTATCGCACGTTACCCCTCGCATGATCCCCCCCGCCGATCACCCCGCCATCCCGCCCCGCAAGGTGGGGGTGCTGCTCATCAACCTGGGCACACCCGACGCGCCCGATGTGCGCGCCGTGCGGCGTTATCTGGCGGAGTTCCTGTCGGACAGGCGCGTGGTCGAGATTCCGCTGCTGATCTGGCAGCCGATCCTGCGCGGCGTGGTGCTCGTTACCCGGCCGAAGAAGTCGGCGCATGCCTATGAGCAGGTGTGGACGGAGGCCGGCTCGCCGTTGGCGGCGATCACCAAGCGGCAGTCGGCGGCGCTGCAGGGGGCGTGGGGTCCGGACGTGCTGGTCGACTGGGCGATGCGTTATGGCAATCCCGCCATCGCGGACCGGCTGGCGGCGCTGAAAGCGGCGGGGTGCGAGCGCATCCTGCTGGCGCCGCTCTATCCGCAATATTGCGCGGCGACGACGGCGACCGCGAACGACAAGGCGTTCGAGGCACTGGCAGGGATGCGCTGGCAGCCGGCGATCCGAACCCTGCCGCCCTATCACGACGATCCGGCCTATATCGACGCGCTGAAGACGGTGGTCGAGGCGGAGATCGCGGCGCTGCCCTTCGTGCCGGATGCGGTGGTGGCGAGCTTTCACGGCATGCCCAGGCGCACGCTGCAGATGGGCGATCCCTATCATTGCCACTGTCAGAAAACGGCGCGGCTCCTGTCCGAGGCGATGGGCCGTGAGCTCCATGTCGCCTTCCAGTCGCGCTTCGGACCCGCCAAATGGCTGGGCCCCGCGACCGACGAGGAACTGGTGCGGCTCGCGGGCGAGGGCACGCGCAAGGTCGCGGTGTTCGCGCCCGGGTTCTCGGCGGATTGCCTGGAAACGCTGGAGGAGCTGGCGATCCGCGGGCGCGAGGATTTCCTCGCCGCCGGCGGCACCGAATTCGCCTATCTGCCGTGTCTCAACGACAGCGCACCCGGCATCGACATGCTCCATGACGTGATCGGCAGGGAACTTGCGGGCTGGACCGGCGCTCCCTAGCCTGACACCGGAAATGCAAAGCCCTTTCCCGTTCGTGCTGAGGAGCTGTTGAGCCAAGTCGAAGCGGCGTCTCGAAGCAGTCGTCTCCTTCGAGACGGGCCTTCGCCTCCGCTACGCTCCGCTCAGTCCTCCTCAGCACGAACCGGGAGGGGCAACATACAAGGAGAGGCGATATGGCGAGAGTAGCGATCGTGACGGGCGGGACGCGCGGGATCGGCGAGGCGATCAGCGTCATGCTGCGCGACGAGGGCATGACGGTGGCTGCGAACTTCGCCGGCAACACCGCGCGCGCGGCCGAATTCACGCAGCGCACCGGCATCCGCTCCTATGCCTGGGACGTGTCGGACTATGACGCGTGCCAAGAGGGCTGCGCGCAGGTCGCGAGCGAACTGGGGCCGGTCGACGTGGTCGTCAACAACGCCGGCATCACGCGCGACACCACCATCCTCAAGATGACCTACCAGCAGTGGAAGGAGGTCATCGACACCAATCTGGGCGGCTGCTTCAACATGGCCAAGGCAACCGTGCCGGGGATGCGCGAGCGCAAATGGGGGCGGATCGTCAACATCGGCTCAATCAACGGCCAGGCGGGGCAGTACGGCCAGGTCAACTATGCGGCGGCAAAAAGCGGCATCCACGGCTTCACCAAGGCGCTGGCGCAGGAGGGCGCGCGGTTTGGCCTGACGGTGAACGCAATCGCGCCGGGCTATATCGACACCGACATGGTCGCGGCGGTGCCGGCGGACGTGCTGGAGAAGATCGTCGCGCGCATTCCGGTCGGCCGGCTCGGCCAGGCGCACGAGATCGCGCGCGGCGTCGCGTTCCTGTGCTCGGAGGCGGCGGGGTTCGTCACCGGCTCGACGCTGAGCATCAACGGCGGGCAGCATATGTATTGAGGCCGCCTTGGGCGCGCTGTCCTCCTCCAGCCACCGTGCCCCGGCCTCCCAGGCGACGGCGCGCGCGGACGATGACGCAATAACCGGCAAGTACTCCCGTCCCGGACTACCAGTCCTGACGCTGCACCAATCAGTTCATCCACGCTAGTACGCTTCTACCAAGGTCTACCAAGGAAATTTCGTTGCGACGTCGCAACGACGGGACACATTCTCGCCACATGGATGTTGAGCCGCCCGAACCATCAGGCAGACCATGTCCGAAGAATTCCGCATCCCCATCGTCGAAGAGACGGCGCACGTCTTCAAACGTGCGGCGGTGACCGATCGCGTGACGGTGCGGACGGGTGCTGAGGAGCACCCCGTCACCATTCGCGAACAGCTGTTCCGCGGTCACGTCGTGACGTCGCGAGTGCCGATCGACCGCGAGGTGACGGAAGCACCGCCGATCCGCACCGAGGGCGAGGTCACGATCGTGCCGATCGTCGAGGAGCGGCTGGTGATCGAGAAGCGGCTGTTCCTGGTCGAAGAGCTGCACCTGACCCGCGAGACCGCGCTCGAGCATGTCGAGATCAGCGAGGTGCTGCGACGCACCCGCGTCGACATCGATCGCGACGAACCATCCCAACAGGAGACAATTTGATGGCTGATCCCAACGATCCCCACCGCGACGGCGCGCCGCGGCACATCCACATCGAGAAGGACGAGCACAAGAAGGGCTTCAATTGGCTGCCCTGGCTGCTGCTCGGCTTGGGCTTGTTGGCGCTGCTGCTCGCGCTCAGTCGCTGCAATCGCGACGAGGTCGCCGCGGTCCCGGTTGCGAACGATACCGCGATGAGCAACGAAGTGGTCGCAACCACGCCGAACGCCGGCACGGCCGACGCGCTTGGCGCGGCCGGCACGGGCGCCGCTGCTGCGGGCGTGTCGGGTCTCGGCACCTATCTGGGTGGGACCGGCGCCGTGCCTGCGACCTTCACCTTCGAGAAGCTGAACTTCGACTCCGGCAAGAGCGACATCCGCGCCGCCGACGCCGCCGAGGTCGATGAGGTCGCGACCGTGTTGAAGCAGTATGGCAATGCCCGCATCCGCATCGCCGGCTATGCCGACGCGCGCGGCTCCGATCCGGCCAATGCCCAGCTCGGCCAGGCTCGCGCGGACAGCGTCAAGGCCGCCCTGGTCGCCAAGGGCATCGACGGCGGCCGTATCGAGACCACCACGGGCGGCGAGACCGACCCGGTCGACAGCAACGCCACCGCCGGCGGCCGCTTCGAGAACCGTCGCACCGAGTTGGTGGTGACGTCGCGTTAACTCCCTCCCCACTTGCCCCCAAGAAAGGACCTTTCCCATGTCCAGTACCATTACCGCATTGTTCGATACCCGCGCCGAGGCCGAAGCCGCCAAGGCGCGGCTGGAGAGCGCGAGCTTCGACACCGACAACGTCCATGTCCACGACCAGTCGAGCCAGGGCTTCAGGCAGGACGCCTATTCGACCCATCAGGATCGCGGCGTCTGGGGTTCGATCAAGAACGCCTTCCTGCCCGACGAGGACCGCCACACCTATGAAGAGGGCATCCGCCGCGGCGGCGCGCTGCTGACCGCCGACGTCCATGACGACAAGGTCGATGACGCGGTGCGCATCCTGGAAGAGGCCAATTCGGTCGACATCGACGATCGTTCGCAACAGTGGCGCCAGTCGGGCTGGGATTACGCCGGCGCCGGCACCAGTGTCGGCGGCGCCACCACTGCAGCCGGCCTGTTCGGCGCCCGCGACCGTGACACCACCACCGGCAGCGACCGCGAGGAGGTGATCCCGATCGTTGAGGAGCAGCTGGTCGTCGGCAAGCGCGAAGTCAGCCGCGGCGGCGCGCGTGTCCGCTCCTATGTCACGGAGACGCCGGTCCACGAGCAGGTCCGCCTGCGCGAGGAGAATATCGACGTCCAGCGCCGTCGCGTCGATCAGCCGCTGTCGGCCGCCGACGGTGACGCCTTCCAGGAGCGCACCATAGACGTGACCGCCACCGGCGAGGAGGCGGTGGTCGCCAAGAACGCGCGCGTGGTCGAGGAGGTCGTGGTCTCCAAGACGGTCGGCGAGCGGACCGAGGACGTCTCCGACACGGTCCGCCACACCGAGGTCGAGATCGATCGCGACAACGCGACGACCACCGGCACGACCGGCTACACCGATCGCGACGGGATGGGCGGCACGAGCGGCAAGTACTGATCGCCTGATCCCGCGAGGGATCGGACGAGACATGGCGGCGGCGCGGCTTCGGCCTGCGCCGCCGCTTTCGTGTTAATTCAGGTTGCCAGGCACGAGCCGTACGACCGTTCCCGGCGTTGACGGGGTGAAACGACAGGAGAACGGACTTGGAACTGTGGGGAGGCGTGGAGTGCACGGTCAACCGCGTCGGCGACCGCTTCCGCGACCAGACGGTCGAAACCGGCCACCACGATCGGATCGAGGATCTCGCCCGGTTTGCCGAGCTCGGCATCACCGCGCTGCGCTATCCCGTGCTGTGGGAGCGGATCGCCCCCGATCGGAGCGGCGAACCGGATTGGCGCTGGACGGACGAACGGCTGGCGGAGATCCGGCGGCTGGGAATGCGGCCGATCGCGGGGCTGGTCCATCACGGCAGCGGTCCCGCCCATACCAGCCTGGTCGACGATGATTTCCCGACGTTGCTCGCGCAATTCGCGGGTGCGGCGGCAGCGCGCTATCCCTGGATCGAGGAATGGACGCCGGTCAACGAGCCGCTGACCACCGCCCGCTTCAGCGCGCTCTATGGCGTCTGGTACCCCCATGCGCGCGACGATGCGCTGTTCTGGCGCGCGCTATTCAACCAGGTCGACGGGGTGCGCCTGGCGATGCACGCGATCCGGGCGGTGAACCCGGCCGCGCGTCTGATCCAGACGGAGGACCTGGGGCATCATTATGCGACCGACGCGATGGCGCCGATCGCCGACTATAACAATCACCGTCGCTGGGCGACCTGGGATCTGCTGACCGGGCAGGTCGGACCCGACCATCCCCTGTGGCCTGATTGGGAGCGGTTCGGGCTGGCGGACCGGGTGCGCGCGATCGCCGATGATCCTTGCCCGCCCGACGTGATCGGGCTCAATCATTATGTGACCAGCGACCGCTTCCTGGATCACCGGGTCGGCAATTATGCGCTGCCGGCGCCCGCCGATGGCTTCCACGACCTGACCGCGGCGCGGGTGCTGGATCCGCCGCCGCCGGGGCTCACCCATGCGCTGCGACAGACCTGGGTGCGATACGGCCTGCCGTTGGCGGTGACGGAGTCGCATCTGGGCTGCACCCGCGAAGAGCAGATGCGCTGGGTGCAGCAGTCCTGGCAGGATTGCGAGGCGTTGCGGGATGAGGGGGTCGACCTGCGCGCGCTGACCGCCTGGGCGCTGCTCGGCAATGTCGACTGGAGCTGCCTGCTGGCCGAGGAGCGCAACCATTACGAGCAGGGCGTGTTCGATGTGCGTGGACCCGAGCCGCGGCCGACCGCGCTGGCGGGTCTGCTGCGCCAGCTGGCGGCAGGCGAGCGGCCGAGCCATCCGGTGGTGGCGGGCAGCGGCTGGTGGCGCCGCGAGGTGCGCTTTGAACATTCCGCCTTTGCCTGGGGCGATCCGGTGCCGGTGATCGGCGCGGTGCGCGAGCAGGCGCGACCGCTGCTGATCGCGGGCGCGACGGGAACGCTGGGGCAGGCGATCGCGAGTGCGTGCCGACTGCGCGGGCTGGAGCATCGGCTGCTGACCCGTGCCGAGCTGCCGCTCGACGATCCCGACGCGATCGCGGCGGTGCTCGACCGGCTGCAGCCCTGGGCGGTGATCAACGCCGCCGGTTGGGTGCGGGTCGACGATGCGGAAGTCGAAGAGGCGGCGTGCCTGGAGGCGAATGCCCAAGGCGCGATCAACCTGGCCGGCGCCTGCGCCGACCGCGCCATCCACTGCACCCTGTTCTCGTCGGACCTGGTGTTCGACGGGCGCAAGGGCGCAGGCTATGTCGAGAGCGACCCGCCATCGCCGCTCAACGCCTATGGCCGCAGCAAGGCGGTGATGGAACTGGAGGTGCTGGCGAACTGGCCAGCGACACTGGTGGTGCGCACGGCGGCGTTCTTCGCACCGCACGACGTGCATAATTTCGCGATGGCGGTGGAGCGGACGTTGCGCGACGGACGACGCTTCCTGGCGTCGGACACCGTGGTCACGCCGACCTTCGTCCCCGACCTGGTCGCGTCCTGTCTCGATCTCATCATCGATGGCGAAGGTGGCATCTGGCATCTGGCGAATGGCGAGCCGGTGAGCTGGGCGGGCTTCGCGCGGCGGATCGCGGCGGCGCTGGACCTCGATCCGGCGTTGGTGGTCGAGGCGGAGCAGGGCGAGCTGGGGTGGCGGGCGGCGCGGCCAGCATCGGCGGCGCTGGCGAGCGAGCGGGGGCAGCTGTTGCCGACGCTGGACGACGCCATCCGCCGCCATGCCGATGTGCGGCTGGCGGATTTCGCGACACGGGGGTTGGCGCAGCGGGCGGCTTGAATTTGGGGACTAGCGGCGCCGGGGGCGAAGCCGCCGTCGGACGGACTGCTGGCGCATCCGCCGCCCGTGCCTGGCGCTGCGGCGCGGCGTCGCCGCTCGGCGCCTGCGCAAAACTAGGGGGTCGGCCGCCTTTCGACAGCCGACCCCCACGCCCCCGGTACGCTACGCGGGGAACTCGATACGCTACGCGAAACTGAAACTTGAACCGGTAGTCCCGGGCGCCGGGCGCCCCGGACCCTTACCTCAGCGGCGGCAGTAGTTCGGCCGATCCGAGCGATCGATCGCCCGGCCCGCGAGCGCGCCACCGGCGGCACCCAGGATCGCGCCGACCGTCCTGTCGCCGCGACCGGCGATGGTGTTGCCCAGCAGACCACCGGCGATCGCGCCGATGATGGTGCCGCCGTCGCCGTCCTTGCACTTCTGGCGCGCTCGGTAGCGGTTGTAATTGTCGTCGCCACGATACTCGCGGGCATAGGCACCGCGGTCGTCATAGTAGCGGCGGTTGCGCTGGGCGTCGGCGGCGGTGGCCGGCAGGAGCGCCGACGCGGTCATCGCCACGGTCGCACCGACGAGGCTAAGCTTCTTGATCATCGCTGCTACTCCTCTTGAACTCGTTTGCGGGGAAGCGATTGCCTTCCCGATGCAAGGACTTATCGCCGATTCGCATTGAGCCGTCCCTGAATGTGCCCGTTAGCCGCCGTTCAGGGTTGGGCGCGGCGCCGCCGGTGCTCTACAGCCCCGCGCAATGCGCCTGCGCACCCTCCTGTTCGTGATCCTAGCGATGTGCGTCGCGGTGCCGGGATGGACGGGAGACACGCGGCTGGAGCTGTGGGGGGACCGGCCCGCTGTCGGCTCGACCCGCGTCGCGCTCGACCCGCGCGACCCGGCGCGCCGGCGGCTGGGGCGGCTGACCTTCATGGGCGGCGTCCACCTGACCGGGACGGACCCGGCGTTCGGCGGCTTCTCCGCGCTTGCGGTCGCGGGCGACCGGGTGACGTTGCTCAACGACGGCGGCAATCTGATGCGGTTCCGGCTGCATGCGGACGGCCGTGTGAGCGAAGCGCAGTTCGCGGCGCTGCCGGGTGGGCCGGGCACGGGCTGGCGCAAGCGCGACCGCGACAGCGAGGCGCTGGCGGTGGATCCGGCGCATGGCACGATGTGGGTGGGGTTCGAGCGGGCGAACGAGGTCTGGCGCTACAGCCCGGACCTGACGCGCTCGGAGGCATTCGCCCGACCGCCCGCGATGCGGCGCTGGGCCAGCAACGGTGGCGCAGAGACTCTGGTACGGCGGCGCGACGGCAGTTTTCTCGCGATCGAGGAAGAGCGGCCGGGTCGGCGGCGGTGGCGCGAGGGGCTGGTGTGGCGGCGCGACCCGACCGTGGCACCGCGCGCCGCCTTCGCGTTCCGCTACCAGCCGCCAGCCGGGTACGATCCGGCGGACGCGGTCGAGCTGCCCGACGGCAGGTTGCTGGTGCTGCAACGCTGGTTCGGTGTGCCGCTGCGCTTCGCGAGCATCCTCTCGGTGGTCGAGCGCGATGCGATCCGCCCCGGCGCGACGGTGCGCGGGCGCGAGATCGCCCGCCTCGCGGCGCCGCTGATCCACGACAATTTCGAGGGCGTCGCGGTCAGCGTCGAGCAGGGCCGCACGGTCGTGTGGCTGGTCAGCGACGACAACCAGACGCGGTTCGAGCGGACGCTGTTGTTGAAGTTCCGGTTGGATTGAGACCGGCAGCCTGACCTTCTCGTCGCCCTGGGTTCAAGGCGGGGGCGACGCAACGCAGAAAGGCCCGCCGTCACCCGGACGGCAGGCCCATCGGCTCCGCGCGAGCGTCGCTTACGCGACGGCGTCGGTCGCGGTCAGCTTCTTCTTGATGTCGCGCTTGAGGCGGCGGCAGCGCAGCGACAGCTGGTCGTCGCCGGCCTTGACCAGCCAGTTGTCCAGCCCGCCATTATGCTCGACCGAGCGCAGGCCGTGCGTCGAGACGCGCAGGCGCACCGAACGCTCCAGCGAATCGGAAAGCAGCGTCACATTCTGCAGATTGGGCAGAAAGGTGCGCTTGGTCTTGTTGTTGGCGTGGGAAACGTTGTTCCCCACCTGCCGGCCCTTGCCGGTCAGCTCGCAGATGCGCGACATGATCTAAAGTCCTGATTGCCGAAGCTCGGAAAGGCCGGGCGCTTAACGAGGTGAGGGCCGGGCGTCAACCGCGCCGGCGCTGCGCCGTCAGACGAGGACGGCTACGCCGCCCTCGCTGCCCGCCGCAGCGAGTCCTGTGCTTGCTACGCAACCACAGGCCGCTCACACCGTTGTTACGGGAACGAACCGTTTTCTCGAAAGGGCTTCCATGCGCGCGCTCCTCGTTCTTCTCGCCCTCGCCGCGCTGGTGGCGGCGGCGCTGCTGTATTTCGGGCTGATCCAAATCGAGCAGACCCGCTCCGGTTCTGTTCAAGTGCAGGCGCCGAAGTTCGAGGCCGATGTCGGCCGGGTCGGTGTCGGTACGGAGAACCGGACGGTAACGGTGCCGACGCTCGAGGTCGAGCGGCCTGCCAACGCGCAATAGGGCTGGACCGGACGCAACCGGGGCGGCAGGCGGGGGCATGTTCCCGCTGCCGCAACCGATGCTCCAGGCGCTCGCCGCGGCGCGGACCGCCGGTGCCGAGGGTGAGGTGCCGGTCGGCGCCGCGCTGGTCCGTGACGGCGCGGTGATCGCCTTGGCGGCGAATGCGCCGCGCACGCTCCACGACCCCACCGCGCATGCCGAGATGCGGGTGATCCGTGACGGCGCACGGCGGCTGGGACGCGACCGGCTGGAGGATTGCGACCTGTGGGTGACGCTGGAGCCCTGCGCTATGTGCGCGGGCGCGATCGCACATGCCCGCATCGCGCGGCTCTATTACGGTGCCCCCGATCCCAAGGGCGGGGCGGTGGAGCATGGTCCCCGCTTCTTCGCGCAGCCGACCTGCCACCACCGGCCGGAAGTCTATGGCGGCATCGGGGAGGCGGAGGCGGCGGCGTTGCTGCGGGGGTTTTTCGCGGAGCGGCGGTAACTTCTCGTGCTCCTTCCCGCGTTGCGGTGGAGCAGCAGGTGATCTCGCTTGTCCCACACTCCGCAATCCGCCACATAGCCGGTCAAGCCGATGGCGCTCCCCTCCTTCCCTTGGCTGGATGTCTTCATCATCCTGGCGCTGATCGCGCTCAACGGCGTGTTCGCGATGAGCGAGCTGGCGATCGTGTCCGCGCGCAAGGCGCGGCTGGAGGCGATGGCGCGCAGCGGCAAGCATGGCGCGCGCGCGGCGCTGGTGCTGCAGAGCGACCCCAGCAAGTTCCTCTCCACCGTCCAGATCGGCATCACGCTGATCGGCATCGTCGCGGGCGCCTATTCGGGGTCAAGCCTGGGCACACCCGTCGCGATGCGACTGCAGGGGCTGGGCCTGTCGCCGGAGACGGCGCGGACGGTGGCGCTGGTGCTGGTCATCGGGCTGACCACCTATGCCTCGCTGATCGTCGGCGAGCTCGTTCCCAAGCAATTCGCATTGCGCAAGCCCGAGGGGATCGCGGTGGTGATCGCGGCGCCGATGCGCTGGCTGGCGATCCTCACCGCCCCGCTGGTGTGGCTGCTCGACAAGACCAGCGCGCTGATCTTCCACCTGCTGCGCCTCGATCGCGAGAGCGAGGACAATGTGACGGCCGAGGAGCTGCACCTGATCGTCGCGGAGGCGAGCAAGTCGGGCGTGATCGAGGAGCACGAGCGTTCGATCATCTCGGGCGTCGTCCGCCTCGCCGATCGCCCGGTGCGCGAGGTGATGACGCCGCGCACCGACCTCGACTGGGTCGACGCCGACCTCGACGCCGACGGCATCCGCGACGCGCTGCTCGGTACGCAGCATTCGCGGCTGCTGGTCGCGGAGGGCTCGATAGACGCGGTGATCGGCGTCGTGCAGGCGCGCGACATCGCCGGCGCGCTGTTCCGCCACGAGCCGCTCGAGCTGCGCCGCCTGATGCGCAAGGCGCCGGTGGTGATCGACCAGATCGACGCGATGGACGCGCTCACCGCCTTGCGCGGCGCGGAGGTGCCGATGGCGCTGATCCACGACGAATACGGCCATTTCGAAGGCATCGTCACGCCCGCCGACCTGCTCGCCGCGATCGCGGGCGAATTCGCCTCGGACGCCGACCCGGACGAGGCGCCCTCGCTGGTGGAGCGCGAGGACGGCTCGCTGCTGGTGGCGGGGACGATGGCGGCCGATTCGCTCGCGGACCGGCTCGGCATGGACCTGCCGGAGGACCGCGATTACGCGACGGTCGCCGGACTGGCGCTGGCGATCTTCAAGCACCTGCCGGGCGAGGGGGAGAGCTTCGTCGAACAGGGGTGGCGGTTCGAGGTGGTCGATCTGGACGGACGGCGGATCGATAAATTGTTGGTGAGTTCGGTCTGAGGCGCGGCCATGCCCGCGCCGATGGGACGGCAAAGCTGCCGTCTCACGGCCGAACCGGCCGGCGGGTCGCGTCAGCGAACCCGTTCGACGTGACGACGGCTTTGCCGTCGGCGCGGTGAGATCCGATTGCGGACCTTACCATCTGACGGCATATTGGGGCTCCTACCGGGAGAGCAGTGTTGAGCATGACGGTCGAGATCGTGATTGGCGCAGCCGTTCTCCTCGCGCTGCTCGTAGCAGACTTCCTTCTCTATCGCTTGGTAAGCCGGGCGCTGTTTTGGCTGGTTGACCTCCTGCCACCCTACCGGCCGGGAGGGCGCTACCACTCACAAGCGACACCCGAGATGTATGCCTCCCTGCGCAGGCCACGGAAGGGCAGCTAACCACCACCACCGGATGTGGCCCGACGCGGGAGTAAATCCCGCGTCGTGGGACGGCGCTGGGCGCCGCCGGCCGGGCCGGCTGTTGCCGGCTTGCTGCGCTCGCCGGCACCGGCGCGGCGTGGCCGCCCCTACAGTCGTCCGAACACCGCCTCGAACCCTGCCCGGTCGCCTGCCGCCAGGAACCGGGCCTGCTCCTGCCACCGATCGCGGCCCATTCGCCCCGTGAACGGCCCCAAATGGGCGTCGAGCGACTGCGCTTCGTCGTCTGTTAGCGCGGCCATCTGGCCGACGGTGGTGATGCCGTGCTGGGCGAGCAGCGCCGCCACCTTGGGGCCGAGGCCCTTGAGCTGGGTGATCGGGCCGTCGGCCGGCGAGGGCCCGCTGGGCGCGAGCGGAGCGGCGGCGGCGGCGGGGTTCTCGGCGAGCGCGGGCGTCGCGGCGGCGATCGACTCGTCCTGCAGCGGCTCGCGCGCGGGTGTGTCGACCACCAGCCCATCGTCCAGCGGCGGCGGCACGGGCGCGGCAGGCGGAACGTAGCGGGGCGCGGCTTCGCGCTCGACCGGTGGCGGCGCGGCCTGTTTGAGGATCTCCGCATTGTGGGCCGCGATTTCGCGCTCGCCCTCGCGGCGGCGGCGGCGCTGGCGGGCGCCGTAGATGATGCCGAGAATCGCCAGCAGCGCCAGCACCGCGATCACCGCAAAGCTGCCGGCGGTGAACAGGTCGGTGCTCTCGGGGATCAGGCTGGCGCCCGGTGTCGAGGCGGTGGTGGGTGCGGCGGACATGGGTGCAACGTAGCGCAGTTTGGCGAGGCGGGAAGGGTCAGGCACACTTCGACGCATAATTAAGCGCTGCCGGCTCCTAGCCGCTACCCGCCCCGGCGGAAGCCGGGGTCCAGTCGGCTGCGCCGGACACGAAAACTGCGCGTTGTCGGACTACCGCATCTGGGCCCCGGCTCTCGCCGGGGAAGGTGTGGGTCAGCGCACCCCGGACCGAGCCCCGCCGGCCGCCGCACCGCCGCCGCGATCGGCGAGGTGGGTCAACTCGACGAACTGCTGCCGCCACAACCCGCGCGGATCGCCCGCGAGCGCGCGGATGTCGGCATAGCCATAGCTCCCGAGATATTTGTCGCCACGCAGCTTCTGCCCGAACGCCGCCACGGCGGTCGCGAAGGCCATGTCGCCCTGCGGCGCCCGCGCGGAGGTCATCATTGCCGCCGGAACGGGACGCGACAGCTCGCTCGACGTGTCGCCGTAGGGCAGCTTGTAACGCAGTTTGACAAAGGCAAGCTCGGCGCCGCGTTGCACGACGGCAGGTGGCCGGTTGCCCGGATAGCGGCGCGTCGGCGTCCAGGCGAAGCCGCCGGCGGGCGCGACCTCGTACAAGGCGGTGACCTGGTGGCCTGCACCCATGTCACCGGCATCGACCCCGTCGTTGGTGAAGTCCTCCTCGGCGAGGGCGCGGTTCTCATAGCCGATCAGCCGGTATTGCGTGACCTGCGCAGGGTTGAACTCGACCTGCACCTTCACGTCCTTGGCGACCGTCACCATCGTCGCCGACAGCTCCTCCTCCAGCACCTTGCGCGCTTCGGACGCACTGTCGATGTAGCTGTAGTTGCCGTTGCCGACATCGGCGATGCGCTCCATCATCGCGTCGTTCAGATTGCCCTGGCCGAAGCCGAGCGTGGTCAAGGTGATGCCGTCGTCGCGGTTGCGCTTGACCAGTGCCTCAAGCGCGCCCTTGTCGCTGATGCCGACGTTGAAGTCGCCGTCGGTCGCGAGGAAAATGCGATTGACGCCGCCGGGCACGAATGCGGCGCGGGCCGTTGCATAGGCGAGCTCGATGCCGGCGCCGCCGGCGGTCGAACCGCCGGCGTCGAGGCAGGCGAGTGCTGCCTTCACATAGTTCCTGTTCGCGGTGGGCTCGAGCACGATGCCGGCGCTGCCCGCATAGGCGACGATCGAGACGCGGTCGTCGGGGCGGAGCTGATCGGCCAGCCCCTCCAGCGCGCGCTTGACCAGCGGCAGGCGGTCCTCGGGCTGCATCGAGCCGGAGGTATCGACCAGGAAGACCAGATTGGCGCGCGGTCGTGTCGCGGTCTGCACGTCATAGGCGCGCAGGCCGATGCGGAGCAGGCGGGTGTTTGGGTTCCAGGGCGTCCGCGCGACATCGGTGGTGATGGAGAAGGGCTCGGCGGTAGAGGCCGGCCGGGGATAGTGGTAACGGAAATAGTTGATCATCTCCTCGGTGCGCACCGCCTCGGCGGGAACGGGCGCGCCCCTGTTGAGGAAGCGGCGGACATTGGCGTAGGCGCCGGTGTCGACATCGACCGAAAAGGTGGAGACGGGCGCCGCGCTGGTGTCCTGGATCGCGGCGACCGCACGACCGTCATAGCGTTCGGTGTTCCATCGCGAGCCATAGGGCGGTGTGGCGCCCCCGGCCCGGAAGCTTTTGGGCGCAGACTGGGCGACGATGCCGCGCGCCGCAGGGGCGACCAGCGGCGGTGGAGGCGGTGGAGGCGGCGGTGCATAGGCCATCTCGGCCTGAGGCACTTGGTTCGCGCGGGCGCCAGTGACCACCACGGGTGCTGAGCGGAAGGTCGGGCGGTTCGACTCGCCGGCCCGGCATCGTACGGGCGAGGTGGCCGGCGGCAGGACGATAGGTGCCCGCGACAGCCGTTGCGGGGGCGGTGTGGCGGAGGTCAGCAGTCCGACGGCGACGACGGCGAACACGGCACGACGCATGATGATCCTCCCGTTTATTGACGTGATGATGTCACATGGGCCGGTGAATGGAAGCTGAATTCTTGAAGTCGGACCTCGTTTAGGATGACCGCATCCGGGCCCTCCGCCAGGTGGAGGGGCGAGCAATCAGCAGAGCGCCCGCCAGCCGATGTCGCGCCGACAGAAGCCGTCGGGGAAGTCGATCCGGTCGACCGCGCGATAGGCGGCGGCCTGTGCCGTCCCCACATCCGCAGCGGTGGCGGTGACGGCGAGGACGCGCCCGCCGCTCGCCACCAGCCGGTCGCCGTCTAGCCGCGTTCCCGCCTGGAACACGGTCGCGCCGGTCGCCTCCGCGGGCTCGATCCCGCCGATCTGCCCCCCGGCGCGCGGCGTTCCTGGGTAACCGCGCGCTGCCACCACCACGGTCAGCGCGGTGCCGGGGGAGAAGGCGGGCGGCGGCAACTCCGCCAGCCGATCCTGCGCCACTGCCAGCAAGGTTTCCAGCAGATCGCCGCGGAACCGCGCCATCAGCACCTGGCATTCAGGATCGCCGAACCGCGCATTATACTCGATCAGCTGCGGCCCGGTCGGGGTCAGCATCAGGCCCGCATAGAGCACACCCGAGAAGGGAGTGCCTGCGTCCGCCATCGCCCTCACCGTCGGCGCGACGATCTCGTCGAGCGCGCGACATTCCAGCTCAGGCGTGAGGACCGGGGCGGGGCTGTAGGCGCCCATGCCGCCGGTGTTGGGGCCGGTGTCGCCCTCGCCCACGCGCTTGTGGTCCTGCGCCGAGCCGAACGGGACCAGCGTCTCGCCATCGGTGAGGACGAACAGGCTCGCCTCCTCGCCGGACAGGAAGGCTTCGATCACCACCTCCGCGTCCCCATCCGCGAACAGCGCGTCGAGTGCCGCATCGGTCTCGGCGCGGGTGGTGGCGATCGTCACGCCCTTGCCCGCCGCGAGCCCGTCCGCCTTGAGCACGACCGGCAGGCCGAAGCTTGCCACGGCCGTATCGGCCTCCGCGCGGCCACGGACACGCGCGTAAGCGGCGGTGGGGATGCCGCCGCGGGCGCACAGGTCCTTGGTGAAACCCTTCGATCCCTCCAGCTGTGCCGCCGCCCGCGATGGCCCGAACACCGGCACGTGGGCTGCTCTCAGCGAGTCACCGAGTCCGTCGACCAGCGGCGCCTCCGGCCCGATCACGACCAGCCCGACCGCATGCTCGCGCACGAAGGCGATCACCGCGGCGTGATCGGTCAGCGCCAGATCGACGCAGCGAGCATGGCGCGCGATGCCGGGGTTGCCCGGCGCGGCATAGAGCTTGTCGAGGCCGGGAGACTGAGCGAGCTTCCACGCAAGAGCGTGCTCGCGCCCGCCGCCGCCGATCAGCAGGACTTTCATCTTCCCTCCGTTCGCCCTGAGGAGGCATTGAGCTTGTCGAAATGCCGTCTCGAGGGGCATGGTGCTTCGAGACGCCGCTTCGACTTCGCTCAGCGGCTCCTCAGCACGAACGGAAGAGGAGGCACCTGCCTCGTGAACACGATAGAACCCGGCAAGCTGGTAGCCGAGCCGATCCCCGGCGACAACGCGCTGGCGCTGTCGGTCAGCGAGCTGTCGGGCAAGCTCAAGCGGATGGTCGAGGGTGAGTTCGGCCATGTCCGGCTGCGTGGCGAGATTTCCGGGTTCAAGCGCGTCGCGTCCGGCCATTGCTATCTGTGCCTCAAGGACGAGGACGCGGTGATCGACGCGGTGATCTGGCGTGGTGCTGCGGGCGCGCTCGCTTTCCGGCCGGAGGACGGCGCGGAGGTGATCGCGACCGGGCGGCTGACCACCTATCCCGGCCGCTCCAAATACCAGATCGTCGTCGATCGCATGGAGCTGGCGGGCGCCGGCGCGCTGATGGCGCTGCTGGAGAAGCGCAAGGCGGCGCTGGCCGCCGAAGGGTTGTTCAATCCGGCGCGCAAGCAGCGGCTGCCGTTCCTGCCCCGCACGATCGGCGTCGTCACCTCGCCCACCGGCGCGGTGATCCGCGACATCCTGCACCGGTTGGAGGACCGCTGCCCGACCCACGTCCTGGTCTGGCCGGTCAAGGTGCAGGGAGACGGCGCGGCGGAGGAGGTGGCGGCGGCGGTGCGCGGCTTCGATGCGATGCCCGAAGCAATCCGGCCCGACCTGGTGATCGTCGCGCGCGGCGGCGGCTCGATCGAGGATCTGTGGGCGTTCAACGAGGAGGTCGTGGTGCGCGCGGTGGCGGAATGCCGCATTCCGATCATCTCGGCGGTGGGCCACGAGACGGACACCAGCCTGTGCGACCACGCCGCCGACCTGCGCGCGCCGACGCCGACCGCGGCGGCGGAGCTGGCGGTGCCGGTGCTCGCCGAGCTGCGGCTGACGATCGAGAGTCATGGTCAGCGGACCGAGCGGTGCGCGCGGCGCTATGTCGAACGCGGACGCGAGCGTGCCGAAGGGCTCGCGCGGCTGCTCCCCAAGCGCGACCAGCTGCTCGGCCCCCAGCGTCAGCGTGCCGATGACGCGGCGCAACGGCTCGGGCTGGCGTTGGAGCGGCGGGCGGCGCGGGCGCGGACGCAGCTTGACCGGGCGGGCGCGGTGCTGCGGCCGGCGATGCTGGAACGCCAGCTCGCGCGCGGGCGGGAGCGATTGCAGGGTTTGGAGCGGGTGCTCGGCTCGCTCGATCCCGATCGGGTGCTGCAACGCGGTTACGCCCGGGTCGAGACACGCGACGGTCGCACCATGATGGACGCGGAGGCGGCACGGGCGGCGGTGGCGCTTACCGTCCGCTTCCGCGACAAGCAGTCGGTGGACGTGGTGGTTGAGGGAGCCGCGCCGCAGCCTTATCTGCGACCCAAACTGGCCAAGCCGCCGACTCCCGGCCAACCCACCTTGTTCTGACGGAAACGCCCATGCTGATGTCCAACACCGACCGCCCCGCGCGGCTCCATTATTCGGCCAACGGCTTTCGGGTGCTGAGCCCGGGAGACCATGTCCTCTGCGGCGTATCGAATGCGCGCATTCCGCTCGAGTCTTTGCGCTATTGGAACGTTGCGCGGCAGCAGGCCTATGCCACGGCGCAGATCGCCAGCGAGGCGATGGCGCCGCAGTGAGGACTCTGGGGTGAAGGCGCTCCTCGCGGCGGCGGTGGCGCTGAGCGTCGCCGGGATGACGCTTGCCGCCCAGCGACAGGTGGAGCCCGCGCCGGCGTTCCAGGCCGAAGTGCGGTTGGACGGTATGCCGACCCAGGGCGCGCTCGTGCGTGGGCGCGCCTCGCCGCCGGTGACGGCGCTGATCCTCGACGACCAGCCAGTGACGCTGGCGGCGGACGGCAGCTTCGTGCTCGGCTTCGATCGCGACGCGCCCGCGATCGCCATCCTCAAGGTCAGATCGGCGCGCGCGGGGCTGTCGATGACCGACGAGCGGCGGCTGCGCGTCGCGCCGCGCGCCTGGCGGCTGGAGCAGGTCGACGCCGCGTACCGCCCGCCCGGCTTCGACGTGCGGCGGCCGGCGGAGCTGGAGCGGATCGCCGCCGCGCGCGCGGTCGCCACTGATGCGCAGGGCTGGCGGCAGGCGTTCCGCTGGCCCGCCACCGGACGGCTGTCGGGACTGTTTGGGGCGCAGCGCATCTATCGCGGCCAGCCGGGCGGCTATCATGGCGGCGCCGATGTCGCGCTGCCCACCGGTGCGCCGGTGACCGCGCCGGCGGATGGCGTGGTGGTGCTGGCGGCGGCGGCGCCGTTCACGCTCGAGGGCCGCCTGTTGATGCTCGATCACGGCGCCGGGCTGTCGAGCGCGTTCCTGCACCTGTCGCGCATCGACGTGCGCGAAGGCGAGGCGGTGCGCCAAGGCCAGCGGATCGGCGCGGTCGGAGCGACCGGTCGCGCTACCGGCCCGCATCTCCATTGGGGCGTCCAGTGGCGTGGCGCGAAGCTCGATCCGCTGCTGGTGGCCGGAGCCATGCCAGTGCGGTGAGAGTCGTGTCGGCATGTTGCAGTTGGGCGACACTCCGGTCCCAATCGTGTTCCGTGCGTACCTACCCCATTGTGGAACCAGCCCCCCCGCGATTAGCAGGACGCATTCGTGGCATGTCGTGCCTGCGCCGAACACGGCGGAGCACCGGCGCCACGGGGTAATACAAACCCAAAGGGGATCAGGGTTATGACGAACCGTTTCCGCAATCGGCTGCTCGCCAGCACGCTCCTCGTCGGCATGGCCGCGCTAACCACGCCGGCCATGGCGCAGGATGCGCGGCCCCCGCAATCCGATCCGACCGCGCCGGCCGCCGGCGCGGGTGCAACCGATCCCGGCATTCAGCCGCAGGACGCACAGGGCGGTGCGCAGAGTGCCGAGGGTGAGGTCGTCGTCACCGGTACGCTGATCCGCAACCCGAACCTGGTCTCGTCCTCGCCGGTCAACGTCGTCAACGATGCCGAGATCATCAAGCGCGCCCCGAACAACGCCGAAGAGCTGCTGCGCAGCCTCCCCGGTGTCGTTCCCGGCGTCGGTACCCAGACCAACAACGGTTCCACCGGCACGAACACCGTCGACCTTCGCGGCTTGGGTCAGCAGCGCAACCTGGTGCTGCTCGACGGCAATCGCATCGTGCCGTCGCTCGCCAACGGCGCGACCGACCTCAACCTGATCCCGGTCGCGCTGATCCAGCGCGTCGACGTGCTGACCGGTGGCGCTTCGACCACCTATGGCGCCGACGCGGTGTCCGGCGTGGTGAACTTCATCACGCGTTCGGACTTCTCCGGTGTCGACCTGCGCGCCGGCTATCGCATCACCGAGCGTGGTGATGGCGCTTCGTTCCGTGCCGATCTGACGGTCGGCGGCAACTTCGCCGACGATCGCGGCAACGCGGTGCTGAGCCTGGGCTACACCAAGCTCGACCCAGTCTATCAGATCCGCGACTTCGCGGCTTTTGGTATCGGCAGCGCAAACGGCGTCGCTTCAGGCTCGTCTTTCACGTCCGTGCCGACCACCATCTCGTTCGACGCGGCCGACCTGCAGCTGAACCCGGGAAGCACTGCGCTCGTCCCGCAGTATCAGGGCTTCAACTTCAACCCCTTCAACATCTTTCAGACCCCGCTGGAGCGCAAGAGCATCTACGGCTCGGCAAACTACGAGGTCGCCGACAACATCGAGGTCTATGCGCGCGGCCTATTTGCGCAGAACACGATCAGCTCAATTATCGCGCCATCGGGCATCTTCGGCCTGCCGCTGACGATCCCGTCAAACAACCCGTTCCTTACCCCTGGCATCCGCAACCAGATCTGCTCGAACCAGGGCATTGATCCGGCGAGCGCGGCTTGCACCGCGAACCCGGCGCTGCCGTTGCCCGGCGTTTATCGGCGTCTCGTCGAGCTCGGGCCGCGCATCAGCGAGTACGAGAACAACGTGTACGACGTTCGCGCCGGCGTTCGGCTCGGGCTGACTGAGACGCTCAAGTTCGACCTGGCGGGCAGCTACGGCCGCAGCGAGCAGACTCAGACGCAGTCGGGCTATGTGCTCAATTCGCGCGTCCAGCAGGCGCTCAATTCGACCAATACCACCAGCTGCACCGTCACCACGGGCGGTTGCGTTCCGTTGAACCTGTTCGGTCCCGCAGGCAGCATCGCACCTGCGCAGGTCGCCTTTATCAACGGCAGCAGCAGCATTCGGATCAACACGGAATTGACCCAGGTGCGCGGCCTTCTGTCGGGCGACCTCGGGTTCGCCTTCTCCGACGGAGCGGAGCCGGTCGGCTTCGCGCTGGGCGGCGAGTACCGCAAGTATGATTACGAGCGCATCCCAGACGCCCGTGCTCAGGATCCGTCCGAACTCGGCGGAGCCGGCGGCGCAATTGCGCCGTTCTCGGGCGGGTACAACGTCAAGGAGGCGTTCGGCGAGGTGATTGCGCCGATCTTCGCCGGTCTGACGGTCGAGGGTGGCGCGCGCTACTCGTCGTACAAGATCGACGGGGCGTCCGGGTTTGACACCTTCACTTATAAGGGCGGGGCGACCTTCGACGTGTTCGACGGCTTGCGCTTCCGAGGCAATTATCAGCGTGCGGTTCGCGCGCCGAACATCGGCGAGCTGTTCTCGCCGACGGTGACCGCTTTGACCAACCTGCAGACCGAGCCGTGCGTCGGCGCGGCGCCGACGACCAATGCAGCTCTTCGCGCGGTGTGTATCGCACAGGGTGCGCCGGCGGCTTCGATTGGGGCCATCCAGGCACCGTCTGCAGGTCAGGCGAACGCAACGTTCATCAGCAACATCAACATCCAGCCCGAAAAGGCGGATACGTTCACCGTCGGCGCTGTGATCACGCCCCGTGCGTTCATCTCGGGTCTGACGATGTCGGTCGACTACTATAATATCACGGTGAACGATGCGATCACCAACGCCACGCCGGGCGATATCATTGCCGCTTGCTTCGGCAGCATCACGGCGGCGTCGGCGACCTCGGCGGCCTGCACCGGCATCCGTCGCAACCCGGCTAACGGACGGCTCAGCGGCCCCTCGGCGACCACCTTTGGTCTCCCTTCGCCGCTGACCAACAACGGCCGACTGAAGACCAGCGGTGTCGACGTGACGTTCAACTACAACCGTCAGTTCGGCGACGTGGGCTTCAACTTCAACTTCGTCGGCAATTGGACCAACGAGCTTCGCTTCCGCGCTTCCCCTTCGTCGGTGGATCGCGAGTGCGTGGGCTACTTCAGCGCCAATTGCGGGCCGAGCCTGGGTCAGATTCAGCCGGAGTTCTCGTTCCAGCAGCGCACCACGGTGGAAGTCGGCGGAGCGAGCCTGTCGCTGCTGTGGCGCTTCCTCGACTCGGTGCAATATGAGGGTCAGGCGCCAGACTTCGCGGCGCGCGGGTTCCTGGCAACGAACAGGAACCTGTTCAACGGCACTATCACCAACGCCGCGGGCGCCAATTCGACCGTCGCCGGGCGGAACGTGAACTTCAACCGCATCCCGGTGTACCACTATTTCGATCTGACCGCTCAGTTCGAGGTTATGCGGAACTTCCAGCTGACGCTCGGTGTGCTCAACCTGCTCGACAAGGATCCGCCGATCACGGGTGCGCAGGCCGGTTCGACCGGGGCGAACAGCGGTAACACCTTCCCGTCGACCTATGACCCGTTGGGCCGTACGTTCGCGGCGACGGTGCGCCTGAACTTCTAAAGCAGGATCAGTCCTGACGATACGAAAGGGCGGCCGCGAGGCCGCCCTTTCTATTTGAGCAAGCTTAGCCGAGCAGGGGCGCCGGAAGTTCCATGCCGATGCCCGCGCCGTCCGCGACGGCTTGGATCCAGCGCAGCACCAAATCGATTTCCTCGCCGTGCAGCGCGGCAGCGCTCTCCTGCCCAGCCGCGCGATGGGCGACGGAGAAATCCGAGCCGGACTTGGCGTGGCGGCGAAACACCTCCGCGACGATCGCCTCGCGCATCGCCGGCGTTGCCTCCGCGCCGAACAGCTGGTCGAGCGCCGCCAGCGCGGAAGGTGGATCGGCGAGCAGCGTCTCGCTGTCCAAGGTGCGCACCCGGTCTGGCCAGCGCCGCGCGATCTGGACGAACAGCGCATGTTGTGCGAGCCACCCGATCGCCGCGACCTGCAGATCCGTTTGCAGGAAGTAATCGGGTTGGTCGAAACCGAGCTGAACGATGTCGTCGGCCAGCTGCTTTGCGAGCAGGTCGCGCACCCAGCGACGTCCCCACAGTCCCTTGCTGGCGATTGAGCCCAGATAGACCTTCAGTGGTGCGTGCAGGAGCAAGATGCCGGCTTCCGGGCGCGCTGCCGCAATGGCTGGGATCAGCCCGTTGACCACATTGGAGGGCTTGATCACTCCGATCTCGCCGGGGTCGAACGGACGAGCGAGAAGCCGCAAGGCATCGCCCAGAACCGCGCTCAACGCTGTGGGCGCGGCGCCGCGATGCCGCCAGCCGACCATGTCGTTCAGCAGCACCGGCTCCTTCAGGCTGAAGGCGGCGCCCGGCCGGTCATAGGCGTTGGCGAGCAGGGTCGAGCAGCAATAGGCTGAGTGGAAAATGAAGTTCAGCCGAACCGGCGGGACAGCGCTAGCGAGCGCGTCGGCACGAAGAATTACGATTGGCTGCGCGGAGGACGGCAAGTTCTCGTCGGTCAGAAAGGGTACGCTGCGGCGCAATGCACGCGGGGCGCTGACAAAGTGCACGGCATCGTGACCGGGGTCATAGCGGTGCGCGAGGAACTCGGCGGGGAGCGCGGGCTGGTTCATCGTCTCAAACCCTGCGCCCGCCCGATGCGCCGATCAAGCACCTCGCCTTGCGCGGGCTGCCCCCGTGCGGTTACCTTTCATGCATGACCCAGCCACCAGAACCGATCGCTCGATTGCTCCGAGATGCGGCGCAGGCGCGGCAGCGCGGCGTCACCGGCGACGAACTCAGCATGCTCGACCGGGCCGTTGCGCTGCACCCATATGATCCGCAAGCGAACAACGCGCGCGGCATGCGGGCGCTCGCCGACCGCGACTTTGCGACGGCGGTGGAGCATTTCACGCGCGCGGCGGACGCCGATCCGGGCGAGCCCGCGCTGAGGATCAATCTGGCGACGGCGTTCCGCGCGCTAGGCGACGCGCAAGGCGAGCGGCGCAGTCTGCAACAGGCGCTCGACATCGACCAGCTGCAATTCGTGGCGCAGCTTCGGATGGCCGAGCTGCTGGAGCGGCAGGGGCAGATGTCGCTGGCGGCGAAACATTGGGGTGCGGTGGTGCAGCTCGGCGCCGGCGTCGCGGATGCGCCGCCTGCCGTGCGGGAGGCGGTGACACGCGGACAGCGTTTCCTGGCCGAGCACAACGCGATTTTCGCGGCGTCGCTGCAGCGCGAACTAGGCGACGTGCCGCGGGATGGGTCGATGCGCCGCTTCAACGCCTGCGTCGACCACATGCTGGGCCGCCGGCGCGTGTTTCGCAATGAGTGCGCCGGCATCTACTACCCGTTCCTGCCCGCCGACGAGTTCTTCGAACGCGCGCATTTCCCTTGGTTCGAGCGGCTGGAGGCGCGGACCGCCGCGATCCGCGCGGAGGCGCTGGCGCTGTTGGCCGGAGGCGGCGAGGCGATCCGTCCCTATGTCCGGCTGGAGCCGGGCACCCCGCAAAACAAATGGTCTCCGCTTGATCAGTCGCTAGAATGGAGCGCCTGTTTCCTGTGGGAGTATGGCGAGCCGAACGCGGCGGTATGCGCGCGTTGCCCGGAGACCGTCGCCGCGCTGGCCGAGGCACCCCAGAACCGTGTTCCGGGCAAGGCGCCATCGGCCTTCTTTTCCATCCTGCGGCCCGGCGGTCGCATTCCGCCGCACACCGGCGTCACCAATACCCGCGCCATCGTGCACCTGCCGCTGGTCGTGCCCCACGGCTGTGGATTTCGGGTGGGCGGCGAGACGCGCGCATGGCGCGAGGGAGAGGCGTTCGCATTTGACGACACGATCGAGCACGAGGCGTGGAACACCAGCGATCAGCAGCGGATCGTGCTCATCTTCGACGTCTGGAACCCGCATCTGAGCGCGGTCGAGCAGGACAATCTGGTCAAGGTGTTCGCGGTCGCCGATCGCGGGATCGTGTCGGCAAAGGCCTAAACACCGGCGGCGTCGAGCGCAGCTTTCACCTGAACGAGGTGATCCCGGTAGTGGCGCCAGCGTCCCGACGAGCGTGGATGCAGCGGCTGGCGGACCTGCCAGGCGCTGGCGGTACGGACCACCCCGGCCGCCGCGCCCTGAGCGAGGCACGCCTCGTCCCACGGCAGCCCCAGCCAGGCGAGCAATCCGCCCACTTCGGTCCGAGGGTCGCGGACTGCGGCGTCATAGTCAAAGGCGCGGATCTCCGCAGGGTACAGCCTGCGCCAATGTGCCATCAGCCGCCGCTGCTGCAGATAGTAGTGCGTCAGGTCGCCGAGATCGTGCGCATAGGTGACGGCGTCGCCGAAGCGCAGAAACCAGGCGGACAGCAGATTGTCGAGCGGCTCCCTAATGGTCTCGACGATGCGGGCGTCCGGGAACAATGCCTTGATCAGCCCGACATGCAGGACGTTGTCGCACCTTTTGTCGGTGAACGCGTGGGCCGTCGGGGCCACCGGGCCGAGCTCGGCCAGATACTCGTCCCGCAGCAGTGCCGACCGTGCAGGTGTGAGGGCAAGCAATGCCTCCGGGTAAGGCTGGAGCCGTGCGGCGATGGCGGGCACCGCCTCGATCTCACCGTGTGCCTCGATCGCGGGGTGGCGGCCCAGGATCTGTTCCGCCAAGGTCGAGCCGGAGCGAAACATGCCGCAGATGAAGATCGGTGTCGGGCCGTCCGCCGCGGGCGCGCCCTTGCGGGGCTCGGGTAGCGTGGCGATCAGGCGATCGACCAGCGTCTGTTGCGCCGCGCGGTCGTAACGGACCGTCGCGACCGAACGGCCATAATGGTTGGCCGCCTCATACGCCTGCCATGCCGTGTCATAATCGGCGGCGGCGTCCAGGGCGCCGCCGAGCGCAAACAGCAGATCGGCCCGATCCTCCGCGGCCGTAGCCCCCGGCAACGCCCGGTGCAGCGACGCCGCCGCCAGCGCAGCGTGCCCGGACAAGGTGTCGAGCGTCGCCAGCCGCGCCAGCGCGCGGCCATTGCCCGGGTGCCATCGCAGCGCCGCCGTATAGGCCGCCCGCGCGTCTTCGCGACGGCCCAGGTCCTCGAACAAGGTGCCAAGGCCAAGCCAGGCGGGCAGATGGCATTCGTTCAGCGCCAGCGCGGCACGCAGTTCGGCTTCAGCTTCGTCGGAGCGATAGAGGTGATCGGACAGGATCGCCGCACGGTTGACATGCGCGTCCTCGGGGCGATCGACCCCGGCGGCGATCGCATGACCGTAGGCGTCCAGCGCGGCGCTAAAATCCCGCTCGGCGCGATGCAGCCAGGCGAGGTTGAACCACGCGTCGGCAAGGCCGGGCTCCAATGCCAGCGCTTTGCGGTACGCCGCCGCCGCGGCCGCCGTGCGGCCGTCGCGCAGCCCTTGCTCCGCTTGCCTCAGCAGCTCGGGGACGCGGGAGTCGGGCACGGGCTAGGCCCTGGCCGGTGAACGCGAGGGGTGCGGTCGATGTCCGTTGCGCGCGGGCTCACTGGCATTTAGCCTCCTGCGCTCCACTGCAGGAGCCGCCACCATGTCTTTCGCCTTGTTCGTCCTGGTCGCCGCCGCGCTGCCCGCCGATCCGCCGCCGGCGGCCAAGTCGCGTCGCGATGATCCCAATGCGCTCGTCTGCCGCCGGCCGCCCGTCACCGGGTCGCTTGTCCAGGGCCGGCGCATTTGCAGGACGCGGGCGCAACTCCGCGCGGAAAGCGAGGCCGCCCGGGCATCCGCGGAGACCGCGCAGGACCACGGCGCCATTACATCATGCGCCGCGCAGGTGCTGGGCGGCTGCTGAGCGTTACCCAACCGCCAGCGCCAGTTTGCCATCGCCTTCGTCCACGTTCACCGTTGCGCCGTCCGTCACCTCGCCGCGCAGGATCAGGTCGGCGAGCGGGTCTTGCAGGTGGCGCTGCACTGCGCGCTTGAGCGGGCGGGCGCCATAAACAGGATCATAGCCGACCCGGCCTAGCCACGCGCGGGCGGCATCGGTCAGGTGCAACGCGATCTTGCGGTCGGTGAGCAGCTTGCCGAGCCGCGCGACCTGGATGTCGACGATCGGCGCCATGTGCGCGGCCGCAAGCCGGTGGAAGAGGATGATCTCGTCCAGCCGGTTGAGGAACTCCGGGCGGAAGTGCGCGCGGACGATGTCCATCACCTGTGGTTCCACGCTTTCCACGTCCTGCCCTTCCTCGAGGTTCGCCAGATACTGCGATCCCAGGTTGGAGGTGAGGATGATCAGCGTGTTCGAGAAATCCACCGTGCGGCCCTGGCCGTCGGTGAGGCGGCCGTCGTCGAGTACCTGCAACAGCACGTTGAACACGTCGCCATGGGCCTTCTCGACCTCGTCGAAGAGCACGACCTGGTAGGGCCGGCGACGGACGGCTTCGGTCAGCACACCGCCTTCCTCATAGCCGACGTAACCCGGCGGCGCGCCGATCAGGCGCGCAACGGCGTGCTTCTCCATGAACTCGCTCATGTCGATCCGCACCATTGCCGAATCGTCTTCGAACAGAAAACCGGCGAGCGCCTTGGTCAGCTCGGTCTTGCCGACACCCGTCGGCCCCAGGAACAGGAACGAGCCCAGCGGTCGGTTCGGATCCTGCAGCCCAGCGCGCGCGCGACGGACGGCGGTGGCGACCGCGCGCACCGCGTCGGCCTGGCCGATCACGCGCTTGCCGATGGTCTCCTCCATGCGCAGCAGCTTGTCGCGCTCGCCGGCGAGCATCCGCTCGACGGGGATGCCGGTCCAGCGCGCGACGACGCCGGCGATGTCCTCGGCCGTCACTTCCTCGCGCAGCATCGCGCCCGCCTGCGCCTCGTCGGCTTCGGCGATCTGCTTTTCGAGCGAGGGGATGGTGCCGTAGGATAGCTCGCCCGCACGGGCGAGATCGCCCCCGCGTTGCGCCTGTTCGAGCTGGAGCCGCGCGGCGTCGAGCTGCTCGGTCAGCTTGGCACCGGCCGCGATCTTTTCCTTGTCGGCCTGCCAGCGGACCGTCAGTGCCGCGGATTGCTCGTCCAGTTGGGCCAATTCGTTCTCGAGCGTGACCAGACGGTCCTTGGAGGCGCGATCGGTCTCCTTCTTCAGCGCCTCGCGTTCGATCTTGAGCTGGATGATGCGGCGGTCGAGGCTCTCGATCTCCTCGGGCTTGCTCTCCACCTCCATGCGCAGCCGGCTGGCGGCCTCGTCCATCAGGTCGATCGCCTTGTCGGGCAGGAAGCGGTCGGTGATGTAGCGGTTGGAAAGCGTCGCCGCGGCCACCAGCGCGCCGTCGGTGATGCGCACGCCATGGTGCAGCTCGTACTTCTCCTTCAGCCCCCGCAGGATGGAGACGGTGTCCTCCACCGTCGGCTCGCCGACGAAGACGGGCTGGAAGCGGCGCTGCAGCGCCGGGTCCTTCTCGACATGCTTGCGGTACTCGTCGAGCGTGGTCGCGCCGACGCAGTGCAGCTCGCCGCGCGCGAGCGCCGGCTTCAAGAGGTTGCCCGCGTCCATCGCGCCTTCGGATTTGCCCGCGCCGATCAGCTGGTGCATCTCGTCGATGAACAGGATGATGTCGCCCTCGCCGGCCTTGACCTCGTCGATCACGCCCTTGAGCCGCTCCTCGAACTCGCCGCGATATTTGGCGCCGGCGATCAGCGCGCCCATGTCGAGCGCCATCAGGCGGCGATCCTTGAGCGTGTCCGGCACGTCGCCATTGGCGATGCGCAGCGCGAGACCCTCGGCGATCGCGGTCTTGCCGACGCCGGGCTCGCCGATCAGCACGGGGTTGTTCTTGGTGCGGCGCGCCAGCACCTGGATGGTGCGGCGGATCTCCTCGTCGCGCCCGATCACGGGGTCGAGCTTGCCGTCGCGCGCGGCTTGGGTGAGGTCGCGGGCGAACTTCTTGAGCGCGTCGTAACGGTCCTCGGCGCCGGCGGTGTCGGCGGCGCGGCCCTGGCGGAGCTGGTTGATAGCGGCGTTGAGACCTTCCGCGGTGAGGCCTGCCGACTTCAGGGCCTTGCCGGCGTTGGTGTTCGACAGCGCCAGCGCGAGCAGCAGGCGCTCGACGGTGACGAAGCTGTCGCCCGCCTTGGTGGCGACCTGCTCCGCCTGGTCGAGCACGCGCACCGTGTCGTTGGCAAGGCCCGGCGAGCTCTGCGCGCCCGAGCCGGTGACGGCCGGCAGCTTCGCCAGTGCCGCGTCGACCTCCGCCGTCGCGCGCCGGGCGTCGCCGCCGGCCGCGGCGATCAGGCCCGCGGCCATGCCCTGCTGGTCCTCGAGCAGCGCCTTCAGGATATGCTCCGGCGCGATCTGCTGATGGTTGTTGCGGATCGCGACGGTCTGCGCCGACTGGAGGAAGCCCTTGGCGCGATCGGTGAATTTCTCGAGGTTCATGGCTGTCCCCTGTTGTTCGTCTTCAGCGGTCATGTGGTGTGGTATTTCGGCAACAACAAGCCCGGAAGTTCACGAACCTCACGATGCGTCTGTTGCAGAAGCGCATCGATCAGCCGCTGCTCGTCACAGGCTTGCGCGCGACACGGAAGGGACGTTCGGTACCATGGCAACGATGGTAGTCGCGCAGGGCTCATGTAGGACAGCGTGAAAGATGCTGGGAGGTATAATGCTGCGCAAGGGCCTGTACGGACTGCTCGCACTCGCGGCGCTGATCGCAGTTTTGCTCGCGACCTGGGAGCCGCTGCTGGCCGAGAGTGCCGCGCCGCCGCCTGCGCGCAAGTACGACAGCGTCATCGCGCGCGACCGCTTCGGCGTGCCGCACATCTTCGGGCGGACGGATCCCGACACCGCATACGGCATCGGCTATGCCCATGCTGAGGACGACTTCGACACGCTGCAGGAGGTGCTGGCGATGACGCGCGGGCGGCTTGGCGCGATATCCGGGCAGGAGGGGGCCAAAACGGATTACGTCGTCCATCTGCTGGGCGCACGGGCGACGATCGACCGCGACTACATGGCACAGCCCGCCGACGTACGGGCGTTGCTCGACGGCTATGCCTCGGGGCTCAACGCATACGCGCGGCGGCATCCGGGCGAGGTGAAGCTGGCGAAGCTGTTCCCGGTCAACGGGCAGGATGTGGCGACCGGATTCGTGGTGCGCTCACCCTTCTTCTTCGGGCTGGACGGCGTGCTCGCGAGCCTGGTGGGCGACAAGCCGCTGCCTGTCGAGCGAGCGGCGCCCGCGACGACGCCGGTCGGGCCGGACGCGCGGGAGAACGGCTCCAATGCGTTTGCGGTGGCGCCGAAGCGGTCAGCGGACGGTTGGACGCGGCTGGTCAGCAACTCGCATCAGCCATGGCGCGGCGGCGTCGCCTGGTACGAGCTGGTGGTGCATTCGGGCACCGGCTGGAATTTCGCGGGCGCGACCTTTCCCGGCGCGCCTTATCCGCTGCTGGGGCATAACGAGACGTTGGGGTGGACTAACACGGTCAATCGGCCCGACCTGATCGACCTCTACAAGCTCGTCACCGCCAAAGGAGATGGGGGCGACCGGTATCGCTATGACGGTCAGTGGCGCACGATCGAGCGGCGGCGCGTGTGGCTGCCGGTCAGGATATGGGGACCGTTCGTGCTGCCGGTGCCGCGGACGGTCGCCCGGGCGATGCAGGGGCCGGTGATCGAGAACAAGGCGGGTGCGTTCGCGATCCGCTATGCTGGCGCCGATCAGCTGCGGATGGTGGAGCAATATTACCGGCTCACGCGCGCACGCGACTGGGCACAGTGGGACGGCGCGATGCAGCTGCAGGGCATCCCCGCGACGAACTTCGTCTATGCCGACCGGACGGGGCGGATCGCGCTGGTCTATAACGCGATGTTCCCGAACCGGCGGACGGGAGCGAACTATGCGGGCGTGCTGCCGGGCGACTCGAGCCTGTTCTTCTCGCCGGGGACACTAGCCTGGGACGCGGTGCCGAAGAATGTCGACCCTGCGTCGGGTTTTCTGCAGAACGCCAACAATTCACCCTACCTCGCCGCCGGGGCGGGTTCGGAACTGCCGGAGCAGCCGCCGCTGCTCGGCGTCGAGCGCGATACCACCAATCGCGGCACGCGGGCGGTGGAGTTGTTGAGCGCGGACCGGTCGATCAGCCAGGCGGAGCTGGAGGCGATCAAGTACGACAGCGCCGTGTCCAAGGCGAGCTGGGCGGGCGACTGGTTCGCGGAGATCGAAGCGGCACGCCACGATGAGACCACGTCGCCGGGCCAGGTGCTGCTGCGGCAGTGGGACTGGAACTTCGACGGACGCGGACCGGCCGACGCGCTGGCGTTGATGGTGATGCGGACGGGGAACGCCTGGCACTATCGCCGGCAAGCGCGCACGCCGCCGGTGGAGGCGCTGCGCGACGCGATGGAACACCTCCAAAAGCATTTCGGGCGCATCGATCCGCCCTTGGGCGACGTGCTGCGCTTGCGGCAAGGCAAGGTCGACCTGCCGCTCGACGGCGGGCCGGACGTGCTGCGCGCGATGCCGCTATGGGATGTCGGCAAGGATGGGCGGCTGGCGGTGAAGCATGGCGACAGCTTTCTGATGTTCATGGCCTGGGATCGACAGGGGCGAGTGCGCTCGCGCTCGATTCAGCCCTTCGGCGCGGCGACGACGCGGCCGGGGTCGCCGCATTATGCCGACCAGGCGGCGCTGTTCGTGCGCAAGCAGACCAAGCCGGTATGGTTCTCGCCCGCCGCGCTGCGGGGGAATGTGGAGCGGGTGTACCGGCCTTAGATCCTCCCGCCGAAGCGAGGGAGGATCGATGATCGACCGCTTGCCCCTTGGCGGTAGGCCGCCTTACCCCTATACAGCGGCAAAGCACCGTTGGGGATCGCAACATCATGACTTTCAAGAGTTTCGCGCTAGCCGGCGCGGCTACCTTCGTGCTGGTCTCGCCGGCCTTCGCGCAGACGGCAAAGCCCGTTCCCGCGGCCCAGCTCGTCCGTCAGGTCGACATCCCTTATCAGCAGTTCACGCTGCCCAACGGCCTGCGCGTCATCGTCCACACCGATCGCAAGGCGCCGATCGTCGCGGTCAGCGTCTGGTACGATGTCGGCGCCAAGCACGAGCCCAAGGGCTCCACCGGCTTCGCGCATCTGTTCGAGCATCTGATGTTCAACGGTTCCGAGAACGCGCCCGACGACTTCTTCGAGCCGCTGAAGCAGGTCGGCGCGACCGATTTCAACGGCACCACCAACCTCGACCGCACCAATTATTTCGAAACGGTGCCGACCGCGGCGCTCGAGCGCGCGCTGTTCCTCGAAAGCGACCGCATGGGCTATCTGCTCGGCGCGATCACGCAAGGCAAGCTCGACGAGCAGCGCGGCGTCGTCCAGAACGAGAAGCGGCAGGGCGATAACCAGCCCTATGGCCTGATCCAGTACAAGATTACCGAAGGGCTGTTTTCGCCCGACCATCCCTATGGCCACTCCACCATCGGCTCGATGGCCGACCTGGACGCCGCCAGCCTGGAGACGGTCAAGAACTGGTTCCGCGATAACTACGGGCCCAACAACGCCGTGCTGGTGCTGGCGGGCGATGTCGACCTGCCGACCGCGCGTCGCCTCGTGACCCAGTATTTCGGCGCGATTCCGCGCGGCAAGCGGTCGGTGACCCGGCCCGCGCCGGTGCCGACGCTGGCGGCACCCAAGGCGGAGGTCATCAAGGACCGCGTCGCGGCGACGCTGATCACGCGCAACTGGGCGATCCCCGGCAGCGCCGATGCCGATTCGACCGCGCTCGACGTCGCCGCCTCGGTGCTGGGCGGGCTCGCCTCCAGCCGCCTCGACAACGCGTTGGTCAAGCAGGACAAGCTGGCGGTGCAGGTGTCCGCCTTTGCCGGCGGCGGATCGCAGGTCGGCACCTTTCGCATCCAGGCGGTGGTCCGCCCCGGTGCCGATGCGGCGGCCGTGAACGCGCGCATCGACGCGATCCTGGCGGATTTCCTGAAGAACGGCCCGACCGTGGACGAGGTCAACCGCGTCGTCACGACGCGCGCGGCGGGCACCATCCAGGGGCTGGAGTCGGTCGGCGGCTTCGGCGGCAAGGCGGTGGCCCTGGCGCAGGGCGAGCTGTTCTACAACGACCCCAGCTTCTACAAGAAGCGGCTGGCGCTGCTCGCCGCCCAGACGCCGGCGACGGTGCGCGCGGCCGCCAACAAGTGGCTGACGCGCCCGGTCTATCAGCTCACCGTCGAGCGTGGCGAGCGCGACAAGTACGAGGAGGCCAAGGGCGTTGCGGCGGTCGCGGTAAAGCCGGCCGCGGAGACTCCGGTCAAGGGTACGCGCGGGCCGCTGCCGCCGGTCGGCGCGATCACCGGCCTGACCTTTCCGGCGGTGCAGCGCACCCGGCTGAGGAACGGCATCGAGCTCGTCTACGCACAGCGTAACGCGGTGCCGGTGACGCAGGTCGCGCTGTCGTTCGACGCCGGCGTTGCCGCCGACGTGCCCAACAAGCTGGGGACACAGGTGCTGACGCTGTCGATGCTCGACGAGGGCACCAAGCGCTTCAACTCGATCCAGCTGGCCGAGGCCAAGGAGCGGCTGGGCGCGTCGATCGGCACCGGCTCCAGCTCCGACCGCACCACCGTGTCGCTCGACGTGCCGAGCGCCAATCTGCGCCCCGCGCTCGACCTGTTCGCCGATGTTGCGCGCGAGCCGGCGTTCGACGAGACCGAGCTGAGCCGCGTCAAGCAGCAGCAGCTCGCCGGCATCGCGCAGGAGCTGACCAACCCGCAGGGACTGATCGGCCGGGTCACGCCCAAGCTGATCTTCGGCGCCAGCCACCCCTACGCCAAGGCGCAAGGGGCGGGCGATCCGCGCGCGGTGGCATCGCTGACCCGCGCCGACCTGATCGCCTTCCAGCAGGCGTGGCTGCGGCCCGACAAGGCGAAGTTCTTTGTGGTCAGCGACCGGCCGCTGGGCGAGGTCAAGGCAGCACTGGACGCGGAGTTCGGCGACTGGACCGCAACCGGGCCGGCAGGCGTGAAGGCCTTTGCCGCCCCGACGCCTGCCAAGCCCAAGATCGTGCTGATCGACCGGCCCGACAGCCCGCAATCGGTGATCGTCGGCGCGATGCCGACAGGCCTGCGCGGAACGCAGGATCTGGTGCCGATCCAGACCGCGAACGACGCGCTGGGCGGCGGCTTCCTTGGGCGGATCAACATGGACCTGCGCGAGAAGCGCGGCTGGTCCTATGGTGCCAGCGGCCGCTTGCAGACGGCAGCGGAAGCGGCGCCCTATGTCATCACCGCGCCGGTGCAAGCGGACAAGACCGGCCCGTCCTTGGCGGCTGCGCGCGACGTGGTGGCCGCGTTCTTCACCAAGGAGCCGATGACGCAGGTTGAGTTCGACCGGGCGATCAACGGCGCGGTCAACGCGCTGCCGGGCACCTATGAGACCTCGGACGCGGTGCTCGCGGCGATGCAGAGCAACGACCTGTACAAGCGTCCCGACGACTATCAGTCGACGCTGACGCAGCGGTATCGCGGCTATACGCTGCCGCAGCTGCGCTCCGCCATCGGCGGCGCGCTCAACCCGGCGAACACGGTGTGGGTGGTGGTCGGCGACGCCAAGACCGTGCGGCCGCAGCTTGACTCGCTGGGCCTGCCCGTGGAGGTCGTCAGCGCGGCGTCGGTCGCGGGGGCCCCGGCCGGTGCCCCGGCCACGGCGGGCAACTGAACGGAGAGCGAAAACATGGCGGATGTGGACGGCAGCTGGGACTGCACGGTGAAGTCGCCGCTCGGCGACCAGAAGATGACGGTGACGGTCAAGACCGACGGCGCGACCTGGTCGGGCAACGTCTCGGGCGCGATGGGCGCCAGCGACATCTCGGGCGAGGCGAACGGCAACACGATCAGCTGGAAGCAGCAGATGACGGTGCCGATGCCGATGACGCTCGACTGCCAGGCGACCGCCGAGGGCGACACGCTGACGGGGACCGTGGGCGCGGGCGCGTTCGGGAGCTTCCCGCTGAGCGGGAGCCGCACGGGCGCGTAGCGCCGCGGACTCCCGCGAAGCCGGCCGGCGGGTGGCTTTAGCGAACCCGTTCGACGTCACGGGATTCAATCCCGTGACGGCTGCCGAGAATAAGGACGGCCTGCTCTCTGCGAGGGAGCAGGCCGTTTCTCCGTTCAGCGTCCACCCCCGCCCCTTCGACTGCCTGCAAGGCAGACGCTCAGGACAGGCTTGAGCCGGCGTCCATCGTGCGCCAGGCTGCTCGCTCGAGAACGAGAGCGATGCGCTCGTAGACAGTTGGATGCGGGCTCAGGGCCGGCATGACGGAGTTTGGCGATGATTACGACCAAGCGTGAGTTCCTCGGCGGTACGGCCGCCATCGGCGTGACGGCGCTGCTGCCCGCCGCAGCGCCCGCCCAAGCCCCGAGCAAGCTCACCCCGCTGTTCGACGACCTTGTCCAGGCGCAGCTCCGCCGCTCGCCCGAAGCGGCGACCAACCTCGGCCTCGACACCGGCACCAATGCCGATCTGCGCGCGAAGCTGTCCGACCAGTCGCTCGCCGCCATCGGCCGCAACAAGGCGGCGACCCTGGCGGAGCTCAAGCGGCTCGAGGCGGTCGACCCACGCACGCTTTCCGAAGAAGAGCGCGTCGATCTGGCGGCGGTGCTCTACACGCGGCGCTCGGCGGTGGCGGTGCAGGCGCTGCCCTATGGCGGCTCCGCCTATGGCCCCAGCCCCTATGTCGTGTCGCAGCAGTCGGGCGCGTACCAGTCCGTCCCCGACTTCCTCGACACCAAGCACAAGATCGACAGCGCCGGCGACGCCGACGCCTATCTGCAACGCCTGCGGGCGTTCGCGCGCCAACTCGATGACCAGACGGAGCGGATGCGGCGCGACGCAGGACTGGGCGTGACGCCGCCCGACTTCATCGCCGATCTCGCGATCACGCAGATGGAGAAGCTGGCGGTGCCCGCGGCGGACGCGCTGGTGGTGCGATCGCTGGCGACGCGCGCGGCGGCCAAGGGGCTCGGACCCCGCCATGCCGAGCAGGCGGCGGCGATCTACACCGCCGAGGTGCTGCCGGCGCTGCAACGGCAGCTCGCACTGATGCGGGAGTACCGGCGCCAGGCCACGCATGACGCGGGCATCTGGCGGCTGCCGCAGGGCGATGCGTTCTATGCCGCGTCGCTGCGAAGCAACACGACGCTCAGCCTGTCGGCGGCCGAGGTGCACCGCTTCGGGCTCGATCAGGCGAAGGCGCTGAATGCGCGGCTCGATGCGCTGTTGAAGGCGCAGGGCTATACGAAGGGCAGCGTCGGCGCACGGCTGGCGGCGCTGGCGCGCGATCCCAGGCACCTGTTCCCCAATACCGAGGCGGGCAAGCTCGCCGCTATCGCGCATTGCAACGAACGACAGGCGGCGATCACCACGCGGCTGCCGGCGGTGTTCGAGCGAATGCCGCCCTACAGCTTCGAGGTGCGCCGGGTGCCGCCACAGACGGAGGCCGGCGCCGCCGGCGCCTTCGCGCAATCGCCCTCGCTTGACGGCAAGCGGCCCGGGCTGGTCTATTTCAACCTGCGCGACACCGCCGACTGGCCGAAGTTCGACCTCACCACCACAACCTTCCATGAGGGCCTGCCGGGCCATCAGATGGAGGGTGGCCTCGCGCTCTCGAACACGCGGCTGCCGCTGATCCGCAAGATCGCGGGCTTCTCCGGCTATGGCGAGGGTTGGGCGCTGTATTCGGAGCAGCTCGCCGACGAGATCGGCATGTATGCAGACGATCCGCTCGGCCGCATCGGCTATCTGAAGGCACAGCTGTTCCGCGCCAACCGCTGCGTGGTTGACACCGGCCTGCATCAGTATCGCTGGACCCGCGAGCGCGCCGTGCAATACTTCATCGACGCGCAGGGCGACACGCCGGGCGACGCGGCGCGCGAGATCGACCGTTATTGCGTCAACCCCGGGCAGGCGTGCTCGTACAAGCTCGGCCATTCGGTGTTCGTCGACATCCGCGAGCGTGCCAGGGCCAAGATGGGCGCGGGGTTCGACCTGAAAGCGTACCACTCGGCCGTGCTGCGCTTCGGACGGCTGCCGCTGGATGTGCTGCGCGAGGTGGGGAACCGGTGGATGGCCACCTGAGCGCGGGCCTACCGCATGTTCAAAGGAACCAGGTGACCGCCAACAATAGGAATGCCGCCGCGGCTCCGGCGGCGACGAGCAGCGTAAGGCGCAACGGCCGCCAGCGCACGAATGCGAACAGCAGCGCGGCCAGCACCATCAGCAACGCGATCGCATAGGGCAGCAAGGCGCCGGCACCCATTGCGTAGCTGTCGGTTGCGAACGGGCGGGCGCGATCGAGCCGGTCGATCAGCAAGATCAGCGCGACGTCGAGGCAAAATGCGATCCAGAAGGCGCGGGCCGTCGCGCCCGGAGTGAGGTTCACGGCATCGCTCCTGCGGTGCCCGGGCCGCCCACCCGGGTCACATGCCCCATCTTGCGGCCCTCGCGCATGGTCTTGCCATAAAGGTGCAGGTGCGCACCCGGCTCGGCGAGCAGCGTGGGCCAGCGGTCCGCCTCTTCGCCGAGCAGGTTCTCCATCGTCGCCCCCGCGCCGGTCAGCGCCGTCGCGCCGAGCGGCAGGCCGCACACCGCGCGGATGTGGTTCTCGAACTGCGAGGTGACCGCGCCCTCGATCGTCCAATGGCCGCTATTGTGGACGCGCGGCGCCATCTCGTTGAACACCGGGCCATCGGCGGTGGCGAAGAACTCGCAGGCGAGCACGCCGACATGGCCGAGCGCCTCGGCGATGCGCTTCGCCAGCGCGATCGCCTCGTCGGCCTGTTCGCGCACCAGCGGTGAGGCGGGGACAATGGAGGTGGCGAGGACGCCATCGACATGGACGTTCTCCGGCACGTCCCACACCGCGGTGGTGCCGTCGGCGCCGCGGGCGAGGAGCACGGAGAACTCCGCCGCGAAATCGACCCGTGCCTCCAGGATCGCGGCGTGGCCTGCCGGAGGACGGGGCGGGCGGCCGATCGCGTCCCAGGCTGCCGCAGCGTCCTCGGGCGTGTCGATCCGCGCCTGGCCCTTGCCATCGTAACCGAACAGCGTCGTCTTCAGGATCGCCGGCGTGCCGACCTGCGCGGCAGCGGCGTGGAGCGCGTCGAGGTCGTCGACCGGTGCCCAGGCCGCGGTGCGGCCGCCCAGCTCCGCCACTAGCGCCTTTTCGTGCGGGCGATAACGCGAGACGTCGAGCGACCGGGCGGAGGGATGCACCTGCACCCGGCCGGCCAGATAGCTGACGGCGTGCGGATCGACATTCTCGAACTCATAAGTCGCGACGTCGATCCTGGCGGCGAAGGCGCGCATCGCGTCGCCGTCCTCGAACCGCGCCTGCGTCCATTCTGCCGCGACCTCCGTGGCGGGGCCGCTGGCTTCGGGCGCGAAAACGTGGACGCGGTATCCGAGCTGCGCCGCGGCGAGGCCGAGCATCCGCCCGAGCTGGCCGCCGCCGAGGATGCCGATGGTGGCGCCGGGGGGGACTATTCTCCCCTCCCTGCAAGGGAGGGGCCGGGGGTGGGTGGGATCCTGGCGGCCCCGGAGTGAGACTCAGCACCCACCCCCAACCCCTCCCTTGCAGGGAGGGGAGCGGTGACCGGCTCCTCCGCCACACCGTCCGTCTGCGCCGCCCGCCACGCCTGCAGCCTCTCCGCCAGCGCCGCGTCTCCCGTCGCGAGAATGGCTGCCGCGAGCAGGCCGGCGTTGATCGCGCCGGGCTTGCCGATTGCCAGGCAGCCGACGGGAATGCCGCCGGGCATCTGGACGATCGAGAGCAGGCTATCCATGCCGCTCAAGGCCTTGGACTCGACCGGTACGCCCAGCACCGGCAGGTGCGTTATCGCCGCCGCCATGCCGGGCAGGTGCGCGGCGCCGCCCGCGCCCGCGACGATCACCTTCAGCCCACGCCCGGCCGCGCTCTGGGCATAGTCATACAACCGCTTGGGCGTCCGATGCGCCGACACGACCCGCGTCTCGTGCGGGACGTCGAGCGTTGCCAGCACGTCGGCGGCATGGCGCATCGTCCCCCAGTCCGACTGTGAGCCCATGATGATGCCGACCAGCGCGTCCCCCATGCGGGGCACGGGTAACGCTTGCCGCCGCGCAATGCTACACTTCGCGGCATGACCGAACCCATGACCTATGGCAGCTATCTCGCGCTCGACCGGTTGCTCGATGCCCAGCACCCGCTGTCGGAGCGGCATGACGAGCTGCTGTTCATCATCATCCACCAGACCAAGGAGCTGTGGCTCAAGCAGATCATCGCCGAGCTCACGCCCGCCAAGGCGCTGATCCGCGCCGGGCGGCTGACCGAGGCGTACAAGAACCTGGCACGGGTGAGCCGCATCCAGGCGGTGATGACGCTCTCGTGGGACGTGCTCGCGACGATGACACCGGCCGATTACACGCAGTTCCGCGACGTGCTGGGCGGCAGTTCCGGCTTCCAGTCGGACCAGTTCAGGGCGGTGGAGGTGCTGCTCGGCCTGCGCGGCGGGGTGGCGGGCGGCGCGTTGACGGCGGGGTTCGCGGCCGAGCCAAGCCTGTGGGACGACGCCAATGCCGCGCTGGCGGCGGCGGGGTTCCCGGTGCCGGCCGCCGCGCTGCACCGCGCCTGGGCCGAGCCGTACCGGCCCAGCGAGGGCGTCGAGCTCGCCTGGGCGCAGGTCTATGCCGATCCCGACCGCTGGTGGGCGCTCTACCAGCTCGCCGAGAAGCTGGTTGACATCGACGACGCGATGGCGACCTGGCGGCACAAGCACGTCCTGACCGTCAGCCGCATCATCGGCGGCAAGCGCGGCACCGGCGGCACGGCGGGCGTCGCGTATCTGGAAGCGACGGTGCCCAAGCGGGCGTTCCCGGAGCTGTGGAGCCTGCGGACGCGGCTTTAGCTTCTGCCCTCCCTGGCGGACGCCGGGGCCCAGTCGGCCGTGCCGGACACAAGCACCGAGCTATATCGGATAATCGCTTTCTGGGCCCCGGCTTGCGCCGGGGAAGGTAGGGAGGTCCGCCCGGCGATTACTGCGCGTACCGCGTCGCCGTCGTCAGCGTCCCGCCCTTGCCCATCATCGAACCGACCATCTCGACCTGTGTCGCGGCGGGGAAGATCCGGCCGTCGGGCAGCGGCGCGTAGGTCGAGGTGGCGACATAGCGGTCGACCTTCGCCACTAGCATCATGCGGAAACCCTTGGTCGAGCTGAAGCGGATGCGCTCCACGAACGGCACCCGCCCGCTCGTGTCCACGGTCGCTTCCGCCATCGTGTCGGCGGACATGTCGCGGTTGCCGAGCTTGGCGATCCCGGCCGGCAGTCGTGCGAAACGGTAGGTGACCGAGCCCGGCGCCTGCGCGACCCGCGTCGCCGGGCTGCCGAACCAGCGGGCGAGGCGCGCGTAGCTCGGCGGCGGCGCACCGTTTGCCGCCTTGACGATCTGCGCTGCCTCCTTGGGCGTGGCGGGCTTGCCGTCGACCGACACCACGCTCCAGCGGCGGCCAGCCGGCGCACGCGGGTCGTGGCGGGTGACGACCTCCTTGGCCGGCTTGCCGGACTGCTGGATGCGCGTGCTGGCGGTGAACGCGACATCGCTGGTATCCACCCGGCGCATGCCCGCAAGCACCTGATCCTGCAGCGGATCGGCCAGTGCGGGGCCGGCCAGCAGCAGCGCGGCGGCGGCAAATGCTTTCATCGACGTTCGCTCAGATAATAGCGGTCGAGCGCAGCCAAATTGTCGTCCAGCTCGTAGACGATCGGCTGGCCGGTCGGGATCTCCAAATGGGTGATCTCGTCGTCGGGGATGTTCGACAGGTGCTTGACCAGCGCGCGCAGCGAATTGCCGTGGGCGGAGATCAGCACCCGCTGCCCGTCCTTCAGCGCCGGTGCGATGCGGCCCTCCCAATAGGGCAGGACGCGGGCGATCGTGTCCTTCAGGCTCTCGGCGCCGGGCACCGCGATGCCGGCGTACCGGCGGTCGTTCGTCATGTCATAGGCGCTACCCGCCTCCTGCGGCGGCGGCGGAATGTCGAAGCTGCGGCGCCATATCTTGACCTGCGCATCGCCGTGCTTGGCCGCGGTCTCCGCCTTGTCCAGCCCGGTCAGCCCGCCATAATGCCGCTCGTTCAGCCGCCAGTGCTTTTCCGTCGGCAGCCACAGCCGCCCCATCGCCTCCAGCGCCAGGTTGAGCGTCTTGATCGCGCGCAGCTGCAGGCTCGTGAAGGTGAGGTCGAAATCGAGCCCCTTCGCCGCCATCAGCTCGCCCGCCGCGCGCGCCTCGGTCGCGCCCTTCTCCGTCACGTCGACGTCCCACCAGCCGGTGAAGCGGTTCTCCAGGTTCCAGGTGGACTGGCCGTGGCGGATCAGGACGAGAGTGGGCATCGGCGCTCCTTGTTCGGTATCGCTGGCCGCTCTAGCGATTGCGGGACAAGCGGCAAGTTTCGGAATTGGGAGCTGAAATCATGGCGATCGTGCGCGAGACACTGGTGTATGACGGGCCGGGCGGGCCGTTCGAGGGCGTGGTCGCCTATGACGACGAGGTCGAGACCGCGCGGCCGGGCGTGCTGATCTGCCCCAATGTGCTCGGCCAGAAGGAGGCGGACAACGTCACGGCCGAGAAGCTAGCGGCGCTCGGCTACGTCGCCTTCGCCTGCGACGTGTTCGGCCAGGGCCGGCGCGCGCGGCGTGAGGACGCCGACATGGCGCGCTACATGAACGAGATGCTTGCCGACCGCGCGCAGCTCCGCGATCGGCTCGCCGCCAGCCTCGGCGTGCTGACCGGCATGAGCCGCGTCGCGCCCGCCAAGGTCGCGGCGATCGGCTATTGCTTCGGCGGCCTGTGCGTCCTCGATCTCGCGCGCTCGGGCCAGGCGATCCTGGGCGGCGTCAGCTTCCACGGCGTCTACGGTCGCCCCGACTACGCGAATGTGGAGCCGATCGCCGCCAAGCTGCTCGTCGCCCACGGCTGGGACGATCCGCTCGGGCCTCCGCAAGCGGTGGTCGCGCTGGCGGCGGAGCTGACGGAAGCGGGTGCCGACTGGCAGCTCCACGCCTACGGCCACGCCGGCCACGCCTTCACCGACGAGAGCGCGAAGGACAGTGGCCGACCGGGCTTCGGCTATGAGGAACGCGCCGACCGGCGCAGCTGGGCGGCGATGCAGGGGTTCTTGCGCGAGCTGTTCGTCTAGGGCTGGGCGGCGCGCGCCGCGCGGTCGGCGCGGATGCGCGCGAGCAGCGCCACGAAGCGCGGCTTGGCCGTGTCCCGCAGCTCCTTCGTGATCGCGGCAGCGTCGGCCGGCGGCAGCTTGACAGCGAGAGCGGCGAAGAGCTGCGCGTTCAGCGAGGCGCAGCCGCCTTCTGCCTCCGTGTAGATGGCGTCGTCGGCCCTGCCGCTGCCCGCCTGCCGCACGGCATAGGTCGTCATGCAGCGGTCCTGTGCCTGCGCAAGCAGTTTCGGGTCGTCTGCCACTGGCGCTCCCTGAACTGCTAGTGTCAGAACGAAGATCAGGAGCGACATGGGCGTGAGTCCTTTCGTTTCGTGGGCAGGCTAGGCGGAGCAAAAGGGGCGCGCAAGCGAGCCCGGGTCAGAGCGCCATCGTCATGAACCGGTTGTGCGCGCTCTCGGGATAGCCGCCGAACGCCGGTCCGTCGACGAAGCCCGCCGCCTCGTACAGCCGGTTGGCGGCGTCGAACATCGGCGCGGTACCAGTTTCCAGGCTGACGCGCGTTGCACCTCGTACGCGCGCCTCGGCGAGCAGGTGCGCGAGCAGCGCGCGGGCGACGCCGCGGCGGAGCTGGTCCGGCGCGGTGCGCATCGACTTCACCTCCACATGCCGCGGCGCGACCTCCGCCAGCGCCGCCATGCCCGCGAGCGCGCCGTCCGCGTCGCGCGCGGTGAAGAAGGACACGCGCGCGCCCGCCAGCGCCGCCGCGTCGAGCGCGTGGGCGTTCTCCCGCGGCGACGACGCCTGCGCCTCGCGCGTGTGCAGCGCGATCAGCGCCGCGACGTCGGCGCGGGTCGGGTCGTCGCGCGCGATCGTCACTTCAGCTGCCGACGAGCGATGCTCGGCCAGGCCGATCACATCGTCGTCATCCGTCCAATCGTCGAAGCAGGTGACTGGCTCTGGGGGCAAGTCCTCGATCGGCCCGACCTCTTCATCGATCGGCTCCCAACTTGCGAGCAGGTCGACAAGGCCTTGATTGGCCGGATGGGCGGCTTGCGGTGGTGCGACGGACTTGGTCACCACGGGTCACCTTTCGAGGAGTGGTGTCAGGACAACCCCACTCTACAATCTCGGGCTGCAGCCATGACATA
>NZ_DASTMA010000002.1:0-24783 GCF_035714405.1 Sphingomonas sp. | reverse complement strand
GTTCGGATCCTGGGTAGATTGCGTCGGCTCACCTGGCGGTGGCGGCAATTCCTTGGGCGGCTTCTTGGCGCAGCCTGCGACCGCCACCAGCATGGCCGCGGCAATCAAGGCCCTTGTCGGGATCGTCGGTTTAGCCATCTCGTCTTCTCCTTGGGTGTATCGATGCCCCCGATAGTCCCTGCGTAACGGTTTTATGGTCGAAGCGGTCCCCATGACGGGTCTGACCCGTCGAGTACCGTCGGCACCTTGCGTTCGTTGACGCCGGTCAGGTCCACCGACCAAAGATCGGCGATGCCGCCCCCGCCCTGGCCAGAGCGGAAGAACATCAACACGCGACCGTTGGGCGACCAGCTCGGCCCCTCGTCCTGCCAGCTGTCGGTGAGCAGCTTTTCGCCGCCGCCGGACGGCGACATGATGCCGATGCGGAAGGAGCCGGCGATCTTGGTAAAGGCGATCAGGTCGCCCCGCGGGCTCCAGGTCGGCGTCGCATGGCGGCCGCCACCGAACGAGATGCGCTGCTGGTCGGAGCCATCGGCGTTCATGACATAGAGCTGCTGTCCGCCGGAACGGTCGCTCTCGAAGACAATGCGCCGCCCGTCCGGCGAATAGCTGCCGCCGGTGTCGATGCCGGGCGAGGTGGTCAGCCGCTGCGCGCTGCCGCCGCTCGCGGGGACGCGGTAGAGATCGGTGTTGCCGCCGGTCGCCATCGAGAACAGGATCCAGCGGCCGTCGGGCGAGAAGCGCGGACCGAAAGTGGTGGCGACGTTCTGTACCACCAGCCGCTGCCGGCCGGAGCCGATGTCGTAGACATAGATCGACGGAATGCGGCCGACATAGCTCATATAGACGATCGACTGCTGGCTCGGACTGAAGCGCGGGGTCAGCACGATCGACTGGCCGTTGGTCAGGAAGCGGTGGTTGGCGCCGTCCTGGTCCATGATCGCGAGCCGCTTGACGCGCTTGCCCTTGGGGCCGGTCTCCGAGACATAGACGACGCGGCTGTCGAAATACGGTCCCTCGCCGGTCAGCCGCGCGTACACCGTGTCGGCGCATTTGTGCGCGGCGCGGCGCCAGTCGGCGGGCGGCACGACAAAGCCCTGCCGCGCCAGCTCCGCCTTGGCGAAGACGTCGTAGAGGTAGCAGCCGACGGTCAGTGTGCCGTCGCCGTTGGCGCGCACGAAGCCCTGCACCAGCGCCTGCGCGCCCGTGCCGCCCCAATAATCGAATTGCGGCGCGTTGACCTCGCTTGAGGCAACGGGGCGGAGCTGACCGGGGGCGAGCGGGGCGAACAGCCCGGAGCCGCGCAGGTCGTTGGCGACGATCTCGGCGAGCTGGCGGCCGAGTGCCTCGGTGTTGCCCGCCGGGGTATCGACCGCTGCCTGAGTCGGCATCACGGGGATGGCGATCGGCATCGGCGCGGAGATGCCGCCGGTGACGGACACCTCCAGCGGTGGGGGTGTCTGTGCGGAGGTGGGCTCCTGCGCCAGGGCGGGGGTGGCGAGGAGGGAGAGGAAGGCGAGCAGACGTTTCATCGGCGACCCGTATCGGCAAGATGCTCTTCCCCGGCGGAGGCCGGGGCACAGTCTCGAGCTGTTGCGTGGCAGAGGACGGACCTCACCAAGAAAACGCGTGGCAACTGGGCCCCGGCCTGCGCCGGGGAAGATGGAAGCGAGCAGATGACGGAGCCAAGCTCCCTCACCGCAGTTGCCACTGATAGTTGATGTTGTTCCACCCGCCACTCGCCGTCTGGTAGTATTCAGAAGGCAGCTTCAAGGGTGAACAGCCCTTGAACGCGGCGACGCCGAGATCGACGACGCGCTGGGCGTAGCGTTCGTTCTCGTCGTTGACGCCGGACTGGCGCTGCTTGGTGGGCGTCGCGGCGAGCGTACCGTCGGGGTTCAGGCGGATGTTGAGCGTCGTCACGATGCGGTTGGCGCCTGGACCCGGGTTCACCTGGCGGTCGGCGCAGGGCTGGATCTGACGCGCGATCGCCTGGACGATCGAGGCGGTGGGGTAGGGGCCCGGCTTTGCGCCGGGTGCGGCTGTTGAAGCCGGGCGGCGGGGCGCGTCGGCGGACAGGCCCTTGAGGAAATCGTCGCCCAGCCGTGCCCCGCGCGGGCGCGATGCGGTCGCAGCCGGGTTCGCGCCGGTGCCGAGCGACAGGCCCGCCAGCCGGTCGCTGCGCGGGCGTGCGGAGGTGGCTGCGGCGGACTTCGCGGCGGCCGCTTTGGCGGGGGTAGCCTTCGCCGCCGCTGGGGTCTTCACCGGCGCCGGCTTCGCCGGTGCGGGCTTAGCAGGCGCCGGCTTTGGGGCGGGGGCGGGCTTGGCGGCGGGTTTGATCGGGGGCTGGGGCGGCGCCGGCTTGGCGGGCGCAGGTGGCGCCGGAACCGGCACGGGGGGTGCGGGCGTGGCGGGTTCGGGCACCGGCACGGGCGGCGGTGAGGCGTCCTCCGGCAAGCCCTGATCGGGCGCGATCGACGGCGCAGGCGGCTCCGGCGCGGGCGGGGCCTGCGCTTCGGGTGCCACCTCGGTGACCAGGCTCACCTCCAGCGGCGTCGGCTTGGGCCAGGTACGCGGCTGCTGCTGCCCCCAGGCGACCGACAGCAGACCTAGCAGGAGGAGATGGCCGGCCAGGGCCAGGCCGACCGCAACGCCGGCCGAGCGGTCGTTCACGGTTGCGCGCCCTCGATCGTCACCATCGACACCCGGTTGAGCCCGGCGCGGTTGAGCTCGCCCATCACCCGCATGACCCGACCGTAATCGAGGCCGCGGTCGGCGCGCAGGTAGATCTGCGGCGGCTCGGCACGCCTGGCGAGCTGTTCCAGCCGCGCAGGCAGGGCGGTTTCGGCCAGTTCTTTCTTGTCGAGGTAAAGCTTGCCGGCCGCGTCGAGCGAGACCTCGACCGGCTTCTGCTCCTGCGCGAGCGGCTTGGCGCGGCTGTCGGGGAGGTTCACGGGCACACCGGTCGTCAGCAGCGGGGCGGTGACCATGAAGATGATGAGCAGCACCAGCATCACGTCGACCAGCGGCGTGACGTTGATCTCCGCCATCGGCGCGCGGCCGCGGCCGCGGCGCGAGTTTAGGTTCATCGCCATCGGGGGGCTACCGTACGCTGTCCAGCTGCCGCGACAGCGTGGTGTGGAAGCCGTCGGCGAAGCGCTGCAGGCTCGCCTCGATCCGGTTCACGGCATGGCTGAAGCGGTTATAGGCGATCACCGCCGGGATCGCCGCGAACAGCCCGATCGCGGTCGCGAACAGCGCCTCCGCGATGCCCGGCGCGACCACGGCCAGCGACGAGTTCTGCGCCTGCGCGATCGCGGAGAAGGAGCGCATGATCCCCCAGACGGTGCCGAACAGCCCCACGAACGGCGCCACCGAGCCGACCGTGGCCAGGATGTTGAGCCGGTCGGACAACCGGTCCACCTCGCCCGCCGCCGCGGCGCTCATCGCCGTGGCCAGCCGTTCGCGCGTCGCCACCTTGTCCACCCCGGCCCCGGCGGTGGAGCGCCGCCATTCTGCGATCCCCGACGCCATCACCTTGGCCGACGGCAGCTCGCTGTCGGCATGCGTCTTGTAGAAGGCGTCGAGGTCTTCGGCCTTCCAGAAATCCTGTTCGAAGAGGCGCATCGCCTTGCGGGTGCGGCCGACCCGGCGCCAGAAGTTGAGGATGATGCCCCAGGTCCATACACTGGCGAGCAGCAGGCCGCCCATCACCACCTTCACCACCCAGTCGGCATGGATGAACAAGGCGAGCGGAGACAGCGATGCCGGGTCGGTGACGAGAACGGGGTTCACTGGCTATCCTCTTGGGGCAGTAATTGCCGAAAGATCGTGGTCCATGCCGCCGGCTGCCGCCGTGGCCGCCCAGATGGGGCAACCAGTGCGGCCGTGACGGTGGCGTCGGTCAGGACTTGGGCCTCGCGCCTGACCTGTTGATGAATGACGACGCTCGCCGCGCGCACCTGGATCAAGCGCGAGACGACAAGCAGCGCGTCGTCGAGCCGGGCGGGCCGGACATAGCGAAGCTGGAGATCGGCGACGGCATAGGCGCCCTCGCCCGCCTCGAACGCAGTACGCTGGTCGACGCCCGCAACGCGCAGCATGTCCGAGCGCGCGCGCTCCATGAAACGCAGGTAGTTGGCGTGATAAACGAGGCCGGAAAGGTCCGTGTCCTCGAAATAGACGCGCACGGGATAGCGATGCTCCGTGCCCACGAAGCGTCCGGCCACCGGCTGATCGAGGACGGATCCCTCCATCCGCCGGCTGTTAACCTAACGGGAGTCGGGGGGAAACCCTGCGATAGGCCTTGTCATGATGTAACCCTTAGGTTACCTGTCACCCGTAGGTTACTGCGGGGATCATCCATGACTAGCGACATCGACCAGGCCGACCATCTCACGCGCGGGCGCGCGCGTATCATCCCGGTTCTCGCCGTCCTGCTGCTCACCCAGCAGACGGTGTTCCTGTCGCCCGACGCCACGCGCGGGGTCGATCAGGTCAAGATCGGCGCATGGGTGGTGCTGACGGCGGCGCTGTTGCTGATGCTGGCGACCGGCGGCGGCCTGTTCCGTTCGCCGGCGGTGCGCGCCTTGCTGAACGACGAGACCACGCGGCTACACCGGCTTCGCGCCTGTGCCACGGGCTTCTGGGTGGCGATGGCCTGTGGGATCACGGTCTATCTCTTGGCGCAGATCGTGGCGATCACCCCGCGCGAGGCCGTGCATGTGGTCGTCACCGGCGGGCTGACGGCAGCGCTGCTCAGCTTCGCCATGCAGGAGCGTCGCGCGCTGCGATGAGCGAGCGGCTCGCGAACAGCCTTCGCGACAAGCGTACCGCGCTGGGCTGGACCCAGGCCGAACTCGCCGCGCGGCTCGGGGTCAGTCGCAAGACAATCAACACGGTCGAGAACGGCGTCTTCGTGCCGTCCACGGTGCTGGCGCTCAAGCTTGCCGACGCGCTGGGCGAGCCGGTGGAGGCGCTGTTCCGACTGGAGCGCTAGCGCGCGGCCAGCCGCACCGGCCCGCCGAAGATGCGCGGGTCGACCGGCAGCCAGGGTGGCGCGAAGGGCCGGTCGAGCGAGGCGAGCCGCGCCGCCGCGCCAATGGCCGGGTCGGGCGCGGTCTCCAGCTCGGCGAGCGCAACGCGTGCCGCCTCGCAGAACGCCTCCCGACCCTGGGCCTGGCCAAAGAAATTGTACAAACGGGTCATCTCGTCATCGTAGCGGTCGCGCCACGCGCCGCCCTTGGCCTGATATTCAGCCGCATAGGCCGCCTCCGCCGCCTTCAACGCGGCGGCGTTGCGCGCGAGCAGCGCATTGTAGCGCGCGACCGTGATCGCCTCCTCGGACCCGCGACAGGCGAGTGCGGCGACGTTGAGGCCCGCGCGCAGATGCCATAGCGTCGCCGCCTCGCTCAACCCGGCGTTGATCGGCGTCGGCGCGGGCGGCGGCGCCTCCACCAGCACAGGCGCTGGCGCAGGCACGACGGCCACTACCACCGGCTTCCCGACACAACCGGCGAGCAGGCCGGCGAGAACAAGAGCAGCGGCAATACGCATGGAATTCTCTCCCGAGTCTTCCCCCGGCGCCGGCTTAGGCGCGGGCTGGTTGCGATCGCGTAAAGCTCACTCGCTGGCAGGGCCTGAAGCTTGCAGCGCCGCCATCTGCAGCGATGGCTGCTCGGCGAACGCCACCACGGGCGCGGCGTCCATCGCGGTCTGCATGCTCCCCCCGGGCAGCGCCGCGACCTGCACGGCCGGGGCGCGCTGTGCCTGCCATTGCGCCAGCGCCGCACGATAGCTTTCGACCTCGGTGAAGAGCGCGAGGAACGGTGCCTCCAGCCGCGGCAGGGCGGTCGCCGCGAAGCCCGCGAAGTCGGACGGTTCAACCGTCGCGGCGTCGCGCAGCACCGTGTCGGCCTCGCGGCAGAACGCCGCCTGTGCCGCCGGCTGCGCCCAAAAATTGTACAGCCGCGTCATCGCGTCGTCATAGCGTGCCTGCCAGCCGGCCCCATGGCGCGCGCGATACACCGATGTGGTCGCATCCGACGCCACCGCCAGCACCTGCCGCTCCGCCGCGAGCAGCGCATTGTAAGCGGCGACAAGCTCCGCCTCGCCAGTTCCCCGACAGCCCAGCGCCGCGACGTTGAGCGCGGTGCGCAGGTGCCAGACGGTCTCGGCCGAGGTCAGCCCGCTGTTCGGAGTCGCGAACGCGCCCGCCGCATCGCGCGCGGGCAGCCGCAGCGACGCCACCGCGCCCGCCGGCGGCTGCGGCGGACCCTCGACCTGCTGCGCCGCCGCCGGTGTGCAGACGAGCAACGTGATCGCGGCGAGCGCCACTTTTCCGGACATCTGCATGAACCAACCCCCTCGATATTCGAAGGAATTTGACCATGCGCTGCGTGATCGGGACGTTACCCGAAGAGGTTAACGTCGAATGCGGATCGATTAAGCCGCGGCGCGCTTGTCTAGCGCATGGGCGGCCTGCTCCATCAGCTCGGCGATGATCGCGGCGACCGGCTCCTCCCGGGTCACCATGCCGACCGACTGGCCGGCCATCACCGAGCCATGCTCGACATCGCCGTCGATCACCGCGCGCCGCAACGCGCCCGCCCAGTAATGTTCGATCTGCAGCTGCGCCTCCGCCATCACGACGCGGCCCTCGTCGAGGTGTCCGGCGACCTCGCGCTGTTTGGCGGTGAACAGTTCACCGCCCGCATTCTTGAGCGCGCGGACCGGGATCACCGGCAGGCGCGGGTCGAGCTGGACGCTCGCCACCGCGTCGCGGGCCGACGCGCGGATGAACGCCTGCTTGAACTTCGGGTGGGCGATCGATTCGGTCGCGCAGACGAAGCGGGTGCCGAGCTGGACGCCGGCCGCGCCCATGTCGAGATAGCCCGCGATCGCCTCGCCGCGACCGATGCCGCCGGCGACGAACACCGGCACCTGTTCGGCGATCTCCGGCAGCATCTCCTGCGCGAGCACGCTGGTGGAGACCGGGCCGATATGCCCGCCCGCCTCCATGCCCTCGATCACCAGCGCGTCGACGCCGGAGCGGATCAGCTTCTTGGCCAACGACAGCGCGGGGGCGAAACAGATCACCTTCGCCCCCGTCGCCTTGATCGCATCGAGCGAGCCCTTGGGCGGCAGCCCGCCGGCGAGCACGACATGGCCGACACGGTGGCGGCCGCACACCTCGATCAGCGCCATCAGGTCGGGGTGCATGGTGATGAGGTTGACGCCGAACGGCCTATCGGTGCGCTCGCGGGTCGCCGCGATTTCGCGGTCGAGCAGCTCGACGGTCATCGCTCCGCAGGCAATCACCCCGAACCCGCCCGCGTTCGACATCGCGGCCACGAGATTGCGCTCGCTGACCCATGACATGGCGCCCGCCATGATCGCCACCTCCGACCCGAGAAAGGCGGCACCGCGCGCCATGCGGCGGTGGAGGCGGTCGTGTCCGGTGCTTGTCATGAGCGGGGCCTAGCGCCGGGCGAGCGCAGGGGGCAAGGTCGTGTGCGTGCTGAAGCCGAGGATCATCAGCGTTGTTGCCATCCTGCTGGTGGCAGCGGTGTTCGCGACCGGGTACATATTCCATGCGGAGGAACACGGCCCGACCCGCACCTGTGGTTCGCCTGGCATCGCACCTTGGGCGTGGCGTGTCTCGCGGTCACGCTGCTCGCCGCGCGGGGCGCCATACGCGCAGCGGCGAACCGGCGCTTCTTCCTTGCCGTCTGGGCGCTGCTTGCGGGAATCCTGCTGTCCGGATGGCTGGCGGTGTCGGCCTGGGCCGATCCGACCGGCAGCGGCACGCTGATCGGCGGCGTTCCGCTACCGCTGCTGCCCGGCGTGTCTTATGAGCTCGGCAACAGCGGCGAACAGTTCCACAAGCTGTTCGCGATGCTGATGGTCTGGCTTTCGGTCCCGTACGGGGCTGTGGCCGCCTGGCGCGGGCTGCGGCGGCGGCGCAACCCGGTTGGAGAAGGAAGATGACGATGCGCCTGTTTCCCCTGATCGCCTTGGCGCTGGCTTCGCCCGCGGCCGCGCAGGTGTATGTAACGCGCCACGCGGACACGCCGGCGGGCGAGCGCGATCCGGCGCTGACCGCCGTTGGCGCGGCACGGGCGGCGGCGCTGGCAGGCTGGTTTCGGGGCAAGCGGCTGCGCGCGATTTATACCACTGACTTCAAGCGCACCCGTGCCACCGCCGCGCCGATCGCCACCGCGCGTCGGCTGACGCCCGTCATGTACGATCCGGCGGACACCCCCGCGCTGGTCGCGACCCTGCGGGCGCAACGGCAGCCGGTGCTGGTGGTCGGCCACAGCAACACGGTGCCGGAGATCGTCGCGCAGCTCGGCGGCACGCGCCCGGACGCGATTCCGCACGAGCGATACGGGGACATCTGGACGGTAAACCGGGGTCGGACTCGGCGCGAGCGGATCGAACCGAAGATGGAGCGCTAGGTGGCGTCCAGCCCGTAGGCGGTGTGCAACACGCGGACCGCGAGCTCGGTCTCGTCCTCGTCGATCAGCACGGACACCTTGATCTCGCTGGTCGAGATGGCGAGCACATTGATCCCGCGTGCGCCCAATGTCGTGAACATGGTTGACGCAACGCCGGCGTGGGAGCGCATGCCGACGCCGACGACGCTGATCTTCGCCACCCGCGTGTCGTGGACCTGCTCGGTGAAGCCGATCTGTGCCTTGGCGGCGTCCAGCACGGCAAGGCTCTTGGGGAGATCGGCGGCCGGGACGGTGAAGGTGACGTCGGTCGAACCGCCTTCGCCCCCCTTGGGCCGGTGCGCGATGTTCTGGATGATCATGTCAACGTTGATGCCCGCGTCCGCCAGCGGCGCGAAGATCGCAGCCACCGCGCCGGGCCGGTCGGGCACCGCGGTCAGCGTGATCTTGGCCTCGTTCTTGTCGTGCGCGATGCCGGTGATGAGTTGACGTTCCACAGTGTCGAGTTCCTCTTCGGCGACGATCCCAAGCTCTTCTTCGCTGACGATCAGCGTTCCCGGCAGCGTGTCGGCCATCGGCGCGTCGGGTCCGGTGAAGGACGACAGCACCTGGACGCGCACGCCTTCCTTCATCGCCAGCCCGACCGAGCGCGTCTGCAGCACCTTGGCGCCGACCGAGGCGAGCTCCAGCATCTCCTCATACGTCACCCTGGCGAGCTTGCGCGCGCGCGGCACGATGCGCGGGTCGGTGGTATAGACGCCGTCCACGTCGGTGTAGATGTCGCAGCGAGCGGCCTTCATCGCGGCGGCGATGGCGACGGCTGAGGTGTCGGAGCCGCCCCGGCCGAGCGTCGTCACGCGGTTGTCGTCGGCGACGCCCTGGAAGCCGGGAATGACTGCCACCTCGCCGCGGGCGAGCGAGGCGTTGAGCGCCGCCGGGTCGATTGCGCCGATCCGCGCCCTGGCGAACGCATCCGAGGTATGGATGGGCAGTTGCCAGCCGAGCCACGATCGCGCGGGGACACCCGCCGCCTGCAACGCGATGGCGAGCAGGCCGCTGGTGACCTGCTCACCCGACGAGACGACCACATCGTACTCGCGTGGATCGTAGAGCGCCGACGCCTCGCGGCAGAAGCCGACCAGCCGGTCGGTTTCGCCCGCCATCGCGGAGACGACGACCGCGACCTGGTTGCCAGCGTCGACCTCGCGCTTCACCCGCGCCGCGACTGCGCGGATGCGCTCGATCCCGGCCATGGACGTGCCGCCGAACTTCATCACGATCCGGGCCATGGCGGTGCGGCGATTCCCCCTCGCGCCGGTGGGCTTCCGGGCGAGGCCCTGTTAGAAGCGCGGGCATGACGGTGGCAAGTAGCGTGGACGCGCGCGAGGCGGCGCACTTCGGTCGCATGGCGGCGGCGTGGTGGGATCCCGATGGCTCCTCGGCGATGCTCCACCGGTTGAACCCGCCGCGGCTCGCTTACCTGCGCGGCCGGATCGACGCGCATTGGGGCAGCGACCCGGCGGGCTTCACGCCGCTGGCGGGCAGGCGCGCGCTGGACATGGGCTGCGGCGCCGGGCTGCTCGCGGAGCCGCTGGCGCGGATGGGTGCGGACGTGACCGGGGTGGACGGCGCGGCGGAGGTGATCGCGGCGGCGCGGGCGCATGCGAACGTCCTTGCGATCGACTATCGCGTCGGCGGGGTCGAGGCCGTGGCGGGCGAGGTGTTCGACCTGGTGACGTCGCTGGAGGTAATCGAGCATGTCACCGATCCGGGTGTCTTCGTCCACGGGCTGGCGGCGGCACTCGCGCCCGGCGGGCTGATGCTGCTGTCCACGCCCAACCGCACGCCGCTGTCACGGCTGGCGATGATCACGCTGGCTGAGGGCACGGGACGGATCCCGCGCGGTACGCACGACTGGCACAGGTTCCTGACGCCGGACGAGCTGACGCGGCTGGTCGAGGGCGCGGGGCTGCGGGTGCGGCATGTGCAGGGGCTGGCGTTCACGCCCGGGCGGGGGTTCTATCTCAGCGATTCGACGGCGCTCGATTACTTTGTGACCGCGGTGCGTGACTGACTTTCCTCTCTCCTCAAGGAGAGAGAAGGGAGCGGCGCAGCCGCGGAAGGAGGGGGGGAGCCGCCCGGTCAAACCGCCCCTCTCCCCGCGCCGCTTGGCGGCTCCGCCCTCTCCCCTGAACGGGAGAGGGAAGTGGCTCCTCCTCGCACTCGTCTTCTGCTTGCTCGCGCTCGCCCGGCCGATCGACCATGACGAGTCGCAATATGTCGCGGCGGCGGTGCTGACCGCACACGGCCTGCTGCCTTATCGCGACTATGCCTATCTGCAGACACCGCTGCAGCCCTTCCTCTTCGCGGCGGTGGCGTGGGGAAGCGGGGTGTGGACGTGGCCCGCGCTGCGGATCGTCAACGCGCTGCTCGGCGGGCTGGCGGTGGCTTGCGTCCATGGGGCCGCGCGCGAGGTGGGGCAGCCGCGCATGGCGCTGGTCGCGGCGGCGCTGTTCGCGTGTTGCGATATCCTGCTCTTTTCGGTCGGTACCGCGCGTAACGATGCGTTGCCCGCGGCGTGCCTGGCCGGCGCGGTGTGGCTGGCGGTGCGCACCGAGGCCGGGCGCGGGACGCCCTTGGCGGCGCTTGGCCTCGGACTACTGCTCTCGAGCGCGGCGGCGGCGAAGATCTCCTATGCGCTGCCTGCCGCCGGCTATGGCTGCTGGGCGCTGTGGCGGCATGGCGCGCATCGGCCGCTTTTCGTCATGCTGGGCGCTGTGCCGGCGGTGGCGTTGGTCGCCTGGACGGCATGGCTGGCGCCCGCCGGCTTCCTGTTCGGGGTGTTCACCTTTCCGACGATGGCGCCGGCGGACTTCTACGCCGACCGGCCGTGGAAGCTTTCGGGAGCGGCCAAGCTGATCGACGCGGTTAAATTCCTGGCGCTCGGTCCGGCGTTGCTGGCCTTGTTCGTCGTATCGCGCCGACCCGCGTCCGGGCTGCTGATGGTGTTGATCCTGGCGGGGCTGATCGCGGCGGTGCTGCCGACGCCGACCTGGCGGCAGTATCTGTTGCCGGTGCTGCCGCCCTTGTTCGTGCTGCTCGCCTGGCGGTGGAGCCGGTACCCTCCCGGGCGGGCAACCCGGATCGCCGCGATCGCCTTCGCCTTCGCCGGGCTCGCGCCCACGGCGGCTGCCTTGATCCAGGGTGAGGAAGGCATGCGGACCGCGCTGAGCGAGATGGCGGCGGTGCGCGACGCCATGGACGCAGCCGGAGTGCGGGGCCCGGTTGCGACGCTGTCACCGCAGTTCCTGCCGTCGACCCGCCGCCTGCCCGATCCGCGGTTCGCCACCGGACCCTTCTACTTCCGAAGCCTTCTGCAACCTGCCGGCGGCGAGACGCCGTTGCATCTGGTGTCCGCCGCAACGCTCGCGCAGGCGCCGCTGCCGGATGCGATCCTGACCGGCGGCGAGGGCAAGTGGACCAGCGGCGACGATCGTCTCGACGCGCGCCTCGGCGCGGAAGCCATTCGGCGCGGCTATCGCGCGACGCGGATCGACCGCTGGCGGCTGTACGTCCGCTAGGCCCGCCGCTTGCCTGCGATCACGCCCTGATAATGCGCGACCAGCGCCTCGGCGTGATCCTCGTCCGAGCGCACCCGCGTCGCCGCGTCCCCCGCCGCCGCGCGGAGCGCCCGCTGGTCGCGCGCGAAGAAGCGACCGATCGCCGCCGCGCAATCCTTAGGATCCTTGGCGCGGAAGACCTCCGCATAGCCTGGGGCCGAGGCCTCGAACGCGCCGCCCTCGTCTGGCACGATCATCGGCGCGCCGCAGGCCAGCGCCTCGTAGGCGACCAGTCCAAAGGGTTCGGAGGACGAGCCGTGGATCAGCGCGTCGGCGCTCGCCATGATCCGCGCCAGACGGTGGCGGTCGTAGACCGGCTGGAACAGGCGGATGTGCGGGCTGTCGCCGACATGCTTCTCCAGCGTGCGTGACGCGAGCCCTTGGCCCAGCAGCACCAGTCCGACCGGCAGCGTCGCGCCGGCGCGCTGCACCGCGTCGATCACCATTGGCCAGCGCTTTTCGCGGTGGTGCCGGCCGATGCCGACGAGCAGGTGCCCGGACGGCGGCAGCCCGCATTGCGCGAGCAGGCCCGCGCGCAGATCCTCGTCGCGCAAGCCGGGCGAGAACAGGCCTCGCTCGATCCCGAGTGTCATCGCCGCGTCGACCCGCACCCCGCGCGCGCGCAGCCGCTTCGCCAGCGCAGGGCCATTGGTCACCACCGTGTCGAACCGTTCGAGGAAGCTCGCCATGTACCGGTCGTACCAGCCGAACGCCCGCTCGATCCGCTGCGGCGGCGCGAGGCGCTCGAGATAGGTCTTGGCGTAGGCCTCCATATTGTCGCCGTGGAAGAAATAGGCCTTCGCAGCATGTCCCTGCCACTCCGCGACGATCCACGCGGGTCGCCACGGCGAGCTGCATTCGACCACGTCGGGATCGAAGCGATCCAGCAGCGCGTGGATCGGCGCCGCATCCCAGAATAGTCCATAATTTTGGTCGAACGGCATCGGCGGCGAGCGACGGAAAATCACCCGACCACCGCCTGGCCGCTCCTCCTCTCGATCCTCCCGACCGGGTGCGACGACGATCAGCTGGTGACCGTGTTCCGCCAGGATCGCCATCTTGCGGTCGATATAGGTCCGTACGCCACCACCGGTCGGCGAGTAGAACTCGTTGACGTCGACGATCCTCATGGGCAGCTGCGCATCGCGCTAGCTCTTGACCGGTCCGAAGCCGCTGAAGCCCCTCAGATATTGCGCGCGGACGGTGATCCGCTGGACCCCGGCCGGCACGTCGACGATCGCCTGGTGCAGCCTCGGTCGCTTGCGCCCGAGCTTCTGCGCGGACGCGAAGCCGGCGCCGTCGACCCAGAAGTTGAACTTGTTCTTGCCGTCGCGATTGTGGGTGAAGAGCAGCGCATAGCGACCGGGGCGCGGTACCCGCATGCACAGCCGGACATCGCCCGCGGTCGGCGTCGGTACGCGGATGCGGCGGAACAGCTTGCCTTCGCGCAGCAGGTCGCGGTCGTCGCGCAGGAAATCCTGCTCGTTGGCCGGGTAGAGCTCGAGCTTGAGCTCGCCCCGGCGGCCCTTCAGGCCGACGACCTGCACCAGGATGGCGGGGGCCCCGCCGACGCAAGCGTCCTCGCCCAGCACCTGCGCCGATGCGGTGGCGGGGAGGCCCGCAAACAGCGCGAGCGCGATCAGCCTGGCGGGTTTCACCAGGGCTTCCTCCTGGTAACGAGGCTGTAAATTCCAAAGGCGAGGATCAGGACCGCGTTGGTGACGAGCGTCAGTGCGACGAAAAAGGCGAGCAGCTGACGCAGCGCTTCGTCCTGGCCGATCAACAGCGTCGCGAAGGTGAAGAACAGCAGGTCCTTGGTCGTCGTCGGCATCATCGGCAGGCGTGACACCAGGAGCCGCCCGGCGGCGAGCAGCATCCACATGCCGACGCCGACACCCGGCAGCGCGAAATGCCAGGCGAGTGCGGTGAAGCTGGAGGAGGCGACAACGCGTGCCGATTGCAGCCCGAACACCTCCCACAGCGCCCGCCTCGGCAGGGAGAACACCCGGCGCGAGAAGATAAGGAACGGTAGCGACAGCGCGACGAGCGCGACGGTTGACCAGAGCGCGGTGCGGAACTGGTCGGGCGTCAACAGGTCGCGCCCGAGCGGCAGCGCCGCGGCGAGCATCAGCAGGGTGATGGCGTTGCCGGCGATCGCCGACAGGATCGACACGTCCTTGATCGCGCCGAACGGTGCCGCGACCAGCGTCGCGCGCGCGCGCGCCCAGGCGTAGAAATAGGCTTCGCCCGTATAGTTGATGAGGACGTCGTTCGCGATCCGCTTCTTGAGCAGCGCGACGAGGCCAGACAGCGGGATGCCCCATAGGCGACGAAAGATCAGAAAGTCTCCGGTCGGCAGCGCCATGTAGAAGAGAATGAAGCACAGGTAGAAGCGCGGGTCGGTCGGCGTCGCGCGAGTCAGGCCGTCCAGCCCGTGGCGGAACAGCTCATAGCCGAGCCCGATCACCATCGCGAGCGTCAGGGCCGCGCCCAGCACGGTCGGCGAACGCCGCGTCGCCGTCGCCAAGGGCTGCAGGCCGCCCGGAGCGCTGACCGGCGGCGTCAGATCGGTTGCGAGCGGGGTCATGCGGCGACGGGGAGGGGTCTCGCGGGGGGAAAGGGCGGCGCGTACCCGGCAGATAAGATGTTGATGTGACAGCTTCCAGTGCGGCGATCTGTCCACTCGCGCCAGGGTGGTCGCGCGGCGCGCACGCTGTACAGGCACGAGGTGCCCGCCGACCATATCCTGTCCTATGCGCGTGACCTGGCCGGCGGCGGCGTCGAGCGCGCGCTGCTGCGGCTGGCGGGCGGGTGGGTCGATGCGGGGCGGCGGGTGACTTTGGTGCTCGGCGCCGCAATCGGCCCGCTGACGGCGGACATGCCCGGCGGGGTTGAGCTGGTCGAGATCGGTGGCGGCTCGATGCGACGGCTGGCACGCGGGTTGCCGGCCGCGGTGCGGGACCGGCGCCCCGACCTGCTGTTCTGCCCGGGCAACCATTATACCGGCATCGCCGCCTGGACGCGGGTTCGGCTCGGACGCAGCTGCCCGCCGATCGTCGGCAAGATGTCCAACGCGGTGCGGCGTGGCGATCATGGCGTCTTGCTGGATCGCTGGCACCGCGCATGGCTGGGTCAGCACGGTCGCATTCTCGACCACCTCGTCGCGATGAGTCCCGCGACGGCGTCCGAGGCGGCTCGCGCGACGGGTATGGTCGGGAGGACCAGCGTAATCGCCAACCCGCCGCCGCTGCCCGTCGCCGGCGCCGCTTCGCCGTCGTTGCCGCCATCGCCCTTCATCCTCGGCGTCGGCCGGCTGGCGCGGCAGAAGCGGTGGGACCGGCTGGTGGCGGCCATGCCGGCGCTGCCTGGTGTGCCCGTTATGATCCTGGGGGAGGGGCCGGAGCGCGCCGCCTTGCGGGCGCAGGCGCTTGCCCTGGGAGTGGCCGAGCGGCTCCAGCTGCCGGGGCACACGGCCGATCCGCTCACAGTCATGGCAGAAGCCGCAACGCTGGTGCTGGTGTCCGACTTCGAGGGTGTGCCCGGCGTCTTGCGCGAGGCACTGTCGGTGGGGACACCGGTGGTTGCCACCCGGTCGAGCCCCGCGGTCGCCGAGATCGTCAGCGATGCGGCGGTGGGGACAATGGTGCCGCGCGACGATCCGCGGGCGCTCGAGGCCGCGCTGCGCTTCTGGTTGACCGCGCCGCGACCGGTGCCGGTGCCAATGTGGGGGCACGACTCGGCCGCGCGCTACCTCGCGCTGTTCGACCGCATCGTTAGTTCGGCGGGCTCCGGGTGACCACGCGCTTCTCTTCCCGCTCGGCGCGACGCTCCAGCGCGACCTTGATCATCGCCACGAACGAGTCCGCGAGCGCGAGCCCGATCAGCCCCACCAGTGCGCTCGCCAGGATCTGTGCGCCCAGCGTCAGCGCCGGTGGCATGTCCACCGTCTTCTTGGCGACCAGCGGTGAGAAGACATAGCCGTCCAGACCCTGCACGACGACATACACGACGATCGCCCATACCCCTGTGTCCACCCCGGCGCTGAAGCCCACCGCGACCATGATCACGCCGCTGACGAACGCCCCGATATTGGGGATGAAGGCAAGCACGCCGGTGATGATGCCCAGCAACGCCGCCAGCGGAACGCCGCCGAGCAGGAGCGCCAGCCACGTCACCACGCCCTGCGCGACCATCGCGAGCAGCTTGCCCGCGAGCAGCCGGCGCAGCGTGAAGCCCATGCGATCGAGCGTCAGCGCGAACTCGTCGCGGCTCGCGCGCGGGATCATCCACTGGACGCCGCGCTCATAGACGCGCGGCTCCATCGCAAAGAACAGGCCCAGCACCAGGATGAAGAACATCGTGGTGACCGCGCCCACCGCGGAGCCGACCCAGCTGGTCAGCCGGCCCACCGACGACAGCGCCTGACGCGCGACGCCCGACACGTCGGAGGCGCCGGGCATCAGGCCCTGCTGCGTCAAATAGGTGGTGAGGCGCACGACCTGCAATTCCAGCGTGACGCGAAGCTGCTCGACCTGCTGCACGATGCCCAGGCCCATCAGGTAGAAGGTGCCGACCAGGAACAGGACGCTGGCCAGCACGATGATCAGCAGCCGCCAGCTGCGCCCAATCGGCAGGTAGCGGCCGAGCAGTCGCACCCCGCCGTCGAACATGACGCCCAGGATGATACCGGCGCCGATCACCATCAGCGGCTGGACCAGCAAGACGCCCAGCGCGATCAACAGCGCGGCGCCGAACCAGACCTTGGCCTTCTTGATCTCCTGCCGGATCAGCGGGTCGTGGACCTCGTTGGGGCTGGCGCCGGGCTCGACATGGCCGGGGTGCCGGATGTCGGCGGGCTCGCTCATTGCACCGTCTCCGCGTGGAGCGAGGTGCCCGCACGTCCTCCGCGCAAACTCGTGAACCAGCTGATCGGGTTCAGCGAGGTCGTGCCGTCGAGCGAAAAGGTGACGAACTCCGCACGGCCGCCGACATTCTCGTAAGGGACGGGCCCGCCCAGCCCCAGCTCCGACAGGCTGAAACGGCTGTCGGCGGAGCGGTCGCGGTTGTCGCCCATCAGGAAGACGTGGTCGGCGGGGATGCGGATCGGTCCGAAAAAGTCGCCGGTGCTGTCCGGCTGCAGGTCGACGGTGTCGTAGCGGCGCCCATTGGGCAGCGTCTCCGTGACGATCGGCAGGTGGCAGACGTCGCGCCCATTAACCAGCCGCCGCGCGCCGGGGTAATCGGTGCACGGGCTGTTGAGGTCAACCGGTAGGTCCAGATAGCGCGTCGGCCCGCGCGGCACCGGCCTGCCGTTCAACACCAGCGTGCCGCCTCGCACCTCCAGCGTGTCGCCGGGCAGCCCGACCACGCGCTTGATATAGTCGTTGCGCGTGCCCGGAGGCGTCACGATCACCACGTCGCCACGATCGGGCAGGCGGCCGAGCAGCCGCCCCTTCCAGGCGGGGAGTCCCACCGTCCAGCTTTCGCCCGGCTGGCGCAGAACGACACTGCGGAAGATCGCGGCGGGATTGGGGATGGTGGGCGACACAAACGACCAACCATAGGCGAACTTCGTCACCACCAGCCGGTCGCCCACCAGCATCCCCGGCAGCATCGATTCCGACGGGATGTAGAAGGGCTTGGCGATGAAGGAGTGGAAGCCGAGCACTACCAGCAGCAGCCAGAAGATGCCCTTCACCTCGCCCCACCAATCGGTGCCGCGCTTGGTCGGCCTGGCGTCGGGTTCGGCCGCTTGGGTCTCGGGAACGGCGGCGTCGGTCATGGGGCGGAGCCTTCGGGAAGTGCCTCGATGACGACGAACGCCTGCGCCCAGGGATGATCGTCGGTCATGGTCAGGTGAACGGAGGCGACGTGGCCCGCAGGCGTGATCGCGTCAAGCCTCGCCCGAGCCCCGCCGGTCAGCCGCAGCGTCGGCTGGCCGGAGGGCGCGTTGACCACGCCGATGTCGCGCATGAACACGCCCCGCTTGAAGCCGGTGCCGACCGCCTTGGAGTAGGCCTCCTTGGCGGCGAAGCGTTTGGCCAGCGTGCCTGCCTTGGTGAACGGCCGCCGCGCCGCCTTGGCGCGCTCGACATCGGTGAAGACGCGCGCCTCGAAGCGATCGCCGAAGCGGTCGAGCGACGCCTGGATGCGTTCGATGTTGCACAGGTCGGAGCCGAGGCCGATGATCATGAGGCCGTCATAGCCGATCCCCGGCCATGTCCAAGGCGGGTCAGCGCAGCGCGCGCCGCAGCAATTCGGCCAGCTCGGTCAGCTTGCTTGCCTGCGCGGTTGCATCGCCCGACTGCACCGCTTGGGCGACGCAGGCATTGGCGTGGCTTTCCAGGATATCGCGCTCGATGCGCGTCAGCGCCGCGCGCGCGGCTTGGAGCTGCGTGAGGATGTCGACGCAATAGCGCCCCTCCTCTACCATCGCCGCGATGCCGCGGACCTGCCCCTCCACCCGCTTGAGGCGGGGGAGCTGTTCGCGATGCGAGGTGTGCGACATACCCATGGGGGGTATTTGACCTTACCGCAGCCGGGTGGCAAGCGCCCTGCCATGCGACACCTTTCCATCGCCCTCGGCCTCCTCGTCGTCGCGCCCGCTGTGGCGCAGCACCACGATCATGCCGCGCCTGCGCCTGCACAGCAGCCTGCGCCGTCGGCCGCCGATCCCCATGCCGGGCACGACATGACCGGCCACGAGTCGATGGACATGCGCGCCGCGTTCGGCCCCTATCCGATGAACCGGGAGGCGTCGGGCACCAGCTGGCAGCCCGACGTCAGTCCGATGATGGGCGTGTATCGCATGACCGGCGACTGGTCGCTGATGGGCCAGGTCCAGCTCAACCTGGTCGCCGACCGGCAGAGCGGGCCGCGCGGCGACGACATGATCTTCCCCAGCGGCATGGTGATGGGCATGGCGACCGGCGCGCTGTCGGTGCGCGACACGGTCCAGTTCCGGGCCATGCTGGCGCCCGATCCGCTGATGGGCAGGCGCGGCTATCCCCTGCTGCTCGCCGCCGGCGAGACCGCGGACGGGGTGAACACGCTCGTCGACCGCCAGCATCCGCATGACCTGTTCATGGAACTCTCCGCCTCATATTCGCGCAAGATCGGCGAGCGGGGCAGCGCGTTCGTCTACTTTGGCCTGCCCGGCGAGCCGGCGTTCGGCCCGCCCGCCTTCATGCACCGGCTGTCGATCATGGATTCGCCCGAGGCGCCGATCAGCCACCATTGGCTCGATTCGACGCATATCGTCTATGGCGTGCTGACGGTCGGGGGCAGCTGGGGGCCGGTCAAGCTGGAGGCCTCGCGATTCAAGGGGCGCGAGCCGGACCAGCACCGCTGGGATATCGAGACCCCGAAGTTCGACTCGACCGCCGTGCGGCTGAGCGTCAACCCGTCGCCCCAGCTGGCGCTGCAGGTCAGCTATGCGCGGCAGAAGTCGCCCGAGCAGCTCGAGCTCGAGGACGATCAGGACAAATGGTCCGCGAGCGCGATCTGGACCAGGCCGGTCGGCAAGGCCGGGCTGGTTTCCGCCACGCTCGCCTGGGGCCGCAAGCAGACCATCCACGGCGATGGTGACCGCGACCGCGCCCAGGATGCCTTCGTGCTGGAGGGCGCATGGCGGCCGGATGCGCGCTGGACGGTGTTCGCGCGCGGCGAAGTGATCGAGAGCGACGAGCTCCTCGCCCCGCCGGGCAGCGCACACGGGCCGGTGTTCACGGTCGGCAAGGCATCGGTCGGCGCGGTCCGCGACTTCGCGATCGCGCCGTCGGTCAAGCTCGGGTTCGGCGGTCTCGTCGCGCGCAGCCTGACCCCGGACGCCCTCGACCCGGCCTATGGCGGCGACCGCACCAGCGGCATGGTGTTCGCGCGGCTGAAGGTCGGCTGACCTTCCGCGGCTCGGGTGCGATCTGCTAGCGCGGGTTAATGAGTTGGACGCTGATGATCCATGGCGGCGCGGGCCGTTTCGAGCGCGGACGGCTTTCGCCGGAGGTGGAGGCGGCAACGCGCGCCGGTCTGGCACGGGCGCTGGACGCAGGGACGGCGGTGCTGGCCGGCGGCGGCGCGGCGCTCGATGCGGTCGCGGCGGCGGTGGCGGTGCTGGAGGACGACCCACACTTCAATGCCGGCCGCGGCGCCGCACTGACCCGCGAGGGCACGGCCGAACTCGATGCGGCGGTGATGGAGGGAGCGACGCGCGGCGCGGGCGCGGTCGCGCGGGTCAGCCACACGCGCAGCCCGGTCGGCCTCGCCCGCGCGGTGATGGAGCGCAGTCGGCACGTATTTCTAGCCGGCGTTGGGGCCGACGCCTTCTCGCGCGAGATCGGCCTGGAGCAGGTCGGCAACGACTGGTTCGTCACCGATCCGCGCCGCACCAATCTCGCCGAGCTGCTGGCGCGTGACGACGACGCTTACGATGTCGACATGAAGTACGGCACGGTCGGCGCGGTCGCGCGCGATGCGGCCGGGCATCTCGCGGCGGCGACCTCGACCGGCGGAGTGACGGGCAAGCGCTGGGGCCGGATCGGCGACACGCCGGTAATCGGCGCGGGCACCTGGGCCGACGATCGCGGCTGCGCCGTGTCCTGCACAGGCGCCGGCGAATATTTCCTGCGCGTCGGCGTAGCGCAGGCGATCGATGCGCGGGTGCGGCTACTGGGCGAAAGCCTAGACGTGGCGACGGCGGCGGTGCTGACGGAGGTGAGCGCGCTCGGCGGCACCGGCGGCGCGATCGTGGTGGGCGCGGACGGGCAGGGGGGCTGGCGGTTCACGACACCGGGGATGAACCGCGGGCTCGCTACCGCCGGGGGCGAGCGGCGGGTGGCGATCTATGGCGACGAGGGCTAAGGCGCTCGCCATGCTTCGTTTTCTCCCGCTCGCCGTGTTTCTGCTGGCCGCGCCCGCCGGGGCGTATTGGGAATATGGCCACGAGACCGTCGCGAGCATCGCGATGAAGAATGTGCGGCCCGCGACCGGCCGTGCCGTGCGGCGCATCCTTGCCGATCAGGCGCTGCTGCAGACGCCCGAATGCCCGGCCAAGACGCCGGAGCAGGCCGCCTATTGGGCCGATTGCGTCAAGCCGCTCAAGGATGCCGCCGGCCAGCAGCGGTTCGGCTATGCCTTCAACTGGCACTTCCAGAATGTGAACGTCTGCCAGCCCTTCGACCTCAAGCCTGCCTGTAAGGACGGCAACTGCGTGTCGGCGCAGATCGAGCGCGACGTGGCGCTGCTCAAGGACCGGCGCACGCCGCGCAAAGCGAAGGTCGAGGCCTTGGCGTTCCTGATCCATTTCGTCGGCGACCTGCATCAGCCGCTTCATGCCGGCGACAAGGGCGATCTGGGCGGCAACCGGTTGGGCGCGGCCTATGGCGTCTATGCGCCCAAGCGCTTCAACATCCACTCGGTCTGGGACGGGCCGCTCGCCGAGCGCGCGATAACCAGTGGGCCATCGCTGGTCCGCCGCTACCCCGCCGCCGATCGGGTGCGGTCGGGGCGCGGCACGGTGGAGGACTGGAGCCGCGAGAGCTGGCTGCTGTCGCGCGACGTCGCATATGCCAGCGCGCTCGGCGGGGATCCGTGTGGGCCGTCGCCGGAGAAGATCACGCTCGACGACGCTACGGTCGCGCGGATTGTCCCGGCCGCGCGGGAGAGCGTACGGCGCGGGGGCCTGAGGCTGGCGCGGCTGCTGGACGAGGCGCTGTCTTAACTCGGGGGCAACGGACGCCGGCTAGGCTGGCGGCATGGGGCGCCTCTTCCTCCTTGCGATCCTGCTCGCCGGCCTCGGCATCGCGCTCGCGCGACCGCCAGCGCCGCCGCAGGTCGCGCACGGAACGAGTCCCACGCTCGCCGATTCTCCGGCTCCCGGGCCAACGGTGGCCTATCGTCCGGGCGAGCCGCAGCTGCTCACCGATCAGGTCACCGAACTGCGCCGCGCCGCCGATGGGCACTTCTACGCCGACGTGACCGTGAACGGCCGACCGGTCGCGATGCTGGTCGACACCGGCGCGAGCACGGTCGCGCTTACCGTCGGAGACGCGCAGCAGCTGGGAATGGCCGTCGACCCGGCGACCTTCGGCGTTGTCGGTTCGGGCGCGTCGGGGCCGGTACGCGGCATGGCGGTAACGCTGGACGAGGTGGCGCTCGGGCCGCTGCGCGCCGGGCCGGTGCCGGCAGTGGTGCTGGAGGGACTCGACCGCTCGCTGCTCGGCCAGTCCTGGCTCGGACGGTTGCAGCAGGTTCGTATCGAAGGCGACCGGATGACGCTGCGCTGACCCTCGCACCGCGCGCTGGCGTGGCGGAAGAGCAGCGGGTAGGCACCCGCGGTGCGCTCGCCCCTGATCCCCTTCCTCGTCGCGGCACTCGGCACCGCGATCTTCTGCGTCATGGATGCGCTGATGAAGAGCCTGGGGCTCGCACTCGGCGCGTATAGCGCGCTGCTGTGGCGTACCGGCGTCGGCGTTGTGCTGACCGGCGCGCTGTGGGCGAGCACCCGGCCCGCCCTGCCCGCGCCGGCGCTGCTCAGGCTTCACGTCGCGCGCGGCGTGCTCGTCGCGGCGATGGCGATGCTGTGGTTCCACGCGATCACACTGGTGCCGCTGGCGGAGGCGATCGCCATCACCTTCTTCGCGCCATTGCTCGCGACCTGGCTTGCCAGCCTGTTCCTGAAGGAGGCGATCAGCCCCCGCGCGGTCACGGGCTCGTGCATGGGCCTGGCAGGCGTCGGCGTGATCGTCGCCGGGCGGCTGGGCGCAGACCATGGCGATCGCATCGTCGAAGGGATCGCGGCGGTGATCGTGTCGGCCATCCTCTATGCGATCAACCTGGTCGTGCAGCGTCACCAGGCGCAGCAGGCGGGGCCGCAGGAGATCGCCTTTTTCCAGACGGGCACGGTGCTGCTGTGCCTGCTGCCCTTCGCACCCTGGGCCGCCGTGACGCCGGTTGCGGCGCAGTGGCCGGCGATCGTGGCGGCGGCGCTGTTCGCCGGCGTGTCGCTGCTGCTGCTGTCCTGGGCCTACGCGCGCGCCGAGGCGCAGGTGCTGGTGCCGACCGAATACACCGGGTTCATCTGGCTGGCGCTGCTCGGCTGGTGGTATTTCGGCGAGGAACTGACCGTCACCACCTTCGCCGGCGCGGCGTTGATCGTCGCGGGCTGCCTGCTCGCGATCCGGCAGCCCGCGCGGGCGCCGCAGGAGGCGCTGCTGTGAGCGTCTGCATCCGCGCCGCGGCACCCGGCGACGTGCCTACCATCCTGCGCTTCGTGCGCGAGCTCGCCGCCTTCGAGCGGGAGCCGGATGCGGTCAAGGCGACGGCGGACACGCTGGCCGAGGCGCTGTTCGGCGCCAGGCCGGCGGCCGAGGCGGTGATCGCGGAGGCCGATCAGCCGCTCGGCTTCGCCTTGTTCTTCCACAATTTCTCCACCTGGACCGGTCGTCGCGGGCTGTATCTGGAGGATCTGTACGTCACCCCGGCGGCGCGCGGGCGCGGCGTCGGCACGGCCCTGCTGCGGCATCTGGCGGCGCTGGCGCTGGAGCGCGGTTGCGCGCGGTTCGAGTGGGCGGTGCTCGACTGGAACGTCGATGCGATCGGCTTCTATCGCGGCATGGGCGCGTCCGGGCTGGACGAGTGGACGGTGCAGCGGGTCGCGGGCGACGCCCTGCGTCACCTGGCGGAGCGGCACTGATGGACGGATTGATCGAGTTGGTAGCCGAGGCGATGGCGCCGGGGGTCGTAACGTCGCGCGCGATGATGGGCGGACGGACGCTTTATTGCGACGGCACCGTGTTCGCGATCGTCGCCGACGACCTGCTGTGGTTCAAGGCGGACAAGGTCAGCGACGCCGAGTGGGACGGCGCGGACGCGCCGCGTTTCACCGTACAGATGGGCGACCGGGTGGGCTCGATGAACTACCGCCGCGCGCCCGACGATTGCTACGACGATCCGGATGCGCTCAGGCGCTGGGGGTGGCTGGCGCTCGAGGCCGGCATGCGCGCGCCGCCGAAACGCGCCAAGGCGCCTCGATCGACGCCGCGGCGAGTAGCGAAACCGAGACAAGCGTAACGTTGCCACCAGCAGCGCCTGTCGCGGCCAGGCACCAGCTCAGGCTACGGCGGCGCTAAACCTCCGGCTCTTTGGGATGCGCCTGATAGCGTTCGATCGCCTCGATCGTGATCCGGCGCGCCTCGTCAGCGTCGCCCCAGGTGCCCACGCGCACCCACTTCTTCTTCTCCAGGTCCTTATAGTGGGTGAAGAAGTGCTCGATCTGCTCGAACACGATCTCCGGCATGTCGCCGCGCTCGTTGACGTTCGAGTAATAGGGGAAGGTCGAGTCGACGGGCACGCAGACCAGCTTCTCGTCGCCGCCCGCTTCGTCCTCCAGGTTCAACACCGCGATCGGCCGCGCGCGCACCACGCAGCCCGGAATGAAGGGCGAGCGCGCGATCACCAGCGCGTCGAGCGGATCGCCGTCGGGGCTGAGCGTATGCGGCACGAAACCGTAATTGGCGGGATAGCGCATCGGCGTGTGCAGGATGCGGTCGACGAACAGCGCGCCCGAGTCGTTGTCGAACTCGTACTTCACCGGCTCGCCGCCGGTCGGCACCTCGATGATGACGTTCAGGTCGTCGGGCGGGCTCTTGCCCGTGGGGATACGATCGATGCGCACTTGTTTGATCCTTCACTGCGTTCAGGGTTCCGCACCG
>NZ_DASTMA010000001.1:0-96222 GCF_035714405.1 Sphingomonas sp. | reverse complement strand
TCATCGCCATGCGGCTGAACGTGGCGCGCAGGTCACGCGCCGAACCGCGGGTGTCGGGCTTGCCGCCGGGACCTTCGGGATTGACGTAGATCAGGCCGTGCTGGATCGCGGCGAGCGGGCTTTCGAGCGCCAGCCCCGCCTCCTCGTCGATCCGGGTCTGGCCGAGCCATTCCTCCTCCGTGCCCCAGTAGATGTCCTTTTCGGGCTCGAAGATGTCGGCGCGACCGCCGGAGAAGCCGAACACCGGCCCACCCATCGATTCGATCGCGACGTTGCCGGTCAGGATGAACAGGTCGGCCCAGCTGATCTTGCGACCGTATTTCTGCTTGATCGGCCACAGCAGGCGACGCGCCTTGTCGAGGTTGCCGTTGTCCGGCCAGCTGTTGAGCGGCGCGAATCGCTGTCCGCCCGACGACGACCCGCCGCGTCCGTCACCGGTGCGATAGGTGCCGGCCGAGTGCCACGCCATGCGGATGAAGAACGGGCCGTAATGCCCGTAGTCCGCCGGCCACCAGGGCTGGCTGTCGGTCATCAGCGCGGTCAGGTCCGCCTTCACTGCGGCGTAATCAAGCTTCTTGAACGCCTCGGCGTAGTTGAAGTCCTCGCCATGCGGATCGGGCGAAACGCCGCCCTGATGGAGGATGTGCAGCGACAGCGCCTCCGGCCACCAGTCGCGATGGGTGTGGCCGAGCAGGCGGCGCATCGCCGCGGGCTGCTTCTTGGGATCGTTGATCGGGCTGCCGGTGGTGATGGCGTCCATGTCGATGCTCCTCTGGGTGCCGCACACCCCTGCGAGGCGCGCGTGAATCGTGCGTGGCGGTGCTATGGACGTGTTCGACAAATCACTCCAATGAATGAATGCGATTTGTTCGATAGGGATTTACGATCAGTACGCCGCTCCCGTCGCTCCGCCAGCTGACCTATCTTCTGGCGCTTCACGAGCATCAGCATTTCGGTCGCGCGGCAGCGGCCTGCTTCGTCACGCAGTCGACGCTGTCGGTTGGAATTGCGGAGCTGGAACGGCTGCTCGGCACCGCCCTAGTCGAGCGGTCGAAGCGCTCGGTGCGCTTTACCGCGCTGGGAGAGGAAGTGGTCGCGCGGGCGCAGGACGTGGTGCGCGCAGCGGAGGACCTGTACGCCGTCGCGCAGGGCGCGCGCGAGCCGCTGGTCGGGCCGTTGCGGCTGGTGGCGATCCCGACCGTGGCGCCCTTCCTGCTGCCGCGCATCCTTGCCGACCTGCCGACCACCGCGCCGCGCGTGAAGCTGTTCGTGCGCGAGATGCTGACCGGCGCCGCCTGTGAGGCGCTGGCGCGCGGCACGGCCGACTGCGTGCTGCTCGCGCTGCCCGCCGATTGCGGCGAGGTGGAGACGTGCGAGGTAGCGGTCGATCGGCTGGTGCTGGCGGTGCCCGCTGCGGAGCAATCGGACACCATGATCCCGATCGATACAATCGACACCGACCGGCTGCTGCTGCTCGAGGACGGTCACTGTCTGCGCAACCATGCGCTCGCCGCCTGCAATCTGGCGCATCCGCCGGTCGACGCGCCGCTGGTCGCATCGACGCTGCAGACGGTGGTGCAGCTGGTCGAGGCGGGGCTGGGCATCACCTTCCTGCCGGACATGGCAGTCCGTGCCGGCATCCTGTCCGGCTCACGCGTCGCCAGCCAGCGGCTGGAAGGGCAGGCGGAGCGCCGCATCGCCCTGGCCTGGCGCAAGGGCCATCCGCGCGGGGCCGAGTTCCGGCTGCTGGGCACCCTGATCCGCGAGGCCGTCGCTAGGCCTCTTCCGGTTCGGGCACGGGTGGGTGGAGGCGCAGCCGGTTGATCCGGCGCTCGTCGGCGTCGATCACCTCAAGCTTCCAGCCGGACGGGTGGTCGAGACAGGTACCGATCGCCGGCACATGGCCGGCGAGCATCGCGGTGAGCCCGCCGAGCGTGTCGATGTCGCCGTCCGTCTCGCCCAACCGGCGGTCGATCGTCTCTGCAACGTCGTCCAGCTCGGCGCGCGCGTCCGCCTCCCAGGCGCCGCCATCGAGCGGGACCATCAACGCGGTCGGCGCCTCATCATGCTCGTCCTCGATCTCGCCGACGATCTCCTCGATCAGGTCCTCGATCGTCACCAGCCCCTCGGTGCCCGAATATTCGTCGAGCACCACCGCCAGGTGGACGCGGCTGGAACGCATGTCGGCGAGCAGATCGAGCGTCCCGCGCGCCATTGGCACATAGAGCGGCTGGCGGATCAGCTCGGCGAGCGTGGAAGGGTATTCGGCGCCGGTCGCAAGGATCGCGAACACGTCCTTGATATGGACCATGCCGATGATCGTATCGAGTTCGCCGCGATAGACCGGCAACCGGCTGTGCCCGGCTTCCGCGAACAGCTGCACCAGACGGGCGAAGCTGGTGCCTTCCTCCACCGCGACGATGTCCGCGCGCGGCACGCCGACGTCGCCGGCGTCGCGCTCGCCGAAATGGAGGAGATTGCGGACCATCTGTCGCTCCAGCGGTGACAGGTCGCCCTTCGCGTCGGGAGCGGGATCGCCCTCGTGCCGGTCGATCGCCTCCTCCAGCTGCTCGCGCAGCGTGTCTTCCTGCTGGTCGCCGAAGATCAGCGTCTTCAGGCCGCGCCAGATGCCGCTTTCGTTGAGGTCGGCCCCGCCTTGAATCCTTGGGCTGGTGCTACTTCGGTCCTCGGGCAAGTCTCAGTCGTCCTCGCGGATGAGATAAGGGTCGGCAAGCCCCAGCGAGCGGAGCACGTCGGTCTCGATGGCCTCCATCGCCTCGGCTTCGTCATCGTCCTGATGATCGTAGCCTAGCAAATGCAGGACGCCATGTACGATCAAATGGGTTGCATGCTGTTCGGTTCCGATACCGCGCTCCGCCGCTTCGGCCGCGCAGACGCCGTGCGCGAGCACGATGTCGCCGAGCAGCACCTCGCCCCCCGTGGCGCTTGCGCCACCGACTTTGGCGTCGGAGTTCTGGGTGACGGTATCGAGCAGGTCGGGCTGGATCATCGGAAAGGACAGGACGTTTGTCGCCTTGTCCTTGCCCCGGTACTGCGCATTGAGCTGGCGGACCTCTTCGTCCGAGGTCAGCCGTACCGACACCTCGATCAGCGCTTGCGAGGTGGCGAGTTCACCATGAGGCGTCCGTTCCAAGGCGGCCAAGGCGGCACGGGCGGCAAGCGCGGTCCAGTCGGCGTCGGGCCAGGAAGGCACGTGGGAGAGTTCGACGTGAATCATCGTAAATCAGTGTGAATGAAGTCTTGACCCTTGTAGAGCAGATCGGCGCTGTTGGTCTTCGCACAAGCATAAGCAAAGCAGTCGCCCATGTTCAGCTGGGCCGGATGCCCCGTGCCCTTCCCATAGCGCTGCTGCGCCCACACCGCTTCGTTCGCTTCGGCGCCCCCGATCGGGACTATGGCGATGCAGAAGCTGTCGATATACCTCCTCACTTCGAACAGGCCGCCGGACAACCCGTCGACATGATCCCGCGCAAGGGCCCGGGATGCCTCCCACATCGCTATCCCGTTGGTGAGAGGGCGATGGCTCCGCTCAAGCGCCGAGATGAGTTCATCCATCTCAGGCTCGCCGCGACAAATGGCGACTAGGGCAGAGGCGTCGACGAACAGGTTCATTCGCCGTCATAAAGCGAGTCGTAGAACGCTTTGTCGATCACGACGTCAGGATCAAACCGCAAGTTCGACGTCCGCCGCAGCTCGGCCGCTATCTCGTGCAGGGACTTCTTGGGCACGTCTTTCGCCAGCTCGTTGGCAAGAGCGAGCTTGACTGCCGCTGCCTTGGTCAGACCACGCCGCTCCGCCAATTCCTTAGCCAGTCGAAAGGCTTCAGCATCCTTGACGTACAGCGCGCCCATCGCAATCTCCTGGATATCCGTTGCTAGTGTTGGATATCCTGGCTGTCAATCCGCGCCCTCATATGCCTCGACGATCCGCCCGACGATCGGATGCCGGACCACGTCGCCGGCGGTGAAGCGCGCCATCGCGATGCCCTCCACCCCTTCCAGCCTGCGCACCGCGTCGGCCAGACCCGACGCCTCGACGCCGCCGGGGATGTCGACCTGCTTGGGGTCGCCACAGATCACCATGCGGCTGTTCTGGCCGAAGCGGGTGAGGAACATCTTCATCTGCGCCGGCGTGGTGTTCTGCGCCTCGTCGAGGATGACAAAGGCGTCGGCCAACGTGCGACCGCGCATGAAGGCGATCGGTGCGACCTCGATCTCGCCGGACGCGATGCGGCGCTCGACCTGCTCGGCGGGCAGGCAATCGTAGAGAGCGTCGTAGAGCGGGCGGAGATAGGGGTCGACCTTCTCCTTCATGTCGCCGGGCAGAAAACCGAGTCGCTCGCCCGCCTCCACCGCGGGGCGCGACAAGATCAGCCGTTGCACCGAGCCGGTGATGAGCTGCGCCACCGCCTGCGCGACCGCGACATAGGTCTTGCCCGTGCCCGCCGGCCCCAGCGCGAAGATCATGTCGTGGCTGGTCAGCGCCTGCATGTAGTGGGCCTGCGCGGGCGTGCGCGGCACGATCGTCTTCTTGCGCGTCCGGATCATGATCGACGCGCCGCCCCCCGGACCAGTGGCGCCGCCATCGGCACGGATGATGCCGTCGAGCGTCGGCTCCGCTGCCATCGCGATCGATGCGTCGACCAGCCCGGTATCGACATCCTCGCCGCGGCCGATGCGGGCATACAGGTCATGCAGCACATCGCGCGCGACCGCGACCTGCTCGGCCGGACCCTCCAGCCCGACTCGGTTGCCGCGCGCGGTGATGTACACGCCCAGCCGGTTCTCCAGCGCCACCAGGTTCTGGTCATATTGGCCGAACAGACGGCTGAGCGCCTGCGGCTTGTCGAACAGCACCTCCACCCGGCTGCGGTCACCGGACTGGGCGGGAACGGGCTTTCGGCTCATGCAATCCTTTCGGCGCGGAAGTTGAGGGGAAGTTTAGGCATAAACGTCGTGGCGCCAAGGTCGGCTCCACCCGCATGGAATGCAAGCGGCGCGTGGCCAAGCCTTGTCAGTCTTTAACCTTGTAGGACAGCGCCAAGGCGCATAGCCTGATGGCGGGGAAAATGGGGGAGTAGGATGCGGTGGATCATCCTGGGCGTGGTTGTGATGGCCACGCCGGCAACGGCGCGATCGCTTTTCACGGTGGGGCAGCGCATCGAGGTGAAGGTGGGCGCCAACTGGCGACCCTGCGTCGTTACCGATCCGGGCGCCAAGTATCGCGTCGCGCGCGCCAAGTGCCCGGCCTTTCCGACCCCCACCTACACCTATCCGGCGGGCGAGGAAGTGTTCGCACCTCAGGGCACATCCGACGTGCGCTTCCCCGGCAGCAACGCGACCACCTCCCCCTATGCCGGCCAGCGTCCGAGCGCGGGCGCGACGGGTCGCGCCGTTCCCATGTTCTTGCCAGCGGCAGTGGCGATCCGGCCAGCGGCGTTCACGACTCCCGCCGCGTTGCAGCGGTGCATCGTCGGGCGGCGGGTTCAGACCCCAGGCGGCTTGGCGGCCAGGGTGATCAGGGCACGCGGTGCGCTGTGCACGATCCAGACCGATGTGCCGAGCTATGTCGATGGCACCTTCGCGGCATCAATGCTGCGGCCGTTGGCGAGCTCCAGTAGAAAGCAGACCGCTACCTATGCCCCGCCGATACGGGCTGACTTAGGCCCCGTCCACGCGGCGCGCTAACCGGCTCGTTACAACCCCGGTTCGCCGATCGCGAGCCGGTGCAGGTGCAGGCCGGGGGCTTCGGCAATGGGAATGCGCCCGTCGCCGAGCATCGCCAGCATCTCGCCCGCGTCGCGGCCGCCGCAATCCCAACGATCGCGGATGGTTGCAGGCGAGAAGTCGAACGCCTTGCCCACGACTTCGCGGCTCTGGTCGCCATAAATGAGGTGGACGAACGTGATCGCGGGAACCTGGCCTGCATCCGGGCCGCGCAGGCGCTCGGCGAGCAGCCGATGCCAGGCCAGGATCGCGCGGCGGCTCTGGGTCGCGAAGTTCAGATCCTGGAGGCGGCTGGCGACCTCGGTCAGGGTCTTGGGCCGGTTGGCCTTGAGCGGGAGCAGGTCCACCGCGACGATCAGCAGCTTGCCAACCCCGGCATGCTCCAGCACGGCGTCGATCGGGAGATTGGCGGCGATCCCCGCATCGCCGAGCAAGCGTCCTTCTAGCTCGACGGGAGGAAAGGCGGGCAGCAACGCCGAACTGGCGCGGATATGGTCGGGAGTGAGCGTCATGTATGCGGTGTCGAACACGACGTCGTCGCCGCTCTCGACGTCGACGGCGGTGGCGCAGTAGCGGGGGCTGCTGGCGTTCAGCCGCTCGAAATCGACCATCCGCGCCATCGCCTCGCCCAGCGGCGTGGTATCGAACAGGCTCGGCGGCTCGGTGTTGCCGAACGGCCAGGCGGGCATGGTCAGGCTCCGCGGCGAGAACATGCCCGTGCGCCCTGTCAGCATCGCCAGCGGCACCGCCAGCGTCCGCCGCCACTCATCAATCGGGCCGTCGTCGGCGGCTTGGGTCAGCCCCGGACGCCAGAACGCGCGCAACCGCCCGACGCGATCCTCCGGCGCGTTGCCGGCGATCAACGCACCGTTGACCGCACCCGCGGAGCCACCCGAGACCCAGTCGGGGAGCAGACCGGCGGCGTGGATCGCCTCGTACACGCCGCCTTGGTAGGCACCCAGAGCGCTGCCGCCGCCGAGCACCAGGGCGAAGAGATAGTCTCGGTCGATCATCCCAGCGCAACGCGCAAGCACGCGACGCGGGCCCGGTCAGGCCGCCTGGCTGATCCGTTCCAGGCCGCTCAGCGAATTCGGCCCGGCCTGGACCAGCTCCACCTCCACCAGATCGCCGACCTGCGCATCGGTCAGCAGATGGACCGATTGCAGCCAGGGCGACTTGCCGAGCATCTGGCCGGGCAGCTTGCCGCGCCGTTCGATCAGCACCGTGCAGCTGCGACCGAGCGTGGCGGCGTTGAACCCCTGCTGATCCCGGTTGAGTGCCGTCTGGAGGCGCTGGAGGCGGTCGTCCATCACCTCCGGCGCGACTTGGTCGGCCATGGTCGCGGCGGGGGTGCCCGGCCGGGGGCTGTATTTGAACGAGAAGGCCTGGGCGTAGCCGACCGCGTCGACCAGGCTCAGCGTCTCGGCGAACTCCGCCTCCGTCTCGCCGGGAAAGCCGACGATGAAGTCGCCCGACAAGGCGATGTCTGGCCGCGCCGCGCGAATGCGGTCGAGGAGGCGGAGGTAGCTGTCGCGAGTGTGGCTGCGGTTCATGGCGCGAAGCACCCGGTCGCTGCCGGCCTGCACGGGCAAATGCAGGAAGGGCATCAGGCTTTCGACATCGCGATGCGCGTCGATCAGGCCCTGGGTCAGATCGTTGGGGTGGCTGGTGGTGTAGCGGATGCGGTGCAGGCCGGGTAAGCGGTCGAGCGTGCGGATCAGGTCGTGGAGGCCGCGCGTCCCGTCCGCCCAGGCGTTGACGTTTTGGCCGAGCAGCGTGATCTCACGCGCGCCGGCGTCGACGAGGGCGCGGGCCTCCTCGACGATTGCGTCAAAGGCGCGGCTGACCTCCGCACCGCGGGTATAGGGGACGACGCAATAAGTGCAGAACTTGTCGCAGCCTTCCTGAACGGTGAGGAAGGCGGACGGTCCCACCCTGCGCCGCGTCGGGAGCTGGTCGAATTTGGTAAGCGCGAGGAGGTCGGTGTCGAGCGCGGGTGCGCCGGCGGCGGCCTGGCGGACCAGGGCCGGCAGGGTGTGGTAGGCCTGCGGCCCGACCACCACGTCGACCTTGGCGCGCGCGATGATCTCCGCGCCCTCGGCTTGCGCGACGCAGCCGGCGACCGCGATCATCGGTTCACGGCCGTGTTGCCTGGCGTGTTTCCGCAGCCGGCCGATGTCGGAATAGACCTTCTCGGTCGCCTTTTCGCGGATGTGGCAGGTGTTGAGCACTACCAGATCGGCGGCGTTCGCGTCGGCCAAGGTCAGGCCGTCCGCGGTCATCAGCTCGGCCATGCGCTCGCCGTCATAGACGTTCATCTGGCAGCCGAAGGATTTGACGTGGAAGGTTTTCGGGGCGGGCATGACGCCGCGCTTAGCAGAAGGACGCGGCTTACGGGAGGGTCGCCTCGATCCGCCGCCGCGCTTCAGCCGCGATCGCCTTGCGGCCGGGAAAATCGGCGGGGGCGAAGGGTTCGAGGAAGTGGAGATTGACCGGGAAAGCGCCGCGCCGGCGGAACACGCGGGCGCCGTGCGACGTGCCCGGCTCGTCGCCGATCCAGGCGAGCTTCGGCGTGGCGGCGCCATAGTCGATGCGCACCGGCTGGACCATCAGCCCGGGCGGAGGCGGCTCCAGCACCGCCAGCAGCGCCGCCTTGAACGGCAGCAGCGTCGCACCGTCCCCGGTGGTGCCTTCGGGAAAGATGGTGACGGCCCAGCCGGAATCGAGCGCGGCGCGGATCGTCGCGACCTGCTCGGCGATGCCCATCCGGTCGCCGCGGCGGACGAACAGCGTGTGGTTGAGGCGGCAGAGGAAACCGACCAGCGGGTGGTCGGCCAGCTCCGACTTCGCGACGAAGGCGGTGCCGGTGGCGCCGGCAAGGACCGGAATGTCGATCCAGCTCAGGTGATTGGCGAGGAAGACGACGTTGCGCGCGAGCGGCGTACCGCTGACCCGTGCGCGCGCACCGGCGATGCGGCCGAAGTGGCGGAGGAACCGGCGCGGCCAGGGAGAGGGGAGGCGGAACAGGCGCCATAGCCCGTGAAGGGCGAGGTGGAGGGCGAGCGTGAGGGCCAGCGCCGCAAGGCGGAAGGTGAGGCGGAGGTTACCCATGCCTGCCTCAAGCGGCCCGCCGCGGCAAAGCCGCGTCGACGGACGGGCGCTTGGCCCCGCCGGCCGGGCGTCCGCGTCTCGCCACCAGCTGGCGCTGCCGGCGTGCGCTCACCGCCTCAGTCTTTGCGACCGAGGCTGACGCCATACAGCTCCATCCGGTGGTCGACGAGCCGGAAGCCCAGCTTCTCCGCGATCGCCTTTTGCAGCTGTTCCAGCTCCGGGTCGACGAACTCGATCACCTTGCCCGTCTCGACGTCGATCAGGTGATCGTGGTGCGCCGCGTCGGACGGCTCGTAACGGGCCCGGCCGTCGCCGAAGTCGTGGCGGTCGAGGATGCCGGCCTCTTCGAACAAGCGGACCGTACGGTAGACCGTCGCAATCGAGATGCCAGGATCGACGGCGGAGGCGCGCGCGTACACCTTCTCGACATCGGGATGGTCCTCGGCCTCGGACAGCACGCGCGCGATGACGCGGCGCTGCTCGGTGATGCGCAGCCCCTTCTCGTTGCAAAGGGCCTCGAGGTCGATGTTGCGCGGCATGGCGGCACCCTACGCTCAAAGCCTTATTGCGAAAAGCGCTAATCCGTTCGCAACTAGAGCGCGCGCGAATAGGTGTGAGCGTCAAACGACTGACCGGTCTTGCCGCGATAATAGCCGCGCCGCTCGCCGACCTTGGCGAAGCCCTGCGCGACGTAGAGGCGGGCCGCGTCGTTGCCGGCCCGCACCTCCAGATGCATCCGCCGCACCCCTTCCGCTGCCGCCTCGCCCATCGCGCCGCGGAGCAGGGCGGCGGCGACACCCCGCCGGCGGTGCGCGGGAACGGTCGCAAGCAACAGCAGCTCGACCTCGTCGAGGACCGTGCGGACCATCGCGAAGCCGGCGGGTTCGTCGTCGAGTTGCGCGAGCAGCAGGCGGACGCCCGGCATGGCGAGCACCCCCAGGCACTGGGCGCGCGTCCAGGCTTCGCCGAATCGCGCGTCGAAGGCCTCCGCCATTAGCGTGTCCACCACGTCGATGTCGCGGGGGGAGCCGGCACGGAGCAGCAGGGAGCGGGTCGCCATCAGCGTGCCGAGCGGGTCGGGGGAGGCTTGGCATCGGGGGCACGGCCGTAGAGCGGGCGTGGCGGCAGTTGCGCAAGGTCGGGCGGCAGGAGGAGCGCATCGGTGGCGCGCGGCAGGGCGCCGACGGGTGCTGCGCGAGGGTCGTCCTCATGCAGCCAGCGTAGCCCGTCGCCCACCGCGCGCATGTGCGCGATCCGCATCCGCGCGACCGCGGGTGGGAGCGATTCGAGCGGGCCGAGGGCGGCAAGCGGGGCGGCGAAGACCTGCATGAACACTTCGCCATGCCCGCCCTCCAGCACCGCCGCAAGCGGTCCGGCCGGGTCATCGGATAACGCAGCGGCGGCAACCAGCGCGAGTGAGGAATAGCCGGCGACGCTCGCATTCCAGCCTAGCGCCAAGCCGCGCGCGGCGGCGATGCCGACGCGGATGCCGGTAAAGCTGCCGGGGCCGACATCGACCAGAATGTGCCGCGCGCGACCGCCACCGGGCAGCGCCGCGATCATCGGCACCAGTTTCTCGGCATGGCCGCGGCCGACGTGATCTTCGCTGCGCGCGATCACCACGCCGCCCTCGATCAGCGCGACCGAGCAGGCGGCGGTGGCGGTATCGATGACTAGGGTGCGCACCTGCGTTCTCTCCCCCGGCCGGGAGCAGGAATCAAGCAAGCCGGTTGAACGTCTCGAAATCGGGCCGGGGCAGGCGGCCATAGACGCTGGCGGGATCGCCATGGCCCAGCGTGCAGATGAAGTTCGTCTTCACCGCCGGCGTGTCGGCGAAGAACGCCTTGTCCACCTCACCCGCGTCGAAGCCGGACATCGGACCGGTGTCGAGGCCGAGCGCGCGGGCTGCGATGATGAGATACGCGCCCTGCAGGGAGCTGTTGCGGAACGCCGACGCCGCGCGCAACTCCGCGTTGCCGGTGAACCAGCTCTTCGCATCGACGTGCGGGAACAGCCAGGGTAGTTGCTCGTGGAAATCATGATCCATGCCGATGATCGCGGTCACCGGCGCCTGGCGGATCTTGGGTGCGTTCTGCGCCGAGCAGCAGGCGGCGAGCGTCTCCTTCGCCTGCTCAGTCCGCACCCAGACGATGCGGGCGGGCATCTGGTTGGCCGAGGTCGGCCCCCACTTCATCAGCTCCCATAAAGCGCGGAGCTCGTCGTCGGTGACGGGCTGGTCGGTGTAGCCGTTAAAGGAACGCGCGGTGCGAAAGATCGCGTCGAGCGCGGCGTCGTCCAGGCGGGGCGTCGTCATACCGCGCGCACCTCGGTCACTTCAGGGACATAGTATTTGAGCAGCTGCTCGATTCCTTGCTTCAGCGTCGCCGAAGAGGACGGGCATCCGGCACAGGCGCCCTGCATGCGCAGGTACACCTTGCCCTTGTCGAAGCCGCGATAGACGATGTCGCCGCCGTCGTTCGCGACCGCCGGCCGGACGCGGGTGTCGATCAGCTCCTTGATCTGCTCGACGATGTCGGCGTCGGCGGGATCGTCGGTGAACTCCGCATCGGGCGCGGGCACGCTGAACCCGGCGCTCGGGCGGAACAGCGGCATGTTGGCGGTGAAATGCTCGAGCAGCAGCTGCAGCACGTCGGGCTTCAGGTCGCGCCAGTCGGTGCCGGGCGCCGCCGTCACCGACACGAAGTCGCGGCCGAAGAACACGCCGGTCACGTCGCCCAGCCCGAACAGCGCGTCGGCAAGCGGACTTGCGGTCGCCTCCTCCGGTGTCGCGAAGTCGCGGGTGCCGCCGTCCATGACGGTGCGCCCCGGCAGGAACTTCAGCGTGGCGGGGTTCGGCGTGGTCTCGGTCTCGATCAGCATGGGCGGCATGTGGCGCGGGCGTGCGGGGGGCGCAAGGGAGTAGGAAGTAGGGAGTAGGGGACGCAGCACCGGTCCTGCCTCGTCTTCCCCGGCGAAGGCCGGGGCCCAGGTCCCATGAGCTCAGTTGCAGAGGCTGGTCCTTAGCGCCGAGCATCTCGCACCTGGACCCCCGCCTGCGCGGGGATGGATAGGTTAGGGCGAGCTGCGCGATCAACCCAGTCCCTACTCCCTGCTCCCTACTCCCTCTCACACGTCCAGCTGCTTCACCGCGCGGTTCCAGTGACCGATATTCGCGCGCGCCTCCTGCACGAAAGCGGACCGTTTGACCACGCCCAGGAACGTGTCCGCGATCCAGCGACCGGGATTACGCAGCGGTCGCTCGAACTGGATCAGCAGGACGACGCGGGTGCCGCTCGTCTCGTTCCAGACTTCGTGGTCATAGGTATCGTCGAACACCAGCGTCTCGCCCTCCGCCCAGCGCACCACCCGGTCGTCGACCCGCATCCGCACGTCGCCATCGCGCGGCACGATCAGCCCAAGGTGGCAGGTGATCAGCCCCTTGGTGACACCGCGATGCTCGGGAATGTGCGTGCCGGGCGCCAGGATCGAGAAGAAGGCGGAGTTGAGCCCGGGGATGCGCTCGACGAGGGCTGCGGTGCGCGGGCACCGGTCGGCGTTGTCGTCGATGCGATAGCCATAGCCCCAGAGGAAGAAGGACCGCCACTTGCCGACCTCCGCGATCGCGCGGTGGTCGGGCGAGATGGTGGCGAGGCTGGGCGCGGCATCGCCCTGGAGCGCGACGGCGATCGCCTCGTCGCGGATCGCCTCCCAGTTCGAGCGCAGGCTCTGCGTCCAGTGGAAATCACGGACGTCGAGCACGGGCTCGTTGGAGACGAGCGAGCTCGATGCGATCAGGCGGTCGAACAGCCCGCGCAGATGCTTGCCAACGCGGATGACGAGCGGGCGACCGGGTTCCGGCCGCATCGGCACGACGCGGCCCGGCTCGCCCGGCGCCTGCCAGGATGGGGAGATCGGGCGTAGATCGACGCCGGCGGCCATTGTTCACCTTGCAATCAGACATGGGAGCCCGTCAGGGCACGATCCGCAGCGGCTAGCCAAGGTTCGGGACGAAAACATGGCCGAACCAAGCCTTTACCCGCTGCAACTAAGATTGCTGGCAGGCGGCGGGCAGGGGGGCTAAGGGCCGGGGATGGCGTTTCTTTCGCGCGCGTTCGGCGCTTCGCTTCTCGTCCCCCTCATCCTCGTCACCGGCCACCCCGCGATGGGGCAGCAGGCGGGCAGGCCCGCGCCTGCCGCCCGGCCGGCGACTACGGCCGTCGACACGCGCCCCTGGCTGTACGAAGGCAGTGACATCCCGCCGGATCCGGCGTGGCAGTTCGGGACTTTGCCCAACGGCCTGCGCTATGCGGTGCGGCGCAACGGGGTGCCGCCGGGGCAGGTGTCGGTGCGGGTGCGGATCGACGCGGGTTCGCTGCACGAAAGCGACAGCGAGCGCGGCTTCGCGCACTTCCTGGAGCACCTGTCGTTCCGCGCCTCGAAATATGTGCCCGACGGCGAAGCGAAGCGGGTGTGGCAGAATTTCGGCGCGACCTTCGGGTCGGACACCAACGCGACCACCAGCCCGGTGTCGACGACCTACAAGCTCGACCTGCCGTCCGCCACGGCCGACCGCCTCGACCAGAGCCTGAAGATCCTGTCGGGGATGCTGGCGAGCCCGGTGCTGGATGACAAGACCATCGCCGCGGAGCGTCCCGTCGTGCTGTCGGAGCAGCGCGAGCAGCCGGGGCCGCAGGTGCGTTTCTCGGACCTGCGCAACCGCGTCTTCTTCGCCGGCCAGCCGCTCGCCGAGCGGTCGCCGATCGGCAGCATCAAGACGCTGGAGGCGGCGTCGGCCACCTCGGTGCGCGCGTTCCACGATCGCTGGTATCGTCCGTCGCGAACGCTGGTGGTGATCTCCGGGGACATGGATCCCGCCATCTTCGGCCAGCTGGTGGCGAAGAACTTCGCTGGTTGGCAGGGTGTCGGCCCCAACCCGGTCGACCCCGACTTCGGCAAGCCCGTCGCCACCGCGCCGACCACCGGCGCGCTGGCGGAGCCCGGCCTGCCCACCGTGGTCCAGCTGGGCGTGGTGCGGCCCTGGACGTTCAACGCCGACACGGTCGTGTTCAACCAAAAGCGGCTGGTGGACGTGCTGGCGACGCGCGTCATGAACCGGCGGCTGGAAGCGCGCGCGCGCGCCGGCGGCAGCTATCTGCAGGCGTCGGTCGAGCTCGACGACATCGCGCGCTCGGCCAACATGACGATGGTGACGGTGCTGCCGGTCGGCACCAACTGGGAAGCCGCGCTGGCAGACGTCCGCGCAGTGATCGCCGATGCGCAGGCGACGCCGCCGAGCCAGGCGGAGGTCGACCGCGAATATGCCGATTTCGACACGATCATGCGCCAGGAGGCAGACACCGCCCGCGTCGCGATGGGCAGCAAGCTCGCCGACGACATGGTCGAGGCGCTCGACATCCGCGAGACGACGACCACCGCCGCTGCATCCTATCAGATCCTCAAGGGCGCCCATGCCAAGGGCATGTTCACTCCGGCCGCGATCTTCGAGTCGAGCAAGCGGCTGTTCCAGGGCACCGCGACCCGCGCGGTGGTCGTGACCCCCGTCGCGCAGGCGGAAGCACCGAGCAAACTGGCCGCCGCGCTCGCCGCGCCGGTCTCCACCGCAGGCGTGACGCGCCGCCAGCAGGCTGCGGTCACCTTCGCGGCGCTGCCGGCGCTCGGCGCCCCGGGCAAGGTCGTCAGTCGCGAGACGCTGCCCGACCTCGACATGGAGCAGGTCACCTTCGCCAACGGGGTACGGATGCTGCTGTTCCCCTTCACCTCCGAGACCGGCCGCGTCTATGTCCGTGCGCGGTTCGGCGGCGGCTACGGCCAGCTGCCCGCCAAGCGCGGCGCGCCGATCTGGGCGGGCGACATCGCGCTGGTGGCGAGCGGAATCGGCAAGCTCGACCAGGGCGATCTCGACCAGCTCACCGCCGGCCGGGTGATGGGGCTCGACTTCGGTATCGACCAGGACGCCTTTTCGTTCAGTGCGATGACCTCGCCCGCCGACCTGCCCGATCAGCTCAGGCTGATGGCCGCGAAGCTCGCCCGTCCGGGCTGGGATCCGGCGCCGGTGGCGCGCGCCCGCGCGGTCAAGCTCGCCGCCTTTGCGGGCCAGGACGCTTCACCGACCGGGGTGCTGTCCCGCGACTTGGAGGGCCTGCTGCGCGATGGCGACCCGCGCTGGAGCTCGCCATCGCGCGCCGAGATCGAGGCGCTCAGCCCCAAGGCGTTCCGTGCGCTGTGGGAGCCGGTGCTGGCGAGCGGCCCGCTCGAGATCTCCGTGTTCGGCGACGTCAAGGCCGACGCGGCGATCACGGCGGTGGCCGCCAGCTTCGGCGCGCTGCCGCCCCGCGCGCCCGCAAAGATCAGCGCCGCGCCGAGCCGCTTTCCCGCCCACCGCGCGAGTCCCGTGCGCCTGACCCATAGCGGCGCGGAGAACCAGGCGGTGGCGGTGATCGCCTGGCCGACCGGCGGCGGTGTCGACGCGATCGGCGACAGCCGGCGCCTCGACGTGCTGTCGCAGGTGTTCAGCGACCGGCTGTTCGAACGGCTCCGCCAGACCGCCGGCGCCAGCTATTCGCCCAGCGTCGGCAGCCAGTGGCCGATCGGCGCGGCGAGCGGCGGCCGCATGCTGGCGGTCGGGCAGGTGACGCCCGACAAGACCGGCTATTTCTTCCAGCTGGCGCGCGAGATCGCGGCCGACCTGGTCGCGAACCGCATTCCCGACGAGGAGCTGCAACGCATCCTGCGCCCGATGGGCCAGTACATCGTCCGGGTCTCGTCCGGGAACCAGTTCTGGCTGCAGCAGATGGCGGGCGCCGCTTATGATCCCAAGCGGGTCACGGCGACGCGGACGATGATGCAGGATTTCGTCTCGATCACGCCCGAGCAGCTGCAGGCGATCGCGGCGAAGTATCTGCGGCCCGACAAGGACTGGACGCTCGAGGTGGTGCCGAAGGCGGTCGCGCGCTGATCGCCTCTTTCCCCCTGAAGAGGGAGGGAACGCCTCACTGCTTGTACAGCGCGTCCAGTCGGTCGCCGTACACACCTCGGATGACGTGGCGCCTGATCTTCAGGCTGGGCGTCATCTGCTCGTTCTCGATCGCGAACGGCGCGTCGGCGATGATGAAGCGGCGGACGCGCTCGGTCACCGACAGGTCCTTGTTGACCCGCTCCACCGCCGCGCCCAGCGCCGTGCGGAACTCCGCATTCTCCGCCAAGGCCGCGAAGTCGCAGCTCTTGCCGCTCCTGGCGCACCATTGCTGCACCCACTCCGCGTCGGGGACGAGCAGCGCCACCATATAGGGGCGGCGGTCGCCGGCGATCATAGCCTGTGCGATCTCGGGCTGCAGCGTCAGCATGCCCTCGACCTTCTGCGGGGCGACGTTGTCGCCCTTGTCGTTGATGATGAGATCCTTCTTGCGGTCGGTGATCTTCACCCGCCCGCGCGTGTCGATGATGCCGATGTCGCCGGTGTGGAGCCAGCCGTCCTTGAGGACGCGCGCGCTTTCCGCGTCGTTGCGCCAATAACCGTGCATAACGAGCTCGCCGCGCAACAGGATCTCGCCGTCCCCGGCGATCCGCACCTCCGTATCCTTCAACGGTGGCCCGACCGTGTCCATGCTGACGCCGGTCGAGGGGCGGTTGCAGGAGATCACCGGGCCGGCCTCGGTCTGGCCATAGCCCTGCAGCACGGTGACGCCGATCGAGTGGAAGAAGATGCCGACCTCCGGCGTCAACGGCGCGCCGCCCGACACCATCGCCTTCATCCGGCCGCCGAACTTCTTGCCGATCTTGGGCTTGAACAGCCGATCGACGATCAGCTTCAGCGGCCGGTCGGTCCAGCGCAGCGTCCCGCGATAGTCGCGCTCGCCGATCGTCAGCGCGCTGGCCAGCAGCCGCTGCGACAGCCCGCCCTGTTTGGCGATCGCCTTGGTGATCCGCTGGTGCAGCACCTCGAACAGGCGTGGCACGACGAACATCAGTGTCGGGCGTACCTCCTCCATGTTGCTCGCCAGCTTCTCCAGCCCCTCGGCGTAGTAGATCTGCCCTGCGACGCCGATCGGGAAGAACTGGCCGCCGGTATGCTCATAGGCGTGGCTGAGCGGCAGGAACGACAGGAAGGTCTCCGGCTGGGCGATCCCGAAGTCCTCGGCGATCACCGCGGTGCAGCCCGCGACATTGTGGAGGATGGCGCCGTGATGCTGCATCACCCCGCGCGGCGCACCGCCGGTGCCGCTGGTGTAGATGATGCAGGCGAGGTCGCCGCGGCCGAAATCGGCGGCGATGGCGGCCGGCTCGGCGGGGTGGCGGGCGATCAGGTCGCGCAGGTCGTGATGCTCGACGGTCGCGGGGAAGCGCATCTCCTCCATGCCGATCACGAGCTGGCCCTGGTTGGACTTGAGCACCGCGGGCATCAGCGTCTTGGCGAGCTTCGCGGTCGACACAATCACCGCGCAGGCGCCGCTATTCTCCAGGATGTGCTGGTGATCGCGCTCGGTGTTGGTGATGTAGGCCGGCACGGTGACACAGCCGGCGGCCATGATCGCGAGGTCCGACAGGCACCATTCGGGCCGGTTCTCGCTGACCAGCATGACGCGGTCGCCGCGCTTCAGGCCCAGCGCGCCGAACGCGGTGGCGAGGCTCGCGACCTGGCGCGCGGCGTCGGTCCAGCTGATCGACCGCCACTGGCCGTCCTCCTTGCTCCACAGGAACGGCCGGTCACCCTGTTCTGTCGCGCGGGTGAAGAACATCGCGACGAGATTGGGAAAGTCCTCGATCTTGTGCATTCTCTCTCCTGAGGCTGCGCGCGGATACATGCCCGCGCGCTGGCGTGTCCGTTCGGCTTTATTCGGGCGGCCGGTTGGGCGGCAGCACCGCGCGCCTGATCTCCGTCACGCGCCCCGTCGTGTCGATCGCCACCCCCTCGCTGCGCGGATCGGCGGCGCCCACCCAGCGGCCGCCGACCCGCTCGACGGCGTTGGCCTTCAGGCCGAGCGGCGCGACGACGATCTTCTGCCCGCGCGCGCGCAGCGCCGGCACCATGGCTTCAAGCTCGGTGCCCTCCTCGGCGACGGCGTTGGGTCCGGGCGCGAAGATCAGCCCCATCGCGATCGCGTCCTGCGCGGTCATCTTCCAGTCCAGCACGCCGACCAGCGCCTTGGCAATCTGGGCGATGATGGTCGGTCCGCCAGCGGCGCCGATCGTCAGGCGGACGCTGCCGTCGGGATTGTACACGATCGTCGGTGACATCGACGAGCGCGGCCGCTTGCCGCCCTCGACCCGGTTGGCGACGAGGAAGCCGTTCTTCTCGGGTGCAAGGTCGAAGTCGGTCAGCTCGTTGTTGAGGATCGTGCCGTCGATCGAAAGCCCGGAGCCGAACACGCCTTCGACGGTGGTGGTGACGTGGACGACATTGCCGCGCGCGTCGGCGACCGCGAGGCTGGTGGTGCCGGCGACCTCGCCTGCGGGCACACGGGTGCGCGGCGGCGCGCCGGGCGGGGTGCCCGGCAGATAGCTGTCGCGCGCCTTGTCGGCCGAGATCAGCGCGGAGCGTTCGCGCAGATAGGCCGGATCGAGCAGCCCCGCGACGGGAACGGAAACATAGTCGGGATCGCCGATGTACAGGTCGCGGTCGGCATAGGCGAGACGGGAGGACTCGGCGAAGAGGTGCCAGCTGACCGGATTGGCGCGGCCCAGCTTGCCCATGTCAAAGCGTTCGAGCTGCTTCAGGATCATCATCACGGTGAGCCCACCCGATGACGGCGGGCCCATGCCGCAGACCTTGTAGACGCGATAGGTGACGCAGACCGGCGGTCGCGGCTTGGCGGCATAGCTGGCGAGGTCGCCCGCCGTCATCGCCGACGGGTTGCGGGTGGCGGTGTTGACGGCGCGGACGAGCTTCGCCGCCTGTGGGCCGACATAGAAGCTGTCGGCGCCGAGCCGCGCCAGCCGGGTCAGCAGCGCCGCCTGCGCCGGATTGCGGAGCCGGTCGCCGGCCTGGAGCGGCTGGCCGTTCGCACCCGCATACAGCGCGCGGGTCTCCGGCACGAGGTGCGCGGTATAGGTGGCGGCGCTGCTCGCGAAACGGGGACTGACGATCCAGCCGTCGCGCGCGAGCCGGATTGCCGGCTGGAACAGCCGCGCCCAGGGCAGTCGGCCGCCCTGGCGATGCGCCAGCACCATGCCGCGCAGTGCGCCCGGTACCCCGACGCTACGGCCACCAGGGACCGCATCGCGGCGCGACAGCGGCTTGCCGTCGGGGCCGAAGAACCAGCGGCCGGTCGCCGCCGCCGGCGCGGTCTCGCGCGCGTCGATGGTGGCGAGCTTGCCGTCGGCATTCGACGTCACCCAGAAGCTGCCGCCGCCGATCCCCGAGCTCTGCGGCTCCACGACGTTGAGCGCGAGCATGGTCGCAATGGCGGCGTCTGTGGCGCTGCCGCCCGCCTTCAGGATCTCGACGCCCGCCTGCGCCGCGCGCGGATCGGCGGCGCTGACCATGCCTTCCGCGCGCGCAGGCGGCGCGGCCTTGCGCGCATCCGCGACGGCAAGCGGCAGGGCGAGGGCGGTAAGCGCGACCAGCATCTTCATCGCCGCGAACCGTAGCGGCGGGGGCGGGGGGTGCAAGACGCTATCCTGCCCCTACGGCGTCCGCCACGCCGGCGAAGCCGTCGCGCGCCAGGCAGGCGTCGAGCTCGCGCAGGATGCGAGCGGGTAGCGCTGGCCCGCCATAGACCAGCGCGGTGTAGAGCTGGATCAGGCTCGCCCCGGCGCGGATGCGGGCATAGGCTTCCGCCCCCGAGCCGATCCCGCCGGCCGCGATCAGCGGCAGCTGCCCGCCGGTGGCCGTGCGGAAGGCGCGCAGCTTTTCCCGTGCGAGCGCGGCGAGCGGCGCGCCGGACAGGCCGCCCGCCTCACCGGCGTCCGCGCTACGCAGCGGCGGGCGCGACACGGTGGTGTTGCCGACGATCAGCGCGTCGATCCCCCCTTCCAGCGCGGCGGCGGCGATGTCGTCGATCTGCGCGGAGGTCAGGTCGGGCGCGACCTTGAGGAACAGCGGAGTCGTGCCCCGCGACGCGACGCAGCCGGCGAGCAGGTCGCGCAGCGCCGGGCCGTGCTGGAGGTCACGCAAGCCGGGCGTGTTGGGCGAGCTGATGTTGATCGTCAGATAGTCGGCATGAGCTGCGGCGGCGGCGACCCCGTGGGCATAGTCGGCGATGCGGTCGGCCGCATCCTTGTTCGCGCCGACGTTGATGCCGAGCACGCCGGCCCGTTTCGTCGGCAACCGCGCCAGGGCGGCGGCAAGCCCGCCATTGTTGAACCCCATGCGGTTGATGACGCCGGCGTCCTCCGCCAGGCGGAACAGCCGCGGGCGCGGATTGCCCGGTTGCGGCAGCGGCGTCAGCGTGCCGACCTCCACCGCGCCGACCCCGAGCGCGAGTAGCCCCCCGACCGCGCGGGCGTCCTTGTCGACGCCGGCCGCGACGCCGAGCGGATTGGCGAACCGCAGCCCCGCCACGCTGGCCGCGAGGCGGGGATACCGATCCGCGCGCGCGCCCAACGGCGAGCCGAGCCGCGCCCAGCTGGCGAGCGCGGCGATGGTCAGCCCATGCGCGCGCTCTGGGTCGAGCGTCCTGAGCAGGTTGAAGGAGAGTGAGGTCATGCCCGCTCCTCGCATCGGCCGCTCCCAGGGTCAAAACCGCGCGGTCGTATTCGTCCAATACGGCCGATCGCCGATCTGCGATACGCAAGCTGCGACCCAAGGGCTGCACCTTGCAGCCCTACCTTCCGGCCCGGTTGACTTTGGTCAGCCGGGCCGCTTTTCTTCGGCGACCGCGGGGGCGGTACAGGGGGGGGTGAGTCGCGATGGCCGGCGCGGAGCTGGACTATGTGCTGCCGGCGGCGGACCTGCAGCCTTATGTGACGCTATTCTATCGCTTCCACTCGCCCGCGCCCATCCATGACGAGGTCGAACGCGCCCAGCAGGCGCAGCTGCGCTTTCGGCTCTCGCCCGGCGCCGGCGCCTATCACATGCACGACGGGACGCAGCAGGGGGCCGCCGCGATCCACCTGCTCGGCCCGACCACCTGTCCCACCCGCGCCCGGGCCGAGGGACCGCTGCTCGTGTTCGGCATGGGGGTGACGCCTGCCGGCTGGTCGGCGCTGCTCGGGAGCGACGCCTCGACGATGCTAAATCGTGTCGTGGATGCGACGACCTTGTTCGGCGACCAACTGCTGGAGACCGCCGTCGCGCTGCGCAACGCGTCCGACGCGGCGGCAATGGCGGCGGCGGCGGAGCCGTTGCTGCGACGGCTGGTCGGAAGCGGCCGTAAGGGGGAATGGGCGCCGACGCTCACCTTCGTCCGGATGGTGGACGAGTGGCTGGCGGGCTCGCCCTCGCCGGCGTTGGGTGCGCTGCTGACGGAGACCGGGCTGTCGCGGCGTCAGGTCGAGCGGCGCTGCAACGCGCTTTACGGCGCGCCGCCCAAGCTGCTGGCGCGCAAATACCGCGCCTTGCGCGCGGCGGTGACGATGGCCTCGGGGGGAGAGGAGATCGAGGGCTTCTATGACCAGAGCCACATGATCCGCGAGGTGAAGCAGTTCACCGGCCTCACTCCCCGGCGCATGCGCGAGGCGCCCGGCGCGCTGACCAAGCTGACCATCGCGCACCGACGCGCGCTGGAAGGGCAGGTCCACCGCATCATTTCGGATACCTAAGCCGGTTGACGCGGGCCGATGGGGGGACCATCTGCAATCCGAGCGATCTAGTCCGAATTGAGAGCAGATGCGTCTGTCGAGCCTTGCCGACTATGCCGTGGTGATGATGGCCGCCGCCGCCCGGCGCAGCTGTGCGTCTTCACGGCTGACGGCGACGGTGCTCGCCGAGGAGACCGGCGTGCCGCTGCCGACCGCGCAGAAGCTGGTCGGCCGGCTCGCCGCCGCCGGCCTGGTCGAGAGCGCGCGGGGAGCAGGGGGCGGCTTCCGCCTCGCCCGGCCCGCCGACGCGATCAGCCTCGCCGACATCATCGAGGCGGTCGAGGGCCGCATCGCCATGACGACCTGTGTCGACGAGGAGCGCCACGATTGCGCGCTCGACGGCCACTGCCTGGTCAAGCCGCATTGGGGCATCGTCAACGAAGCGATCCGCGGCGCGCTCGCCGGCGTCAGCCTCGCCCATCTGTCCGTCGCGCCCATCCCGGCGCCCAAGGTATTCGCATGAAGAACGCCGAGGCCCATGCGGCCGTCGCCAAGACCTATGAGTGGGGCTTCCACTCCGACATCGAGCAGGACTTCGCGCCCAAGGGGCTGAGCGAGGATACGGTCCGCTACATCTCCGCCAAGAAGAACGAGCCCGAGTGGATGCTCGACTGGCGGCTGAAGGCGTTCGCGCTGTGGCAGACGATGGCCGCGCCCGACTGGGCCAAGCTCAACGTGCCCCCGATCGACTATCAGGACGCCTATTATTACGCCGAACCCAAGGCCAAGCCGAAGCTGGGGTCGCTGGACGAGGTCGATCCCGAGATCCTGCGCGTCTATGAAAAGCTCGGCATCCCGATCCAGGAGCAGAAGATGCTTGCCGGCGTCGAGGAGCTGGGCGACGACGGTCTGCCCAAGCGCCGCGTCGCGGTCGACGCGGTGTTCGACTCCGTCTCGGTGGCGACGACCTTCCGCGCCGAGCTCGAATCGGCGGGCGTCATCTTCCGCTCGATCTCCGAGGCGATCCGCGAATATCCCGATCTCGTCCGCAAGTGGCTGGGCAAGGTCGTGCCGCAGCGCGACAACTATTTCGCGACGCTCAACAGCGCGGTCTTCTCCGACGGCACCTTCGTCTACATCCCCGAGGGTGTGCGCTGCCCGATGGAGCTGTCCACCTATTTCCGCATCAATGCCGAGAACACCGGCCAGTTCGAGCGCACGCTGATCGTCGCGGACAAGGGCAGTTACGTCTCGTATCTGGAGGGCTGCACAGCCCCGATGCGCGACGAGAACCAGCTCCACGCCGCCGTGGTCGAGCTGGTCGCGCTCGATGATGCCGAGATCAAATATTCGACCGTCCAGAACTGGTATCCCGGCGACGAGAACGGCGTCGGCGGCATCTACAATTTCGTCACCAAGCGCGCGCTCTGCCAGGGCCGCAACAGCAAGGTGGCATGGACGCAGGTCGAGACCGGCTCCGCGATCACCTGGAAATACCCGAGCTGTGTCCTTGCAGGCGAGAACAGCGTCGGCGAATTCTATTCGGTCGCGGTGACCAACAACCGCCAGCAGGCCGACACCGGCACCAAGATGATCCACCTCGGCAAGGGCTCGCGCTCGACCATCGTGTCGAAGGGGATCAGCGCCGGCCGCAGCGACAACACCTATCGCGGTTTGGTTAGGGTCGCCCCAACCGCCGAGGGCGTCCGCAATTTCACCCAGTGCGATAGTTTGCTGCTAGGGGACCAGTGCGGCGCGCACACCATCCCCTACATCGAGGTCCGCAACCCGAGCGCACAGATCGAGCACGAGGCGACGACGAGCAAGATCAGCGAGGACCAGCTCTTCTACGCCATGTCGCGCGGCCTAGATGCGGAAGCGGCGGTCGCCCTTATCGTCAACGGCTTCGCCCGCGAGGTGCTCCAGCAATTGCCGATGGAGTTCGCGGTGGAGGCGCAGAAGCTGTTGGGGATCAGCCTCGAGGGGAGTGTCGGGTGATGGCGACACAGCTTTACGAAGCGGACTTTTTCGAATGGACCCAGCGACAAGCGGCTGTGCTGCGTCGCATGGCGGCTGAGCGCGCCAACACCGAGCTGGACTTGGAGAATCTTGCCGAGGAGATCGAGAGCGTGGGCGGCTCGGACAAGAAGCAGGTGAAAAGCCGATTGACGACAATCCTGGAGCACATGCTCAAGATCGCCTACTCGCCGGCCTATGAACCGCTGAATGGCTGGCGAGGTACGATAAGAGTACAGCGGCGCGATCTGCTTGCGACGTTCGAGCAAAGTCCATCCTTGCGTCGCGTCGTTCGAGATGAATTCGAGCGCGCCTATAAAGAGGCGGCTGAGGATGCGCGGCTATCGCACATCGACCTCTCGCTTGCCCCCATCCCGACGACCTGTCCTTTCGATTTAGAGGCGCAGGTGCTCAATCCAGACTGGCTCCCGGAGCCGTTGATCAGGCCTCCCCACGAATGCTGATAATCGAAAATCTTCATGCCGAGATCGACGGCAAGTCGATCCTCAAGGGGCTCTCGCTCACCGTCAACGCGGGCGAGGTGCACGCGATCATGGGGCCGAACGGCGCGGGGAAGTCGACGCTCGGCTATGTGCTGGGCGGGCGGCCGGGGTATGAGGTGACGGCGGGGAGCGTGCGCTTCCTTGCTCCCCTCCCTGGAAGGGAGGGGCCGGGGGTGGGTGCTGAGTCTCCTGCGATCGCGAAGCTTCCACCCACCCCCGACCCCTCCCTTTCAGGGAGGGGAGAAGAAGGATGGCTCGACCTCCTCGCCCTCGACCCGCACGAGCGCGCCGCCGCCGGCTTGTTCCTCGGCTTCCAATACCCGGTCGAGATCCCCGGCGTCTCCAACGTCCAGTTCCTGCGCGAATCCCTCAACGCGCAGCGCGCCGCACGCGGCGAGAAGCCGCTTTCGGGCGCCGAGTTCCTGAAGCTTGCCCGCAGCGAAGCCGCCCAGCTCGATATGGACGCCGACATGCTCAAGCGCCCGGTCAATGTCGGCTTCTCCGGCGGCGAGAAGAAGCGCAACGAGATGGTGCAGATGGGCATCATCAATCCCACTCTCGCGATCCTGGACGAGACCGACAGCGGCCTCGACATCGACGCGCTGCGTATCGTCGGCGACGGCATCAACCGCATCATGCGCCAGAAGGAGGGGGGGCCGGCCAAGGCCGTCATCCTCATCACCCATTACCAGCGCCTGCTCGACTATGTCCGTCCCGACTTCGTCCACGTCCTCGACAGCGGCGTCATCACCCGCACCGGTGGCCCGGAACTGGCGCATGAGCTGGAGCGCCAGGGTTACGGGGTGGCGGCGTGATCTCCCTTCGTCATGCTGAACTTGGTTCAGCATCCATGCGCGACACCAGCCTTGCGCCCTATGTCGAAGGTACCGCGTGGAACCTGAAACAAGTTCAGGGTGACGGAGAGTGACCCTGCTCGAACTCCCCTCCACCCGCGCGGAGGCATGGCGTTGGGCCGATCTCGGCGCGTTGTCGGCGGCTGCGGCACTCGCCCCGGTGGCTGCGCCCGAGCATGAGTTCCTCGACCTCCCCGGTGCGCGGCTGCTGTTCGTCGACGGCAAGCTCGACGAGTCCCGCAGCAAGCTCGACCGCGTTGTCATCGAGGACCAAGCCCCCGGCGATCACCCGCTCGGCAAGCACGCGCGCGGGTCCGGCTGGGCGCTGCGCCTCGACGCGGACGCCGCCGCCGATCCGGTGCAGGTCGTCCACATCGCCACCGGCCGCGAAAATCACCTGCCCGCCACCATCGACCTCGCCGACGATGCGGTTGCGCAGGTGGTGGAGACCTATGTCGGCGCCGGCTGGTCCAACCGCGCCACCCGCATCCGGCTCGGCCGCTCGGCGCGGCTGCAGCGATCGGTGCGGCTGCTGCAGACCGCCGGGTTCGTGTCGCTGCGCGACGAGGCAGAGCTGGGGCAGGGCGCCCGCCTCGTCGCCACCTTCCTCGGGGCCGGCGACGCGGGTTCACGGATCGACGGCCATGTCCGGGTCGGCGAGGGGGGCTATGCGGAGGTCGGCGGCACGCTGCTGACCCGCGGCGAGCAGCGCCAGGAATGCGCCGTCCGCGTCAACCACGCCGAGCCCAACGGCCAGTCCCACCAGCTCTGGCGCGCCGTCGCCGCCGACCGCTCCACCGCCAGCCTCGCCGCCGCGGTCGAGGTCGCCCGCCACGCGCAGAAGACCGATGGCGAGCAGTCGCTGCGCGGGCTGCTCCTCCACCGCACCGCGACGGTGAACCTCAAGCCCGAGCTGGAGATCTTCGCCGACGACGTGAAGTGCGCGCACGGCGCCACCGTCGGTGAGCTCGACGCCCGCGCGCTGTTCTACATGCAGTCGCGTGGTATCCCCCGTGCCCGGGCGCAGGCCTTGCTCACCCGCGCCTTCGTCGCCGACGCCCTCGGCCGCATCGGTGACGAGAGCGTGCGCGCGGCGTTCGAGGCGGACGCCGATGCCTGGCTGGAGACGGCGCTGTGATTTTGCTGTCCTACAAAAGCCGTGTTTGCCAGTGTCTCACCACAGGCGATCGGTACGGCCCTATGCGGGCTTCCGCCGGTCGGACGGTCAAGCGGCAAGCATCGCAGCAATGTGATTTTAGTGTGACCTTTCGCGCCGGAGCGGTGGCTGTCGATGCCTGGCTGGGGCGGGTGTTGCAGTTCCCCTCCCGCTTGCGGGAGGGGCTGGGGGAGGGGATGTCCCGTGACTGACGTCCTGCTCGCACAAGCCCTCCCCCAATCCCTCGCGCGAACGGGAGGGGAGCCCCTCGATCACGTCGCCGACTTCCCGGCGATCCCGGAAGGCTGGGCGTATCTCGACACCGCGGCCACCGCGCAGAAGCCGCAGGTGGTGATCGACGCGATCACGCGCGGCTACGACACCAGCTACGCCACCGTTCATCGGGGCGTGTATCAGCGGTCGGCCGACATGACGCTGGCCTATGAGGCCGCCCGCCGCCGCGTCGCGGGCTTTATCGGCGCGGGCTCTCCGGACGAGGTCGTCTTCGTCCGCGGCGCCACCGAGGCGATCAACCTGGTCGCGCAATGCTGGGCGGCGATGCAGCTCCGCGCCGGCGACCGCATCCTGCTCTCGCATCTGGAGCACCATAGCAACATCGTGCCGTGGCAGATGGCGGCCGAGCGCGTCGGCGCAGCGATCGACGTGGCGCCGCTGACCGCGGACGGTCGCATCGACCTCGACGCGGTCGAGGCGATGCTGACCGAGCGCCACAAGCTGGTCGCGCTGGCGCATGTCTCCAACGTCTTGGGTTCGGTCCTTGACGCGCGCCGCGCCGCCGACCTCGCGCACCGGGTCGGCGCGAAGCTGCTGCTCGACGGCTGCCAGGCGGTGCCGCGCATGCCGGTCGACGTCGCCGCGCTGGACTGCGACTTCTATGTCTTTTCCGCCCACAAGCTGTACGGCCCGACCGGCATTGGCTGCCTGTGGGCGCGGCCTGAGCTGCTCGACGCGATGCCGCCGTGGCAGGGCGGCGGCGCGATGATCGACCGCGTGTCGTTCGAGCGCACCACCTATGCCCCGCCGCCGGCACGGTTCGAAGCGGGGACGCCGCACATCGTGGGCGCGCTCGGGCTGGCGGCTGCGATCGACTATGTCGAGGGGATCGGCCTGGAGCGCATCCATGCGCACGAGTCAGCACTCGTCCGCGCCACGCGCGACGCGCTGGGCCAGATCAACTCCGTCCGCCTGTTCGGGCCGGAGGACGCCGCCGGCATCGTTTCCTTCACGATCGAGGGGGTGCATCCGCACGATATCGGCACCATCTTGGACGAAAGCCGGGTGGCGATCCGCGCCGGCCACCATTGCGCGCAGCCCCTGATGGCGGCGCTAGGGATCGATGCGACCGCGCGGGCGAGCTTCGGCGTGTACAATGGCCCGCAAGACGTCGACGCCTTGGTTGCAGGCATCGACAGAGTAACGAGGATCTTCGGATGAGCTACGAGATCGAGGAAGTGGAAGGCGTTGCACCGCCCCCCAAGGCGAGGGTCGAGACCGCCGCGGAGACCTTCGAGCGCAAGCGCGACTATCTCGAAGGCTTTCTGGCGCAGAAGCCGGTCGAAGAGCCCGTAGGCGGGGCGGGCGGCGCGCTGCAGGAGCAGGTGATCGAGGCGCTGAAGGAAATCTATGACCCCGAAATCCCGGTCAACATCTATGAACTCGGCCTGATCTATGGCGTCGAGGTGACCGACGACGGACACGCGGTGGTGATGATGACGCTGACCACGCCGCACTGTCCGGTCGCAGAGTCGATGCCGGCCGAGGTCGAGCTGCGCGTCTCCGCCGTCCCCGGCATCGCCACGGCCGAGGTCAACCTTGTCTGGGAGCCCGCCTGGGATCCTGCCAAGATGTCCGACGAGGCCCGCCTCGAACTGGGGATGTTGTGATGGCCACGACCCTGCGCGCCCGCCCGGCCGCGCTCAACCTCACTTCGACCGCCCATGCGCGCATCGCCGACCTGATGGCCCGCGCGCCCGCCGATGCAATCGGGGTCAAGCTGTCGACGCCGCGCCGTGGCTGCTCCGGACTGGCCTACTCGGTCGACTACGTCACCGAAGCCAAGCCTTTCGACGAGCGCATCGACACGCCCGGCGGAACGCTGTTCGTGGACGGCGGCTCGATCCTCTACCTGATCGGCTCCACGATGGACTGGGTGGAAGACGACTTCACCGCCGGCTTCGTTTTCCAGAATCCCAACGCCAAGGGTGCCTGCGGCTGCGGCGAGAGCTTCACGGTGTAGCGCGCACGGGCGTAGCCACGCTACGTCCGAGACGCGCAAACGCGGCCGGCGGGCGGCAGAGCCGACCCGTTCGACGTAACGACGCGGCTTTGCCGCGGCGCGTGCTGAATACGTTGTCCCTCGTGCGAAGGTCGCGCATGGATGCTGAAACAAGTTCAGCATGACGGGGAGATGATGACAGGACTGTTCCGCAAGAAGCTGGTGACCGAACAGCCTGCCGACCGGCAGCTCGCCCGCACCCTGTCCTGGCCGCACCTCGTGGCGCTCGGCGTCGGCGCCATCGTCGGCACCGGCATCCTGACGCTGATCGGCGTCGGCGCCGACCGCGCCGGGCCGGCCGTGATCCTCTCCTTCGCGATCGCCGGCCTGATCTGCGCCTGTGCAGCCCTCGCCTATGCCGAGATGGCGACGATGATCCCCGCCTCGGGCAGCGCCTATACCTACAGCTACGTCGTGCTTGGCGAGGTCATCGCCTGGGTGATCGGCTGGTCGCTGATCCTCGAATATTCACTGGTGGTGTCCACGGTCGCGGTCGGCTGGTCCGGCTACATCTATCCTCTCCTGGAACCTTACGGTTTCGCGAAAGAGTACGCGCAAGGCCCGCCGCTCGGAGGCATCATCAACCTGCCGGCAGTGTTCATCATCTTCGTCGTCGCCGGCCTGCTGACACTCGGCACGAAGGAAAGCGCGACCCTCAACGCGGTGCTGGTGGTCATCAAGGTCATCGCGCTGGCGGTATTCGTCGCGGTGGCGCTGCCCTATTTCGATGCCGCCAACCTCGAGCCCTTCTCGCCCTTTGGCTTCGCCAAGCACGTCTCGCCCGACGGCACGGAGCGCGGAGTGATGGCGGCGGCGGCGATCATCTTCTTCGCCTTCTACGGCTTCGACGCGATCTCGACCGCGGCGGAGGAGGCCAAGAACCCGGGTCGCGACCTGGCGATCGGCATCGTCGGCTCGATGCTCGCCTGCGTCCTCATCTACATGCTCGTCGCGGTGACGGCGGTGGGGGCACTGAGCTACACCCGGTTCGCAGACAGCCCGGAGCCGCTGGCGCTGATCCTGCGCGGCATCGGCCAGCCTGAATTCGCGACCTTTCTGGCGATCTCCGCCGTGGTCGCGCTGCCGACGGTGCTGCTTGGCTTCCTGTTCGGGCAGAGCCGCATCTTCTTCGTCATGGCACGCGACGGCTTGTTGCCGGCGCGCCTCGCCCGCGTATCGAAGCGGGGTTCGCCGGCGCTGATCACCTGGCTGACGGCGGCGCTGGTCGCGATCATCGCCGGGCTGATGCCGATCGACGCGATCGCGGCACTCGCCAATGCCGGTACGCTGGCGGCGTTCGTCGCGGTGTGCGTCTGCATGTTGGTGATGCGTCGGCGGGCGCCGGACGCCCCGCGCACCTTCCGCACCCCGCTGGCGCCGCTGGTCGGCACGGTCGGAATCGTCGGCTGCATCTACCTGTTCTTCAGCCTGCCGTCACAGACCCAACTCTACTTCCTCATCTGGAACGCGATCGGGCTGGTCATCTACTTCGCCTATGCCCGGCCGAGGGCATCGGCGCTCGGCTAGGGGAGGATACCCGCCCACTCGCTCTCATGGCTGCCCTCGTGGTTCGCCATGCCCGGCTTGGTCAGATAGCCGCGGGCGTCAGGGACGTGGCTGTAGACCCGCTTCTTGGGCACCTCGTGCCAGGTCAGGTTGAACGCCCAGCGGACCGGGAAGAACTCCATATCGGCATAGGGCAGGTGGTCGTGGACCCACCAGGCGATGCGCTTCCAGTCGCCCTCGGCGGTGAATCGGTTGGCGAAGTCGGGCACGACGATGCAGGCGGTCGCGCCCATGTTGCCCTTGAAGTCGCGCTTGTCCCAGATGTGTCCGGCGAGATTCGCCTCGTTCGACGCGCAATTATAGCCCTTGGCATGGCCGAGCGCGTTGACCTCGGCAGAGCGGTAGGCGGAGCGGATCGCGATGCGGCCGAACGCGTCCTGCAGCGGCTCCAACAGATCCTCGCACAGCCGCGTACCCGCCGCGATTGCGAGCTCGGGATCGTCGGGGATGTTCGATAGGCCGTGGATGGACGCGATGTCGGAGTAAAGGAAATCGCGCATGTAGAAGGTGCGCGACAGCTGGACGCGGCCGAGCTCGCCCAGTTTCGCGACCGTTTGCGGCTTCTTCATAGCTGTCCCCACGGCGACACCCTAACCGATCGCGCGGGGTTGCGCGACCGGCTGGACTGTCCCGGTGCGGGACGGGTCAGGCGGCGAGCTTCCTCAGCACATATTGCAGGATGCCGCCGTTGAGGAAGTATTCGAGCTCGTTGACGGTGTCGATCCGACAGCGGGTCGCGAACTGCTCGGTGGCGCCATCGGCACGGGTGAGGGTGACCTGCACCTCCTGGCGCGGGCGCAGGCCGGCGACATTCTCGATTGTGAACGTCTCGGAGCCGTCGAGGGCGAGCGTCTTGCGGGTGACGCCGTCCGAAAACTGGAGGGGGAGGACGCCCATGCCGACGAGGTTGGAGCGGTGGATGCGCTCGAACGACTCGGCGATGACCGCGCGCACGCCGAGCAGGTTGGTGCCCTTGGCCGCCCAGTCGCGCGAGGAGCCGGTGCCGTATTCGAGGCCCGCGATGATGACCAGCGGGGTGCCGTCCGCCTTATGGCGCATGGCGGCGTCGTAGATCGGCATCGTCTCGCCCTGGTACCGGGTCATGCCGCCTTCAACGCCCGGCACCATCTCGTTCTTGATGCGGATGTTGGCGAAGGTGCCGCGGACCATGACGTTGTCGTTGCCGCGCCGCGCGCCGTAGCTGTTGAAGTCGGCCCGGGAGATCTGGCGCTCCATCAGCCACTTGCCGGCAGGGGAGTCCGCCTTGATGCTACCGGCGGGGCTGATGTGGTCGGTGGTGATCGAGTCGCCCAGGATCGCCAGCGGGCGGGCGTCGATGATGTCCATCACCGGCCGCGGCTGCATCTCCATGCCCTCGAAATAGGGCGGGTTGGCGATGTAGGTCGAGCCGGCGCGCCAGGTGTAGGTATCGGAGCCCTCGACGGTGATGCCGCGCCAATGCTGGTCGCCGGCATAGACGTTGCCATAGCGGGCCGAGAACATGCCGGCATCGATATTGGCGGTCATCACCTGCGACACCTCGTCGTTCGAGGGCCAGATGTCGCGGAGATACACGTCGGTGCCGTCGGTGCCCTGGCCGATCGGGGTGGTGGTCATGTCCTGCGTGACCGTACCCTTCAGGGCATAGGCGACGACAAGCGGCGGCGAGGCGAGGAAGTTAGCGCGGACGTCTGGCGACACGCGGCCTTCGAAGTTGCGATTCCCCGACAGCACACTCGCCGCGACCAGATCATTCTCGTTGATCGCCGCCGAGATCGGGACGGGCAGGGGTCCGGAATTACCGATGCAGGTCGTGCAGCCATAGCCGACGAGGTTGAAGCCCATGGCGTCGAGATCCGCGGTCAGACCCGCCTTGTCGAGATAGTCGGTGACCACCTGCGAGCCCGGCGCCAGCGAGGTCTTGACCCACGGCTTCGGCGTCAGGCCAAACGCGCGCGCCTTGCGGGCGACGAGGCCGGCGGCGACGAGGACGGACGGATTGGAGGTGTTGGTGCAGCTGGTGATCGCGGCGATCACCACATCGCCGTCGCCGATATCGTGGTCGCGCCCCTCGACCGCGCAACGCTCGGCATGGTCCTTATGATAGACCTTGGCGAGGTCGGTGTTGAAGACGTTGTCGACCTCGGTGAGCGCGACCTTGTCCTGCGGACGCTTAGGGCCGGCGAGGCTGGGTACGACCTTGCCCATGTCGAGCTCGAGCGTGTCGGTGAACACCGGATCGGGCATGTCGGCGGTCCGCCACATGCCTTGCGCCTTGGCATAGGCCTCCACCAGCGCGATCGTCTCCGCCGGCCGCGCGGTGAGCTTCAGATAGTCGATGGTGCGCTCGTCGACCGGGAAGAAGCCGCAGGTCGCGCCATATTCGGGCGCCATGTTGGCGATGGTGGCGCGATCCGCCAGCGTCATGTGGTCGAGGCCGGGGCCGTAGAATTCGACGAAACGGCCGACCACGCCCTTGGCGCGCAGCAACTGCGTGACGGTCAGCACCAGGTCGGTGGCGGTGATGCCCTCCGCCAACGCGCCGGTCAGCTTGAAGCCGACGACCTCGGGGATGAGCATCGACACCGGCTGGCCGAGCATCGCCGCCTCCGCCTCGATCCCGCCGACGCCCCAGCCGAGCACGCCCAGCCCGTTGACCATCGTCGTGTGGCTGTCGGTGCCGACCAGCGTGTCGGGATAGGCGATGGTCTTGCCGTCGCCATTTTCTCCTTGGGCTTCGGATGACCACACCGCCTGGCTGACATATTCCAGGTTGACCTGGTGGCAGATGCCGGTGCCGGGAGGGACGACCTGGAAGTTGGCGAGCGCCTTCGACCCCCACTTCAGGAACTCGTAGCGTTCGATGTTGCGCTGGTATTCGAGGTCGACATTCTGCGCCGCCGCCTGCGGTGTGCCGAACTCGTCGACCATGACGGAATGGTCGATGACGAGATGGACCGGCACCTGCGGGTTGATCTTGCCCGCGTCGCCGCCGAGCTTGGTGATCGCATCGCGCATCGCCGCAAGATCGACCACGCAGGGCACGCCGGTGAAATCCTGCATCAGCACGCGGGCGGGGCGGTACTGGATCTCGCGATTGGGCTGGACCGGGTTCTGCTGCCAATCGACGATTGCCTGGATGTCGGCCTCCGTAACGGTGATGCCGTCCTCGAAGCGGAGCATGTTCTCCAGCAGCACCTTCATCGAGAAGGGAAGGCGGTCGATGTTGCCGTACTTCTCGGCCGCCCTGGCGAGCGCGTAATAGTCATAGGCTTTGCCGCCGGCCTGGAGCGTGGTGCGGGCGTTCAGGCTGTCCTGGCCGATGGCGGTCATGCGCGGTCCTTTTCGTGTTGCGGCGGGCCTTAGCAAGGGGGTGCGGGGCGGGAAAGGGCCACTTCCGCCATGCTGGGCCTGAGCTGGCACCCAGCGTGTTTCTAGCGGCAGTGGGGTGAGCTAGCGGCGCGATATCCTCGTCATGGTCGGGGGGAAGTCATCATTCGCGCCCATCGTTCCTGTATCGGCAGGGTATGACACGCTTGAACCGCGCGCATGGCAGCCGGGGAACGCGATCACTGGTCACCAGCCTTCATGAGACCGACGGCTGCGCGCTTGGGAACTCGATGCGCAATCAGCTATGTCGGTGATGCGAAGCATGGAGGGGGATTTTCGACAAGCTCATCGGGGGTCGAAAGGCGTTTCGATCCCCGCGATACGACTGGCCGTTGATCCAAAAGAATTTTCTTCTTAAATCCGGGAGGACGACGAACGGCTCTGACGGACTACCATGCAGACTAATGACGATGGCTTTGGCGCGATGACGCGGAAGCTGGAGCGACTTGGGACGCTCAACGAGCAGGATCGCAGCGCACTTCGCGACCTTCCACTTACGGCTCGCAGAACGGCTGCCGGGCAGCACCTCCTTCGTGAAGGTGAGGACTCCACGACCTGCTACGTGCTGCTGAGCGGCTATGCCTGCCGGTACAAGACGACGAGCGCGGGCGCACGCCAGATCGTGTCTTTCCACATGGCCGGCGACATCGTGGACCTTCAGCACCTGCTGCTCTCCCGAGCCGATCACAGCATCCAAGCCATGACGGAGTTGACGTTTGCGGCGACGCCGGCAGCGGAGCTCAAGAAGCTGGTACAATCGCACCCGGCCATCGCCGAGGCGCTGTGGCGGGACACGTTGATCGACGGTTCCGTCTATCGCGAGTGGGTGCTGAACGTCGGCCGTCGGGACGCCAAACAGCGGGTCGCGCATATGCTGTGCGAATTCGCGGCGCGTCGTGAGAAAGCGGGACTCGGTAGCCCCGCGTCGTTCGAGCTGCCGATGACGCAAGACGACATCGCCGATGCGACGGGGCTTACCAATGTCCACGTCAATCGCATGCTGGCGTTGCTGGCGGCGGAAGGCCTGATCGCGCGAGACAAGCGGCACGTCGAGATCGAGGATTGGGAGAGGATGTGCGAGGCAGCCGACTTCGATCCTGCCTATCTGCACGCCCTAGCGGCCTGACACAGTGGCGATCACATACGCGCCCGCCCGGCTCGACTCCGCCTTTGGCGACAGTGAGGCCGTGCTGGCGATGCGCGACGGCAGCCTGTTCGCCGTTCTCTCCCGACTAGGCGATCTCCATGGCGATCTCTTCGGTTATTGGTACGTGGAGGCGATCTTCACCGTAGATCAAGAGGGACTCGGCGGCGTGTTCCCGAACCTGGATGCCTTTGAGGCGCACATGCAGCGCCAGCTGGCCTGACACCACGGCTCTGGCACTCGGGGGGCTTTCGCCACGACGCGTTATGGGCGAGCTAAGTCTCCTCTGATCGGGCATGGTGGAAACTTGGTTGCGGCACAGCCCGACCGCAGCGCCTGATCTTGCAAGATTATGAGTAGCGGCAGCCGTCGCGTCTTGGCGATGGTCGTCGTCGTGACGGCGGGATGGGCGCCGGCGGCCGCAGGCGAGTTCTTCGACGCGGATGGGCATCGGGCGACAAGCGTCACGGGCGGATACTCGGCGCCGGGCCCACCCACAGCTATTTATTTTCGTTCCTCGCTTGTTCCCTTGCCTTCGAAAAACCCGGCGGAAGTCCATGCGTCGCGTCATCCGGGCAGCGCCTGGACAATCCTTCTCGCCATGAACCGATTGCTTCAGCCCGCATTTACCGTATTGCGCGCAGCCCGGCCTTGGCACAATCTCTTGGGGTTGCGTCGGGGGACGGGCCCTATGACTGGTAGAGAGCAGGATGCTCGGGCGTTGAGCTCGTGGGAGTTGTGCGCGTCTTTCACAACGCGACGGCCCTGTTTTGTTCTTCACCATCGGGTGTAGGATGGGCGGGTGCCGCCGATTCGAACGGGCCGTGAACACGGACGGGTGACGAAGGAGCGTTTGCGTGATGGACTTCAGGGATATGAGCGAGATGCCGACCGACACGATCGAAGCCGCTCCGGCGACCGCGACGACCGCCACCGCCCCGGCCGCGGGGTCCGTCGCTGGGCCGGCGCGCCAGGACAGCCATTCCGTCCGGCCGCAGCTCTATTCGGTCGAGGTCGATCATAGCCGCGACGCGCTGCTGACCGATTTCGGCAAGGAGACGCTCAAGGACCGCTATCTGCTGCCGGGCGAGGGCATCCAGGACCTATTCGTCCGCGTCGCCTCCGCCTACGCCGACGACGCCGGCCACGCGCAGCGGCTGTACGACTACATCTCGCGGCTGTGGTTCATGCCCGCCACCCCCGTCCTCTCCAACGGCGGCACCGGGCGCGGCCTGCCGATCTCCTGCTACCTCAATTCGGTCCCCGACAGCCTCAACGGCATCGTCGACACCTGGAACGAGAATGTCTGGCTCGCCTCGCGCGGCGGCGGCATCGGCACCTATTGGGGCAATGTCCGCGGGATCGGCGAGCCGGTCGGGCTGAACGGCAAGACCAGCGGCATCATCCCGTTCGTCCGCGTGATGGACTCGCTCACGCTCGCGATCTCGCAGGGTTCGCTCAGGCGCGGCTCGGCGGCGGTCTATCTCGACATCTCGCACCCCGAGATCGAGGAATTCCTGGAGATCAGGAAGCCATCGGGCGACTTCAACCGCAAGGCGCTCAACCTCCATCACGGCGTCCTCATCCCCGACGCCTTCATGGCAGCCGTCCGCGACGGTGCCGAATGGGTGCTGCGTTCACCGAAGGATCAGTCGGAGCGCGGCCGCGTCGACGCGCGCGCGCTGTTCCAGAAGCTGGTCGAGACCCGGCTGGCGACCGGCGAGCCGTACATCGTCTTCGCCGACCATGTGAACTCGACGATGCCCAAGCATCACCGCGAGCTGGGGCTGAAGGTGTCGACCTCGAACCTCTGCTCCGAGATCACGCTGCCGACCGGCACCGACCATCTCGGCAACGATCGCACCGCGGTCTGCTGCCTGTCGTCGTTGAACCTCGAGACCTGGGACCAGTGGAAGGATGAGAAGGGCTTCATCGAGGACGTGATGCGCTTCCTCGACAATGTCCTGCAGGATTATATCGACCGCCACGAACCCGGCATGGAGCGCGCCGCCTATTCCGCCTCGCGCGAGCGATCGGTGGGCTTGGGCGTGATGGGCTTCCACTCCTTCCTCCAGGCGCGCGGCCTGCCGTTCGAGGGCGCGATGGCGAAGTCGTGGAACTTGCGGATGTTCAAGCACATCTCGGCGCAAGCGGACGAGGCGTCGATGCAGCTGGCGGTCGAGCGCGGGCCCTGTCCCGACGCCGCCGACACCGGCGCGATGGAGCGTTTCTCCTGCAAGATGGCGATCGCCCCGACCGCGTCGATCTCGATCATCTGCGGCGGCACGTCCGCCTGCATCGAGCCGATCCCCGCCAACATCTACACCCACAAGACGCTCAGCGGCTCCTGGTCGGTCAAGAACCCGTATCTGGAAAAGCTGCTGATCGAGAAGTCGAAGAACTCCGACGCGGTCTGGAACTCGATCCTCGAACAGGGCGGTTCGGTCCAGCACCTCGACTTCCTCTCGGCCGAGGAAAAGGACTGTTTCAAGACCAGCTTTGAAATCGACCAGCGCTGGCTGCTTGAACTCGCCGGCGACCGCACGCCCTTCATCGACCAGTCGCAGTCGCTGAACCTGTTCATCCCGGCGGACGTCGAGAAGTGGGACCTCTTGATGCTCCACTTCCGCGCCTGGGAGCTGGGCATCAAGTCGCTCTACTATCTCCGCTCCAAGTCGGTGCAGCGCGCCGGCTTCGCGGGCGGCGTCGAGGCGGACAACACGATCGAACTGGCGAAGTACGAGCTTGAGTCGACGGATTACGACGAATGCCTGGCATGTCAGTAGGATGCAGGCAGCCTGCTCGTGCTCAAGCACGAGCAGGACTCGCCACGGCGGGCAGCGGTGCCGTGCAGCGGCTCCGTTTGACGGCGTTGTGTGAGGGATTGAAGCGTCAGAGCGGCTCGCCCGACTCCTCTTCCTCGAACGTCACCGCCACGTCGGCCTTGGCGGACAGCCGCACCGTGTCGCCCTCCACCGCAGCGACCAGCCCGAGCGGGATGTAATGGTGATGGTCGGAATGCCCTTCAGCGCCCTCTATCTGCGCGCCCGAGTCCTTCTTGGTCAGCTTGATGCGCTGTCCTTCGACTTTGTCGACCGTGCCGAGATGGACGCCGTCCGCGCCGATCACTTCGGCATGTTCCTGGATCTGGGTTGTGTCGACCATCGTTCATCTCCTGTAATTGGTGCGCTCCCGCAACGCATCGCATCGGAGTTGGTCGCATGACCCATGGCACCGCCATCATGTTCGCCGTCGCCGCCGTCCTCGGGCTGATCGGCGTCGTCATGCTGCTCCGCCTCAAGTCCAGCCAGACCACCGAGCGCCAGGTCTATGCCTTCCGCATGGTCGGCATCATGCTCGTCTCCGCGGCGATCGTCCTCGTCTTCAGCGCCTGGGCGACCTGGCAATGGACGGTCGCACCCTAATTCTTTCAAGCTTACCCGGAGTAACCCCATGTCCCTCCTCCACGCCTCCAAGCAGTACAAGCCGTTCGAATACCCCTGGGCGTTCGAGTTCTGGAAGCGTCAGCAGCAGCTCCACTGGCTTCCCGAAGAGGTGCCGCTGGGCGAGGATTGCCGCGACTGGGCGCAGAAGCTGTCGGACCACGAGCGCAACCTGCTCACCCAGATCTTCCGCTTCTTCACCCAAGCCGATGTTGAGGTGCAGGACTGCTATCACGAGAAATACGGCCGCGTCTTCAAGCCGACCGAGATCAAGATGATGCTGACCTCCTTCTCCAACATGGAGACGGTGCACATCGCCGCCTACTCTCACCTGCTCGACACCATCGGCATGCCCGAGAGCGAATACGGCGCCTTTCTCGAATATGCCGAGATGAAGGAGAAGCATGATTACATGCAGAACTTCGGCGTCGACAATGACGAGGACATCGCGCGTACGCTCGCCATGTTCGGCGGCTTCACGGAAGGGGTGCAGCTGTTCGCGTCCTTCGCGATGCTGATGAACTTCCCGCGCTTCAATAAGATGAAGGGCATGGGCCAGATCGTCACCTGGTCGATCCGCGACGAGACCCTGCATTGCGAGGGCATCATCAAGATGTTCCACACCTTCTGCCAGGAGCGCCAGTGCCTGACCAAGGCGGTCAAGGACGACATCGCCGACGTCTGCCAGACGACGATCCGGCTGGAGGACAATTTCATCGATCTCGCCTTTGAGATGGGCCCGGTCAACGGCATGACCCCCAAGGAGATCAAGAAGTACATCCGCTACATCGCCGACTGGCGTTTGAACCAGCTCGGGCTGAAGCCGATCTACATGATCGACGAACACCCCCTCCCCTGGCTCGCGCCGATGCTCAACGGCGTCGAGCACGCCAACTTCTTCGAACAGCGCGCGACCGAATATTCCAAGGCCGCCACCAAGGGCCAGTGGAACGAGGTCTGGGACTCGTTCGACAAGCGCCAGAAGGCGAAGGCCGGCCCGGCGGCGAACGATGCGCCGGAGGACAGCGCGGACATGTTCGCGCGGGCGGGCGTGGCGGCGGAGTAGGGTGCGGGCGGCCTGCTCTAGCGCAATCTAGGGCAGGACTCGCCACGGCGGGCAGCGGGACCGGCGCAGCCGGTCACGTCTGACGGCGTGGCGGATCAACGAAAGGCGTTCGCTAGTTAGAAGAAATTGCGCCGCTACATGACCAACTGCACAGGTAGCGACCCTACATAACGCTTCCTTTATGTGTCACGCTTATGCAGAACATAAAGCGAACGGAACAGACCGTGGCCATTATCCGCCATGCGTGCGGTTTAAGCTAGACGAGCTAAGCGGCTTCGTCTAAGAAGCACTATGGCGTCCTTCGATGAAGCCCTTGCCGCATACCGTACCCGCATCGGGCAGTTGCTCGATGCGAAGCGCTCTTACGAGCGGCGAGCCGAAGAGTATGCCCAGGAAGCCGCACTACTAGACGCGCGGATCAAGGGCCTGATGGAAGCGAAGGAGCTCCTGTCGGCTGAGGCGCTGGGTCGGTCGGAGGCGGTTGAAGTTATTTATGCCCCTCGCCGACGCCAGCGCAGCCTGACCGGGCATTGGCAGCAAATCATGCAGCTCGTGGATGGCGACGACGGGTTTGGCTATGATGATTTGGCAGAAGCCGTTGCGTCAGTCGGGCATGACGCAAATCGCGATACACTGCGCTCGCAGATGTCACTTTATAAAAACGGCGGCTTGGTCGAGTCTAAAGGAGACGGCCGATTTCGGCTGACTGAGGCCGGACGCCGTGCTGCTGGGATTGCTGGGGACCAGTCCCCGAACGAGAATGGGCCGGTCTCCGCCGGCTCAGACGACCGGGACGGGGGAGGTACGAACTCCCCCGCACCCGATTTTGAACCCCAAACCAACCACTAGGAAGGTAGGTGCCAGCGTGACGGCGATATTAGGACGATAGCCGGTTAAACCGGCAGGCCCCGGCCGCCACGCCGGGGCCTTACCTATATATTCGTGACGAAACCGTCAATTCGAAGGATATTGGTGAAATGGCAGGAAAAGGTGGCGGGAAACCGCCGACGCCGCGCGATAGCGGCAAAACTCCCTCGTCAATCGCTGGCCGTGTGCTCGGCGGAGGGAAGCCGAGCCCGACCGAGGCCCGCATTCTTGCGGCCTCCGTCATGTCTCAGAACCAGAAATCATAAGCCACAAGGCACACTCCACCTAGCGACGTAGTGCGCCGAACTCAGCGTGTGGGCGTCTGGACAAATCCAGACACTTGCACGCTGTTTCCGCTAATGAGAGCACTCAATTGCGGTAAAAGCGCATTCGTCTTCCAGTCGCGATGCCAGCGCTTGAGCTGCTTCTCGCGCAGGATCGCGTGCTCCATGTCGCCGAAGAACTCGACATGCACCAGGCGGGTGACGCCGTAGCGGCTGGTGAAGCCCTTGATCTGCTTCTCGCGGTGCTGCCACCAGCGACCGAGCGGGTCCGAGGTGACGCCGATGTAGATGGTGCCGCGGCGCTGGCCGGCCAGGATGTAGACCGTTGGCGTTCTTACCCTCATGCCGCCGCCCCCTTTGCCGCCGTCGCGCATGGATGCTGAAACGAGTTCAGCATGACGGAGGGCAGGCGGCAAGCCTACGCCACCCCGCCATCCCGTCGCCCGCTCGTCGCACCCACCGGACCCCACGCCCCAACCCCGCGTTGTCCCCCGAAACAGGGGGCGCAAACCGGATGCCGGTCGACTGCAAGATCTTCGTCGGCGGCGGGTTCGACGACCACGTCACCCACATCGTCGAGAACTACGCCGCGCGCTACGCCACCGCCAACCCCGCCGCGCAGGTCCACTACCATAGCTGGAAGCGCGGGGGTGCCATTCGCGCCATCATAGACGGCCTGACCCCGCAGGATCGCGTGACGCTGATCGGCCACAGCTATGGCGGCGATACTGCCTTCTCCGTGGTCACGGCAACGGCGCGCGCCGTCGACATCCTGGTCTCCATCGACCCGGTCGGCCGCTTCCGCCCCGCCTGGACCACGATCCGCGCCAAGGCGCGCGTCTGGCTCAACGTCCGCGCGGAGCCCAGCGCGGAACGCCGGACCTTCGACGACACCATCGCCTGGATCGGCGGCCAGTACCCGCGCCCGCCCGCGCCCGGTCAGGCGGGCGCGCCCGACTTCGGCATCATCGCCAATGCCACCCACGGCGCCTTCAGCACGATGATGAACGCGAGCATGGCCGGGCGCAGCGGCCGGCAGCTGCTGGGGGGCAACCCCGCTTGAGCCGGCCGCTCCGCATCGCGCTGCTGAGCGTGGTCGCCCTCCTGGCCGCGGCGGCGCTCGCCTTCTGGCTGCTCTTTCCACGCCATCGCATCGCCCCGGTGACCATCGCCGGTGTCACGCAGACATCGCAGCGGATCGACGTGACCTTCTTCGCACCGGAGGACCTAGATCGGCTGCGCAAACGGCTGCGCGTCGGCTTCATCACGGCCACCCTGTTCGCCTGCGACGATCGCGAAACCGCGACCCGGGAGGTGGTGACGCAGGGCGACGGCTATTTTATCGACCGAGGGCGGGTCGAGAAGCGCCAGCCGATCGACAATCAGGGTCACAAATACGGCGCGACCTTCGATGCGACCTTGGCGCGCACCGACGATAACGGCCGCATCCGCCTCATCCCCCCCGCCGCGGCACCCGGCGGCCTGTGCTTCGCGCTGGAGGGCGGCAGCCAGTTCACCGGCCGGATCTGGTCCGACCCGATACGCCTGCCGGCCCGATCCGGTCCTTAGCCTATCTGCGCCGCCCGATGCCGCGATGCGGCTCAGCTCGGATGCGCGACGGTCTCGGCCGCATCGTCTTCCGGCGTCGCATCGTCGGCGCGCTCGGCCTCGTCGAGCCGCATCTGCTCGTACGCGATCTCCAGGTCGGCGACGCCCGAGCCGGTGGGCTGGATCGGCAGATCGGCGAAATCTTCCGGCGGGGTGTCGGCGGGGTTCGGATCGACCATCATTCTCTCCTCGGCATGGTGCCACGGCACGAACGCACGTCGCGCGCGCATAGGCCCACTCCGATCAGGCGGTGCGGCGTTGCCGCTCCGAATCCAGCGTCATCGGCGGCAGCGCCTCAAATGCCGGCCTGGCGAAGTAATAGCCCTGAAGATAGCGCACCCCGATCGTCCGCAGCGCGTCGAACTCGCCCTCGGTCTCGACGCCCTCGGCGATGACGGTGACACCGAGCGCGGCGCACATCCGGGTGACGGCCTCCACGATCATCCGGCGCGGCAGGCTGGTGTCGATGCCGCGGATCAGCTCCATGTCGAGCTTGATGATGTCCGGCTGGAACCGTGCAAGCAGATTTAGGCCGGCATGGCCCGCGCCGAAATCGTCGAGCGCGGTGCCGAAGCCCATCTTCTGATAGGTCGCGATGATGTTGGCGACATGGCCTGGATCGACCATCTCTTCGTTCTCGGTAAACTCGAAGATCAGCCGGTCGGTCGGAAAGCCGACCCGCTTCGCAGTCTTTAGCGTGAGTTGGATACAGGCGGCGGGCGAATAGACGGCGTTGGGCAGGAAGTTGATCGACAGCCGCGCCCCCGTCGCGATCAGCCCGGCCGCGGCCGCCGCCTCGATGGCCTTGACCCGGCATTGCTGGTCGAAGGCATAGCGGTTGGCGGCCGAGACCTGCGACAGCACGCTCGCAGCACCCTCGCCGGCGGGACCGCGCACCAGCGCCTCGTAGGCGAAAGGCGCGCCGGTCAGGATGTCGACGATCGGCTGGAACGCCATCGAAAAGGCGAAGTCGAGCTCCGCGCCGTTTCGGCAGCCGGCGCAAGGCGCGTTGGGAACGTTGGCCATGTCGCCGATATCGCACCGAACCCCTAATAATCCGCTGCCACGGGGCTCTGCGCTTTGGAAGACGCGTAAAAATCTCGTGTGCTCGCAGTGTGAGCACCCTGTGCAGAGCCGCCGGAACGTGCGACGCTCGGACGTTTCGAACAGCGGGAGCGGAGCGGTCAGCGGGCGGAGAGCTGGTGGCTCACTGGCAGCCTGGCGGCGGCAACGACCTGCCCGATCCGAACGGCGGCTTGCTGCCGTGTCTGCGCTATGCAAGCCGACCTCCACGCCAACGCCTCCATCGTTCGGCCACCGACATCGCAGACCCTCCGGGTGGCGATCGCTACCCGACGCTCCAGACGCCGCACGTCGGCATCCCGAGTCAGGTCGAGATCGCTCGATCTCACCTCCATCGTCAGGCGGTCGTCGGTGGCGAGCCCCAGGGCCGAGACCGGGGGCGGCAAGTGCGAAAAGTCCAAGCAGGAAGCTCATTTCATGTCCCATCGACGCTGTCGCGAGGAGATGATCGCGACCGGATAGACTCTGGCGGCACGGCGGTGGCGGAGCATCCCCCCTAGTTCCGGGGGGGGGGGGGACATCGGCCGGCACGAACCCCCGTCGCCGGCGCCATGACGGGCCCGCGCTAGCCCGTTTTCCTCGTGACATGCACCGTCCGGGTCCAGCCCGATCGCGACGGCTCGCCGCGAAGGTGCGAGCGGCGCCAAAAGGTGCGACCCAAGCGGTTCACCATGTGTCCGCGCACCGTGTGCAGCCTGGCCGGTTCACGGTCGCCGCTGGTTTCCCAAGCCTGTGCGCTCTGGCCAGTCGATAGCTCAAGCCGAACCTCGATATGATCCAGCAAAGGCGGCTTGCCCTTGCGCCGACGCTGTCGGTTGAGGCGCGTAAGATCGACATCGCGTTTGTTTAGGCAGGTGCGCTCCGCCAGCAAGGCCGAGAAGGCGAAGGCGAACTCCAGCCCGGGAAGGACATTCGCGATGATCTGGCCGGCAGCCGAGCGTGCCGCTGCCGGCGGCAGGCTGTCCATGTGCCGCTGCCATCCAGGCGCCACCGCAAACGTCAGGTTGGCGGCAAGAGGGTGCGACCCGGGCCGCAAGGCCCACGTGCCGCCCGGCGCATCTGCCGCCATCGCCTCGTCATCGAGGTCGAAGCCGGCGATCATCTGCGCGACCACCGGCTCGCCGGTCTTCTGCTCCCAGAAGGTCGTCAGCCGCCCGCTGCGCCCGCGATCGCAGGCCTCGACGAGAACGCCGCTCCGCGAGCCTGACATGGCATCGGCGGAGGGCTCGCATGGCCATTCCAGCCAGAATGCGGAGGTTGGCAGGCGCAGGAACTCATTGCGAGGGATCAGCATGCCGCGCTCGGTCCTCAGCAAGGATCGGCAGTAGGACTCGACGTTGGCGTCGACGATGAACCGCGTCTGGCATGCGTCGATGGTGGTAGAGAACTGGCCCGCGCCCGGCAGCAAGTAGCGTCCCGTACCATCCTCGATGTCGATTGCCGACGCCGCCTGTACGACCTGATCGAGAAGCTTCACTGCCCCAGTTCCCGGGCGCGAACCCCGCGCCTTTCAGGACTCTGATGCGGGCGGGAGGGTGCCGCACCCCCCCTAGTTGAGGGGGGTTCCGCAAGTGGCATAGTCCGCTAAGACACCTGTCGGGCGCCTGGTCGCGCCGGAGGACCATGGTGTCGATCCCACCCGAAGCGGTCTGGCGCGCGTTCGATGTTCTGGCCGCGATGCGGCGATGTGCGACACGCGACGAGCTGGACGCGGCCATGGCCGAGGCGCTGGGCGGGATCGGGCTGCCCTGGTTCAGCCTCGCCCGCTTCTTCGCACGCGACGGCACCCCGGCGACGGCGGTGCTGCAGGGGCGGTTCGAGCCCGGCTGGGCCGAGCGGTACGTCGAGCAGAACTACGCCGCATCGTCACTGATCGCGCGCGAGCTGCTTACCCGCAGCGACGCCTATTCCTGGAGCGAGGTCCTCGCCCGCACCGGCGACCCGGTGCAGGACCGCATATTCCACGAGGCCCGCGAGCACGGGTTGCGCGACGGCCTGTTCACGCCGATCCGGTGGACCGATCACAGCTATGCGGCCGTGGTCACCGCCGGACACGACGCGGAGCTCGACGATCCCGTATACCGCACCATGACCGAGGTCCTGTCGACCTATTACGCACATGAATGCCGCCGGCTGGGCGTGGCGCCACCGCCCGCGGGTACGATCCTCAGCCCGCGACAGCGAGATTGTCTCGCCTGGGTCCGCCACGGCAAGAGCTCGACCGACATCGCCGAACTGCTGGGGATTTCCGCTCAAACCGTGGAGGAGCATGTTGCCGAGGCATGCAGGAAGCTGGGGGTGAGAACGCGGGTCCAGGCGGCAGTCGAAGCGAGCCTGCTGGGCATCATCTAGCCACCCACGCCGATATGGCGTCGAACGGCCGCGTCGGTCTGCAGGACCATCGCCGTCCCGGCGGCAGGCCGGCCGCCGTGCACAAGGTCAGGCGTCCCGAAGCAAGACAGCGCCACGCCGACCGCTGTTGCCAGAACGCGATTCGGATGCGAGCGTGAATCCAGTATTAACGCCAACAACTCGGGGACAAGAGATGGCTCAGGAACAGGCGCGCAGCAATGTCGGCGCGGTCGCCAGCGGATCGGCTCAGGGGCAGGAGGCAGCAGCACCCGCGGCGGCCTCGGTGATGGGCCGCGACATCCTGGTGACCGGCAATATCGAGGCGACGGTCGATCTGATGATCGAGGGCCGCGTGGTCGGCGACGTCACCTGCGCGACGCTGGTGCTGGGTGTGGAGAGTTCGGTGGTGGGGACGATCCGCGCCGACCGCGTCCGCATCTCCGGCAAGGTCGAGGGCGCCCTCGACACCACCGACCTTGCCATCGAGGCGACCGCTCAGGTCAAGGGCGACATCAGCTATTCGCGCATCCGCGTCGCCAACGGCGCGATCGTCGAGGGGTCGTTCACGCATCGCCCCGCACCGGCGGAGGAAATGCCGGAGACCAAGCTGAAGCTGGTCGACGTGCAGCCCACGACGCCGGCCGCGCCGGTAGTGCCCGCCAAGCCCGCCAAGGTCTTCGAGTGACCGCACAGGACGCGATCCTCGACGTCTGAGGCGGTAACATGGGCAGCGTGACCTATATCGACGAGCATCGGGAGTTCGCGGAAGCGTTTTCCGAACTGGCCGGCATCCTCGACCGCGCCTGTGCCGGAAGCCTTTCCGACCGCAAGCTGGCGCAACGCTATACCGATTGCCGGCAGACGCTAATCGGGCAGCACGAGCGTTCCTCAGTGCCCGGGTTCGTCGTCCAGTGCGTCTCACTTTACCGCTTCGTCGAGTTCATCACGCTGTACCATCCCGACATCTCGCAACGGCGCGCCTTCATCGCGCGCGAACTGGGGCGCCCACCGGCGAAGCGGGCGACAGCGCGCGGGATCGACATCTTCGACGCGCCACTATGACGACAGGCACCCCCGATCGGCGGGCGGCGCGGCCGCTGCTGTGTCAGCTCGGGCGGCATGCGCCCGAACGGCTGCCGATCTGGAACGACGGCTATTATTTCTCCCGGTGTCGGCGGTGCGGCGCCGATATCGTCAGGCCGCTCGACGGCGGGTGGCAGATCCCCAGTGGCTTTCGCGTCGTCTGGCAGGGCGGACGCCCCGCCGACGAACCGACGCCGCTGCTGAAGCCCGAGGCGCCGGTGCGCGTCGCAGAGCCGATGGAAGAGCCTTCGGAACCGGCGATGGTCGCGGCGCCGCCGATCGCCGAGGCGGACGAAGACCCGCCTCTGAAAAACGACGAGGCGGTCGAGACGCAGGCGACAACCGAACCCGTTTGGGCGCGATCGGAAGCCGACGAGCCCGTCCCGTCCGGTCCGGGCGAAGACGTGTTCCCGATGGCTGCCGATCCGATCGAGATCGAGCAGGCGGCTAAGGAGCAGCCGACACCGATGGTGCCGGACGAGGTGCCGACACCCGAACCCACCATGGAGGAAGAGCTGCCGGCACCGACTTCGACACGAAGATCGCTGATCCCGGACTTCATGGATGACGGCGCCGCGGCACGCCCGATCGCGAGTGGCATTCGCACGGACGACCGGGTGCCGCCGCCACCAGCCTCGCGCTTGGGCGACGGTGTCAACGCGGCCAGCTTGTCCTCGATGTTCCGCCGCATCGCGGACGCCCGCGAGCGGGAGCAGGAAGCCGAGTCCGGCAGCGTCTGGCGCAGCCGCCGTTTCGGCGCCGCCGCCGCGCTGGCCTTTGTCGCCGGTGCTTTCAGCGTCTGGGCGTTGGGCCTGACGGACGCCACCCGGCCGGCAGCGCCGCCGGCCGAGTATCGCATTCCAGCGTCTGTCACCGGAGGGCCACAGGTGGCCTCGCCCGCAGCCGGGGTGGCGGCGCGTCGATCGGCCGGTACGGACGACGCAGCCGACGCGGAGCGACGCGCGACGGTGATCGCCCGAGCCGATGCCGGGCGCGTGGGGGCAGGGGACAACAAGCGCGTCGCGCGAACCGATGCTGGCGGCGACCGGGTTGTGACCGCAAGTGTGCTGAACTGCCGCAAGGCGCCCTCGACCCAGGCGTCGGTGAAACTGAAGATGGTGCGCGGCGTCCCGCTGACCGCGTCCCGCCAGAGTGGCGAGTGGTCCTACGTCGTCCGGCGCGGTCACCAATGCTGGGTGCAGACCAAGTTGATCGGGCCGCGCTGACGGGGCTCAGCCCGCAATGCGCCGGAGCTTCGGGCTCGCCTGATTGAGACGCTCGAGGTTGAAGCTCTCCGCGAACTCGAGACCCGCGCGGCCGTCATGGGCCCAGCGCACCCGCGCCGCGAACATCTGATCTTCCACCAATTCGATCAGCACCTCGACGCCTTCACCGTCGCCGTCGAACTCGATGCCGTCGACCATAGCACCGGTCGACGAGATGTTGCGGATGCGGACATCGCCCTCGGCGCCGTTGATCGACAGCCGGGCGGAGCGCAGCATCTTGGTGCGTGGGCTGCGGCTGACGCGGTAGCCGTCCGGCGAGGCGTCGCCCGCGCCTTCGCCGAGCTGGCGCAAGACCTCCTCGACGCGCACCGGCTTGCCGTAGATATAGCCCTGGATGTGGCTGCAGCCGAGGCTGCGGACGAGCTCGATCTCGTCCTCGATCTCGACACCCTCGGCGGTGGTCTCCATCCCCAGCGTGTCGGCCAGGGTGACGATCGCCTTGATGATCGCGCTGTTGCGGCTGCCCGGCTGGGCGGCGCCCTTCACGAAGCTCTGGTCGATCTTGATCTTGTCGAACGGCGCGGTGCGCAGATAGCCCAGCGAGGAATAGCCGGTGCCGAAATCGTCCAGCGCGAGGCGGACGCCCAGCGCCTTGAGCGCGCGGAACATGGCGTCGGACGACTGCTTCTCGTCGAGAAACACGCCCTCTGTGATCTCCAGCTCGAGCCGGTCGGGCGCGAGGCCGGAACGCGCGAGCGCGTTAGTCACGAGCGAGGGCAGCTGTGGATCAGCGAACTGGATCGGCGAGACGTTCACCGCGACGCGCACCGCCTGCGGCCAGCGGCTCGCTTCCATGCACGCGGTGCGCAGCACCCACTCGCCGATCGCCCCGATCAGGCCGGTCTCTTCGGCCACCGGGATGAATTCGGCGGGCGACACCAGCCCGCGCGTCGGGTGTTGCCAGCGCACCAGCGCCTCATAGCCGACGATCTTGGCGTCCTTGGTCGAGACGACCGGCTGATAGGTGAGGTGGAACGCGCCGGTGGCGATCGCCTGGCGTAGGTCGTCCTCAAGCTGCTGACGGCTCTGCGCGCCGACTAGCATCTCGGCCGAATAAAAACGGTGCACGCCACGCCCGTCGCCCTTGGCGGCATACAGCGCCAGATCGGCATTGCGGGTCAGCGTCTCGGCATCGTCGCCGGGCTTCACCGCCAACGCGATGCCAATCGAACCGCCGATCGAGATCGAGGCGCCCTGGATGAAGTAGGGCTGCGAGATCGACTTGATCAGGTCGCGCGCGAGGATCGTCAGCGCCTCGCGGTTGTCGATGCCTGGCAGCAGCACCTGGAACTCGTCACCGCCGAGTCGCCCCACCATGCCGGCGTCACCGACGCCGCGCTGCAGACGCTGCGCCACCTGCTTCAGCAGCGTATCGCCGGCCTGGTGGCCGAGCGTATCGTTGACCGCCTTGAACCGGTCGAGGTCGAGCAGGAACAGCGCCACGGGACGGAACGCGCCGCGGGTGTGGGCCAGCGTCTTGTCGAGGCTGAGCCGCATGTGCTGACGATTGGCAAGGCCGGTGAGGCCGTCGAACATCGCCAGCCGCGTGATCTCCGCCTCCGACCGGCGGCGCTCGGTCAGGTCCGAGCCGGAGCCGATGAAACCGACGAAGCGTTCGCCTTCCTCCACCAGCGGACGGCCCGAGATCGACCACCAGCGGTCGTTGCCGGCGCTTTCCGCGGCGCGGACCGGATAATCGTGGAACGAGGTGCGCGACGACATGTGGAACGCGAGCGTCCGCTCCGTGCCGGGAGTGGTGCCGTCCATCTGGAAGACGTCCGTCAGCATCCGCCCCACCGGTGTGACGCCGGCGACCCGCGTCAGCTCCGCCGCGACCGATGCGGACAGATAGGTGAGGCGGCCGGACCGGTCGGCTTCCCAGAACCAGCCGGTGCCCTGGCCCTCGAACTCGGCGATCATCTTGGCCGCCATCCGGCCTTCGCTCGCCTGCGCTGCCTGCGCGATCGCGGCATCGACGTCGTGACGCGCCAGACGGCGGGCACAGGCGCCCAGGCAGCCGAGAAACGCCGCGGCGACCGCGAGGGCCGTGCCGAATCCGGCAAGTCCGAGCAGCGCCACCACCAGCCCGGCGCCGAATCCCAGCGTCGCGGCGCGCACCGGCTGCAACGTGATCGCGGTGATGCCGATCGCGCCCGCGGCGGCGACGAAGCTCCCCAGCTGCGGCGCGCCCGATGGCATCCGCGCCGCCGTCCACAGCAGCATCAACAGCCCGGCCGCGATACCGCCGGCAAAGGTCATCAATACCCGATTAAGCGTATGGATCGGCCATTGCCGCGTCATCGGCAGCGCCAGCAGGCCCCAGATCATTCCGGCCAGCGCGGTGACGAGGCCGACGCCGGCATAGGCCAGCGCGCCGGGCGCGGTGCCCGCATAGGCCGGCATGCCGACCGCGACCGCCGCGCCGACGGCCTGCGCGCTCATCGCGATCGGCCAGACCGCCTTAATCTGGGCAAGATTGATCGCGCCGGCATCGGCCAGCGGCGCGCGCTCGTCCTCTGCAAGCCCGAGCAGAACGGCGGCAGGTACGCGATCACGAGGTTCTGGGCTGAGGCGGAACATGCTGCCGTCTGCTTAGGGCGGCAGGGTTGCAGGAATGCCTAATGCGGATGGTTGACGCCGCGTTTACCTCTCGGAAGCTTTAGCGGTTCGGCACCGCCTGACTAGCCTCGCCTCCCGCTAGGTTGGGCCGACAGGCGTCCGGCCAACGCGCAATAGGACTCCGCGGTCATGCCGCGGGCGAAGCCCGCGCCGTCGTCCGGCGGGTTCGGCTGTGCCGACGCGGGCCCCCCGCTTGCGTGGCTTGGTTGCACCTTCGCTGCAACCCTGCGCGCCGCGCGTGAGAAGGGGCTGCCGAACGGGGTTTCCGTTCGACAGCCCCCTAACATGGTCAGCGGCCGGAGAGCTCCAGCCCGGGAGACCATGAGGCCTCTGCAACCTTTGAACGCGCGCGTTGACTGGAGGAGGATTCCTCCCCCGCACATTCGGCAGTATTAGAAGCCAGTCCCCCGAACGAACTGAACCGACCCCATTGCTGAACCATGAGACATCGGATCACCTCCTTTCGCTTGTTGATAGCCAATACGACCGTCTCCGATCGTGAGCACAATGTGCGGGCGATCCGACCGACTTACAAGTCTTGTTTTGCGGGTGCGAAGTCGTCAGGATCGCCGGCCGCCCCCATGTTCAGAGGCGGCAATCCTCCACAACCCGGCCGATTTCTGCCCAGGCGGGCAGCACCAGCGGCGCCGCACCGGTCTGCGACAGCGCGAAGCGGCCGCGGCTGAACGCCATTGCGTCTAGCAACGGGTCGGCGGGCGTCAGCGTCGCTGCGAGATAGGGCGGCGTACCGCCGGTGGCGCCCGTGGTTACGGTCCGCGCCAAGCTGGTGGTGCGCACAGTAAGCGGCGCGGGGGAGGCGCCCGGGATGGACAGGAACACGCGGCCGCCCTGGCGGTCGCAGCGCAGCACCGCCAGCGCCACCGCTCCGATCTGACCGAACATCGCCACCGAGCCGCGCGTGTCGCGGCTGTATGTCCATGTCCCCGAGGTGACCGGCCACTCCAGCCAATTGGCGGCGACAGGGGGCGGCAGGGGGCGAGGCACGGGCGCGACGACTCGCGGCGGCGGCGGTGGCGCCGGAGCGGGCCGCGTCGGAACGCAAGCAGCGGCAAGCGGGAGCAAAAGAGCGGGGAGCAGACGCATCGCCAGCTCTATGCCCCAGCCTCGCGCGCCCCTCAACCGGCGCTGGTCGCGGGAACCACGCGGTAGGCCGCAGGGTTGGGCGGGAGAGGAGCCGTTCGCATGACCACCACCACCGCCACGCCGACGCTGATGCTGGTGCAGGCCAACGCCGTTCATACGCCCAGGGTGGAGAGCCGGGAAGGCACCGCGATCGGCGCCGTTCACGCCTATATGATCGACAAGGGTTCGGGGCAGGTCAGCCACGCGGTGCTCAGCCTTGGCGGGTTCCTGGGGATGGGTAAGAGCTTCTATCCCGTGCCCTGGTCGCTGCTGCAGTTCGACGCGGTGCGCGACGTCTATGTCGTGACGGTGGAACGCAAGCTGCTGGAGGGCGGGCCGAGCTGGGCGAACAACGCGCCGCAGTTCGACGCCGACTACGCCGAACGGGTAGCGGGTTATTACGGTCGCGCGAGCTGAGGAGGAATGAGGATGGAAAAGGACAATGCCGCGCAGGAGATCGCCGAAGATCTGCTGACCGACCCCGACAAGGACGCCGCCAAAAACCCGCCGCCTGCTCCACCGCAGACGATCGACGCGGAGCCGAGCGGGGCTGGCGCGAGCGACCGCTAGTCGGCGCTTGGCACGGGCAGCGCGAGCTACGCTGCGCGTGGGACGATTCGGTCCAACGCATCCCCTTCGCGTCGAACGACTTCTTCCAGGTCATAGAGGTTCTGCAGACGCAGGAAGAAACCGTCGGACATGCCGAAGTAGCGCGTCAGCCTCGCGTCGACCGCCGCGTCGATCGCACGCCTTGCCGCGAGAAGCTGCGCCAGCGTGTCGGCCGGGATGCCGGCCCCGATCGCCACCTCCCCACCGGGATTTCCGCGCCGATCAGGAAGTCCTCGCGCAGGACGTCGCCCGGATGGACGTTGTCCAGCCGATCGTCAGCCGCGATGATAGTCTTCGATCCCGACATCCTCGGCGCCTCCGTCCGACCAGCGAAAGGTGATCCGCCACTGGTCGTTGATCCGGATGCCATATCGCGGCGGCGCCATGCCTTTCAACTGCTCCAGACGATTGCCTCGCGGGGCCCGCATGTCATCCAGGCGCTCGGCGGCCTCCAGCTGACGCAGTTTGCGTCGGGCGGTCTGTTGGATATCGGGAGGCAGCTTGCGACTGCGCTCGCCCGGCCAGACGCGTTCGGTTTCGGTGTCGACAACCGAGCGGATTATGGTTCCTCCTGATGGAGGCACCTTATTTGGTTGGGCAAGCTCTCGTTGCCGACCTCAGGCTATGCTGCGTTGCGAAAAGGCGTCACTTCCCCCATATACCACTCATCGCGCCGCATTCCCTTCGCGATCCACCCAGGAGATCGCCCATGTCCCGCGCCGTCAACGTCAACGCCACGCCCGCCGAAGTGTCCGCCATGTGCAACAAGCACAAGGCGACGATCAGTGCGATCGAGGCGCTGCCCGCAGGCGGCACACGCGTGGTGCTGATGAACGCGGACGACGCGGCGGTCATCACCAAGGCTTACGCCAAGAAGCTGCTGGCGACGGACGCCGCGCGGACACCGCTGTCGACGCGCTGGCGGTAGCATCCGGGCGACGTCCGGCTTGGATGAAGCGTTTCCCGACGGAACCTTGTTTGATCTAAGGGTCGTCCGACGAGTCGGTGATTCATGCTTGTCAGGCGATGCCGCCCACAGGTCCGCCTCCGCGGCGAAGGCCGGGGTCCAGTTTCGGGCCTGTTCGTGGCGGTGGGCTGACCGCTCATAGTGGGCGCGTGGCACCTGGGCCCCGGCTTTCGCCGGGGAGGCGTGTTACTCAAGCCGTGTCGACAGCTAGGCCCTGCGCCGCGACTTGAACTGCTGGCTTTTGCCGTAGCGGGTCTTGCGAGTGCCGGGCTTGCCCTCGTTGCTGCGGCCCATCAGCGGCGCCTTCTGTTCGTGCGCGGGCAGGCCCAGCTCGTCATTCTCGAGCTGGCGGATCTCGTCGCGCAGGCGGCCGGCGGTTTCGAACTCGAGGTCCGAGGCGGCCTTGCGCATCTGCTTCTCCAGGTCTTCAATATAGGCGCGCAGATTATGACCGACCATGTGCGGGCGGTCGTCGTCGATCGGTACAGTGACCTGGTCGCCCTGTGAGACATGGGCGATGATGTCGCCGATGTTGCGGCGGATGGTCGTCGGCGTGATGCCGTGGATCGTGTTGTACTCCTCCTGCTTCTCGCGGCGGCGCGCGGTCTCGTTCATCGCGCGCTCCATCGAGCCGGTGATGCGGTCGGCATAGAGGATGACGCGGCCGTCGACGTTGCGCGCGGCGCGGCCGATGGTCTGGATCAGCGAGGTTTCGGAGCGCAGGAACCCCTCCTTGTCGGCATCGAGGATCGCGACCAGCCCGCATTCCGGGATGTCGAGCCCCTCGCGCAACAGGTTGATGCCGATCAGCACGTCGTACACGCCCAGCCTGAGGTCGCGGATCAGCTCGATCCGCTCCAGCGTCTCGACGTCGGAATGCATGTAGCGGACCTTGATCCCCGCCTCGTGCATATACTCGGTCAGGTCCTCCGCCATGCGCTTGGTCAGCGTCGTGACGAGGGTGCGGTATCCTGCTTCGGTGGTCTTGCGGCACTCGACGATCAGGTCCTGCACCTGCTCCTCGACGGGCTTGATCTCGACCGGCGGGTCGATGAGTCCGGTCGGGCGGATGACCTGTTCGGCGAAGACGCCGCCGGTCTGCTCCATCTCCCAGCTGCCCGGCGTCGCGGAGACGCTGACCGTCTGCGGCCGCATCGCGTCCCATTCGTTGAAGCGTAAGGGGCGGTTGTCGATGCAGCTCGGCAGGCGGAAGCCGTACTCGGCCAGCGTGATCTTGCGACGGTGGTCGCCGCGCGCCATGCCGCCGATCTGCGGGACGGTGACGTGGCTTTCATCGACGAACAGCAGCGCGTTCTCGGGGATGTATTCGAACAGCGTCGGCGGCGGCTCGCCGGGCAGGCGGCCGGTGAGGAAGCGGCTGTAATTCTCGATGCCGTTGCAGCTGCCGGTCGCGGCGATCATCTCCAGATCGTAATGGGTGCGCTGCTCCAGCCGCTGATGCTCGATCAGCTTGCCCTCCGCCTCCAGCTCTTTCAGCCGCTCGGTCAGCTCGTGGCGGATCGCGTCGGCCGCCTGCTTCATCGTCGGGCCCGGCGTGACGTAGTGCGAATTCGCATAGACGCGGACGTTGTTGAGGCTCGCGATCTTGGTGCCGGTCAGCGGGTCGAACTCGGTGATGCTCTCGATCTCGTCGCCGAAGAAGGAGATGCGCCAGGCGGCGTCCTCGTAATGCGACGGAAAGATCTCCAGATTGTCCCCCTTCACGCGAAAGGTGCCGCGGCCGAAGGCGGCATCGTTGCGCTTGTACTGCAGCGCGACGAGCTTGCGCACGGTCTCGCGCTGATCGGCGACCTCGCCCTTCTTCAGGTCGAAGATCATCGCCGAATAGGTCTCGACCGAGCCGATGCCGTAAATGCACGACACCGACGCGACGATGATGACGTCATCGCGTTCCAGCAGCGACCGGGTCGCCGAATGACGCATCCGGTCGATACCCTCGTTTACCGAGCTTTCCTTCTCGATGTAGGTGTCGGAGCGAGGGACGTACGCCTCTGGCTGGTAATAGTCGTAGTAGCTGACGAAATATTCGACCGCGTTCTCCGGGAAGAAGGACTTGAACTCGCCATAGAGCTGGGCGGCGAGGATCTTGTTGGGCGCCAGGATCAGCGCCGGGCGTTGCAGCGCCTCGATGACCTTGGCCATGGTGAAGGTCTTGCCCGAGCCGGTGACGCCGAGCAGCACCTGATCCTTCTCCCCCGCCAGCGCGCTCTGCACGATCTCGGCGATCGCGGTCGGCTGATCGCCGGACGGCGTGTATTCGCTGACCAGCTTGAAGGGCTTGCCGCCCTCGATCTTGGGGGGGCGGGCCGGGCGATGGGGCACGAAGTTGCCGCCGGTCTCGGGCTCGGCCAGGCTGGTGCGGATTTGTATCGTCATGCCCTTCCGATATGGTGCGGTGACGACGGAGGTGCAATCGCGCCGCCATATGGGGGAAGTCACATGCGCCTGCCGATCACCCTGGTTCCGCTGGCGCTCGCGGCGTGCGGGTCGCAGCCTTCGGTCACCGCGCAGAACGCCTCAGTTGAAGAGGTCAACGCGAAGATGATGGCGGCAGGCGGCGCGACCTTCCTGTCGCCGGGGCAGTGGCGTTCGACCGTCACGGTGAGCAAGCTCGACATGCCCGGCCTGCCGCCCGAGGCGATGAAGGCGGTGCAGGCCGAGCTGACCAAGCCGCGCCAGACGCTGAGTTGCCTCACGCCCGAACAAGCGAAGAAGCCGGCGGCGGATTTCTTCGCTGGCAAGGACAGCAAGGATTGCCGCTACGACTACTTCCGGATGGAGGGGGGCAAACTGGACGCGAAGATGACGTGCAGCGCAGGCGGTCAGGCGATGGTGGCGGCGTTCGACGGCACCTATGCGCCGGAGACGTTCAAGCTGGCGATGACGATGAAGGGTGCCCGGGGCGGCGCGGCGGCGGCGGCGTCGATGCCCGACATGGCGCTGACGGTCGACTCCAGGCGGGTGGGGGAGTGTACCGGCAAGGAGGGGTGAGCTAGCGCGCAACGACGCCACCCGCTAGCGGCGGCGGCATGGACGCTCCCCTCCGCCTCCGCATCGACGGCGCCGCGCTGGCCGGCAATTGGCGCGCGCTCGCCCGGCTGAGTGGCAGGGCGGCGTGCGGCGCGGCGGTGAAGGCCGACGCCTATGGCCTGGGCGTCGAGCGCGCGGTGATGACCCTCGCCAACGCCGGATGCCGCGACTTCTTCGTCGCGACCTGGGCGGAGGCGGCGGCGTTTCCGCCATTCGGATTGCCCTTGTCGGTGCTGCACGGGGTGCGCGAGGCGGACCTGCCGTTGGCGCTGGCGATGCCCGCGCGGCCGGTGCTCAACACCGCCGGGCAGGTCGCGCGCTGGAAGGCGGCAGGGGGTGGCGTGTGCGACGTGATGGTCGACACCGGTATGAACCGGCTGGGCGTGTCGGTGGCGGAAGTGCGCGACGGGCTGCTCGACGGGCTCGCGATCGAGACGCTGATGAGCCACCTGGCGAGCGCCGACGAGGACAGCGGGCTCAACGAGCGGCAGCGCGCGGCGCTGGCCGGGCTGGCGGGGGTAACGGGCGCGCGGCGGCTGAGCCTCGCCAACTCGGCAGGGATCGCATTGGGCGAGCGCTATCATTTCGACCTGACCCGGCCAGGCTTGGCGTTGTATGGCGGCGTACCGCGCGCCGAGCTGGCCGGCGTGGTCCGGCCGGTCGTCTTCCCGCAAGCGGAGGTTCTGCAGCGGCGGACGGTGCGGCAGGGCGAAACGATGGGGTACAACGCCACCTGGACCGCGCCTTGCGATACGGAGGTGGCAATCCTCAACATCGGCTATGCCGACGGCTATTTCCGCGGGTTCTCAGGGGCGGGACGGGCGCTTGCCGGCGAGGCGGTGCTGCCGGTGATCGGGCGGGTGTCGATGGATTTGGTCGCGGTGGACGTTGGCACGGCGCCGGGCCTGCGCGAGGGCGACTGGGTGGCGGTAGACCTCCGCCTGCCGGAAGCGGCGCGGACTTCGGGCATGTCGCAATATGAGCTGCTGACGAGTCTTGGCGGCCGGTACGCGCGGATCTGGGGCTAGGCGCCGATCCGATCCTGCCGAACCGGCCTCGCCGGCGCAGGGCTCCCGTTCCTGAAGCAATCGACACGAGCAAGTGCGAAGGCGCGCCGCCCTCAGCCACAAAGAAAAGGGGCGAAGGTTGCCCTTCGCCCCCTTTTGGGCAGTGATGCCGGAGCGCTCCTAGAAGCGGACCCGCGCACCGGCATAATAGCTGCGCCCACGGAAGTCGTAGATCGCCGTGCCGACGCCCGTCGCCGTGCTGCCCAGCGGCGGCAGCTGGTTCAATACGTTGTCGACGCCGAAATAGAAGCGCAGCCCCTTCGACCGGTCGCCCGCGCCAGTCTGAGAGTCGCCACCGGCGTTCCACTCGAACCGGATGTCCGAATAGGTGATCACCGGATACTCCTGCGGCTGAATCGCGTCGACATTCGCCGCCGGCAGGCCGTTCACTCCGCCTCGGAAATTCTCGTAGGTCGAAGTGAACTGCTCGCCGATGAAGCGTAGCCGATAGCCGAAGGTGAACTCCTTGAACCCCAGATCGATGTCCAGACGGGCCTCGTCCTGCGGAAAGCCCGACTCGCTCAAGATCCGGTTCTCGAAGCTCGGGTTCGTCGGGTCCTCGAAGTTGCTGTTCCGCAGATTATGGACATAGATGAGATTGGTCGAGAAGCGCAGGTTCTCGCCGAAGTTGGTCCGGTACTGCAGATTCACATCGATGCCCTCACGCTCGCGCTTGGCGAAATTGAGGGGCGCGTTGATCAGCGAATTGCCGAGCACCGCACCCGGCAATTCGCCGTTCGGACCCGAACCCGCGCCCTGGAAACGCGTAAAGGCGCTACAGAACACATTCGTCGTAGTAGGCAGGTCGACGCAGTTGTTGAGGATACCCTGAACCGTAACGGTGCTGATGATGCCGTTAACCCGGATATTGTAGTAATCCACCGTGAGTGCCAGCCCGGGCACGAAGCGCGGCTGCAGCACCGCACCCAACGTGTAGGAATCGGACGTTTCCTCCGCCAGGTTCGGGTTCGAGCCACTGACGATCGCCAATGAGTAGGCCCGGTCGGGAAGGTTGACCAGATTGGCCTGGCCGACCGTCGCGACGCAGTTTGCCCGCCGCGTGGCGCTGCCACCATTGATGCGCGTCGTGTCGCAGGGGTCGGTGATGTTGTTCGCGAAGTTTGGCACCAGCGGGAAGCCGGTTTCCGAGACATTCGGTGCGCGCACCGCGCGCGCGTAATTGCCGCGGATGCGCAGGTCGCGGATGGGAGACCACTGCGCGCCGGCGTTGTAGGCGTAAACGGTGCCGATGCCGCTCTTGTAGTCGGAAACGCGTCCTGCCGCGCTGACCGTCAGTTCCTGGAAGAACGGCGTGTCCTTGAGCAGCGGGATCTGGATCTCGCCGAACGCCTCCTTCACCTCGAACGCAGGGGGATCGAACACCGGGATCGACACGCCGTTGTTGAAGCCCTGCGTGGTGACCGCGTCCTGCTGGTAAAACGCCTTCTCACGTCGATATTCGCCGCCGACCGCGAACCGGACCGGACCGCCGGGCAGCTCGAACAGCTGGCTGAGGTCACCCGAGACGAAGGCTTGGCCGACGATCTGCTCAAGGCTCGCCTCCGCCGAGAAGGTGCTGCTGAAGTACGCGATTGCTGCGCTGTTGTCGGCCGCGCCGAACGGGTTGTACGGCCGGCAGGCGGCGACATCCGCGGCCAGGCGCGCAGTGTTAGCGGCCCGGTTGGCCACCGCTACGGTGTCCGTCCGCTGATCAGGAACGACTGCGGTCGGGTCAAATTGCGAGCGGCACTGGATCGCGCCCGTCAGCGGATTGCGACCAGCATCGAGCGCCAATGAGAAGCGCTGGCGATCGATGAAGCCGCGGGTCGTCTGGGTCTGGTCGAAACGGCCATAGTTGCCCGAAATCTCGTACGACCAATCACCATTGAAGGTGCCGCGGGCGCCCAGCACGGCTCGGTAGGTGTCACGCTGGAAATCCTCGTCGCGCAGACCGACGTCGAGCAGGTTGCGGCTGACCTGGACACGGAAGGTCCCAGCGTTGATCGCGGCGATGTCGGTGGGCGTCAGGTTTCCGGCGGCCGGGCATGTATCCTGCAGGCTGGGGCGGCAGCCCGAGGCGATGATCAGATTGGTCAGCGTTGTACGGTCGGCAGGGTTCAGGAACGGATTGTCCAGACGCGAGCGCTCGCGGAAGTCGCCAACCGAGCCCTGAGCTGCGCTCGGCGACTGGACGAACGACGGGCCCGCGTTGTTGCCGAGCGCGTTGACGCGGTTGTACTTGCCCTCGAAGAACAGCTCCAGGGCGGGCGCAAACTCAAAATGCGCCAGCAAGTTGAAGTTGTAACGCTCGAGCTCCGGCAGGATCGACACCGTCCGGCCCTCGCGCCCGGTCTGGCCATTGCCACCGATCCGAGACGCGTTGATGCCCGTGCCGAAACGCGTGCCCGTCTGCTCGACCAGCCGGCCGTCACCCGAGAAGATGAAGGAGCAGCTGAATGCAGCGCCATTGTTGTTGGTCGGGCCATTGTTGGCCGCTGACGCATTTCCACAAAGTCCGTTGGGCGCGTTGCGCTGATTGATCGCGATCAGGCCGTTGGGGCTGATGGTGCCGCTGCGCACGTCGCTTAGGAAAACCGCGTCGGAAAAGCCGTCGCCGCCGTTCACCAGCGGGTTGGCGGTCGTGCCGGCGTCCGCGTCGACCGTGAACAGGCCGGCCTGGGTCCGGAACGACGGCACGTCCGACGCGAACACGCGCTCCTGCCGCGAATACTCGCCGTGCAGGGTGATGTTGCCTCGGCCACCGGCGAAGTTCTTGCCGGCCATCGCGGAGACGTACTGGTTGCCGCCAAAGCCCGCCTCTGTCGTACCGGCGGTGGCGCGCAGCTGCAGCCCGTCGAACGAGCGACGCAGCACGAAGTTGACGACGCCCGCGATCGCGTCCGACCCATACACGGCCGAATTGCCGCCGGTCACGATGTCGACGCGCTCGATCAGGTCGTTTGGAATGGAGGCGACATCGGGCGACACCGCATTGTTGAGGATGTCGGCCGGGACGTGGCGGCGCCCGTTGACCAAGACCAGCGTCCGCGAGGTGCCTAGGCCGCGCAGATCGAGCAGGTTGAGGCCGGCGATACCGATGCCCGACCCCGGATTCTGCTGGGAGAAGGTAGACGCCAGCTGCGGCAGATCGTTCAACAGTTCACCGACATTCTGATCGGCGGTCTGGAAGATCGCGTCGCCGCCGATCGAGGTGATCGGCACGTCGGCGGTAACGTTGGGGCTGCGGATGCGCGATCCCGTGACGACAACGTCGGTCGCCGCAGGCGCATCGTTCGTGTCGGATAGCGAGTCGGCGGTGCCCTGCTTGCCCGACTGGTCGGCCGCGGTTTCAGAGTCGCCCTCCGACTGCGTCTGCCCCTGGCCAGTGGCCGGCGTGGTCTGCGCGAAGGCGGGCGCGCTGATGAGGAAGGTACCGGCGAGCGCGGTCGCGCCAAGGAGACGAGAGATATTCATGATCGGCAATCCCCGAGAGTCGTGGAGCGCCTTCTAAGAGGCACTTGATGTGCCCGATGCCGAAAACGGGTAGTTCGACGCAACGGGAAACATGGTCCGACCGGGCACGGCTCGGTTCATTTTCAATTAATGTGACAGATTAGACACAAAATGTGAGGCACTGGTTTACAACGCTAAGTCACTGGAACTGCGATGTTCGTCGGCACGTCGCCGGCGGGCCTCGGCGCTGATTGCTGCGCAGCATCATCGACCGATGTTGCAGCGCGGAATGGATCGGCGTAGCGGCCCCAGTCATCAGCTTCTTGCATCGGAACGGCCATGAAAAAGCAGGCGGAGGGTGCCGGCACGGGCCCGGTAACCATCAAGAAATACGCCAACCGGCGGCTCTACAACACCGAGGCTTCGTCCTACATCACGCTCGAGCACCTGGCGGCGATGACGCGCGAGGGTCGCGACTTCAAGGTGGTCGACGCCCGCACCGAGGAGGACATCACCCATAACGTCCTCACCCAGATCATCATGGAAGCCGAAGGTCGCGGCACGACACCGATGCTGCCGGTCAACTTCCTGCGCCAGCTGATCTCGATGTACGGCGACTCGATGCAGGCGGTGGTGCCTGGCTATCTCGAAGCGTCGATGGATAGTTTTCGCCGCAACCAGGAGCAGTTCCGCACCGCCGTCGAGGGCGCCTTCGCCGGCTCTCCGTTCGCGGAGATCGCCAAGCGCAACATGGCAATGTTCGACGCCGCCGCGCAGGCCTTCAAGCCGGCGCAGAAAGGGGCCGGGCCCGAGAGCAAGGACGCGCAGATCGCCTCGCTCAAGGCCGAGCTGGCGGCACTGCAGGATAAGGTCGAGCGGCTGGCGAAGTAGCGCGCGCATAGACCAGCGTGTTCCAGCCCGAGCGCCGGATCTTGAGCACCAGCCGGTACTCCGGCAGCACCGCCTTGAGCGCCGCAAGACTGCCCCGGTTCCAGATCGCCAGCCTTCGGTCGCTGGTGACGATCACCGGCGGCCGCACGGCCAGGATGCGCCGCACCTCCGCCGCCTCGTCGATCCCGGTCGCGCCCTGTTCGGTCGAATAGGCGAGCAGGTTGGGAAAGGCGTGCGTCGTCGGCAGGCAGGCGCGGGCGAGTAGATAGGTTACCGTGTCGCCGATGAAGACGTAGGGGCAGCCGCGGTCGTTGTGCGCCGCCACCGCCGCCGCGACCGTGCGCGCGCCGGTCGCGTCGTCGCGCCGCGTCAGCCAGGCGACGGCTGCAATGGTCGCCATCAGCCCCAGCGTCGCCACCAGCAGACGCGAGGACCGGCCCAGCGCCGGCGCGGCGGCGATGGTCAGCGGCACCAGCAGCGGCAAGGCATAGTGATCGAACCAGGTGCCCACGACCAGAAACCCGGCCAGCGCGGCGGCAAGCCATGCGGCCGCCACCGCCGCCTCCTCGCTCCGCCGCCACCGCCACGCCAGCACGGCGGCTAGGATCAGCGGCGACAGCTGCGCGGCGATGCCCAGCAGCCGCATCGCAAGCTGGTCGGCGGGGTAGGGCGGGCGCAGCAGGATCGAGGTGAAGTTGGCGAACCACCATGCTTCGATATGGCCATGCGCCGCGTACCAGCCCGCCGCCGCCAGCGTCGGCGCGAGGCCCAGCGCGGCGAAGCCGAGTGTTGCCGAAAGCATCGCCGCCCGGCTCGCGCCAGCGCGGCGGAGGTAGAAGAGATGCGCGAGGCCGACGAACGCGCCCTCGACCGCGGCGGTCTGCTTGATCTGGATGGCGACGCCCGCGAGCAGGCAGGCGAGCATGCCGCCGGCGACGATCGCGCCGGTGCGTCGCGCAAGGGCGAGTGTAGGGAGGCGCAGGCACACCAGCCCGGCGATCGCGACAGGCAGGTTGTAGAGTACCGGCGACTGCCCGCCGCGTCCGCCGAGCAGGGTCAGGCCAAGGAGGTATGCCGCGCCCGCCGCGACTGCCCCTCGCTCCGTCGCGCCGAGCAGCCGGGCGGCACGCGCGATCACGATCGCGCTCGCGGCTGCGAAGGCGGTGGCGGCGAGCTGATAGGCGAGGATGCCGTCCCCGCCCAAGCTGCGCAGCCCGGCATAGAGCAGGAACAGCCCGACGGGCTTCCTGTCCCACACATCGACGTACGGAATCGCGCCTTGCAGCAGGCGGTCGCCGACGAGCAGGTACCATTGCTCGTCGACATGGATGACGGGGTTGCCGAAATCAGACGCGCGTAACACCAGCGCCATCGCCAGCAACAGCATGGCGGAGCTTGAAGCGAGCGAGGGCGCCTTCATGCCGCGGCCCGATAGGACAGCGGTCGCCCCGTCCCAAGCGGAACCGGGCCGACGCTCATATCGTTTCGCACCCGGACCAACGGAGTTCTCCCCATGCGCAGCCTCCTGGCTCTCGCCCTATGCTCGCTGTCAACGACCGCCTTGGCGCAGGTGCAAGTCACGCCGAGCCCCGACGCGCCGGTGATCACGCTGTCGGTGCAGGAGACGGTGGAGGTCGCCCCCGACATCGCCACCGTCGGCGCGGGGGTGGAGACGATCGCGCCGACCGCCGCGGCGGCCTTGCAGCAAAACTCGGTCAAGATGCGCCGCGTGATCGCCGCCATCCGCGCCGCCGGGGTCGCCGAGCGCGACGTGCGCACCAACACCGTGCGCGTCGGCGCGCGGTACGATTATCCCAATCGCGTGCGCTCGTTCCAGGGCTATGCGGCGACGAACACGGTGACGGTGCTGCTGCGCGACATCGCTGCGGTGGGCCCGTTCCTCGATCGGGTCACGGCGGCGGGCGCGACGGAGGTCAACGGCCCGACCTTCGCCGTCGAGCAGGCGAACCGGTATAGCGCGACCGCCAGGGATCGTGCGGTGGAGCGTGCGGCGGGCGAGGCGCAGGCCTATGCGCGGCGCGCGGGGTTCAAGCAGGCGCGGCTGCTGTCGATCATGGAGGGCGGCAGCTTCGTGCAGCCGTTCGACATCGTCGTCACGGGCGAGAGCCGGCAGTCGGCAGCTCCGGTGTCCGCGCCGCCGCCGCCGGTGCTTGGCGGGCAGCAGTCGGTGGGGGTGTCGATCACGGCGATGTACCGGATGGAGCGATAGAAGGGCTCTGCTGAGCGGCCGTCACGGGAATGAATTCCATGATGTCGGACGGGCTCGCTAATGCGACCCGCCGGCCGGCCTCAGGCGTCTCGCGCTTAGCTGCGCTAAGCGCGTGCGCCTTAGAGGCACGCCTCCAAATACGCCTGGTCGAAGCCGAACTGCTTGGCCTTTTCCAGCGTGTAGGGGCGCAACCCCATCGCGCGGTACTCGCCGACGATCTTGCCGTCGGCGGACTCGCTCAGATATTCGAACTTGAACAGCTCCTGGGTGACGATCACCGGGCCTTCCATGCCGATCACCTCCGTTACGTTGGTGACGCGGCGGCTGCCGTCGCGCAGGCGCTTGACCTGGATGATGAGCTCGACCGAGTCCGCGATCTGGCGGCTGATCGCCTCCTTGGGCACCTTGATGTCCGACATCATCACCATGTTCTCCATACGCGCCAGCGCCTCGCGCGGGGAGTTGGCGTGGAGGGTACACATCGAGCCGTCATGGCCCGTGTTCATGGCCGCGAGCATGTCGAAACACTCGGAGCCACGGATTTCGCCCAGGATGATGCGGTCCGGCCGCATGCGCAGCGCGTTCTTGACGAGATCGCGGATGCTGATCTCGCCCTGGCCTTCGAGGTTGGCGGGGCGCGTCTCCAGCGGCAGCCAGTGCGGCTGTTGCAGGCGGAGCTCGGCCGCGTCCTCGATCGTCAGCACGCGCTCGCCCGGGTCGATCATCTTCGACAAGGCGTTGAGCATCGTCGTCTTGCCCGAGCCGGTACCGCCCGAGATGACGACGTTGAAGCGGCTCGCGCCGGCGATCTTGAGCGCGGTCGCCATCTTGGGCGACATCGAGCCAAAGCCGGCCATCATGTCGAGCGTGATCGGCTTGGCCGAGAACTTACGGATCGAGATCGCGGTGCCACGCAAGCTCAGCGGCGGCACGATGACGTTGACGCGGGAGCCGTCCTTCAGTCGCGCATCGGCAAGCGGCGAGGTCTGGTCGACCCGGCGGCCGACCGAGTTAACGATCCGCTGCGCGATCTGGAACAGATGCTCCTCGTCGCGGAACTGGATCTGCGCCAGCTCCAGCTTGCCCTTGCGCTCGACATAGGTCTGCTCGGGGCCGTTGACCATGATGTCGGAGATGTTGGGATCGGCGAGCAGCTCCTCGAGCGGCCCCAGGCCCAGCAGCTCGTCGACCAGCACCTTTTCGAGCGCGAACTGTTCGCGGCGGTTGAGCGTGAGCTTGAGCTCGGCCAGCACCTCGCCGATGATCGGGCGGAATTCCTCGGCGAGCTCGTCCTTGCCCAGAGTCGCCGCCGCCTCGGGATCGACGCGCTCGAGCAGGCGCGGCAGCACCTGTTCCTTTATCTTGTGGATCGAGGCCTCGAAGCCCTCGGACCGGCTGTTGCCGGCGTCGCCGCTCGAGTTCTGGCGATCGGTCAGGCGCTGCAGCGCGTCGGCGTTGGCGCCGGGCATGGTTCCCGCCAGATCGTCCGTCTCGCCGCCCATCGGCAGGGAGTCCAGCGGCGGAAACTGCGACCCGCCTTCGGATTCGGCAGGGGCGGCCGCGCCGCCTTGCATCGGCCGCGCGACGCCGAAGGCCGGCCGCGGCGCCCCCGTTCCCCCCATTCCGTTACGACGCCCAAACGCACTCATAGAAGGCACACCCTCGATAACGAGATGGGGCGTACGGGGCGGAGGTTTAGATTTAACTAACTATGCGTGGCCACCCGCTATGCTCCGCCCTCGCGATCGAGCAACGCGCGCTTGCGCTCCAGGCCATAGGCATAGCCGCCGAGCGACCCGTCGGTCCGTTTGGCGCGGTGGCAGGGGATCAGCACCGCTAGCGTGTTGGCGCCACACGCGCTGCCCGCCGCCCGCACCGCGCGTGGGTTGCCGGCGGCGGCGGCCAACTCGCTATAGGTCCGCGTCTCGCCCGCCGGGATCGCGCGCAACGCCTGCCATATGGCCTCCTGAAAGGCGGTGCCGCGCTGGTCGAGCGGCAGTTGGTGATCGCGTTCAGGTGACTCGACGGCGTCGACGACATCCTCCGCCAGCGCCTGCAACGCCGCCGCGCCCGGCTCCACCACCGCCGCCGGAAAACGACGCCGGAGGTCCGCTTCGCCTTCGTCGAACGCAACGCGACAAAGGCCCTTGTCGGTGGCCGCGATCAGCAGCGGCCCCAGCGAGGTCGCCGCGACCGTCCAGCGGATGGTGACGCCACGGCCACCCTGTGCCCACACGCTCGGCGTCATGCCCAGACGCGGCGCGGCGGCGGCGTAGAAGCGGCTCGGCCCGGAATAGCCGACTGCATAGATCGCATCAGTCACGCTGGATTCCTCTCGTAAGGCGACGGCGGCATGATCGGCCCGCCGTCCGCGCGCATAGGCGGCGGGAGTGACGCCGGTGGCGCGCTTGAACAGGCGGTGGAAATGATGCGGGGCATAGCCGACTCGCCCTGCCAGCGCGTCCAGCGCAATGCCGACGTTACGGTCCAGGATGGTCAGCGCCTCGGCAACGGCGACCCGGTCGCGGCCCATCTCGTCGGGCCGGCAGCGCAGGCAGGCGCGAAAGCCTGCCGCCCGCGCCGCCGCCGGATCGGGATAGAAGGCGACGTTCTCGCGACGCGGTCGCCGCGCCGCGCAGCTCGGCTTGCAGTAGATGCGCGTGGTCCGCACCGCGACGACGAAGCGTCCGTCGGCGGCGCGGTCGCGGGCGCCGAAAGCGGCCCAGGCCCGTTCGGGATCGATGCTGGTCATGCGGGCTGTGTAGCGCGGTACGGGCGGACAGACATCCCGCGGCTTGCTGTCAAACTCTCCCGCCGGCCGGGCGCTTCTTCAAAGGCGCTTAGTTGGTGCGACACCTTATCACTTATGTTATTGCCAGCGCCGGGTGGATGACTGACGGGCCTTCGGGGGGACCGGCGAAATGAACATTGTACAGCGATTTCGCTGCTTGCTCGGCAGGCACAAGCGGGATCGGCAAAAAGCCGTCTACGACGGCCAGGAGTTTCGCAGCGTCTGCAGAGGTTGCGGAAACGCGATGGTGCGCAGCCCGCACGGCTGGATGATGACGGCGGACGATTCGTCGGACCATGCCGCTTCCAGCTCGGGCTAACGTCCTCTGCGAACCCCGCGCGGCTTGCATCACGGCACCGCCGCTGCTAACCGCGCCGCACTCACGGGGCAGGCGCTTTTGCGTCGTCATTGCCGCGTGAGCGAAACCCGTTGACGACGAGGACAAGCATCGCGTGGAGGCTTCCAGCGGTAATATAGGTGGTAGCGTCCAGGCCAGCCTTGGCGGACGCTATGCGCTTGCGCTCTTTGAGCTCGCTCAGGGCGCGAAGACGATCGACCAGGTCGAGGCGAGCCTGAGCAGTGTCCGCGCGGCGCTCGATCAGTCGGACGATTTCCGCGCGCTGGTCGCCAGCCCGGTGATCCAGCGCGGCGCCGCGGCGAAGGCGGTGCTCGCCACCGCGGATGAGCTCGGCGTCGATGCGACCACCAAGAGCTTTCTCGGCGTGCTCGCGGAGAACCGACGGCTGGGGCAGCTGCCGCAGATCATCCGCGCCTTCCGCAAGCTGGCCGCCAACCATCGCGGCGAAACCACGGCCGAGGTGACCAGCGCGCACCCGCTCTCCGACGATCAGGTCGTGGAGCTCAAGCAGCAGCTCCGCCAGCGGCTCGGCCGCGAGGTGTCGGTCGACCTGGCGGTCGATCCCGAGCTGCTCGGCGGGCTCGTCGTCCGCATCGGTTCCCAGATGATCGATTCGTCGATCCGTACCCGACTGAACGCGCTAACCAGCGCCATGAAAGGCTGAATGATGGACATCCGCGCCGCGGAAATCTCCAAGGTCATCAAGGACCAGATCGCCAATTTCGGCACCGAGGCGCAGGTCTCGGAGACCGGCACCGTGCTGTCGGTCGGCGACGGCATCGCGCGCATCTATGGCCTCGACAATGTCCAGGCGGGCGAGATGGTCGAGTTCGCCAACGGCGTGCAGGGAATGGCGCTCAACCTGGAGGCCGACAATGTCGGCGTCGTGATCTTCGGCTCGGACGCCGAGATCCGCGAGGGCGACACCGTCAAGCGTACCGGCACCATCGTCGACGTGCCGGTCGGCAAAGGCTTGCTCGGCCGCGTCGTCGACGGCCTCGGCAACCCGATCGACGGCAAGGGCCCGATCGTCGCCGAGAAGCGCAGCCGCGTCGAGGTCAAGGCGCCCGGCATCATCCCGCGCCAGTCGGTCAGCGAGCCGGTGCAGACCGGGCTGAAGGCGATCGACGCGTTGGTGCCGGTCGGCCGCGGCCAGCGCGAGCTGATCATCGGCGACCGCCAGACCGGCAAGTCGGCGATCGCGCTCGACGCCTTCATCAACCAGAAGGGCGTCAACGCCGGCACCGACGAGTCGAAGAAGCTCTACTGCGTCTATGTCGCGGTGGGGCAGAAGCGCTCGACGGTCGCGCAGCTGGTCAAGACGCTCGAAGAGAACGGTGCGATGGAATATTCCATCGTCGTCGCCGCGACCGCGTCCGAGCCCGCGCCGCTGCAGTTCTTGGCGCCGTACACCGGTACCGCGATGGGCGAGTATTTCCGCGACAACGGCATGCATGCGCTGATCGTGTTCGACGACCTGTCGAAGCAGGCGGTCGCCTATCGCCAGATGTCGCTGCTGCTGCGCCGTCCGCCGGGCCGCGAGGCGTACCCCGGCGACGTGTTCTATCTCCACTCGCGCCTCCTGGAGCGCGCCGCCAAGATGTCGGACGCGAACGGCGGCGGCTCGTTGACCGCGCTGCCGATCATCGAGACGCAGGCGGGCGACGTGTCGGCCTACATCCCGACCAACGTCATCTCGATCACCGACGGCCAGATCTTCCTGGAGACCGACCTGTTCTTCGCGGGCATTCGCCCGGCGATCAACGTCGGGCTGTCGGTCAGCCGCGTCGGCTCGGCCGCGCAGACCAAGGCGATGAAGAAGGTGTCGGGCAGCATCAAGCTGGAGCTGGCGCAATATCGCGAGATGGCGGCGTTCGCGCAGTTCGGCTCGGACTTGGATGCCTCGACCCAGAAGCTGCTGGCCCGTGGCGCGCGCCTGACCGAACTGCTCAAGCAGAAGCAGTTCGCGCCGATGCCCTTCGAGGAGCAGACCGCTTCGATCTTTGCAGGCACGGCGGGTTATCTCGATGCGGTCGCGGTGAACGACGTCACGCGGTACGAAGCGGCGATGCTGTCCGATCTGCGCGCTAACCACGGCGGCGTCCTGACGAAGATCCGCGAGACGCGCGACCTGGGGGATGAGGCGAAGTCGGGGCTGAAGTCGGCGCTCGACGCTTTTGCGAAGACGTTCGCCTGAGGGGTGTAGACGCGCACAAACATACTCCGTCACCCCGGACTTGATCCGGGGTCCATTTCTCTTCAGGCGTAAAGCTGACGGATGGATAAATGCCGGATCAAGTCCGGCATGACGGAACAGAGGGAATGGTAACGAACTAGCATGGCGAGCCTCAAGGCCCTCAAGATCCGCATCGGCTCGGTGAAGTCGACGCAGAAGATCACCAAGGCGATGAAGATGGTCGCCGCCGCCAAGCTGCGCCGTGCGCAGGAGGCGGCGGTTGCCGGCCGTCCTTATGCCGAGCGGCTGGAGCGGGTGATGGCGGCGCTGGCCGGGCGCATCGCGAGCGGCCCCGGCGTGTCGCCGCTACTGGCGGGCACCGGCAAGGACCAGGTGCATTTGGTCGTCGTGGCGACATCGGAGCGCGGTCTGGCGGGCGCCTTCAACACCAACATCGTCCGCGCCGCGCGCCGCAAGGCCGAGGAACTGACCGCGCAGGGCAAGACCGTCAAATTTTATCTTGCGGGCAAGAAGGGGCGCGTTCTCATGCGCTTCTACCCGCAGGCGATCCTCTTCGATCATGAAATGGGCGCGATCAAGAAGCTAGCCTTCGACGATGCGCGCACCGTCGCCGACGATCTGATCGCCCGCTATGCCGCTGGCGAGTTCGACGTCGCGCATCTGTTTTATGCGAGGTTCGTCAGCGCCTTGGTCCAGGAACCGACCGGCCGCCAGATCATCCCCGTACCGCTCCAAGCGCAAACTTCGGGAAGTTACACCGACGCGGTGACCGAATACGAGCCGAGCGAGGAAGCGATCCTCGCCGATCTCCTCCCGCGCAACATCGCCATCCAAGTCTTCGGCGCGTTGCTGGAGAATGCGGCCAGCGAACAGGGCAGCCGCATGAACGCGATGGAGAATGCGACCAAGAACGCCGGCGACATGATCAACCGCCTGTCCATCCAATACAACCGCACGCGCCAAGCCGCGATCACGACCGAACTGGTCGAGATCATCTCGGGCGCCGAAGCGCTCTAAGACATTCGAAGCAGGAAGAACCACGATGGCAACCGCCGCTGAAGACATCCGCCCGACCCAGACGACGGGCCAGAGCAACACCACCGGCACGATCTCGCAGGTCATCGGCGCGGTCGTCGACGTGTATTTCCCCGACAATCTGCCCGCGATCCTCTCCGCGCTGGAGACCGACAATAACGGCAACCGCCTGGTGCTGGAAGTCGCGCAGCATCTCGGCGAGAACACCGTGCGCACGATCGCGATGGATTCGACCGAGGGACTGACCCGCGGCCAGACCGTGCGTGACACCGGATCGCAGATCAGCGTTCCCGTCGGTCCCGCGACGCTGGGGCGCATCCTCAACGTCATCGGCGAGCCGATCGACGAGCGCGGCCCCGTCGCCACCGACATGCGCCACCCGATCCACGCCTCGGCGCCCCCCTTCGTCGATCAGTCGACCGAGAGCGCGATCCTGGTCACCGGGATCAAGGTCATCGACCTGCTCGCGCCTTATGCGCGCGGCGGCAAGATCGGCCTATTCGGCGGCGCCGGCGTCGGCAAGACCGTGCTGATCCAGGAACTCATCAACAACATCGCCAAGGGCCACGGCGGCGTCAGCGTGTTCGCGGGCGTGGGCGAGCGCACCCGCGAGGGCAACGACCTCTATCACGAGTTCCTCGACGCGGGCGTCATCGCCAAGGACGCCGACGGCAATCCGACGCCGGAAGGTTCCAAGGTCGCGCTGGTGTTCGGCCAGATGAACGAGCCGCCGGGCGCCCGCGCCCGCGTCGCGCTGTCGGGCCTGACGATCGCCGAATACTTCCGTGACGTTGAGGGGCAGGACGTGCTGTTCTTCGTCGACAACATCTTCCGCTTCACCCAGGCCGGTGCCGAAGTGTCGGCACTGCTCGGCCGCATCCCTTCGGCGGTGGGCTATCAGCCGACGCTGTCGACCGACATGGGTGCGCTCCAGGAGCGGATCACCTCGACGAACAAGGGCTCGATCACGTCGGTTCAGGCGATCTACGTCCCCGCGGACGATCTGACCGATCCGGCACCTGCAACCTCGTTCGCCCACTTGGACGCAACGACGACGCTGAACCGCGCGATCTCCGAACTCGGCATCTATCCCGCGGTCGATCCGCTCGATTCGACCAGCCGCGTGCTGGAGCCGCGCACGGTCGGCCAGGAGCATTACGACACCGCCCGCGCGGTGCAGGCGACTCTCCAGCGCTACAAGTCGTTGCAGGACATCATCGCGATCCTCGGGATGGACGAGCTGAGCGAAGAGGATAAGCTGACCGTGCAGCGCGCACGCAAGATCCAGCGCTTCCTTAGCCAGCCGTTCCACGTCGCCGAGGTCTTCACCGGCATCCCCGGCAAGTTCGTCCAGATCGAGGACACGATCCGCAGCTTCAAGGCAGTGGTCGACGGCGAATACGACCATCTGCCCGAAGGCGCCTTCTACATGGTCGGCGGCATCGACGAGGCGGTCGCCAAGGCCGAGAAGATGGCGCAGGAGGCGTGATCCTGGCCGCCGCCATGCTGGCGGGCGCCCTGGCGCCTGCCACCGTGGCGGCATCGCCGCTGGCGGACCGCGTCCCTGACGTCGCCACCCGCTTCTGTATCGACTTTCTTTCCCGCGCCGTCCCCGTTCCGGCGGTCGGCCCGGAGGAGGAGCGGGTGTTCTCGGGCTATGGCCTGAAGCCGGGCGTTCCGAACGCCGCGCTGCGTGGATTGGGGCGCGGCGGTGCTACGTTGCTGGCACGCGCTACCCTGGCGTCGGGAGAGGGGCCGGATGGCGCCTTCGTCGTCGCGGTCGGCGGCAGCGCTGGCGAGACATGCCGCATCATCGTCTATCGTGCTCCGCCCGACGGACAGTTCGTGCCGCGCGCCATCAAGGCCATCACGATGGAGCGCCTCGGCTGGAAGGCGCTGCCGGCTGTCGTCCCGCCGGCCGCCCCGCTCCGCCTGCGCCTCATCAAGCGTGACGCGGCTGGAAAGCCGTTCATCGCGAACCTGATCGCTCCCGACGATCTCGGGCCGGTGGCGATGATCGTCACCGTCGCCGCATTGCCCCCGTCCGCCACCATTCCGCAAGGTTTCTGATCCGATGCCTCTCCATTTCGAACTCGTCACCCCCGAAAAGCTGCTGCGGTCCGAGGACGTCCACATGGTCACCGTGCCGGGCACCGAGGGCGATTTCGGCGTGCTGGAGGGGCATGCGCCGTTTATGGCGACGATCCGCGACGGCGAACTCCAAATCCATCGTACCGCCAACGCCGCTCCCGAAATCGTTGCGATCCGCGGCGGGTTTGCCGAGGTCGATGCGAAGGGGCTGACCATCCTCGCGGAGCATGCTGGCTGACGGAGATCAGGTGGCGCGGCTTTGGCGCACAAGCGGCACGTTAGCGCGCTCGCGGGCGGCGAACAGGACGCCGAATCCGATCATGACGAGCATGATGAACCGTGGATAATAGAGCATGCCTTCCAGCAGGCTCATGATGAGAAGCGCATAGAGCGTGCCGGTGAGCGGACGCAGTGCATCATCCTTCATGCCCGTCCGGTGCGTCGCGCCGATCGCGCGGCCGAGCAGCCACAGGCCGCCTGCCGCCCCGACTAGCCCCCAGGAAATGAGGAATTGCAGCACGACATTGTGCGGCTGGGTATGCGACCAGCCGGTGTACACCTCCCAGAAGGTCGAACCCGATCCCCAGCCGAACACCGGGGCGTCGCGCCAGCGCATGAAGGTGTCGTGCCATAGTTCCAGCCGACCGGATGCCAAAGCGCTCGCGTCGTGCACGTCGGACCGACCGAACAGCGTAAATTCCGCTAGACCAGGATCGAACATGATCGCGCCGAGCATCGCAAGTGCGCTGAGGCTACCCACGCGAACGATGGCACGCGCGTCAGGCAGGCGGCGCAGGCTGGCCCAGGCGATCAGCGCGACGACAGCCATCGCCAGCACCGCTGCGCGCGTTCCCGACCAGAAGGTCAGTCCGGCCGCGAGCAAGTAAAGCAAGTCGCCAAGTCGGCTCTCCTCCCTCTTGCCGTAAAGCATGGCGATCATCAGCCCAGCAGCGATCGCGCCGGTCCATGAGCCGAAGTGACGTACGCTGATGAAGCCCGGCATTGCCGATGCCCATTCGATCGTGCCGCCAGGTACCGTCCACTCGGGCGGTGGCAGCTGGAATTTCCAGATGGTCAGGAGCGTGAGTGCAACGAGGCCGGCCCCGAGCCAGGGAAAGAACGCCGACAATCGTTCCGGTTGCACCGGGCGCGCCAGAAAGAAGATTGCTGCGCAGAGCCGGAGATGAACCACGGTCGTGATGGAAAGCGCGAGCGAAGCCGCGACGTTCTTCGACGAAAACGTGCTGCCGACGATCAGGCCTATGGTAAGCAAGGCGAGCGCCGCGGTGATGTCTTTGGGTAGTTTTCCCAGGATCTCGCCATCGCGATAGCCGGCTCTGACCGCGGCCTGGATGATGACGATCTCGCACGCGACGAATGGAAGTTCCATCAGCCGGGTCCATTCAGCCCAGGCAGGGTACATCTGGTGCATGTAGGTGGGATAGATCATCGCCGACAACACCGGCATGACAACGCCTATCGCGATGCCGAGCCAGCCGTACAGGTCCAATCGCGCCAATGAAGCTCTTGCGGATAGTGTTTGGCTCACCTGTGCCTCGCTGGCTGTGTCTCATCGGCCGGGACCGAAGGCGATAACCTTCATCCACGTCGGTACGGTGCCCTAATCAGACAAGGTTAACGGTGCGTTGTCGGTGTGCGCGGTCGATGATCACAGGAAGTTGTACGGGTCCACATCCACCGTCACTCGCACCTTGGCAGGCCAGTCGAGCGGACCCAGCCAGTCGCGGATGACGTCCTGCACGTCGAGCGCGCGGCGCGCGTGGACCAGCAGCCGGTAGCGGTGGCGGCCGCGCAGCATTGCGAGCGGGGCAGGCGCGGGGCCATATACGGCCATGCCGTCGACCTGGGGCGCGGCGCGGCTGATCTGTACCGCAGTCGCGTGCGCGGCGGCCTGATCCTCCGACGACACGATGATCGCGGCGTAGCGACCGAAGGGCGGAGCGCCGGCCTCCCGCCTGGCGTCGGTCTCGGCCAAGTAGAAGGCGTCCGAATCTCCGGTGACGAGGGCCTGCATCACCTGTGCCTTGGGGCTGTGGGTCTGGATGAAGACACGGCCGGGTTTGTCGCCGCGCCCGGCACGCCCGGAAACCTGGCGGATCTGCTGGAACGTGCGCTCGGCCGCGCGCAGGTCGCCGCCCTCCAGCCCCAGATCGGCATCGACGACGCCGACCAAAGTCAGATTGGGAAAGTGATAGCCCTTGGTCACCAATTGGGTGCCGACGACGATGTCGATGTTGCCGGCTTCCATCCGGCCGACGAATTCCGCCGCCTTTGCCGGGCTCCATATCGTGTCGGAGGTGATGACCGCGGTCTTGGCCGCTGGAAAGAGCGCGGCCACTTCGTCCGCGATCCGCTCCACGCCCGGACCGCAGGCGACCAGCGTATCCTCTCCCTGACATTCTGGGCAGACGCGCGGCACCGGTTCGACATGGCCGCAATGGTGGCAGGCGAGCCGTCGGGTCAGCCGGTGTTCGACCATCCACGCGGTGCAATTCGGGCATTGGAAGCGGTGACCGCACGTCCGGCACAGCGTCAGCGGGGCATAGCCGCGGCGGTTGAGGAACAGCAGCGACTGTTCGCCCTTCGCCAGCGTCGCCTCCATCGCGCTCACGAGGCGCGGACTGAGCCAACGGCCGCGCTCGGGCGGTTCGAGGATCAGGTCGATCGCCTCGATCGTCGGCATTTCCGCCGCACCGTAGCGGCCGGGCAGCTTCAGTTCAGCGTAGCGGCCAAGTTCCACCTGCTGGCGCGTTTCGATCGCGGGGGTGGCGGATGCCAGGATGATCGGGCAGTCTTCGAACTTGCCCCGCATCACCGCGACGTCGCGCGCGTGGTAATGGACGCCGTCCTCCTGCTTGAAGCTGGTCTCGTGCGCCTCATCGACCACGATCAGCCCGAGATTGGCATAGGGCAGGAACAGCGCGGATCGGGCACCGACCGTGACCAGCGCCTGTCCGGTCGCGATCGCGCGCCAGGCGCGGCGGCGCTGGGTGGAGCGCAGGCCCGAATGCCAGGCCACCGGCTCGCAGCCGAAGCGATCGTGAAAGCGCTTGAGGAACGGCTCGGTCAGCGCGATCTCGGGGAGCAGGACGAGAGTTTGGCGGCCGTCGCGGATGGCCTGCGCGATGCCCTCGAAATACACCTCGGTCTTCCCCGACCCTGTAACCCCGTCGAGCAGGGTCGGCTCGAAACGGCGCGCTGCCACAGCCGCGATCAGTGTTTCTGCGGCATCGCGCTGGTCCTGCGACAGATCGGGCGCGCCATGGGCGGGATCGGGGATAGGGAACGGGCTGTCGACATCGACCTCCACGGCCTCGATCGCGCCGGCCTTGCAGAGCCCGCGGATGACCGCGTCGGACACGTCGGCAGCGGTGGCCAGTTCGCGGATCAGACCCTGGCGGTCGCCGATCCGCTCCAGCGCCTGCACACGCTGATGGGTGATGCGATCCGGAATCGTCCCCGTCGCGCGATATTCGGTGACCTTGCGCGCGCCCTCCAGCGCGGAGGTGGAGGCGAGCGCCATCCTGACGACAGCCGCCGGCGGGGCGAGGTAATAATCGGCGGTCCATTCCACCAGCCGGCGCAGCGGCGCTGCGATTGGCGGCACATCGGCGACGGCGAGCAGCGGACGCAGCCGGTTGTCGCCGACTTCGGCATCCGACGGCATCCGATCGGCTTCCCAGACCACGCCGAGCAGCTGGCGCGGGCCGAGCGGCGCGACGACGATCGATCCGGGTTCGACCGCCATGCCGTGTGGCACGCGGTAATCGAGGGGGCCGAGCGCGGCGTTGAGGACGAGGACACGGGCACGCGACATCACGGCCGCATATGGGGGGTCGCAGCGGAGTAGGAAACCGGATTCATGACGCGCGATTCCAGGCTGGCCGGTTTGCTGTTCGCTTGCGAGGAGCCTAGTCCGTAGCGATGGCGGACCCGTTGCCCCTGCGCTTTGCGGCGTATCTTGCGCATGAACGGCGCCGTTCGCCGCATACGGCGCGCGCCTATGCCGCGACCGCCGAGCGGCTGACGAGCTTCCTTGCGGAACATTGGGGGACGCCGGTGGGGCGCGACGCGCTGGCCAAGGCGACGTCGGCCGATCTGCGCGCCTATCTGGCGTGGCGGCGGGGCGAGGGGCTGACGAACGCGTCGGCGGCGCGCGAGCTGTCGGCGGTGCGGGCGTTCCTGGGCTGGGCCAACGGCGCGTCGGCGACGCCGCGGCTGACCGGTCCCAAGGTCAAGCGCGGGGTGCCGCGGCCGATCGCGCCGGACGAGGTTCTGGCGCTGGCGGGCGAGGTGGCGGAGGATGCGGCCGAGCCGTGGATCGCGCTGCGCGACTGGGCGGTGCTGCTGCTGCTTTATGGTGCGGGCCTGCGCATCTCCGAGGCGCTGGCGCTCACCGGTGCGGCACTGCCGCTGGGGGAGACGATCGTCGTCACCGGCAAGCGCGACAAGACGCGCATCGTGCCGCTGCTGGCGCGGGTGCGCGCGGCGATCGAGGATTATGTGCAGAACTGCCCCTGGCCGATCGCGCGCGACACACCGTTGTTTCGCGGCGCGCGTGGGGGGCCGTTGTCGCCCGCGGTCATCCGCCGGTCGGTCCGCGGCGCCCGGCGGCGGCTGGGGCTGGGCGAGCGGACGACGCCACACGCGCTGCGCCACAGTTTCGCGACCCACCTGCTGGGACGGGGCGCCGATCTGCGCGCGCTCCAGGAGTTGCTCGGCCATGCCAGCCTGGGGTCGACGCAGATCTATACCCAGGTCGATGCCGCGCATCTGCTCGACGTCTATCGCAACGCACACCCGCGCGCCTGACCGAACAATCCGGCCAAAATTCCGGAAAGTCACATGCTACACGCATGAAGTGTGACCGTCCGCGCGCATTCGTAGGCTCACATATCCTCCTGCGCCGGTGCTGCACCATGCGCCGCGTGTAGGACAGCCGTTATCGCGCTTCGGGGCGCCAGGTCGCCACGCGGTAGAGATAGGCGATCACGATCGCCACGGTGATGGCGATCGCCACCGGCCCGACATAGCGATCAAGTTCGCGAAAGCGCGAGCCCAGCAGCAGCCCGGCGGCAGCGAGCACCGTGTTCCAGATCGCGCTGCCCGCTGCGGTGAAGCCGAGGAACTTCCAGCGCGGCATCCGGGTCATCCCCGCGGGCAGCGAGATGATCGTGCGGAAGGTGGGCATGAAGCGGAACACGAACACCACCCAGCCGCCGCGGCGCACGAAGAAGCGGTGGAGTCGTTCGACATCGTTCCACGTCATCGTCAGCCAGCGTCCATGCCGCTCGACGAAAGGGCGCAGGCGCTCGTAGCCGATCCGCCGCCCCACCCAATACCAGAAGTAATTGCCCGCGACGGTGCCGAGAGTCCCCGCGACGACCAGTGGCACGAATGCCATGTGTCCCTGGGCGACCGCGATGCCGCCCAGGCCCATGATGACCTCCGACGGGACGGGCGGCACGATGTTTTCCAGCGCCATCAGCAGGAAGATGCCGAAATAGCCGCCCCACACGATCAGGCTGACGATGAACGCGGTCACCGCCTCAGCCCTGCACCGGCGCCCCGGATGTTGTCTCGGTTGGCGCCCTTGCCCCAATCCGGGCTTCGATCGCGTCCCAGATCAGCCCCGCGACATCGGTGCCGTCAAATCGCTCGATCGCGACGATGCCGGTGGGCGAGGTAACGTTGATCTCGGTCAGCCATTTGCCACCGATCACGTCGATACCGACGAAGATCAGCCCGCGCCGCTTCAGTTCCGGGCCGAGCGCGGCGCAGATTTCGCGCTCCGTCTCGGTCAGCTCGGTCTTCTCCGCCGACCCGCCCACCGCCAGATTGCTGCGGATTTCGCCTTCGCCGGGCAGGCGGTTGATCGCGCCAGCGACGACGCCGTCGACCAGGACGATGCGCTTGTCGCCCTTCGCCACGTCGGGCAGGAAGGCCTGGATCATGTGCGGTTCGCGCCAGGTCTGGTTGAACACCTCGATCAGCGCGGACAAGTTCGCGCCGTCCGACTCGACCTTGAAGATCGCCTTGCCGCCGTTGCCGTGGAGGGGTTTGACGACGATGGCCCGGTGTTCGGCCAAAAAGGCGCGCGCCTCCTCCAGGCTGCGGGTAATGAGCGTGGGCGGCATGAAGCGCGCGTAATCGAGGACGAACACCTTTTCCGGCGCGTTGCGGACGCTGACGGGATCGTTGACGACCAGCGTCCGGTGCGCGATCCGTTCCAGCAGGTGGGTGGCGGTGATGTAGCCGAGGTCGAACGGCGGATCCTGCCGCATCAATACCACGTCGGCGTCGTCGCCCAAATCGAGCCGGACGGGCGGCCGGTTGCGGAAATGGTCGCCCTCGACCCGCTGGACGGTGACGTGATGTGCCGCCGCCCAGACATGGCCATCCGAATAATTCAGGTCTTCGGCGGTATAGTGAAACAGCCGGTGCCCGCGCGCCTGCGCCGACAACATCAAGGCAAAGGTGGAATCGCCCGCGATCGCGATGCCGGTGATCGGGTCCATCTGAACGGCGACAGTCAGGGTCATGACGATTCCTCGAGTCGGAGGGGGTAGGCGCGGGCCGATCCCGCGTATTTTACGGGCACCGCGCGGGCGTCCAAAATTCGGAACCGGACACTACGTCCCCCCGGATTCGTGCGGTTAGGGTATTCAAATACCTGCTCCGCGAGAGGGTCGAAGACGCGTCGGGCAAGCATCGGCATGGCGGGGCTATAACCAAGTGCCCCGGTGTAGGACAGGGTTCGCAAAGGCGTCCGTGGCGGGCCGTCGGCTCACCCAATCCAGGCATTTTCGACGTGTTGCGGACGTGTGCCCGGCGCGATCAGGATGACGTCGACGCGGATATCATCGCCCGGTCCGGCATAGCGCTCCATCAACACTTCCGCCGCCGCGGCGACGCGGGCCAGACGACGTTCGTCGATCGCGAAGTCGAGTTCGGCGGCGGTGGCGCGGGTTTTCACCTCGACGAAGGCGATCAGATTGCCGCGCCGGGCGACGAGATCGACCTCGCCTGCCTTCGTACGGACGCGGCGGTCGAGGATCGTCCAACCTTTCAGGCGCAACCACCACCCGGCCAGCCGCTCGCCGCGCCGGCCGGCGGCTTCGGCGGTTCGGCGGTCCCTCACCCCTTCATCTCCAGCGCTCGCGCGTAGAGCGTCTTGCGGTCGAGGCCGAGGGCCTTGGCGACTTCGCCGGCGGCCTTGGAGGCGGGGAGGCGGGTCAGCGCTTCGGCGAGCGCGATGTCCGCATCGGCCGCGCTGGCGGGTTCGGGGGCGCCGGGGGGAGCGACCACGATGACGATTTCGCCCCGCGGCGGCGCATCGGCATAGCGTGCCGCCAGGGTGGCGAGGGTGCCGGTGACCGCTTCTTCGAACCGCTTGGTGATCTCGCGCGTCACCGCCGCTTCGCGGTCGCCCAGGCCCGCGGCCAGCGCGGCGAGACACGCGCCGAGGCGGGGGCCGGATCCGTAGAGGACCAGGGTCGCGCGGATCTTGGCGATCTCGGCGATCGCCTCGGCGCGCGCCTTTTCCTTAGGAGGAAGGAAGCCGACGTAGAGAAAGCGATCCGTCGGCAGCCCGGCCAGCGTCAGCGCCGCCACCGCCGCGCACGGGCCGGGTATCGTCACGACGACGTGCCCCGCCGCGCGCGCATCGCGCACCAGTTTGTAGCCGGGGTCGGAGATCAGCGGCGTGCCCGCGTCGGACACCAGCGCGACGGCCTGCGTCGCCATGCGGGCGACCAGACCGGGGCGAACGCCCTCTGCATTGTGGTCGTGATACGGCGTCATCGGGCGCTTCGTGCCGATATGGCGGAGCAGCCCGGCGGTCACCCGGCTGTCCTCCACCGCGATCACGTCCGCCCGGCTCAATATGTCGGCGGCACGCGGACTGAGATCGCCGAGATTGCCGATCGGGGTCGCGACGATGTAGAGGCCGGGGTTCAGTGGAGCGTTCATCGGAGAGTTCATGGCAGAGGCGACGGTAGCATCGCAACGACGATGCGGTGGTCGGCGGGCACGTCCGTTAATGGTGCGGTGCTTTGGACTGGCGCTCGCGGGCGCGCTGGCCGCCTGTTCCACGGTCGTGCCGCGCGGGCCGGTGCAGGCGCCGCCGCCGCAGGTCGTGGCGCCCAACCCGAGCGATACCGAGGTGCAGGTCGGCATCCCGCGCGATGCCCAGCGCAACCGGGTCGCGCTGCTCGTGCCGCTGTCGGGCGGCAATGCGGGTGTGGGCCAGTCGATCGCCAACGCGACGATGCTCGCGCTGCTCGATACCCAGAACCAGTCGGTGCGGGTGACCAATTACGACACCGCGACAGGCGCGGCGACCGCGGCGCGGCGGGCCATCGCGGACGGCGCCCAGCTGATCCTGGGGCCGCTGCTCGCCGACGACGTGCGTGCGGTCGCGCCGATCGCGCGCGCGGCCGGGGTGCCCGTGCTCAGTTTCTCCAACGATGCCGGCGTCGCGGGGAATGGCACGTATCTGATGGGCTATGCACCTGCGCAGTCAATCAACCGTGTGGTCGCTTATGCAGGCGGCCGCGGGGTGACGAGTTTCGCCGGGCTGGTGCCCAACGGGCTTTACGGGCAGCGGGCATCGACCGCTTTCCTGCGCGCGGTGGAGGATGCCGGCGGGCAGGTCGCATCGTTGCAGACGTTCGCGCGGACACCCGGCGGGGTCACGGCCGCGACGGCGCGGCTGGCGGGGCAGGGGGCTTACGGCGCGGTGCTGATCGCGGATGGCGGCGCGACGGCGGCGCAGGCGGCGGGACAGGTGAAACGGGGCGCCAACGCCGGCACCCGCATCCTGGGCACCGAATTGTGGAATTCGGAAAGCGGGATCGCGGCGCGCCCGACGCTGGCCGGGGCCTGGTATGCCAGCGTGTCGGACACCTTCTACCGCCAGTTCGCGACCAAATACCGCACCCGCTTCGGCGCGACACCATACCGGCTGTCGAGTTTGGGCTATGATGCGGTGTTGCTGACGGTGCGGATTTCGCGCGACTGGCGGGTGGGTTCGCCGTTCCCGGAAACGCAGCTGCGCGACGCGGGTGGCTTTTCGGGGATCGACGGTGCGTTCCGCTTCGGCCGCGACGGCATTGCCGAGCGCGCGCTGGAGGTGAAGGAAATCCGGGGTGGGGCGACGACGGTGGTGTCGCCGGCGCCGAGCGGGTTCGTTAAATAGCCGACGAGCCGCGGGTCGCCCTCACCCTTCCGGCGCGTTCCGCGCCTCCCTCTCTCGCCCGGCGGGAGAGGGAATGGTGAGTTACGGACGTCATGCCGCCACCCGGTCCTTCACCACCAGCGGCAGGATCGCGTCGAGGAGCAGCGCGCCCGCTTCGGTGACGCGTAATCGCTGGGCTTCGCGGGCGACGAAGCCCTGACCCTCCAGCCGCACAACCGCCGCATCGTCGATCGGTGCCGTTCCGCCGGCCAGCTGGGCGATGCGCGTCAGATCGACGCCTTCGCGCAACCGCAGGCCCATCAAGAGCGCTTCGGTGGCGCGGGTGTGTGGGTCCAACGGTTCTTCCAGTTCGATGCCGTGGCCGTTGCGTGCGACCGCGGCAAGCCAGTTCTCGGGCTTGCGGCGGCGCTGGGTGGCAAGCCCGCCGCGGCGGCCGTGCGCGCCCGGACCGATGCCGGCGTAATCGCGGTAGCGCCAATACGCCAGGTTGTGGCGGCTCTCCGCCCCCGGCCGCGCGTGGTTGGACGTCTCATAGGCGGGAAGTCCGGCGGCGGCGGTGGTGGCGCGGGTCGCCTCGAACAGATCGGCGGCGGCATCGCCGTCGGGGATGGTCAGCCGCCCGGCGGCGGCGTCGGTGGCGAAGCGGGTGCCGGGTTCGATCGTGAGTTGATAGAGGGACAGATGCTCGGTGCCGCGCGCCAGCGCCTGCTCCAGTTCGTGGCTCCAGGCGGCGAGCGTCTGGCCCGGCAGCGCATAGATCAGATCGAAGCTGACGCGCGCGAACACCGCCTGCGCGACGTCGAGCGCCGCCAGCCCCTCGGCCACGCTATGGGCGCGGCCCAGAAATTGCAGCGCCGCATCGGCGAGCGATTGCAGGCCGAGCGACGCGCGGTTCACCCCCGCCGCCGCAAGATCGGCGAAGCGGGCGGCCTCGACCGACGACGGATTGGCCTCCAGCGTGATCTCGATACCGTCATCGAACCCCCAATGCCGCTCCGCTGCACTCAGGATCGCGGCGACCGTGGCGGGCGGCATCAGCGAGGGGGTGCCGCCGCCGAAGAACACCGAACCCAGCCGACGGCTGGGCAGTTCGCGCGCTTCGTGCGCCAGATCGGCGAGCAGGGCGGCTGCCCATGCCTGCTGATCCACCTCGGCGCGGACGTGGCTGTTGAAGTCGCAATAGGGGCATTTGGAGACGCAGAACGGCCAATGGACGTAGAGCGCCAGCAGGTTGTCGGACGGCATGATGCCGCCGATATGGCGTGGATGAGGATCAAGCGCCACCCGGTAGCCGCCTTGTTGCTGTCTGCCTGCGCCGCTGAGGGACCGGAGCGGGTGGTCGAACGCCGTACCTCGTCCGCGCCCGCCGATCGCGGCGCGGCCCTGTTGCGATCGGCGATGGTCGAGGGCCATGCGCGTGAACGCTCGAGCGCAGGGGTGGCGCCGCTGGCGTGGGACGATGCGCTGGCCGCCGATGCGCTGGTCTATGCCAAGGAGATGGCGCACACTGGGCGCTTCGAACATGCCGAACAACCGCACGACATCGGGCGGCAGGGCGAGAATCTGTGGACCGGCACGCGTGGCGCCTATGCCTATGCCGAGATGTTCGGGCATTGGGCGGCGGAGAAGCGGGACTTCGTCAACGGCGTCACCCCGGCGTTCAGCCGCACGGGGCGGTGGCAGGACGTGTCGCATTATACCCAGATCGTCTGGCGCACGTCCACGCGCTTGGGCTGCGCCTTGGCCAGCAACGCGACCGACGATTATGTGGTGTGCCGCTATTCTCCCACCGGCAACGTTGTCGGTAAGCGGACCTTGTAGCGATTGCGCCCGTGACAGAGGACTGAGTCCGCGCGCATACCGGCCCCGATGGTGCACGCTGCGATTCCCGGCCGATGATGGTGCTCGCCGGGATCGGGGTGATCGTGCTCGGCTTCCTCCTGCGCTTCAATCCGATGCTGGTGATCGCGGTGTCGGCCGCCGTGACCGGACTTGCGGCGGGCATCGACCCGCTGGCGGTGCTGGCGGCGTTCGGCAAGGCGTTCAACGACACGCGTTATGTGACGATCGTCTGGATCGTCCTGCCGCTGATCGGCCTGCTCGAACGCTTCGGCCTGCGCGACCGGGCGCGTGACCTGATTGCCGGTGGCGGGCGGGTGACGGCGGCGCGGCTGTTGGCGGGCTATCTGCTTTTCCGCCAGCTGACCGCCGCGCTGGGCCTGACCTCGATCGCGGGGCATCCGCAGACCGTCCGGCCGCTGCTGGCGCCGATGGCCGAGGCGGCGGCCGAGCGTCAGGCCGGCGGCCTCGACGATGCGCAGCGCGAGCGCATCCGCGCGCTCGCCGCGGCGACCGACAATGTCGGGCTGTTCTTCGGGGAGGATATCTTTCTGGCGATCGGTTCGATCCTGCTGATGAAGGGCTTGCTCGACCAGGCGGGAATCGTCCTCCAGCCGCTCGATTATTCGGTCTGGGCGATCCCGACCGCGGTTGCGGCGTTCGCGATCCACGGCGCGCGGTTGTGGCGGCTCGACCGGAGACTGTCGCGGCGATGATCGGGCTGCAATTCATCTACACCGTCGCCGGCGTGATGTTCGCTTTGTATGCGCTGGTCAGCTTGTACGATCGCCGACCCGCCAATGGCGCGTTCTGGGCGTTGCTGGCGCTCAGCTTTCTGGCCGGAGATCGGATTGCCGACGTGGGCAACGGCGTGCTGGTGCTGGCGCTGGTGGCGCTCGCCGCTTCCGGCGCGATGCGCGGTGGGCGAGCCGGAACGGACGAGCGGCCACGGGGGCGGGCGATCTTCCTGCCGATGCTGATCGTGCCCGCGGTCGCGCTGATCGGTGCGCTGGCGTTTCGCGGACCCAATGCGCTGGTCGATCCGAAGAACGCGACGTTGGTGTCGCTGGTCGCCGGCGCGCTGATCGCACTGGCGGTCACCTGCGCCTGGCTGCGGCCCGCCCCGTCGACGCCGGTGCGCGAGGGCCTGCGGCTGATGGATTCGATCGGATGGGCCGCGATCCTGCCGCAGATGCTCGCCAGCCTGGGTGCGATCTTTACGCTGGCGGGGGTGGGGCAGGTGGTCGGCGGGCTGGTCGATCATGCGATCCCGGCGGGCAGCATCATCGGCGCCGTAGCGGTCTATGCGGTGGGGATGGCGCTGTTCACGATGGTGATCGGCAATGCCTTTGCGGCGTTCCCCGTCATGCTCGCGGCGGTCGGGCTGCCGCTGCTCATCCGGCGTTATGGCGGCGACCCGGCGGCGGTGGCGGCACTGGGGATGCTGGCCGGCTTCTGCGGGACGCTGATGACGCCAATGGCGGCGAACTTCAACATCGTGCCGGCGGTGCTGCTGGACCTCAGCGACCGCAACGGGGTGATCCGCGCCCAGATCGCGACCGCGCTACCGCTGCTGGCGGTCAATATCGCGATACTCTATTGGTTCGGGTTCGGCTGATCGCAGGCTGTTCAGCTCACCGCGATGATCGGGATGATGATGGTCGCCCAGCATGCAGCCGAGATCGGCGCCGCGACGAGCAAGCCACGGATAAACCTTGCGCCCTTGGTCATCTCGCTCTCCCGGCTGTGGGCCTGACGACCCTCCAATTTCCGATTAACTTAAATGTATCGAAAGTGTAAAGGTTCCGTAAACCAAGTTCTTGCCGCCACCTACCGCCGGGTCGCGCCGGCGGTGCGGACGGCGGCGAGATCGGGGTAGCCGTTGACCGCCATCATCAGATCCGCCTCCGCCAGGATGCAGCGCAGGACGTGCGCGCAGCCCGCGGCGCCGTCGAGCGCCAAGCCGTAGATATAGGGGCGGCCGACACCGACCGCGCGCGCGCCGAGCGCCAGCGCCTTCACGACGTCGCTTCCCGAACGCACCCCGGAGTCGAACAGGACGGGCACGACGCCCGACGCAGCGACGACGCCGGGCAGCATGTCGATCGCGGCGATCCCGCCGTTCGCCTGACGCCCGCCGTGGTTCGAGCAATAGATGGCGTCCGCGCCGCCGTCGATCGCTCGGCGGGCGTCGTCGGGGTGGCAGATGCCCTTCAGCACGATCGGCAGTGTCGTCAGCGATCGGAGCCAGGGCAGGTCGTCCCACGTCAGCACCTTGCCGAAGGTGGCCGCCCATTGCCGGACCGCGGCGGCGGGGTCTTCCGCGACGGGCCGGGCCAGCATCCGCGCGAACACGGGGTCGCAGAAATAATTGGTCAGCACATGGCCGCGCAGCTGCGGGAAGTTGGCGACGTTCAGGTCACGCGGGCGCCAGCCGGTGACCCAGGTGTCGAGCGTGACGACGATCGCCTTGTAGCCGGCGGCCTCCGCCCGCGCGACAATGCTGGCGGCGAGATCGCGGTCGCGCGGCGTGTAGAGCTGGAAGAAGCCGGGGGTGTCACCCATCGCCCCCGCCACCGTTTCGAGCGGGTCGTTCGACAGGGTGGAGGCCATCAGCGGCACGCCGGTCTCTGCCGCGGCGCGTGCGGCGGCAAGATCGCCGTGGCCGTCCTGCGTCGCCAGCCCGGTGACCCCGATCGGCGCCATGAACAGGGGCGTGGGATAGCGAGTGCCGAGCAGTTCGATCGACAGGTCGCGGGTGGTGCAATCGACCATCATCCGCGGCACCATGCCCCAGCGCTGGAAGGCATCGGCATTTTCCCTTTGCGTGAACTCGTCGCCGCAGCCGCCCTGGACGTAGCCGAGCACCGAGGGCGGCATCGCGGCGGCGGCGCGTGCCTCCAGCGTCGCGAAATCGACCGGCAGCTTGGGCATCACCCCGCTCAGCCCGGCGCCGTAGATCGCGTGCTGGTAATCGCCGTAATGCGCCACGCTTCGCTCTCCCTTTTCGCCTTGCCTAGAACGAGATGACATCGGGTGGAACCTCCCCTCCCCTTCAGGAGTGCCGGGTGAACCGCGCCCCGCGCGGGTCGGTCAGGCCGGGAGCCTGACCGACCCGGCACTGGGCCGGGGGTGGGGCGCTTCCTCAGGCGCATCGCGGGAGGAGAGGCCCCACCCCAGCCCTCCCCTGAAGGGGAGGGAGGAGAAGGTGATCGACCTCAAGTCATCATGCTCCACCGCTTCCGCCGGCGTCAGTGTCCCTTGCGAGGGATGAGGTGGAGAACGCCTGCCACGATCGAACCCGCGACCAGGCCGACCACGCCCGCCCCGGCGGCCATCACCAGCCATGAGAGGAACCCGCCCGCCACGGGCCATGCATGGGCCGCGACCTCGCCCGCGTGTTCGAGTGCGTGCTGGGGTGCGGCCAGGCCGTAATGTTCGAGGCCGTGGAGCAGGATGCCGCCGCCGACCCAGATCATCGCCGCGGTGCCGACGATCGTCAGGGTCTTCATGACCGGCGGCATCGCCTTTACCATGCCGCGCCCGAGCGCGCGCACGCCCGCGTTCGAGCGTTCGGCGAGGTTCAGGCCGATGTCGTCGACCTTCACGATCAGCGCGACCACGCCGTAGACGCCGACGGTGATGCCGAGCGCCACGAGCGCCAGGACGATCGCCTGATTGAGGATCGGCTGTGTCGCGACATCGGCCAGGGCGATCGCCATGATCTCTGCGGACAGGATGAAATCGGTGCGAACCGCGCCCGAAACCTTCTCCTTTTCCAGCGCAACGGCGTCGATGGGGGCGGCTTCCTCGACCGTGGCGTGGTGGCTGCCGAACAGCGCCTCGATCACCTTTTCGGCGCCTTCGAAGCACAGATACGTGCCGCCGAGCATCAGCAACGGGGTGAGCAGCCAGGGCGCGAAGGCACTCATCGCCAGCCCTGCGGGAAGCAGGATCAGCACCTTGTTGCGGATCGAGCCGAGCGCGATCTTGGCGATGATCGGCAGTTCGCGCGCCGGGCTGAGGCCGGTGACATAGCGCGGCGTGACGGCGGCATCGTCGATGACGACGCCCACCGCCTTGCTGCCGGCCTTGCCCGCGGCGGCGCCGATGTCGTCGAGCGAGGCGGCGGCGAGCTTTGCGATGCCCGCCACGTCATCGAGCAGCGCGACCAATCCTGAAGGCATGTACGTCTCCTCTTGCCCTGTCCTTTTGGGCGCCGTCCTTTGGGGCGAAATCCTCCTGATCGAACGCCCGGCGGCGATCAATGGCCCGCGCGTGCGAATCACTGGGATCGGGCGGGTGCGCGATCGGAACCGGACAATCCGGACACTACGTCGCGCGCGAAAACACCTCCGGCACGCGCCAGGCGAGCGGGAGCCGCGGCGGGCGTGCGGGATCGGGCGGGGAGCGGCGTCCATGAGCGCGGTTCAAAGCAGATCCGCGGCGTGTAGGACAGGCGTTCAGGCGGCGGTGATCGGTCTGCCGATGGCGAGGCGTTCGCCGTTGGTGACGATGACCTTGTCGCCGAGCCGGGTGGCGCGGAACAGCCGGCGCGCGAAATCGACGGGAACGCCGACGCAGCCGTGGGTCATCAGCCCGGCCTCCATCTCGCTGCCGTGGATCGAGATGCCGTCGTTGGTGAGGCGCATCATATAGGGCATCGGCGCGTCGTAGAGATTGGAGACGTGGTCCGCATCCTTCTGCGTCACCGGAAAGATGCCGAGCGGGGTGGGTTTGTCATCGCCGCCATAGAGGATCGCGGCGGTGCCGATCTCATAGCCGCCGCGGAAGATCGAGAGCACCTGGGCATCCAGATCGACGGTGATGACGATGGCGCCGGGAGGCACGCCGGCCTCGTCCCAATAGGTGTCGCCGATCTTCATCACGCCGGGAACGTCGAGGATGCGGCGGACAACGTAGGGGGAGGGGGACGCGGCCGGGGGAGTAGTCGGGGCGGGGGCCTGGGCCGTTCGCGGCGGCGGGGCGAGGCGCGGTACTGCCTTGATGCGAAGGGCTTTGGGTGAGGGCGGGGCGAGGGGCGCGCGGTGCGCGGCGATGGCGACCATCCCCGCTGCTGCGGCGGGGAGGAGCAGGCCCAGGGTCGCCAGGATCGTCTTGGAGGAGGCCATGCGCGTCGTGTTGCACGCGTTGGGGCGCGGATGCCAGTGGCGCAAATGGCACGTACCGGGGTGGGACGGGCGGTGCGTGCGTCAACCTTTACGCGCCGGCGGCGTCCAGTCGGTCGCGCTGGTCGCGGGTCAGTTCCAGGGTCAGCGCGCGGAGCAGGTCCGCGACCTGCGCCGCGCTGGTGGCGCTGGCGATCGGAGCGGTGACGCCGGGTTGCGCGATGAGCCAGGCCAGCGCGATCTGGGCCAGCGTCGCGCCGGTTTCCGCCGCGACGCCGTCCATCGCGTCGAGCATCGCCCGGCCGCGACCTTCGAGCAAGCCCGCCATCCGGCCGCCGCGCACGCTCTTGGAGAAGTCCTGCGCGTCGCGATACTTGCCGGTGAGGAAGCCCGAGGCGAGGCCGTAATAGGGGACGACGCCGATGTTTTCGGTGACGCAATAATCCTGCAACTCGCCTTCGAACTTGTGGCGGCTGACGAGGTTATATTCGGGCTGGAGGACGTGATAGCGCGGCAGGCCGGCCGCCAAAGCGGCTTCGTTGGCGGATTTCAGGCGCGCGGCGGAGAAATTCGATGCGCCGACGACGCGGACTTTGCCCGCATCGACCAGCTTGCCGAACGCCTCCGATACGGCTTCCTGCGGCACCGAATCGTCGTCCTGGTGCGCGAAATATAGGTCGATGCGGTCCGTGCCGAGACGCTGGAGCGACGCTTCGCAGGCGGCGGCGATGCGCGCGGGGGCGAGCTTCTCGCCACCTTCGCCCGGCAGCATGCCGACCTTGGTGGCGATCAGTACCTGGTCGCGCTTGCCCGAGGTGCGCAGCCATTCGCCGATCATCGTCTCCGATTCGCCGCCACGGTGGCCCGGCACCCAGGCGGAATAAACGTCGGCGGTGTCGATCATCGCGCCGCCTGCCGTGCTCGCGCCCTCGACGAAGGCGTCGAGGACGGCGAAACCGGCTTGGCGATCCGCGGTCCAGCCGAAGACGTTGCCGCCGAGTACCAGCGGGGCGACGCGGAGATCGGTGGAACCCAGGCGGCGGCCGGTCATGCTTATCGGGCCTCAGCAGGTTGGGATTGCGTCAACGCGTTCGCGTCCATGCTGTTCGCATCGAGCATCGCGGCGGCCTGATTCAGCTGCTGCGCCTCGTCGGCGGTGACGCCGCCGGGCTGGTCGGGTTCGGCCGAACAGGCGGCCAGCAGGAGCGCCGCGCCCGCGAAAAGGATGGCGGCGCTCCTCATTCCCAGGTCAGTCGCGGATCGCGTTGCCGGCGCTCTGCAGCGCTTCGCCGGTGGCATCGGCCGCGCGATCGGCTCCGTTGGCGATCGACTGGCCGGCGCGATCGGCGCCCGCTTCGGCATCGGCACCGGCATTGTCCATTGCGGCGCCGGCGCGGTCGAGCGAGCGATCAGTCGCCGCATCGACATCGCCCACGGCGTTGTCGGTGGTCGCTGCGGTATCGGCGGCGATCGCGTTGCCGGCTTCGGCAGTCTCGTTCTGCGCATTCTGCGAGCAGCCGGCGATGCCGAGGGCGGCAGCGGCGAGGACGGGCAGGAGGATGATCTTCATGCAATTGGCTCCCTGATGGATAAGCGTCATCGTAAATTTGGACCCCGAATGATGGCGCCGATGCGCACGAACGATCCTGACCGCATCGGGATCCATGTCGCGCCATAGATGCGATTGACCGCATATAAAGATATCTTTATATCTGATACCCGATGACGCTCCCGCTCGACATCTTCCGCGCGCTTGCCGACGCGACCCGCCTGCGCATCCTGCAGCTGTTGCGGTCGATGGAATTGTCGGTCGGCGAACTGGCGCAGGTGCTGGGGCAGAGCCAGCCGCGGGTGAGCCGGCATGTGAAAATCCTGTGCGATGCCGGGCTGGCCGAGCGGCGCAAGGAGGGCAGCTGGGTCTTCGTGGCGCTGGGCCGGGCGCAGGCGGTGGCGCCGGTGGCCGCGGCGCTGGACGCGTGGGCGCAGGCCGAGCCGGATCATTGGGTGGTCGCGGACGCGGCGCGGCTGGCAGCGGTGCGCGCGGATCGGGCGGCGAGTGCCGCCGCCTGGTTCGAAAACCATGCCGACGAATGGGACGCGATCCGTGCGCTGCACGTCGCCGACGACGCGGTCGAGGCGGCGATGGCGGCGATGCTGGGCGACGAGCATGTCGGCACGCTGATCGACATCGGCACCGGCACCGGGCGGATGCTGGAATTGTTCGCCGGCGCGGCCGAGACGGCCTTGGGAATCGACCGCAGTTCGGAGATGCTGCGGCTGGCGCGCGTAAAACTCGCCGAGCAGGGCGTCCAGAATGCCGAATTGCGGCAGGCCGATCTCTATGCCCTGCCGATGCGCGACGGGGCGGCGGATGTCGCAATCGTCCACCATGTGCTGCATTTCGCGCAGCAGCCGGGCGCCGCGATCGCCGAGGCGGCGCGGGTGCTGGGGCCGGGAGGACGGTTGCTGATCGCGGACTTCGCGAGCCACGACCGCGAGGAATTGCGGATGCGCGACGGCCATACCCGGCTGGGGTTCGACGATGCGCAGATGGCGACGTGGTTCGCCGCGGCAGGGCTGGCGCCCGGCGCAATCGAGACGTTGGCGGGCGGCACGTTGACGGTGAAATTGTGGTTGGGGCGAAAGGCGGGCGCGCGGTTGCGCGCGCTTTCAAGCAAGGCAGAAGCGGCATGACGATATCGGTTCCGCAATTGGAAGAGGCCAGGCGCGCGCTCGACGGACCGCTCTATGCGGACGTCGCGGGCGACATGGATATCAGCTTCGAATTCTTCCCGCCCAAGACCGAGCGGATGGAGACGCAGCTGTGGGAAGCGGTGCGCGCGCTGGAGCCGCTGGGACCGCGCTTCGTCTCGGTGACCTATGGCGCGGGGGGGACGACGCGCGAGCGGACGCACGCCACGGTCGCACGCATCCAGCGCGAGACCAGCCTGGCGGCGGCGGCGCATCTGACCTGCGTCGAGGCGACCAGGGCGGAGATCGACGAGGTCGCGCAGGAATATTGGGCGGCGGGCGTGCGCCACATCGTCGCGCTGCGCGGCGATCCGCCGCAGCAGGGCGCCAGGTTCACGTCGCATCCGGGCGGTTACGAGAATGCCGCGGCGCTGGTCGCGGGGCTGAAGCGGCTGCATCCGTTCGAGGTGTCGGTCGCCGCCTATCCCGAATGCCATCCCGATTCGGCCGACGACCGCGTCGATCTGGACAATCTGAAGGCCAAGCTGGACGCGGGCGCCAGCCGGGCGATCACCCAGTTCTTCCACGAGCCGGAGACGTTCTTCCGTTACCGCGACAAGGTGGCGGCGGCGGGGATCGCCGCGGAGATCGTGCCCGGGATCATGCCGGTGACCAATTTCGCCAGCGTCGTGCGGATGAGCGCGCTGTGCGGGACGCAGGTGCCGGCGTGGATGGCGCGGCTGTTCGAGGGGCTGGACGATCATCCCGCCGCGCGCCAGCTGATCGCCGCCACGCTGGCCGCCGAATTGTGCCGCAAGCTGTATGCAGGCGGCGTGCGGCAGTTCCATTTCTACACGCTCAACCGGGCCGAACTGGCCTATGCGATCAGCCATCTGCTCGGCGTGCGCGCCAGGCCGGTGGCGCAGGTGGCGGCGGCTTGATTTTCGATCCTCCCCGCTGGCGGGGAGGGGGACCAGCGAAGCTGGTGGAGGGGGTTCTCCACCGGCGATACCCTGTGCGGAGAACCCCCGCCACCCCACGGCGTTGCCGAGCGGTCCCCCTCCCCGCGAGCGGGGAGGATCGAAGGTAGTAGAGATGAGTCCACGCCAATCATTCCAAGCCCAGGCCGCTACCCGCGTACTCATCACCGATGGCGCGTTCGGGACGGAGATCCAGAACTGGAAACTGGCGGAGGCGGATTATGCCGGCGATCTGGGGCTGAGCCATGACCAGAAGGGCAATAACGACATATTGGTGCTGACCAAGCCGGAGGTCATCGAATCGATCCACCGCGCCTATTTCGAGGCGGGGGCGGATATCGCCGAGACCAACACCTTTTCGGCCAATGTCATCAGCCAGGCCGATTACGGCGCCGAGCATCTGGTGCGCGCCATCAATGTCGAGAGCGCGAAGCTGGCGCGGCGGCTGGCGGACGAATTCCAGGCGCGCGATGGGCGCCCGCGCTTCGTCGCGGGGGCGATCGGGCCGACCAACAAGACGCTGTCGCTCAGCCCCGACGTCAACGATCCGGGCTATCGCGAGATCGACTTCGATTATCTGAAGGGCGTGTACCGCGAACAGATCGACGCGCTGCTGGACGGCGGGGTCGATTTCATCCTGATCGAGACGGTGTTCGACACGCTGAACGCCAAGGCCGGGGTGATGGCGGCAATCGAGGCGGGGATCGCGCTGGGCCGCGACGTGCCGGTCATGCTGTCGATGACGCTGACCGATCTGTCGGGGCGCAACCTGTCGGGGCATACGGTCGAGGCGTTCTGGCATGCGGTGCGCCATGCCCGGCCGCTGACGATCGGGCTGAACTGCTCGTTCGGCGCCGAGCAGTTGCGCCCGCATGTAAAGGTGTTGAGCGAGATCTGCGACACGCTCATCATGGTCTATCCCAATGCGGGGCTGCCCAACGAACTGGGCGAATATGACGAGATGCCGGCGACCACCGCCGGGCTGGTCGGCGAATGGGCGGATGCGGGGCAGGTGAACGTGCTCGGCGGCTGCTGCGGATCGACCCCGGCGCATATCAAGGCGATGGCCGAGCGGGTGAAGGGGGTCGCGCCGCGCAAGGTGCCGGTGGCCGCGGTGCGGACCCGGCTGGCCGGGCTGGAGCCGTTCACGATGGCGGCCTGATTTTCAGTCCTCCCCGCGGCGCGGGGAGGGGGACCGCGCCCGCAGGGCGTGGTGGAGGGGCAGCCGCAGGCGGCCCCCCTCGCGATTGCCCCTCCACCACCCGGCAAGTGCCGGGCGGTCCCCCTCCCCGAGCAGGCTCGGGGAGGACTAGGAAGAAGAATGACGACAAACTCCTCCACCAACTTCGTCAACATCGGCGAACGCACCAACGTCACCGGCTCCGCTGCGTTCAAGAAGCTCGTGATGGCGGGGGATTACACGCGGGCGGTCGAGGTCGCGCGGCAGCAGGTCGAGAATGGCGCGCAGATCGTCGACGTCAACATGGACGAAGGGCTGCTCGACGCGCATCACGCGATGACGACCTTCCTCAAGCTGATCGCCGCCGAACCCGATATCGCGCGCGTGCCGATCATGATCGACAGTTCGAAATGGAGCGTGATCGAGGCCGGGCTGAAATGCGTCAGCGGCAAGCCGATCGTCAATTCGATCAGCATGAAGGAGGGCGAGGAGGCGTTCCTCGCCTCCGCCCGGCTGTGCATGGCTTATGGCGCCGCGGTGGTCGTCATGGCGTTCGACGAAGTGGGCCAGGCCGATACGCAAGCGCGCAAGGTCGAGATCTGTTCGCGCGCCTATGACCTGCTGATGGGGATCGGCTTTCCGCCCGAGGACATCATCTTCGATCCCAACATCTTCGCGGTCGCCACGGGGATCGAGGAGCATAACAATTATGCGGTCAATTTCATCGAGGCGTGCAAGCAGATCAAGCAGCGCTGCCCGCACGTTCATATCTCGGGCGGGCTGTCGAACCTCAGCTTCAGCTTTCGCGGCAACGAGCCGGTGCGCCGGGCGATGCATTCGGTGTTCTTGTACCATGCGATCCCCGCCGGGCTGGACATGGCGATCGTCAACGCCGGGCAGCTCGACGTCTATGACCTGATCGACCCCGAACTCAGGACGGCGTGCGAAGACGTGGTGCTCAACCGCGATCCGGAAGCCGGCGATCGGCTGGTGGCGCTCGCCGAACGCTATCGCGGCACCGACGTGGTGGCGGAGAAGGCGGCGGCGGAGTGGCGCGGACTGCCGGTCACCAAGCGGCTCGAATATGCGCTGGTCAAGGGCATCGACGCGCATGTCGTCGACGATACCGAGGAATGCCGCCAGCTGTTCGCCGATGCCGGGGGGCGGCCGATCGAGGTGATCGAGGGGCCGCTGATGGACGGCATGAACGTCGTCGGCGACCTGTTCGGATCGGGCAAGATGTTCCTGCCGCAAGTGGTGAAGTCGGCGCGGGTGATGAAGAAGGCCGTCGCCCATCTGCTGCCCTTCATCGAAGCGTCGAAGGAGCCGGGCGCCAAGGGCAAGGGCAAGATCGTGATGGCGACCGTCAAGGGCGACGTCCACGATATCGGCAAGAACATCGTCGGCGTGGTGCTCCAGTGCAACGGCTTCGACGTGGTCGATCTGGGCGTGATGGTGCCGTGGTCGAAGATCCTGGCGGCGGCGCAGGAGAGTGATGCCGACATGATCGGGCTGAGCGGCCTCATCACGCCCTCGCTGGACGAAATGGTGACGGTGGGCGAGGAGATGCAGCGGGCGGGGATGACGATGCCGCTGCTGATCGGCGGCGCCACGACCTCCAAGGTCCACACCGCGCTGCGGATCGCGCCTGCCTATAAGGGGCCGGTGGTCCATGTGCTCGATGCGTCGCGCGCGGTTGGCGTAGCGACGACGCTGGTCAGCGACACCGGGCGCGACGCCTATGTCGCGGGGATCGCCGCGGATTACGAGGCGGTGCGGGTGGCGCGAGAGGGGCGGGGGCAGAACGACCTGCTGCCGCTGGCCACCGCGCGCGAACGCGGGTTCGTGGCGGACATGGCGTTGAAGGCGACGCCGGTCGCCAAGCCCGGCGTGCACGTGTTTGACGATTGGGATCTGGCCGACCTGCGCCAATATATCGACTGGACGCCGTTCTTCCGCGCGTGGGAACTGGCGGGTAATTTCCCGGCGATCCTGAACGACGCGGTCGTCGGCGAGAGCGCTACCGGGTTGTATGCGGATGCGCAGGCGATGCTGGACACGATCGTCGCGGAGAAATGGCTGACCGCACGGGGAGTGGCGGGGCTTTGGCCGTGCCGGCGTGACGGCGACGATGTGGTTCTAAAGCCCCTCCCCTTCAGGGGAGGGGTCGGGGGTGGGGCCTCTTCACAGGCTTCATCGCTCGTGGACAGGCCCCACCCCAACCCAGCATCGGGTGAACAGCGCCCCGCGCTGTTCAGGTCATCGCGGGGCTATGACCGACCCGACGCTCCTGACGGGGAGGGGCTAGACGAGATCAGGCTCCCCTTCCTGCGCCAGCAGATCGCCAAGCGCGAGGGGCGCGCCAATATGTGCCTGGCCGATTTCGTCGATCCGGCGGGCGACTGGATCGGCGGCTTCGCGGTCGCCATCCACGGCATCGACCCGCATATCGCGCGTTTCAAGGCGGGGCACGACGATTACAACGATATCCTGCTGAAGGCGCTGGCCGACCGGCTTGCGGAGGCGTTCGCCGAGGCGCTGCACGCGCATGTCCGCCGCGACCTGTGGGGCTATGCGCCGGACGAGCAGCTGACCAACGAGGCGCTGGTCCGCGAGCAATATCGCGGCATACGTCCGGCGCCGGGCTATCCCGCCTGCCCCGAACATTCGCTGAAACGCACCTTGTTCGACCTGCTTGGGGCCGAGGATGCGGTGGGGCTGGAACTGACCGAGAGTTTCGCGATGCTGCCGACCGCGGCGGTGAGCGGTTTCTACTTCGGCCATGCGCAGGCGGAGTATTTCGGGGTGGCGCGGATCGGGGCGGATCAGGTGGCGGACTATGCCACCCGGCGCGGGGTGGATGCGAAGCAGGCGGAACGCTGGTTGCGGCCGAATCTGGATTGAGGTTGGGGGGGCGTACCGGCGCCTTCGTCATCCCGGACCAGTCCGGTGTGACGGACCTAGAGCGTGATGACGTCACCTTTATCCGTTCGTGCTGAGTAGAGACCGAGTAGCCGCGCAAGCGGCGTATCGAGGACTCGTATCGAAGCACCGTTGGTACGCGAGCCACCTGTCCTTCGATACGCCCTCTCGACACGCTGCTGCGCAGCTACTCGATGGCTACTCA